>CAVZAO010000013.1:0-43666 GCA_963773225.1 uncultured Pseudomonadota bacterium
TGATCGGCCGGGCCTTGAGGCAACGATTGTCTTTTCCCACCCCACCATGTCGGGCGATTGTCCGAATTTGGGCCTTTTGGTGAAGTTTATTGACGGGTTCGTGATCGGCCACGCCGGTTTCGGCGGGTTCGGCGGCCTGTTTTGTCGCGGCAGCCTCTTGCCGTCGGCGGCCTGTGGCGCGATCATTGTCACACAAACGCAAAGGAGGCGCCGTATGACGTTCGGTCCCGGCGAAGCCGATCCCAGTCAGTCCCCCGAGGGCGGCAGCTACGCGCGCAGCGCGTCCCCCGCCCTCAACCGCGTGACCTTCACCCGCCGCGAGCTCAACCGCATTCTCGACCTTTACGGCCGCATGGTCGCCGCCGGCGAATGGCGCGATTACGCCATCGATTTTCTGAAGGACCGCGCCGTGTTCTCGGTCTTTCGCCGCGCGTCGGAAGTGCCGATTTACCGCATCGAGAAGAATCCGAAGCTGGAGCGCCGCCAGGGCGCCTACAGCGTGATTTCCGCGACCGGGCTGATCGTGCGCCGCGGCCACGAACTCGACCGTGTGCTGCGGGCGATCGACAAGCTGCAGCTGTCGGTGGTGAACTAGTCGGCGACTGTTACCGGCTTCGCTATTTTCGCCGGTCACTTCGGAGCGCGCACCCAGTGCGCGAACCCGGAATGACACTTCGCGGGGTCTCTTGCCGCCCCGCGCCGCCAGCTATAATGAGCCGAGACGGGCGCCGCGGCCGGCCGCGGGCGCCACAACCATTTTCGCGGGAGTTTCTTCGAATGTCACAGGCGGCGGCGTCGCGCGAACACAAGCCCACCATGCTGAAGGACTCAGCCTTCAACTGGGAGGATCCGCTCGATATCGAGCACGATCTGACCGAAGAGGAGCGCATGGTGCGCGATACCGCGCGCGGCTTCGCGCAGGACTATCTGATGCCGCGCGTGATCGAAGCCTGGCGCGAGGAAAAATACGACCCTGACATGATGCGCGAGATGGGCAAGCTCGGCCTGCTCGGCCCCACCATTCCCGAGCAGTACGGCGGCGCCGGTCTCGGCTACGTCGCCTACGGCGTGATCGCGCGCGAGGTCGAGCGCGTCGATAGTGGTTACCGCTCCGCGATGTCGGTGCAATCCTCGTTGGTGATGTATCCGATCTACGCCTACGGCTCGGAAGCACAGCGCATGAAGTACCTGCCGAAGCTCGCGTCGGGCGAGACGATCGGCTGTTTCGGTCTCACCGAGCCCGACCACGGTTCCGATCCAGGCTCCATGGTGACGCGCGCCGAGAAGGTTGACGGCGGCTACAAGCTCAACGGTGCCAAGACCTGGATCTCCAATTCGCCGGTCGCCGGCATCGCCGTGGTGTGGGCCAAGCTGGACGGCGTGATCCGCGGCTTCATCGTCGAGCGCGGCATGAAGGGATTCTCCACGCCCAAGATCGAGGGCAAGCTCAGCTTGCGCGCCTCCATCACCGGCGAGATCGTGCTGGAGGATTGCGTTGTCCCCGAGGAGAACCTGCTGCCCAACGCCAAGGGGCTGGGGGGACCGTTCGGTTGTCTCAACAACGCCCGCTACGGCATCGCCTGGGGCGCCATGGGGGCCGCCGAGTTCTGCTGGCACGCAGCGCGCCAGTACATGCTGGACCGCAAGCAGTTCAACCGGCCGCTCGCCGCCAACCAGCTAGTGCAGAAGAAGCTTGCCGACATGCAGACCGAGATCGCGCTGGGGCTTTCCGGCGCGCTGCGCCTCGGCCGCATGCTGGAACAGGGGCGCGCGGCGCCGCCGTCGATCTCGCTGATGAAGCGCAACAACTGCGGCAAGGCGCTCGATATCGCGCGGACGGCACGCGACATGCACGGCGGCAACGGCATTTCCGAGGAGTATCACGTGATGCGCGTGGTCGCGAACCTCGAAACCGTGAACACGTACGAAGGCACGCATGACATCCATGCGCTGATTCTGGGGCGCGCGCAGACCGGCATCCAGGCGTTCTTCTAGCGACCCATCATCGTCGTGGCCGGGACCAGAGCGCTCTGAAGACGCGCTCTTCCTAGCAGGGCTGACGCCCGGCCATGACGTCCTTGTGCTTGCTCCGCCGCCGGGAATGCGCGTCCGTCCATGGGCCTTCATGTCATCCTGATGCTGTTCGGCTGCGGGCTTGCGGCCGGCGCCATTGCGGCCATGGTTGGCGGCGCCGCGGTGGTGACTTATCCGGCGCTGCTCGCGGCCGGGCTCTCGCCGCAGGTGGCGGCGATCGCCAATCTGACCGCCATATCGCCGGCGACCATGCTCGCCGCGCTCGCCGACCGCCGGCAGTTGCCGCCGTTCAACCGCGCGTTCTTAGAGCTGGTGGCGTTTTCGCTGGTGGGCGCGGGCGCCGGCGCGGCCTGTCTGTTGTTGACGCCGGAGCGCATCTTCGTCGGCATCGTGCCGGCGCTGCTGATCTTCGCCACGCTGCTGTTCACCTACTCCGAGGGCATCAGCCGCTGGATCCGCGCGCGTGCCGAACAACGTGGCCACGAGATCGGCTTCAGTATCGGCAGTCTGAAGCTGCTGCTGCCGGTGTCGTTCTACGGCGGCTATTTCGGCGCCGGCGTCGGCATCCTCATGCTCGGCGTGTTTTCGCTGGCGACGGGCGGGGAATACCGCTCCGCCAACGTGGCCAAGAACTTCGTCTCCAGCCTCAATGGCCTGGTGGCCATGCTGATCTTCATCGGTCACGGGGCGGTGCCGTGGGCGGAGACGCTGCCGCTCGCGGCCGGCACTATTCTTGGCGGGCAGGTCGGCGCCTACCTGGCGCGCATCGTGCCGCGGTCTGTCATTCGGGTGGCGGTGATCGTTGTCGGCTTCGGCCTCTCGGCCTGGCTCGCGCAGCGATACTGGTTCTAGCGGGCGGTCTTCAACACGGTTCGACTGCGACGGTAGGGCCGATCCCCGAGGACCGGCGAATGCGGCTGGCGTCGCGCGACCGCGCCGGAAGTGTCGCATCGAAAAATCCGAAACACGGGCTCCATGGGGGCTAGACAAGTGCGCCCTGGTGGTGTGGTATTATGTATACCAGAGCGCAGGCGCTCCGACTTTTGCAGCGACGCCTTGCCGCAACGCACCAGAGGGGTTAACCCACCATCGGCCCGCATCCCGCGGCGCCCGATCCCCGAACCGAGAGTTTTCCCACCATGGCGCGTAAAAAAATTGCGTTGATCGGGGCCGGCCAGATCGGCGGCACCCTCGCCCACCTCATCGGCCTCAAGCAACTCGGCGACGTCGTCATGTTCGACGTCGCGGAAGGCACCCCCCAAGGCAAGTCGCTCGACCTGGCCGAATCCTCGCCGGTCAACGGCTTTGACACCGCCTTCACCGGCACCAATGGCTACGAGGCCATCGGCGGCGCCGACGTTTGCATCGTCACCGCCGGCGTGCCGCGCAAGCCCGGCATGAGCCGCGACGACCTGCTCGGCATCAATCTCAAGGTGATGGAGCAGGTCGGCTCCGGCATCAAGAAATACGCCCCCGACGCCTTCGTCATCTGCATCACCAACCCGCTCGACGCCATGGTGTGGGCGCTGCAGAAGTACAGCGGCATGCCCCAGCACAAGGTCATCGGCATGGCCGGCGTGCTCGACTCGGCGCGCTTCCGCTACTTCCTTGCCGACGAGTTCAACGTCTCGGTGCAGGACGTCAGCGCCATGACGCTCGGCGGCCACGGCGACGACATGGTGCCGATGATCCGCTATTCGACCGTCGCCGGCATTCCGCTGCCCGACCTCGTTAAGATGGGCTGGACGACGCAAGCCCGCCTCGACGCCATCGTCGAGCGCACCCGCAAGGGCGGCGGCGAAATCGTCAACCTCCTGAAGACCGGCTCGGCCTTCTACGCGCCGGCGGCCTCCGCCGTCTCGATGGCGGAAAGCTACCTGCTCGACAAGAAGCGCGTGCTGCCCTGCGCCGCCTGGCTCAACGGCGAGTTCGGCGTGAAGGACATGTACGTGGGCGTGCCGGTTGTGATCGGCGCCAAGGGTGTCGAGCGCATCGTCGAGATCGAGTTCAACAGCGGCGAGCGCGCGGCGTTCGAGAAGTCGGCTCAGGCCGTGCAGTCGCTGATTGAGGCCTGCAAGAAGATCGCGCCGAACTTGGCCTAGGCCCCGCTGTCGTCGCCCGCCGGAATGAAACCGGCGGGCGATCCAGTACCGGCCGGCGTCGAGTTGAGAGACGCGAGATTTTGGAAACTGGATGCATCGCATTATCGCGGCGCATGACAGCGAAGGGGATGGAACGGTCGAATGAATATCCATGAATATCAAGCCAAGGCGGTCTTGCGCGAATTCGGCGTGCCGGTGCCGCGCGGCATTCCCGCTTTCAGCGTGGACGAGGCGATCAAGGGCGCCAACGAGCTCGGCGGCCCGGTCTGGGTGGTGAAGGCGCAGATCCACGCCGGCGGCCGCGGCAAGGCCGGCGGCGTCAAGGTGGTGAAGTCCGTCGACGACGTGAAGACGGAAGCCACCCGTATCCTCGGCTCCACCCTCGTCACGCACCAGACCGGTCCCCACGGCAAGAAGGTCAACCGCCTCTATATCGAGGAAGGCTCGGCCATTGACCGCGAGTTCTATCTCTCGGCGCTGATCGACCGCGAGACCTCGCGCGTCGCCTTCGTGGTCTCGACCGAGGGCGGCATGGACATCGAGGAAGTCGCGCACAAGACGCCCGAGAAGATCCTGACGTTCTCCGTCGACCCGGCCACCGGCATCATGCCGCATCACGCGCGCCGCGTGGCGCAGGCGCTGAAGCTCTCCGGCGACCTCGCCAAGCAGATCGGCGCGCTCCTGCCGAAGCTCTACAGCGCCTTCACCGAGAAGGACATGAGCCTTCTGGAGATCAATCCGCTCGTCGTGACCAAGGACGAGAAGATCATCTGCCTCGACGCCAAGGTCGGCTTCGACGACAACGCGCTCTACCGCCATCCCGACATCATGGAGCTGCGCGACCTCACCGAAGAGGACGAGAAGGAAGTCGAGGCCTCGAAATACGACCTCAACTACATTGCGCTCGACGGTGCCATCGGCTGCATGGTCAACGGCGCCGGCCTCGCCATGGCCTCGATGGACATCATCAAGCTCTACGGCATGGAGCCGGCGAACTTCCTCGACGTCGGCGGCAGCGCCACCAAGGACAAGGTGACGGCGGCGTTCAAGATCATCACCTCCGACCCGAACGTGAAGGGCATCCTGGTCAACATCTTTGGCGGTATCATGAAGTGCGACGTCATCGCCGAGGGCGTTGTGGCTGCGGTGAAGGAGGTGGGCCTGAAAGTTCCGCTGGTGGTCCGGCTCGAGGGTACCAACGTCGATCTCGGCAAGAAGATCATCGCCGAGTCCAAGCTCAACGTCACCTCCGCCGATGATCTCGACGACGCCGCCCAGAAGATCGTCAAGGCCGTGAAGGAAGCCGCCTGATGTCCATTCTCATCGATAAGAAAACTAAAGTTCTCTGCCAGGGCTTCACCGGCAAGAACGGCACCTTCCACTCCGAGCAGGCCGTCAAGTACGGCACCAAGATGGTCGGCGGCACCTCGCCGGGCAAAGGCGGTTCGACCCATCTCGACCTGCCGGTGTTCGACACCGTGGCCGAGGCGAAGGAAAAGACCGGCTGCGACGCGTCGGTCATCTACGTGCCGCCGCCGGGCGCCGGCGACGCCATCTGCGAGGCGATCCAGGCCGAGATTCCGCTCATCGTCTGCATCACCGAAGGCATTCCGGTGATGGACATGGTCAAGGTGAAGCGTTCGCTTTCCGGCTCCAAGTCGCGCCTCATCGGCCCGAACTGCCCGGGCGTAATGACCGCCGGCGAATGCAAGATCGGGATCATGCCCGGCAACATCTTCAAGCCGGGATCTGTCGGCATCGTGTCGCGCTCCGGCACGTTGACCTACGAGGCGGTGTTCCAGACCACGCGCGAAGGTCTCGGCCAGACCAGCGCCGTCGGCATCGGCGGCGACCCGGTCAAGGGCACCGAGTTCATCGACATGCTCGAGATGTTCCTGGCTGACGACAAGACCGAGTCGATCATCATGATCGGCGAGATCGGCGGCTCGGCCGAAGAAGACGCCGCCCAGTTCATCAAGGACGAGGCCAAGCGCGGCCGCAAGAAACCGATGGTCGGCTTCATCGCCGGCGTCACCGCGCCTCCGGGCCGCCGCATGGGCCATGCCGGCGCCATCATCTCCGGCGGCAAGGGCGACGCTAAGTCGAAGACTGCCGCCATGGAGGCGGCCGGCATCCGGGTGTCACCGTCGCCGGCGCGTCTCGGCAAGACCCTGGTGGAAGTGCTCAAAGGCTAACGCGGGACGTCGCGTCCCGACTGACGAGGAGGGCCTGACGGCCCTCCTTTTTTCTTTTCGGGCTTCCGTTATGGGTCGGCCGCGACAGCGCGGCGCGCCCGCGCATAAGCGCCGTTGCCGACCAGGATGCCGCACAGAACGAGCGCCAGGCCGGCGACCAGGTTGAGCGTCAGCTTCTCGCCCAGCAAAGCGATTCCCAGCACCATGGCGGTGATCGGGTTGAGCGTGAGATAGAGCACCGTGGTCGTCGGCGGCAGCCAGCGCAGGGCCCACATGAACAGCGAGAATTGCACGGCGCCCGCGACACTGCCGAGGAACACGGTCGCGATCCAGCCATCAGCGCTGAATGTGGGCAGCACGATGCCGCCGTTCTTAATCAGTTCGACCGGAAACAGCACCGCCACCGCGAACGCCATGCCCAATGCGGTCACGAACAGCGCACCGTGGCGCATCAACGTCGGACGGCTGAAAACCGAGTAGACCGCCGCGCAGAAGACGCCGAGCAGCATGAGGCCATCGCCGTAGAAATGGTGCGCGCTCTCATGCCCGAAGGCGGCGGCGCCGAAAGCCACAACGATCCCGCCGAACGCGAGCAGCACGCCGGCGATCTTGGCGGCCGATAGCTTTTCTCGCCCGAACGCGGCCGCAACCAGCAACGTCTGGATTGGAATAGTCGCCAACCCCACCGCGCCGCGCGCTGCCGGATTGATGCTGAGCGAGGCGTTGAAGGCCCAGGGAAAGAATACGAAGAACAGAATGCCGAACATGGCGATCTTGGCCACCTCGATGGCGCTGAGCCCGGTGCGCGGCCAGAGCACCGGCAGGAACGGCGCGAAGCAGATGATGCCGACCAGATAGCGATAGAACACCAGCGAGATCGGATCGGTCTCGCCGATCACGAAGCGTGTCGCCACCACGGCGGTGCCCGCGCTCAAGGCGGCGGCCAGCGCGGCGGCGTGGGCCAGGTACACTCTGTTCATGGCACATCAAATCCGCGCGGTACGCGGCTCCCCGTCTGTGCCTTGCATATTGCAAGTCACGTTAGCCGACATACTTTAAAAATGCAAGTGACTACGCTAGGATGCGGCGTGGCTGGCGGACCGCACGGGCGGTCTTTGCGGCGGCGAGGCGATGACGATGGCGAAACACGCGTTCCGGTCCAACTGTTCGATCGCGCGCACGCTGGAGATCGTCGGCGACAAGTGGACCCTGCTCATCGTCCGCGATCTCGCCTGGCACGGCAAACATACGTTTCAGGCATTGCAGCAGAGCGACGAACGCATCCCCACCAACATCCTATCGGAGCGGCTGAAGCGGCTCGAGAAATGGGGTTTGGTGGACCGCGAGGCCTATCAGCAACGGCCGGTACGCTATCAATACCGCCTGACCGACGCGGGAAAATCGCTCGAGCCGGTGCTGTTGCAGATCATGAACTGGGGCCATCATCGCCTCGATGGCGGCCTCTACGATCCGGAAACAGGCAAGAGCCGGAAGGCGGGCCTGCCTGCCTAGCTGCCCGGCGCGGTTGCCGGGGCGGGCAAGCGTTCGGCAGGTTCTCAAGGGTGCACCGGGCCTATCACAATCCGGTGAAATGGTCGGCAGTTCGGCTGGTCACGTGGCCGGCGAGGCGAGGCCTGCCGTGGGGCTCTCGGTCCGGTAACGGCATGGACTTTCGGAGCGCGGCGGACGCTAGCCGCCGCGAGGCCGACCGGAAAAGGCTCGCCAAATAGTACCAGCCGCCGATGAACCCGGTTGCGCGGCGCACGCGTTAGTGCCAGTAGAACCGCCACAAGAGAGGCTCCGAATTCTGAATCAGGATTCATTGTTAGGTCTTTCGTAGCCTTACAGGTGTCATAAATACGGTTCGTAGTGAGCCTTGCGGCTGGGGGCGGTCGTGCGGGCTTAAAGGGCGGCAGCCCCGCCGCAATCGGCCAACCTCGACGGGCGCAAACCGCGCCGTCGGCACGGACCGTGCAAGGAACGCCGCGCATGAGAACCCGCGCCTTCTAGACGCTTCAAGGGAATTGGATCGCCATGTCCCGCCAGGACGCCAACGCTGCTTTCGCCCGCACTTCCTTCCTTTACGGCACCAACGCCGCTTTCATCGAAGAGCTCTACGCCCGCTACGAGAAAGACCCGGCTGCCGTCGACGCCGAATGGCGCGAATTCTTCCAGAGCCTGAAGGACGATAGCGCCGCCGTCGCCCGTGAGGCGCGCGGCCCCTCCTGGCAGAAGCCGAATTGGCCGATCCGCCCCAACGGGGACCTGGTCGCGGCCCTCGACGGCCAGTGGGCCGAGACCGAAAAGCAGCTCGGCGACAAGATCGCGGCCAAGGCGCAAGCCAAGGGCGTCGAACTTTCCGCCACCGACGTCACTCAGGCCACCCGCGATTCCATCCGCGCGCTGATGCTGATCCGCGCCTACCGCATGCGCGGCCACTTCCACGCCAAGCTCGACCCGCTCGATATCCAGGAATTGCCGAATGAGGAGGAGCTCGAACCCACCTCCTACGGCTTCACCGAGGCCGACTACGACCGCCGCATCTTCCTCGACCACGTGCTCGGCCTCGAATTCGGGACCTTGCGCGAAATCCTCGCCATCCTGCGCCGCACCTACTGCCAGACGCTGGGCGTGGAGTTCATGCACATCTCCAATGCCGCGCAGAAGTCCTGGATACAGGAGCGCATCGAGGGCCGCGACAAGGAGATCAACTTCACCCGCGAGGGCAAGCGCGCCATCCTCAACAAGCTGATCGAGGCCGAAGGCTTCGAGAAGTTCCTCGACGTCAAGTACACCGGCACCAAGCGCTTCGGTCTCGACGGCGCCGAGTCACTGATCCCGGCGCTCGAGCAGATCATCAAGCGCGGCGGCAATCTCGGCGTGGAGGAAATCTGCATCGGCATGCCGCATCGCGGCCGCCTCAACGTGCTGACACAGGTGATGGCGAAGCCGCACCGCGCCCTGTTCCACGAGTTCAAGGGCGGCTCCTCGACGCCGGACGAGATCGAGGGCTCCGGCGACGTGAAGTACCATCTCGGTGCCTCGTCGAACCGCGAGTTCGACGGCAACAAGGTACATCTGTCGCTTACCGCGAATCCATCGCACCTGGAAATCGTCGACCCCGTCACGCTCGGCAAGGTTCGCGCCAAGCAGGATCAGCACGACGCCACGCCGGAAGAGCGCCGCATGGTGATGCCGCTCCTGATCCACGGCGATGCCGCCTTCGCCGGCCAGGGCGTGGTGGCGGAATGCTTCGGCCTGTCGGACCTCAAGGGCTATCGCACCGGCGGATCGATCCATTTCATCGTCAACAACCAGATCGGCTTCACGACCTATCCGCGCTACTCGCGCTCGTCGCCCTATCCGTCCGACGTTGCCAAGATGATCGAGGCGCTGATCCTGCACGTGAACGGCGACGACCCGGAGGCCGTGACCTTCGCGGCCAAAATCGCCACCGAATATCGCCAGCAGTTCCAGCGGCCGGTGGTCATCGACATGTGGTGCTATCGCCGCTTCGGCCACAACGAAGGCGACGAGCCCTCGTTTACCCAGCCGCTGATGTACCAGAAGATCCGCGCGCACGCGTCGACCCAGGAAATCTATGCCCAGAAGCTCATCGCCGAGGGCGTGGTCACCGAGGGCGAGGTCGACAAGATGCGGGCCGACTGGCGCGCGCGCCTGGAAGCCGAATTCGAAGGCGCGCAAGGCTACAAGCCCAACAAGGCCGACTGGCTCGACGGCCGCTGGTCGGGGCTAAAGGCCGCGCACGAAGGCGACGATCCGCGCCGCGGCGTCACCGGCGTCGACGTGGCCATCCTGCGCGACATCGGCAAGAAGCTCACCACCGTGCCGGACGGCTTCAAGGTCCACCGCACCATCCAGCGCTTCCTCGACAATCGCGCCAAGTCGATCGAGACCGGCGAAGGCATCGACTGGGCGACCGCCGAGGCGCTCGCCTTCGGCTCGCTGGTGAAGGAAGGCCATCCGGTGCGCCTGTCCGGCCAGGATTCGGAGCGCGGCACCTTCTCGCAACGCCATTCGGTGCTGTTCGACCAGGAAACCGAAGAGCGCTTCACGCCGCTCAACGAGCTCGACAGCGGCCAGGCCCGCTACGAAGTGCTCAACTCCATGCTGTCGGAAGAGGCCGTGCTCGGCTTCGAGTACGGCTACTCCACCGCCGAGCCCAACGCGCTGACGTTGTGGGAAGCGCAATTCGGCGACTTCGCCAACGGCGCCCAGGTGGTGTTCGACCAGTTCATTTCGTCGGGCGAGCGCAAGTGGTTGCGCATGTCGGGTCTCGTGTGCCTCCTGCCGCACGGCTACGAGGGCCAGGGGCCGGAGCATTCGAGCGCGCGGCTCGAGCGCTATCTGCAGCTCTGCGCCGAAGACAATATGCAGGTCGCCAATTGCTCGACGCCGGCGAACTACTTCCACATCCTGCGCCGCCAGCTCAACCGCGAGATCCGCAAGCCCCTCATCCTGATGACGCCGAAGTCACTGCTGCGCCACAAGCGCGCGGTGTCGCGGCTCGACGAGATGACGACCGGCACCACGTTCCACCGGCTCTTGTGGGACGACGCGCAGATGATGCCGGGCGAGAAGATCAAGCTCGTGCCCGACGACAAGATCCGCCGCGTCGTACTGTGCTCGGGCAAGGTCTACTACGACCTCTACGAGGATCGGGAGAAGCGCGGCGTCGACGACATCTACATCATGCGCGTCGAGCAGCTCTATCCGTTCCCGACCAAGGCGCTGGTCACCGAGCTCTCGCGCTTCAAGCAGGCGGAGATCGTCTGGTGCCAGGAAGAGCCGCGCAACATGGGCGCATGGTTCTTCGTCGACGTGTTCCTGACTTGGGTGCTCGATCAGATCGGCGCCAAGCATCGCCGCGCTCGTTACGCCGGCCGGCCCGCGGCGGCCTCGCCCGCGGTCGGCCAGATGTCCAAGCATCTCGCCCAGCTCAAGCAGTTCCTGGACGAGGCGCTCGGTTAGCCATTTTCACTCCGTCATGCCCGGCCTTGGGCCGGGCATCCACGTCTTGGCGGAGCCCCGTAACTGAAGACGTGAATGGCCGAGACAAGCGCGGCCATGGCGAAAACATTTGAGACAGAGATAGGCACTCATGACTGACATCCGCGTCCCCACCCTCGGCGAATCGGTGACCGAAGCCACCGTCGGCAAATGGTTCAAGCAGCCTGGCGAGGCCGTCGCCGTCGACGAGCCGTTGGTGGAATTGGAGACCGACAAGGTCACGCTCGAAGTGCCGGCACCCGCCGCTGGCGTGCTCGGCGAGATCGCGGTGAAGGACGGCGAGACCGTCGCGGTCGGCGCGCTGCTCGGCCAGATCACTGACGGCACCGGCGCCGCCAAGGCGCCGCCGGCGACGGCCACCAAGCCGGCGGCGAGCCCGACCGGCGCTCCCGACACCAAGACCGACAAGACAAAGCCGATCAACGCCGGCCGGGAGACGCCGCGGCCGCGCGAAATGCCGCCGGCGGCAGGTCAGCCTGTGGCGCCGTCGGTGCGCAAGATTTCGGCCGAGAGCGGCATCGAGCCCTCGACCGTGCCCGGCAGCGGCAAGGACGGCCGCGTCACCAAGGGCGACATGCTGGCGGCGATCGAGCGCGCGGCTTCGGCGCCCACCCCGGTGCCGACCGCGCAGATGCGTGCGCCGTCGCCGGCCGACGACGCCTCGCGCGAAGAGCGCGTGCCGATGACGCGGCTGCGCCAGACAATCGCGCGCCGCCTCAAGGACGCGCAGAACACCGCTGCCATGCTCACGACCTTCAACGAGGTCGACATGACCGAGGTCATGGGCTTGCGCAACCAGTACAAGGATCTGTTTGAGAAGAAGCACGGCGTGAAGATGGGCTTCATGGGCTTCTTCGTGCGCGCCTGTATCCAGGCGCTGCATGACGTGCCCGCCGTCAACGCCGAGATTGACGGCACCGATCTCGTCTACAAGAACTATTACCACATCGGCGTTGCCGTCGGCACCGAGAAGGGCCTTGTGGTGCCGGTGGTGCGCGACGCCGACCAGATGTCGCTTGCCGGCATCGAGAAGGCGATCGCCGGCTACGGCAAGCGCGCCCGCGACGGCCAGCTCAAGATCGAGGACATGCAGGGCGGCACCTTCACCATCTCAAACGGCGGCGTCTACGGCTCGCTGATGTCGACGCCGATTCTCAACGCGCCGCAGTCCGGCATCCTCGGCATGCACAAGATCCAGGAGCGGCCGATGGTGGTCGGCGGCAAGATCGAGGCGCGGCCGATGATGTATCTGGCGCTCTCCTACGACCACCGCATCGTCGACGGCCGCGAGGCGGTCACCTTCCTGGTGCGCGTGAAGGAATGCCTGGAGGATCCGGCAAGGTTGGTGCTGGATCTTTGATTTCTTTCCGTCATGCCCGGCCTTGTGCCGGGCATCCACGTCTTGATGCGTGACGAAGACGTGGATGGCCGGGACAAGCCCGGCCATGACGATTTAGGACTTGGAGTTTATTTCAATGGCTTCCTACGACCTCATCGTCATCGGCACCGGTCCCGGCGGTTATGTCTGCGCCATCCGCGCCGCCCAACTCGGCCTCAAGACCGCGGTCATCGAAAAGCGCGCGACCTTCGGCGGCACCTGCCTGAACGTCGGCTGTATCCCGTCGAAGGCATTGCTGCATGCCTCCGAGCTTTATGAAGAAGCCGGCCATTCATTCGGGAAGATGGGCATCGACGTTTCACCCAAGCTCGACCTCAAGGCGATGATGGCGTTCAAGGACACCGGCGTCGACGGCAACGTCAAAGGCGTCGAGTTCCTGCTGAAGAAGAATAAGGTCGACACCTATATGGGCGCAGGCCGCATCGCCGCCCCCGGCAAGGTCGAGGTCAAGGGTGCCGACGGCAAGGCGCAGACGCTCGACACCAAGTCGATCGTCATCGCCACCGGCTCCGACGTCGCGCGGCTGAAGGGCATCGAGATTGATGAAAAGCGCATCGTGTCATCGACCGGCGCCTTGGCGCTGCCGTCGGTGCCGAAAGACCTGCTGGTGGTCGGCGCCGGCGTCATCGGCCTCGAGCTCGGCTCGGTGTGGCGGCGGCTCGGCGCCAATGTCACCGTGGTGGAGTTCATGGACGGCGCGCTACCCGGCATGGACGGCGAAGTGCGCAAGCAGGCGCAACGCCTGTTCGAGAAGCAGGGCATGAAATTCAAGCTGTCGTCCAAGGTGACGGCGGTCGACACGTCCGGCAAGCGGCTGAAGGCGACCATCGAGCCGGCAAAGGGCGGCGCGGCGGAGACGCTCGAAGCCGATGTCGTGCTCGTCTCCATCGGCCGCGTGCCGTTCACCGATGGCCTCGGGCTCGACCAGATCGGCGTCAAGCGCGACGAACGCGGGCGCATCGTGACGGACCATTACTTTGCCACCAGCGTGCCCGGCATCTGGGCGATCGGCGATGTCATCGCCGGGCCCATGCTCGCGCACAAGGCCGAGGACGAGGGCGTGGAGGTGGCCGAGATCCTGGTCGGCCAGGCCGGCCACGTGAACTACGACGTCATTCCGAACGTCGTCTACACCTATCCGGAGATCGCCACCGTCGGCAAAAGCGAAGAGGACCTGAAGGCGGCGGGCGTGCCCTACACCGTCGGCAAGTTCCCGATGACCGCCAACGGCCGCGCCAAGGTGAACGGCACCACCGAAGGCTTCATCAAGATCCTCGCCGACGCCAAGACCGACCGGGTGCTCGGCGTGCACATGGTCTGCGCCGACGCCGGCAACATGATCGCCGAGGCCTGCATCGCCATGGAGTTCGGCGCGTCAGCGGAAGACATCGCGCGCACCTGCCACGCCCATCCGACTTTGCCGGAAGCGGTCAAGGAAGCCGCCATGGCGGTCGACAAGCGCGCCATTCACATGTGAGCAAGCTTTGCCGCTCCCCGTAAACGGGGAGCGGGAAGAAGCGCCGCTAAAACAAATGCACGGCGTGCGGCGCCCACAGGCCGATGGCAGTGAAGCCGAGGCCGGCGATGCCGAGTAGCCCGGCGAACCAGCCGAGCGCGGTTATGGCGGTGATGACTTCCGCCGAAGCCAGCACGATGCCGATCTGGAACGCGGCCGAGGCCACCTCGTAGTGGTGATAACGCGCCATCGTCAGGTCGCGCTTGTGTTCGGCGGCCTTGGCCTTCTCGGCGAGTTCCTTGCGGCCTTCCTTGCCGACCGGGTCGGTGTTGTAGCGCGCCACCGTCTTCTTCCAGTCAGCGATGGTCTTCTCGAGTCGCGCCTTGACGGCCGGATCGGTCGCGCGGTCGGCCTCGAGCTGCATCTGCTCGCTCGCCGTGCTCAGGATCGTCTGGCGGATATGCTTGGCCTGGTAGAACGCCCACAGGTCGTTGGCGGCGACATTGTAGGTGATGGCCGAGGTCTGCGCGCTCTTGCCGAGCGTTTCCGAGAACGCCAGGAACAGCGCCAGCACGGAGATCAGCAGCGCAATCTTCTTGCTGGAACCGGACGCGTGTTGGGCATGCTCGGCGTGTTCGAGATTTTCGTGCGCGGACATGGCCGCCGTCTCCCGTGTTAGAGGGCGCGACCTTCAATACCAATTCCGTGAAACAGGCAAGACAATTCGAAAGTCACGCCCGCGGATGGGCGCTCGCATAAACGTCCAGTAAACGCTCGGCATCGACCTCGGTGTAAACCTGCGTGGTCGACAGCGACGCGTGACCAAGCAGTTCCTGGATGGCCCGCAAATCGCCGCCGCGCGCCAGGAGATGCGTGGCGAAGGAGTGGCGCAAGGCATGCGGCGTTGCGCTGTCCGGCAGGCCGAGCGCGCCGCGCAGGCGCGCCATGGCCAGTTGGATGATGCGAGGTGAGAGCGGTCCGCCCTTGGCGCCGCGGAACAACGGCCCCTCGGCCGGCAGGTCGTAGGGGCAGATCGCCACATAGACCGCGACCAGGTTCCCGACCTGCGGCAAGAGCGGCACCATGCGGGTCTTGTTGCCTTTGCCGGTGACGGTAATGACGTCGCGCTTGCCGTCGATCTCCCGGCGCTTGAGGCCGAGCGCCTCGGAGATGCGCAAGCCGCAGCCGTAGAGCAGCCCGAGCACGGCGGCGTCGCGCGCCAGCACCCAGCTTTCGCGTTCCTCGCCGGCGCGCAGATCCGCGTCGGTCATCTGCTTGGCGGCGCTGGCGGCCAGCGGCTTCGGCAGGCTCTTGGGCAGTTTCGGGCTGCGCACGGCGGTGAGCGCGCCGACCTTGCCTTTGCCGTTGCGCTCGAGATAGCGCGCGAAAGACCGCACGCCGGCGAGCGAGCGCATGAGCGAGCGGTTGCCGAGCCCGCTCGACCGGCGCGCCGCCATGAAGGCGCGGATATCGGCGGGGGTGAGCTTGGCAAGCTGGCGCAACGAGGGCGGGCCCCCTAGATGGCCGGTCAGGAAGGTGAGGAATTGGCCGACGTCGCGGCGATAGGCTTCCAGGGTCTTGCCGGACATGCGTCGCTCCGCGCCCAGATAGTCCAGCCAGCGGACGATCTCGACCTGCACGTCGGCGGTGAGGGGCAACTCATTCATCTCGGCTATACTGGCGGCGACCTGTTAACCTTTGTTAACAAAACAGAATCGGTCAGATATCTAAGCCCATGAGCACGCGCGTTGTCGATGTCCTGGTGCCGGTGGCGCTCGATCAGGCCTATTCCTATCGGGTGCCGGCCGAGCTCGATCTCAAGCCCGGCGACGTGGTCTCGGTTCCGCTCGGCGCGCGCGAGACCTTGGGCGTGGTCTGGGCCGACAATCCCAATCCGAATCCGCGCCTGCACAACCGGCTCAAGGACGTCGACGAAAAGCTCGACGTCCCGCCGCTGAAGGACGAACTGCGTCAGTTCGTCGATTGGGTCGCCGGTTATACGCTGTCGGCGCGCGGCACGGTGCTGCGCATGGCCTTGCGCATGGGCGCGCATCTGGGGCCCGGCCGCGAGCGGGTCGGCATCCGCCGCGCCGGACCGGCGCCGCAGCGCATGACCGCGGCGCGCGCCCGCGTGCTGGCGCTGTTCGAGGACGGTCTCACCCGCGGCAAAGGTGATGCCGCCCGCGAAGCCGGCGTCAGCGCCGGCGTCATCGACGGGCTCGTCGACGAAGGCACGCTCGAAACCGTGGTGCTGCCGCCCGACAAATTGATGCAAGTGCCGGATCCCGATTTTGCCAAGCCGGATTTTGCGCTCGGACAGTTGGCGGCAGCGGATAGCTTACGCACCACCGTCGACCAGGGCGGTTACAGCGTATCGCTGCTCGACGGCGTCACCGGCTCCGGCAAGACCGAGGTCTATTTCGAGGCGGTGGCGGAGAACATCCGGCGCGGGCACCAGACCCTGATCCTGATGCCGGAAATTGCGCTCACGGCGCAGTTCCTCGACCGTTTCGCCGGGCGCTTCGGCGTGCGGCCGGCGGAATGGCATTCGCAACTCACCCCGCGTACGCGCCAGCGCACTTGGGCAGCGGTGTCGGAAAACGAGGTGCCGGTGATCGTCGGCGCACGCTCGGCTTTGTTCCTGCCGTATGCCGATCTCGGCCTCATCATCGTCGATGAAGAGCACGATCCGGCCTACAAGCAGGACGACGGTGCGCACTATCACGCCCGCGACATGGCGGTGGTGCGCGGGAGCATTGCCAAGATCCCGGTGGTGCTGGCCTCCGCCACGCCGTCCGTCGAATCCGAGGTCAATGCGCGGCGCGGGCGCTATCGGCATCTGCATCTGCCGGAACGTTTTGGAGGCGCGCACCTGCCGCATGTCGAGCCGATCGACCTGCGCCGCGAAGGCCCGCCGCGCGGGCGCTTCATCGCGCCGCGCTTGGCGGAAGCCGTGCAGATCACGCTCGAGCGCAAGGAGCAGGCGCTGCTGTTCCTCAACCGGCGCGGCTACGCGCCGCTGACATTATGCCGAACCTGCGGATTTCGCCTGCAATGCCCGAATTGCGACGCCTGGCTGGTCGATCATCGCTTCCGCAAGCGATTGGTCTGCCATCACTGCGGCTTCTCCATGCCGCCGCCGGCGGAATGTCCGAACTGCCACGCCACCGAAAGCTTCGCCGCCGTAGGTCCCGGCGTCGAACGGTTGGAGCAGGAAGCTGCCGATCTGTTTCCCGGCGCGCGCATTCTGGTGCTGTCGAGCGATCTCGTTGAATCTGTCGAGCGCTTGCGTTCGGAGCTCGACGACGTGGCTGAAGGGCGCTTCGATCTGGTCATCGGTACGCAACTCGTCGCCAAGGGCCATCATTTCCCGCGCCTCAATCTCGTCGGCATCGTCGATGCCGATCTCGGGCTCGGCAACGGCGATCCGCGTGCCGGCGAGCGCACGTTCCAGCTTCTGCATCAGGTGGTCGGTCGCGCCGGCCGCGAGGAAGGGCGAGGCGTCGGTTATCTGCAGACGCATCAGCCGGAGCATCCGGTGATGAAGGCGCTGATTTCCGGCGACCGCGAGGCGTTCTATTCGAGTGAGATTGAACTGCGCGAGCGCACCGGCTATCCGCCGTTCGGGCGGCTGGCGAGCCTCGTCATCAGCGCCGGCGAGCGCCACGCGGCGGAAAGCTTCGGCCGTTCGCTCGCCGCGCATGCTCCTAAGCACGAGGACGTACGTGTTCTTGGGCCCGCCGAAGCGCCGATCGCGGTAGTCCGTGGGCGGCATCGACAGCGCGTGCTGGTGAAGGCCCCGCGCAATTTCGATCTGTCAGGTTATTTGCGCGAATGGCTGGCGAAAGCGCCGAAGCCGAAAGGCAACGTGCAACTCGCCGTCGACGTCGATCCGCAGAGTTTTCTTTAGCAGTCTCATCCTGAGGAGCCCGGCGTAACCGGCCGTGGCGAAGGATGAGGCGGGCAGGTAGCCGTAAGCTGTTCTGCCCTCATGGTTCGAGACGCGTCGCTTTCGCAACGCTTCTCGCCACGAGGATTTCTGTCACTCCGGCATTTCCTCGTGCTTCACCCCCGGCTGCAGCAGCACGCTCGCCGCGGCGGCGAAGATCAGTGCAAAGCCGATGATGTCGGTGGTGGTGGGGCGCTCGCCGACGACCAGGGCCGAGCCGATCACGCCCACCACCGGCACCAGCAACGAGCCGAGCGCGGCGGTCATCGCCGGCAAGCGCACGACCACGACGAACCAGAGAAAATAGGTCAGCGCCATGCCAAGCACGCCGTTGTAGAGAATCCAGATCTGGATATGCGGCGGCAGCGCGATCAGGTGCGGCACCCCTTCGAACGCCAGCATGCCGGCGACTAGAACCAACGCACCGACGAGCAACTGCCACGCCGCGATCGCCAATGTCGGTGCGCGGATCGCCGCCCATTTGAGATAGATGCTGCCGGCGGCCCAGCTCCAGGCGCAGCCGAGAGCGAGCAGCGCGCCGAGCGGCAGGCCGGCTTCCGCCGTCGGCCAGATCAGCATGGCGAGGCCGGCGGCGCACAGTGCCAGTGCGACGAGTTTTAAGGCAGTGAATCGTTCCTTGAGCACAATGCGCGCCATGAGCGAGGCCCAGATCGGCATCGAATAGGCGATGACTACGGCGCGCGATGTGGTGCCGAACACCTGTGCGTAGGCCGAGCAGACGTTGAAGATGGCGACGTTGAACATGCCTGCGATCACGACTTTCAGGCGCTCGCCGCGCGGGATCGCCAGGCTGCTGCGGGTGAGCAGCGCCACGGCGAACAGCGTCACCGCGCCGAGGCCGATGCCGACGCCGCGCAGGCTCCACGGCCCCAGCGATTGCAGGATGATGCGGGCGGCGACCCAATTGAAGCCCCACATCAGGCCGATCATCACCACCAGCAGCCGCGCGCCGCTGGCGCCATGCTGCGGTGCGGTCTTTCCTGGTGCGCTCATTCCGGCATTTCCATGGGCCGTGCGCCGGGCTGCAACAGCACGCAAGCCGCGGCAGCGAAGATTAACGCGAAGCCGATGATGTCAGGCCGGCTTGGCCGCTCGCCGAGAACGAGAGTTGAGGCGGCGACGGCGATCACCGGCACCAGCAGCGCGCCGATCGAGGCAGTGATGGCGGGCAGCTTGCCGACGATGGCCCACCAGAGAAACTGCGCCAGGCCGACGCCGGCGAAGCCGATATAGAGCACCGCCAAAAGCGCTTGCGTATGCAGCGGCCAAAGCCGCGGGTAGCCGTCGAATATGAAGGCGCCGACGCCGAGGAAGCTCGCGCCAAACAGCAGTTGCCACGCCGCATTGGCAAGCGGCGGCACCGTGACCTTCATCCACTTGATATAGACGGTCGCGAAGGCCCAGCTGAAGGCGCAGCCGAGCGAATAGAGCACCGAACGCGGCAGGCCGGTCTCCATCAGCGGCCAGATCAGGATCGTCAATCCGATGACGCAGAGCGCCAGCGCCAGCAAGCGAATGGGCGTCAAACGTTCGCGCAGCAATAGGCGGCTCAGCAGCGCCGCCCAGATCGGCATCGAATAGGTAATGATGATGGCACGCGAGGTGGCCCCTTCCATCTGGGCGAATGACGACAGGATGTGGAAGGCGACGACATTGCACAGGCTCGCTACGATCACGTGCACGCGCTCGCGTCGCGGCACGTGCAGGTCTTGGCCGGTCAAGAGCGCGGCACTGAACAGGACAAGCGCGCCGATGGCGGCGCCGGCAAAGCGCAGGCTCCAGGGCGGCACTTCCGATAGCGCCAGCGCCACCGCGATCCAGTTGAAGCCCCAGGCAAAGGCCAAAAGCACGACCAAGAACCGGGCGGAACCGGCGGCGCTGGTGTGGGCGGGCGCGGACTTGCGGGCTAGGGACATGCTGTTGAGCCGGTTCCGACGCCTTCTGTCACTGGGCAGCGCGTTTGGTTGCCACTGTCGGAACTCCGGCGCGGGCGGCCGCCGCCTGCGCGACGGCAACGCTATCGCCACCGCGCTCCGCTGGCGAGGCGGACGTTCTCCATTCGAGCCCTGGGGAGGGCACCATCCACCGAAAGTCGTAGCCGGCGGGTGAGCATCGATTTTCGGCCCGACAAGGCCCACTGCGGCATGGCGCCCGTGTTGCACCGCCTTTGCCGCTGTGTTAGCTAGCCGGTCGATTTCTGGGGGGTTTTCCGCGGGCACCCGCGACGTCCCCGACGATCGGAATTCCCTCTTGAATTCCAATGGGTTGGCGCCGCCCGCTCCGCGACGGCACCTGACCTGTGAACGATGTAGAAAAAACGGGCGTCCCTCGTGGCAGGCAACACCTCGATTATTTCCGGCATGGCGGGCCGCTACGCCAATGCGCTGTTCGAGCTGGCGCTCGAAGAGAAAGCTCTCGACGCGGTCAAAAGCGACCTCGAAAAGTTCGATGGCCTGGTCGCCACCAATGCCGATCTGCACCGTTTGGTGCGCAGCCCCGTCTACGGCGCCGATGAGCAGCTGAAGGCGCTGTCGGCGATCCTCGACAAGGTCGGCATCGGCGGGCTCGCGGCCAACTTCCTGCGGGTCATCACCACCAATCGCCGCCTGTTCGCCGTGCGCGACATGATCCGTGCCTTCCGCGGGCTGGTCGCCAAGCACCGCGGGGAGGTCACGGCAGAAGTTACCGTTGCCGATACGCTCAACGGCAGCAATCTCGACGCGCTCAAAGACGCGCTCAAATCGGTCACCGGCGGCAAGGACATCGACCTCGATATCAAGATCGACCCCGCCATCATCGGCGGTCTGATCGTGAAGGTCGGCAGCCGCATGGTCGATAGTTCGCTCCGCACCAAGCTCAATGCGATCAAGTTCGCGATGAAAGAGGCACGCTGATGGATATCCGCGCCGCGGAAATTTCCGCCATCCTGAAAGACCAGATCAAGAATTTCGGCCAGGAAGCCGAGGTGTCCGAAGTCGGCCAGGTGCTGTCCGTCGGTGACGGCATCGCCCGCGTTTACGGCCTCGATAACGTCCAGGCCGGTGAGATGGTCGAGTTCGAGAACGGCACGCGCGGCATGGCGCTGAACCTCGAAATCGACAACGTCGGTATCGTTATTTTCGGCTCCGACCGCGAGATCATGGAAGGCCAGACCGTCAAGCGCACCGGCTCGATCGTGGACGTTCCGGTCGGCAAGGGCCTGCTCGGCCGCGTGGTCGACGCGCTCGGCAACCCGATCGACGGCAAGGGCCCGATCCAGTCCGACGAGCGCAAGCGCGTCGATGTGCGCGCCCCGGGCATTATCCCGCGCAAGTCGGTGCACGAGCCGATGGCGACCGGCCTCAAGGCGGTCGACGCGCTGATCCCGATCGGCCGCGGCCAGCGCGAGCTCATCATCGGCGACCGCCAGACCGGCAAGTCGGCGATCATTCTCGACACCATCCTCAACCAGAAGCCGCTCAACGCCCAGCCCGACGAGAAGATCAAGCTCTACTGCGTCTACGTCGCGGTCGGCCAGAAGCGCTCCACCGTCGCCCAGTTCGTGAAGGTGCTGGAGGAGCAGGGCGCGCTGGAATATTCCATCGTTGTCGCTGCCACCGCGTCCGATCCGGCGCCGATGCAGTTCCTGGCGCCATTCGCCGGCTGCACCATGGGCGAATATTTCCGCGACAACGGCATGCATGCGGTGATCTGCTACGATGACCTGTCCAAGCAGGCCGTCTCGTATCGCCAGATGTCGCTGCTGCTGCGCCGCCCGCCGGGCCGCGAAGCCTATCCGGGCGACGTATTCTATCTCCATTCACGTCTGCTCGAGCGCGCCGCGAAGATGAACGACGAGAACAAGGCCGGCTCGCTCACCGCGCTGCCGGTGGTCGAGACGCAGGCTAACGACGTGTCGGCCTACATCCCGACCAACGTGATCTCGATCACTGACGGCCAGATCTTCCTGGAGACCGATCTGTTCTACCAGGGCATCCGCCCCGCGGTGAACGTCGGCCTGTCGGTGTCGCGCGTCGGCTCCGCCGCGCAGACCAAGGCGATGAAAAAGGTCGCCGGCAAGATCAAGGGCGAGCTCGCGCAGTACCGCGAAATGGCGGCCTTCGCGCAGTTCGGTTCCGACCTTGACGCCACCACCCAGCGCCTGCTGGCGCGCGGCGCGCGCCTGACCGAGCTCCTGAAGCAGCCGCAGTTCTCGCCGCTGAAAATGGAAGAGCAGGCTTGCGTGATCTGGGCTGGCGTCAACGGCTACCTCGACAAGTTCGAGGTGTCGCGCGTGCGCGCCTTCGAAGACGGCCTGCTGACGCTGCTGCGCACCAAGCAGGTCGATCTGCTCGAACTCGATTCGGAAGAGCAACGACCTGTCCAGCGACGACGAAGCCAAGCTCAAGGACGTTGTCGAAGGCTACGCCAAGACATTCGCTTAAAGCATCAATCCTGTTGGTCGGGCACGCGCCCGGCCAGCCCTCGTGACGAGACCGGTTTGACAAAGGGCGATTGAGAAGAAGACATGGCCAGCCTCAAGGACATGCGCGTTCGCATCGCCGCGACCAAGGCGACGCAGAAGATTACCAAGGCCATGCAGATGGTCGCGGCGTCCAAGCTGCGCCGGGCGCAGGCCGCGGCGGAAGCCGCGCGGCCCTTCGCCGAGCGCATGGACCGCGTGCTCGGCAACATCGCCGCCGGCATGGCCGGCCGCGAGGGCGCGCCCAAGCTGCTCGCCGGCACCGGCTCCGACAAGGTGCACCTGCTGATCGTCGCCACCGGCGAACGCGGTCTAGCCGGCGCCTTCAACTCTTCGATCGTCCGGCTCGCTCGTGAGCATGCTAATCGCCTCATGGCCGAGGGCAAGGACGTCAAGATCCTCACTGTCGGTCGCAAAGGCTATGAGCAGCTCCGCCGCCAGTACGAGAAGCAAATCATCGACCGCACCGACCTCCGCGGCGTGCGCGCGATCGGCTTCGAGCATGCCGAGGACATCGCCAAGAAGGTGCTGGCGCTGTTCGCCGACGGCCAGTTCGACGTCGCCACGCTGTTCTACGCCCAGTTCAAGTCGGTGGTGGCACAGGTCCCGACCGCGCAGCAGGTGATTCCGGCGAAGCCGCCGGAAGGCGCCGCCGCCGGCACGTTCTACGACTACGAGCCGGAGGAGGAGGAAATCCTCGCCGAACTGCTGCCGCGCTACGTCGCCGTGCAGGTGTTCCGGGCACTCCTGGAAAATGCCGCGTCGTTCTACGGCTCGCAGATGAGCGCCATGGACAACGCCACGCGCAACGCTGGCGAAATGATCCGCAAACAGACTTTGACCTACAACCGCACGCGCCAGGCGATGATCACGAAGGAACTGATCGAGATCATCTCCGGCGCGGAAGCGCTGTAATTCGCTTAACGAGGACGATATGGCCACACCCAACGCAGTCGGAAAGATCACCCAGGTCATCGGCGCCGTCGTCGACGTGCAGTTCGAGGACCACCTGCCGGCGATCATGAACGCGCTCGAGACCACCAATGGCGGCGAGCGCCTGGTGCTGGAAGTCGCGCAGCATCTCGGCGAGTCGACCGTACGCACCATCGCCATGAGCGGCACCGACGGTCTGGTGCGCAGCCAGGAAGTCACCGACACCGGCGCGCCGATTTCGGTGCCGGTTGGGCCGGAGACGCTCGGCCGCATCATGAACGTGGTCGGTGAGGCGGTGGACGAGGTCGGTCCGGTCAAGACCAAGGAGATGCGCGCCATCCATCAGGACGCGCCGGCCTACGTCGAACAGTCGACTGAATCAGAAATTTTGGTAACCGGCATCAAGGTCGTCGACCTGCTCGCGCCTTACGCCAAGGGCGGCAAGATTGGCCTGTTCGGCGGCGCCGGCGTCGGCAAGACCGTGCTGATCATGGAACTTATCAACAACGTGGCCCGCGCCCACGGCGGCTACTCGGTGTTCGCCGGCGTCGGTGAGCGCACGCGCGAGGGCAACGACCTCTATCACGAGATGATCGAATCGGGCGTCAACAAGGACCCGAAGAAGGGCTCGGTCGAGGGCTCCAAGTGCGCGCTGGTCTATGGCCAGATGAACGAGCCGCCGGGCGCGCGCGCGCGCGTCGGCCTCACCGGTCTGACCGTCGCCGAATACTTCCGCGACCAGGGCCAGGACGTGCTGTTCTTCGTCGACAATATCTTCCGCTTCACGCAGGCTGGTTCGGAAGTGTCGGCGCTGCTCGGCCGTATTCCGAGTGCCGTGGGTTATCAGCCGACGCTCGCCACCGACATGGGCGCCTTGCAGGAGCGCATCACCACCACTACCAAGGGCTCGATCACCTCGGTACAGGCCATTTACGTGCCGGCCGACGATCTGACCGACCCGGCGCCGGCGACTTCGTTCGCGCACTTGGACGCCACCACCGTGCTGTCGCGCGACATTGCCGCCAAGGGCATCTACCCGGCGGTGGACCCGCTCGACTCTACCTCGCGCATGCTGTCGCCGCTGATCCTTGGCGAGGAGCACTACGCGGTAGCGCGTTCGGTGCAGGAGGTGCTGCAGCGCTACAAGGCGCTGCAGGACATCATTGCCATTCTCGGCATGGACGAGCTGTCGGAAGAGGACAAGCTGGCGGTTTCGCGCGCGCGCAAGATCGAGCGCTTCCTGTCGCAGCCGTTCTTCGTCGCTGAAGTGTTCACTGGCTCGCCCGGCAAGCTGGTCGACCTCGCCGACACCATCAAAGGCTTCAAGGGCCTGGTTGCCGGCGAATACGACCACCTGCCGGAGGCCGCCTTCTACATGGTCGGCACCATCGAAGAGGCGGTCGAGAAGGGCAAGAAGCTGGCTGCGGAAGCGGCCTAACGACACTCGCCCTCACCCTGAGGAGCCGCCGAAGGCGGCGTCGCGAAGGGTGAGCGGCAATTCATTCGGCCTCATCCTTCGAGACGGCCGCTGGTGCGACCTCCTCAGGATGAGGAGATAGGTCCGGAGTTTTCGATGCCTTTCCACTTCGAACTGGTCTCGCCGGAAAAGCTGGTGTTCTCGGGCGATGTCGATCAAGTCGACGTTCCGGGCGCGGAAGGCGACTTTGGCGTGCTGGCAGGCCACGCGCCGTTCGTCACCACGCTGCGGCCGGGCATCCTGACCGTGCACGGCGCGAGCGGCGAGCAGCAACTGGTCGTGCTCGGCGGTTTCGCGGAAGTCTCGGCGGACGGCCTGACCATCCTTGCCGAGATCGCGGAGGCCATCGAGAAGATGGATCGCGAGACCGTCGCTGCGCGCATCCGTGAGATGGAAAGCCGTATCGAGAAGATGGAGCCCGGCAGCGAGCTCGACAAGGCGATCGCGCGCCTCGATCACTTCAAGGAAGTCGACCATCGTCTACAGACGACGGCGCTGTAAGAAATCTTCGTCCGCGGTCCGCATTAAGCCGCGAAGGTCTGCCGGCACTCGAGCAACGGAGGGGCGCCCATGAGCACCCATCACGCATTGCCGGCACGCGTCAGCACGGTCCAGTGGGGCGTCTACGACGCCGCGGTGCCGCCGGTCCTGACCATCGCCTCCGGCGATACGGTCACCGTCGAGTCCGTCTCCGGCAGTGACGAGCACTTACCCGCGGCCGATTCCGGCTTCACCCTGCTGCCCGAACATCGAGAAATCCTCGCAAAAACCCCACGCAAGCTAGGCCCGCATATCCTGACCGGACCGATTGCGGTTGCGGGCGCGGAGCCGGGTGACTCGCTCAAGATCGATATCCTCGACATCAAGCTCCGGCAGGACTGGGGCTATAACCTGATCATGCCTTTGCGCGGCACGTTGCCGGAGGACTTTCCGGAGCGGCGCTGTATCCATATTGCGATTGACCGCGAGCGCGGCCGCATCCGCATGCCGTGGGGGCTGGAGTTCGACGCCGCGCCCTTCTTCGGCTGCATGGGCGTGGCGCCACCGGCCGGCTGGGGCCCGCAGAGCACGATTGAGCCGCGCGCATTCGGCGGCAATATGGACAATCGCGATCTGGTGGTCGGCACGACGCTGCATCTGCCGGTGTTTCATCCCGGCGGCCTGTTCTCGGCGGGCGACGGCCACGCCGCGCAAGGCCACGGCGAGGTCAATGTCACCGCGGTCGAAACTGCGCTCACCGGCGCCTTCCGCATCACGCTCGAGAAGGGCGCCAGCACCGGACTGCCGTGGGCGGAAACGCCCGGCTATCTGATGAGCATGGGCTTCGACGAGGATCTCGACGACGCGGCCAAGCAGGCTTTGCGCGCCATGATCTCGCTCATCCGCCAGCGTACGAATTTGTCGGCGGAAGACGCCTATACGCTTTGCAGCGTCGCCGGCGATCTGATCGTCACGCAGATGGTCGACGGCAACAAGGGCATTCACGTCATGTTGCCGGACTGGGCGCTGAAGGGCTGATTGGGCGTATGGCTCATCCGGCGTCATGCCCGGCCTTGTGCCGCGCATCCACGTCTTTACACCATGTCAGCGAACCAAGACGTGGATGGCCGGGACGAGCCCGGCCATGACGGAGCATATCATTCCGCGAACCGAGCGAATTCCTGCACCACCCGCTCGTAGGTATCGCGCTTGAACGGCACCACCAGGTCGGGCAGTTCCTGCATCGCGACCCAGCGCCAGGCGATGAATTCCGGCTTGTGCGCGCCCCCGCCCGGCGTGGCGATGTCGATCTCGCTGTCGTCGCCGGTGAAGCGCAGCGCGTACCATTTCTGCGTCTGGCCGCGGTACTTGCCGCCCCATGCCTCGCCGACAATGGCGCGCGGGATATCGTAGGCAAGCCACTCCGGCATCTCGCCCAGCTTCTCGACCGAGCGCATGTTGGTCTCTTCGTAGAGCTCGCGCAGCGCCGCCGGGTACGGCTCCTCGCCCGGATCGATGCCGCCCTGTGGCATCTGCCAGACATGGGTGGCGTCGATGTGCTCAGGGCCTTCCGAGCGGCGGCCGACGAACACCAAGCCGGCGCGGTTGAGGACCATGATGCCGGCGCAAGGACGATAAGGCAGGGACTCGAAGGGGGGCATTTGCGTTCCTTGTCACGCCCGCTCAAAGCCGCCCGAAAGAGGGCGCCGCGGGCATCCAAGTCTTCATGTTCAATAAGACATGGATGGCCGGGTCAAGGCCGGCCATGCCGTCGCGGGGCATCAGCTCGATTTCGTCTTGACCGCCGCGACGGTGATCGGCACCAGCAGGATACCGCGCCGCTCCGCACCTTTGGCCCATTTGCTGATGGCCTCGATCGAACTCTCTTGGGCCGAGGCATAGCCCACCGCCACGCCTTTGGCGTGCGCGACCATCTCCAAGCGCCGCAACGCTTGCTCGATATCGGTCGGCGTCGGAACTTCGTCGAGCACGCTGTCGGCGCGCGCGAAGGGGAGGTTGACGGTGCCGGCGACCTGGCTGGCGACGCTGCGCGACGACGAGCCGTCGTCCACATAGATCAGCCCGCGCTTGGCGATTTCGCGCAGCACCGGCGTCATTGCCTGGATGGAGGCTGTGAAGCGCGCGCCCATGTAGCTCGCGAGCCCCACATAGCCACTCATGCGGCCCATGGCCCAGTGCAGCCGCTTGATGTTGTCCTGGTTGCTCAGCGAGGTCAGCAGCGTTTGCGGGCCGGGATCGTTGTTGGGGTAGTCCAGCGGCTCCATCGGCACTTGCAGTAGCACCTCGTGGCCGGCCTCGCGCGCGTGCGCGGCCAGCGCCGGCAGGTTGTCGGCGTAGGGCGCGAAGGCCAGGCTGACCGCCGGCGGCAGCTTGGCAAGGGCTGCCGTGGTGACCGTGTCGCTGATGCCGAGGCCGCCCACTACGATCGCGATGCGGGGGGCATCCTTGCGGTTGGCCGGCACCTTGAACGGGCTGGCGTAGCGCACGAAGGCGCGCGTGCCGTCGGCCGCGATCGTCGGGATCGGGGCGGCTTCGCTCTTATGCATGAGGGCGTGGCGGGCCGCGTCCGGGGCCGGTCTGCTGCCGTTGCCGGGCACCACAACGTCGTGATGCGCGCCCGAGGAGCCGTCGATGATGGTGATGGTCCGTCCGCCCGCCGGCGGCACGGCCGCCTTTGCCGTCGGCCCGGGGGCGGCCGGGCCCTGCGGCTGGCCGGGCTTGCCGGTCTGATGGCGGGCGGCCATGTCGGCCGGGGTGGTGGAAACCACCGCCATGGGCTGACCGCCGAGCGGGTCGTCGCCGAACATGGCCCAGCCGACCGCGACCAGCCCGAACAACCCGAGCGCGCCGGCCACGATCTGGGGCGCCGCGACGGGCAGCTGGAACTTCTTCTTCTTCTTCTGTTTCTGGCCGAGCGGCGCGTTTAATTCATCGTCGGCCACGGCCCGCATCCTCGCGAATCATCGGCCGAGTCTAGCACCGTTGGTTTCAGAGGCGTTTACGGCCGGGCCGTGGCGCCCCAAACGCAAACGGGGCGGCCCCGTGTAAGGCCGCCCCGCAAGCCGTTAGAGATCGGCCGTGCTCAGTTCGGCACCGGTCCTTTCGGGTTCGGCGGGAATGCGGCATTCTTGACCGTGCCGCGCAGCAGATCGTCCGCCATGATCAGCGCCTTGTCCTTCTTCGGGTCGGTCGGCACATAGGCCTGCGAGCCCTTCTGCTCCTTGCCGCCGGCCGCCTTCAGGTGGCCGCGCAAAGACAATTCCGCCATGCTTTCGACCTTGCCCTTCATGTCGTCGGGCACGTCCTGCGTCACCACGACGTCGGGCTCGATGCCCTTGGCCTGGATCGAGCGGCCCGACGGCGTGTAGTAACGCGCAGTGGTCAGCCGCAGCGCGCCGTTGCCGGAGCCGAGCGGGATGATCGTCTGCACCGAGCCCTTGCCGAACGAGCGGGTGCCGACCACCGTCGCCCGCCGCAGGTCCTGCAGCGCCCCCGAGACGATCTCGGACGCCGAAGCCGAGCCGCCGTTAATCAGCACGATCAGCGGCTTGCCGTGGGTGAGGTCGCCCTGATGGGCGTCGAAGCGCTGCGTCTCATCGGGATTGCGCCCGCGGGTGGAGACGATCTCGCCTTTGTTCACGAACGCGTCGACCACCGAGATCGCCTGGTCGAGCAGGCCGCCGGGGTTGTTGCGCAGATCGAGGATGTAGCCCTTGAGCTTGTCCTCAGGCACCTTCGCCTGAATCTCGGCAATCCCCTTCTTCAGGCCGGGGGTGGTCTGCTCGTTGAACTGGGTCAAACGGATGTAACCGATGTCGCCGTCTTCGACGTGCCAGCGCGCCGAGCGCACGTGGATGATGGCGCGTTTGACGCTGACCTTGATCGGCTTGTCGGCGCCCTTGCGCAGGATGGTGAGATTGATCGCGCTACCCACCGGACCGCGCATCTTCTCGACGGCTTGGTTGAGGGTGAGGCCTTGCACCTGCTCGCCGTCGAGCTCGGTGATCAGATCGTTGGCAAGAATGCCGGCCTTGGCGGCGGGCGTATCGTCTATCGGTGCCACGACCTTGATCAGGCCGTCCTGCATGGTGACTTCGATGCCGAGTCCGCCGAACTCGCCGCGCGTCTGCACCTGCATGTCGCGGAAGCTCTTGGCATTCATGTAGCTCGAATGCGGATCGAGCCCCGCCAGCATGCCGTTGATCGCGGTTTCGATAAGCTTCTGGTCGCTCGGCTTTTCGACGTAGTCGGCGCGCACGCGCTCGAACACGTCGCCGAACAGGTTGAGCTGCTTGTAGGTATCGGAGGCGGCAGCCTCGGCGTTGGCACCGACGAAGATGAGGCGCGGCTGTGTCGCCAGTAGTGTGAGGGCCGCGCCGGCCGCCGCACCGAGAACAATCAGGGGAGTCTTGCGCATCATCCGCGAACCTTTTCACCTTCGCCAGCCGCCCACCATGGGCCTGGATCGACGGGGCTACCGTTCTTTCGAAACTCCACGTAGAGCACCGGTTGGCTGGAACCTGCCGCGAGGATGGCAGCGACATGGGACCCGTTTCCCATCACTCCAACCGGCTCTCCCGCCAGTACGAACTGACCAAGATCGACCGATATCCGTGCCATCCCAGCAAGCAGGATATGATACCCGCCGCCGGCATTAAGGATCAAGAGTTGCCCGTATGAGCGGAACGGGCCGGCATAAACGACCCAGCCGTCGGCCGGCGCCGTGACCTGGGCGTCTGCGCGGGTAGCGATCGAAACGCCTTTTTCCGACCCGCCGACACCGTCCGGCTGCCCATAACCTTTGATTCTGATGCCGTTAACCGGAATCGGAATCTTGCCATGCAGGGAGGCGAAGGAAACTGCGGGCGCCATGCGGCCGGGATCGTGCAGCGCCGCCAATGCCGCCCCCGTTGTCGCCGGCGGCGATTCGCGCGCGCTCTTCTCGGCGATACCGAGGTCCTGCTCCAGCTTGCTGATCAGGTCTTGCAGATTGCCGGCCTTTTCGGCCAGTGCGCGGGCCTTTGCGCGTTCGGCCTGCAACGCGCCCTCGCGTTCGGCCTGCTGCTTCTGCCGTTCGGCAACGAGTGCCGAAAGCCGCGTGCGCTCCTTGTCGAGCGAGGCGACTTCGCCTTGCAGGCGATGTTGCTCGGCCGCGATCTTTTTGCGCACCGAAGCGAGCGCCTCGAGGTCGTGCACGAGCGCCTTCACGCGGCCCTGCATTTCCGGCAATACCGCGCCGAGCAGCATCGCGGTGCGCACTGCTTTTAGTGCATCCTCTGGGCGCGCGATCAGCGCCGGCGGCTGGTGATGGCCGACGCGCTGCAGTGCCGCCAGCACTTCCGCGATGACCGCGCGGCGGCTTTCCAGCGATTTGCGGATGGCGGCTTCCTTTTCGTCGAGCGGCCTGAGACGCGCCTGCGTCGCGGTCACCTCAGCTTCCAGGTCTCGCAGGCTGGCGGCGGTATCGATCAAGTTTTGGTTGAGCTTGCGCCGGTCGGTGCCGATCGCCTCGATCTCGCGCTTGAGTTCGGCTTCGGTATCCGCAGATTTGCTCTGCTGCGCGTGCAGCTTGTCCAGCGCCTCGCGGTGCTGCTTGAGCGCATCGCGCTTGCTCGATCCGCCGGATGGCTTCTCGGCGGGCTTTTCCTGCGTCTGTGCCGCCGGGGGTGTTTGGGCGCGCGCGACGCCGCCGAGCGCGGGGGCCAAGGCGAAGCCTAACCCTGCGATCAGCGCGAAGCGCGGATCAAGACGATTGAACCCCCCAAGGCAAATCATTGCGTCCAAGTTACGCCCGCGGTCTGGGTCGACAAGGGCCATGTGATCCCTAGTTATTGCGACTGCATTAAGGCCGGGAATTTTCTCTCAATCCTGCCCCTTTCGACGAGCGGCGAGAGCGATCCGGCTTCACGCGCGATGGTAGGGGTGTCCGGTGAGGATGGTGACGGCACGATAAAGCTGCTCCAGCAGCATCACTCGGACCAGCTGGTGCGGCCAGGTGGCGCCACCGAAAGCGAGCCGCAGCTCGGCCTCGGCGGCGAGCGTGGGCGCCAGCCCGTCCGGGCCGCCGATGACGAAAACCACCGCCGGGCGGTTGTCGCCGCGCCACTGCGCCAGCCGGCCGGCAAGCGACGGGCTATCCAGGTTCTCGCCGCGGGAATCGAGCAACACCACGGCGGCGCCCTGTGGGATGACGTTGGCGAGCGCGATCGATTCCTCAATCATGCGCTTTTCCGCTTCGGCGGCGCGGCTTTCTCTGATTTCGACGATTTCGATGTCCCGCAGCCCTAGACTGCGACCGGTCTGGCCCGCGCGCTTGGCGTAGCGTTCGGCGAGCTCGGTTTCTGGGCCGCTTTTCAGGCGGCCGATGGCGGCGACGATGATGCGCACCTAGGTCCTGGTTCCGATGTCCGCGGTAATTCCGTGCGACGGCCGGACGAGGCTATCAGCTTACACGGCCGCGGTCGCCCTTGGCCCCGGCCCACATCTTCTCCAGACCGTAGAAATCGCGCACTTCCGGCCTGAATACGTGCGCAATGACGTCGCCGGCGTCGATCAGCACCCAGTCACCCTGCTGCTTGCCTTCGACACGTACGTCCTTAACGCCGGCCTTGTGCAGGTCCTTGATGACGCGCTCGGCCACCGACGCCACGTGCCGGTTCGAGGTGCCGGAGGCCACCACCATGAAATCGGCGATCGAGGATTTGCCGGCGAGATCGATGGTCGCGATATCCTCCGCCTTCATGTCGTCGAGGCTGGCGAGGACGATCCGCAGCGTCTCCTCGGCGCGCGGCCGGGGGGCTGCTGGCTTGGCCGCTTTGCGCGGCGTCCGCGAGACTGCAGGTGTGGGCAGGGGGCTCTGTCCTTTCGGTTGCCGTTGGTCCGTGACGGGCCCCGGCGCCGGGGCTCTCTCAAGATAGCGACGCCGCCTGGGTTTTTCCAATAGTGCGCGAACTTGCCGCCGTCAGGGCTTCGGGGTGCGCCGCGCCCTCAGTTCCGTCGACGACAAGGGCGATTTGAGCCCGTGGATGAAGGACCAGGACGGCGGCTTCCGGTCCGGCAGCGTGGCGGCGGCGTATTCCGGGATGCGCGCATGGGCAAGCCCCAGGCTGGCGGGGCTTGCCGCCGCATAAAGGCTGGGGCCCAGGCGGTCGATGACCACGAACGGCACCAAGTTCGCGATGCCACGCCATCGTTGCCATCGGTGAAAACTGCGCAGATTGTCCGCGCCCATGATCCAGACGAAACGGACGCCCGGACAACGGGCGATCACCCAAGCAATTGTGTCATAGGTATATCGCGTCTTGATGACAGCCTCGAGCCCGGTGACGTCGATGCGCGGATGATGGGTGAGCGCGCGCGAGGCCTCGATGCGCTGCTGCAGCGGCGCGAGGCCGTTGGTGTTCTTGAGCGGGTTGCCGGGCGTGACCAGCCACCAGACGCGGTCGAGCTTGAGCCGCTTCAAGGCTAGCAGGCACGCGCTGAGATGCGCCTCGTGCGGCGGATCGAAAGTGCCGCCGAACAGGCCGATCCTCATGCCGGGCGCATGAGGCGGAATCAGGCGCTCGGCGGGGGCGGGAAGTTGCGAGTTCACGGACGGGTCTGGCCGCTGCCGCGGATGCGGTAATTGAAAGTAGTGAGTTGTTCTACGCCGACCGGGCCGCGCGCGTGCAGCCGGCCGGTGGCGATGCCGATCTCGGCGCCGAAACCGAATTCGCCGCCGTCGGCGAATTGCGTCGAGGCGTTGTGCAGCACGATTGCCGAATCGACTTCGCGCAGAAACTTGTCTGCGGCGGCGGCGTCGTCGGTGACGATGGCGTCGGTGTGATGCGAGCCATAACGCTCGATATGCGCAATGGCTTCGTCGACGCCATCGACCACCATGGCTGCGATGATGGCGTCGAGATATTCCGTCGACCAGTCGTCCTCATGCGCGGGCGTCACGCGCGCGTCGATCGCCTGCACGGCCTTGTCGCCGCGCACGGCGCAGCCGGCGGCGAGCAGCATCTCGATCAGCGGTTTGAGTAAGCGGTCGGCGGCGGCGCGGTCGACCAGCAGCGTCTCGGCGGCGCCGCAGACGCCGGTGCGCCGCATTTTCGAATTAAGCACGATCGACTTGGCCATATCGAGATCGGCCGCCTTGTCCACGTAGACATGGCAGACGCCTTCGAGATGCGCGAACACCGGTATGCGCGCTTCGGTCTGCACGCGCGCCACCAAGCCCTTGCCCCCGCGCGGCACCAGTACGTCGATATTGCCGTCAAGCCCGGCGAGCATCATGCCGACGGCGGCGCGATCGCGGGTGGGCACGAGCTGGATTGCGGCTTCCGGCAGGCCGGCCGCCCGCAGGCCTTCCGCCAGCGCTTCGACGATGGCACGGCTGGAGCGCAGGCTATCGGAGCCACCGCGCAGGATGGCGGCGTTGCCGGCTTTCAGGCAGAGCGCGCCGGCGTCGGCGGTGACGTTGGGGCGGCTCTCATAGACGATGCCGACCACGCCGAGCGGCACCCGCACGCGCTCGATGGTCATGCCGTTGGGCCGGGTCCAAGAGGCCATGACGTCGCCGACCGGATCCTTGAGGTTGGCGATGGTTTCGATGCCGGCCGCCATCGCCTCGACCCGGCCAGGATTGAGGGTGAGGCGGTCTATGAAGGCTGTAGTTCCGCCGGCGTTCTTGGCCTCGGCGACGTCGTCGGCATTGGCGGCCAGGATGGCCTCCTGGCGCGTCCGCAGCGCGGCCGCCATGGCGCGCAGTGCCTCATCTTTTTGCACCGGCGCAGCCAGTGCCAGGTCGCGCGCAGCCGCCCGCGCCCGGCGGCCAATAGCCGCCATGGCCGCGGCGATATCGCCGGTTCCTTCTATGCTCTTCAGCGGCGCCGTCATAGTCGCAAAATGCCCCCGCAAATCGTCCCCGTAAATCGCCAAAAGCCCCCTGTCGGGGTGATTTCCTACCATGCCGAAAGGGCTGCGGCGAGGTGGCCTGCCCTCATGGCTGCCCCATGGGTTAACCGGGGCTCGTAGCCAGGGGCGACCCCGGTTCACGGGTCAACTGGGGATAGCGTGGATAAACGGCCAGGGGCTGGAACGGACCAATTGTCCTTCACATTGATGCGTCAGGGTGGTGCCGTAGTAGGAGGGTGTCATGGCGTCGGTAATGACTGGTCTACCCAGCCGATTTCCGGTCGGCACGAAATTCGTGATCGAAGGCCGCCCCGGCGGCAAAGGCCAAGTGTACAGCCGCTATCTGGAATTCCCCGACGGCACGCGGGTGCGCCTGCCTAAGCACGGGGAAAAGCCGAAAGCCGCCCTGCGGTCGCCGCGGCGCCGCCCAAGCCTGGCGCGTTCGCGCCGAGCCTGAGCACGCCGGAGCCGTCAGAACGGGAAAAGCGGCTGGCATCCCGCCGTGCCGGGCGCTTGAGGCTATTTGGCGCTGTGCCGAGCCGGCGCACGCTCAAGTCGACTGCTCACGCCAGAAATAAGCGCAAAAAAAATGGGGTCCGCAGGGGCCCCATGGGGATAGTCGTGGCCGGCGGCTGAAACGCCTCCGTCGACCGTCCGCATCGGGGTATCCGGGAAAAGGGGTGCAGGAAAATCCCCGGCCGCTGCGGTTTATGGGCCGAAGTGAAGGCCGGTAGCCGCCTCGAAACAACCGGCCAAATCGTCACGGGCCATTTGGTCGCGCGGGTGCGGAGGATGGTCCCTCAAGCGGAAGCCCCGGCCTTCCGGAGGGCCGGGGCTAACGGGCGGTCTGTCAACCGCCTTCAACTCTCGCGTCGCATGGAGGTAACGCGTGGCCGGAATCAAGGTTCCATAGCGATGCCGGGCAGAGGCGCGGCCGGCCCCTAAGCCGCCCCACCGAGGACGAGATCGTCGCGGTGGATCATAGCCGCGCGGCCGCTATAGCCCAGGATCTGCGTGATGTCGGCGGAGGGGCGCTTTTTGATCTTGTTAGCGTCGGCGGCGTCATAGGCGATCAGTCCGCGGCCGATCTCGGCCCCGTCCGGACCTCGCACCAGCACGGCATCGCCGCGCTCGAACTTGCCCTCGACCTTCACGACGCCTGCCGGCAACAGGCTCTTGCCGCTGCGCAGCGCCTTCACGGCACCGGCGTCGATGGTCAGTACTCCGCGCGGCTCGAGCGACCCGGCGATCCATTTCTTGCGCGCCGTGACCGGGTTGGCGGGCGTCAGGAACCAGGTGCAGGCCGCGCCCTCGACGACGGCACGCAGCGGGTGCGCAACCCGGCCCGACGCGATTACCATGTGGGTGCCGCCGCTGGTGGCGATCTTGCCGGCCTCGATCTTTGTCAGCATGCCGCCGCGCGACGTCTCGCTCGCGGAGGCGCCCGCCATGCCTTCGATCTCGCGGGTGATGCGCGGCACCACCGGGATGCGCTTGGCGCCGGAGCCCTTGCCCGGCGGTTTGTCGTAGAGGCCGTCAATGTCGGAGAGCAGCACCAAGAGGTCGGCGCTCATCATGGTGGCGACGCGAGCGGCAAGGCGGTCGTTGTCGCCGTAGCGGATCTCCGAGGTGGCGACCGTGTCGTTCTCGTTGATCACCGGCACGCAATGCCATTCCAGGAGTTTGGCGATGGTGGAGCGAGCGTTGAGATAGCGCCGGCGCTCTTCGGTGTCGGTGAGGGTAACCAGCACCTGACCGGCCTCGACCCCGTGCGTGCCGAGCGCCTCGGCCCAGGCCCGTGCCAAGGCGATCTGCCCGACCGCGGCGGCGGCCTGGCTGTCCTCGAGCTTGAGGCGTCCCTTAGGCAATTTGAGCATGGCGCGGCCGAGCGCGATGGCGCCGGAGGAGACCACCAACAACTCGCGCGCCGGACCATGGTCTCCGTTGCGCAGCATCGCGAGGTCGGCGGCCAGGCTGTCGAGCCAGTCGCGCTTGAGGCGGCCCGCGGCGGCATCGACCAAAAGCGCCGAGCCGACCTTCACCACGATGCGGCGGAAGTCGGTGAGTGCAGGGGTCTTGAAGGTGGCGGCTTTCGGCATGGCCCGGCTGGGAAGGTGAATTGTGCCGGGGGTTTAGCATGGGGTTGCGCTTACGTCATGCGCTCCCGCACGCGCCCTGCCCGGTGCCGCTGGAGGGGTTCGCGGGTGGCCTGCTCCGCGAGCTTTTCCAGCGCCCCGCGGTCGACGATCTTGACGTGCCGGCGCTCTCTGATGCGGATAACGCCTCCCTCGACGAGGTCGCGAAAGCCGCGGCTCACCGCGGCAAGCGACATGCCGACGAACTCAGCGATGTCCTTGCGGTCCATCGGCAGATAAATTTCCGCGATCGGAGTCTCACCCGTCGTCTGGAGATGCTCCTGCAGCTGCAGGAACATCGCGAGCTTGGTGAGCGCGTGCCGCTGCGCCAGCAGCAAGGCGTGGCGCTGCGCCTGCCGCAGCTCGTGGCATAGCTTGGCGATGACGTGGAATTCGAGCTCGGCGTCCTTCGACAATTCACGCCGCAGGGCCGGCGTCGGCAATGCGTAGGCCGTGACCGGCGTCACAGCCATCGCCGAGTTGGCATAGCGCCCCTCCTCCGACAGCCCGAACAGATCCTGCGCATACAGGAAGGCCGTGATGTGATCGGTGTCGCTGGATGTGTAAGCCTTCACGACGCCGCTGACGATGTTGAAGATGGTGTTGGCAGGCTCGCCCTCGGCATAGATGCGTTCGCCCTTCTTGAAGCGCACGATCGTCGAGATGGTCGCCAGTTGCGCGCGCTCGTCGTCGTTCAGCAACTGATGAAACCGTGCGGATGCCGGATTGCCCGGCAGCCAGGGGTCGACGGCGCGAATGGCCGGCCCCCCGGGACGGCTTGTGCGGGCTTTCGCCATGATCGCCTCCCGTCCGCGGCATGCGAAAAACAACGCTTGCACACTAGCGTCCGGCTCCGATGGACGATGTGATCTCGATCAAATTTCGCGCTTGGCGAGCAGGCGGGCTAACAGTGTGGCGGATGGGCCAGATCGCCCCTGGTACGGTGGCACCGGTTTTCCCAAATTTTGCGCGGATCTTTGATCGCGATCAAACATGCGCGGCCACTGCAACTGGCGATTTCTGCGACACATTCATACCCTTGTGTTGGTCACGGACGACGGGAGCGGAGGCTCGGGCCGACGCACGTGAAGCGGCGCCGCGGAGAGGGTGTCACATTCGGGGAGGTGCCATGACAACCGACATCGACGCAGCCGTCCGCACGGTGCATCAGGCCAACGCCGACCGCTATCGCCGGCTCCTGCGAACGCCACTGACCGATCACGAGCGCCAATTTATCGAGCGACGCCTTGCCGAGGAGGAAGCGGCGCTTCGTCCTGCGGCCGGTTTCGGCCCTCCCCTCGCGAACGCCGCGGATTGATCGTGCGGGCTGGTTTTGGAGCGCGGCGGAGTTTGATACCGCCGGCCGTATTGCGCGCCGGTACGGCCTCGCCCAATCACGCCGCCGCTCAAGACCAATATGGGGCACGCATGAGCCCATCAACGCCAAAAGACAAAAGCGGCGAGCCCGAGCGATCCGACGTCGCTGCCTCGGCAAGCGGGAGCCGGTGTGCCAACTGCGGTGGCCGGCTCACGCTTCTGGTCCGCGTCGAACCGCAAACCAACGGCCGCCCGGTGGCCTATTTTGCCTGCGAGCGTTGCGCCCAGGTTCTGGTGCACAAGAGCTAAGCCGTTATGAGCACGTCTGCGCGCACGATTATCGAGCTCAACATCCGACATTTTCGTGAACTGCTGGAAACGGAGCAAGCGCCGGCGAAGCGTGACACGATCAAGCGATTGCTGGCAGAGCAGGAAGAAAGGCTGGCGGCACTGACAAAAGCGAAAGGCGACTGAAGCGTCCGGTGGCGCCTCGCCTATGGGTCATTCCGTCCAGTCGCGCCAGTGCGTCGGGTCGATGTCGAGCAGACGTCCAGTCACCGCATGCACCCATTCGTGCTTGCCCTTGCGGCGGCATGGGAACACGAGTGCATAGACCTCGCCGTCCTCAATCACGCTGAGATGGAGGTCGCGACCGTGCGGTGCCGTTACGATGGATTGCCACTCGTGCAAAGCCGTTTCCGCCACCCTTGACGTTTCTTGATAGTCATAAGTTAACCCGTCGTCGCAAGGCTAGATTGCGTTAGATCAAGCCTTCCTGAAAAATCGAAAATCGTAGAATCATGAGCGTCCTGGCGTCGCCGGGGCGTGGCGCTTCAGAAGCGAGCGCGGGCGATGCCGGATGCGAGCGCGTCACGCACACGCGCGATTGTGCCGTCGTAGCGGCGCGTTTCGTCCTGCCGGAACAGGCGCGCGGTGGGATACCAGGGGCTTGTTTCGCGCGCGAGCAGCCAGCGCCAATCGGGGACGTACGGCAGCAGCAGCCACACCGGCTTGCCGAGCGCGCCGGCAAGATGCGCGACGCTGGTATCCACCGCTACGATGAGGTCGAGGGCGGCGATGAGCGCTGCGGTGTCGGCGAAGTCGTTGAGATGGGCGCCGGCCTGCAGGATGCGGCCGTCGCCGGCGAGCGCGGCGGCGTCGGCCGCGCGCACGTCCTTCTGCAGGCTGACGAAGTCGGCGTCGAGTGCGAAGAGCGGCGCCAGCGCCTGAAACACGATCGAGCGCTCGGCGTCGCGCTGGTGGTTCGGGTTGCCGGACCAGACGAGCCCGACGCGCGGCCGGCGCCTGTCGCCCAGCCGTTGGTGCCAGGCGGCGATGTCCTGGGATTGCGCATGCAGATAGGGCGTCGCCGACGGCACCGTGTCGAGCCGCGTGCCGAAGGCGAGCGGCAGGCTGAGCAGGGGACAATAGGCGTCGAACGCCGGCAACGGCGCGCCCCTGGCGATGACCGTGATGTTTTCGCCGAGCGTCGTCATCAGCCGTTGCAGCGGCGCTTCCACCTCCAGGACGACGCGCGCGCCGCGCATGGCCAGCGCCGGCGCATAGCGGCAGAATTGGATGCTGTCGCCGAAGCCCTGCTCGCTGTGCAGCAGCACGGTCTTGCCGTCGACGTCCTCGCCGCGCCAGAGGGTCTGCGCGAATTCGCGCTTGCTGCTGCGCATGGTTTCGCGCTGCCAGCGCCATTCGTATTCGGCGAAGCCGCGCACGTAGTCGCCGGTGATGAGCCGCGCGGTGGCCTGGTTCCAGTGCACTTCAGGCAGGTCGGGCCGCAAGCTGAGCGCGCGGTCGAAATCGCTCAACGCGTCGTCGAGCTTTAGCAGGTTGTAGAGCGTGGCGCCGCGGTTGCCGTAGGCGTCGGCGTGGTCGGGCTTGAGCGCGATGGCGCGATTGTAGCTCGCCAGCGCTGCGCCGTAGCGCTGCAAAGCGTCGAGCGTGGCGCCGCGATGGGTGAGTGCTTCCGCATAATCGGGTCGCACCATCAACGCGCGGTCGAAATTCTCCAGCGCCTCCGCATGGCGCCCGAGGGCGTGGAGGGCGACCCCGCGGTTCGACAGCGCCTCGGCATATTCGGGCCGGATCGCCAGCGCCCTGTCATAGCTGGCAATTGCCTCGGCATGGCGCTCGAGATCGTCGAGCACGCTGCCGCGATTGAGATGGGCCTCCGCGATGCCGGGCGCGCGCGCGAGCGCCGCATCGAGGCTCGCGAGCGCCGCGTCGTGCTGCTTCAGCGCGTGCAGGGCAATGCCGCGATTGCAGAGCGCCGGCGCCAGGTGAGGCTGCAAGGCGAGCGCTTGGTCGTAGCTCGCGACCGCCTCTTCTAAGCGGCCGAGATCCTTCAGCGTATTGGCTTGATTGAACAGGGTGCCGGCATTGCCGGGGGCGAGCGCCAGCGCCGCCCGGTAGCTCGCCAGGGCCTCTTCCGCGCGGCCGAGGCCGGCCAGCAGCACGGCGCGGTTGTTGTGGGCTTCGGCAAAGCGCGCGTCGAGCGCGATGGCGCGCTCGAAGCTGATGATCGCCTCTTCGGGCCGTTCCAGCGCGTTGAGCACGAGCCCGTGGTTCAGGTGCAGGAACGCCGACGGCGGTCCGGCCTGCATCGCGGCTGCCACCAGCCGCAGCGCTTCGGCCGGCTCGCCGGCGGCAAGCCGAATGATGCCGCGAAAATGCAGCGCGTCGGGATGATCGGGCTTGGCCTCGAGGATGGCCGCGTAGAGCCGCTCCGCTTCGGCCAGTTCGCCGCGCTCATGCAGCGCGATCGCCTGCGCGAGCACGGCTGTCAGATCGAGCGGTTCGGCTTGCTTCTGGTGCGGCAGTGGCAAGGTCGGCGAGGCCCCCGAAGGTCCCGCCGAGGGGTAAAAGAGTCGCACCCGGCCGTCCAGCGCCGAAATAGGCGGCTCGGCCCCCTGGCTAACGGCCGTAGCCGGACGCCTGCGCCGTGAGGCCAGCTGCGGCTCTGCGCTGCCCGCCGTGTGGATCGACTATGGTGTAGCCGCGAATGGACACGACGTGCTCGCGGGTCACGTGATTGACGTTGCCGTCATGCACCAGCCAGAGATCGCCGCCGGCGTGGCGCATCAGCACCATGACGTGGTGGGTTCGCACTGCGGCCATACCGGGCGCCGGCGCGCTGCGTGGAAACATGACGCGCCAATTGCGCGCGACCTCGAGCTTGGGCCGGATTTCGCCGAACACATAGAGCGAGGCCTCACAGCCGCAGTAACGGTACGGGCAGCCGGCCGGCCGATGGCCGACGACGGCACCGTTGCCGTTGGCGTCCACGGCAGTCGCTGAGATGACCGTACGCTTGCCAGGCTGCGGGCGATCCGAGCAGCCGAATTGATTGCAGACAATCACCTTCGTCGCTCTGTGCATGTGACCATGCCGGTGATGCCTCGGTGCCGCATCGACCTGCGCGGTGGCGAAGGCGATTGCGAGGATGGCCAAAGTAATTTTCGTAACGGTTTGAATCGCAAAAACTCCTTACGCACTCGGTATGGCCCCGCTTCGGTAATCCGCGCGCGGCCTCTTGCGCTCCTGTGACAGAGTGTTGACGGAGGTCCGTGTAGTAGCTTTGCACCACGATGACGACCGAAGCCGGGCGATAACCTCACCGAGTAACGTTACTGCCGGTGAGGCGAACGACGTAAGGATGTTGAAAACAAAGCAGAAATGCTTCCTGCGGCCGGCGGCCTTCATGGCAGGTATGCAGAGCGCTTTGCCGCCAAGCGAGGTCTAACAAAGCGGCGGCGAAGAGCGCCCGTGCCCTTGATGTGGGTCAATGTCGCTGGCCATGCGCTCCTGTCTGTTAACCACGGCGCCATCGGCGTGACGACTGACGGGAGGGGTTCAATGCGTTGGGGATTGCTCGCGACGGCGTTAGCCGAGCTGGCGCTGACCGCCGGATTTGCGGCGCCACCCGCAAACGCGCAGGGGCGTGTCTGCCACCGACTTTGGGTCGAGCGCAACCAGATCTACAAAGACTATGGCTACTGCTTCAAGACGGAGCGGGCCATGCGTTATTTCGGCAATCGCGGCTGCCGCTATCGATACGAAAGCGAAATCCCCATGTCGGACCGCGACCGCGCGGCCATCGATCGAATCCAGGCTCAAGAGCGCGATTACGGCTGCCGTTGAGGCGGGCGCGTGTCAGCCGTGCAGGCCGAGAAGCTCAGGGCGATACTCAAAGTGCATGGTATCGTAGTGATACCATTTGCCGCCCCAGATGAAGCCGTGGCGCTCGAAGATGTCGACGATCTGCTGCGGCATGCGATTGTGATAGCGCACCGGGTGCTCGTTGCGGTGCCAGAACCAATAATCCGAATAGCTCGTGTTGAGATCGATGGCCGCGCCATAGCTGTGCACGCTGGGCTTGTCCGTGTCGGCGACGGCGCGGCAAACATAGGTGCCGCCGATCGGATATGCGGCGCGCTTGATGTTTTCCGGCAAGGCGTCGATTTCATTTGAGATCGCCTGCAGGCGGCGTGCGACGCCGTTGAGGCGGGTCACGACGATGCGCCGGCCCCAGGTATGCGGAAGCCAGACGATCGACACCAGATGGCGCCGAACCTCGCCCCTGCGGCAATCGCCGTAGAGCTTGTCGAAGAAGGCTTCGTTGCGGAAGCGGCCGGGGTCGTCGTTGACAGGCGGGTGGCGCAGCAGGCGGCCGCGCGGATAGGGCTGCAGGAACTGATCAAGGATGGAAGCGTGTCGTAGCAGGGCTTCGAACGATTTTCGCGGCCTGGCGTCCGAGACCGGCATGCGCGTGCCGTCGCGCCAATAGATGTAGGTGTCATCGTGGCGTACGAGCGCTTGCGGATAGGCCACCACCAGTGCATCGAGCGCCGCCGAAGGCGATTGCGCCCGTGCCGGTTGCGGCGCTGCCGCGGAGAGCGCCGCGAGCAACAAGCAGGCTGTTGCGCTCAGCAAATAGCGCGATGGTACGATGAGACTAGCGTCTTGCATGATGCGCCGCGCATGATTCGCCGTCCGCAACCACAATATTGCGCGACGGCGCCGGCGCAAGTCGCGGCGTTCAGGGGCAGCCGGCGCGCAGCTGCTCGCTCATGGTGAGCGCGGCGCAGACGGTGATGATGTGGGCGCCGTAATAACTGCTGACGACGGCCGGCACGTCGCGATCGTCGGCTTCGCGCAGCGTGCGATGCGGCTGTCCGAGGCTCGCTTGTTTCGCACGCGGCGGTGTAAGCCGAGGACGGTTGATCGGGCGTGGCAATGGGGTCGGTTCGAATCGCGCGGCCACGCTTACGGGCGCCACCGGCGCTGGCTTCGCCGATGCCGGCGGGATCGCCGCCGTGACGTCTCTCATCGCAGCCGTCGTTGTGACGGCCTTCTTCTTCGCAGCTTCTTTGCTCGTCGTGCGCTCGGCCGGGACCGGCGCTGGCTTCGGCCTGACCGGTGTGACCTTGGCGGTCTGAACCGCCGCAGCCTGAGGTGCGTGCGAAGCCGGGCGCGCCACGTAGGCAGCCCACAGCAGCGGCGTCATCACGCCGACCGTCATCCCCGCCACGAACAACAAGCGATGCAGCATGATGTGTTCCACACGTTCGCCCAGCCCCCGCGCCGGGAACCCTACCGCCAGAATTTTCGGCGGCAAGGTACCAGCAAGAAGGGAACGGCAGAACGTGGCGCTTCTATGCGTCGGCATAGAAATCCACAATACACGGCTGTCGGTATTGGATTGTGGCCGGTTCGGCCTGTCAGCCGCCGAGGGCGGTGACTCT
>CAVZAO010000014.1:0-432685 GCA_963773225.1 uncultured Pseudomonadota bacterium
GCCCCGGGCCATTTGGGCCTGGTTTCTCAGCCTCTTGGCCTCGATTTACGGCCCGAAAGTGAACGAACTGCGACCTTGGGGTGAGAAAGGCCCCGCGTCCACATCCTGGGTCAGCCTATAGCGAATGGGCCATGCAAGGGGCAAGCCAGGGGCCCGTGCGTCTGGAGCCGTCGTGCGTTGAGGCTCGCCCGGCGGGCGAGCCCCTCAGGGTGGCGTGGAGGGGCTCCGCGGCCCGCTCTACGCCTTCAGCTTCAGGAGCGCGTCGGCGTTGGCGTGGCAGAGCTTCGCCTTGTCGGCCGGCGACAGCGCGACCTCGTTCAGGAAGCGGCGGCCGGCCTGGTTTGGCGCGTACGGGTAGTCCACCGAGAACATGATGCGGTCAATGCCGAAGGTTTGTAGCGCGGCCAGGAAGGGCGGCTGGGTGAATATGCCGCTGGTGGTGATCCACGTCTGATCGAGGATGGTCTGGCCGATGGTGCGCTGCAAATGGCCAATGTCGAGCGAGGAGACCGCGTCCATGCGCGCCAGCATCACCGGGATCATCTCGCCCATATGGCCGATGACGATCTTGAGCTTGGGATGTTTGTCGAGGGTGCCGGCGAGCACCAAGCGCAGCAGGTGCACCGCGGTCTCCTGGTGCCAGCCCCAGGCGGCGGTGCTGATGAGGCGGGTGGCGCCCTCGGTCAGGCCCGCATAGTAGGCCTCAATCACCGAGGGCGGCGGAATGTGCGGATGGAGATAGATCGGCACATCGAGCTTCACCGCCTGTGCCAGCAGGTCGTCGTAGGCCGGATCGTCAAGGAAGCGCCCGTCGGTGGTGCCGTTGACCAGCGCCCCCAGAAAGCCGAGTTCGTTCACGCAGCGGGTAAGTTCGCCGGCGCAGGCCTTCGGGGCGCACAGAGGCAGCACCGCGAAGCCGGCGAAGCGGTCGGGATGGCGCTTGCAGGCCGCCGCTAGGTAGTCGTTCATCTCGCGCGCCATGGTGACGCCGTCGGGACCGGGCACGAGGTCGGGGCCCGGGCCGGTGTTGGAGAGCACCTGCAGCGTGATGCCGGTGTCGTCCATGGACTTGAGCCGGACTTCGCCGATCTCTTTGTTGAGCTCCATGGGGTTGGGCCGGTCCTTGGGCACTTTGCGCGGGATGAAACCGCGCGCCTTGACCACGGCGGGATCGATCCGCTTGACCAGTTCCGGTACGGTGAAATGCTCTTCGAGCGCGACGACACGCATGGGCTTTGTAACCTCCCGATCTTTTGTGATCGGTTTGTGGCACCCAGCCGCGCGCGCGGCAAGCGGGGGAAGCTCTGGGGGGCGCTCACACGCCCTGTCGCATACGCGGCAATTTCGGTTGGTCATTCCGGGACGGCGCGCTAGCGCCGGGCCCGGAATGGCAGCGCGGCTTCGTCAGCCTAATCCGATCTTACGCCTTATCCAGCCCGTAGAGCGTGTGCAGGGTACGCACGGCGAGCTCGGTATATTCGGCGTCGATCAGCACCGAGAACTTGATTTCCGAGGTGGTGATGGCGCGGATGTTGATGCCGCGCTCCGACAGCGCCTTGAAGGCGCTCGCGGCCACGCCGACGTGGCTGCGCATGCCGATCCCGATGACTGAGATCTTGGCGACGTCCATGGCGCCGTCGATGGTCTCGAAGCCGATGTCGCCCTTATTCTTCTCAATCACGCCCTTGGCGCGGTCATAGTCGCCCGACGGCACCGTAAAGGTGAGGTCGGTCGTGGCGCCGTCGGGCGAGACCGTCTGAACGATCATGTCGACGTTGATGTTGGCGTCGGCGAGCGGGCCGAAGATGGCGGCCGCAACGCCTGGCTTGTCCCGCACGCGGCGGATGGAAACCTGCGCTTCGTCCTTGGAGAAGGCGATGCCGGTGACGACTTGCTGTTCCACGATGTCTTCCTCGTCGCAAATGAGCGTGCCGGACGGCGGCTGCCGCGGGTCGATGTCTTCCGGCTTCTCGAAGCTGGAGCGCACGAAGATGCGCACGTTGTGCATCATGCCGAGCTCGACCGAGCGCACTTGCATGACCTTGGCGCCCTGGGAGGCGAGCTCGAGCATTTCCTCGAAGGCGATGCGGTCCATGCGCCGGGCCTTGGGCACCACGCGCGGGTCGGTGGTGTAGACGCCGTCGACGTCGGTGTAGATGTCGCAGCGCTCGGCGCCGATCGCAGCGGCGATCGCCACTGCCGAGGTATCGGAGCCGCCGCGGCCGAGCGTGGTGATGCGGTTGGTGTCCTTGTGCACGCCCTGGAAGCCGGCAATCACCGCCACCTGCTTCTGCTCGGCGAAGCGCTTTATCAGCTCGGCGCCGTTAACGTCGAGGATGCGGGCGGATCCGTGCACGTTGCTGGTGAGGATGGGCAACTGCCAGCCCTGCCAGGAGCGGGCGTTTACTCCCATGCCCTCGAGCACCATCGCGAGGAGGCCGGCGGTGACCTCTTCGCCGGTCGCTACCACCGCGTCGTACTCGCGGGCGTCGTGGAGCGGCGCCGCGTCGCGGCACCAAGCCACGAGCTGGTTGGTCACCCCGGCCATGGCCGAGACCACCACGGCTACGTCGTAGCCCGCCTCCACCTCGCGTTTGACGTGGCGCGCCACGTTGCGGATGCGGTCCAGGTCGGCGACCGAGGTCCCGCCGAATTTCATTACCAGCCGAGCCATTGATCGTTCCCGGGCGCGCCAAAACGCGCTAACAAGCGGCCGGCGCGAGGCAAAACCCCGAGCGCCGGCCCGAAAAGCCGCGTATACATAACGGCGAGAACTGGGGCCCGCAACTTGAACCCGCCCGCAGGGTTAGGAACGGTCAGGACGCAAACATGGCCGCACGGCACGCTCGCCAAGGCAGAGATACCACTATCGATGCGCGTGAGGTGGAGCGCTTCGCGCGTATCGCCCCGGACTGGTGGGACCCGCGCGGGCCGATGGCGCCGCTGCACAAGCTCAACCCTGTGCGGCTCGGCTATATCCGTGACCAGACGGCGGCGCATTTCGGCGGCGACCCGAAGACGCTCGACTGCCTGAAGGGCCTGCACATACTTGACATCGGTTGCGGCGGCGGCGTGCTGTCGGAGCCACTGGCGCGGCTCGGCGCCGAAATGGTGGGCGCGGATCCGGCGGACGAAAACATCGAGGCGGCGCGGCGGCACGCCGAGAAGAACGGCGTGGTGATCGACTACCGCGCCACCACGGCGGAGGCGCTGGCGGAAGACGGCGAACGCTTCGACGTGGTGCTCGCAATGGAGGTGGTCGAGCACGTTGCCGACATCGGCTTGTTCGTTACGACCTGCGCGCAGATGGTGAAGCCGGGCGGGCTCATGATCGCCGCCACCCTCAACCGCACGCTGAAGAGCTTTGCGCTCGCGATTGTCGGCGCCGAATACGTGCTGCGCTGGCTGCCGCGCGGCACCCACCAGTGGGACAAGTTCGTCACGCCGGAGGAGCTGGAGCGCGCCATTGAACGGGCCGGCCTGCAGGTGACCGGCGAGCGCGGCGTGGTCTACAATCCGTTCGCCGACCGCTGGCAGCTCTCGTCCGACATGGACGTGAACTACATGCTGGTCGCCGAAAAGCAGGGGGAGGGCGCATGATCCTGGAATTGGTGGAGTTCGAGTCGCCTAAGGGCTGGAGCCGCGAGCAGGTGGCCGAAGACGCTCGCCACGTCATCGGCAAGTGGCAGGCCAACAAAGAGCTCGTCCGCAAGCACTTCCTTCTGGAACTGGACGGCAAGACCGGCGCTGGCGTCTATATCTGGCCGTCGGTGGACGCGGCCAAGCGTGCACATAACGAAGAGTGGCGCCAATCGATCATCAAGCGCACCGGGGCTGCCCCGCGCATCCGTTATTTTGACCTGTTCCTCTTGATTGACAACGAGCACGGCAAGGTCAGCGAGTTTCCCGCCGCTGCGGAAATCCAGTCCGCGGCCTGATAGGCTGTCGTCCCCGCGAAAGCGGGGACCCATACGCTGTGCCCTGACGACAAGATGCGGCGTATGAGCCCCTGACCTCCCGCGCTTTCGCTCGGTCGCCCGGACGACGATACATTTCAACCTGAGCCAATCTCTCCATGTGGGCCATCTTTACCATCATCGCGGCCGCGGCGCAGACCGCCCGCAACGCCATGCAGCGGCATCTCACCGCGACGCTCGGCACTGTCGGCGCCACCCATGTCCGATTTCTATTCGGCTTTCCGTTCTCGGTCGTGTTCCTGATCGGCGTGCTGACGGTGACCGGCACGGCGCTGCCGCATCCGCCCGCCGCATTCTGGCCTTGGGTCTTGCTCGGTATGGCGACGCAGATCGGCGCGACCGCCACCATGCTGGCGGCGATGAACGACCGCTCCTTCGTCGTCACCATTGCCTATACCAAGACCGAGCCAGTGCAGGTGGCGATCTTCGGTTTCCTGCTGCTCGGCGACAAGGTGACGCTGCTGCTCGCAACCGCCATCGTCGTCGCGACCGCCGGCGTCATCGTGATGTCGTTGAAACGCGGCGCGGTGCAGCAGAACGGCATCCGGCCGACGGTGCTGGGGCTCGTCTCCGCCGGCCTGTTCGGGCTGTCAGCGACCGGCTTCCGCGGCGCCATCCTCGAGATTGAGCACACCCACACATTCGTGGTGGCGGCGACGTTCACGCTTGTCGTCGGGCTACTGATGCAGTCGGTTGTGCTGTCGGCCTATCTCATGGTGCGCGAGCCGGGACGCCTGACCGCCATCTTCAAGGCCTACAAGCACGCGAGCTTCGCCGGCCTCATGGGCGCGATCGCCTCGCAGTTCTGGTTTCTGGGCTTTGCGATTGCCACGGCGGCGAGCGTGCGCACGCTCGGGCTGGTCGAAGTGCTGTTCGCGCAGGGCGTTTCGCACTACCTGTTCAAGCAGAAGACCTCGGCGCGCGAGATCGTCGGCATGGCGCTGTTGGTGATCGGGGTGGGGCTGTTGCTGTGGGCGTATTGAGGCGAGCGAAAGCGAATCTTCGCTATTGGCTCAATTATGCGCCTCGGCCAGCCGCCGCGTCTCGGCAAGAGCGGCTCTTTCGGCGAACACGGCCATGATCTTGGCCTTCAACGCGGCCGCGTCAAAGGGTTTGAGAATGTAGTTGTTGGCGCCGGCCACCCGCGCCTCCACCACCTTTTTGGTATAAGCCGTCGTCGTCATCATGATGAACGGCATGTCCTCATGGCTCGGGTCACCGCGCAGCGCCAAGAGCAGTTCCAGGCCGCTCATCGGCTCCATATTCCAATCCGAGATCATTAGGTCGTGGCGGCTGGCCTTCAGCTTGGCGAGGGCCGTGTTTCCGCCCTGCGCGGTATCGACGTTCTGGAAGCCAATTTTCTGCAGCATGTCGCAAACGATGCGGATCATTGTGCTGGAGTCATCGACAACGATTACGGATTTCGACACGTCGAGATCCATCGCTTTGCTCCTTGGAGATGCCGTATGATGCGGAAGGAGAATTGTCGGCTTCAAAATGCGAGCCGGAGGAGGCGCGCTCCTTCGCAAATCACGTAGGTAAATTAAGGCGGGTGATGTTAATCCGAGGTTAATCGAATAGGTTGCCGCCGGCTTGGCCACCCTCGGTGCGCCGAGACAACAACCCCTCCAGCCGGGCCAATGAGCCCAAAATGGCTTGAAAACGGCCTAGTTGCGCTCGTCCGGCAGCATCGGCAACGGGTGGAATTCGATGCCTTCCTCGGCCAAGTCCTTGGCCTCGTCCGGGGAGGCGACGCCGTAGATCGAGCGATGCTCAGTCTCGCCGTAGTGCATCTTACGTGCTTCTTCCGGAAACTTGGCGCCGACGTTGTCGGAGTTCTTGGTGAGGTGGTTGCGCAGTTCCTTCAGCTTGGCGCGGAATTCCTGTTCCTGCGGAGACATCATGGCGACCGGGGCGGGGGCTTCCGCGGTGGGCGCTTCCGGCTCCGGCGCCTCGGCCGGGGCGGGAGCAACCGGGCGCTTCTTCTTGCTCGACGCCAGCCGCGGCGTCATCAAAGCTTTTTCGACCTTGACCGAACTGCACGCCGGGCAGTTCACCAGCTTGCGCTTGGCCTGCTTGTCGTATGCGGCGGAGTCTGCGAACCAACTCTCGAATTCGTGGCCCTTGTCGCAGATCAGGCTGTACCGGATCATTCGCCGCCCCGCACCACGTGGAGGTGGGTTGGCTCAGCCATCGGCTCCACCATCTCGAAGCGCCGGCCGTGCTGCAGCGACGGAATGCGCCCGCGCGCCTTGGCGACCTCGGCGAGGTCGATTTCCGCCATCACCACGCCCGGCGCGTCGCTGCCTTCCGCCAGCACGCGGCCCCACGGATCGATGAGCACCGAATGACCGTAGCTCGCGCGGCCGCTCTCGTGTTTGCCGCCTTGCGCCGCCGCGAACATGAACGACCCGTTCTCGATCGCACGCGCGCGCAGCAGCGTGTGCCAATGCCCCGCCTCGCCGGTCTGCTGCGTGAACGCGGCAGGCGCCGTCAGAATGGTGGCGCCTGCTTCGGCGAGCGCACGATAGAGTGCGGGAAAGCGCATGTCGTAGCAGACGGTCAGGCCCAGCACGCCCCATGGCAGGCTGGCGAGCACGGCGCTTTCTCCCGGCCGATAGCTGCTCGATTCGCGGTAGCTCTCGCCGTTGGCGAGATCGACGTCGAACATATGGATCTTGTCGTAGCGGGCGGCGATCTCGCCCTTGGGATCGATCAGGAAGGAGCGGTTGGCGGCGCGATCCGGCGAAATCTTGATCGCCAGCGAGCCGACATGGACGTAGAGCGCTTCCTTGCGCGCGATATCGCGGAAGGAAGCGAGCGACGCATCGGCGTCTTCTTCGGCGATGATCGAGAACAACTGCTCGCGCTTGGCCGCCAGAATGTTGGTCATCTCCGGCGTCTGCACGTAGGCCGCGCCGGCGCGCTTGGCTTCGCCGATCATGCGCGCAGCATCGTCGACGTTAGCGGCCGGTGTCAGGCCGGACCGCATCTGGATCATCGCGGCCTTGAAGGCGGCGTTCGTCATGCGCGGGCCTCGTCGCCAGCGAGCAGAGGATCGAGCTTGCCGGCCCGCTCGAGGTCATGCAGGTCGTCGCAGCCGCCGACGTGCGTGTCGCCGATGAAGATCTGCGGCACAGTCGTGCGCCCGTGCGCGCGCTGCGTCATCGCCGCGCGACGCGCGGAATCGCCGCCGACGTCGATCTCGTTGAAACTGACGCCTTTGCGGTTCAGTAGCGCTTTCGCCATGTGGCAGTAGGGGCACCAGCGCGTAGTGTAAATTTCGACGGGAGGCATGTTTAAAGGCCAATCCGGGTCAGGTTTCGCTATCTCGTTATATGGGCGTGCGAATTGGCGCAACAACCCGTGCGAAAACCAGCACATCGACATGGGCTGCCCCCGCCCGCAGCAGGGCTTTGGCGCAGGTGTCGACGGTGGCGCCCGAGGTCAGCACATCGTCGACCAGGATAAGCCGCCGGCCCTTAACATCGGCTTTGCGGGCCGGCAGCACCTTGAACGCGCCCTGTACATTGGCGGTGCGCTGATCCTTGCTGAGGCCGACCTGCTGCTCGGTGGCCCGGACGCGGTTCAGCGCCTCGTGCAGCACCGCCACGCCGGAAACCTCCGAGATGGCCCCGCAGAGTGCCGCCGACTGGTTGAAACGCCGCGCCCACAGCCGCCGCCAGTGCAGGGGCACCGGCACTAGACCGTCGGCGTCCTGAAGCACCTCATGGCCGGCGCGCGCCATCCAGCGGCCCATCATGGGGGCGAGGTCGAGGCGGTCGCCGTATCTGAAGCCGTGCACCAGGGCGCGGGCGACCTCGTCGTAGCGCACGGCAGCGCGCGCCCGATCATAGGCGGGTGGGCTGGCGATCGCCTCCATGGAGAGCAGACCGGGGCCGGGATCGTAGGTGAAGGGAATGCCGAGGCGCACACAAAACGGCGGCTCGATGAACGAGAGTTTCGCCCAGCAGCCGGCGCACAGGCCTTTGCCGGCGCCCACCGGCTCGCGGCAGGACGGGCACAACGGCGGCAGCGCTGCGTCGAGCGCGAGCCGCAGCGCGGCGCGCACTGGCGCTGCCAGGCGCCTCAGGCCATATGCGGATTCCTTTGCAGGATCGCCCGAGGACATCGTCATGGTTGCAAAATGTACCCTCTACGCCGCTGGCGGGCGAGGGTTGGGGCAGGCGAATTCGAACTTAAATTGTCCTAAAAGGAAGCCCCTCCCAGTCCTTCCCCGGCAATCGGGACGGGGATGAGCACGGCAAACGCATGAGCGGACCCGCCATTTTCGATCGAAATCTCTTGCGCCGGCGCCAGCGGCGCGCGCGGGCGCTCGGGCCCGAGACCTTCCTGCTCGACCGCGTGGCCGAGGAACTCGGCGAACGGCTGTCGGCCGTGAAACGCAATTTTGGCCACGCCGTCGATCTTGGCACGCCGGGCGATGCGGTGCGGCGCGCGCTCACGGCAACCGGCAAGGTTGAGACCCTCGTCGCCGCGGCACCATCCGGCACGGGCGAAAGTGCGCTGCCACGCGTTATTGCCGACGAGGAAGTATTGCCGTTCGCCCACGGCTCGCTCGATCTCATCGTCTCGGCGCTTTCGCTGCAATTCGTCAATGACCTGCCGGGCACGCTGATTCAGGCGCGGCGCGCGCTCAAGCCCGACGGCCTGCTGCTTGCGGCGCTCTTCGGCGGCGACAGCTTGAGCGAATTGCGCGAGGCTTTCGCCGCCGCGGAAAGCGAAATCGAGGGCGGCATCTCCCCACGCGTCGCCCCGTTTGCTGACGTGCGCGAGCTGGGCGGCCTGTTGCAGCGTGCCGGTTTCGCATTGCCGGTGGTCGACAGCGACCGGCTGACGGTACGCTACGATTCGGTCATCGCGCTGATGCACGACCTGCGCCGCATGGGCGCCACCAACGTGCTCACCGAACGTCGGCGCGCGCCGCTCAAGCGCGCGACTCTGCGTCGGCTGTCGGAAATCTACGCCGAGCGTTTCGCCGACGCGGATGGCCGCATGCGCGCGACCTTCGAGATCGTCTGGCTGTCGGGCTGGGCGCCGCACGAAAGCCAGCAGAAGCCGCTCAAGCCCGGCTCCGCCACGCACCGGCTGGCGGATGCGCTGCACGCGCAAGAAATCCCGGCGGGCGATAAGCCGGGGCGGTGAGAGGCTTAGAACAGCGCTGAGAGCTTGTCGTAAAGGTCGGCCTTGACCGCGCTGCCGAGCGTCGTGACGCCGGTGATGATGGCGATGCTGATGCCGGAAGCGATGATGGCGTATTCGATGGCGGTGGTGCCATGCTGCGCGCTCAGGAAGCGGCGGATCGTGGTCAGGCTGACGAGTCGGCGCTTTGACATATTCTGTTCACGTTCCACGACTGCTTCTGGGATCACATCAGCAGCGCCTGCAGGTGCGGGACGAGCGGAACATCTGCTGGCGGCATCTCGTAGTCGCGCAGCTTGTTCGGTCTCACCCAGGCGAGCCGTTGTCCTTCCGTCGCGGCGACGCGACCTTCCCATCTGCGGCAAATATAAAGCGGCATGAGAAGGTGGAAGTCCGCATAGGCGTGACTCGCGAAGGTCAGTGGCGCGAGGCAGGCCTCTTTAACGGTGATCCCCAGTTCCTCCTTCAATTCCCGGATCAGTGTCTGTTCCGGCCGTTCGCCCGCTTCCGTCTTGCCGCCGGGGAATTCCCATAACCCCGCCATCGGCTTGCCTTCCGGGCGCTGCGCGAGCAGCACGCGGTTATCGGCATCGACAAGGGCGCAGGCGGCAACAAGAACGATGTTTGCACTCACGAGCCTACTTCCTCGACGATGGCGGAATCTGGTTAAGAGGCCATTCACCCAATTGCAGAGCGTGGAATGGACTCAAGCGTTGGTGAATAGGCCGTTAAGAGCGGTAGTCGCCGTTGATGGCGACGTATTCCTTGGTCAGATCGCAGGTGAGCACACGATTACGTCCCTTGCCGAGGCCGAGCGCCACTTTCAGGCCGATTTCCGGCTTCTGCATTACGGCGCTCGTTTCCGCCTCGTCATACGCGGGATCGCGCGCGCCCTTGTGCGCGACGCGGATCCCGCCGAACCAAATCGAGAGCTTGTCGCGGTCGGCCGGCTCGCCGGCCTTGCCGACCGCCATCACGACGCGGCCCCAGTTGGCGTCTTCACCGGCGATCGCGGTTTTCACCAGCGGCGAATTCGCGATCGACATGGCGATGCGGCGCGCGGATTTGTCAGACACCGCGCCCTCGACCACGATCTCGACGAGCTTGCGCGCGCCCTCGCCGTCGCGCGCCACTTGCTCCGCGAGGTTCGCCAGCACGCCGTGCAGCGCCTTCTTGAAGGCCTTGAGGCGCGGGTCGCTCGCGCGCGCGATGCGCGGGCATTCCTTGGCTTGGCCGGTGGCGAACATCATCAGCGTGTCGGAGGTCGAGGTGTCGCCATCGATGGTCACGGCATTGAATGTGTCTGCAACGCCGTCCTTGAGCAAAGTCTGCAACGCACCCGCCGACAGCGCCGCATCTGTGAACACGAACGACAGCATGGTCGCCATATCGGGCGCGATCATCCCGGCGCCCTTGGCGATGCCATTCACAGTGACGGTTGTCTTGCCGATCTTGGCGGTCGCGGTCGCCACCTTGGGAAAGGTGTCGGTGGTCATGATCGCCTTGGCCGCTTCGAGGAAGCCGCCGGGCGCGCCGCGCGTCACCAGCGAATCCATGACGCCGGTAAATTTGTTGGCGTCGAGGGGCTCGCCGATCACGCCCGTGGACGCGAGGAAGATCTCGCTCGGGCGGATCGCGGCCGCCTTGGCGGCGATGTCGGCGGTCAGCTTGGTGGCGGCGCGGCCATTCTTGCCGGTGAAGGCATTGGCGTTGCCGGAGTTGACGACCAGGGCGCGGGCGTTACCGCCCTTGAGCTGCGCCCGACACCACTCGACTGGCGCCGAGGGGCATTTCGAGGTGGTGAAGACGCCGGCGACGGTGGTGCCGGGATCGAACTGCGCCAACAGCACGTCGGTGCGCCCGGCATAGCGGATGCCGGCGGCGGCGGTGGCGAGCCTGACGCCGGCGATGGCCGGCATGTCGGGCACGTGCTTTGGGGCGAGTGGGGAGATGGTGGTGGACATTATGTTGACCCGTCATCACCCGGCCGGCGAGCAGCGCCGTGACCCGGTGATCCCGATGAGGTTGGCACGAAAGTGCCTACCTAAGCGAGATGGCCGGGACAAGCCCGGCCATGACAATCGCGTAGGATGGAAGTGAAGAACCTGCTTACTTCTTCGCGGGCTCAGCCTTCTTGTCGCCGGGTTTGGCCGCATCGGGCTGAGACGCGTCCGGCTTGGCCGCGTCCTCGGTCTTGTAGAACTTCTCGATCTTGGCCTCGGCGCGCAGCTTTTGGATCATCTCGGCCTGGGCCTTGCGCTGCACGTAGTTGACGAGCTGGTCCTTGACGTCCTCGAACTTCGGCGGCGCCTTGATGCGCTTGTCTTCTACCTTGATCACGTGCCAGCCGAATTGAGTGTGCACCGGCCCGGAGATCTCGCCTTTCTTGAGCGAGAACGCGACCTTGGAGAATGCCGGCACCATCTGGCCCTTGGTGAAGTAGCCGAGATCGCCGCCATTGGCCTTGCCGGACGGGTCCTCGGTGTCTTCCTTGGCGAGCTTGGCGAAGTCGGCGCCGTTCTTCAGCTTGGCGATGATGGCCTCGATCTTCTTCTTGGCCTCCTCGTTCGCCTTCTTATCGTCCGGCTTGGCGCGGATCAGAATGTGGCGGGCGTGCACCTCTTCCTCCTGGCCCATCGACTTGACGGCGTCGTCATAGGTCTTGTGCAGGGCCTCTTCGGTGAGCGCGTCCTTGGCGACTTTGGCCATCAGGTCCGCCATCAGCAGTTTCTCGCGATCGAAGGCGAGCTTGCGCTTGAACTCCTCGGTCTGGTCCATCTTCTTGGCCTCGGCGGCCTGGGCACCCAGGATCACGTCGGACATGAACTGGACCAGGTAGTCCTTCTTGGCGGCCGGCGACATGGGCGGCAGCTGGCCGGCCTCGGATTCGGCGATCTCGAGGTCGCTCTGGTGGATTTCGGTGCCATTGACCTTGGCGACGACCGGGTCCTTGGCGGCGGTCTTTGTGTCCTGCGCGTGCAGCGGGCCGGCGGCGGCCATCACCAGCGCCAGGGAGGCGGCCAGGAGGCCGGCCCGGCGCCGCGGGGCCGGCGAACCGGCGAAAAGCGAAATCGTCATAGCGCTGTCCTTGGGATTGGGGGGTGTCCGTTCGCCCGGATGTCTATTCGTTCCGGACACTGGGCGCCCTTGTCACCCAACAACCGTGGCTTTGCAATGGCGGCGAGACTTAACGTCCTCGTGACAGAGCGGCTCCTGGCGCCGGAGGCGGCCAAAAAAGCGGCATGACCTCCGTTAAGTCCGTGACAAGCCGCCGATTGACAATATTCCGACCCCCTCCTATCTCTCCGTCAACCTTGACCGGCCGCGCTTTGCCTCCGTGCGTTTCGCATGGATTTTGCCCCAAAAGAGCCGCTTTCCGGAGCGCCGGAACCCTAAATCCGGCCGCTGCGGCATGGTACAAAGCGCCCGGATATGAATGAGGAGCTCGCGTATGATCGGCGCCGTTGCCCGCAAGCTGTTCGGCTCCGCCAATGACCGGCGGGTCCGCAGCTATCAGCCGCGGGTCGATAAGATCAACGCCCTGGAAGCAGAGATCGCGGCGCTTTCCGACGAGGCGCTCAAGGCCCGCACCGCGGACTTCAAGAAGCAACTCGCCGACGGCGCCGACCTCGATGACCTCCTGGTGCCCGCCTTCGCCACCGTGCGCGAGGCCGCCAAGCGCGCGCTCGGCCAGCGCCACTTCGACGTCCAGCTCATCGGCGGCATGATCCTGCATGAAGGCAAGATCGCCGAGATGAAGACCGGCGAAGGCAAGACCCTGGTGGCGACGCTGCCGGTCTACCTCAACGCGCTCACCGGCAAGGGCGTGCATGTCGTCACCGTCAATGACTACCTCGCCGGCCGCGACGCCGAGTGGATGGGACAAGTCTATAAGTTCCTCGGCCTCACCGTCGGCAACATTGTGCACGGCATGGACGATGAGGAGCGGCAGAAGGCCTACGGCTGCGACATCACCTACGGCACCAACAACGAGCTTGGCTTCGACTATCTGCGCGACAACATGAAGTACCGGCTGGAGGACATGGTCCAGCGCGGCCACGTCTACGCCATCGTCGACGAAGTGGACTCCATCCTGATCGACGAAGCGCGCACGCCGCTGATCATTTCGGGTCCGCTGGACGACCGCTCCGAATTCTACAACACCATCGACACCTTCATTCCCCAGCTCGATAAAGAAGACTACGAGATCGACGAGAAGCAGCGCACCGTCACCATGACCGAAAACGGCATGGAGAAGATGGAAGTGGCGCTGCGCGAGGCCGATCTGCTCAAGGGCGGCAAGCTCTACGACGTCGAGAACGTCTCGGTCGTGCACCACGTCAACCAGGCGCTGCGTGCCCACAAGCTGTTTCAGCGCGACAAGGACTACATCGTGCGCAACGGCGAGGTCGTCATCATCGACGAGTTCACCGGCCGCATGATGCCGGGCCGGCGCTACTCGGAAGGTTTGCACCAGGCGCTCGAGGCCAAGGAACATCAGCCGATCCAGCCCGAGAACCAGACGCTCGCCTCCATCACATTCCAGAACTACTTCCGGATGTACGAAAAGCTCGCCGGCATGACCGGCACGGCCATGACGGAAGCCGATGAGTTCATGGATATCTACGGCCTCGAGTCGCTCGAAGTGCCGACCAACCGGCCGCTGGCGCGTATCGACGACGACGACGAGGTCTACCGCACGCAAGCCGAGAAATACCGCGCCATCATCGCGCTGATCGAGGACTGCAAGCAGCGCGGGCAGCCCGTGCTGGTCGGCACCACCTCGATTGAGAAGTCCGAGCAGCTCGCCGAGCTGATGCGCAAGCAGGGCTGGAAGCAGCACGACTTCTCCGACCCCAACGCTTTCGCCGACCTCTATTCCGGAGACGACACGGCGTCGAAGAAGAAGGTCTTCGCGATCCTCAACGCGCGCTACCACGAGCAGGAAGCCTTCATCGTCAGCCAGGCCGGCGTACCGGGCGCGATCACCATCGCGACCAACATGGCTGGCCGCGGTACCGACATCCAGCTCGGCGGCAATGCCGACATGCGCATCCGACAGGAAATCACCGACATCGAGGACTGGGGCGAGCGCGACAAGGATCCGCGCGCCGACGCCATCCGCGCGCAGATCGAGCAGCTCAAGAAGAAGGCGCTCGCCGCCGGCGGGCTCTACGTGCTCGGCACCGAGCGCCACGAGAGCCGCCGCATCGACAATCAGCTGCGCGGCCGCTCCGGCCGTCAGGGCGACCCCGGCCATTCCAAGTTCTTCCTGTCGCTCGACGACGATCTGATGCGCATCTTCGGCTCCGACAAGCTCGACGGCATGCTGCAGAAGCTCGGGCTGAAGGAGGATGAGGCCATCGTCCATCCTTGGATCAATAAGGCTCTGGAAAAGGCGCAGCAGAAGGTCGAGGCGCGCAACTTCGACATCCGCAAGAACCTGCTTAAATACGACGACGTTATGAACGACCAGCGCAAGGTCATCTTCGAGCAGCGGCTCGAGCTGATGCGCGAGGAGCAGGTTGAAGACACCATCGTCGACATGCGCCATTCGGTCATCGACGAACTGGTCGCCAAGCACATCCCCGAGCAGGCCTATCCGGAGCAGTGGGACATCGACGGGCTCGACGAGGCGCTGCGCACCGTGCTCACCCTCGACCTGCCGGTGAAGGACTGGGCCAAAGAAGAAGGCATTGCCGACGAGGAAGTGAAGGAGCGCGTGAAGCGCCGCGCCGACGAATGGATGGCCAGCAAGGCGGCCACCTTCGGGCCCGACGTCATGCGCTACGTCGAGAAGTCAGTGCTGTTGCAGACGCTCGATCATCTCTGGCGCGAGCACCTGGTGATGCTCGAGCACCTGCGTCAGGTGATCGGCCTGCGCGGCTACGGCCAGCTCGATCCGCTCAACGAGTACAAGGCGGAGGCGTTTGCGCTGTTCGAGGGCCTCGTGTCGCACTTGCGCGAGGCGGTAACCGCCCAGCTCATGCGCGTCGAGATCATGCCGCAGCCGGAAGAGGAGACGGCGGCCCTTCCCTACATGGAAGCCCACCATTTCGATCCGACCACGGGCGAGGACGAACTGGCGATGGCGGGCGCGTTGTCTGCGACAGCCGTGACGGCGGGCGGCGGCCGGCCGGTCGCGCAGGAAGAGCGCAACCCAACCGATCCTACGAGTTGGGGCAAGGTCGGGCGCAACGAGCCCTGCCCCTGCGGCTCGGGCAAGAAGTTCAAGCACTGCCACGGGCGCTTCGCGTAACGGCGGGGGCGCCCTTTGCGCCGTTCCGCTCAGAGCGGCGGCAGCAGATCCTTGAGCGCCAGGCAGACCGGGACCATGTCCGGGATGACAAGGCGGGTGAATCGGTCGAGGGTCGGCCGCATGACGGGTAAGCCTGGTGGCGCCGGCCCGATCGCCGGTAGCAGCGCCGACGCCTCGGCTTCGGCGGCGCGTACCGCGCTTGATCGTGCCTCACGCAGCGTGTCTGGCGCATAGAGCGCTTCCAGCCAGACCGGTAGCACCCTCAAAACCCCAGGCCAAACTGCCAGAGCCAAGTAAAGGCTCGGAATCGTTCCGTCGCTGGTCCCATCATGCTTGGCGGCGAGCGCTCGAACATCTCTTGCGACGCCGGCCGGCAATGCATCGGCGCGCAGCAAAGGCGGCAGCGGCGGCGCACGCGATTGCTCGGGCGCCGGCGAGAATGACGCAGGCGACGCATCGGGCCGATCCAGACGCAGCCGCAGCGCAGTCAGCGCTATGAGGTTGGTGAGATTGCCGCGGATATAGCCGGTTACCACGGCTCGGATATCCGCGAGCTCCGCCGCCGGGACGCCAGCCTCCTCCCAGTTCGCCCCCGTACGCGCGGTCACTGCGGGGATCTCGACAGCCGCTTCCAGGCGTTGTCGGGCGGCCGCGATCTCCTCCGATCCGATCAGCGGGCGGACGGCTTCCCACGCCCATTCGAGGACCCCGGGCAGCGATGCGAAATGCCGCCAGATGAGGTTGACGACAGGCACGCCGGATACGGCGCGAATGTCCGCATATATGGCGGCGATCTCCGGCGAAGCATCTGCGGGGCGAACTTCCGAAATCATTTGAAGGTGTTCTCCCGCTTTGCGGCTGCGTCGCTAATGCCAAAGGCAATGCTGAATCATTCCACCAAGCTGTTCAAGACTGCTACCGCCGATCGCATAGCAGCGCGGCTTGCCCCGCGTTCATGCGCCGGCTTGGCGGCCGGGTTTGCGTGCAAATTATGAAGCGAAATATGGAGACGCCTCGGGCGCGCTCACCGCGTTCAACGATGAACGCGGCACCGCTAGTCCTGCAGGAACCCGGGACTGAAGCCGCGGGTGCGCGCCCAGGCCTGCAGTGCGTCCCGGGTCACTTTCGTGGACCAATACGGCTTATCGGACGGATAGGAGCGCGCCAGATTGCCTTTGGGTTCTTCGCGGACGCATTCAAGCTCGCCGCTGCTGATGGCGTCGAGCAACAGGCGCGCCCAGGCGATGATGTCCTGGGTCGCCGCCGCGCCGGGTTCCACGTCGCACCACAGCCGCGCCGCATCGGAAACGCTGAACGTGTTCACGTGCTTCCAGGCTTCGCTCACGAGCGGAACCGTCTCGGCCGGTTGCGCCTGCTTCGTTTCGCGCCTCGGCAGCATGGCGAGCAGCAGCGTCGCGCAAACGGTGGTCGCCAGAGTACAGTAGCTGACCATGATGGCGATCGGATAGGACACCCCGACGCGGACGGCCCACACCGCGCCGGCGGCGGACGCGACCGCCGCCAGGGCAACGGCGCCCACCCCGAGCGGCTGCATATGCGACAGCAGGAAGCGCAGCCGCGCAATGGCACCGGTCAGGGCAGGTTGCGCGTTGTCATTTCGCGCGGTGCTCGCGAGGTCCGCGAGTTCCGAATCCCCGATGGCGGCAGGTTCAGACTGGGCTATCGTCACGAAGGGTCCCGGCGCAGTGCTAAAAAGTGACTTCCGCCACTATTCGAAGTTCCGGTCATCCGTCAAACACGGGTGTGAATAACTGAATCGCGCGGTGATTCGCGCAAGTGTAGGTTTCGAGCGTGGAATGATGGCGAAGAAAACGGAAGACTTATCGGTTCTGCTCAGCGCGTTGCGGGGTGAGCGCGACGCGCTTGAGGCGGACATAGAAGGAATGATCGGTGCGATGGCGGGCGCCTCGGTCGAGGAGCGCCGATCCGGCGCGTGGGCGTCTGACGGGGAATTGACGCAACGCTATCTGGCGCAGTCAAGCCGGCTGGCCGAAGTTGAACAGGCCATCATTGATTTGTCGCGCCAGCTTGCGGCCGAGGGTAAGCCGCCCTCCTGACGGCCGAGGTGCGGGGCGGGTTGGGCGCTTGCGAAGGCGTCCTTTAGTTGGTGATGCGCGCTTCCTGCACGACCTTGTTGAACAGCGCCGTCATCGCTTCCGAAATGCCGTCGGTCGGGCTGACCTCGAAATAAAACCCGGGCGAGGCGCAGCTTTGCATATTCTGCGCGATCTTGCTGTTCACGGAGGGGCTGTAAGGGCCCGGATTGAACGGGTCGATATAACTCATGTACCAGCCGTTCGTCGGCAGAGCGAGATAGGTGGTGTAGAGCACGGCGATCTTGATGCCGCGGTTCTTCAGGGCGGTGCAATCCGCGACGGTGAGCGGCGCCTGGCAGCGCACGTAGCTCTTGCCGGTCTGGGGATCGCTGCCTGTCACCGTCGGCTCCGAGCAACTGGTGGAGGCCATGTCCGCGACGCCGTCGGACACGAAGAACAAGATCTTCTGCGGCGACGAACTGCTGGTGCCGTCCCCAGGGTTCGAAATCTGGCCGTTGATGCTGTTAAGTGCCGTGTCGAAGTCGGTGTTGGTGTCGGCGGCATAGTTCTGGTACGGCACGCTCATGAGATCTATACCGCCGGCGGCCGTTTTGGCGCGAGACAGGTTCGACGACAGCTTGAAAATTCTGTTGAGCCCGGCCTGACGGGCGGACGACCCGAAGTCGTAGATTGCCATGCGGTATTGCTGCGGCGCAGTCTCGGTGCTGGTTGCCGTATCCATGAGCTGTTGCGTCGCGGAGCGAACGACGTCGATCCGCATCGTGACGCCGAGGCGCTTGGCCAGCCCATAGTAGTCGTTGGGATATGCGCTGGTGTCGTGACAGGCGAAGGCGCACTGGTCCGGCGTGTTGCTCACCATCGTGTCGACGTCCGAGGGCGTCGCCGCGACGCCCATGGACGGGCTGTTGTCGAGCAGTAGATAGAAGTCGATGTAGGTCGGCTGTGCAGAACCAGCGGTCGCTGTGCCGTGAATTGTCACAGAATTGATGCCGACGACGCCCATGAAGGTCGTCGGCACGCTCGCGGTGTAGTCGAGCTTCGCGGAACGCGTGACGCCCGAGGTCGTTACCGTCATCGACGTGGTGCCGATGCTGGCGTCCGCGACCGTCTTGGCCTGAACGTCGAATGTCTGCAGCGCGTAAGTCTTGGCCGTGCCGACGTCCATCTGCATGGCGCGTTGGTTGACGGCGGCCAGTACGGCGGCGTCGGCGTAGGAGTCGAGGGTCGCCTTCACCCGGTTGGCTTGGCTGTAATCGACGGCCGCGCCGACGGCGAGCGTGCAGGGAATGGTGAGCAGCGCGAAGGTGATCGCGATGGTGCCGCGCAACTCGCGGCGGAAGCGCCTGAGCAGCCGGCGTAAGCTGGAAAAGACGGTGTCGGTCTTCATGGTGGGGAACGCCGATACGACAACCACCACTAGCATTATCCACCTGAATCACCCGTTAAATTCGGCGTTATCGACGGCAGGCAGCGTCACGTGCGCCGCGGATGTGCGCGGGTTGCTTAATGATGTGTTGCGGGACGCCCAATCTCGAAACGAGGTTGCGGTCTCAAAGACGGCGCTTCTTGCGCCGCGGCGCGCGCAACGACGCCGCCAGCGTCTTGCGGAAGGCGCGGTCGCGCTTCAGGTGCCATTCCCGGCTCATGGCGGCGCGGCGGTCGGCGCAGGCTTCCCAATGCAGCAGCACCCAGGTGCGCCCGCGCGTAAAGCGCGCGCCCTTGCCGGCGTTGTGCTGTGCGAGCCGGCGGTCGACGTCGTTGGTCCAGCCGACATAGGTCAGCCGGCGTGTCCCGGTGACGGTGCCGAGCACGTAGACGAAGCAATCCATGCGCCGTTGATAGCGCAGATTGTTAAAGAGATGGGATAGGAAAAGCGCGTCAGCGCAGGCCTTGCCAGCGCGAGTCGAACGAGCCGGCCTGCACCACGGGTTGCGAGCCGCTCATCATCGCGTTGCCGGTGGTGACGGGCGGCGTGGTGTAGGCGCTCTTGACGGAAGGCTCGACGGTGGGCGGCGTATCCGCCGACGGCTGCGGAGCCGGCTTAGGCGCATTATGCGCCACGGTCTTGCGCGCCGCACCCGGGCGCCTTTCGGCAGCCGTCAAGCCTGAGCGCGAATGAACCGCAGCGTGAGCGATGGGCTTGTGCGCCGCCTTACGGGTCGGCTTCGGCTTGGCCGCCATCTTGGTGCGGACGGAAGTGGGTGCGGCTTCGCTCCACGCCGCATCGGCGCTGGCATCGTTGCTGAAGATATTGCTGATCAGGCCAGCGATGCTGGAGGGTTTGGCTTTCGACACAGTCGGCGTCTCGAGCGGCGAGGGCGCGGGCATCGGGACGCTTGCCATCGCCGCCGGCGTCGCCGCGGGGTTGCCGGACGCCGCCACGGGCGCGCCGGGCGCCGCCATGGGCGTGCTCGACATGTCGGCGGTGTTGTAGACGCGGCCGTCCTTGTCGACCTGGCCTTGGAGCAACTTGCCTTCTTCGGCGAACACCGGGTTCATGCCGCCGTCGGAGCCTTTGACCAGCGGCACGGTGTCGACGCCGTCGGCTATGTACTTGGCCATCTTGAACTGCTGCTGGCGCTGGTAATCGAGGATCGCGCCGGCGAGCTGTGGATCGAGCCGGTACATCGGGCACTTGCCGCGCGCATTGAAGCGTAGCGGACGGGTGTCGCCTTCCGGCGCGACGGCATCGAACACGTAATGCTTGTCGCACACGTTCACCGTCGGCTCCTGGCGGGTGGCTTCGAAATCGTCATAGCCACGCTTGAGCTGTTTCCAGAAGTCGTAGTTCGGGTTGTTCCGGTGCTTGACCATATTCAGCGCGGTCATGTGGAACGGGAAGGCCTGCAGCTGAAACGCCTTCTGCCCGCCGAAGAAGGCTTCGCGCGCGAGCGCGTAGATTTCCTGAATCTGCCCGTCGGTCATGGCGTAGCAGCCGCGCGAGGAGCAGTCGCCGTGCACCATCAGCTCGGAACCGGTGCGCCCCCAGGCGCGGTCGAATGCGTTGGGGTAGCCGGTGTTGAAGGCGAGATAGTAGTTCGAGTTCGGATTCATCTGCGCCTTGGTGATGGTGTAGAAGCCCTCCGGCGCCTGACGGTCGCCTTCCTTCTTCTTCGGGCCGAGTTGGCCCGACCAGCGGCAGATGGGATAGGTCTTCAACAGCGCGTACTGGCCGTCCTGGTTCACCTTCCAGACTTCGAGCTGCAACTCTTCCTTGTAGATGCGCAGCAGGATCGGCGATGTCTTGTCCATGTGCTTCTCTTTGAGAAGCGCGATCATCTGGTCGGACAAGGGCGCGAGCGCGCGGCCGGTGGGAGAGAGCGTGTCGCCGTTGCAGCCGGCAAGCGCAATCGCGGCGGCAACAGCCGCCGGCGCCAGCAGCGCGCGTGCGAACCGGGATATCAAACTCGGCACTCCCCAAGGACTCGCCGGGCGGCGGCCTTCATTCAGCAATCGTTATCCATAAGATGTGGCATCCGCAAGGCATATGGCTGAGCGTCGCGCGTCCGGTAAGCCTATGGTGAATCGAGGGTAAATCGGCGCCGGTGGGGTGTACGAGGCATACTCGGCTCTACCCGGATAGGGCCGGCGCAGTAAGGCGCTCAGCCGGCCGGACGGGCCAGATCGCGGCCCATGCTCAAGAACTTCTCCCGGCGCTGACGGCGTACGGTGTCGCGGTCGAGTCCTTTGAGTTCGGCCAGGGCATTGGCGATGGCGTCGCCGGCGGCCGCGATGGCTTCATGCGGCGCGCGGTGGGCGCCGCCGGTCGGTTCGGCGATGATGCTGTCGATCACCCCGAAGCGGACCATGTCCTGGGCGGTGATCTTCATGTTGGTCGCCGCCTCCTGCGCTTTGGTGGTGTCGCGCCAGAGGATCGAGGCCGCGCCCTCGGGCGAGATGACGCTGTAGATGGCGTGCTCCAGCATCAGCACGCGGCTCGCGGTGGCGAGCGCGATGGCGCCGCCGGAGCCGCCTTCGCCCAGGATCACCGCCACGTTTGGCACGCCGAGATTGAGGCAGGCCTCGGTGGAGCGGGCGATGGCTTCCGCCTGGCCACGTTCCTCGGCGCCAATGCCGGGATAGGCGCCGGCGGTGTCGACCAGCATCAGCAAGGGAATGTCGAAGCGGTCGGCCATCTCCATGAGCCGCACCGCCTTGCGGTAGCCTTCGGGCATGGCCATGCCGAAATTGTGCTTGAGCCGGCTCTCGGTGTCGGAGCCTTTCTCTTGGCCGAGCAGGCAGACGCTCTCGCCACGGAAGCGGCCAAAGCCGCCGACGATGGCTGCGTCGTCGCCGAACTTGCGGTCGCCGGCCAGCGGAACGAAATCAGTGATCAGTTCGGCCACGTAGTCCAGGCAGTGCGGCCGCTGCGGATGGCGGGCGACCTGCGTCTTCTGCCAGGGGGTGAGGCCCGCGTAGAGTTCTTCCAGCGCCGCCGCCGCCTTGGCTTCCAGGCGGACGACCTCGTCCCCGATAGCCACCCCGTCGCCGGTCTCGCCCATGGCGCGCAACTCCTCGACCTTGGCCTCCAGTTCGGCCACGGGCTTTTCGAAATCGAGGTAGCTGCGCATGGTTGATGGGCTGAGCATGGGCCGGAAGTGGCCCGGCGTGGGAGAAGAGTCAAGCGCGGGGCGGATTATTCAGTTTTTAATAGCTTGGCGGTTCCGTCCGCGCTTACCCCGCCCCCAGCGGGTGCAGGTCGCGCACCAGGGACTTGAGCCGGTCCTCCAGCACGTGAGTGTAGATCTGGGTGGTCGAGATGTCCGCGTGGCCAAGGAGGGTCTGCACCACGCGCAGATCCGCGCCGTTGTGCAGGAGATGGCTGGCAAAGGCGTGACGCAGCACGTGCGGCGAAAGCCGCTCGCCGCTGATGCCGCAGGCCGCGCCCAGCGCCTTCAGGTCGCGGGCGAAATGCTGACGCGTCAGATGGCCGCTCTCGCCGAATGACGGAAACAGCCATTTCGACTCCGGCAGCTTCTTCGAATTCTCGTGCTGCTTCGCGGTTTCGGCGCGCAAGCTTAGATATTCTTCCATCACCTGCTTGGCGGCCTTGTTGAGCGGTACCAGCCGCTCCTTGCCGCCCTTGCCGCGCACCACCAGCATCTTCTGGTCGCGGCGTGCGGCGGACGCCGGCAGCGCCACCAATTCGGAGACGCGCAAGCCGGTCGCGTAGACGACTTCGAGCAGGCACAACAGCCGCACCGCGCGCATGCGGTGCGTGAGGCCTTGCGTCGTGTCGTCGGCGTTGGCGCGCGCCTTCGCCAGCAGTGCATCGACCTCAGCGATGCTCAGCACCTTGGGCAGGCTGCGCCCGCGCTTCGGGCCTTCCAGCACGGCGCCGGGATCGTCGTCGCGTTTTCCTTCCGCATACAGGAAGCGGTAAAGCTGGCGCACCGCCGACAGCCGCCGCGCCAGCGACGCTGGCTTGAAGCCGCGCTCGTTCAGGCTCTTGATGAATCCGCGCAAGTTTCCGGTGTCGGCACGCGCGATCGAGGTCTTGGCGGCGCGCAGATGTGCGGCAAGGTCGGACAGATCGTTGCGATAGGCGGCAAGCGTGTTTTCGCCCGCGCCGCGCTCGGCCGCCAGCATATCGAGGAACAGTTCGATCAGGCCGTCGTCGGAAGCGTTTGGCCGGCGTACCATCGCCTTGCCTTTGGGCATAACTCGGTCCATGCGCGAGAGCATGGCCTGTTAATGGTAACGTTTTGCTTGCGCCGCGCGTCTTGGCAGTGCCGGACTTGCGTGGCTGACGCCGACCAAGCCGCTCAGGGCTGCTTGAAGAACTTGCTCGGCGGAACGGTGACCACGATCTCGCGTGGGTGCAACCTGACGAAGTTGGCGAGCGAGAATACCGTGCCGTAGGCCAACCCGCCCAGAAGGCCCAAAAATACCAGCAGTCGGAATAGGCTCGGCATCGTCGGCTACGCTTGATCGGCTACGCTCAGGGCCCCGCGAACGGCGGGCGGATGACAACGCGCGATACCGACCACGTTCCAGGCAGCAAGACAAGCCGCCCTCGCGGTTGTCGCCAATACTGGTATATGGGACGTGTGGGTTCGCCCCTGGAACTTAGCATGGTAAACACCGCCGTTCAAAAGATCGCCGAAAAGAGCCGGGAATCGGCTCTTGTACGGGCCCTCGGGGCGCGGTCGGTGGTGCTGGTGGGCATGATGGGGGCGGGCAAGTCGTCGGTCGGCCGGCGTCTTGCCGCGCGGCTCGGGGTGCCCTTCGTCGACGCCGATACCGAAATCGAGGACGCCGCGGGCATGACCATCGCCGAGATCTTCGCCCAGTATGGCGAGGCCTACTTCCGGGCCGGCGAGGCGCGCGTGATCGCCCGCCTGCTCGACGGCGGCCCGCAGGTGCTGGCAACCGGCGGCGGTGCGGTCATGAACCAGCAGACCCGCGATCTCATCCACATCAAGGGGATCTCAGTCTGGCTGAAGGCCGACGTGGACGTGCTGCTGCGCCGTACCCGGCGCCGCACCGACCGGCCGCTGGTCGAACGTCTGAAGGAATTGCTGCCGCAGCGTGAACCGGTCTATGCCCAATCCGACGTCGTCGTACAGTCGCGCGATGAGCCGCACGACACCATCGTAGACGAAGTGATCGAGGGCGTGGCGAAGCATCTGGATCTCGCCAGTCATTCGGAGGAGCCGTCATGAACGCACCGCTCACCGCGCATGACCACCCGATCATCGTGCCGGTCTCGCTCGGCGCGCGTGCCTATGAAATCGTCATCGGCCGTGACGTGCTCGTGAAGCTCGGCGAAGCGGTCAAGGTGCTGCGTCCGGGAGCGCGCACCGCGATCGTGACTGATGAGACAGTGGCTGGACACCATCTCGCGGCGACGGAAGCTTCGCTTGCCGCCGCCGGCACCGAGAGCGCGCGCATCATCGTGCCGCCGGGCGAGGGCTCCAAGAACTACGCCACGTTCGAAAAGGTCTGCGAGGCGATCATCGCGGCGCGCATCGAGCGCGGCGACCTGGTGATTGCGCTCGGCGGCGGGGTGATCGGCGATCTGGCCGGTTTTGCCGCAGCGAGCGTCCGGCGCGGGCTCGACTTCGTGCAGGTGCCGACCTCGCTGCTGGCGCAAGTCGACTCGTCGGTCGGCGGCAAGACCGGCATCAACTCGCCGCAAGGCAAGAACCTGATCGGCGCCTTCCACCAGCCGATCATGGTGATCGCCGACACCAAGTTGCTCGACACGCTGCCGGCGCGCCAGTTTCGCGCCGGCTACGCCGAGCTCGCCAAATACGGGCTGCTGGGCGATGCCGGGTTCTTCGACTGGCTGGAAACGAACTGGCGCGAGGTGTTTTCGGGCGGGCAATCATCGGCACGCGAGCATGCCATCGCGGTGAGCTGCCGTGCGAAGGCGGCTGTGGTTGCCCGCGACGAGCGCGAGAGCGGCGAGCGCGCACTGCTCAATCTCGGCCATACCTTCGGCCATGCTTTTGAGGCCGCCGCTGGCTTCTCCGACCGGTTGCTGCACGGCGAAGCGGTGGCGCTCGGCATGGTGCTGGCGTTTGAATTTTCCGCCCGAAAGGGCCTGCTCAGCGAGGCCGAGGCCGCGCGCGCAGCAGCCCACCTCGCGGCCGTCGGCCTGCCTACCCGCGTCAACCAGGTGTCCGGCGGCGTGCCGTATGTGGACACCCTCATGGATTTGATTGCCCAGGACAAGAAAGTAAAGCGCGGCAAGCTCACCTTCATCCTAGTGCGCGGCATCGGCAAAGCCTTCGTCGAAAGCGGTGTCGATGCCACCGAGGTGCGCGCCTTCCTCACCGACAAACTATCCAGCTAGCGTGTGATCCCGGAAAGTAGATACGGGTTTTCGGAAAAGGTCGCGCGCAGAGAATAAACAATGACAACCAACGACTGGATTTCACTCGGCGTTGTTCTGGTCTGCCTGCTGCTATCGGCATTCTTCGCCGGCAGCGAGACGGCGCTGACCGCGTCCTCGCGCGCCAGCATGGCGCGGCTGGAAAAGCAGGGCAATCGCGGCGCGGCCATCGTCAACCGTCTGCTCGAGCAGCGCGAGCGGCTGATCGGCGCGCTGTTGCTCGGCAACAACGCGGTCAACATCGCGGCCTCGGCTCTGGCGACCGGCCTGCTGTTGGCCTGGTTCGGCAAAGCGGGCATTGCCTATGCCACCATCGGCATGACCGCCATCATCGTGATCTTTTCCGAGGTGATGCCGAAGACGGCGGCCTTCAACGCGCCCGACCGCCTCGCGCTGCTGGTGGCGCGGCCGATGCAAGGGATCGTCAAGGGGCTCGCGCCGATCCTGGCGGCGATCGAGCTTTTGGTGCGTGCGCTCTTCCACCTCGTCGGCGTCGACCTCGAGGAGAACCAGCCGATCCTGTCGCCGCACGAGGAACTGCGCGGTGCCGTCGATCTGCTCGCCCGCGAGGGCGGCGTGGAAAAGCAGGATCGCGATATGTTCGGCGGTGTGCTCGATCTGCGCGAGCTCGACGTCTCCGACGTCATGGTTCACCGCACTAACATGATCAGCATGAAGGCTGACGATCCGCCCGCGGAAGTCGTCAACGCGGTGATCGCCTCGCCGGTAACGCGCATTCCATTCTGGCGCGACAATCCGCAGAACATCGTGGGCGTGCTGCACGTCAAGGACCTGTTGCGCGCGCTGCACGCGGTCGGTGGCGAAGCTGCCAAGGTCGATATCCAGTCACTGCTGACGCCGCCCTGGTTCGTGCCCGACACGCGGCCAGTGTCCGAGCAGCTTAAGGCGTTTCGCCGCCGCAAGACGCCGTTCGCGCTGGTGGTCGACGAATACGGCGAGGTCGAGGGCCTGGTGACGCTGGAAGACATCCTCGAGGAGATCGTCGGCGACATCACCGACGAGCACGACGTCGCCATGCCGGGCGTACGCCGCCAGCCCGACGGTTCGGTGATCGTCGAGGGCGCCGTATCGATCCGCGATCTCAACCGCGTGATGGAATGGAACTTGCCGGACGAGGAGGCCAACACCATTGCTGGCCTCGTCATCCACGAGGCGCGCTCGATCCCCGAGGTGGGGCAGAGCTTCACCTTCTACGGATTTCGTTTCAGGGTGCTGCGCCGCGCGCGCAACCGCATCACTTCGCTGCGCATTCAGCCGCTGCCGCGGGCAGCGGCGGAGTAGGCGGAATCAGGCCTCTTCGCCCGGCGCGGCGACGTGGATGGCGAGCGCGTGCACGCTACCGGCCAGTTCCCCGGAAAGCGTCGCGTTGATCATGCGGTGGCGCTCGAGCCGGGTCTTCCCTTTGAAGGCTTCCGATACGATATATACGCGGTAATGGGTCTCGCCGCCGGGCCGGTGTCCGGCATGGCCTTCGTGCCGGTGGGATTCGTCTTCCACCTTGAGGCTTTGCGGGGTGAAAGCCTCGGTCAACTTCTGTGTGATGAGATCGGCGGTTCGCATGCTGCTGGGCTTTAAGTAGCCGGGCGGTGCAAGTCAACGTCGGCAATTTTGCGGCAAACGCGTCGGAATGCGCCGTTGCCGCTGTCAAGTCTTGAAGGCGTCACCGTAAAGAGCGCATAATAACCGGCTATGAAATTCAACTCGCCCCTCTTCGATCGTATCCGCGTCAAGCCAGACAAGGATCGCCGGCCCAAGACCGGCGGACCGACCTGCGAATGGGTCGGTTGCGCGGAGATTGCCACCCATCGCGCGCCCAAGGGGCGCGGGCGCGAGAAGGACTACTGGCGCTACTGCCTGCATCATGTGCGCGAGTTCAACCAGTCCTATAACTATTTCGCCGGTATGAGCGACGCCGACGTGCTGGCGTATCAGAAAGACGCGCTCACCGGCCATCGCCCCACCTGGAAGATGGGCTCCGGCAAGGGCGGCGCCGGTCCGGACGCCCATACCTTTGCCTACCAGACCGATCCTTTCGGTTTTTTCGGCGAGGACATGAAGCGCGAGGAACAGAAGCGGGCGGAAACCCGGGTCATCCGCAACGCCGAGCGCAAGGCGCTCGACACGCTCGGTCTCGACGTCGGCGCCACCGCGGTCGAGGTGAAGACGCGCTTCAAGGAACTGGTGAAGCGCCACCACCCGGATTCCAACGGCGGCGACCGGTCCACCGAGGACAAGCTGGTGGAAATCATCCAGTCCTACAACTATCTGAAATCCGTGGGTTTCGGCTGACGTTCCGGCCCCTCTGGCGGTGAACGGGATAAAATGGCAAAGGCGGGGCCACCCCCCGCCTTTCGCGCGGCGGTCCGCGCCCCTATCTTATTGATATCTTTGATAGGGGCATTCGCGAGGGCTGGGTTTTTCGGCCCGCGGCGGTCTGCTAAGTTGCCGCCATATCAGCCGGACCGTTGAGCAATCGGACCGTATCGGGCTTCGGGTGGCCGAAGCCATGGAGGATCAATGACTGCCGCAACTGAAGAAGTCGCCGGTGTGCCGGACATGAAGGTGTCGGTCCGGCAGGTGTTCGGCATCGACAGCGACATGGAAGTCCCGGCCTATTCCGAGGCCGACGAGCACGTGCCCGACGTCGATCCCGATTACCGTTTCGACCGTCCGACGACGCTCGCCATTCTCGCCGGCTTCGCCAAGAACCGCCGCGTCATGGTCACGGGCTATCACGGCACCGGCAAGTCGACGCACATCGAGCAGGTGGCGGCGCGCCTGAACTGGCCAATGGTGCGCGTCAACCTCGACAGCCACATCAGCCGTATCGACCTGATCGGCAAGGACGCCATCGTCATCAAGGACGGCCAGCAGGTCACCGAATTCCGAGACGGTATCCTGCCGTGGGCCTATCAGCACAACGTTGCAATCTGCTTCGACGAGTACGACGCCGGCCGCCCGGACGTGATGTTCGTCATCCAACGCGTGCTGGAATCCTCAGGCCGCCTGACGCTGCTCGACCAGAGCCGCGTGATCAAGCCGCATCCCGCATTCCGCCTGTTCGCCACCGCCAACACGGTGGGCCTCGGCGATACGTCGGGCCTCTATCACGGCACGCAGCAGATCAACCAGGCGCAGATGGACCGTTGGTCGATCGTCACCTCGCTGAATTATCTGCCGCACGATAACGAGGTCGAGATCGTGCTGGCCAAGGCCAAGCACTACCGCAACGAGGAAGGCCGCGACATCGTCGGAAAGATGGTGCGTGTCGCCGACCTGACGCGCAACGGCTTCATCAACGGCGACATCTCTACCGTCATGAGCCCGCGCACGGTGATCACCTGGGCGGAGAACTCGGAGATCTTCAACGACGTCGGCTTCGCCTTCCGGCTCACCTTCCTGAACAAATGCGACGAGTTGGAGCGGCCGCTTGTGGCCGAGTTCTATCAGCGCTGCTTCGGCCAGGAGTTGCCGGAATCGGCGGTCAATGTCGCGCTGAGCTGATGACTGGTCATTCCGGGCCGGCGCGGCGCGCCGGACCCGGAATCCCGATAGTTGCACCGAGTATGTTTCTGGATTCCGGGTTCGCTCGCTGCGCTCGCGCCCCGGAATGACGAAGAAGCGAACATGGCGTCCAACAGCAAAGCCAAGCCCCCGGCCAAGGAATCCCCCACCGAGCCGTTCAAGCGCGCGCTCGGCGGCTGCCTGCGTGCCATCGCGCGCAACAGCGAATTGGAGGTATCCTTCGCCGCCGAGCGCCCCGGTATCGCGGGCGGCAAGGTGCGGCTGTCGGAACCGCCGCGCAAACTGGGCAAGCGCGAGGCGGCGATCGTGCGCGGCCAGGCCGACTCCATCGCGCTCAAGCTCGCGTGTCATGACGCGGCCATCCATCGCCGCCTGCAGCCGGTCGGCCAGCAGGCCCGGGCCGCCTTCGAAGCGGTCGAGCAGGCGCGAGTGGAAGCCATCGGCGCCCGCCGCATGGCGGGCGTCAAGCAGAACCTTGGCGCCATGCTCGACGAGCGCTACAGTCGCGGCAAGTTCGACCAGATCACCGAGCGCGCCGACGCGCCGATCGAGGAGGCGCTGGCGCTGATGGTGCGCGAGCGCCTGACCGGCGCCCCACCGCCGCCTGCCGCGCGCAACCTGGTCGATCTCTGGCGCCCGCTGATCGAGGAGCGCGCCGGCCGAGATCTCGACCGTCTGGAAGACCTGCTCGACGACCAGCGCCTGTTCGGCGATGCGGTGCACGACTTGCTCGACTCCCTCGAGATGGGTGACGACCGTTCCTCCGACAACGACGACGAAGAGCAGGAGGGTGAAGAGGACCGCAGCCCCCAGCAGTCCGGCGAGGAAGGCGAATCCGCCGAGTCCGATGACATGCAGCGCTCCAGCATGGAGGACACGGAGGTCTCCGCCGAAGACCTGCCCGACGCCTCCGCCGAAGCGGTGGAAGCGCCGAGCTCCGACATGGCCGACGACAGCGAGATGGGCGACGCCGAGAGCCCCGGCGAGCCACAGCGGCCGCGCCAGTTCGGTAACGAGCCGCGCGGGCCGGACTACCGCGCCTTTACGCTCAAGTTCGACGAGACTATCGCGGCCGAAGACCTATGCGAGCCGGAAGAGCTCGATCGTCTGCGCGGCTATCTCGACAAGCAGCTCTCGAGCCTGCAGGGCGTGGTGGCGCGGCTTGCCAACCGTTTGCAACGCCGGCTTATGGCGCAGCAGAACCGCTCCTGGGAATTCGACCTGGAAGAGGGGCTGCTCGATCCCGCGCGGCTGTCGCGCATCGTTATCGATCCTATGCATCCGCTCTCGTTCAAGTGGGAGAAGGATACCCAGTTCCGCGACACCGTGGTGACGCTGCTGCTCGACAATTCCGGCTCCATGCGCGGGCGCCCGATCACGGTCGCCGCCACCTGCGCCGATATCCTGGCGCGCACGCTCGAGCGCTGCGGGGTTAAGGTCGAGATCCTCGGCTTCACCACCCGCGCCTGGAAGGGCGGCCAGTCGCGCGAGCACTGGCTCACCGCCGGCAAACCGGCCAATCCGGGCCGGCTCAACGACCTGCGCCACATCATTTACAAGTCGGCCGACGCACCCTGGCGGCGGGCGCGCAAGAATCTCGGCCTGATGATGCGCGAGGGTCTGCTCAAAGAGAACATCGACGGCGAGGCGCTCGATTGGGCGCACAAGCGGTTGTTGGCCCGCACCGAGCAGCGCAAGATCCTGATGATGATTTCCGACGGCGCGCCGGTCGACGACTCCACGCTGTCGGTCAATCCCGGCAACTATCTGGAGCGCCATCTGCGCTGGGTGATCGAAGAGATCGAGACCCGCTCGCCGGTCGAGCTCATCGCCATCGGCATCGGCCACGATGTCACGCGCTACTACCGCCGCGCCGTCACCATCGTCGACGCCGAGGAACTGGGCGGCGCCATGACCGAGAAGCTCGCCGAACTGTTCGAGGAGCAGCAAGTCATGGACGTGCGGCCATCGCCGCGCGCGCGGAGACGCGTTGCTTGAAACGAAAGACGCGCCGCCGGCTGATTGCAGCGGGGCTGTTCGCGGCGTGCTTGGCCGCCGCGGCGCCGTTCGCGCTCGCTGCCGTCACGCGCTATCCGGCCAAGCCCGTCCATATCGCCGTTCACGCCGAGCCGATCACCGCATTTGACGTCAAGAATCCATCCCGCACGCGTTTCGGCGCGCTTGAATTCCGTGGCGGTCTCGAACTCACGTCCTCGAATAAGGACTTCGGCGGCATCTCGGCGCTCCACATGGCGGCGGACGGCAGCCGCTTCCTTGCGCTCAGCGATCGCGGCGCCTGGCTCAAGGCCCGCATCGTCTATCGTGACGGCCGCCCGGCCGGCCTCACCGATGCCGAAATGGCGCCGATGCTCGCCTGGGACGGCAAGCCGCTCGCCAAGCACGGCTGGTTCGACACCGAGTCGCTGAGCCTGGACGGCGCCGGCCATGCCTATGTCGGTATCGAACGCGTGCAGCGCATCGTTCGCTTCGATGTGACGAAGGGCCTGCGGGCGCGGGCGCATCCGATCCCGGTGCCGCCCGACTTCAAGACCCTGGGCAACAACAAGAGCCTGGAATGTCTTGTGGTGGTGCCCAAGGGCTTGCCGCTCGCCGGCCGGTTGATCGCGGTTACCGAGCGTAGCCTCGACAAGGACGGCAATCACCGCGCCTTCCTTTTACAGGGCAAGCAAGTCGACCGCTTCAGCGTCAAGCGCAGCGACGGCTTTGACGTCAGCGATTGCGCCCTGCTGCCGCCGCATGATCTGCTGCTGCTGGAGCGCAGCTATTCGCCGCTTGCAGGCGTCGCCATGCGCATCCGCCGCATTCCGCTTGCGGCCATCAAGCCGGGCGCGCTCGCGGATGGCGCGGCGCTCGTCACCGCCAACATGGCCTATCAGATCGACAACATGGAAGGCATCGGCGTCTCGCACGATGCTCAGGGCGCCACGATCCTGACGCTGGTGTCGGACGATAACTTCTCGGCCTTGCAGCGCACGCTGCTGCTGCAGTTCAGGTTGGTCGGGGAGTGAGCAGCGTCGTCATGGCCGGGCTTGTCACCGCAAGTCGGGCTTGTCCGACTTGCGGCAACTAATTCAAATTGCGCAACTCGGGCAGGTCCGAGTTGCGCGTGCCATCCACGTCTTACTGAAATCGAAGACTCAAAGACGTGGATGCCCGGCACAAGGCCGGGCATGACGTCGTTAATGCCGGAGGAGCCTCAACTCGCCGGAGCGAGCTTCTTGGCGATCTCGCGCTTCAGCTCGCGCATCTTGGGCGCCAGCTCGTCGGCCTTGGCCTTCATCAGAAAGGCATCGAGCCCGCCGCGATGGTCGACCGTGCGCAGCGCATTGGCCGAGACCCGCGCCTTCACGGTGCGTCCGAGCGCGTCCGAGCGCAGGGTCACATTCACCAGGTTCGGCATGAACCGGCGCTTGGTCTTGATGTTGGAATGGCTCACTTTGTGGCCGACCAGGGGTCCCTTACCGGTCAGCTCGCAACGCCAGGACATGGCTAAATCCTCGAAAAAAGCGCCGGCGCAAGCACTTACGCGCCGGTCGGCATATCCGCTCATGCATGATTGGCGGCACGTATAGAGAGCGGCGGAAGGGGCGTCAAGCCGCGGTTTCCCGGCCCCCGGCGAGCGCCGTTCCGAGGCGCCTCCGGACCCGGCACGGCACCCACAACCGGAAGGACACCTAACGCTGCCCGAACAGCTCCCGCGTCTTTCGGTCGCGTTCCTCGGTATGGGTCGGTTGCCGCTCCCATTTGCGCCACATCACCATCGCGTAGGCCAAGCCCCCGCCCAGTCCCACGACCAGAATCACGTCGATAAAGCCCCAAAGCCAGCCGCCGATTTCGTTATGCATGGTCTTACTCCTTGTCGCATGATTGTTGGGACCTCGGCGTTCCGTCGGATTCAACGCGTGCTGCCGCCATCCGATCCCCGACGGCCGGCAGTTACCGCGCGAACAAAAAATCGACCAACTCTTCGCCGACCACGGTGACGGGCGGCGGATGGTGCCGGTTCCGGTGAATTCCGTGTTCCCGGCCGGGAGTTCCTTGCGCCGCCTGCTCCGCCGTCCGTTAAATGCCGCCACGTTGACGTGGAATGCGCGTGCGGCCGGCCCCAGGAGGCTCGATCTGTGCTGACGCTGAGGCAAACCGCTCGCTGCACGGCGCTGGCCGCGGCCGGCCTCGCGCTCGCCTTTGTGTCGGTCCCCGCCCAGGCCCAGGGCAAGCTGGAAGCGCACTATTCCGCCTCGCTCGCAGGTATTCCGATCGGCAAGGGTAGCTGGGTGATCGACATTGGCGATACGCACTACAGCGCCGCCGCCAGCGGCATTACCACCGGCCTGCTGCGCCTGTTCATCGGCGGAGAGGGGACCAGCGCAGCCCACGGTACTTTCGGCCCCAAGGACAAGTTTGCGTCCTCGATCTATGCCGCGACCATCTCCACCCGCGACAAGACCACCGAATCCCGCATCGCCATCAAGGATGGCAATCTCGCCACGGTGAAGCTCGATCCGCCGCGCGACAAGGACCCGAATCGGGTGCCGATCACAAAGGCCCACGAGCGCGGCATTTTCGACCCGATGACCGGCTCGCTACTGCGGGTGCCCGGCGATGGTGACCTGCTGACCCCCAAGGTCTGCGACCACACGGTGTCGATCTTCGACGGACGGCTGCGCTACGACCTCAAACTCGCCTACAAGCGCATGGCGGAGGTTCACGCCGACAAGGGTTATGCCGGCCCGGTGGTGGTCTGTACGGTTCAGTTCGTGCCGGTCGCTGGCTTTGATCCCACGCGGACCGCCATCAAGTACATCAAGAACCAGCACGATATGGAGGTGTGGCTGGCGCCGATTGCGGGCACCCGCGTGTTGGTGCCATTCCGCGCCCAGACCCCGACGCCGATCGGCGAGGCGGTGCTGGAGGCCGACCAGTTCGTCTCCACCGCGACGCCGAAGCGGGCCTCGCTCAAGCACGCGCATAGCGACTAGCGGAAGCGGCCTTTCGCGTGCCAGGGCCACATCTCACTCGGCGCTTGACTCTCGGCGGCAGGCCGACTCTGCTTGCGGTTAACCTCTGCAAGGGAATTTAAGCCGTTTGAACCCCCGATTCCTACCTGATCTGGTGGCGGACAAGGCTTCCTCTGCCAGATGTTGCCGTGAACGAATCCGAACTCGCCGCGAGTCAGCGATTCGGGCCGCTTTCGTTCCAAACTCGTTCCGGCTCTTAACGCCGGCCCGCAAGCCCGTCGCATTGTGATACAAGGAGCCCCTCGCGCGCGCCTCGCCGGCGCCGCCAGTCTGGACGCGTAATGACCCTTTCGTTTTCTCCGCAAGTCTCCCGAGCCGCCACGCGTGCCCGGGGCGTCGGCGTCACCGCCGTGCTCGGGCCCACCAATACCGGCAAGACCCACCTCGCCATCGAGCGCATGCTGGCGCATTCCTCCGGCATGATCGGGCTGCCCCTGCGGCTGCTCGCGCGCGAGGTCTACAACAAGGTCGCCGACCGCGCCGGCGTCGGCAATGTCGCGCTCATCACCGGCGAGGAAAAGATCAAGCCGCCGAACGCGCGCTACTGGGTCTCGACGGTCGAGGCCATGCCGCGCGATCTCGACGTCGCGTTCTTGGCGGTCGACGAAATCCAACTCGGCGCCGACCTCGACCGCGGTCATGTCTTTACCGACCGCATGCTCAACCGTCGCGGCCGCGAGGAGACGCTGGTGCTGGGCGCCGCCACCATGCGGCCCATGGTCGAGAAGTTGTTGCCGGGCGCCCACATCATCAGCCGGCCGAGGCTGTCGATGCTCACTTATTCGGGCGAGAAGAAGCTGACCCGCCTGCCGCGCCGCTCGGCCGTGGTCGCGTTCTCGGCGGAAGAAGTCTACGCCATCGCCGAACTGATCCGCCGTCAGCGCGGCGGCGCCGCGGTGGTGCTGGGCGCGCTGTCGCCCCGTACGCGCAACGCCCAGGTCGCGCTCTATCAGAATGGCGATGTCGATTATCTTGTGGCCACCGATGCCATCGGCATGGGCCTCAACCTCGACGTCGATCACGTGGCGTTCGCCTCGGACCGCAAGTTCGACGGCTATCAGTTCCGCCGGCTCAATCCTGCCGAACTCGCCCAGGTTGCCGGCCGCGCCGGGCGCGCGACGCGCGACGGAACGTTCGGCACGACCGGGCGTTGCGATCCATTCGAGCCGGAGCTTGTGCAGGCGCTGGAGAGCCACAGCTTCGAGCCGATCCGGATGCTGCAATGGCGCAACGCGAAACTGGACTTCACCTCGCTCGGTGCGCTGCAGGCCGCGCTGGCGATGGCGCCGAGCGAAGCGGGCCTTACCCGCGCGCCCATCGGCGAGGACATTCTGGTGCTCGAGCATGCCGCGCGCGACGAGGACGTGCGCGCGCTCGCCCGCGATGCGGCGGCGATCGAGCGGCTGTGGGACGCCTGTCAGGTCCCCGACTACCGGAAAATCGCGCCCGCGACCCACGCGGAATTAGTGGTAACCCTCTATGGATTCTTGATGCGAGAGGGTAACATCCCGACCGATTGGTTCGATCGCCAGCTCAAGCAGGCTGATCGGACCGAGGGCGATATCGACACTCTCTCCAACCGGATTGCGCATGTCAGAACCTGGACCTTCGTCGCCAACCGGCCCGATTGGCTCGCCGATCCTGAGCACTGGCAAGGTGTCACCCGCGCGATCGAGGACAAGCTGTCCGACGCACTGCACGAACGTCTCGCCGAGCGCTTCGTGGATCGTCGCACTAGCGTCTTGATGCGGCGGCTGCGAGAGAACGCGATGCTCGATACCGAAATTGGAAAAACCGGCGAAGTCGTCGTCGAGGGCCACGCCATCGGCCGGCTCGACGGTTTCATGTTTGCCCCCGATGCGTCCGCCACGGCGGGCTCGGAAGCGAAAGCCCTCAACGCGGCCGCGCAGAAGGCGTTGGCCGGCGAGATCGAGGCGCGCGCGACGCGGCTGTCGCAATGCGCCAACGACCAGATCGTGCTCGCCAACGACGGCGTCGTGCGCTGGATGGGCGATGCGGTCGGCAGGCTCGTCGCCGGCGACGACGTGCTGCGTCCGCGCCTGCGCGTCATCGCCGACGAGCATCTCACCGGCCCGGCGCGCGAACTGGTGCAGACGCGGCTCGATCTCTGGCTCAAGACCACGATCGAGAAGCAGCTCGCGCCCTTGTTTTCGTTGTCGGCCGCCGAAGACATCACGGGCATGGCGCGCGGCGTCGCCTTCCAGCTCGTGGAGGCGCTCGGCGTCCTGGAACGGCAGCGGGTGTCGGACGAGGTCAAGGGCCTCGATCAGCCGGCGCGCGCAACATTGCGCAAATACGGCGTGCGCTTCGGTGCCTATCACATCTACCTGCCGGCGTTGCTGAAGCCCGCGCCGCGGGCGCTGGCGACGCAACTGTGGGCGCTGAAGAACGAAGCGCCGGACGCCAAGGGCGTCGCCGATCTCTTGCATCTCGCCGCCAGCGGCCGCACGTCAATTCCGGTCGAAAAGGAAACGCCGAAGGCGCTCTACCGCACCGCCGGCTATCGCGTGTGCGGCGATCGCGCCGTGCGCGTGGACATCCTGGAGCGGCTCGCCGATCTCATCCGCCCGGCGCTGTCGTGGCGTGAGCACGCCGCCGGCCCGAAGCCGGACGGCGCGGTCGATGGGCGTTCGTTCACGGTCACCGGTGCGATGACGTCGCTGACTGGCGCCTCGGGCGAGGACTTCGCTTCAATCCTGCGAGCGCTCGGCTATCGCATGGAGCGGCGGCCCAAACCGCCGGAAGCCGAAAAGCCGCCGGAGGCCGAGAAGCTGCCAGAGACTGAGACGGCATCGGTCGCCGTGGCGGGCGCGGAAGCGACGAGCGAAAGCGCGAGCGACGTGGTGCCGGATACGTCCACTGAGGCGCCGGCCGAATCCGCTTCGATCGACGAGATGGTGGGTGTGCTGCCCGAGGCCGAGCTGATGCCGATGTCGGTCGACGTTGCCGAGCCGGAAGCGGCTGCGGAGCCTGCGCCCGAAGCTTCGGCTGAGCCGGCGAACGAAGAAAAAGATCAACCGGCTGAGGTTCCTGCGGACGTACCCGTGGATGCAATGACCGCGCAATCGGCAGCGGTTGACGTTGCGTCCGAAGAACCCACGCAAGCTGGCGAAGCCGCGTCAGAACCGGAGATGATCGAAGTCTGGCGGCCCGGCGGTCGGACCGAGCGCCGCCCGCATCGGCCCCGGCGGCATCATCGGCCGGCCCAGGCCGCGACCGAAGCGGCCGCGCCCGTCGCAGCTGAGGGCTCTGCGTCTGGCAATGCCGCGGCGGCAGCCCCGGCTGAAGGCGAGCCGTCGCGCGGTCCGCGCCGGGGGCGCCAGGGTGGCCCCGACCGGGAAGCCCGGCAGGACCGGCATGATCGGCAGCAGCGCAAGGAGCGCGACTCCGGCCGCGGCGACCGGCAAGGCCACCACGGCCGCGGTGACCGCAACGACCGCCCGCGCCGGCCGCGCCGCGACGGCGGCGGCGTCGAGCGCGCCGAGCGCGAGAAATACTTCGCCAAGCCCGGTGGCCGTAGCGGGGCCGACCGGCGCGACAAGCAGCCGGACCCGAATTCGCCCTTCGCCAAGCTCGCCGCGCTCAAGCAGCAGCTCGAGCAGGGCGGCAACGAGGGGTCTTGAGCGCCTCAGCGACGCAGCAGGCGCTATCGCGCCCCGAAATGGGGCGGGACGCCGCCATGGACCGCCAGCGTATCGACAAATGGCTGTGGCACGCGCGCGTGGTGCGCACGCGGGCCGACGCGGCCGCGCTGACCCAGGCCGGACACGTCCGTGTCAACGGACAGCGTATGCGGGCCGCGGGCCACCCGGTGCGCATCGGGGATGTGCTCACGATCGCGCTCGACCGCGCCGTGAGGGTGTTGGAGGTGGCCGGCTTCAGCGACCGGCGCGGAGCGGCTCCCGCCGCACGCGCGCTTTACCGCGAACTGACAAGCCCATCCGGGGTCGAGGCCAGGGAGGCGGGGGGCGTTTCGCCTAAAGTTACGCGCGCGGCGGAATAGCGGCCGTTCCCAACGGCAAAGCCGCTTGCGGCCTTTTTCTCCTTGGGATAGGCAGCGTGGCGCGTATTTAACTGTCCGGAGCTCGGTAAGATGACCTACGTCGTCGTCGAAAACTGCATCAAGTGCAAGTACATGGACTGCGTGGAAGTGTGTCCGGTGGACTGCTTTTACGAAGGCGAAAATATGCTGGTGATCCATCCGGACGAATGCATCGACTGCGGCGTCTGCGAGCCCGAATGCCCGGCGGAAGCCATCAAGCCTGACACCGAGCCCGGACTGGAGAAATGGCTTGAAGTGAATGCGCAATACGCCAAGTCCTGGCCAAATATTACCGTGAAACGCGACCCGCCGGCGGACGCAAAGGAGTTCGACGGCAAAACGGGCAAATTCGAGCAGTATTTCTCGGCCGAGCCGGGTGAGGGCGACTGAGACGCCATCTTTCTCGCCGCAAACGTCAGCTTAAGCCCTAAAATTCGGATTTTGGACATCGGCTCGTGTTAACTGCGAGCGCGAACAGCGGAATTGTGACCGCCAAATTGCGTTCTTGCGACGCCATAAGGCTTTGATTCTGCCCAAAAATGTGCTATATAAGAAAAAACACCGGAATAATGTGAGGATGCCGTCGCCAAGGAAGCTCCCCCAACTCGGGGGCGTTATTTTTCGCGACGCTTGTTCCATCTGTCTCGGATCAGAGGGCGTGAGATCCACGCGTCAAGCAGTGGCAGGAAAAGCGCGTCAGAAGTCGTCGAAGAAGGGCTCCACCGGCGCCAGCAGCCGGCGGACGAAGAAATCTGCCGCCCCGCGGCGGACCCCGCAGGCCTCGCGCGGCACGGCGCGCGTGGCTCCCGCAGCCAAACCCGCCGGTACCCGAAAGGGGGCCGGAGAAGGAGCTTTGCCCGGAATGTCGAGCAATAAGAAGACTACCCAACGACAAGGTTTCAAGACTAACGAGTTCATCGTCTATCCGGCGCATGGCGTCGGCCAGATCATGGCCATCGAGGAGCAGGAAATCGCGGGCGCCAAGCTTGAGCTGTTCGTCATCAACTTCATCAAGGACAAGATGACCCTGCGGGTCCCGACCGCCAAGATCGCGTCGGTCGGCATGCGCAAGCTGGCCGAGCCGCCGCTGGTCAAGAAGGCGCTCGAGACGCTGAAAGGCCGTGCTCGTGTCAAGCGCACCATGTGGTCGCGCCGCGCCCAGGAATACGAGGCCAAGATCAACTCGGGCGACATCGTCGCCATCGCCGAAGTCGTGCGGGATCTCTATCGCTCGGAGACGCAGCCGGAGCAGTCCTACTCCGAGCGTCAGCTCTACGAAGCTGCGCTCGACCGGCTGTCGCGCGAGATTTCAGCGGTGCAGAAGATCACCGAGACCGAGGCGGTGAAGGAGATCGAGGCCGCGCTCGCCAAGGGCCCGCGCCGTGGGCCGAAGCCCGCCGAGGAAGCGAATTCCGAGGAAGGCGTCGAGGACGAGGCGGCCTGAAACGACGCTTCGACGGACAAGTCGAAATAGCGAAAAGCCCGGCAGCGATGCCGGGCTTTTTTGTTGCCCACGCGTGACCTCGCGGCGTGCTCGGTGGGCAGGCCCAGCTAGTCTGAGGCGAGCCATAGCGCCGCAGTCCGGTTGCCGCCGCCGTCCAGAGGTCTAAGATACCGGCCAAATCGCCAACAACGACCGCCTCTAGGGAGATAACGATGACCGCCATTCGTGGCCATGTCGCGGCGACAACGGATGCCGATGCGCTCGGCGTGCACTCGCTCGACCAATTCGTTCTTGCTGTGCCGGACGGCAGCGTCGCCGAGAACTTCTACACCAACTTCGGGCTCGACGTTGCGACCAAGGGCAACACGCTCGAAATCAAGACCTTCGGTCATGAACACCGCTGGGGTTCGGTGGTGGAAGGCGTGAGCAGCAAGCAACTGCATCATCTGTCCTTCGGCTGTTACGCCGAGGACATCGACCGGCTGAAGGCGCGCGTCGAGGGCAACGGCGTCAAGCTGATCGACGCGCCGCCCGGGTTCGACAGCAACGGCTTCTGGTTCCGCAACCACGAAGGCGTCCTCATCGAGATCAAGGTGGCGCCCAAGGTGTCGCCCGACGACAAGGCGCAGAGCGAGTGGAACACGGTCGGCCCGGGCGTTGCCGCCGCCTCCACCCGCGACAAGGCGCCGGCAGTGCGCCCGCGCCGGCTCTCGCACGTCCTCATCTTCACGCGCGACATCGACGCTTCGCTCGATTTCTATGCGCGCAATCTGGGCCTGCGCCTGTCCGACCGCGCCGCCGACATCGTCGCCTTCATGCACGGCATCCACGGCAGCGACCATCATCTCTTGGCGCTGGTGAAGTCGAGTGCGCCCGGCTTCCATCACTGCTCGTGGGATACCGCCAGCATCAACGACATCGGTCTCGGCGCCATGCACATGCACGATAAGGGCTTCCAGAAGGGCTGGGGCCTCGGGCGCCACGTGCTCGGCTCGAACTATTTCCACTACATCATGGACCCGTGGGGCTCGTTCTCCGAGTATTCCTGCGACATCGACTACATCCCCAAGGACGAGCGCTGGCCGTCCGGGGACTACGCACCGGAGGATTCGTTCTACCTTTGGGGCCCGGAAGTGCCGCGCGAGTTCACGCTCAACGCGGAAGCCGGCGAGGTCTGAGGTCCGCCGTCGCGCTAATAGATCCGGTGTGACCCATCAACCATCATGCCCGGCCTTGTGCCGGGCATTTTCTTAGTGCGTGCTATGATTGAACCACGTCCATGGCGCGACGCTGCGCGCCCGGCCCGTACTCTCACTCCACCACGATCTTCACGCGCGTGCCGGGCTTAAGCGTCTGCTTGCTGCCGAGCCCGTTGAGGACACGGAAGTGCTCGGTACGGTGGTCGGCGACCGCCATGCGGCGCGCCATGGATGCCACGGTGTCGTGCGCGCCGACGGTCACGATCTTCACCCGGAACGGCCGCACGCGCTTGCGTTCCTCGAGGCTCATGCGGCGGAAGCTTGCGACGGAGGCACGGAATGCGCGGTCGGCCGCCGGCGTCATGGTCTTGGCGGCGAAGATGAAGCGGTAGACATCGCTGCCGAAGCGCACCGCGAACAGCCGGAACGTCCACTCCTTGCCACTCGCCTGCGCGGTCGCGGCCGGAAAGCCATTGACCGTATAGGCCCGCAGGCTCGTGCGGTCGACGTTCTCGATCCAGCCGGAATCGAGATATTGCGCCAGCGACTGCTCGGCAGGGACGCTCACGACGTCGAGCCGCATGGCTTCGTCACCGCCGTCCTTTAAGCCGAGCACAGCCTGCGCGGTGTTGTCGAGGGTGAAGCCCGGCGGGGCGGTGAAGGTGAAGCCGAGCTTGCGATGCACGAAGCGGCGCCCGCGCACGAAGCCCTCGCTCGGGTCCTCGCCGTAGACCATGCCATTGAGGTCGGCGAGATAGGCATTGCGGTCACGCGCGCCGATGCCGGGGCCGCTGAACTCGCGCGCGTCGATCAGCGCCTTCTTCACGCGATCGGGCGTGGACGGATGGTCGGACAAGAAGTCGATGGCGCGGGCATCGTCGCGCGCTCCCGACTTGAGATCGGCATTGCGCTGCATGTCGGCGAGGAAGCGCGCGGCGCCGTAAGGGTCGAAGCCGGCGCGCGCCGAGGTCTTGATGCCGATGGCGTCGGCTTCGAATTCCTGCGCGCGCGAGAAGCTCGCCAACGCCAGCTTCGACTTGGCGAGCGCCAGCGCGCCCACCTGCGGATCGCTGAGCACGTCGCTCACCACGTGGCCGATGAGGGCCGTCTGGCGTGCCTTCTCCTCGCGGATCTGCGCGTGATGCGCAATCACATGCCCCATCTCGTGCCCGAGCACCGAAGCGAGCTCGGACTGGTCGTTGGCGAGCGCCACCAGGCCGCGGGTGATGTAGAGATGACCGTTCGGCAATGCGAAGGCGTTGACCGCCGGTGAGTTGAGCAACGTGACGCGGAACTGGAGATCGGGCCGCGCCGACGCCGCGGTCAGGCGATCGACGGTGTCCTGCACCATCTTGTTGATGCGGGCGTCCTCATAAGGGCCGCCGTAGGAGGCGAGGATGCGCTCGTTCTCGCGCTGCTCCGCGGCCGACATGCGGGCATCGGCGGGCGTGGGCGCCGGCAGCCGCAGCGACACCTTGCTGGTATCGGGGAACGACGAGCAGCCGGCGAGCAACGCCGCCAGCAACAGCGCAACCAGGCCGCCTCTCCTCATCGATATCCGTGCCGCACTCATCTCGACCGTCGCCACCACTCACTTGTCCGCGCCCGGACCTAGCACACCCTTGTCGAGTTCGATCTGCTCCGGCGCCTCGGCCTCGATCACCGGGCCGCGCCGCATTTCGATGACGCCGCGCACCCGCAGGTCACGGCCGCGAAGCCGCATCGGATCGATGCCGGCTGCGACGAACAGGCGCCGCTGGCGGCGCAGGATGATGACCGAAAAGTCGCGCGTCCATCGCCGCCCAAAATTCAAATATATAGTGCCGCTTGTCGCGTGGACCGACAAGACCTTGCCCTCGACCAGGGCAAATCGGCCCTTTTCGGCGCGCAAACGGCCGATATCCGCGGCCTTCAGCGGCAAAAACCGCGGATCGGCCCACAATCCGCGGCTGGCGGCCCGCGCCGCCCGCTCCGCGGCAAGCAGGACCCGGGCGCAGGCGACGTCGCCGACGTGCGCGCCGACCCGGGCTTGCCCCGCGGCCAGCAGCGCCTCCTGCAACGACCGGGCGGCGCCATCGGCATAGGCGAGCGCCACCACGCGGCCATAGCGGTCGCGGGCGGGCCCGATTTTGCCGAGGGTCAATGTCTTGCCGGCGGCCAGCCGTTGCAGCGCCGCGCGGGAGGCTGCGGTGACCTCGATGCCGGCGAGCCGCAGCGTGCGCCCATCCGCAAGCGCCAGCGTGCGGCCGTCGCGCACGGCGATGACGGTCGCGGCACCGATCGGCACCGGCTTGCACGCGCTTTGCGCCAGCGCTTGCCCGCCATGGAGCGCGGCGACGATGACGGCAACTGCGAGCGCGCGCCTCATGATGCCGAATTGTCGGCAGCGGCGGCGGGTGCGGTCAAGACGCAGAGCAACCTTGCGCCCCGCCTCAGCCGGCCAGCACCTCCTCCCAGGAGGGGCAGGTGCGCGCGGCAAAGGGCCGGTTCCAGTCGGCGCAGTTTTCACGATCGACGATCTGCACGGGCAGCATGATTTCGGAGGGCACGCTTTCACCGTTCAGGAAGCGGACAGCGGCTTCGGTCGCGATGGCGCTCATGGTCATGGTGTCGAAGTTCGCGGTTGCGACCATGCGTCCAGATTGGATTGCCGCGATGGCTTCCGGCACCGCATTCACGCCCGCGATGAGCGGCAGCTCTCTTTCCCCGAGCGAATCGAGCGCGTCCAAGACGCCCAGCGCCATATGATCGTTCGCGCACAGGACGGCATCGATGCCGTGGAGGCGTCCGGCCGCTTCGACGTAAGCCTGTTTGGCGATTTGACGCAGATAGTCGCCGCGCAGCGACGCGCGCACCTTGATGTCAGGATATTGCGCCAGGGCATCATGGAAACCGGCGAGCCGGTCCCGGCTGGTGGGCGAGGCAGGATTGCCTTCGAGGATCGCGATATCGCCGCGACCCGAGATCTTGCGGAAGAGATAACGCGCAATGTTGAAGCCCAAGGCCCGGTCGTCGGCGCCGACGAAGCATAGGCGGTTGCCGGCCGTGGTTCTGGCGATGATGTTGACCAACGGAATGCCGGCGGCGTCGAACGCGAGAACAGCCTCGTTCACGGCCGTGTCGTGCACGGGGACGAACAGCACGGCGTCGGGCCGCGTCTGAATGGCGCGCTGCACCAGGGCGATCTGCTCGTCGACATTGTCCGGGTGCTCCGGGACGTAATGGGTCACCGACGCGCCCAGGCGTGCCGCCGCGCGCTCGGCGCCGATACGGGCCGCTTCATAGCCGGGATTGACGTTATTCTTGGTGAAGACGGCAATCCGAGGCGGCATGGCGGTCGATCTCCACGTCTAAGGCGCGACGATACGCGCTTGCGCCGCAAGCTTGCGTCACATGGTTGTGCCGGTCAGCATGTCATAACGGAACACGGAACGGCACTGCGCTGGGCGTGTTAGGCACAACAGGGCATCCATGGGGCGTCTAAAACCAAAAGCACCAGAGGGCATTAGCATGAAGTTCGTTTCCCTCGTTCTGGCAACTGCGGTTACCACCGTCATCGGATCGGCGCCGCTCTATGCGCAGTCTTCCGGCGACCAATCGAGCAACAATTCGCAGTCCGGTTCCGAGATGAACGCGCCGACCCATCCGGGCTGGCAGGGCTGGGATCGCGACCGCGACTGGGACGGCCATTGCGGCTGGGGCAGCCACGGCTGCGGCCGCATGGGTCCGGGCATGATGGGGCCGCGTGGGGGCTGGACGATGGGCAGCGGCTTCATGGGACGCGAGGCCGGCTGGCACCATCATCACCATCGTCATGCGCGCGGCGCGCACTTCGTGTTTCAGCGCGGCAACGCGCGCATCGACATCCAGTGTCCGGCCAATCAGAGCGTCAACGATTGCGTCAGCGCCGCCGGCACGCTCATCGACAAGGTCGAGAGCATGGAGCGCGGCCCCGGTCACCCGCCGCCGCCGCCCGGACACAAGCCGCCGCCGCCCGGCCAGCTCAAGCCGGCCAAGCCCACGCCGCCGACCACCAACGGCTCAGGCATCAATGATGGCGGCAACAATCCGGGGCCGAGCAGCTCCGGCGCCGCTGGCATCACAGTGCCGAGCCCGAACGGGCCCGCGACCAGCCCCAGCCGCTGAGCTACGACCGATCCGCGGCTGAGCCACATAAGCGCGCGCCGCGTCCGGCGGCGCGCGAACGCCTTGTCCCCAGCACGCGCAGAAGGGCTGCGCGTGCTTTTGCGGTGTGCTAGAGGGCGGGCTGCCAGACGCTTCCAGGTCGCCTGGAAACGCGCGCGGTCCCGTAGCTCAGCAGGATAGAGCAGCGGTTTCCTAAACCGAAGGTCAGAGGTTCGAGTCCTCTCGGGACCGCCAATTTCGCCTCACGCCTCGTCGGGCAACGCGCGCAGGCGCAGCATGGCGGCAATGCCAAAGGCGGGCCCAAGCGCGAGGCTCGCCAGCACGGCCGGCCATCCGAATCTCGCCGCCAAGACCGGGGTCAACTGCACGGTGGCAAAGGTGAGCGCGAAGCCGAGCGCGGTCTGGAAGGTCAGCAGGCTACCGGCTTGGTGCGGGGGCGAAGCGTCGGCGACCAGCGCTGAAAACTGCGCCGAATCCGGGATGATCGAGGCGCCCCAGATCAGCACGATCACGAACGTCAGCCACACCGGCCCGCCGAAGGTCAACGCCGCCAGCAGAGCCGAAGCGCCGCTGATCACCATGGCGATGATGGCGACTTCCGCCTTGCCGATACGGTCGGCCCAATGGCCGCCGATCGCGGAGGTGATGCCGCCGATGCCGATGGCGCAGAAGGCGGTGAGCTTGGCGAGGTCTTCCGCCTGCGGCGCCGCCATGAAGGCGCGATACGAGATCGCCGCCGCGACGCCGATCCACGCCCACATGGCGTAAAGCTCGAACATGTGGCCGAGATAGCCGGCATAGGCGAGGCGCACTCGCCGGTTGGTCCAGGCCGTGACCACGACATGCGGATCGAAGCGCGCCGCCTTGCCGTGAAAGGGCCCGAGCGCGACGCCGAAGCTCATAGCGCCGGCGGCGATCGCGGCGATGGAGGCGGCGGCGACGGTCAGGTGCCAGTCGGCGCCGCCGATGAGCGCGATCAGGTGCGGCGATGCCGAGCCGATGACCAGCGCGCCGATCAGCGCTCCGACGAGGAAGCCGCGGTCCTTCTCGCCCCAGCCGACCACGATCTTCATGCCGACGGGGTAGACGCCGGCGAGCAGCGCGCCGGTCGCCACGCGCGCCGCAATGGCCGCCGCGCCGCCCGGCGTGTCGATCAGCAGGGTGAGGTTGATCAGGCCGGCGCCGATTGCCGAAGCGGCAAACACGCGGCGCGGATCGAAGCGGTCGGCGAGCCCCAGCACCGCAGAGAGGAGCGCGCCGATGACGAAGCCGGCCTGCACGCCGCTCGACAGCGCCGCCTGCCGGAACGGCGTCAGCGCAGTCTCGCGCAGCATGTCGGGCAGCACCGCGGCCGACACGAACCAGAGCGACATCGCCGTCACTTCGGCCAATAGCAGCAGCGTCAGGGAGCGGGCTTTCATAGGCGAGGGGAGCTCCGAAGGAGGATCGAGACGTCGCGCTGTATCATCGTGCTACCCGCAAGTGATACCGCCTCGCCAATCACAATAGTGTGCGACGCACGGCGATGATGCTTCCGCCGTCTCGCGCGCGCCAATCGGTTCTTTGCGTGCAGTGCATCATGCTCGATCCATCGCATCACGCGCATCAATTAGGTGCAAGCGCGACCAATAGCGTGCGCATCGCGAACGATGCGATGCAAAACTCTTGGTGCAGCGCCGTCGCGCGCACGTGCAAATGCGTATCACACTTTTTCCGGGAACCAATTTGCACTAGCGTTGTTTTCGGTCGGGCGGTCATGCGCACGATGCGCCGGCCGACTCCCTAGGGGGCGAATTCATCCTGAACGTCAAAGCCCGAACGCCCGTTGAAGGCGTCGGGGAGGGAGGAAGAATCATGCCGTTATCATCACCAATACGATCGACTACTCGATTGTTTGCATCGCTCCTGCTCGCCGGGACCGCCACGCTGGCCTTGCCCGGGCTCAGCCTGGCGCAAATGGGCCCCTCATCCAACACGCTGCTCAAGTCGCAGAGCGACAGCAGCAATTGGATCCTGCCGGCCGGCAGCTACAGCGGTAATCGCGCGGTCAAGGAAAGCGAAATCACGCCGGACAACGTCGACAAGATGAAGGTCGCCTGGACCTTCAAGGTGCCGGACAAGGGCCCGGTCGAGGCCTCGCCCATCGTCTGGAACGGCACCATCTACATCACCTCGTCGCACAACGACGTCTACGCCATCGACGCCAAGACCGGCAAACTGAAATGGCAATACAAGCCGGGCCCGACCCAGCTCGTCGGCTTTTCGCGTAACCGCGGCGTCGGCATCTATGACGGCGTCCTGTACGAGGCCATGATCAACGGCCATCTGCTCGCGCTCGATGCCAAGACCGGCAAGGTCAAATGGGACAAGCAGACCGTCGCCAACAAGAAGAACAGCTTCTACACCATGCAGCCGGTGCCCTATAAGGGCAAAATCCTGCTCGGGGTCTCGAACGGCGACTGGGGCGGCATCGGCAATATCAGCGCCTTCGATCCCAAGACGGGGAAGCGCGAATGGCAATGGAACGCGGTGCCCGGCCCCGGCCAGAAAGGCCATGACACCTGGAGCGGCGATTCCTGGAAGCGCGGCGGCGGCGCGATCTGGAGCGGTGTCGCCATCGATCCCGCGAGCGACACGCTTTACGTCGACACCGGCAATCCGCAGCCCGACTTCCTCGGTTCGGTGCGCGAGGGCAAGAACCTCTATACCAACTCTATGGTTGCCCTCGACATCTCCGGCAAGCAGCCGAAGATGAAGTGGTACCATCAGTTCATCGCCAACGACACGCATGACTGGGATCCGGCGATGCCGCCGGTGCTGTTCAGCGCCAAGGTCGACGGCAAGGAGATGAAGCTGGCGGCGGCCGGCGACAAGGCCGGTAATTTCTGGGTTCTCAACGCCGAGAACGGCCAGGTCGTCGACCACACGCCCGTCAGCTACCAGATGGGGCAAAACACCAAGCCGCCCAAGCACGGCCACAACTACGCCTGCCCCAACACCAATGGCGGCGTGGAATACAACGGTGGCGCCTTTGATCCGGCCACCAACACCTTCTTCGTGCCCAGCAGCAACCAGTGCGGCAAATGGAGCGCCAAGAACAAGGCCGAGTACATCGCCGGCCAGTTCTATCTCGGCGGCGCATTCCCGAGCTTGACCGGTCCGAACAGCGGTTGGTTCTCGGCGGTCGACGTCTCGTCCGGCGTGTTCGCCTGGCGGCATCATCTCGGCCTGCCGGCGAACGGCGGCGCCTTGGTGATGGACAGCAAGAAAGGTTCGCTGGTGTTCACCGGCCTGCTCAACGGCCACTTCAACGCCTACGACACCAAGACCGGCAAGCTGTTGTGGAGCCACGACACGGGCGCGAGCATCGTGGCGCCACCGGCGACCTTCACCATGGATGGCGCGCGCTACGTGGTGGTGGCGGCGGGCGATCCCGGCTTCCTCAAGGTGCCGGAGCTCAAGCGTATCGGACCTGGCGTGCTGACCGCATTCCGTTCGGGCGGCGCTTCGGAAACCAATGCCTCGGGCAAGTAGGGAAATCCGTGGCGTATCGTAACAGAGGCCGGTGGCTTCGCCCTTTTTGGGGCGCCGCCACCGGCATCGTCGCTGCCGCGATATGCGGGGCGGGGACGGCCGTTGCCGCCGGCAACGGCCAGCACACGCAAGCAATGGCGGCAATGCATGATCTGCAGGCCGCGGTCGCCGAACTGAACCGGGCGTCCGGTCTCACCATCAGTGACGAAGCGCCCTACAAGACGGCGGCGCAACGTGCCCTCAACGCGGTCGTCGGCAAGGACGACAGCGACTTTAAGGCGAACGCGGGCAACCCGGGGGACGCGCAAGGGGCTCTCGGCCATCTCAATGCGCTGCTGCACGAGGCCGGTGACGCGCCTTGGAAGGCGGGCGTGGCGGGCGTCCTCGTCAACGCCAGCGTCGCTCAGTCGCGCCTGCTTGATACGCTCGCGGTCAAGGACCTCGACGATTTCCAGGTTGCCATGACAGGCGCCCTGGAAGCGCTCGACGTGGCGCTCGGCCGCGATTCCGCGACCGGCGCGCTCGGCGGGCTGCAAGGCGCGCTGGCCACCACGGCGCTCGGTGTGCCGGACGGCGCAACGACCGTCCCCGGCTGCGCGCTGCCGGCGAAAGCGAATGGGCCGGCTTACGGCGTGACTCAGGGCCATCTGCTCTATGTCGCGCTGCCGGCGGAGGGCGGTGAAATGGTGCTGCCGCAGTCGCTCGGTGTCGGCCGGGTGACGGCCGGTAACGGCATGATCGTTCTTCACACCGCGGCTGCGGGCATGACCAAGAAGCTGTGTCCGCAGCAGGGGCAGAGCCAACCTTCGTCCACCAAGCAGGGTGCGGCCCAGGCGGCGGCCCAGGTGGCGGCGGCCGATCCACCGAAGAATGCGGCGGGCGGTAGCGCGCCAAAGCTGTACACCCAAACGCAGGCCAAGGCCGGCGAGCATATTGCTAAGCATGTCTGCGCGGTCTGCCACGGGCCTGATCTGCAAGGGCAATCGGGGCCGGCCATCGCCGGCACTGCTTTCCTCAAGAAAGCCAAGGCGCTGGACTGGACGGTGCACGATCTGCGCTCGATCGTGACCAATACCATGCCGCGGAACAATCCCGGTTCACTGACCAAGAAACAATACGCCGACGTCTTGGCCTATCTGCTGGCGGACAATTGCTATCCACCGGGCCAGACTAAGTTCCCGACCCAGAACACGCCCAAGCTCAAGCATGCGGCACTTAAAGCACCGCAGGGCGTTAAACCCACGAACGCGAAGCTCGGGACTTGCCCGTTGCAGACCGCGCAGACGAAGGGGGCGCAGACAACAGGGACGAAGTAGATGAGGGCACGAATTCTCATGGCGGCACTGGCCGGCGCCGCGCTGATGGCGAGCGGCGCGGCGGCCGCGCCCGGTTCACTCACCGTTCATATCGCGCTGCACGACCACGGTTTCGGCTTCCGCAACATTGGCATCCGCGCCGCCAAGGTTCGGCTCGACGTGGTCAACCGCGGGCAGCATCGGCACGATCTTGCAGTGGCGCGCCGCAATGCGAGCGGGTCGGGACCGTCCCATTCTATCTTGGCGACGAAGGCGCTGGCGCCCGGCCAGGCCGTTTCGGTGACCCTGAAGCTCAAGCCCGGCCACTACCGCCTTTACAGCAAGCTCGACCACGACCGCGCGCATGGGCTGTCGGCGCCGCTCGTCGTCATGTCGCCATCGCTCAAAGGCGGAGCCGAGATGAGCCGCGCGTTCTATAATTTTTATTGAGGGCTCAGCCCCACATGCGCCTCAGGTTGGCGCGCACGTCGACGCTTGAGCGCGCCGGTCCTTTGCCGTTGTCCGTGGGCTTGGCCGGCGGCCATGCGCGGCGCTCGAAGTGTTTCAAGAGCGCGGGCGGAATGAAGCGCGTGCGCTGGGCGTAGACATGGCGATTGCCGCCGCCGCGCTGGTTATGGACGTAGAAGCGCTGCGGCACCATGAGATGAAGCTGGTCCCTGGCGCGCGTCATCGCCACGTATAAGAGCCGGCGCTCCTCCTCAATCTCCGGCGTCGAGCCGGTGGCGAGGTCGGAGGGCATACAGCCGTCCACGGTGTTGAGCAGGAACACGCTCGCCCATTCCTGGCCCTTGGCGGAATGGATGGTGGAGAGGATCAGGTAATCCTCGTCCAAGAGCGGCACGCCGGATTCATCGCTTGTTGCGTCCGGCGGGTCGAGGGTCAGCTCGGTGAGGAAGCGTTCGCGGCTCGGATAGCTCGCCGCGATTTGCGCCAACTGCGCAAGATCGGCTTGGCGAACGGCGGCGTCCTCGTGGATGCGTTCAAGATGTGGATCATACCAGCGGCAGGCAAGATCGATCTCCGCCGGCCACCCGGCCGCCTTGAGCCGCAGCGTGCCCATGGTCGCGACGAACTCCGGCCAGTGCGTGCTTGCCGCCGCCGGCGGTTTGTACTCGTCGAGCGCCAGCAGCGGATCGCCCATCTCCTCCATGCGGTCGAGCAGCTTGCCGGCCGACGAGGGGCCGACTCCCGGCAAAAGCTGCGCCACGCGGAAGCCTGAGACACGGTCGCGCATGTTCTGCGCGAAGCGCAGCACCGCCAGCACGTCCTTGATGTGCGCAGCCTCCAGGAACTTGAGCCCGCCGAACTTGACAAAGGGAATGTTGCGTCGCGTCAGTTCGATTTCGAGGCCCGCGCTGTGATGCGAGGCGCGGAACAGCACGGCCTGCGACTTGAGTGGGACGCCAGCCTCGCGGTTTTCCAGGACCTTTTCGGCCACATAGTCCGCCTGCATCACGTCGTCTTCGACCGCGACGATCTGCGGCTTATCCCCGGAAACGCGTTCCGACCAGAGCTTCTTGGCGAAGCGCTCGGGCGCCAATTCGATCACCGCGTTGGCGGCTTCGAGGATGGCTTGCGTCGAGCGGTAATTGCGCGTCAGCGTTACGATCTCGGCGCGCGGCGAGAAATGGCCGGGGAAGTCGAGGATGTTGCGCACGGTAGCGGCACGGAACGAATAGATCGACTGGGCGTCGTCGCCGACGACGGTCAGCCCCTGGCCGTTCGGCTTCAGCGCCAGCAGGATCGAGGCCTGCAGCCGGTTGGTGTCCTGGTACTCGTCGACCAGCACGTGATCGAAGCGCGCGGCAACCGCTTCGGCGATGGCATTCGCCGCCATCATCTCGGCCCAGTACAAGAGCAGGTCGTCGTAATCGAGCACGTTTTGCTGTTGCTTTGCCTCGACATAGGCGCCGAACAGGCGGCGCAGTTCGCCTTCCCATTCGTCGCACCAGGGAAAGAAGCGCTCCAGCGCCTCGTTGAGCGAAACTTGCGCGTTCACCACGCGCGAATAGATCGACAGGCACGTGCCCTTCATGGGGAAGCGCTTGGCGGTCTTGGAGAAGCCGAGCTCGTGCCGCACGAGGTTCATGAGATCCGCGGAATCCTCGCGGTCGTGGATGGTGAAAGCGGGTTCGAGCCCGATGTCGCGGGCGTGCTCGCGCAAGAGTCGCGCGCCGATGGCGTGGAAGGTGCCCGACCAGGCGAGGGCGTCGGCCATCGGTGCCGCCAGGCTGGCATTGCCCAACACCTGCGCGCCGATGCGGGCGACGCGCCGCTGCATTTCATTGGCGGCGCGGCGCGAAAAAGTGAGCAGCAGCATCCGGCGCGGGTCGGCGCCGCCGGCAATCAGGTAGGCGACGCGATGGGCCAGCGTGTTGGTCTTGCCGGAGCCGGCGCCGGCGATGATCAAGAGCGGCGGCGCGTCGGGGCCGGCGCCGCCGTGCTCGACCGCGCGGCGCTGCGCGTCGTTGAGCGTGGCGAACGGGGCGGCGGCGGTCATTGTTGTTCGTTGTTCTTTGTACGCGATGCCCGGTCGGCGGCGCGGACACCGTACAAAGCATGAACGGGCTGATTCGTCGAATTCGGCGGCTTACTGCGCCGCCTGGGCGGCTGTCGCCGTATCCGCCACCACCCGCCCGGCCTCGAAGCGCAGCACGCGCGCGCAGAATGCCAGGCTCTCGGTGCGGTGAGCGATGACGATGATGGTTGGGCGCGGGGTCAGCGTGGTCAGGCGCCCGAGGATGGCGTGCTCGCCGGCGACGTCGATGCCGCCGGTGGCCTCGTCGAGGATGAGGAGATGCGGCCTGCGCAGCAGCGCGCGCGCCAGCGCCAGCCTTTGCCGCTCGCCGCCGGATACGAGCGTGCCGCGCTCGCCGAGCATGGTATCGAGCCCATGCGCCATGGCGCGCACGAATGTGTCGGCACCGGCAAGCGTCAGCGCCGCCCACATGTCCCGCTCGCTCGCTTGGCTGTTCGCCCAGGCGAGGTTCCGCCGCACGGTGTCGTGGAACAGGAACGGATCCTGCGCGATGTAGCTGATGCGGTCGCGCCAGGCGTTGAGCGCGCCGCCTGCGAGCGGCGTGCCGGCAACGGTGATGCGGCCGCTTTGTGGTTGCGCGAGCCCGACCAGCAGATCGGCAAAGGTGGTCTTGCCCGCGCCCGAGGGCCCGGCGATGCCGACGCACTCGCCGGGCGAGATGGTGAGGCTCAAGGCCTGCACGCCGCGCGGCGCACCGTCGGCCAAGTTCTGTTCATGCAGGAAGGTCACGGCGTCGAACACGATGGCGCCGTCGGCAGGCGGGCGAAGCGCCGGCACGTCGGAGCGCGCGGGCGGGATTTCCGACAGGTCCCGCTCCAGCCGCTTGATCACGCCATAGGCCGGCAGCGCGAAGGCGAGTTGCTGGGCCTGCTGCTAAACGATGCCGGCCATGCGGCTCATGCGCAGGATGATGTAGAGCAACGCGATCAGGGTCGCGGGCGCGACATGAAATGCGCCGAATCCGATCAGCACCAGTAAGCCGCCGATGACGCCCGAGAGAATATTGAGCGCCAGCCGCGCCTTCACCGCCTGACGCTGGAAGTCGATCTGGCGCTGTGTGAGATTGCGGAGCGTGTCGCGGAACTCGCCGACAAAGCTGCCCTGCAGGTTGGCGCCGATGGCGAGTTTCAGCCCGCCGAGGAACTGGGTGGTGGCGTTGAGCAGCGCGAGGTTCCGCTCGGCGACCATCTCGCCGACGGCATGCGCGCGCCGCGTCACGGGCAGGTAGGCGAGCGCCGTCAGCGCCAGCAGCGCCAGCGTGACCAGGGCGAGCAGCGGCGCCAGCAGGAACACCAGCCCGCAGTGCACGATGAGCATGACGACCTGGACGCCCAGCCGCAGCAGGGTGTTGGTGGCGGTTCCTACGCGCTGGATGTCGGCGCTCATGACGTGGGTGATCCGCGCGTGGCGCAACTTGGCCAGCCGCTCCCACGGCGTTGCGGCCAGCCGCGCGATGATGCGCGCGCGCCGGTCTTCGACGAATTCGGCTTGCAGGGTGGCGGTGCGAACGTCGCGCGCATAGAGGACCGCCGCGCGCACCATCATGAGTGCGGCATAGGCGCCCAGCAGCAGTGCGAGCCGTGAGAGCGGCGTTTCGACCCCGCCCCATGCGAAAACACCGTCCGTCATGCGCTCCAAGCGTCCGGCCGGGCCCCCGGTGCCAAAGATCACCATCAGCAGTGGCACCAGCAGCGCGAGGCTCAGGCCCTCGAGCAGGGCGCCGGCGGCGATCAGCGCCGCGGTGACGGCCCCGCCTCGCCCGGCAAAGCGGATCAAATCGCGTAAGAAAGCCCATAAATCAGGGCTGTATGGCTTGCCGATGCCGGTTTTGACGGCCTTTTCCGGCCGGAAATGGGCCATGCGCGCGCGAGATCCGTTGCAGAATATTGATTGTACCCGTAGTGTTTCACAATCAAACGTCTGCCGCCATCGGTCGGCCGGCTGCCCGGCCCTCGGGTGTTCGGCCCGGTCGCACCGCCGATAGCGCGCGTTTAGCGGCGGCATATCCCTGCCGGCTTTGAAATCGACCGGCGCCTGGGCTAAGGATCGCGCCGAGATTGAACCAGGCTCCCTCGACATTCGTTGGCCGGTAGGGGTGGTACGACCCGAGTCGCACCACGTCATCCGGCCCCCATTTGACCTCAATCGTCGGGCTGAACGCCGGATCGCCAACGGAAACGACCATGAGGTGGACGTGAACCCGGTGGTGACAAAGCTGCGGTAAGCCACGTTTTCCGATGATCAAGTCCCTCATCAAAACGACGATCGAGTTTTGCACGCGCTGGCCCTGGCTGGTCCTCGCGCTGAGCGTGGCTTTGGCCGGGCTCGCCGGCCTCTACACCGTCGATCATTTCGCCATCACCACTGATATCAGCAAGCTGATCTCGCCCAGCCTGCCCTGGCGCCAGCGCGAACTCGCCTTCAACAAGGCGTTCCCGCAGAGCTCCAACATCATCCTGGCGGTAGTCGACGCGCCCACCTCGGAAGCCGCCAGCCGGGCGACGCTGCTGCTGTCCCATGAGCTGGAAGGCCGCAAGAAGCTCTTCCGCGCCGTCGACCCGGTGAGCGAAACCCCGTTCTTCGCCCACAGCGCCTTCCTGTTCCCGCCGGTCAATCAAGTCGCTGCCATCACCGGTCGGTTGGGCGAGGCCGCCCCGCTCATCGGGCAGATGGCGCGCGATCCCAGCCTGCGGGGGCTCTCGCGCGCGCTCCAGTTCGGCGTCATGGGCATCGCGGGCGAGGGCGGCTCGCTCGATGCTATGGCGCCGGTGATGAACCAGGCGTCGTCCACCATCGACGACGTGCTGGCAGACAGGACGCCGGCCTATTCCTGGCGCGCGGTAGTGGCCGGCCAACCACCGAGCGCGACCGACAAGCGTCGTTTCATCGTCATCCATCCGGTGATCGACTTCGCCGCGCTTGAGCCCGGCAAGCAGGCCAGCGACGCAGTACGGCAGACGGCAGCCGACCTGCACTTGAAGCAGGACCTCGGCGCCACTGTGCGGCTGACCGGGTCGGTGCCGATCTCGGACGAGGAGTTCCGCACCATTCAGGAAGGCGCGGTGCCGAACGCCATCGCTACCGTCCTCGTGGTGCTGATCATCCTGTGGCTGGCGCTGCGGTCGGCCAAGATTATCGTTGCGGTGTTCCTCACCGTCGGCATCGGGCTCGCCATCACGGCCGCGCTCGGGCTGATGATGGTGGGCGCGCTCAACATGATATCGGTCGCCTTCTTCGTGCTTTTCGTCGGCATTGGCGTCGATTTCGGCATCCAGTTCAGCGTGAGATACCGCGCCGAACGGCACGCCATCGATGACCTGCACAAGGCTCTGGTCGACACCGCTGAGCACATCTCGACGCCGTTGGCGCTTGCGGCGGCCGCCACCGCCGCCGGGTTCCTATCATTCGTGCCGACTGCCTACCGCGGCGTTTCCGAGCTCGGGCAGATCGCAGGTCTTGGCATGATCATCGCCTTCGTCACCAGCGTGACGGTGCTGCCGGCGCTCTTGACCATCTTCAATCCTGCCGGCGAGCCCGAGCCGCTCGGCTACGCGGCGCTGGCGCCGGTCGACCGATTCATGGAGCGCTTCCGCATTCCGATCCTGATCGGCACAGTGGCGGTGATCGTGCTCGCCTCCCCGCTGCTCTACTTCCTGCGTTTCGACTTCAATCCCATCGATCTTCGCAATCCGCACGCGGAATCGATCGCCACCTATCTGGACGTCAGCCGCGACCCGGCCGCCGGCACCAACGCCGTCGACTTGCTGGCGCCGTCGCTTGCTGCCGCACGCACCGACGCTATGCGGCTCGCCAAGCTGCCGGAAGTAGGGCGTGCGATGACGCTCGACAGCTTCGTGCCCGCCAACCAGCCGCGCAAGATCGCGCTCATCGAGGCAGCCGCCAAGCGGCTGCTGCCCGCGCTCGACGGTCCCAAGGCGCCGGCGCCGACCGACGCCGAAAACGTGGCAGCGTTGCAATCAGCGCAGCAGGCGCTCCTGCGCGCGGCGCAGGGTCACAACGACGCCGGAGCGGCTGCGGCCACACGTCTGGCCGCCGCCCTCGGCCAACTGGCGGCCGCCGGTCCGCCGGTGCGGGCTAAGGCGCAAGCCGCTTTCGTCACGCCGCTTGAGACCGCGCTCAATGGTTTGCATGAAGCCCTGCAGCCAGCGAAGGTCACCGACGCCAACCTCCCAGCCTCGATCCGCGAGAAGTGGATCACCGCGGACGGCCGCGCCCGTGTCGAAGTGCTGCCCAAGGGCGAGCTCAACTCCAACACCGAAATCAGCAAGTTCGCCGGAGCTGTGCTCAAGGTCGAGCCGCGTGCGACCGGCGGCCCGATCTCGATCCTGGAATCCGGCAACACCATCATCAAGGCGTTTTTCGAGGCCGGCCTGTGGGCGCTGATTTCGATCGCTGTTTTGTTGTGGCTGACGCTGCGCCGCATCGGCGACGTGCTGCTGACGCTCATCCCGCTGCTGGTCGCGGCGGTGGTGACGCTCGAACTGGTGGTGGCTTTCGGTATGCAGCTCAACTTCGCCAACATCATCGCGCTGCCGCTGCTGCTCGGCATCGGGGTGGCGTTCAAGATCTACTACATGATGTCCTGGCGCGCCGGTTACAGCCAGGTGCTGCAATCGCCGTTGACGCGGGCGGTGTTCTTCAGTGCGCTCACGACCGCGACCGCCTTCGGCAGCCTGTGGCTTTCCAATCACCCGGGCACGTCGAGCATGGGCAAGTTGTTGGCGCTGTCGCTGGTCTGCACGCTCGCCGCCGCCGTGCTGTTTCAGCCGATCCTAATGGGTCCCCCCCGGAACCCGCGCGACCGATGAACAGACCGCGGCGCTCGGTTCTCTGACCGCGCTTCCCTCCCCGGTGGTGCCGCGCATCTTGCCGGCAGAATGCCGCGCCGCCTCCGGCACGCGCGTCCAGTTCTCGCCCCCACAGAAGACGCCGAGCGCGCAGCCTTCGACATGCAGGGTGTCGGCGCTGCGCAACGCGATCGAGGCGTCGTAGGTCTGGCCGTCTTCGGCATTGTAGATGTCGCCATGCCAACGGCCGGGATCGTCGCCGGGCCGCATGTGCAGCAGGATTGGCATCCCCAAAGTCGGCCGTTGCCGCAACGCGGGGTTCGGGTTGTGGATGTCGCGGCCGCGCTTTCGCTCCCAGGCGACCACGCCCCAAAGCGTGTTGCCGCAGTCGACGACGCGAATCACCGCCTTGCCGTCGGCCACCCGCCACATGCCGGTGGGAGCCGGCGCCCGCGCCGATTTCTGCGCCATGGCGGGTCCGGCAACGGCCCCGATCGCCAGGATAGCCCAGAATACCGCTTTCAAGGGTTCCTCCGATTGCCCGCCCTGCCAATAATGCGCGCTGGGCCGTCCTGGTTCGCCTTGTGCGCCGATTTTCGCCGTCGGGGCAGCGACGGAATGCCCCGTCGCGCATTAAATGAACGGCATCCGGGCTGCGGCGGCTTGCCGCCACACGGCCAATGCGCCATATGGCTTTTGGCACGGGGCGCGGCGGCCCCCGTACGCGGGGGCCCGGTTACGAACAAGGTCTTGAGGTCGAACCCATGAAAAACGCGCGTCTGTTCATCGTCGGTGTCATCGGCGCCGCGCTCGCCTTCAGTCCGCTTTCGGGTGCTGTCGGCGCCGAGCGCGGTCCCTCGCAAACCGATCTGGCGCTGATCAACGGCATTATCCAGCTCGTCCAGCGCGAATACGTCCACAAGATTGGCGCGCACGACCTCACCGTCGACGCGCTCAAGGGCCTGATGGCCCGGCTCGACCCACATTCCGACTACATGGACGAGGCTGAATTCAAGGAATTGCAGGCTGATATTTCCGGCAAGTTCGGCGGGCTCGGCATCGAGATCACCGAACTGCATGGCGTGCCCAAGGTGATTTCGCCGATCGACGGCACGCCAGCCGCCAAGGCCGGCCTGGAGCCGGGCGACCTCATCGTCGCCATCAACGGCGACGCCACAAACGGCGTCGGCCTCAACAAGATCGTGCGCACGCTTCGGGGCGCCCCGGGCAGCAAGGTGACGGTCACTATCTTGCGCGGCACCAAGAAGCGCTTCGACGTCACCATCACCCGCGCCATCATCTCGGTGCAGACCGTGAAGTCGAAGCTGGAGCCGCATGACGTCGGCTACGTCCGCATCACCGAATTCGGCGGTACCACCCCGGTCGACTTCAAGAAGGCGATCGAGGCCATGAAGAAGAAGGCCGGTGGCCATCTCAACGGCCTGGTGCTCGACCTGCGCAACGATCCCGGTGGCCTGCTGACCGCGGCGGTTTCGGTTGCCGGCAACTTCCTCGAGGGCGGCACGGTAGTGAGCATCCACGGCCGTCACGCCTCAGACGACGAGACTTACAAGGCTGCCAAGGGCAGCATGATCATCCCGAAGAGCACGCCTATGGTGGTGTTGATCAACGGGGCGTCGGCCTCCGCCTCGGAGATCGTCGCCGGCGCTATGCAGGACACCGGCCGCGCCACGATCATGGGCACTCAGAGCTTCGGGAAGGGCTCGGTGCAGACCATCATCCCGCTCGACGGCCATGGCGCGCTCCGGCTGACCACGGCGCTCTACTACACGCCGAGCGGCCGCTCGATCCAGGGCCGCGGCATCACCCCGAACGTGGTGGTCGACGCCGACAAGGCCATTCAGGTCGCCGGCGTGCTGCCGCGCGAAAGCACCCTGCACGGCGCCTTCCACAATCCGGGCTCGCTCATCAAGGGCAAGCCCGTGCCGAGCCAGGCCGGCAAGACAGAAGACAAAGAAAAGCCGGACCTGTCGCCGCCGATCAAGCCGCAGCTCATCGCCACCGACAAGGACAACCAGCTGAAGGCGGCGCTGGACTTCATCGACAAGAAGACCGGCAACACCACCACGACCGCCGGCGGCACCGGCGCGCCGAACAAGGACTGACGCGGTACGTCACTGCGACCGCGATTGAAGGTGTAAATCGCCGGGGCTTGGCCCCGGCGATTTTGCTTTTGGAGTGCTGCGCTCCCGCGCGCGTTGCGCGGGGACGCTATCGTCAAAAACGGCGGGCGCCGCTTGCGCGACGCCCGCCCGAAGAGCCCGCAGGCTGCTTCGTCCGTTACTTGCTCATGCTGGCGTGCTGCCCGCTGTCGAGCGCGAAGATGGCAATGGCATCGCCGCGCGGATAGCCGAGTTGGAAGTTGCCGCCGGCAGCGACCGCCACGTACTGCTTGCCTTTCACCGAATAGGTGATCGGTGGGGCGTTGACGCCGGCCCCGAGATTATAGCGCCATAGCTTCTTGCCGGTCTTGGCGTTGAAGGCGTCGAACCAGCCGTTGCCTTCGCCGGTGAACACAAGATTGCCGGCGGTGGCGAGCGCACCGCCCATCATCGGCTGTGGCACCTTCTTCTGCCAGTCGACCTTGCCGCTATTCACGTTGATGGCGGTGAAAGTGCCGCTCTGCTGGGCCTTGTCGCCCTTGACGTTCTTGAACGTGCTGCCGAGCCGGATGGTGCCGGGCATCGTCGTGGCGTCCGAGAGTGTGAAGGTCATGAGCTGGTTGAGGCCCAGGATGTAGACGTCGTCGGTTTTGGGCGAATAGGCCGGAGGCGACCATTCCGCGCCGCCGTTGGCGCCCGGCAGCATCTCGACACCCTTCTTGGTCGGCGTCGTGAACATGTTCTTGGACATCGGCACGAACGGCGCCGACTTGCGGATCAGCTTGCCGGTCTCGCGATTGACGATGAAGAACCAGCCGACCTTGCCGGCTTCGCCGGCCGCCGGCACGGTTTTGCCGTCGACCTTGGTGTCGAACAGCACCACGTTGGAGACCGCGTCATAGTCCCACACGTCGTGCTTTACTTCCTGATAGGCCCATTTCAGCTTGCCGGTGTTGACGTCGAGGGCGACGATCGAATCGGTCCACAGGTTGTCGCCCTTGCGGTGCTCGCCGTTGAGATCGGGATTGGGGTTGCCGGTGGAGAAGATGACGAGCCCGCGCTTGGCGTCGATTGCCGGGGTGGTCCACACCATGCCGCCACCGGTCTTCCATGAGTCGCCCTCGAACGACTTCTTGTCGGTGGAATGCCAACGCCAGTCTTGTTTGCCGGTCTTGGCGTTGTAGGCCGCGACAAAGCCGCGGATCGGCCATTCGCCGCCCGACGAGCCGATGATCACCTTGCCGTCATAGAGTTGCGGCGCCATGGTCTCCGAAAAGCCGCCGCGCGGGTCCGCGACCTGGCTTTCCCAGTCCTTCTTGCCGGTCTTGGCATCGAGTGCGAGCAGCTTGTCGTCGAGGGTGAGCACGTAGACCTTGCCGTAGCCAACCGCGACACCGCGGTTCACCGGCCCGCAGCAGATCTTGTAGTCGCCGAGATCGTAGGTGGTCGACCAGATTGGGTCGCCGGTCGCGGCGTTGTAAGCCATGATCTTCATCTTATCGTTGACCACCGGGGTGGTAGCGTACATCACGCCGTTCACGACGATGGGTGTGGTCTCGAAGCTCGCCGGCATGGCGGTCTGGATGATTGCCACCGGCTTCAGGTTATCGACGTTCTTGGCGTCAATCTGGTCGAGCGGCGAATAGCGCTGGTTCGAATAGGTCCGCCCGTGAAGCAGCCAGTTGTCGTGGTCCTTGGCGGCGCCCTTGAGCTGGCTGTCGGACACATTGACGTTCATGTCGGACGGCACGGTGCCATGCACGTCCTGGCTGGTGTCGCTCTTGGTGATTTCGTTCTGCTGCTTCTGGGCCTGGGCCGGCGCGGTTTGAATCGCCAGGGCCAGCGCCGCCGCCGAAACGCCAAGGGCCAGTCCGAGTGGACGGGCCCGGTGTGCGGCCGCGGTCAATCTACGCGAGAGTTCAGTCATGACCTTCCCTCCTTGGGGGTCTTCTAAGCGTCGCCCCCGAGCTACTGTGTTTTTGAATTGGCCTGATGGCCTTGCGCGCCGCCGCTTCCCGGATAGGGCAGGAGCTTGACGTTAGGCAGCGTCTTCTCGCTCAACGGCGCTGAGCCTTGCGGATAGCCGTTCTTCGACAGGATGTATGCCATCGCCTGCAGGTACTGATCCTTGCTCAGGCTGCCGGGCGCGTCGTAGGGCATCTGCGATTTTATGAAGGCGAAGAGCTGCTGCGCCGTCATCTTGCTGTATTCCAGATTGGACTTGAATTTCTTGCCGGCGAGCGGCGGGCCGGATTGGCCTTTCAGATTGCTGCCGTGGCACTTGGCGCAATGCTGGCTGAAGACCTGGTGGCCGGTAGTGGCTTGGGCTTGGGTGTAGTCACCCGTCGCGGCCATGAGCCGGCCGGTGCCGAGGGCGGTCAAGACGAGCGCCAGTCCGTAAATCGCCCCGATCGAATTCAACCGCCACGCAGCAGTCGTATTGCTGTTCGCCTTTTCGGTGAAATTTGCCAATTCCATAATGGACGCACTTCTTCAAATGAGATGTCGAAGATCGATCAAATGGATGCCAACGATCGAACTGAGACGCCAGGTCAGAAATCCGCGAAAGATCGCGGCGCGTGGTGCGCCCCACTGCGCCGATGAGAACGCAATGGTTCCCACCTTCACAAACGAAACGGTGATCAGACGGAAAAGTTCCGCCCGCCTCGACGACAATGCGCCGCACCGTGATCGTTGCTCGACTAGGGGAGGCAAACGACGAGCGTAAAGCCGCGGCGCATGGGCGATGTCCGGCGTGAGCGGCTTCAGGATTGCGCCGCCCAGGCCGAATTGTGCCCGACATCGGCGCGGATCGGCGGGGCGAGCGCCGCCTCTAGCGGGATGACGTTGGCCGGCGCCGGTGCCTTCAGCGCCTGCATGAAGCTGGTAAACCAGGCATGGATCGAATTGCGCAGCAGCGTGTCCATCATCTGCTGCCAGCGAGCGCGGCGCTCTTCAAACGGCATCGCGAGACCGGCAGCAATGCGGCGCGCCATGCCCTCGATGTCTTGCGGGTCGACCAGCAACGCGGCGTCCAGCTCCTGCGCGGCGCCCGCAAATTTCGACAGCACCAGCACGCCGGGATCGGCCGGATTCTGGGCGGCGACGTATTCCTTTGCCACCAAGTTCATGCCGTCCCGCAGCGGCGTCACGAGACCTATGGCGGCCGCCCGATAGAAGCCGGCAAGCGTCGCCTGGCCGAAAGCCTTGTTGAGATAGCGCACCGGCGTCCAGTCGATTTCGCCATGGCGGCCGTTGATGTCGCCGATCTGCGCGGCCAGTTGCTGTTGCAAGGCGCGATAGCTTTCGATGTTGGAGCGCGACGGCACCCCGACCTGCAGGTAGCTGAGCCGGCCCTTGAGCTTGGGGCAGCGCTCGAGCAGGTGGTCGAAGGCCTGGAAGCGCTCGGAGAGGCCCTTGGAATAGTCGATGCGGTCGACGCCGACGATCAGCTTGGCGTCGTGGAGGCTGGCACGCAGCCGGTGCATATCGGAGCTGCCGGAAGCCTTGAGCGCGCTGTCGGCGAAGCCCTGGGTGTCGATGCCGATCGGGAAGGTAGCGAGCCGGCAGGTGCCGTAAGGGCCCTCGAAGTTGAGACCGTCGCACGGCAAGTGCAGCACATTGCGCAGGAGGGCGGCGAAATTGTCGCGGTCGCGATCGGTCTGGAAGCCGATCAGGTCATAGGCGAGCATCGCCTGCGCAAGCTCGCGGTGCTCGGCAAGCTGCGCGATGACGCGCCGCTCGGGCCACGGGGTATGTAAGAAGAAGCCGATCTTGTCACCCACGCCGCGGCGGCGCAGTTCGCGCGCCAGCGGTAGGAAGTGGTAATCGTGGATCCAGAACGTCGCCTCGCGCGGAGCGAAGCTCGCCAGGGTGCGCGCCATATAGGCATTGACGGCGCAATAGCAGGCATAGTCGTCGGCACGCGCGTGCGCGATGTCGGTACGCGAATGCAGCAAGGGCCATAGGCAGGAATTGGCGTAGCCCTCGTAAAAGCCGCTGTAGTGCTGCTCGGGCAGGTCAACGCGGGCAATGGTGCCGTGCCCGTAACTTTCGAGCTCGACCAGCGGAATGTCGGCGTCATCGATTGGACGTAAGTTTCCGCTGGAGCCGAACCATACCACCCCGGATTTTTTCGCCGCCGGTAATAGGGCGGCTGCTAGGCCACCGACCATGGGTCCACCGGGCGTAACGCGAGCCACCCGGTTGGAAACAACGAAATCCATGGCGGAAACACCCCCCTTCCCGGAATGGGTTATTGGGCTACTAACAAGAACTGTGCCATTCGACGCCGCGGATGGAACTCGGCTTTGATCCATGTCAACCGGCCCCTTGCGTGTCGACACAACGACGGCCGGTAAACTCAGAAGACGATCGGCGCAGCGGTCGCGATTGCTCGTGACATTCCTTTAACGCGCGCTTGTCGCAGTGGTTCCAATAAATACCGCACGCGTGCCCGCGAATGCGGTGTAGCGGTCAAACCCGGCGCAAGACGCAAACCGGCATTTGGCTGAAAAGATGCAGCAGATTTAATTCATTGATACGACGGTTCCGATACGTTCCGATGACATCGGCAAAATACCCTTGCTCCGGCAAGGCTATGCTGGCGTCAAAACCGCCCGGCCAGCGTTGGCCGCCATCGGTGAGCGGGCCGAAATGCCGGGCCACGGCGATGATGAGCTGTTGCCGTTTCCACGTGCGCGCAAACGCGATGACATGATCGGCCTGCGGTCCGGTTACCGACAGCGGCTCGTAAGTTCCGCGTCGGAACAACTCGCCGTGCGTGCGCCGCAGTCGCAGCAGCGCCCTCATCAACGCGAACTTGATGCGACCGTCGCGCCAATTGGCCGCAAGGGTCTGCCAATCAGCCGGCGCCTGTCCGAGTTCCTCGGCGCGGGCCGCGAAATCGATCGGGCGGCGGTTGTCGGGGTCGACCAGCGCCAAGTCCCAGAGCTCGGTGCCCTGATAGAAGTCTGGCACGCCGGGTTGGAGCGCCTTCAACGCCAGCTGCGACAGCCCGTTGAGCGCGCCGATGAGGGCCGTACGTTCAGCGAATTGCGCGAAGGAAGCGGTGAACGGCCCCGAGATGGCCTCATCGAGCAGGCTACGCACGAAGTGCTCAATTCCGCCTTCATACGCCTCGTTGTTATTGGTCCAGCTCGTCTCCTGCTTGCCCTCGCGCGCGGCCTTGATGGCGTAAGCAACCATGCGCTCGGTGAAATCCGCCTCGCGCCGGTCCGGCCAGGCGCCGATCAGCGCTTGGTAGAGCATGTATTCGTGGGCAAGCGACGGCCGCCGTTCGCCGTTGCCGTGGCGGATGAGGGGCGCGTTCTGATTTCGCCACGAGAGCACGGCGGCCTCCCATTCGCCCGAAAGCTCCGACAGCGCCAGGATGCGCATGCGGGCGTCCTCGCCGCGCTTGGTGTCATGGGTGGCGGTGGCAGTGAGCGCGTTCGGCTCGGCTTCGACGTGCCGTTGCTGACGGCGGTGGAACTCGTCGGGCGAAAGAGCCGGCAGTGCGGGATCGCCGCCGACTTCGTTGAGTGCGATAAGCCGGTGGTAGCGGTAGAAGGCGGTGTCCTCCAGCGCCTTGGCAGTGACCGGGCCGGTAAACTGCTGGAGCTTGAGCGCAAAGTTGCGGACGCGCGGCGCGCTATAGCTCGGGTTATGGACGAGATCGAGGGTGAGAACGTCGCGCAGGAAGTCGAAGATCTCCGGGTCGGGCCCCTCCCAGGCCGCGCGCGCGCGCGCGATGGCGTCCTCGATCAACGTGCGGTCTTCGGCCGACGCGCCGGCCGCGGTCACATAAGTGCGGTAGACCGGAAAGGTCAGCAAGAAGGCCTGCAAGGCCGCGCGCAGACGGTCGATGGTGAAGTCGCGGGTCGAGAAATGGCCGGCGGCGATGCGCGCAAGCTGCTGGCACAGCACGGTGAATTCGCTCGCCAGCATGGTTTCGATGACCGTGGTCTTGGCCGTTTCAACCATCGCTTCGAAGCTGGCGCGCTCACCGGTAAAAGCGCGCCAGGTGCGCTCCAGCGGGTCGAGCCCCTTGCCGTCGACCAAGACGCGCGCAATCACATTGAGCCATTCGTATCCAGTGGTGCCAGCGACGCCGGGAAAGTGCGGCAGCGGCTCTTCGTCGGCGAGGATCTTCTCCACCACCACGTAGAAGGAACCGCGCAGGCGCGCCTCGCGCCTGGCCTTCTGTACCAGGCGGTGCAGGCGGCGGGTGTATTGAACGGGATCGCGCAGGCCGTCGATGTGGTCGAGGCGTAGGCCCTGCAATGCGTTTTCGCCGATCATCCGCACCACCAGGGGATGGATGGCGCGGAATGTCGCCGGATTTTCCACGCGCAGGCCGGCGAGATCGTTGATGTCGAAGAAGCGCCGGTAGTTCACCGCCGAAAACGCCACGCGCCAGTAGGCCAGCCGGTAGTGCTGGCGCTCCAGCAGGCGATGCAGCGTGGCGGCGCCGGCCTCGGTTTCGCTGCGGTAGGCGCAAAGCCCGCGCTCGATCACGGCGGCGGCGCCGTCGATCGTGCTCAGGCGCTGCTTGAGCGCCGCGGCCTTGCGGTAGGAGGGCGCGCCCGGCGTGCGATAGTCGTCTGCTAGACTGAGGAGTGCGCGGCCGGCCGGCTCCTTGGCCGCGTTCGCTGCGGCGACGATGGTGCGCAGCATTTCGCCGTAGCGCTGTGGGTTGATGGGCAGCTTGTGCTCAAAATACCAGACCGCGAAGCTGCCGCTCTCGGCGTCGTATTTGAGCGCGATCTCGCCCGCCTGTAGTGCGTCGCCGTAGGGGCGGCCGAGGATAGGGAGCAGCACGCCGGGATGACGGCGGTGCGGCAGCGCGTCCCAGTCGATGTCGAAGGACGATGCATAGGGCGAGCGCTGGCCCCATTCCAGCACGTCGAGCCACCAGGCGTTGTCGGCGTGCGCGACACCCATATGATTGGGCACGAAGTCGAGGATCAGGCCGAGGTCGTTTGCTTTCAAGGCCGCGTGCAGGCGCGCGAAGGCTTCTTCGCCGCCGAGCTCTGGGTTGAGTTGGTCGTGGTCGACGATGTCGTAGCCGTGGGCGCTGCCCGGGCGCGCCTTGAGGAACGGCGAGGCGTACAAGTGCGTGATGCCGAGCTGCTTGAGGTAGGGCACTAGCGCCGCGGCCCGATCGAAGCCGAAGTCCTTGGTGAGCTGCAGCCGGTAGGTCGCCAGCGGCACCGCGGGGGGCATTACAGGGCTCCAATCGCGGCATACACCGACCACGGCGGCAATTCCGCCGGCGGGGCGCCCCCCCAGATGGGCTTGCCCCAGGCGGTTGCGGCCGGGCAGGGCCGCGCGCTATCGGAGAGATTGGCGAGCAGCATCAAGCTCTTGCCGCCGCTCTGCCAGCGCGCGCTGAGCACGCCGGCCCGCAAATGCGCGTCGCCTTCGCCGATCATCGCCGGCAGCAGCGGTTCGATGTGCGCGCGGCGCGCCTTCAGCAGCGCGCCCACCCGCGCCAGTCGTTCCTTGTGCGGCGAATGCGCCGGCGCGTCCCAGTCGAGCACGGCGCTGTTCTTTGTGTCCTCTGCCAGCGGATCGGGCAGGTCTTCGCCGGCGGTCGCATGCCATTCGGCGAATTCGGCCTTGCGGCCCTTGCGCACGGCTTCGCCGAGATCGCCCTTGAAATCGCAGAAGAACGGGAACGGCGCGGTCGAGCCCCATTCGTCGCCCATGAACATCAGCGGCGGCCCGGGCTGCAGCAGCAGAACGGCGAGCGCGGCTTCGAGCGCCGGCGCCGCGACCAGCGCCGCCAGGCGCTCGCCGCGCGGGCGGTTGCCGATCTGATCGTGGTTCTGGATGAAGTTCACGAAATCGCCGCGCGGCAAATAGCCCGACGGCACGCCACGCTTGTTGCCGCCGCGATGCGCCGAAGCCTCGCCCTGATAGGAGAATCCTTGCGCCAGCGTGCGCTCGATATGAGCGGCCGCGTCCTGATAGTCGCGGTAATAACCGCCGCTCTCGCCGGTCAGCAGCACATGCCAGGCATGATGGTAGTCGTCGTTCCATTGCGCACGGTAGAAGCCGTTCGACACCGTCGCGGCCGGCGCCAGGAAGGGCGCGGCGTTGTCGTCGTTCTCCAGCACCAGATGGATGTGTCTTCCGCTCTCGACGGCTAGATCGTTCACGGTCTGCGCCAGCGCGGTCAGGATATGCGGCTCGCCCGCGTCGACGATGGCGTGCACGGCGTCGAGCCGCAGACCATCGAAGCGGTAGTCGCGCAGCCAGTGCAGCGCGTTCTCGATGACGTATGCGCGCACTTCCGGCACCCGGTAGTCGATGGCGACGCCCCAAGGGGTATGCGCCTTGGCGAAGAACTGCGGCGCGATTCGGTGCAGGTAGTTCCCCTCAGGACCGAAGTGGTTATAGACCACGTCGAGGAAAACCATGATCCCGCGCGCGTGCGCTGCGTCGATCAGCGCTTTCAGGTCGTCGGGCGTGCCGTAGGCGCTGTCGGGCGCGAATGGCAGCACGCCGTCATAGCCCCAGTTCCAGCGGCCGGGAAAATCGGCAAGCGGCATCAGCTCCAGCGCGGTGATGCCGGTCTCGGCCAGGTGATCGAGCTTGTCGATCATGGCGCGGTACGTGCCCGCTTGCGTGAAGGTGCCGACATGGGTTTCCAGAAATACGGCGCGCTCCCACGGCAGCCCTTTCCAGTCCGTGCACTGCCAGCGGTGCAGGCTGTGGTCGATCACCTCGCTCGGGCCGGCGATGTCTTCGGGCTGGAAGTGCGAAACTGGATCGGGGATATCGAGCTCGCCGTCGATGTGGAAGCGGTAGCGCGTGCCTGCGTGGGCGTCGGCCACGTGCGCCTCGAACCAATCGCCGGTGCGGGTCATCGGCATCGGACCGTCGATGACGAGCGCCACCTCGCGGGCGGCCGGTGCCCACAGGCGGAAGGTGACTCCCGCGTCGGAGATGAGCGGGCCGAAGCGGTATTGCTCTGTCATCGTCGCCTCGTCACGCCTGCCCCGCGAACGCCAGCACCGAGCGCGCACCGGAGTCCCACTTGCTGCCCGGTGTTTGCGCGTTCGACTCCGGCTTGCCGTGGTCGGTATCGAGCAGGCACTGCCAGCGCGCCACACCTGGCCATTCCGGGAAAGTGACCGTCACCGTTTCATCGGCGCCGTTGAGGACGATGTAGAGCGGCGCGCCATCCGCGTCCGGCGCCGCGAGCACGTAGGAGAGGAAGCGCCCGTCCGGGTAATTCCAGTCCGGCTCCTGCATTTCGGTGCCTGCCGGGGTGAGCCACTTCACGTCGTAGGAGCCGTCGGCGCGGTGGCCTTCCATCCATTTGCCCGGCTTGAGCTGGGGGAAGCGCTGGCGCAGCCGCGCCATCTCGCCGACGAAGCCCGTGAGGTCTTCGTCGCTGCCCTGGCGCGACCAGTCGACCCAGCCGGTGGCGTTGTCCTGGCAGTAGGTGTTGTTGTTGCCATCTTGGCTATTGGCGACCTCGTCGCCGGCGAGCAGCAGCGGCACGCCCTGCGCCAGGAACAAGGTGGCGATCTGGTTCTGGCGCAGGCGGCGGCGCAGCGCGACGATTTCGGGCTCGTCGCTCGGACCTTCAGCGCCGCAATTGGTGCTCTGATTATCGTCGGAGCCGTCTCGGTTGTCCTCGCCGTTGGCCTCGTTGTGCTTGTGGTTGTAGCTCGCCCAGTCGGCGAGCGTGAAGCCGTCGTGCACGGTGACGTGGTTGACGCTCGCGCGCGGCCCGCGGCCGCTATGCTGGAACTGCGCCGACGAGCCGGTCATGCAGTGCGCAAGGTCGCCGATCAAGTTGCCGTCGCCGCGCCAGAAACGGCGCGTCGTATGGCGGTAGAAATCGTTCCATTCCGACCAGCCGGCGGGGAAGGCGCCGACCTGGTAGCCGCCGGGGCCGACGTCCCAGGGCTCGGCGATCAGCTTGACGTGGGCAAGCACCGGATCCTGGCGGATGGCGGCGAAGAACGGCGCGTTGCCGTCGAAGCCCGGCCCGCGCCCGAGCGTGGTGGCGAGGTCGAAGCGGAAGCCGTCGACGTGGAAGGCCTCGACCCACAGTCGCAGCGAATCCATCACCATCTGCAGCACGCGCGGGTGCGCCAGCTTGATCGCGTTGCCGGTGCCGGTGAAGTTTTCGTAGTAGCGCGGATTGTCCTCCAACAGCCAGTAGTAGGAGGCGTTGTCGATGCCGCGATAGCACAGGGTCGGCCCGAGCTCGCTGCCCTCGGCGGTGTGGTTGTAGACGACGTCGAGGATAACCTCGATGCCGGCGTCGTGCAGGGCGCCGACCATGGCGCGGAAGTCGTTGATGACGTTGCCGCCGGTGCTGTAGCGCGCCTCGGGGGCAAAGAACCCGAGCGTGTTATAGCCCCAGTAATTGTGCAGGTTGCGATCGACCAGCGCGCGGTCGTCGAGGAAGGCGTGCACCGGTAAGAGCTCGACCGAGGTAACGCCGAGCTTGCGCAAGTGCGCGATCACGCCGGGTTCGGCCAAGCCGCGGTAGCTGCCGCGCATGTCACGCGGCACGTCCTCGCGCTGCTGCGTCAGGCCCTTGACGTGGGCCTCGTAGAACACCGTGTCCTGCCATGCAATCTGCGGCCGCCGCTGGTGTGTCCAGGTGTGCGCCACGTCGACTACCACCGACTTGACCATGTTGCGGGCGTTGTCGCGCCTGTCGAACGACAGATCCGCTTGCTTGTGACCGGTGCGATAGCCGAAATGCGCGTCGGTCCAGGTGAACTGGCCGGCGAGCTGCCGGCTGTAGGGGTCGATCAGGAGCTTGTGGGGATTGAAGCGGTGGCCGGCATTCGGCTGGTAGGGCCCGTGCACGCGATAGCCGTAGAGCTGCCCCGGCGTCACGTTGGTGAGATAGACATGCCAGACGTTGTCGGTGCGCTCGGGCAGCGGGATGCGCGCGGTCTCGCGCCGGCCGGCGCGATCGAACAGGCACAGCTCCACGCGCGTCGCGTTGGCGGAGAACAGCGCGAAGTTGGTGCCGCGGCCGTCCCAGGTCGCGCCTAGGGGATAGGGCGCACCCGCACTGGTGTGCCCACTAGAGCGCAGGAACGAAAAAGACGACAGCAAGGGGCGGGATGACAAGATGGAGCTCCGGAGTGTCGCGCGTCGCGACGGCGGAAACGGCACCGCCATTGCCGACATTGCTGCCGCCGTAGACGGCCGCGTCTGAATTCAACACCTCGCGCCAGGTCCCGGCAAAGGGCACGCGCACGCGGTAGTCGTGCAATACCTCCGGCGTGAAATTGACCACCACAACGCAGCGTTCGGTGGGATTCTTGCCTTTGCGAAGCCAGGCGAACGTGCTGTGGGCGGAATCGTCCGCCACCAGCCATTCGAAGCCCTCGGCGTCGCAGTCGAGCGCGTGCAGCGCCGGCGTGTCGCGGTAAAGCTTGTTGAGGTCGCGCACAAGCCGCTGGATGCCGGCGTGGCTATCCTGCTCGGTCAGATGCCAGGGGAGGCTGACGTCGTGGTTCCACTCGGTGTCTTGGCCGAACTCCGAGCCCATGAACATCAGCTTCTTGCCGGGATGGCCGTACATGAAGCCGTAATAGGCGCGCAGGTTGGCGAAACGCTGCCAGTCGTCGCCCGGCATGCGGCCGAGGATCGAGCGCTTGCCGTGCACGACTTCGTCGTGGGAGAGCGGCAGGATGAAGTTTTCCGAAAAGGCGTAGTGCAGCCCGAACAGGATGTTGCCGTGATGATAGCGGCGGTAGATCGGGTCCTTGGACATGTAGTCCAAGGTGTCGTGCATCCAGCCCATGTTCCACTTGTAGCCGAAGCCGAGGCCGCCCCAGTCCACCGGCCGCGACACCATCGGCCAGGCGGTCGACTCTTCCGCCGCTGTGGTGGCGTTAGGGTAGTCCTTAAACACCTCGATGTTGGTGCGCCGCAGGAACGAGATGGCCTCGATGTTCTCGCGCCCGCCGTATTTGTTCGGCACCCAGGCGTCTGCGGGGCGGCTGTAATCGAGATACAGCATGGAGGCGACCGCATCGACGCGCAGGCCGTCGACGCCGTAACGGTCGAGCCAGAATAGCGCGTTGGACAGAAGGAAGTTGGTCACTTCCATGCGCCCGTAATTGTAGATCAAGGTGCCCCAGTCGAGATGGCGGCCCTGGCGCGGGTCGGCGTGCTCGTAGAGCCCGGTGCCGTCGAACTTGGCGAGCCCGTGGGGATCGTCTGGAAAGTGCCCCGGCACCCAGTCGAGCAGCACGCCGAGCCCAGCCTTGTGCAGGGCGTCGATGAGATAGGCGAAATCCTCAGGGGTGCCGAAGCGGCTCGTGGGCGCGAACAGTCCGGTCGGCTGATAGCCCCAGGAGCCGTCAAACGGATGCTCGGCAACCGGCAGCAGCTCGACGTGGGTGAAGCCCATGTCGGCGGCATAGGCCGGCAGCTGCTCGGCGAGCTCGCGGTAGCTCAGCCAGTATTCGCCGTGGTCGCCCTTCTTGCGCCAGGAGCCGAGATGCACCTCGTAGATCGACATCGGCGCGTCGATGGCGTTGACGCCTTCGCGCGCCGGCGCCGGCTGTGCCAGCCTGCCGGCATCGACCACGACCGAGGCGGTCGCCGGCCGCATCTCGCTGGAGAAGGCGAACGGGTCGGATTTCAGCGGCAGCAGCGTGCCGTCGCGCGCGACGATCTCGTATTTGTATTTGTCATCGGACTTGGCGCCCGGCACGAAGATTTCCCAGTAGCCGTTGCCGCGCACGCGCATGGCGTGACGCCGTCCGTCCCAGAAATTGAAGTCGCCGACTACGCTCACGCGCCGCGCGTTCGGCGCCCACACTGCGAAGGCCACGCCGGCAACGCCTTCCATCACCATCGGATGGGCGCCGAGCCGGTCGTACATCTTCAGGTGATTGCCTTCACCCAGCAGGTAGAGGTCGAAATCCGACAATACCGGTGGAAATCGGTAGGGGTCTTCCATCTCCACCTCGTTGTCGCCGAAGCGCGCGCGCAGCCGGTAATGCTGCGCGCCGTCGAGCGGGCCGGCGAACAGGCCGGCGGCGTCGAGGCGGGCAAGCTCGTGCTCGCCGCCTTCGTCGACCGCCACCACGCGGTCGGCATCGGGCAGGAACACACGCACCACGGCGCGGTCGCCCTCGGTGTGCGGTCCGAGATAGCTGAAAGGGTCGGCGTGATGGCCGGCGATGATATCGCGGGCCTCTGGGGCAAGTTGGCTCAAATTGTTCATGAGCTGATCACCTCGCGTTGTTCGAGGATGCGCAGCGTCGCTTCCAAGGGGATATGCGACCAGGTCGGGCGATTGGTCAGTTCGTATTCGATCTCGTAGAGCGCCTTTTCAATCAGAAACAGGTCGAGCAGCGCGTGAGTCTCGGCCTCGTCCGCCGGCCAAAGTCGTCCGTCGTCGTCGAGTGTCTCGCGGTAGCTCGCCCAATAGGCCTCGCGCATGTCGCGGGCCCAAGCGCGGATGCGTGGGTCGAGGTTGGCGCGCTCCTCGGCGGAGAGGTCGGGCGAGCGGTCGATGGCGGCGCTCGCTGCATAGTCGATCGAACGCAGGAAGCCGGCAACGTCGCGCGCCGGCGGCGCCTTACCGCGGCGCTCTTCCAGGCTGCGGCGCGGCTCGCCCTCGAAGTCGAGGATATAGGCGTCGTCCTTGGCGATCAGCACCTGGCCGAGATGGAAGTCGCCGTGATGGCGGATCTTGAGGCCGCTGAAGGCGGCCTGCCGCCCGCTTTCAATATAGGCGAGCACGGCCGCGCGATTGTCGAGCAGGCGTCCGGCAAGCTCGGCGGCGTGCGGCGCGAGGCTCTGGCGCAGGCGCTCCAGCAGCCCGAAGGCGTTTTGCGTACGGACACCGAGATTGTGAACCCAGTGCTGGACGTCGTTCGCCGTGGTCGGCTCCGGCCGGAACGCCGGGTCCTCGTCGCTCGAGGCGAACGCCAAGTGCATCTCGGCGGTGCGCCGTCCGATCTGCCGCATGCGCTGGATCATGGAGGCGTGCTCAACGCTCTCGAGCTGGGTCTCTGCGGCGAGCACGCGATGCTCATCGATCAGCCGGTCGAGCGCGGCGGCGGTGACGCTCCAGGCGTCGCCCTGGTTTTCGATGAAAGCGTGCACGACCGCGAGCGCGCTGCGGTTGCCGTTCTCGTTCAACTCGACCGAGCCCAGAAGCTGTGGCGCATTGTGGAAATGCGCTACGTCGGCAAGGAAGCGGCCGACTTCGACCTCCGGGTGAACGCCGGCGGTGATGCGGCGCAGCACTTTGACGACGTACTTGTTGTCCACGATCACGCTCGAGTTCGATTGCTCGCGCGCAATCGCCTTGACCGTCTCGATCGCCGGCAGCGGCGTGGCGGTGAACGGCGTGGTCGGGCGGAATTCGATGGTGCCGCCGTTCGCGCTCACGGTTTCGCCGGCGTGGATTTTTGCCAGGACCGCGGCGATGAAATCGTGCTCGGCGGTGGCGTCGAGCAGCACGCCTTCGCGCGGTCCGCGGCGCACGGCCGCGAGCACGCTCGCCGGTTCCCGGTCGATGTCCGTAAAGCGGGTCCAGCGGATGGTGAGCGGCAGGAAGTAGCGGCTGGAGCGATCATTGACGTCGACGATCGCCGCGAGGAAATGATCATTGTTATGCTCGATCGGGATGGTGACCGAGCAGGTGGTCCTGACCGAGCGGGCCGCCTTGTCGGCGAACCAGCGCCGCTCGGGCAGAAAGCCGGGCAGCACATCGTGCTCGAGCGTGCGCCTGGTGAATCCCGCGGTCAGCAACTCCCAGCCGGGCCCGATGACGAGCGTGGTAATTTCGCGCGGCAAGACTTTTTCCGGCTCTTGCATGGGTTCCTTGGTCAGCGAGAACCAGAAGAAGCCGTATGGCGGCAGCGTCACCAGATAGGGCAATTCGCCGATACGGGGAAAGCGCGTACGGCCGAGCATTTCCTGAGGGATGCGGCCTTCCCACTCCTTGAGGTCGAGTTCCACCGCCTGCGCGGAACGCGAGATGTTGGCAACGCAGAGGATCGCCTCGTCGCCGAGCTGGCGTACATAGGCCAGCACCGAGCGGTTGGCCGGGCGGATGAAGGTGAGCGTGCCGCGCCCGAACACTTTGGTTGACTTGCGCACGGCGATCAGGCGCTTCATCCAGCTCAAGAGCGAGGACAGCGAGCGGGTCTGCGCCTCCACGTTGAGGGCGGAATAGCCGTAGACCGGGTCCATGATGCAGGGGAGATAGAGCTGCGCCGGGTCGGCGCGCGAGAAGCCGCCGTTGCGGTCGGGCGTCCATTGCATGGGCGTGCGCACGCCGTTGCGGTCGCCGAGATAGATATTGTCCCCCATGCCGATCTCGTCGCCGTAGTAGATGATGGGCGTGCCCGGCATCGACATCAGGATCGAGTTCATCAGTTCGATCTTGCGCCGGTCGTTGTCCATCAGGGTTGCGAGCCGGCGGCGGATTCCGAGATTGATGCGCGCACGCGGGTCGGCGGCGTATGTCGACCAGAGGTAATCCCGCTCCGCGTCGGTCACCATTTCCAGCGTCAGTTCGTCGTGGTTGCGCAGGAACATGGCCCACTGGCAGTTGTCGGGGATTTCCGGCGTCTGGCGCATGATGTCGGTAATGGGGAAACGGTCCTCTTGGGCGATCGCCATGTAGATGCGCGGCATGAGCGGAAAGTGGTAGGCCATGTGGCATTCGTCGCCGTCGCCGAAATAGGCCTGCACATCCTCCGGCCACTGATTGGCTTCTGCGAGCAGCACCTTTCCCGGCGCGTAGGCGTCGAGCTCCGCGCGTAAACGCCGGAGAACCGCATGGGTTTCCGGCAAATTCTCATTATTCGTGCCTTCGCGCTCGCAGAGGTAGGGCACCGCGTCGAGCCGGAAGCCGTCGACGCCGGCGTCGAGCCAGCGCTTCATCACCTGCAGCACGGCCTTGACCACGCGCGGGTTGTCGAAATTCAGGTCCGGCTGGTGCGAGAAGAATCGGTGCCAGTAATAGGCGCCGGCCTCGTCATCCCAGGTCCAGTTCGACTTCTCGGTGTCGGTGAAAATAATGCGCGTGCCGGAATACTTCTCGTCGTTGTCGCTCCAGACGTACCAGTTGCGCGCGCTCGATCCGGGCGCGCTGCGCTTGGCGCGCTTGAACCAGGGGTGCTGGTCGGAGGTATGGTTGACGACAAGCTCGGTGATGACGCGCAGGCCTCGCCGCTTCGCCTCGTGCATGAACCGGCGGAAATCGCGCATATGGCCGAACTGCGGGTTGATGTCGCCGTAGTCGGAAATGTCGTAGCCGTCGTCGCGCCCGGGGCTCGGATAGAACGGCAGCAGCCACAAGGTGGTGACGCCGAGGTCGCGCAGGTAGTCCAGCCGCTCAGTCAGGCCGGCGAAGTCGCCGACGCCGTCGTTGTTCGAGTCCTGGAACGCCTTGACGTGCAGCTGATAGACGATGGCGTCCTTGAACCAGAGCCCGTCGTCCTCGGTGGTCTTGTCTTCGGCCTCGAGCGTCGGCCTGACGTTCATGCAATCACCTCTTGATGCAACTTTACGCGTGGCAGCGGAACAGCAGCGCCGGGTCGTCCTGCGGATCGATGCGCAGCCGCACGCCGCTCCATTCGAGCAGGTGGCGCTCGCCGGTCTTGAGGTTCTCGATTTCGCGCACCGGCTTCTTGTCGTCTTCAGGGCCGATCACGACGTCGCCGAAATGGAACCAGAACTCGTGCGGCATATTGGTGAGCGCGATCGCCACCGCCACCGCGTTGTCGCGCGCGGTCAATTCCTTGACGAAGCCGATGACGTGGTCGTCGTCGACCGTGAGGAAGCGCAGATTGGCGGTCTGCAGGAAGGCCGGATTGGCGCGCCGCGCCAGATTCAAGCCGCGCAGATAACCCTTAAGGTTGCCGGGCTTGTTCCAGTCGCGCGTCTTGATCTCGTATTTCTCGGAGTTGATGAATTCCTCGCGTCCCGGAATCGGCTCGTGCTCAATCAGCTCGAAGCCGTTGTAGATGCCGTAGTTCGACGACAGCGTGGCGGCGAGCGCCGCACGTGCCTTGAACAGCCACGGCTCTCCGGTCTGCAGTTGCACCGGATTGATGTCGGGCGTGGTGACGAAGAAGTTCGGCCGGTAGTAGTCGCGCTCCGGATAGCCGGCGAGCTCGCTCAAGTATTCCTGCAGTTCGCCCTTTTCCGTGCGCCAGGTGAAATAGGTGTAGGACTGCGAGAAGCCGAGCTTGGCGAGCCCCTTCATCACCTTCGGCCGCGTGAACGCCTCGGCCAGGAACAGGACGTCGGGATGGCGCGACTGCACGTCGTGGATCAGCCACTCCCAGAACGGCAGCGGCTTGGTGTGCGGGTTGTCGATGCGGAAGATCTTCACGCCGTGCCCGACCCAGAACAGGATGACGTCGCGCAGGGCCTCCCACAGTCCGATGCGGTCGGCGCAGGTGAAGTCCGGGTTGACGATATCCTCGTATTTCTTGGGCGGGTTCTCGGCGAACTTGATGGAGCCGTCCGGCCGGTGACTGAACCATTCCGGGTGCTCTTTCAGCCAGGGATGGTCAGGTGAGCACTGCACCGCGATGTCGAGCGCCACTTCCATGTTGTTGCGGTGGCAGGCTTCGATCAGCCGGTGGAAGTCGTCGAAAGTGCCCAGCTCGGGATGGATGGCGTCGTGGCCGCCGTGCTCATTGCCGATGGCATAGAAGCTGCCGGGATCGCCCGGTTGGGCCTGAAGCGAGTTGTTCTTGCCCTTGCGGTTGGTGTGACCGATCGGGTGGATGGGCGTGAAATAGAGCACGTCGAAGCCGAGGTCGGCGATTTCCGGCAGACGCGCGATGCAGTCGTCGAAGGTGCCGTGCTTGCCGGGCGTTTTGCTCTGGCTGCGCGGTACCATCTCGTACCAGGCGCCCGCGCGCGCCCGCCCGCGATCGGCGACCAGCGGCACCACGTGACTGCGGGTGAGGTCGGGGCGGTTCTCGGTCTTGCGGAGCGCGGCTGCGACCTCGTCAGCGAGCAGCGCCGCCGGGTCCTTGTCCGCCGTGAACTGGCGGACGGCGGCTTCGACCACGCGGCGTGCCTCGCGCTCGTGCGGCATCAGCTCGGTAACGAGATTGAGACCTTCCTGCGCTTCCAGGCTGACATCCTGGCCTGCTTCCTGCTTGAGCAGGAATTCCTTGCGCCAGGTGGCGTACTGGTCGGTCCAGGCCTCGATGGCGAACAGGTACCAGCCCGGCTGCGGCGGTGTGAAGCGGCCATTCCAGCGGTCATTGGAATGCAGGCGCATCGGCTCGCGCCGCCAATCTCCGTCCGCTTCCGGTCGCCACAGCACAGCCGCGGCCAGCACGTCGTGGCCCTCGCGGAAAATATCTGCCCAGACTTCGACGGATTCGCCCGCAATGCGTTTGACCGGATAGCGGCCGCCCTCGACGCAGGGGTAGACGTCTTCGATATGGAATCGGGGACCGGTCGGATCCGCAGGAGAAAGGTCCCAGATGTCATGGGAGGGACGCATGTCATTCGATGGATACGCTGTCATGCGTAAACCGGTACGCCTTCCGCGGGGTTGCTGCATGCGGTGTCCTGTTTTGGGCTGCGGACACCCAAAAGGAACCACAAATGGCCTATGAGAAGAACCACAAAAAATGCCCAAAGTTCCCTCTGGGTTACCGCGCGGCCGCGTGCCTAAACTGTTGGCATCATTTAAAAAGTATCACCGATGAATGACTTGACGGCGACAGCCCGCGCTTGGGGCGTGGAACTCGAGTATTTCGACGTTTTCGGCAAGCGCTACGCCGCCAGCGACGCGACGCTGAAACGCCTGATCGAGGCCGTTTCCGCAGGCCGTCCCGGCCCAGCGGTGCTGGCACCGGCGGCTGCGGCGGGCGCAGCGCCGCCTATGCGCTGCTGGCAGGGCGACGGCCGGCGGCTGTGGCTTATGGCGGTCCAGCTTTACGGCTTGCGCTCGCACCGCAACTGGGGCATCGGCGACTTCACCGATCTGAGGCATCTGGTCGCACAGGCGGCGGCGCACGGTGCTGCCGGTGTCGGTCTCAATCCACTACATGCGTTGTTTCCGGAAGACCCCGAGCGCGCCAGCCCCTACGCGCCCAACAGCCGGCTGTTCCTCAATCCGCTCTATATCGATATCGAGGCCATCCCCGAGTTCCCTGGTCTCACCGCGGCCGAGCTCGATGATGAGGTGGCGGCCTTGCGCGAGACCGCGTTCGTCGCCTACGCGCGCGTGGCTGCCGCCAAAATGCGCGGGCTGCGCCTCGCCTATGAGACGTTCCGGTCCGCCGCCAGCGCCGCGCGCCGCGCCGATTTCGAAGCTTATCGCGCCGAGCAGGGCGATACGCTTCTGCGCTTCGCCTGCTTCGAGGTGCTGCGCCGCCACCACGCGCCGGACCCCTGGACCGATTGGCCGCGGCCGTGGCGCAGTCCCGAAATCGCCGATCTGCACGATTTCCGCTTCCGGCATCACGACGAGGTGGCGTTCGAGGAATTCGTGCAATGGGTGGCCGATCGTCAGCTCGCTGCCTGCCAGCACACGGCGCACCGGCACGGCATGCCGGTCGGGCTTTACGTCGATCTTGCTGTCGGCATCGACCGTCATGGCGCGGATGCCTGGACCAATCACGGAGCGGTGTTGAATGGGGTCTCGATGGGCGCGCCGCCCGACGAGTTCAATCCGGGCGGTCAGGACTGGGGCCTCGCGCCGCTCAACCCGCACGCCGCTGCCGACAACGACTACCAGGCGGTGCGGCTTCTGATGCGCGCGGCGATGCGTCACGCCGGGGCGATCCGTCTCGACCACGTGCTCGGCCTGCAGCGCGTGTTCATGATTCCGCTCGGGGCGCCGGCGTCGGAAGGCGCCTATGTGCGCTTTCCGTTCCATCAATTGCTGAACGCGATCGCCGAGGAGAGCGTGCGCCTCAAATGCATCGTCATCGGCGAGGACCTCGGCACCGTGTCGATGGACTTCCGCGAGACCGTCGCGCGCTGGGGGCTGTGGAGTTACCGCGTCATGCTGTTCGAGCGCGAAGGCGACGGCAGCTTCAAGCCGCCGGAAGCCTATCCGGCGGCGGCGCTCGCCACCTTCAACACCCACGACATGGCGAGCTTCCGCGGCTGGCTCGAAGGTCACGACATGGCCGTCAAGCGCGCCATCGGCTTCGACCCCGGCGAGGACGACGGCGCGCGCGCCTGGGCCCGGCAAAAGCTGCACGAAATCTTGAGCGCGCGCGCGGGCGATCAGGCGCCGGACGACATCGCCGCGGTGGCGGCGTTCCTGGCCGCCACGCCCTCGCACCTGGTGGCGATCGCGCTCGACGATATCCTGGGTGAGCGCGAGCAGGTCAACATTCCCGGTACCACCGACCAGCATCCGAATTGGCACCGCAAAATGTCGCTGCCGATCGAAGCGCTTGGAGGTCACGATACGCTGCGGCGCGTGGGCGAGGTGTTCGCCATGGCGGGGCGGGGAGTTCGATTCCGCGACAAAGACTTGCCGTGGCGTGTCGAGCGCTATGCCTGACGCACGGCCGGGCATAACGTCGTCTTATTGCATCGCGGGGTTCTGCCATTGTTAGAAATTATCTGCCTGACCACATCGCGAAGGAACTTCTGACGGGGCACCTGGTTATTGGCAGCGGCTACTTGAGAGTAAAGTAGGGGCGAGCCATGACCGATGTCACGCGCGCAGCGTCCGTTGCGCCTTCTCATGATGCTGATCTGCATGCAATCTCGTGGCAGCCTGTCCTCGCCGGAGCATTTGCAATCGCCGCGCTGACGCTGGTGTTGCTTGCATTCGGCAGCGCGGTCGGCTTCTCCTCAATTTCTCCCTGGTCCAATTCCGGTGTGTCTGCTTCGACCTTTCACGTCGCCGCCGGCATCTATCTTGTTGTGGTCGCCATGTTGTCGTCCACGGTAGGAGGATATATTGCCGGCCGCCTGCGGACGCGCTGGCGCTTGTTGAAAGCATATGAAGTCCAATTCCGCGACACCGCTCACGGCTTCCTGGCCTGGGCCGTCGCGACCGTCATCGGCGCGGCGTTATTGGGCTCCGCGGCGGCCTATCTGGCGGGCGGTGCCGTTCAAAGCGCCGGCGCACAATCCTCAACGTCCAGCATGCTGGCGCCTTCGTCGCCCGTTGCCTACTACGTAAACATGCTGCTGCGTCCTACCGGGGCGGGACGCGTCGAAGCCGGCGCATCCATCATCGCGACGCGTGAGGCCGAAACGGTTTTCCTGCACGACATGGCCTTGAAAGGGGAATGGCCGGCGGCTGACCGCGCTTATCTCACGCAGTTGGTGTCGCAACGCACCGGGCTCTCCGGTGCCGCCGCCGACAAGCGTGTGGGCGAAACGATCGCCGCCGCCAAGGCGGGCACCGACAAGGCGCGCAAGGCGGCGGCGTCGCTATCGATCTGGTTGGCGATCTCGATGTTCGTGGGCGCGTTCTGCGCGAGCCTGGCCGCCATCGAGGGTGGCCAACTGCGGGACGAGAAGTGGAACGGGATCATTGGCGCCCGCGCCTATCGCGAACAACAGTCAATGTAGGAGGCGACAATGGGACTCATTCTGCTCTGGCTTCTCGGCATCCCGATCCCGCTCTTGATCCTGATTGCGTTGCTCGCGCACTAGCGAGTCGGCGCGGGAGGTCGCGGGACCGGCTGTCCGCAGTCCCACCGCCGCATAGCACGAAGCTACCCCATGCCCCCGCGATGACATTGGTTGCCGAAGGATGTGTCGACATGAGGCTTGCTATTGCCCTGACGGCCAGCATGATTCTGATCGGTGCGGCTGGACGCGCGCCGGCGCAGTCGGCGCAAGCCGCGGAGGCGGCATGCGGAAGTGACGTCTACCGGTTCTGCCGGCAGGCGCTTCCCAACCGGAGCCGAACGGAAACCTGCATGATCAGGCACATTCGCGTCGTCAGCCGTAGTTGTCGGCTTTTTATCGAGCGGTACCGGCACCGCCGCCACCCCGACCTCCGCGCCCGCGATTGAGCGTTAGTCGATACCGGGCTCAGGAAACCGGCACGTGCCAGACGTCTTGCGCGTATTCGCGGATGGCGCGGTCGGCGGAAAACCAACTCATGCGCGCGGTGTTGAGAATGGCGGTGCGCCACCAGTCGGCGGGCGAGTGCCACAGCGCGTCGAGGTCGCGCTGCGCCTTCCAATAGGCTTCGAAATCCGCCGCCACCATGAAGCGATCGTAGTCGCTGACCGCCTGCACGATCGGGGCATAGCGATTCGGGTCATCGGGCGAGAACGCGCCGGTGGCGAGACTGTGCAGCACGGCCGCGAGCCGTGGCGAGGCCTTCACCGCCTCGGCGCCGGGTAAATGGGCCTGCTGATGCGCCGCCACCTCCGGCGCGGTGAGGCCAAAGATCACCATGTTCTCCGTACCCACGTGCTCGCGCATCTCGATATTGGCGCCGTCGAGGGTGCCGATGGTGATGGCGCCGTTGAGTGCGAGCTTCATGTTGCCGGTGCCGGAGGCTTCCATGCCGGCGGTCGATATCTGCTCGGAAACGTCGGCGGCCGGGATGATCCTTTCGGCGAGGCTGACGCTGTAGTTGGGCGCGAACACGACCTTCAGCCGGTCGCCGACGGCGGTGTCGGCGTTGACCACGGCGCCGACGTCGTTGATCAGCTTGATGATCAGCTTGGCGCGCTCGTAGCTCGCCGCCGCCTTGCCGGCGAAGATCTTCACCCGCGGCACCCAGTCGGCGTCGGGCCGCGCGCGGATCTCCTGGTAGAGCGCGATCGTTTCCAGGATGTTGAGCAGTTGCCGCTTGTATTCGTGGATGCGCTTGACGTGCACGTCGAAAAGCGCGTGCGGCGGCAGGCGTACGCCGGCGCGCCGGTGCAGGGCGTCGGCAAGCCGCCATTTGTTCTGCGCTCGCGTCTTCTGGTAGCGGGCGACGAAATCGGGATCGCCGGCGAGCGGCTCGAGCTCTTGCAGGCACGCGGGATCGTCGAGCACGCGCTCGCCTAACGTGCGCACCAGGAGCTCGGTGAGCGGCTCGTTGGCGTCGTAGAGCCAGCGGCGGAAGGTGATGCCGTTGGTCTTGTTGACGATGCGGGTGTCGGTGGTGCGCGCGATGTTGTGAAACACGGTCTTGCGCAAGAGATCGGTATGCAGCGCCGAGACGCCATTGACGCAATGCGCGCCGACGAAGGCGAGGTTCGCCATGCGGATCAGCTTGCCGCCGTTCTCATGCACCAGCGAAACGCTCGACAGGAATTCCGGATCGGTGAGCCCTGCCTTCTCCGTCGCCTGCAGGTGATACCAGTTGATCAGATAGATGATCTGCAGGTGGCGAGGCAGCAGGCGGCCGAACAACTCGACCGGCCACGTTTCCAGCGCCTCGGGCAGCAGCGTGTGGTTGGTGTAGGAGAGCGTCGCGCGCGTGAGCTCCCAGGCCTTGTCCCAGACGACGTTGTGCTCGTCGACCAGGAGCCGCATCAATTCGGCCACGGCGATCGCCGGATGGGTGTCGTTGAGCTGCACCGCGGCGTAGTCAGGCAGGCTGTCGAGCGTGCCGTGATCGTGCAGATGACGGCGCACCAGATCTTGCAACGAGGCGGAGGTGAAGAAGTATTCCTGCCGCAGCCGCAGTTCCTGCCCGGCCGCGGTGGCGTCGTTGGGGTAGAGCACGCGCGAGATCGCTTCCGCGCGGGCGCGCGCGGCGGTGGCGCCGACCACGTCGCCCTGATCGAGCGCCGACAGCTGGATCGGCGAGGGCGCGCGTGCCGACCACAGCCGCAACGAATTGGCATGCTTGCCGCGCCAGCCGCCGATCAACGTGTCATAGGGCACCGCCAGCACGGTCTCGTTGGCGTGCCAGGTGGCGCGCGCGGTCGAGTGATCGCCGCCGAGATACTCGACCATGCCGCCGAATTTGACGGTAAGCGCGCGGTCTGGATGGCCGAACTCCCACGGATTGCCGCGCGACAGCCAGTCCTCCGGCGCTTCCTGCTGCCAGCCGTCCTTGATGCGCTGCTCGAACAGGCCGTTCTCGTAGCGGATGCCGTAGCCGTAGGCGGGAATGGCGAGCGCCGACATGCTGTCGACGAAGCAGGCCGCGAGCCGCCCGAGTCCGCCGTTGCCGAGCGCGGCGTCGGGCTCACACTCTCGCAGCCGATCCAGATCGACACCCAGGCTCGCGAGCGCTTCGCGCGCGGGCTGCGCTAGCCGCAGGTTGGTGAGCGTGTCGAGTAAAAGCCGCCCGATCAGGAATTCGATGGAGAGGTAATAAACGCGTTTCTTCTTCTTGCGCTTGGTTTCCGCGCGCGTGTCCATCCAGATGTCGACCAGCCGGTCGCGCACCGCCAAAGCCGTTGCCTGATACCATTCGTAATCGGTCGCGGCCTCCGATTTCTTGCCGAGTACGTAGGTGAGCTTGGCGAGAATCGCAGCCCGCAACTCACCAGCGGGGCTGGCGGGGTCGGGAACGGCGACGGAGATGGTTTGCTGTTTCGGCTGCGACATGACCGCGATATGCGATTTCCAGGTTCGTTGGACGAAGGGACGACAGCGTTGGGGAACCTGGCCGGCGAATGTGGCGGCGGCTCCCGCTCCTCGTTGCGGACGTCAACAACACCGTCCACTCAAGCTTTCACGCCGTTCGGTTATGCACGAATCGCGCCGTGAGAACAGGCGATATCCTCTACATTCACGGCATTTCTCGTTGTGCGCGCGCGAACTCTTTTTCGCGCCGCGGCGAGGAAATCATCGAAGCACAGATTGTGTTCCACAAAGTGGTCGCGCTGCGCGGCGGCTGCAGTTCTGCCATGCAGAACCTTTGCCGGGATTTTAGGCAAACAGGTGGCATTTCACGGTATGAGTTGACATCCCACAATCTCGCAAAATAGGGTGGGGCCTATTAACGCCGTTCATTTCCGGGCTGCTGGCCGGGGCAGCGCGCGGGGCCCTGGGGCGGGGTTCGAACGACCGGCCGTGCGGGCCGTCCGGCCGGCGCGATCAAACCGATCCGTTCAAGGAGACCGAGCTGATGCCGGGCCGCAACGCGCTCAATGGCGCACAAGTCATCGTCGACTACCTGATCAAGGAAAAAGTGCCCTACGCGTTCGGCCTCTGCGGCCACGGCAACATCCAGTTCATCGACGCCCTGTACGAACGCTCCGACGACATCAAGACCATCTCGACCCATCACGAGAGCGTCGCCGGCTTCATGGCCGACGTCTATTACCGCGTCTCGGGGCAGCCGATCGCGACTTTCACGTCCTGCGGTCCGGGCTCGGCCAACCTGCCGATTTCGCTGCAGACCGCCTATCTCGACTCGGTGCCGTTCCTGGCGGTGACCGGCAACGTGCCGACCAGCCAGTTTAACCGCGGCGCCTTCCAGGAGATGTACCGTCAATATCAGGCTGACTTTCCTTCCATGGTGAAGTCCTCCTGCAAGAAGGTCTTTCAGCCAACGCGGGGCGAGATGGTGCCGCTCGCCGTGCGCCAGGCCTGGAAGACCATGACGACCGGGCGTCCCGGCCCGGTGGTACTCGACGTGCCGTTCGATGTGTTCATGGAATCGGCGGCGGAAGAGTCGCCCAACCCGCAGGAATGGAGCGCCAACATTTCGAGTCGTTGCGGCGCCGATCCCGACGGCGTCGTCAAGACGGTCGACATGCTGCTGTCGGCGGAGCGCCCGTGCATCTTCGTCGGTCAGGGCGTGCGCTACGGCGGCGCTTGCGAGGAATTGGTAAAGCTTGCCGAGCGTCTGCAGATCCCGGTTGCCGCATCGATGAGCGGGCTCGGCGCCATCGACACGACCCATCCGCTCGCGGTCGGCATGGTGGCGCGCGGCGGCCACTATCAGGCCAACCACACCACGCGCCAGGCCGACGTGCTCTTGGCGCTCGCCGTGCGCTTCGACGACCGCACCTCGAGCTCGTGGATCCCGGGCTATTCCTTCACCATTCCGCCGACCAAGCTCATCCACGTCGATATCGATCCGGAGGAGATCGGCCGCAACTACCCGGTCGCGCTTGGGCTGATGGCTGACGTGCGCACCTTCCTGCGCCAGGTGCATGCCGAGCTCGACCGCCGCCAGGATCTCGACAAGAAGCTCGACGCCCGCAAGAAGTGGCTTTCGCAGATCGACGGCTATCGCAAGGAATGGGACAAGCTGGTGGCGCCGGGCTTCACCGACGACACTCAGCCGATCAACCCGCAGCGCGCGGCGCTCGAAATCGACAAGGGCCTGCCGGAGGACGCGATCCTCGTCAGCGACATCGGCGTGCATCACAACTGGCTGCTCGGCTACTGCAAGCCGCGGCGGCCCGACTCCCTGATCGGCTGCATGGGCTTCGGCGCCATGGGCTTCGGCGTCGCCGGCGTGCTCGGCGCCAAGTTTGCCGCGCCGGATCGTCCCTGCGTGTCGGTGTGCGGCGACGGCGCCTTCTTCATGCACGCCAACGTGCTCGGCACCGCAGTCGAATATAACCTGCCCGTGGTCTGGGTGGTGTGGAACAACTACGCCTACGCTTCGATCCGCGGGCTGCAGCGCGGCTATCTCGACGGCCGCGAGCTCGCGACCGACTTCCACGACCCGGTGACCGGCCAGCGCTACAACCCGGACTTCGCCGCCATGGCGCGTTCCGCCGGCGTCGAGGGCGTGCGCGTCGACCGCGCCGGCGATCTCGCCGAGGCGATCCGCAAAGGCATCGCCGCCAACAAGCCCTATCTCATCGACGTCGATATTGCCGCCGACACCAACCCCGCCGGCGCCGGCATCTGGGAATTGCCGGGGCTAGGCCGCAGCAAGCCGTCGATCGGCAAGCAGTACGTACCGGGCGAGGGGTGAAGCTCACCGTCGTTCCGGGACGCGCCGTTAGGCGCGGACCCGGAATGACAGAGCAGATCACTCCTTTTCCGGCGCCGCGTAGAACTTAGCCGCGTCCATGCTGAACGCCTTGCGTGAGGCCGGATCGAGATAAATCATGTGGCCGCCGGGGTAGAGCTTGAGCGTGACGCGGCCGGCGGGCGGCAGCGGCGGCATATGATTGAGGACGTACTGCGTGGCCGCGAACGGCGTCACCGTATCGCTGAGCCCGTGCGCGATCAGCAGGCGGAATTTGTCGTCGAAGCTCAGCAGCACCCGCAGGTCGCCCTCGACGCCGATGCCCTGGCGGCTGCCGTCCCATTTCCAATGGCGGGTGACGTCGTCGGCCAGAAGCTTGTAGGTCATCGGCGTCTTGAAGCCGAGTTCGTTGCGGGCGTAGGAGGCAAACGCTCCGCCGTAGGCACGCGCGACCCCCGACAGGATCGGGTCTGGTTGATGCGCGCTCTCGCGCTCGGGGAACGGATCGTCGACCGCATAGGTGGCGTCGTAGGCGCTGACGACCTTGTTCTCGCTCGCGCGCAGGTTCTTCATGACCCCGCGGTTGACGAAGCCGTGCTGGCGCGTGACGACCTCGAGCGGCAGGCCGCTAACCGCGGCGACCTTCTCGTAGAAGCGCTTGGCGGCGGCGCCCTCGGGCGGCGCGCCGGCCAACGTCGACAGGTAGTCGCCGAGGGCGAAGCTTTCGGCGGCTTTCAATTTCTCCGGCGTGAAGGCGTGGGTGTGCTCGAGCCGCGCTGCCGCCAGCGACGGCAGCAGCAGCGCCGCGTTGAGCGCCAACTCGTCATCGCCGAAGGTGAGCCAGCCTTCGAGCAGCGGCGAAAGCATCACGATGCCGGCGGGGATGACGCCCTGCTCGCTCTCGAGCTTGCGCGCGACCTTGGCGGCGCGGAAGCCGCCGTAGCTCTCGCCCAGCAGGTATTTCGGCGAGCCGTCGCGCCCGTTCTTCGCCACGTAGAGCGCTACCGCCTTGGCCATGGAGTCGGCGTCGCCTTCGACGCTCCAGAACGCCTTGGCATCGTCCGGCTTGACGGTGCGGCTCCAGCCCGTGCCGATCGGATCGATGAACACGAGATCGGTGAAGCGCAGCCAGGTGTCGGGGTTGTCGATGAGTTGCGCGCGCGCGGCGTCACGCGCGTGCGGCCCGAGGTCGAGGATGCGCGGGCCGGCAAGCCCCAGATGCAGGAACGCGGAGGCCGCGCCCGGCCCGCCGTTGAACGCAAAGGTGATTGGGCGGTTCGGGCCGGCGTTCTTCTTCACATAGGCCGTGTAGAAGACCGAGGCGATCTGCTCGCCGGATTGGCCGTAGAGCGGCAGCGTGCCGGCGGTCGCCGTATAGGCGAGCTTACCTTCCGGCGTTTGAATCGTGTGCTCGGTGACGCTGTCGGCCGGCAGAAGCCGCAACACGCCGCTGCCGGCGGTGGGCTCATGCTGCTGTGGCGATGGCCGGTGCGGCTGCGCGGCGGCAGACCCGAGGCCGCAGGCGACGAACGCCACCAGTGCGGCGCGCAAGAAAGTCGTGGTGGTCATGGCGGGCGGGCACTCCAGCGTGTTGAAACTCCGAGCCCCCGCATCGAGTCAGTCCCGGCAAAACCGCCGGAATCATGACGAAGCGCCCTCCGATCGCGCCCGCGGGCCGTTTGGCCGGCGCGCGGGCGGCGCGTTTAACGGCGGCGGAAGTTCGGCCGACGCTGCGCCTGGCCCGGAGGCGGCGCCGACTCGCCCTTGTGGCGGAAGCTGATGCGGCCGCGCTGCAGGTCGTAGGGTGACATTTCCACGATCACGCGGTCGCCGACGCCGGTACGGATGCGGAATTTGCGCATCTTGCCCGCGGTATAAGCCAGAACCTCGTGCTCGTTGTCGAGCTTGACCCGGAAATTGCCGTCCGGCAGCACCTCGGTGACCGTACCGTCGAACTCCAGCATTTCTTCTTTCGCCATCCAGTCCTCTCCAGTTGAATCAGCGCGTCCGGTTGCGGTCAGCGCGGCGCGCGCTGACCAGCCATCTGGCGCGGCGCGGCCCGGTGACGGGGTCCGCCTGGGCGCTGCATGAATGTAACATTTTCAAGCGCCTTTGGCTGCTCTTTCGCATGCTCGGGCTGGCCGCCATGCGGCCGCTTACCGTGGTGGCGGTGCTCACCGGTCGCGGCCTGCTCGCCATAGCGCACCCGGCGCTTTTTCTTGCCACGGTTCTGCTGGTTGCCACGGTTCTGCTGATTGCCGCGGTTCTGCTGACGCCCGTTGCCGCCGTTTTCACCGCCCTTGCCGTTGCGATGCTGCGGCGCCGCATGAGCATGCGCCTGACCCTGCTGATCTGCCGGAGCCTGAGCCGTCGCCTGGCCGTTGGCCTTGCCGGTGCGCCGGTCGGTCGCCGGGATCGCCATGCGGATCAGCCGTTCGATGTCGCGCAGATAGCCGCGCTCCTCGTGGTCGCAGAATGAGATCGCGATGCCCTCGGCACCGGCGCGCGCGGTGCGGCCGATGCGGTGGACGTAGGATTCCGGCATGTTCGGCAGGTCGTAGTTGATGACGTGGCTGACGCCATCAACGTCAATGCCGCGTGCGGCGATGTCGGTCGCGATCAGCGTGCGCAGGCTGCCGTCGCGGAACGCAGCGAGCACGCGCTCGCGCTGGTTCTGCGACTTGTTGCCGTGGATCGCTTCCGCGCGGTGGCCGGACTTTTCGAGCTGCCGCACGACCTTGTCGGCGCCATGCTTGGTGCGGGTAAACACCAGCACGCGATCGATAGGCTCGGCCTTCAAGAGCTCGGCAAGCAGCGCGGTCTTCGCCGCCTTGTCGGTGTGGATCACGCGCTGAGCGATGCGCTCGGCAGTGGTCGCCTGCGGTGTCACCGACACTTTCGCCGGATCGCGCAGCATCTGGCCCGCGAGCTTGGTGATCTCGCCCGGCATGGTGGCCGAGAAGAACAGCGTCTGGCGCTCCTTCGGCACCATGGCGACGATTTTGCGGATGTCGTGGATGAAGCCCATGTCGAGCATGCGGTCGGCCTCGTCCAGCACCAGCACTTCGATCTGGTCGAGCTTGAGCGCACGGCAATTGACAAGGTCGAGCAGGCGCCCGGGCGTCGCCACCAGCACCTCGACGCCGCGGTTCAGCGACCGGATCTGACGGTTGATCGGCACGCCACCGATGGCGAGCGCCACCTCGAGCGGGCGGACGTGGCGGCCGTAGGTGCGGAAGCTGTCGGCGATCTGACCGGAAAGCTCACGCGTCGGCGACAACACCAGCACGCGCGTCGACTTCTTCTCGGGCCGGCGGCGTTCGGTGAACAGGCGGTTGAGGATCGGCAGCGCGAACGAGGCGGTCTTGCCGGTGCCGGTCTGGGCGATGCCGATGACGTCGCGGCCGGAAAGCGCGAGCGGGACGGTCTGGGCCTGGATCGGGGTGGGGGTCTGGTAGTTCTCGTCCGCGAGTGCGCGGAGGATCGGCTCTGCGAGGCCGAAGTCGTTAAAGGAAGTCAAAGAGTCTCTTTCTTCATATTGCGAAAAGGCCGGTCCGCGGATGGCGGACGGCATTGACGCGGGGTTCAAGACATCCCGCGTGGCCAGGGTTGTCGTTCATTCGGAAAATGGGATGGGCGGGGCGAAAATGGTCTTGGACGACCGGTTTCGTGCACGCGGCCCGCTGCCCTGATCGAATCGGGCCTCTTCATCCGCGCCGCTGATATGACAGCCATTCGTCTCTATTTCAAGGTGGCAAAGCGGGGATCAGCCTTGCAAGGTGAACGAATTGCGTGGAACCGCCGTGCGGCCTGCCGCGTCAATCGCGGGTGCGTGCCGGGCATGACGGCCATGAAATGGCTCGGAACGGGCCACTACGAGCGGATAGGGGATGGCGCGGCCTGCATTTTTCGGCTTTAACGCCCTGCCCAAGCAATTCTCGTCCGGAGGTCGGCCATGCCCTTTCCTCGGGCCTCCCAGGCTCTCTCGCGCTTCACCGTGCTCGACCTGACCCGGGTGCGCTCGGGGCCCACCTGTGTGCGTCAGCTCGCCGATTGGGGCGCCAATGTTGTCAAGATCGAGACACCGCCGCATCTGGAGAAGGGCGAGGGGCCTGGCGGTCCGCGTCAGGGCTCCGATTTCCAGAACCTGCATCGCAACAAGCGCTCGATCACCCTGGACTTGAAATCGCCGCAGGGGCTCGCCGCCTTCCAACGCATGGTCGAGAAGGCCGACGTGGTGGTGGAGAATTTCCGGCCTGACGTGAAGACCCGGCTCGGCATCGACTACGAGTCCTTGAAGAAGATCAACAAGGGCATCGTGCTCGCCAGCATCTCCGGCTTCGGCCAGGACGGTCCTTATCGCGATCGGCCCGGCTTCGATCAGATCGCGCAGGGCATGGGCGGGCTGATGTCGATCACCGGTCTGCCGGGCCAGGGCCCGGTGCGCGTCGGAATCCCGGTCGCCGATCTCACCGCCGGCCTGTTCTGCGCGCTTGGAATCCTCACCGCGCTCCTGGAACGCGACGTGTCGGGCGAGGGCCAGTGGGTTTCGACCTCGCTGTTGCAGGCGCAGATTTTCATGCTCGACTTCCAGGCCGCGCGCTGGCTGCAGGCGCAGGAAGTCGCCAAGCAGGCCGGCAACAACCATCCGACCTCGATACCGACCGGCGTCTTCAAAACCGCGGACGGCTACATCAACATCGCCGCCGCCGGCGAGGTGATGTGGAAGCGCGTGTGCCAGGCGATCGGGGCGCCCGAGCTCGTCGAGCGCGCCGGCTTCGAGTCGAACGCGGCGCGCTCCAAGAACCGCGACGAGGTCAACGCCGAGATCGAGAAGCGCACGGTCGGCAAGACCAGCGCCGAGTGGATCGACATCTTCAACAAGGCCGGCGTGCCGTGTGGGCCGATCTATTCGATCGACGCGGTATTCGGCGACGAGCAGGTCAAGCATCTCGGTATCGCGCAAGGCGCGACGCGCCCCGACGGCAGCGAGCAGGTGTTCGTCGGCCAGCCGTTCACGCTCTCGCGCACGCCGAGCAAGATCGTCTCGACCCCGCCGGAGCAGGGCCAGCACACCGACGAGGTGTTCAAGGAATTCGGCTTTTCCGACGCCGAGATCGCTGATCTGCACAGCGCGAAGGCGGTGTGAATCTGGTCATTCCGGGGCGGCGAGAAGCGCCGGGCCCGGAATCCGGATGAAGAATCGAGCTACCATGCCGGATTCCGGGATCGCTCGCTGCGCTCGCGCCCGGATGACCATCGAATGAAAAGGAGCGATGCAATGAACGCCCCCGTGAAGACCGACAAGATGCTGTCCCGCAAGGAAGGCGGCGTCGGCTATCTCATCTTCAACAACCCCGAGCGCCACAACGCGGTGTCGCTCGAGATGTGGGAAGCCGCGAGCGGCATCCTTGACGACTTCGCCAAGGACGACGCCATCCGCGTGGTCGTGCTGACCGGCGCCGGCGGCAAGGCCTTCGTGTCGGGCGCCGACATCTCCAAGTTCGACAAGGAGCGCTCGAGCAAGGAGGCGATCGACCGCTACAACGTCGTCGTCGACGAGGCCAACATGGCGGTCTACGAGTTTCCGAAGCCGACCATCGCCATGATCCGCGGCTATTGCATCGGCGGTGGCATGGGTCTGGCGCTGTGCTGCGACCTGCGCATCTGCTCGGACAATTCCAAGTTCGCGGTGCCGGCCGCCAAGCTCGGTCTCGGCTACGGCTACAAGGGCATCAAGAAGCTGGTCGACGTGGTCGGACCCTCCTTCGCCAAGGAGATCTTCTACACCGCGCGTCAGTTCACCGCCGAGGAAGCCAAGACCATGGGGCTGGTCAACCGCGTGGTGCCGGCCGACGAACTCGAGGCCTATGTGCAGAATTACGCCGACACCATCAGCGGCAACGCCCCGCTCACGGTCAATTCGGTGAAATACATCGTCGGGCAGACGGTGAAGCCGGAAAGCGAGCAGAATCTCGACCGCTGCGCCGAACTGGTGTCGGAGTGCTTCGCCTCCAACGATTACACGGAAGGCCGCAAGGCCTTCATGGAAAAGCGTAAGCCCCAGTTCACCGGGCGCTGACGCTTTCCATGACCGGCGGCAAGCCGCTTTCCGGACGGGTGGCGATCGTGACCGGCGCAGGCCGCAACATCGGCCGCGCCATCGCGCTCGCTTTGGCCGATGACGGCGCGTCGGTCGTGATCAACGTGCGCGCCAACACGGCGGAAGCCGAGGGCGTCGTGGCCGAGATCGAGGCGGCGGGCGCCAAGGCCGCCGCGCATATCGGCGACATCGGCGATCCCGAGAGCGCGCGCGGCATGGCGGCACTCGCGCACACGCGCTTCGGCCGCATCGATATCCTGGTCAACAATGCGGGCCTCAGGCGCGAGAAGTCGATCGGCGACATGACCTATGCCGACTGGCGTGAGGTCATGGACGTCTCGCTGGACGGCGCCTTTCATTGCGTTGCCGCCTGCCTCCCGGCGCTGAAGCAGAGCGGCGCAGGCCGCATCGTCAATATCGGCGGCATGAGCGCGCATATCGGCGCCAAGAACCGTGCCCACGTGATGACCGCGAAAGCGGCGCTGGTCGGCTTCAGCCGCGCGCTCGCCCACGATCTCGCCGCCGATCGCATCACCGCCAATTGCGTCGTGCCGGGTGCCGTCGACACCACACGGCCTGAAGGGTCGCCCAAGCCGGCGGCGCACCTCACGCATCACACGCTTTCGGGCGAGCGTGTCCGCGCCGAGGACGTCGCCGCTATAGTGCGGCTGCTGTGCGGGCCGCAAGGCGGCTCGATCACGGGCCAGGCGATCCACGTCAACGGCGGCGGGTTTTTGGGCTGAAACGCCGGCATCCGGCGGGCCTCGCCCTGCCGCGGCCGGGCCCCGAGTGGCCCAGACGCGCCGAAAGTGCTAATCCAACGCCCACCAATTTCCCCGGGCAATAATAGTGAGGCTCCGCATGTACACCGATCTCGCGCTTTACATCGACGGCCAGTGGCTCAACGGCAAGGGCCGGCAAGGCGAGGATGTCATCAATCCGGCGACGGAAAAGCCGCTCGCGCAACTGCCGCACGCCTCCAAGGCCGATCTCGACGCCGCGCTTGCCGCGGCCAGCAAGGGCTTTGCCACCTGGAAGGCGACCTCGGCCTACGACCGCTCCAAGCTGATGCGCAAGGCCGCCGAACTTCTGCGCGAGCGCGCCGACCACGTCGCCAAGGTGATGGTGCAGGAGCAGGGCAAGGTCTATCCGGAAGCGCGCGGCGAGGTGCTCGTCTCCGCCGACATCATCGACTGGTACGCCGAGGAAGGCCGCCGCGCCTACGGCCGCATCGTCCCGGGCCGCCAGGCCGGCGTGCGCCAACTCGTGGTGCAGGAGCCGGTCGGCGTGGTCGCCGCCTTCACGCCCTGGAACTTCCCGGTGCTGACGCCGGTGCGCAAGATCGCTGGCTCGCTCGCGGCGGGCTGCTCGATCATCATCAAGGCCTCGGAAGAAACCCCCGGCGGCTGCGTCGAACTGGTCAAATGCTTCGCCGACGCCGGACTGCCGGCGGGCGTGATCAACATGGTGTTCGGCGTGCCGGCCGAAGTGTCGGAATACCTGATCCCGTCCAAGATCGTGAAGAAGGTGTCGTTCACCGGCTCGGTCCCGGTCGGCAAGCATCTTGCCCAACTCGCCGCCAAGGGCATGAAGCGCGCCACCATGGAGCTCGGCGGCCATTCGCCGGTGGTGGTGTTCGAGGACGCCGACCCCGAGAAGGCCGCCGACACCATCGCAGCCTTCAAGTACCGCAACGCCGGCCAAGTCTGCATCTCGCCCACGCGCTTCTACGTGCACGAGAAGAACTATCCCAAGTTCCTGGCGCGCTTCACGGAGTACGCCAAGGGCCTCAAGCTCGGCGATGGCCTGGAGAAGGGCGTCGGCATGGGGCCGCTCGCCAATCCGCGCCGGCTCGACGCCATGGACAGCTTCGTCGCCGACGCCAAGGCCCGCGGCGGCAAGGTCGTCACCGGCGGCTCGCGCGAGGGCAACCAGGGCTTCTTCTTCCAGCCCACCATCGTGACCGATGTGCCGGACGACTCCAAGATCATGACCGAGGAGCCGTTCGGGCCGGTGGCGCCGATTGTCAGCTTCAAGACCGTCGACGAGGTGGTCGAGCGCGCCAACTCGCTCGAGTTCGGACTCGCGGCCTACGCCTTCACCACCTCGGACAAGAACGCCGCCATGATCGGTGACGCGCTGCAGTCCGGCATGGTGGGCGTCAACTCGGTCGCCATCTCCACGCCGGAGACGCCGTTCGGCGGCATCAAGGAATCCGGCTACGGCTCCGAAGGCGGCGTCGAGGGCCTGAGCGCCTACCTCAACACGAAGCTCATCTCGCAGGGTTGAGGCGCACGCACGTGAAATGAAAATGGCCGGGCATTGCCCGGCCATTTTTTATTCGCAGTGAAGTCACGACATTCTTTCTTCCCCTCTCCCCTTGTGGGAGAGGGAAGCGTGACTGCCTCACCATCTTTCTCTTACTGCCCCGCGGCCTCCGCCTTCCGGCACGCCTCCCAGACTCGCGACGGGGTCGCCGGCATCTCCATATGGTCGGCGGCGCCGTTCGGAATGGCGTTCGCGACCGCGTTCATGACCGCAGCGATCGCCGCCGTCGTGCCGGCCTCGCCGGTGCCCTTGACGCCGAGCGGGTTGGTGGTCGCCGGCGTCGGGCGCAGCACCTCGCGCAGCTCCATCGGCATGATCTCGGCGTGCGGCATGCCGTAGTCCATGAACGAGCCGGTCACGATCTGCCCGCTTTCGGCGTCGTAGACCGCGTCCTCGGTCAGCGCCTGGCCGAGCCCTTGCGCCAGGCTGCCGTGCACCTGGCCCTCGACGATGGTGCGGTCGAGCGCGTTGCCGCAGTCGTCCACCGCCGTATAGGTGACGATGTCGAGCGCGCCGGTCTCGGGGTCGATCTCCACCTCGGCGATGTGACAGCCGTTCGGAAACGTCAGCGGCGCCTCGGCCTTCTCCTTGGTGTCGAGGCTTTCGCCCATCTCCTTCGCCCGCCGCGCGGTCTCAAACAGCGTGACCCGGCGGTCGGTCCCGACCACGCCGAAGGCGCCGTCGCGATACTCGATGTCCTGCTCCCCGGCTTCCAGGAGCGACGCGGCAACCTTCTTGCCTTTCGCCAGCATGGCGTCCGCGGTGACCAGGATGGCGGTACCCGCGCACATGGCCGAGCGCGAGCCGACCGACGCGCCGCCGGTGAGACCCAGCGCGGTGTCGCCGTGGCGGTGCTCGATCTTGGCCGGATCGATGCCGAGCTTGTCGGCGAGCAGCCGTCCGAACACGGTGGCGTGGCTCTGTCCGGTCGATTGCACGTTCAAGCCGAGGATCAGCTTGTCGCCCTCGGGAAACGCCACCGAGGCCATCTCCATCGGCGTGGCGCCGGCGTGCTCGAGCATGCACGAGATGCCGATACCGCGGTATTTCTTGCGCCGCGCCGCCTCGCGCTTGCGCTTGGCGAAGCCCGCGTAGTCGGCGAGCTTGAGCGCCTCGTCGACGATGCCGGGGAAATCGCCGCTATCGTAGGTGTTGATCGGCGTCTTGAACGGCATCGCCGATTTCGGGATCAGGTTCTTCTTGCGCAGCCGCACCGGATCCATCTTCAGGATGCGCGCGGCTTCCTCCACCGCGCGTTCGAGCGCGTAGTTCGCCTCGGGGCGTCCGGCGCCGCGATAGGGCGCGATCGGCACCTTGTTCGAGGCGTAGCAGGCGACGCCGACATCGATCTTTGGAATCCGGTACATTCCGGGCAGGCAGCGCGCGAAGTTGTTGGTGTTGATGTTGACGCCGGCATTGGCGATGTAGGCGCCCTGATTGCACAGGTGCCGCACGCGCAGCCCCAAGAACTTGCCGCTATCGTCGAGCGCCAGCTCGACATGGGTCACCGCGTCGCGCGCCTGCGCGTCGGAGACGAAGGCTTCCGAGCGCGTCGACTGCCAATGCACCGGCCGGCCGAGCTTCTTGGCCGCCACCAGCGTGGCGACGTATTCGGGGTAGACCGTGGTCTTCATGCCGAAGGCGCCGCCCACGTCCTCGGTGATCACCCGTAGCTTCTCGTTCGGCACGCCGAGGATCGAGGCTGCCTGGCCGCGCAGGGCGTCGGCGCTCTGCGAGCAGGCGTGCAGGGTGTAGCTGTCGCTCGCCGCGTCGTAGTCGCCGGTGGCGCCGCGCGTCTCCATCGAGGCCACCACCAGCCGCTGGTGCGTGACGGACACGCGCGCGACATGGGGCGCCTTCTCGATCGCTTCGGCGACCGCACGCTCGTTTTCGGGATTCTCCTTCCATCCCGGCCAGTCGATAATGAGATTGCCCGCCAGCTCCGTATGAAGCTGCGTGTCGCCCTTCATGGCGGTCTCGAGATCGATCACCGCCGGCAATTCCTCGTAGTCCACCTGCACCAGCTCGGCGGCGTCCAGCGCGAGGGCGGCGGTTTCGGCCACCACCATGGCCACCAGATCGCCCACATGCATCACCTTGTCAGCCGCAAGCGCCGGGCGGAACGGCACCACCATCTTGGCGCCGCCGCGGCCGACCATGGGCGGGTGGCGCGAGATGCCGCCGATGCCGGCCGCCTTGACGTCCTCGCCCGTGATGACTCCCAGCACGCCCTTGGCCGCGCGCGCGGCCTCCGTGTTCACCGAGACGATGCGGGCGTGCGCGTGCGGCGAGCGCACGAAGGCGGCGTAGGCCTGGTTCGGCAGCCGCGGGTCGTCGACGAAACGGCCGGCGCCGCGGATCAGTGCGTTGTCCTCGATGCGCAGCGTGTGGCGGGTGTCGGCGGCGGGATTGGCGTTCATGCAGTCTTTCCGGCTTGGGAGGAGGCGGGTGGGAGTCCAGAGCGTGCAGACTAAGGGCAGAGAGGGGCTTACGTCACCCCACTTGGTGCGCTGGCCGGGCGTGCCATGTTCGTCCCCGGTAGCGCGACGCGGCGCCTTGGCGGCAGTATGGCCCAACGATTCGCGATGCCGGCGCCAGAGACCGTTCCGATGGTGAACAAAGCCCCCCAGAACCCCCCGGCGGAGAGCTTCGCGCGGGCGATTGCGGCTTATGGGGCGGGTCGCTTTCACGATGCCGAAGTGTTCTGCTTGCAAGCATTGCAAGCAAACCCCGCTCATTTCGAAGCCGCTCATGTGCTGGCGCTCGCCCAGGCCGGCCTCGGGCGGCACGACGAGGCGCTCGAAAGCTACGACCGCGCCCTGCGCCTGCGCCCGGATGCCGCCGCCGTGCTCAACGACCGCGGTGCGTCGCTGCTCGCGCTCGGCCGCCCGGAGGAGGCACTGCAATGCTACGACCGCGCCATCGCCGCCGACCCGCGCTACGCCGCGGCGTTTTCCAACCGTGGCAGCGTGCTGGAGCGGCTCGAGCGCTACGACGCCGCGCTCGCCAACTACAACCGTGCGCTGGCGCTGCAGCCCGATTTCGTCGACGCGCTCTACAACCGCGGCAACGTGCTCAAGGCGCTTAGGCGCTACGAGGATGCGCTGGCGAGCTATGACCGCGCGCTGGCGTTGCGCCCCGATCACGCCGAAGCGCACAACAACCGCGGTCAGGCTCTGAAGGAATTGCTGCGCTACGACGAGGCGCTCAAGAGCTACAACTCCGCGCTCGCCGTCGCGCCGGACCACGTGGCGGCGCATTGCAACGCGGCCGCGTTGCGGCTGGTGACCGGCGATTTCGAACGCGGCTGGGCTGATTACGAATGGCGCTGGAAGAAGGAATCGGTCGCCGCCGCGGCCCGCCAATTCCGGCAGCCGCAATGGCGCGGCGACGCGCCGCTCGCCGGCAAGACGATCCTTGTCCACAGCGAGCAGGGCGCGGGTGACGCCATCCATTTCTGCCGCTACGTGCCGATGCTTTTGGCCGCCGGCGCCGACGTCGTGTTCGAGGTGCTGCCGCCGCTGCAGACGCTGATGGCCGATTTCGTGCCGGCGGCGCGGGTCGTCGTCAAAGGGTCGCCGCTGCCGCCTTTCGACCTGCACTGTCCGCTGCTCAGCCTGCCGCTGGCCTTCGGCACGCGCCTCGACACCATTCCTGCCGAGCCGGCGTATCTGCATGCGCGCGCGGAAACGGCGGCAGCCTGGCGGGCGCGGCTCGGGCCGAAGACGCGTCCGCGCATCGGGCTCATGTGGTCGGGCAACCCCAAGCACGAACTCAATCACACCCGTTCGATGTCGTTTCGCAGGTTGCTGCCGTTGATCGAGGCGGATGCGACCTTCATCAGCCTCCAGATGGAGGTCGGCGACGACGATGCCACCGTGCTGCGCGAGCACGGCGATGTCGTGCAATTCGGCCGCGATCTCGGCGATTTTGCCCAGACGGCGGGCCTCGTCGCCGAACTCGACCTGATCGTTACGGTGGATACCAGCGCGGCGCATCTTGCTGCTGCGCTCGGAAGGCCGACGTGGATCCTGTTGAGCTTCGTCGCCGACTGGCGCTGGCTGCTCGAACGCGAGGACAGCCCCTGGTATCCGACCGCCCGCCTGTTCCGGCAAACGCAAGCCGGCGACTGGGACGGCGTCATCGCGCGCGTGCGCACCGAACTCGGCAATGTCGTCGCGCGCGGGTGAGGCGGTGCGCAGACGCCGGCCGCAACTCCTTCAGCCCGGATTGGCGCCCTTCTTGTGCTTTTCCTTGAACTCAGCGATGGCCGAGATGGTCTGGTTCGAAAGCGGCAGGTCGACGGGTTCGTTGATGTCGGCCGATAGGTCCGCTGCGCTGTAGGTCTCCATCACCGTGCGCGCGCTTTCGGGCGTCACCATCACCGGCGTGTCGCGGATGCAGGCTTCGAGGAAGTGGATCGTCTCCGGTCCCATGCCGCCCGCGAACACCTCACCGACCTGTTCGCCCGGCATGGTCGACATCGGAAACTGCTGGCCGTCTTTCATGGTGTTGAGCCAGTTGTCGCGCTGGCTGTCGTCGAGGAACAGCGAGCCCTCGGTGCCGGTGATCTCGATCCAGGTGGCGCAGTAGTTCGGATAGCTCGGCGGCAGGTTCCAGCCGCCAGCGATCATCACCGCGGTGCCGTCGTCCATGGTGACGTTGGTGAACATGACGTCGTGCGAGCCGTTCACCGGCTCCATGTAGCCGTAGGCGCCTTGGCTGTAGACGCGCACGGGCTTGGCCGGCTCCAACAGCCAGAAGACGAAATCTAGATCGTGGGTCGACTCCATCACGACCGGCGACAGCCGTACGCGGCCAGCGATCTTTTGGCCGAGCGAGCGCGACAGGTGCCGGCTCACCAGCACCGAGACCACCTTGCCGAGCGTGCCGTCGGTGATCTTCTTCTTGGCGTAGGCGATCTTGGTGTTGAAGCGCTGCGAGTAGCCGATGGTGAATTTGAGGCTGTTGCGTTTGGCGAGCTCGATCAGCTCGTCGGCCTCCCACAGTTCGAGCGCGATCGGCTTCTCCAGCATCACGTTCTTGCCGGCCTTCAGGCAGTCGCGGCAGATCGGATAGTGGTTGGTCTCCGGCGTGGTCGAGATGTAGACCACCGAGATGTTCGGGTTGTTGATGATGTCGTTGTAGTCGGTGGTGGTGGTGGCCGGCTTATAGAGCGCTTTCACTTCCGCAAGCCGGTCGGGCCGGATGTCGCACAGGTGAAGTTTATCGACCAGCGCCGTGCGCGACAGCGTTTCCGCGCGCGTGCCGCCGACCCATCCGACACCGATAACTGCGGCTTCGACCGTTTTCACTGAGTGCTTCCTCCCGCCATTACTCTTGGCGCGCGCGCAAGCGGCGGCGTAAGCGGACAGTAGCTCAGGGATATCGCGGTGGAAAAGACCGACCGCTTTTCAGCGGGCGAAAGCCGTATCGCCGACGCCGAACACTTGCGCTGCGAACTGCGGATAGACGTCGACCAGTTGCGGCGCCACCACCTCGCGCATCAGCTTGAGCGTCTCGGGCGCCGGCGGCGGCGTCTCCGGCACGCTCTCTGGCTGCGTGAAGTCGAAGCCCGTGTGCTCGATCACCTCGTCGACCGTATGGCCGGGATGCACGCTTTGCAGCGTGAACCGGCCGTCGGCAAACGAGAACAGGCAACGGTTGGTCACCAGCGCGATCGGCCCGCCGGGGCGATGGACGTTGGGTTCGTTGGTGCCGGCCGCGCTGATGAAGTCGACCTTAGGCACCAGCGTGCGGCGCGAGTGCTCGGTGCGGAACAGGATCACCTTGGGCACTACGTAATAGAGATAGGCGGAGCCGAACGAGCCAGGAAAGCGCACCTTCGGATGCGCGTAGTCGCCGATGCTCACCAGGTTGATGTTGCCATGGCCGTCGATCTGCCCGCCTGAGAGGAAGAACACATCGATGCGGCCTTGGCCGGCGCAATCGAACAGCTCGCGCCCGCCGTCGGTCCAGAAGGTGTGCTTGGTGCTGCCGAGCAGCGAGACGTAGGGCCGGCCGTTACCGTTGAGTTCGCGCGCCAGCAGTGCGGCGGTCGCCGGAATTGGCGAGGCGTTGCCGACTGCGATATGGCGGACATCGCCGATCAGCCGCGCGATGACGTCGGCGAGCAGTTCTTCGGGTTGGAAGTCGGCTGTCACGCCATCGCCTCTGATTTACGCCACCTGCTTCTCATGCACATACTTGTCCAAATACTCCGCGAACCCTTCCGCCGTCGCCGCCATCTTGGCGTATTCCGCCAGATGCACGGTGTCGGCACCGTAATGATCCGGCAGCGGCAGCGGCCAGGCGCCGCGTTCGGTCACTGCGACCGCCTCCACGTAAAATCCCGGTAGCGTACCCGCCGCCAGCACTGGATCGGCCAGGAGATCGCCGTCGACGATCTTCTCCACCGTGACGATCGTCTTCGCCGCCGCGTGCGCCATGGTTGCCAATTCGCGCTGGCGTCCGATCCAGACATTATTGAAACGGTCGGCCATGGGCGCGTGGATCAGCGCCACGTCGGGCTTGAGCGCCGGCAGCAGCACGATCGGATCGCTGTTGCCGAACGGGCTTTCGATGACCTTCCAGTCGTCGCGATATTTCAGCACGTCGGAGCCAATCAGTCCGCGCAGCGGCATGAAAGGCACGCCCTTTTCCGCCGCCTGCAACGCGGCATGCAAGGCGGGGCAGGTGGCGTCCTTCATCACGATCGTGCCGTTGCGCACGGCATCGGAAAAGCGCGGGGCGGGGCCGAGTTCGCCGAGGCTGACCGCGCTCGTTTCCAGCGTCTCGACGCAGCCCGCGCCGACCAGCAGATCGACCTGCAGGCTTGAGGTCGGCAGCGCCACCAGATGCAGGTTCTTGACGCCGCGCCGGATCAGCGCCCGCGTCGCCGCCATCGGCGGGCCGCATACCTCGCGCGGCACCACGAGCATGCAACCGTCGGTGACGGTCGACAGCGCCGCGTCGAGTGTTGTTGTCATGGGAAACGTCCCGCTTTGCCCATCGCACGGCAGCCATGCCGCCAGAGCAATCTCACATCGTTACGCTTGCCAGGTCCACCGGTTTCTGCGACCTGAACGCGCATGAACCTACAGGAAAAGCTGGCGGCGCACCGTTTCGTGCTCACCGCCGAGGTCACGCCGCCGGTGTCCTTCGTGCGCGCCGATCTCATCGCCAAGGCGCTGCCGCTGAAGGGCCTCGCCGATGCTGTCAACATCACCGACGGTGCCGGCGCGCGCCCGCATCTTGCCGCGGTCACTGCCGCCGGCATGCTCGCCGCGGAGGGCATCGAACCCATTCTCCAGTTCACCTGCCGCGACCGCAATCGCATCGCCTTGCAGAGCGACCTGATGGCGGCGGCCGCCTTGGGCGTGCGCAACCTGCTCATGCTGCGCGGCGACGACCCGTCGGCAGGCGACCAGCCCGACGCCAAGCCGGTGTTCGATCTCGATGCGCGCGGGCTGCTCGAGATGGCGCGCGCCCTGCGCGACAATGGCGAACTGCCGACGGGCCGCAAGGTGACCGGCCGCGCCGAGTTCTTCCTCGGCGGAGCCGACAGCCCCATCGATCCGCCGGACGGGTGGGAGCCCAAGAGCCTCGCCGCCAAGCAGGCCGCCGGCGCGCAATTCGTTCAGACCCAGTTCTGCATGGATGCCGGCATCGTGCGCCGCTACATGGCGCGGCTCGCCGACCACGGTCTTGCCGACAAGCTCCACGTGCTGGTCGGTGTGGCGCCCCTGCGCTCGGCCGGTTCCGCCCGCTGGATCAAGGACAAGCTGTTCGGCGCCATCATCCCTGACGAATACGTCGCGCGCCTGGAGCAGGCCTCCGATCAGGCCGCCGAGGGCCGCCGCATCTGTGTCGAGGTCATCGAGCAACTGGCCGACATTCCCCACGTCGCCGGCTGCCACATCATGGCGCCCAACCACGCCGAAGCGGTGCCGCCGGTGATCGAGGACGTGCGCAAGCGGGTGAAGCGGCTGGCGGGCAGCTGAGATTTTTCCGCGAGAGCGGTTCGCGCTGGCTTGGAATCTCCCGCTCGTCCCCGCGGAAGCGGGGACCCAGTTCTTTCTTTTGACTTCATTTAAGAACTGAATTCCCGTTTGCGCGGGAATGAACGGAGTATGGACTTGGCGAAGTCGAATTTGCCCTAGCCCTTCGCCTTCGGCACCCAGCTTGCCGGCCGCTTTTCCATGAAGGCGGCGAAGCCTTCCGCGGCCTCCGCCGACTGGCGCTTGGCCGCATGCGCTTCCACCAGCGCATCGAACGCCGCCGCGTCGAGATCGCTCCAGGCCGAGCGCAGCGCGCAAAGCTTGGTGACGGCGATCGCCTCCGGCCCGTTCGCCAGCAGGTGTTCGACGATGCGCTCGCCCGCCGCTTCGAGTTCGCTCGGCGCCACCAGCTCGTGCACGAGCCCGATGCGCAAGGCTTCTTCGGCGTCGAAGCGTTCGCCCGTCAGCGCGTAGCGGCGCACCTGGCGCAGCCCGATGGCATCGACGAGCTGTGGAATGATGACGGTGCCGGCGACGCCGATCTTCACCTCGGCGATCGAGAAGACCGCGTCGTGGGTGGCGATCACGATGTCGCATGCGGCGATGACGCCCGTGCCGCCGCCGAAGCAGGCCCCGTGCACCAGCGCGACCGTAGGCACCGGTAGCAGATTCAGCCGTTGCACCGCGTCCGCGGTCATGCGCGAGGCGTCGAGGTTTTCCTGCGGCGAGGTGCGGCGCACCGCGTCCAGCCATCGGATGTCTGCGCCGGCCTGGAAGTGGCGGCCGGTGCTCTTGAGTACGATGGCGCGCAGGTCCTGGCCGGCGAGCACGTCGTAGGTCTCCAGCAACTCGGCGATCAGAACGCCGTCATAGGCGTTGTGGATTTCCGGCCGGTTGAGCGTGACGGTGGCCACGCCGCGCGCGTCGACGTCGCACAAGATGGGAGAAGCGGTCTCGCTCATGTTTTTTGTCCTTGGGCGGGTGTGGGACGCCAGGATAAGGCGGCGGCAATGACGCTCACAAGGGTGGGCCGCTGACGCCGATCCATGCCGGGCTGGCGGACCGCGCGCAGAACCGGTAAAGCCCGTTCAAGCAGTTTCGTTAGGGCGGAGACGGAGTTTCGGAATGTCGAAGAATACGCAGAAGATCGGTTGGATTGGCGCTGGGCGCATGGGGCTGCCGATGGCGGAGCGCTTGCTCAAGGCCGGCCACGACGTGTCGGTCTGGAACAGGACGCGCGCCAAGGCCGAGCCGTTGGCCAAGAGCGGGGGCAAGATCGTCGACAAGCTCGTCGACCTTGCTGATTGCGACGTGGTGTTTTCCATCGTCTCCACCGGCAAGGACCTCGAGCAGGTGCTGTTCGGCAAGGACGGCGTGACGTCGGGCGGCAAGACGCCGAAGGTGGTGGTCGACTGCTCGACCATTTCGGTCGAGGACTCCGCCGCAGTCCGCGCCAAGCTGAAGGAAGCCGGCGGCGACTACGTCGCAGCGCCGGTGTCCGGCAACGCCAAGGTAATCAAGGCCGGTCGGCTGTCGGCTGTGCTGTCCGGCGATGAAGCGGCCTGCAAGGCGGCGATGCCGCTGGTTCAGGTGTTCGCGCCGCAGGGCGTCTCCTACGTCGGCGAAGGCGAACTCGCGCGCGTGTGCAAGATCGCGCACAACGTCATGCTCGGCGTCGTCATCGAGAACCTGATCGAGATCACGCTCCTGGTGAACAAGATGGGCGTGCCGCGCGAAGCGTTCCTCGCCTTCCTCAACAACGGCGTCATGGGTTCGATGTTCACGCGCTACAAATCGCCGGCGCTGGTCAACCTCGACTGGACCACCACCTTCACGCCCGAGCTGCTGCGCAAGGACCTCGACCTCGGCCTCGAACTTGCCCGTGAGATGGACGTGCCGATGCCGGTGACGGCGGCGACCCGTGAGGTGCTGCAAAGCCATTTCGGGGCCGCCACGCTGCAGAAGGACCCGGAGGCCTATCTGCAAAAAGACTTCGCCGCGCTCCTGGAGACCATGGCGCTTGCTGCCGGCATGAAGCTCGAATCGGAGAACAAGAACGTCCCGACGGGCTTGGAAAGCTGAGGCCGTGAGCCTGCGCACGAAAAAAAGGGCCGCGTAACCGCGGCCCTTTCGTGCACATTTGGAGGATGGCCGCCGCTCAGTGGATAAGGGAGGAAACGGCAGCTGCGCACACTCGATAGTGAACCGGGCGGTTGTCCATCCCACAAGTAAATAGCGTATAAAATCGAATTAGATCGCAGCCGCCGGGATGCGGCATCATGCGGCCAGCGAGCCGCAGCGGGAGGACGGACCGTGACCTTTAAGCTTTATAACGCGCCGCAATCGACCTGCAGCCAGCGGGTCCGCTTCGTGCTCAACAGCAAGGCGCTGCCGTTCGAAGAGGTGAAGCTCAACCTCTTGGCCGGCGACCAGCTCAAACCCGATTACCTCAAGCTCAACCCCAATGGGGTGGTGCCCACGCTCGACCACGACGGCCAGATCGTCATCGATTCCAACGTCATCATCGAATATCTCGACGAGGTTGCGCCGGGCGCAAGCTTCACGCCGGAAGACCCGGTCAAGCGCGCCCGCATGCGCGCGCTTCTGCACTTCATCGACGAGATGCCGGCGGCCGCGGTGCGCGTGCCGACATTCAATCTCGCCTTCCTGCCGAAGTTCAAGGCGATGAGCCGCGAAGACTTCGTCGCCATGGCGGACTCCAAGCCCCTGCGCAAGGAGTTCATGATGACCATGGGGCAGACCGGTTTCCCGCAACCCGAGATGGATGCGGCGCTCGCCCGCCTGCGCCGCGCCTACGAGCGCATGGACCGCGAGATCGAGCTAAGCGGCGGCCCGTGGCTGATGGGGGAGGCCATCACGCTCGCCGATGTCTCGGTCATGCCGGCCTTGGTGCGCATGCACGATCTCGGCATGGCGGACTGGCAGGACTTGCCGCGCGTCGTCACCTGGTTCGACAACATTCGCGCGCAGCCGGCTTTTCAGCAGACATTTTATCAGGGCTCCTTGCTGAGCCAGATCTTTCCGCACCTGCGCGCGGGCGCGGATCAGGCGCGCTAGCGGCGCGTGCGCGAGCGTGTCTCCTGCTTTGTGACAAACATGACGGACGTGTGAATTCGTTATCAGTCATGTGACCCCGTCATTAAGAACGCGGGAACATTTGCGGGTCTATACGAAGGCCATTCGCGCTTTCGGGACTTGCAATGAACCGCCTGCTTCGCCTCCGCCTGCCGATCGCGGCCAAGGCCGTCTTGCTGATTGGGGCGCTCGGCGTGATGTCGGCCGCCGCCAATTGGTTCTGCCTGCGCAGTTTGCACCAGATCGATGCGGTCAACGCGTTCTTGAACGAGCGGGTGGTGCCGGCGCGGCTCACGCTCACGGAGGCGAAGATCGCCGTCGATTCGGTTGGGTTGGCGACCTACAAGATGGCGGGCACCGGCGATCCCGATACGATGCGGGAAGCGATCGGCGAGCGTGACGGCGAATACGCGGCCGCCAAGGTCTGGCTGCAGAATGCGCTAGATTATCTGCCTCACCACCGCGACGACATCGCCGGCATGCGGCGCCGGCTCGATCTTGTCTATTCGATCGCGAAGGCCGCGCAGGCGCTGACGGCGAGCGGCGATCGCGAGCGCACGCGCTTTCTGCTCGAGTTCAAATTCGATCCGGCACTGGTCGACGCCACTACCAGCATGAATCGCCTGATCGATATCCTCGGCGGCCAGACCCGGGTGACGATCGACCAGGCTACCGCCAGCAAGGCGCACACCTATAGGCTGCTGACATTCGTGCTGATCGGGGGCACGTGCGCCGCGGTGCTCATCGCCATGTGGCTCGCCCATCTCACGGTGGCGCGGCCCTTGCAGCGGCTGGCCAAGGCGGCCGGCGACATCGCCAAGGGCGATTTCAAAACCCGCATCGACGGGCTCGCGCGCGGCGACGAGGTCGGCGTCATGGCGCGGGCGGTCCAGGTATTCCGCAACAACGGCATGGCGCTGCAGGAGGCGCAGGGCGAGCGCGAACGCGAGCGCGAACGGGCGGCGGCCGAGAAGCGCGCGGCGCTCGACGCGCTCGGGCGCAGCTTCGAGCACAAGATCCTCAGCGTCACGGCGGCGCTCGCGGCGGCGGCCGCCCAGCTCGACGGCTCGGCGCGTGTCATGTCCGGTATCGCGGAGGAGTCCGATCGCTCCGCCGGCGCCGCCGCGGTGGTGGCGCAGGAGTCGAGCGAGGTCGCCGACACCGTGGCGGCCGCCATCGACGAGCTGTCGACCGCCATGCGCGATATCGAATCCCAGCTCGGCAACGCCGCGGGCGTGGTTGTGGAGGCGAATCGCCGTGCCGACGTCGCCGTCGGCAACGCCGATGGCCTGGTGGCGACCGTCGGCGAGATCGACCAAGTGGCGGGCATGATCCAGGCCATCGCCAGCCAGACCAATCTCTTGGCGCTCAACGCCACCATCGAGGCGACGGGCGCGGGCGAAGCGGGGCGCGGCTTTGCGGTGGTGGCGCAGGAAGTGAAGACGCTCGCCGCCGAGACCACCAGGGCGCTCGACAGCATCCGCGAGAAGACCGGCGCGGTCGCCGGCATCGTCGCCGGCGTGCGCGATGCGACGCAGTCGATGTCGTCGGTGGTCGCACAGATCGGCTCGGTGTCGCAGGCGATTACCGGCTCGGTGCGCATGCAGAGCGATGCCACGCAGCGCATCGCCGAGAGCGTGGATGGCGCGGCCGACCGCAGCCGTCAGGTTTCCGATACGCTCGCCGGCGTCAATCAAGTGGCGGGGCGCACCCGCACCGGCGCCGAGCAGATCCTCGCCGCGGTCGCCGACCTCAACCGCCAGGCCGCGGCTTTACAGCAGGAAGCCCAGGCCTTCGTCGCCCACGTGCGTGCGGCTTAGTGAAGGGCCGTCAGCCCGGCAGTGTTACCGTCGGCTCGAGCTCGCCCATGTTGCGGGACTCCTCGAAGCCGTGCATGCCGAGGTGCCATTGCAGCGCCACCACCGCGCCTTTGACCGGCTGCAGCAGGCCCTTGCACATGGCGGTCGCCGCGGTCAGCCAGAGCGGGATCGACAGCGCCATGGGCGGCGCGAAGGCCGTCTCCACCGCCAGCACGATCGGCACCAGGATGTGACCGGTGATGACGATCACGAGGTAGGCCGGGAAATCGTCGGCCCGGTGGTGATGCAACTCCTCGCCGCAGTGCGGGCAGTTGTCCGCCACCTTCAAGTAGGCGCGGAACATGCGGCCCTGGCCGCAGGCCGGGCAATAGCCCTTAAAGCCGCGCATGACCTTCTCGAAGGTCTCGTTGCGCATCTTCGGCGGCTTGGCGGCGGCCCTGAACTCGAGCGGATCGGGCTTGTAGGTGCGGGTGTCCATCGGCGGCCTTTTCGGTGGGGCGTTCCACCCACATAGCGATCGCTGGCGGCTTTCGCTACCTCATGGCCGCACGCCTGCCCCCCGGGATTTGGCCGCCGGGATATTACTTCGAGGTGCTGACCTTCGGCAATTCCACCTTCAAGGTCGCGCTTTTGTGGCCTCCGAGGGTGCCGGTCGCGTACAGGATACCGCCGCCCACCACGATCACGATCAGCGCGCCGACCAGAACGCCAAGCACGCCATTACCGCTGTTGCCCTCAGCCATCGTCGCCTCCTTGGTTCTCGGCCTAGTCAAGCGAAGACGGCGCGAAAAGTTCCACGAGCAAAGACGGCCCGCGACAGGGTCACGGGCCGCCTCAGATGGCAAATAGAGGGTCGCGCCGCTCAATACCGGTGGCTGATCGGCAGCTCCTCGGCCGGGAACAGCGAGATCACCCGGCAGCCCTTGTCGGTCACCACCACCTCCTCCTCGATGCGCGCGCCGGAGTAACCGTCGGTCGCCGGGCAATAGGTCTCGATGGCGAACACCATGCCTTCCTTGATCTCGGTCGGGTGGTCCATCGACACCACACGCGAGATGATCGGCCGCTCGTGCAGCGCGAGGCCAAGCCCATGCGCGAACTGCAAGCCGAAGGCCGCGGTCTCGTCGGGGAAACCGAATTCCTGCGCGGTCGGGAACGCTTCGGCGATGTGCGCGGTGGTGGCACCGGGCTTGATGCGCGCCATGGCGTTGTCGAGCCATTCGCGGCACTGCTTGTAGGCGTCGTGCTGCGCAGGCGTGGCACGCCCGACATTGAAGGTTCGGTAGTAGCAGGTGCGATAGCCCATGAAGGCCTGCAGGATGTCGAAGAAGGCCTGGTCGCCGGGGCGGATCAGGCGGTCGGTGAAGTTGTGCGGATGCGGGTTGCAGCGCTCGCCCGAGACCGCGTTCACCGCCTCGACGTCGTCGGAGCCGTGGCGATAGAGGAACTCGTTGACCTTGGCGACGATGTCGTTCTCGCGCACGCCCGGTTTGAGCTCTTCGTTGACCATGTGATAGGCGCCGTCGACCATGGCGGCGGCGTGGTTGAGCAGATGGATCTCGTCCTGCGACTTGATCTCGCGCGCTTCCAGCATGACCTGCTGGCCGTCGACGATGTTCAAGCCCGCCTTCTGCAACTCGAACATCATCGGTGGCTCGATGATGTCGACGCCGATCGGCATCTTGTCGCAGCCGGCCTCCTTGATCAGCGAGGCGATTTCCTTGGCGTGCTTCGCCATCAGGCCGAAGGCGGGATCGACCATGCCGCGCATGCCGATGATGCCGGCCTTGCAGTTCTCAGGCAGCAGCCAGGGCGCATACAGCTTGTGATGCACGGCCGCGGAGCCGAAGTCCCACAGGATTGGTTCGCCGCTGCGGGTCAGCAGCGCCCAGCGGCAAAGCTTGTCGCGCTCCCATTCGCCGATCTTGGTCGAGGTGATGTAGCGGATGTTGTTGACGTCGAACACCAGCAGCGCGCCGAGCTCGGAATTCTCCAGCGCCTGCTTGGCGCGGCCGAGGCGATAGCGGTGCAGGCGCCGGTAGTCGACGCGTTCCTCGAAATCGACGCCCATGATGCCGAGCGACGGCAAGGCGCGGCCCCAATTGTGGCGCGGGTTGATGTCCTCGGCGCGGATCTGCACTGGTTCGCGCGTTCTCTCGTCCATGTCGTCCTCCCTGTCCCGGCGTCCGCGCGCTTCAGCGTACCGCCGGCTTTTTCACCGTGGTTATGCGCCGACAGGCACGGGGCTCGCAAGGGCATAGGGGAGCCGGACCGCCTTGGGCCTGCGCCCAACGCGGTGTGCGGCGTTTTCGCGTCCTGGAAACTTTCGCCGCCGGTCACGGGCGGGGGCCGGACCGGCGGCGGAGCGAACGCCGATAGTTGTGGGTTCGCACGGGTCGCGCGCTCAGGAGCGGTCCATCATGCCGCGGCCATAGCGGTCCGAACGAAATGCCATCCGATGTTGCACCATGCAGAACCCGCCGAACGGCTGGGCCGACCGCACGCATTGGTTCCAACTGGTGTAGCAGTCGTCGGCTCCGGAGGTGCGCCGGGCGTGCACGCAGTAGCGGCCCTGCGGGATGGGTTGCGCCTGGGCGCTGGCCGTCATGCCGAGGGTGCCGGCGGCGGCGGCGAAGGCGAGTGCGCCGATGGTGATGGCGAGTTTCATGGCTGATCTCCAATTAGCGTTGGCGATCGCCCCCTGGTGCTGCGAGAACATCAGAACCGCGCGCATCGTTCCGAATTCGCGCGGCGAAACAACGACGTAACTGTAACCAGCGCGAGACGGTGACGTTGCTTCGGCACTGCGGACCCCCCGGTTACGGAAGTTACGCAAAGCCTGCGTGGTGAAATGGCGCTACTGTTACGTATGGCGCGACAACCGCGCGAAAGCGCATGCGGCAAGGGTTCGCATCGCGCGACGGCCTAACGCATTGAAAATGCGTCGAACAAAAACTTATCCCCGCTCGCCCAGGCGCCCTTATCATTTCCGCGTCCGGCTCGACTGAGGGGCGTCGTCGCGAGACGTCACGATGATGGAGCTGGATGCGGCGCCCGCGGGTGGGATTCGTAACCCCATCCCCGGGAGGCCCTGGGTAGCCGTCCGACCCCACTACGAGGGTCTGCCTTGAATGGCTGGACGCGGCGCGGACGAAGGGCGGCGAAAGCTGCCCGGATCGGGGGCCCGGCTCGGGCTCCGTCTGCGCCCGGAAGCACGGCCCCGGGGACAGAAAAGCCGCGTGTGGCGCGCCGAGAGGCGCCACGCCTTCGATCAGAAGGCGTGACCATAAGAAATGGCTGCGCCGATCGGCGCGCCATCCCCTCTCATGTTTCGAGAGGGGGACGAAGGAAAAGGACTACGGGCGAACCCGGCGCCCGCCAAAGAATACGGGCGGCGGAGCTGTGTCTAACCGCCGTCCCGGACCGATGCGGATGGGCTGTTTGACATCTGAATAGGCGATGGCACGAAGGCGCACCTCACGCCGCGCTCTTGGTGCCCCACAGCCGCTGCGACGCGATATCCGCGCCCTCGCGCAACGCCCTGAGCTTCAGCCATACCGCCGGCTCGATCACCCACTCGCGGTTGGTGAACGTGCCGAAGCCGCAGTCGGTGCCGGCGATCACGCGCTCCCGGTCGCCGACGGCGGTGACGGCATCCGCGATGCGCCGCGCCACCACTTCCGGATGCTCGACGAAGTTCGACGTGGTCTCGATCACGCCCGGGATCAGCACCATGTCCGCGGGCAGCGGTGCCTGCTTGAATGCCGCGTATTCGTGCGCATGACGCGGATTGGAGAACTCGATCGACAACGCGCCCACCTGCGCGTCGTAGAGCGCCGGCAGAATCTTCACCAGCGGAATGTCGTGAATGTGCGGACCTTCCCAGTTGCCGTAACAGACGTGAAGCCGGACGCGCTCGCGTGGAATGCCTTCGATGCCTTCGTTGATCGCCCGCACGTGCCGCTCGACCGCCTTGACGAAGCCGGCGTCGTCCAGATCGCGGTACATCATGGTGCGGTCCATGGCGAGATCGGGTGCGTCGATCTGCAGCAGAAGACCGGCTTTGTAGATCGCCTGGTACTCGTTCTTCATCTCGCGCGAGATCGCGGAGAGATATTTATCCTGCGAGCCGTAGAAAGCGTCGAGCATGGTCGACGAGATGATGCCGGGCGAGGGCGCCGTCATGAACGTCTCGGTGAAGCGGTCGTCGGCGATGCGCTTGAAGCGCGCGATTTCATTTTCGAGCGGCTTGACGTCGAGATACTTGATCTCGGCCTGCGCCTGCGGCGAGCCTTGCTGGCCCTTGGTGACATGCGGAAAGCGCCGCGTCAGGCTTGCCACCAGCTCCGGAAACTCCTCGAACTCGCGTCCGCGCCGGCGCTGCGAAACGCCGCCGAAACCGCTCATGCGCTGCGGGATGTACGTCTGGAAACCGACGCGCTGCTGCTCGCCGTCGTTGCCGACGTCGATGCCGGCCGCGAGTTGCTTGTCCACCACGTGGGTCACCGCGCGGTCGAGCTCGGCGGCCATTTCGGCGGCATCGAAGGTCTCGCCCGCTTCCTGGCGCACGAGCAGGTCCGACAGCTTCTCGTTGCGCGGCAGGCTGCCGACATGCGTGGTCAGGATGCGATCGCGGCTGAAAATCATGAGCGGGTCTCCCGTGGCGCAGGCTTTTGTTGCCGCGCACCTTACCCGCAAACATCGCGCTGTCGAGTGGTGGGCAGAAAAACCGCCGTCGGCGGCAGCCGCGGTTGGAAATATATTCACATTGCGATAATGGGCCCCGCCTCGCATAATTCGCCCAACACGGAAAGACAGCAAAAAGCGGCGCCAACACCGCGACGGGAGGAAGAATATGACGACCGCGTCTGCGGTGGCGGAAGAAGCATTGGGCGCGGTCCCGCGCGAATACAATTTCGCCGCCGACGTCCTGCAAAGCAATCTTGACGCAGGCCGTGCCGATAAGCCGGCCTTCACGGATGGACACCGCACGCTCACTTATCGCGCGCTCGCCGACCGCGTGGCGCGCTTCGGCGCCGCCTTGCGCGGGCTCGGCGTCCGGCGTGAAGAGCGCGTGCTGATGGCGATGCTCGACACCGTCGACTGGCCGACGGCGTTTCTCGGCTGCCTCAAGGCTGGCATCGTCGCGGTGCCGGTGAACACGCTGCTGACCGAGGACGACTACCGCTACATGCTCACCGACAGCCGCGCCAAATGCCTGGTGGTGTCGGAGGCGCTGTTCCCGCGCTTCGAGAAGCTGATTGCGCAATGCCCGGATCTCGAGCACGTCATCGTTTCCGGCAGCAATCCGCACGGCTACCGCCTGTTCGAGGACGTGATCGGCGCCGACGAGCCGGAAGACGTCACGGCGCCGACGACCGCGGACGACATCGCGTTCTGGCTCTATACCTCGGGCTCGACCGGCAACCCGAAGGGCGCCGTGCACGTGCACGCCAGCCTCAAACTCACCGCCGATCTCTATGGCACGCCGGTCGTCGGCATGAAGGAAAGCGACACCATCTATTCGGTGGCCAAGCTGTTCTTCGCGTACGGTCTCGGCAACGCCATGACCTTTCCACTCAGTGTCGGCGCCACCACCGTGCTCAATCCGGAGCGGCCGACGCCGGATGGCGTCGCCGCGCTGCTCAAGCAATATCCGGTGAGCGTGTTCTTCGCGGTGCCGACCTTCTACGCCGCCTTCCTCAACAGCAACGTCGCGCCGACGCGCGACGAGGTGAAGCTCCGCCGCTGCATTTCCGCCGGCGAGGCGCTGCCCGAGCAGATCGCGCGCGCCTGGGAAGAGCGCTACGGCGTCGAAATTTCCGACGGCCTCGGCACCACCGAGATGCTGCACATCTATCTCACCAACCGCCCCGGCGCGACCAAGTACGGCACCACCGGCAAGCCGGTGCCGGGCTACGAGATCAGGTTGGTCGGCGACGATGGCCGGGAAGTGCCGCAGGGCGAGCTCGGCGAATTGCACGCGCGCGGGCCGACCAGCGCGATCATGTACTGGAACAACCGTGCCAAGTCGCGCACGACCTTCCTCGGCGAATGGACGCGCTCGGGCGACAAGTACTACCAGGACGCGGACGGCTATTACGTCTGCGCCGGGCGGCAGGATGACATGCTGAAAGTCTCGGGCATCTACGTCTCGCCGTTCGAGGTGGAAGCCGCGCTGTCGTCGCATCCGGATGTGCTGGAGGCGGCGGTGGTCGGCTGGTTCGACGAACAGCGGCTGATCAAGCCGAAGGCCTTCGTGGTCTTGAAGCTGCCCGACAAGGCGACCGACGATCTGGTCGGCGTCTTGCAGGAGCACGTCAAGCAGAAGCTCGCGCCCTACAAGTATCCGCGGTGGATCGAGTTCCGCGCCGAGCTGCCCAAGACCGCCACCGGGAAGATCCAGCGCTTCAAGCTGCGGGCGGAAGGGCAGGTGTAATGGTGAGAGATGTACGGCCATGCCGCATGTCCCCTCTCCCCTTGTGGGAGAGGGTGCCCGAGCGGAGGCGAAGCCGAGCGAGGGCGGGTGAGGGGTCAGCGTATGCGTTCGGCGCCGACCCCTCATCCGGTTCGCGCTCGCTATCGCTCCGCGCTCGCCACCTTCTCCCACAAGGGGAGAAGGGAAGAGAGAATGCCGCACTTCGGTAGATGACGTGAAATGCAGTTAGACGACTCCGGCTTCCTCGACATCGCCGGCCAGCGCCTCGAATACCGCATGATCGGTCCGCGTCCGGACGCGGCGCCGACGCTCGTTTTGCTGCACGAAGGCCTCGGCTGCGTGGGTCTGTGGGGCGACTTCCCCGACAGGCTGCAGAAGGCGACCGGCTGCGGTGTCTTCGTCTATTCGCGCGCGGGTTACGGCCAGTCGAGCCCGGTCACGCTGCCGCGCCCGCTCAGCTTCATGCATGACGAGGCGCGCGACGGACTGCCGCAAGTGCTCGAGGCAATCAGTTTCCGGCGCGGCCTGCTGGTCGGTCACAGCGACGGCGCATCCATCGCGGCGATCTATGCCGGCACCCATCAGGATCACCGTGTCGGCGGCCTGGTGCTGATCGCGCCGCATTTCTTCACCGAACCGTCGGGGCTGGCGGCCATCGCCGAGACGCGCCGCGCCTATGACGATGGCGACCTGCGGCAGCGGCTGGCGCGCTGGCATGCCGACGTCGACAACGCCTTCCGCGGCTGGAGCGACGCCTGGCTCGATCCCGATTTCCGCCAATGGGACATCACCGGGCCGCTCGCCTATATCCGGGTGCCGATGCTGATCGTGCAGGGCGAGGACGACCAGTACGGCACGCTCGCCCAGATCGAGGCGGCGGAGCGCGAATGCTACTGCCCGGTGGAGGTGGCGCTGCTGCCGGGCGCCCGGCATTCGCCCCAGCGCGAGGCGCCGGAGGCGACGCTTGCGGCGATCTCGCGCTTCGTCGCCCGCACGTGCGAGGCCAATGATTGGGGAGCGGCGGCCTGAGGCGCAAGCCGAGCTCGCCCGGCCATACATTCCGGTTCCACGATTGATGCACGTCAATGTGCCCGGGCCGCGTTCGGGAAGAAGGTCGCGCTCAGATCTTTTTTCAAGGACCGCGAGCATGCGTCCGTTGCGCTCTCTGCTGGTCGCGGCCGTTGCGGTTGCGGGGACCGGCAGCGCCATGGCTCAGACCCCGGCACAATCCGGCGCCGCGCCGACAACGGTTGCCGGCTGGATCGAAGCCGTCGTCTTTCCGGATCAGGACCTCACGCTCGACGCCAAGCTCGACACCGGCGCCGGGATTTCCTCGCTCAGCGTCACCGATCTCGAGCGCTTCCGGCGCAAGGGCAAGACCTGGTACCAATTCACCATCCACGGCCGCGGCGGCAAGTCCGCGACGCTCGAACAGGAGACCGACCGCATCGCCCGGGTCTCGCGCGCCGAGGTGAAAGACACACGGCGACCGATCGTGAGGCTCAAGGTCTGCGTCGCCGGCCACGAGGCGGTGACGGATTTCACCCTCACCGACCGCTCCGGCCAGGACTACCAGGCGCTGATCGGCCGCAGGTTCCTCGGCGGCCGCGTGCTGGTCGATTCGAGCCGTACCCGTCTCTTTGCCAAGCCGTGCGAAAGCGGCCACTAGTCTCATGCGCAATCTGCACGTCTACATCCTCGCCGCGGTGCTGACCGCGGTCGGGCTCGGCCTGTTCGCCTACAAGGTGCTGGTCGCCGGCCTGCCGCTTCAGGCGCACCAGGTCGCCAATGCCTGGGAGATCGAAAGCGAGGTGCGCGTGACGGCCAACGGCGGTCCGCTGAAGGTGTCGCTGTTCGTGCCGGAAGCCTCGCGCGACATCAGCGTGCTCAACGAGCGCGTGGCGGCGCCCGATTTCGGCATCACCATTGCGCCGGAAGGCGCCAACCGCCGCCTCAATCTGACGGCCCGCGACGCCAAGGGCGTGCTGGTGGCGCGCCAGCGCTTCCTGTTGCAACGGAACAACGGGCATGCCGCGGAACCACAGCGCCAGGCACCGCCGGTGCAGCTCCCGGTCACCTTGAGCGCCACCGCGCAGGCCATCGCCCGCACCCTCTACGCCTCGGCGCATGCCAAGTCGGCCGACGAAGTCAGCCTGGTGTCGGTGATCCTGCGCAACCTTACCTCGCCCGACCGACCGGAGAACGTGCGCTACCTGCTCGGCGACAGCCACGCGCAAAGCAAGATCGCCTCGCTCGCGGCGCAGATCCTGCGCGTCAACGACATGGTGGCCCGGCCGGTGCATGGCATCGATCTCGCCAAGACCGGCCTCAAGGCCGACGAAAAGGACTGGCTCGAGGTCTACGTCAAGGACCGCTGGCTGTGGTTCTCGGTCGCCACCGGCCTGCCGCGCGTGCCGCGCACCTGGTACGCCTGGTGGCGCGGCGATGAGCCTTTCGCCAAGGCCGAGGGCGGCACGCTGGACCGCCGACGCATCAGCGTCACCCGCGTCGAGCAGTCGGTGCTGCGGCAGACGCTGTCGCTCGGCAAGCTCACCAATTCGTTCCTCACCACCTATTCGCTCTATTCGCTGCCGGCGCCGCAGCGCGAGGGCTTTCGCGTCATCATGACGCTGCCGGTCGGCATCTTCATGCTGGTGGTGCTGCGCAACATCATCGGCCTGCGCGGCGTCGGCACCTTCATGCCGGTGCTGATCGCGCTCGCCTTTCGCGAGACGCACCTGATCTGGGGACTGGCGCTTTTCACGCTGATGCTCTCCGTCGGCCTCCTGGTGCGCCTCTATTTCGACCATCTCAAGCTTTTGCTGGTCGCGCGCCTCGGCGCCATCGTGATGTTCGTGATCCTGATGATGGGCGTGGTCACGGTGCTGTCGGACAAGCTCAACTTCACGCCCGGGTTGTCGGTGACCTTGTTTCCGCTGGTCATTCTGACCATGACCATCGAGCGCGTCTCGGTGCTGTGGGACGAGAGCGGGCCCGGCGAGGCGATCAAGATGGCGGCGTTGAGCCTGATCATCGCGTCGGTCTGCTATCTGGTCATCTCGGCGCCGCCGATCCAGCACATCTTCTTCTCGTTCCCCGAGTTGATCTTGGTGCTGATGGCGCTGACGCTCTTGATCGGGCGCTACACCGGCTACCGCTTGAGCGAACTGCTGCGCTTCCGCGTGCTGGCGGAGCGGCAGCCATGAAGCTGTGGGCGTTGTCGCATAAGCTGAGTGAAGTTGGCGTCCTCGGCATGAACGGCCGGAACGGCGGGTACATCTCACAGGTCAATGCGCGCAAATACTATCCGCTGGTCGACGACAAGCTGCTCACCAAGCAACTGGCGGCCAAATATAACATCGCTACGCCGGAGCTCTACGCGACCTTCAACTTGAGCGCCGAGATCAAGCACGCGCGCGACATGCTCGACAAATACGAGAACTTCGTGGTCAAGCCGGCCAACGGAAGCCGCGGCAACGGCATCCTGGTGGTCAAGGGCCGGCTCGGCGACAACTTGCGGCTCGCCAGCCGGCGCATGATGAGCTGGGACGATCTGCGTTTCCACATGCAGAACATGCTGAGCGGTATCTACAGCCTCGGCGGCCAGGACGATCACGTCATCGTCGAGTACTGCGTGGAGTTCGACCACGTCTTCGACAGCATCACGTATCTCGGCGTGCCTGATATCCGGCTAATCGCCTACAAGGGCGTGCCAGTGATGGGTATGGTGCGGCTGCCGACCAGCGAATCCGAGGGCAAGGCCAACCTGCACCAGGGCGCCATCGGCGCCGGCATCGATCTCGCGACCGGACGCACGCTGACTGCGGTGTGGCGCAACAGTGTGGTGCGGCAGCACCCGGATACGCTGGCCGATGTCACCGGTGTGCAAATCCCCGGCTTCGATCGCATGTTGGATATCGCGGCGGGCTGCAACGAGATGACCAACCTCGGCTATGTTGGCGTCGACCTGGTGCTCGATCGCAGCAAGGGCCCGCTGATGCTGGAGCTTAACGCGCGGCCGGGGCTGAACATTCAGATCGCCAACCGCGCCGGCCTGGGCGCGCGGCTCGAAACGGTCGACCGGGCAAATGCCGCCAGCCTGCCGCGCGCGGAGCGCATCGCGTTCGCGAAAGAGACTTTCGGGGTGGGGGCCGCGGTGCCGTCCTAAAGAAAATGGCCGGGACAAGCCCGGCCATTCCGACGTCATTGCAATGTCGCTTGCGGCTTACTCCGCCGCCTTCTTGGTGGCGCTGCCGTGCTGGGCGGTGAGGTAGTCCATTGCGGCCTGCACGCCGCCCTTCTTGATCGGCACGCCGAACAGTTGCAGCGCCATTTCGGTGATGCCGAGCGCGCCCACCAACTGGCCGTCGTTGATGTCGCCGAGATGGCCGATGCGGAAGTACTTGCCGGCGTACTGGCCGAAGCTGGCGCCGTAGGAGATGTTGAAGGTCTCCAGCGCCATGGCGCGGAACTTGTCGGCGTCGAAGCCCTCCGGCAGCAGGATCGCGGTGATGGTCGGCGACAGCTGGGACGCGTTCTTGTTCAGGTTTTCCAGGCCCCAAGCCGCGACGGCGCGACGGGTCGCCTCCGCGAGCCGGTCGTGGCGCGCGAACACGTTGTCCAGGCCTTCCTCGTGCAGCATGTCGATGCCGGTGACGAGGCCGTGAATCATCAGGGTCGCCGGCGTATAGGGGAAGAAGCCCGACTTGTTCATGTTCAGCATGTCGTCCCAGGCGAAGAACGACTTCGGCAGCTTGGCGGTCTTGTTGGCCGCGATGGCCTTGTCGCTGATGGCGTTGAAGGACATGCCGGGCGGCATCATCAGGCCCTTCTGCGCACCGCCGACCGAAACGTCGACGCCCCATTCATCATGCCGATAATCGGCCGAGGCCAGCGAGGAGATGGTGTCGACCATCAGCAACGCCGGATGGCCGGCGGCGTCGATCGCCTTGCGCACTTCGGCGATCGGCGTCAGCGCGCCGGTCGAGGTCTCGTTGTGCAGGACGCAGACCGCCTTGATCTCCTTGTTCTTGTCCTCGCGCAGTTTCGCTTCGATCGCCTGCGGGTCGAGGCCGTGGCGCCAGTCGGTCGGCACGAATACGGGCTGAAGACCGATGCGCTCGGCCATCTTCTTCCAGAGCGAGGCGAACTGGCCGGTCTCGAACATCAGCACCTTGTCGCCGGGCGACAGGGTGTTGGTCAGCGCCGCTTCCCAGGCGCCGGTGCCGGTCGCGGTGTAGACGATGACCGGATTGCTGGTCTTGAAAATGGTCTTGATGCCCTCAAGCGCCCGCTTGGTCAGCTTGGCGAAATCCGGGCCGCGGTGGTCGATGATAGGGGTGTCCATCGCCCGCAGGATGCGGTCGGGAACCGGGGTCGGACCCGGAATCTGAAGGAAGTGGCGTCCGACCTGACGCGACGAATTCTGAGCCATAGAGGGCGCTCCGTAAACGCGGCTTTTCGAGGGGACAAAGCCAACCCGTGGCGCGTCCCGGCAAGGGGCGCGGCGCTTGTGGCGTTGAACTATGAATGCGACAGTGCGGTCAAGCGAATTCCCGCAACCCGAATACGCCGTGAATGCATAGGCTTAGCGAAGGCCAAAAAGGAAGAATACCGTGGGGGTGGTGAGGCCCGGCCTGGAGCGGCGGCTGAAGGCCGAATTGAGCGGGGACGTGCACTTCGACCGTTTCACCCGCGGCCGCTACGCCACTGACGCGTCTCACTACCAGATCACGCCGCTGGGCGTGGTCGCGCCGCGCACGATTGAAGAAGCCGATCGAGCAATAGGGATTGCCCGGGCGGAAGGCGTCACCGTGCTGGCCCGCGGCGGCGGCACGTCGCAGGCCGGACAGACGGTGGGCGAGTCGCTGGTCGTCGACTGCTCGAAATACCTCACCCGCATTCTCGATCTCGACGTTAAACGCCGGCGTTGCATCGTCGAGCCGGGCATCGTGCTCGACGACCTGAACCGCCAGCTCAAAGCGCACGGACTCTGGTTTCCGGTCGATATCTCCACCGCCTCGCGCGCCACCATCGGCGGCATGGCCGGCAACAATTCGTGCGGGGGCCGCTCGCTGCGCTACGGCACCATGCGCGACAACGTGCTGTCGATCGAAGCCTTATTGGCCGACGGCACATTGGGGCATTTCGGCCCGATCGGTGGCAACATCAACAACGTGCCGGCGCCGCTTCGGCCCCTGGCCAAAGACCTGCTGGCGATCGGCGCGCGCGAAGCCGACGAGATCGCGGCGCGCTTTCCGAAGGTGCAGCGCCGCGTCGGCGGCTACAATCTCGATGCCCTGGTGCAAGGCCGCTATCACGGCGGCAACGACATCAACCTCGCCCATCTCCTGGTCGGCGGCGAAGGTACGCTCGCGTTCTCGACCCGCATCGAACTGAAGCTCGCGCCGCTGCTCGGCCGGCGCGCCGTCGGCGCGGTGCATTTCGGCAGCTTCTACGAGGCGATGAACGCGGCGCAGGCAATCGTGCGGCTCAAGCCCATCGGCGTCGAGTTGATCGACCGCACCATGATCGAGCTCGCCCGGGCGATTCCGATCTTCCAGCCGACCCTGGAAAAATTCGTGCGAGAAACTCCGGAGGCGATCCTGCTGGTCGAGTTCGGCGAGGACGATCACGAGGTCAACCTGCGCCTCCTGCGCGAGCTCAAGGAGCTGATCGGCGATCTCGGATTTAACTGGGATAACCCCGGTGCCAAATGGGGCGGCGTCGTCGAGGTACTCAATCCTGATCTTCAGGCGGCCATCACCGATGTACGCACCTCGGGCCTCAACATCATGATGTCGATGAAGGCGCAGGGAAAGCCGGTCTCCTTCGTTGAGGATTGCGCGGTGCCGCTCGAGCATCTTGCCGAGTACACGTCGCGCCTGACACAGGTGTTTGAAAGGCACGGCACCCGCGGCACCTGGTATGCCCACGCCGGCTCCGGCTGCCTGCACGTGCGGCCGATCCTCAATCTGCGACAGGAAAAGGACGTCCACGCCATGCGCGCGATCGCCAAGGAGGCGTTCGCCATGGTGCGCGAATACAAAGGTTCGCATTCCGGCGAACACGGCGACGGTCTGGTGCGCTCCGAGTTCAATGAGCCGATGTTCGGATCGCGGCTGGCGCGCGCCTTCGAAGAGGTGAAGGACCGTTTCGATCCGAACGGCCTCTTCAATCCTGGTAAGGTGGTGCGGCCGCCCAAATTCGACGACCGCAGCCTGTTCCGTTTCAAGCCGGGCTATCACGGCGAGGACATCGCGACGGCGCTCGACTGGTCGGCGTTTCCGGGCTCGGGCGGCGGCTTCCAGGGCGCGATCGAGATGTGCAACAACAACGGCGCCTGCCGCAAGCTCGTGGGCGGCGTCATGTGCCCGAGCTACCGCGTCACCCGCGACGAGCGCGACGTGACTCGCGGGCGGGCGAATACGCTGCGGCTCGCGGTCACCGGCCAACTCGGGCCCGATGCGCTCACCTCAAAGGAGATGCAGGAGACGCTTAAGCTGTGCGTGTCCTGCAAGGCATGCCGGCGCGAATGCCCGACTGGCGTCGATATGGCGCGCATGAAGATCGAGGTGCAGGCGGCGCGAGTGAAGAAGCGCGGGCTATCGCTGCACGACCGGCTGGTGGGTTATCTGCCGCGCTACGCGCCGTTCGCGGCGCGTTACGCCGGGCTCGCCAACCTGCGCGACAAAAGCCCCTTGCTGCGGCGGGCCTCGCAGGCCTTCGCCGGCTTTTCGGTCAAGCGCAGCCTGCCGACGTGGCGCAATGACATCTATCAGGACCGCTCCGATTGGCGCTATCGGCCCGCGGCTGACGACGGCTCCAAGGCGCCGGCGCGCGACGTTGTCCTGTTCGCCGACACCTTCAACCGCTATTTCGAGCGCGAGAATCTCGAGGCTGCCTTGCGCGTGCTCGCCGCCGGCGGCTATCGCGTGCATGCGCCACTGCCGCTGGACGGCAACGAGCGGCCGCTGTGCTGCGGTCGCACCTTCCTCTCGGCCGGGCTGATCGACGAGGCGCGCCGCGAAATGCAGCGCACCCTGGACGCGCTTGCGCCTTACGTGATGCGCGGCATGCCCGTGCTGGGGCTGGAGCCGAGTTGCCTCTTCACCTTCCGCGATGAACTGCCGGCGCTGATGAAGGGTGAGGCGGTCGCGGCGCTGGGCTCGCAGGCGCTGCTGATGGAGGAGTTCCTCGCGCGCGAGCAGAAGGCCGGCGCCCTCGATCTGCCGCTGCGGCCGTTGCCGCAGAAAGCGCTCTTACACGGCCACTGCCATCAGAAATCCTTCGCCGCCATGGGCGCGGTCGAAAGCGTGCTGAAGGCGGTGCCGGAGCTTGCGGTCGAGACCATCGAATCGAGCTGCTGCGGCATGGCCGGCTCGTTCGGCTACGACGCCGCCACCATCGACGTCTCCCTCAAGATGGGCGAGTTGTCATTGCTGCCGGCGGTGCGCCAAGCCGATGAGGCGACGCTCGTTGTGGCCGACGGCACCTCCTGCCGTCACCAGATCCACGACGGTTCGAACCGCGACGCGCTGCATGTGGCGCGAGTACTGGCGATGAGCCTGGACGCTGCCTCCTAGTTCACGCCGCCATAGAACAGGTGCACCAGCGTCAGCGAAATCGCCGGCACATAGGTGCACAGCAGCAGCACGACTGCGAGCGCCGCGATGTAGGGCAGGTTGACCCGTGTCGTCTCCCAGATGTCGGCCTTGGCGATGGTGCAGGACGTCATCAGCACGCTCGCCACCGGCGGCGTCTGCTGGCCGATGGCCAGGTTGAGCGTGACCACCAGCCCGAAGTGGATCGGCTCGATGCCGACCGCCTTCACCAGCGGCATCACGATGGGCACAACGAGGATGATGGCCGCCGCCGAGTGCAGAAACATGCCCAACAGCAGAAAGAACACGTTCAGCAGAAGCAGAACCAGGTATTTGTTGGTGGTCACCTGGGTGATGGCGTGGCCGAGCGCCTGCGGCAGCTGCGCCTCGGTCAAAAACGTGCCGATCAGGGCGGAAGCCGCCACCAGAAGCATCACGACCGCGGTCTGAATGCCGCCGTCGACGCAGGCCTTGCGCAGCGCCTTCAGGTCGATGTCGTGGTAGATCAGGCCGCCCACGAGCAGCGCCGCCAGCACCGCCATGCCGGCGCCCTCGGTGGCGGTGACGATGCCGCCGAAGATGCTGCCGAGCACGATGATCGGCAGGATGAAGGCCCAGGCCGCCTCCTTGAAGGTCTCCCAGACGTGACCGATGCGGAAACGCTCCTCGATGGGAAAATCGAACTTGACCGCCTGGTAGTAGGCGACGCCCGCCATGGCGAGCGCCCCCAAAAGGCCGGGGATGATGCCGGCGACGAACAGCTTGACCACCGAGGTCTGCGCCATCACCGCGTAGAGGATCATCGGGATCGACGGTGGGATGATGATGGCGAGGCTCGCCGACGACGACATGGTCGCCGCCGCCACTTCCTTGGAATAGCCCCGGCTCTTCATGGCCGGGATGAGCAGGGTGCCGAGCGCGGCCACGTCGGCGACCGCCGAGCCGGAGATCTCGGCGAAGAACACCGAGGTGCCGATCGCCACCATTGACAGGCCGCCGCGGATGAATCCGACCAAGGCGGAAGCAAAGGCGACCAGCCGGCGCGAGATCGACGAGGCGTTCATGATGGCGCCGGCCAGGATGAACAACGGGATCGCCAGGAGAGGGAAGCTGGAGGCGCCGTCGAACATGACCAGCGCCACGTTCACGAGCTGGCTCGAGCCCTGCACGATGAAGATGGCCGCCATGGCGACCACGCCGAGGGAGACCGCGATCGGCACGTTGATCAGCGCCAGCGCGATCATGCCAATGAGCATCAGGCTGATGGTCACGGGCGGGCTCCATCGTGCGGCGCATCGGCGGGCACACCGGCGTGCTCCAGCGCTTCCTTCAATTCGACATCGACGAAGCCGGCGCCGGCGGCGTCGCGCAGCACCTGCGGCAGGCGGAACAATTCCGCAATGATGAACAGCACCGCGCCGATGGGGATCACCGACTGCGTCAATACCTGCGGCACCTGCGGCAGGCTGACCAGATGGTCGCCGCTCAGCACGGTCAGAACCTCGTAGCCGGTATAGGCAAGCACGCCGAAGAACAGGAAGACGAAGGCTTCCGCGATCAGCGTAACGACGACGCGGACGCGCGGCGGCAGCGCGTTGACGAGGCCCGGCACGCCGATATGGGCGCCGCGCAAGGCGGCCAACGCCGAGCCGTAATAGGTGAGCCAGACCAGGCCGATGCTGGCGACTTCGTCGTACCAGTCGAGCGCGTCGCCAGCGTAGCGGAAGGCCGCGCCACAAATTACCAGCGCGGTCAGCGCCACCACTAGCGCGATGACGATCCATTCCAGCAGGCGCTCGAACACCGCGCGCAGGGACTTGAACAAGGACATTCAGGGTTGCTCGTAACGGAGACCGGAAATTGCGTCGTCATCCTGAGTTGGCCGGACGGCGCGCGGCCCTCGAACGAGGACCGGTCATCACCTTTTGAGGGTCGGCCCGCTGCCGGACGTCTCGGGATGACGGAGAAAGGTGGTGCGGGCGGCGGGCAAAACGCGCGCCGCCCACGCCGTCGTCAGATCATGAACTGGGCGCTAGCGCCATGGCTTCGTCGATCAGCGCCTTGCCGCCTTTCACCTCTTTGGCAAACTCGGCGTAGATCGGCTTGCTGGCCTTGATGAAGGCGGCGGTGTCGGCCTTGTTCACCTTCATGCCCTTTTCCTTCAGCTTGGCGAGCAGCGACTTGTCGAGCTCTGCGCCGTATTTGAGCGCCACCGGCTGCATCGCGACAGCGGTGTCCTTGAGGATCTTCTGGACGTCCTTCGGCATGCCCGCGAAGCTACGGCCGGCGGTCAGATAGGCCGGCGTATAGACGTGGTTGGTGATCGAGAGATACTTCTGCACCTCGTAGAAACGCGCCGGATAGATCTGCGCGTAGGGGTTCTCCTGGCCATCCATGGCGCCGGTCTTGAGCGCCACGAACACTTCCGAGAAGGCCAGCGGCGTCGGGTTGGCGCCGTAGGCCTTGAACATCTTCACGCGCCAGGTGCCTTTCGGCGTGCGCAGCTTGATGCCCTTGAGGTCGTCCGGCTTGTAGATCGGGCGCACGTTGTTGGTGATCTGGCGGAAGCCGTTCTCCCACACGCCGAGCACATGAAGGCCGTCCTTGGCCGCCAGCGGCACCAGCTTCGGGAACACGACCTTGTCGCGGATCTTGGCCATGTGCGCGCGGCTTTTCACGAGGTAGGGCATCTCGAACAGCCCGAACTGCGGCACCTGCGACGACATCACGGTCGACGGCAACGCCAGGTCGATAGTGCCGAGCTTGAGCTTCTTGATCATCTCGCCGTCTTTGCCGAGCTGGCTGGAACCGTAGACCACGACCTTCCAGTCACCTGGAACCTTGGCGAGCTTGGCATTCGCCATCTTGGCGAATTCGGTGCAAGACTTGTCGAACAGCGAGCCGGGCGCGCCGACATGGCCGAGCTTGATCTCGCGTGCGCTGGCCGTGCCCGCGATGAGCGCGGCAAACGCGACCGACAGTAACGCCTTGGTGAGCTTCATGGTGTTCCTCCAGAGGACCTTTTTTGAAGTTCCACCGGCCGCATCCTCTCTCGGCCCGGCGAATTATAACCCTGACGTATCAATGCAAATCATCGCAGCCGTGACAAGGTAACCTGCGTCGATTTCACGTGACGCAAGCGTGGCCATTGGCCTGCGGTGGATTACGTCGCAGGTGCAACAAACAAGCGACCCGCCCGGTCGGGGACACCGGGCGGGTCTTGAAGATCGGCGCTGGGATGGACGGGGGGCGGGCGCCGATCAAAAGGCAATCGTGTCGATCAGTCGCAGACCTTGACGTAGTAGCGCTGGCCCCAGCGGTCGTAGCGCTTCTGGTAGTAGCACTCGTAGACCGGCTCGTAGGTGTTGGAGGCGGCGGCTGCCGCCGCGATGGTGCCGATGGCGAGGCCGATGCCCATCGCCGGGCCAAAGCCGTGGTGGTGATGGGGATGCCAGGCGAGCGCGGGGGCGCTGGTGCCGAGGATGGCGCCGGTGAGGGTCAAGGCGGCCACGGTGGCGGCGATGATCTTGGACTTGGTCATGGTGTGCTCCATCCGGTTATTCGGTGCGGCGCTGTCCGGCCGCGATACTTGTGAGTTGCGGCCGGCCTGAAAATGGTTCAAATGCGCGCCGCGATTTCTTCGGCAATTCCTTGGCGGCCTTCGCGCAAGGCCAATGCGGCCCCCCGCCAGGCGCCAAAAAGACTGATCGTAGATGCGCTTGGCATTGGATCGGCAGACGGCACCGGCGCTCGCATTGCGCCCGGGCGGCCGCGGCGACCTGGATGGCCTGCTGGCGCTGGAAGCCCGTGTTTTCACCGGTGACCGGCTTTCGCGCCGCAGCCTGCGCCATTTCCTGGCGACGCCGCGGGCGGCGCTGCTGGTCGCCGAAGAGAGGGGCCGGCTCGCCGGCTATGCCCTGGTCCTATTCCCCGCGCGCGCCGGCGTGGCGCGGCTCTATTCGATCGCGGTCGCCCCGGAATGGACCGGCCGCGGCGTGGGCGTGCTGCTGCTTTCGGCGGCCGAGGCGGCGGCGCGCGGGCGCGGTTACCGGGTCATGCGGCTCGAGGTGGATGCCAACAACGCGCGCGCCATCGCCCGTTACCGCAAGTCCGGCTATGCCGCGTTCGGCCGCCGTCCCGGCTATTACGAAAATGGCGCCGACGCCCTGCGCTTCCAGAAACAACTTTCCACCGCAATCGGCGGCGCTTCATGATGCGGCAGTTTTCACCGTCCGGGCGAATGCTATCGTGCCTCTCGCCCGAGTCGGGCGTCGGCGCTTGCCGGGCGTCACGACGTCCGGCCCGCCCGTTCCGAACCGCTTTGCCCTCTGAACCGATGCCCCGCCCCGTGCCAAAACGACGCCGGCTCCCGACCGACGGGGTCCCTGCGAAAGGCTGCCCATGACCGATTGGGTCATCCTGGTCGACAATCGCAAGGACCTGCCGAACGCGGACACGCCGCACAAGGTCATCACGACCGACGAATACCTGGAGCGGCCGCATTTGTTCGAGGCCGGCCGCCCCAAGGTCGTGAACCTGTCGCGCTCCTACGCCTATCAATCGAAAGGCTATTACGCGTCGCTGTTGGCCGAGGCGCGCGGCCACCGCGTCATGCCGACGGTCGAGACCATGCTCGACCTGCGTGAGGCCAAGCTTTACGAGCACGCGCTGCCCGAGCTCGAGCAGGCGCTGAACACCTGCGCCCGCAAGGCCGACTTCGCGCCCGAATCCGAAATCAAGCTGCTGGTCTGTTTCGGCATCGCGCGTGACGCGCGCTTCGAGGCCTTCGGCCGCCTGCTGTTCGATTGGTTCCGCTGTCCGGCGCTCGAGGTGACCATCGAGCCGGGGCGTTGGCTCGCCATCGAGCGCGTGCGCCCACGCACCGTGACACGCCTTGCCGGCGATGAAGCCGCCTTCCTGCGCGACGCCCTGCACCGGTATACGCGGCGGCAATGGCGCAACGCCAAGGTGCGCAAGGTCGCCAAATACGATCTCGCGGTCCTGCACGACCCGAATGAGAAAGTGCCGCCGTCGTCTGTGGCGTCGCTCAAGCATTTTGCGCGGATCGCCGAGCGGCATTCGGTCGACGTCGAGCCGATAACGCGGCGGCAGCTTGACGAGCTGGCCGAATACGACGGCCTGTTCATCCGCGAGACCACCTCGATCGACAATCACACCTATCGATTCGCGCGCCGCGCCTGGCAAGAGGGCATGCCGGTCATCGACGATCCCGTTTCGATGATCCGCTGCACCAACAAGGTGTTCCTGATGGAGTTGTTCGCGGCCAACCGGGTGCCGGTGCCGCCGACGTTGATCCTGGCGGAGAAGAGCGATCAGGTGCGTGCCATGGACGAGCTCGGGCTGCCGCTGATCGTGAAGATCCCCGACGGCTCGTTCTCGCGCGGCGTGCACAAGGTCAACACGGCCGACGAACTGCGCCGCATCGCGAGCGAATTGTTTGAAGAGACCGATCTTATCCTGGCGCAGAAGTTCGTGCCGACTGAGTTCGACTGGCGCGTCGGTATCCTCAACGGCGAGCCGCTGTTTGCCTGCCAGTACCGCATGGCGCGCGGCCACTGGCAGATCGTCAAGTATCGCGAGGACGGCACCCTGCGCGAGGGCGGTTTCCGCGCCTTCGATCTTGCCGACGTGCCGGCCGAGGTGCTCGACATCGCCGCCCGCGCCGCGGCGCCGATCGGGCAGGGCTTCTACGGCGTCGATCTCAAGCAATCGCACCACGGCATCGTGGTCATGGAGGTCAACGACAATCCCAACCTCGAGCACGGCATCGAAGACGCCGTCGGCAAAGACGAGGTCTGGATCAAACTGCTCAAGTGGTTCATCGAGCGCTTTGCGCTATAGTAGGTTCGACGTGTGCGGGCAGCGGCTCATTGCGGTCGCGGGGGACGCCGGCATTCGCCGCTCGTTTTTTGGTCGGCCGGGCAGCTAACGGGACTCATCAAGAGACACGGGGAGCTAAGGTATGAATCGGCTTGCCAGCTTTTGCGTCGGCATCGTCCTCTTGACCGGAGGGATCACGGCCGCCGCGGCACAGCACCTCGACAAAGTCCGGTTCGGCACCAACTGGGTGGCCGAAGCCGAGCATGGCGGGTTCTACGAGGCGCTCGCCGACGGCACCTACAAGAAGTACGGGCTGGACGTCACCATCGTCCCCGGCGGGCCGAACGTGAACAACCGCATCCTGCTGCCGGTCGGCAAGATCGACTTCTACATGAGCGGCAACTCGCTGCAGGCCTTCGACGCGGTGGAGCACGACATTCCCACGGTGGTGGTGGCGGCGAGCTTCCAGAAGGACCCGCAGGTCATCATCGCGCGGCCCGACATCAAGAAATTCGAGGACCTGAAAAAGCTGACCCTGTTCGTCTCAAAGGAGGGCATGGTCACCTTCTACCAGTGGATGAAGTACCGCTACGGCTTCGACGACAAGAAGGTGAAGCCTTATACATTCAACGCCCAGCCGTTTCTCGCCGACAAGCATTCGGCCATGGAGGGCTACGTCACCTCCGAGCCCTATGCCATCGAGCAGCAGGCGCATTTCAAGCCGTCGGTGTTCCTGCTCGCGGACGAGGGCTTCAACAGCTATTCGACGCTGATCGAGACGCGCCGTGACCTGGCCGAGAAGAAGCCGGACGTCGTGCAGCGCTTCGTCGATGCCTCGATGATCGGCTGGTATCACTACATCTACGGCGATCCGTCGCCGGGTAATGTGCTGATCAAGAAGCAGAACCCGGAAATGACCGACGGCCAACTCGCCTATTCTATCGCCAAGCTGCGCGAAGACGGCATCGTGGATTCCGGCGATACCGTGAAGCTCGGCATTGGAGCCATGACCGACGCGCGCTGGAAGAGCTTCTACGACACCATGGTGAAGGCGGGCGTGGTCAAGGCCGGCCTCGACTACAAGCGCGGTTATACGCTGAAGTTCGTCGGCAAGGGCGTCGGCGTCGACCTGCGGCCTAAATGACGGCGCAGGCGCCCGCAATCGTCTCCCTGCGCCACGTCGGCAAGACCTTCGAGCGCGGCACCGTCGCGCTTGAGGGCTTCGATCTCACGGTCAGGGACGGCGAGTTCGTCTCGCTGCTCGGGCCGTCGGGCTGCGGCAAATCGACCGCGTTGCGCATCATCGCGGGCCTGAGCGGGGCGACCGCCGGCGCGGTCGAATGGCCGGAGGGCCGGGCGGCTGGCGCCGGCGCGATCGGCTTCGTGTTCCAGGAGCCGACGCTGATGCCTTGGGCCAACGTCGCCAGCAATGTGCGGCTGCCGCTGAAATTGACCCACGCCGAGGCGGGCGCCGGCGAGACCGCGGTCAGCCGGGCGCTCGCGCGCGTCGGCCTGACCGAGTTCGCCAGCGCGTTCCCGCGCGAGCTGTCCGGCGGCATGAAGATGCGCGTAGCGATCGCGCGCGCGCTGGTGACCGAGCCGCATCTGCTGCTGATGGACGAGCCCTTCGCCGCGCTCGACGAGATCACCCGCTTCAAGCTCAACAACGAACTGCTGGCGCTGTGGCAGATGCTCCGGCGCACGGTGATCTTCGTCACCCATTCGGTGTTCGAGTCGGTGTTTCTGTCGCAGCGTATCGTCGTGATGACGTCGCGCCCGGGCCGGGTGTTCGCAGAGATCGACGTCCCCGCGCCCTATCCGCGCGACGAGGACTTCCGCACCTCGGCCGATTACGCCGGCTACTGCCGGCGGGTGTCGGAAGCGCTGCGCGGCGCCATGGCGGCGGGGGCGACATGAGCGACCGTATCTTGCGCCTTTCGCTGCCGGTTCTCGTGCTCGCCGTCGCCGTCGGGCTGTGGGACGTCATCGTGCGCGTGAACCACATCCCGCCTTACGTCCTGCCGGCGCCGACGCGCGTGTTCGCGACGCTCGTCAGTGACGGCCCGCTGTTGTGGCGTTCGCTGCTGGTGACGCTTGCCACCACCTTCGAGGGCTTCGCGCTCGCGGCCGTCGGCGGCATCGGGCTGGCGGTGCTGTTCAGCCAGTCGCGGGTGGTCGAATATTCGCTCTATCCGTACGCCGTCACGCTGCAGGTGACGCCGGTGGTCGCGATCGCGCCGCTCCTGCTCATCTATCTGCCGCAGCCCTTGGCGGTGCTCGCGTGCGCTTGGATCGTCGCCTTCTTTCCGGTGCTCGCCAACACCACGCTGGGGCTGAATTCGGTCGACCACAACCTCTTGGCCCTGTTCCGGCTCTACGAGGCCTCGCGCTGGCAACTGCTGTGGCGCCTCAAGCTACCGGCGGCGCTGCCGCAGATGCTGGCGGGCTTACGCATCGCCGGCGGCCTGTCGCTGATCGGCGCGGTGGTGGCGGAGATCGCGGCCGGCTCAGCCGGCGCCGGCTCTGGGCTTGCCTACCGCATCGCGGAATCCGGCTACCGCCTCAACATCCCGCGCATGTTCGCGGCGCTCCTGCTGCTGGCGGCGGCCGGCGTCGTGATCTATTTCGCGCTCTCGGCGCTATCCCACCTGGCCCTGCGCCGCTGGCACGAGAGCGCGTTGCGGCCCGAGCCTTGATGCGCCGGTCCCCGGCATCGCTCGCGCATTGCAGCCGCGCGGCTTCGCTACTCGCCAACGGGCGGCTGCGTCGCTACCCTGCCGCCATCGGGAGGAATCAATGAGCAACAAAATCGATCTTGGCGGCCGCAATGCCGTCGTCACCGGCGGCGCCCAGGGTATCGGCCGTGCCGTCACCGAGCGTTTCCTGGAGTCCGGCGCAAGCGTCGCCATTTGGGACCACGACATCGCCCTGGCTCACAAGACCGCCGAGGCGCTGCAGAGCAAGGGCCGCGTCTTCGCCGTCTCGGCGGACGTCGGCGATTATGCCTCGGTCGAGCGCGCCCGCGACGAGACGCTGAGCGCGGTCCAGCACATCGACATCCTTGTCAACAATGCCGGCATCGCCGGCCCCAATATCAAGACCGCGGACTACCCGCTGGAGGCTTGGCACAAGGTGGTGTCCGTCAACCTCGACGGCCCGTTCCATTGCTGCCGGGCGGTCGTGCCGGGCATGGTGGCGCAGAATTACGGACGCATCGTCAACATCGCCTCCATTGCCGGCAAGGAAGGCAATCCGAACGCACCGGCCTATTCCGCCACCAAGGCGGCGGTGATCGCGCTCACCAAGACACTGGGCAAGGAACTGGCCGGCAACGACATCTCGGTCAACTGCCTGACGCCGGCGGCGGCGCGCACGGCGATCTTCGACCAGATGACCCAGGAGCACATAGATTTCATGTTGTCGAAAATCCCGCGCGGACGCTTCGTTACCGTGGAAGAGATCGCCGGGCTCGTGGCCTGGTGCGCCTCGGCCGAATGCTCGTTCACGACCGGCGCGGTGTTCGATATTTCGGGCGGACGGGCGACCTATTGATCGACCAGGCTATCCAGCGCCGCCAGCGGCTGATGGGCATCGCGCTGATGTGCTGCGCGGTGGCGCTGTTTGCCTGTCTCGACACCACGGCCAAGTATCTCAATACCCAGATGGCGACGCTGGAGATCGTTTGGGCGCGTTACACGAGCGCCTTTCTGCTGGCGCTCATCGTCTCCAACCCGGTGACCAAGCCAGATTTGCTGCGCACCGGCAGTCTTCGGCTCCAGCTCGTGCGCTCGCTGCTGCTGGTCTCGTCCACCTCGCTCAACTTCCTGGCGTTGCGCTATATGCAGCTTGCCGACGTGCTGTCGATCATCTTCACGTTCCCCTTCATCGTGGCCATTATTTCCGGTCCGATGCTGGGCGAATGGATCGGCTGGCGGCGCTGGTGCGCGATCATGTTCGGCTTCGGCGGGGTGCTGCTGATCACACGGCCCGGCTCCGGCAGCATGCAGCCGGCGGCGCTGTTCTCGCTCGCCGGAACCACCTGCTACGGCTTCTACGCCGTGATCACCCGCATCGTCTCGCGCACCGATTCCAACCAGACCTCGCTGTTCTACGGCAATCTGGTGGGCGCCCTGCTGATGCTGCCGGTGTTGCCCTTCGTGTGGCAGGCGCCTTCCAGCTGGGGCATCGTCGGCCTGATGGTGGTGACCGGCGCGTTCGGCGGCCTCGGCCATTTCTGCCTGATTTCCGGGCACAAGCTGGCGCCGGCTTCGCTGCTGTCGCCGTTCGTCTACACCCAGCTCGTCTGGGTGACGATCCTCGGCTACCTCGTGTTCGGGAGCCTGCCCACCGCCTGGACCTTGGGCGGCGCCGCCATGGTGGTGAGCTCCGGGCTTTATCTGCTGTACCGCGAACGGAAGATGGGCCAGCGCGCCGTCAGCGAAGGAGCGCTGCAAGATCCACCCGAGTGAGCAGATTGCGCCGGGACGACATCGCCTTGCGGTGCCACGTTCATAGGCGCTAAGTTTCGGCCCGCCACAAGAAAACGCTTTTCCGAGGAAACCCCATGGCTACAGCGCAGGACCGGGCGCAGGCGTCCGCCGGCACCGGTTTGAACGACGACATCGGCGAGCAAAAGCGCCTGGACATGTACCGCACCCAGGTCGTGATCCGCGAGGCCGAGCAGCGCGCCTTCGATCTGTTTCTGCAGAACCTGGTGAAAGGCACCAGCCACCTGTCCCTCGGTCAGGAAGCGGTCGCGGCCGGCTTCGCCGGCGCCATGCAGCCCGGCGATCTCTCCTTCTGCACCTACCGTGGGCACGCCCACACGCTCGCCCGCGGCGTCAGCGTCGAAAAGGTGCTGGGCGAGCTCATGCAGCGCGACAACGGCCTGATGCGCGGCAAGGGCGGCTCCATGCATCTGACCTCCGAAGAGCATGGCGTCATGGGCTCTTACGCCATCATCGGCGCCCATCTGCCGATCGCCTGCGGTGCCGCCTGGCGTGCCCAGTACAAGGGCAGCAAAGACGTGGCGGTCTGCTTCTTCGGCGACGGCACCACCAACATCGGCGCCTTCCACGAGGCGCTCAATTTCGCGTCCGTGTGGAAGCTGCCCGTGGTCTTCGTGTGCGAGAACAATCTCTACATGGAGTACACGCCGATCGCCGACGTCACCGCAGTGCCGCACCCGGCCGCCGACCGCGCGTCGGCCTATGGCCTCGAGCGCATCATCGTCGACGGCAACGACGCCGACGCGGTCTACCGAAGCGCGCACACCGCCTACGCCAAGGCGCGGGCGGGCGAGGGGCCGTCGCTGATCGAATGTCTGACCTATCGCCACAGCGGCCACTCGCGCGCCGATCCGGCCAAGTACCGCCCCGAGGGCGAGTTGGAGCGCTGGAAGCAGCGCGACCCGATCAAAATCTACAAGGAGCGTCTGCTGCAGTTCGGCGTCAAGGACGACGTCATCGCCGGCATCGACGCCGAGGTGCGCAAAATCGTCGACGACGCCACCGAGGCCTGCAAGGCGGCGCCCAACCCGCCGCTCGATATCATCACCACCGATGTCTACGCCGATGGCGGCTGGGCGTGGAGAAACTGACATGCCGGAAATGACGTACCGCGATGCCGTGATCCGCGGCATCGCTCAGGAAATGGAACGCGACCAGGACGTGGTCTTCCTCGGCGAGGACGTGGCCAAGGCCGGCGGCGTGTTCAAGGCGACCGTGGGCCTGTACGAGATGTTCGGGCCGCTGCGCGTGCGCGACACGCCGATCTCCGAGCAGGCCATTCTCGGCGCCGCCATGGGCGCAGCCATGACCGGCCTCAAGCCGATCGCCGAAATCATGTTCTCGGACTTCTTCGCGGTGTGCTTCGACTACATCGCCAACGAATTCCCGAAGAGCCGCTACATGTCGAACGGCCAGCTCAAGTGCCCGCTGGTGGTGCGCACCGGCAACGGCGCCGGCTCCCGCTTCGGCGCCCAGCATTCGCAGAGCGTCGAGAACTGGTGCATGATGATCCCGGGCCTGAAAGTCGTGGCGCCGTCGTCGCCGGCCGACGTCATCGGCCTGTTGGCGGCCTCTGTGCGCGATCCCGACCCGGTGATCTTCCTCGAGCACAAGTCGCTCTATGCCACCAAGGGTGAGGTGCCCGACGGCGAGATCGTTGACCGGCTCGGCACCGCCAAGATCGTCAGGCCCGGTACGGACGCCACCATCCTGGCGCTGGCGCTGATGGTGCCACGCGCGCTGGAGGCGGCGGAAAGGCTCAAAGCGGAACACGGGATCGACTGCGAGGTTGTCGACGTGCGGTCGCTGGTGCCGCTCGACACCCAGACGATCCTCGGTTCCGTGGCGCGCACGCACCGGCTGTTCACGGTGGAGGAGAACCCGCGGCTGTGCGGCTGGGGCGCCGAGATCGTCTCGATTGTCGCCGATGAGGCCTTCTATGATCTGGACGGCCCACCGGTGCGCATCACCACCCCGCACATTCCGCTGCCCGCCGCCGACGCGCTGGAAGACGTGGTGCTGCCGACGCCGGAGCGGATCGTGGAGACGGTGCGGCGATCGTTGAATTCATAACCGTTCGTCCCCGCGCAAGCGGGGAACCCAAGGGCTAAGAACTGGGTGCCCGCTCACGCGGGAACGAACGGAGTAAAGGGAGACCTCCCATGTACGACAATCTTCTCGCCAATGTGCCGACCGACCTTTGGATCGGCGGCAAGTGGCGCAAATCCTCCGACAACGCGCGCTTCGACGTCACCGATCCGGCGACCGAGAAGACCATTGCGTCGGTCGCCAGCGCCACCGTGGACGACGCCATCGCCGCGCTCGATGCGGCCGAAGCGGCGTTCGCCGACTGGGCCGGGCGCAAGCCGCGCGAGCGCGCCGAGATCCTGCGCAAGTGCTACGAACTGATCATGCGCGACGCCGAGCGCTTCGCCAAACTGATCACGCTCGAGAACGGCAAGGCGCTTCCCGACTCGCGCGGCGAGGTGGCCTATGCCGCCGAGTTTTTCCGCTGGTATGCGGAAGAAGCCGTGCGCAATCTCGGTACGGTGTCGATGGCGCCGGCCTCGGGCGCGCGCATCGTGGCGCAGCACAAGCCCGCCGGCATCGCCGTCCTGGTGACGCCGTGGAATTTCCCCGCCGCCATGGCGACGCGCAAGATCGGGCCAGCGCTCGCCGCCGGCTGCCCGGTGGTGCTGAAGCCCGCCTCCGATACGCCGCTCACCATGCTGGCGCTGATGCCGGCGCTGGAGGAGGCGGGCGTGCCGCCGGGCGTGGTCAACGTGATCCCGTCGCGCTCGTCCGGCAAGGTCGTTTCCGCCATGCTGCATGACCCGCGCGTGCGCGTCGTCTCCTTCACAGGCTCCACGGAAGTTGGCCGCAAGCTGCTGCATGAGGCGGCCGACAACATCGTCAAACCGGCGATGGAGCTCGGCGGCAACGCGCCGTTCCTGGTGTTCGACGACGCCGACATCGACGCGGCCATCGACGGCGCCATGGTCGCCAAGATGCGCAACATGGGCGAGGCCTGCACCGCGGCCAACCGCTTCTACGTGCACGAGAAGGTACACGACGAGTTCGCGAAAAAGCTCACCGCCAAGATGGAAGGCCTCAAGATGGGCAACGGCCTCGACGAGGGCGTGACGCTCGGGCCGCTGGTCAACAAGGATGGCCGCGACAAGGTTATCGAGCTGGTCGACGACGCGGTGTCGAAAGGCGCCAAAGTGCTGACCGGCGGCAAGCTGCCGAACGGACCCGGGTTCTTCTATCCGGCGACAGTGCTGACGAATGTCTCCGACAACTCAAAGATGCTGAGCGAGGAGATTTTCGGGCCGGTCGCCTCGATCCAGACCTTCAAGACCGAGGACGAGGTGATCAAGCGCGCTAACGACACCGAATACGGCCTGGTCGCCTATCTCTATACCAAGGATTTGGGCAAGGGCATGCGGGTGTCGGAAAAGCTCGAGTTCGGCATGATCGGTTTGAACCGCGGGCTCGTTTCCGATCCGGCGGCGCCGTTCGGCGGCGTCAAGCAGTCCGGCCTCGGGCGCGAGGGCGCGCAAGAGGGTATGAAGGAATTTCTGGAGACGCAGTACGTGTCGGTGGCGTGGTGAGCGAGTCATCGTCCATGAGCGTACCGGAAGGCCCGATCCGCGCGAGGCTGATGGGCGCCTGGCGCTATGTCGGCACGCGTATCAACGGCGCCAATTGGGATCGCGGCGCCAGCCCGAAGGGCATGATCTACTACGGGCCGCACGGTGAGATGTGCGTACAGATCGCGCCTGACGTCGCGCGCCCCCGAGCCGGTGCCGTCATGACGCCGGACGAAGCGTTCACCGCGCTCAAGGACTACATCGCCTATTTCGGCAGTTATTCGGTCGACGAGACCGCCGGCACGGTGACGCATCATCGTGAGGCAACGATCCAGCCGGGCGATTCCGGCGATTTCGTGCGCCGAGTCGAATTCGACGGCGACCGCCTGGTGCTGCGGCCGCCGAATTCGACACTGGAAGTGACATGGCAACGCATCGCGTGACGCGAGGGAAGTGAATGGACGTCCTGATGCCGCAACTCGGCGAGACCGTCGCCGAGGGCAAGATCGTCAAATGGTTCAAGGCGGCCGGCGACGCCGTGAAGCCGGGCGACAACCTGTTCGAGATCGAAACCGACAAGACCTCGATGGAAGTGCCGGCGACCTCGGCCGGCACGTTGACGGATGTCCGCTTCCAGGTCGGCGAAACCGCCAAGGTCGGCGCCGTGGTGGCGATCATCGATGACGGCAAAGGCGCTTCGGCGCGTGCGCCGGCGGCCGCTGCGGCGCCCGTTCCCGCACCTGCTGCGCCTGCAAAATCAGCGGATGCCATTCCTCCGTTCGTTCCCGCGCCAGCGGGAACCCAGGGGCGACAAGAACTGGCTCTCCGCTTGCGCGGGGACGACCGGAGTGATGCAGCGTCGTTCGCTTATCCAAATATGGACGTCTTCCGCGAAGTGCGCACCCCCGAGCGCAATTACGGTCCGGCCAGTATCGGCGGCGTGACGGTCACGCCGTTGGCGCGACGGCTCGCCGGCGAGCGCGGCATTGACCTCAGCGGCATCGCGGGCTCGGGCCCACGCGGGCGCATCGTCGCCGCCGACATCGAAAAGGCCGCCCCCGCGGCGCGCGCGCGGCCCACAGGCCCAAGCGCGGCGCAGGTGAAGGCTCTGTTCGCGGGCGTTGCCTACGAAGAGGTCCCGCTCAATTCCATGCGTGCGACCATCGCCGCGCGCCTGACTGAATCCGTGCAGACCATCCCGACCTTCCATCTCACCGCCGATATCGACGTCGGCCGGCTGATGGCGATGCGCGAGGAGGCCAACGCCGCCGCGCCCAAGGGCGCGGATGGCGAACCTATCTTCAAGCTTTCGCTCAACGACTTCATCGTGAAGGCCTGGGCGGCCGCCCTGCTGCGCGTGCCCGCCACGAACGCGGTCTGGGCCGAGGACCGCGTCCTGCGCTTTACCCACGCCGATATCGGCGTGGCGGTGGCGCTCGACGGCGGGCTGATCACGCCGATCGTGCGCAATGCCGATACCAAGTCGGTCTCCGCCCTGTCGGCCGAGCTGCGCGATCTGGCGGCGCGCGCGCGCGACAAGAAGCTCAAGCCCGGCGAATACCAGGGCGGCACGAGCGCCATTTCCAATCTCGGCATGTTCGGCATGCGCGAATTCACGGCCATCATCAATCCGCCGCACGCCACCATCCTGGCGGTGGGCGCAACCCGCCGCGCGCCGGTGGAGACGGACGACGGTGGCGTCAAATTCGTGAGCCAGATGACGGCGACGCTAGCCTGCGACCACCGCGTCATCGACGGCGCGCTCGGCGCCGAACTGCTCGCGGCCTTCAAGCGCTTCGTCGAACAGCCCGTTTCCGCTCTTGTTTGAGGAAAGGATTGCAGATCATGGCAGGCGATAAACCCGATGTGCTTCTGGTCGGACAGAAGAAGAAGGTCATGGTCGATGGCCTGGCGCCGAACGTGAATCTGCATTATCTCGCCGACGCCAAGGACCCCCAAGCCTTCTTCAAGGAAGTCGGTCCGAAAGTCCGCGCCATCGCCATCGCCTATACCGCCGACAAGCTCGACGCCGCCTTCATGCAGAAATTCCCCAAGCTCGAGCAGATCTCGAGCTTCGGCGTCGGCTACGACCACGTCGATGCCAAATGGGCGGGCGAGCACGGCATCGTCGTCACCAATACCCCGGACGTGCTGAACGAGGAGGTCGCCGACACCGCGCTCGGGCTGCTGCTCTCGACCGTGCGCGAATTCCCGCAGGCCGACCGCTACGTGCGCGCCGGCAAATGGCCGGGCGGGCATTATCCGCTCACCAAGGCGACCTTGCGCAACCGCACCGTGGGCATCGTCGGCCTCGGCCGCATCGGCAAGGCGATCGCGCGCCGGCTCGAGGCCTTCGGCGTGCCCGTGGTCTACCATTCGCGCAACCCGCAGGCCGACGCTCCCTACAGGTATTATCCCAAGCTCCTCGACATGGCGCACGACGTCGACACGCTGATGGTGATCGTGCCGGGCGGGCCCGCGACCCAGAAGCTGATCAACGCCGAGGTGCTCAAGGCGCTGGGGCCGAGCGGCGTGCTCGTCAACATGGCGCGCGGCTCGGTGGTGGATGAGCCGGCGCTGATCGAAGCGTTGAAGAACCGCACCATCTATTCCGCCGGCCTCGACGTGTTCGCTAACGAGCCGCACGTGCCGAAGGAATTGCTGGAGATGGACCACATCGTGCTTTTCCCGCATCTCGGCTCCTCGACCGAAGTGACCCGGGCGGCCATGGATCAGCTTGTGGTCGACAACATCCTGGCCTGGTCGGCCGGCAAGCCGCCGCTCACGCCGGTGCCCGAGACGCCCTATCCGCCGAAGCGATAGCGATGTAAGTTCGGGCCGCGTTAAGGAACGGGCGACATGCGGCGCGGTGTCATCGTCTTGGCGGTGCTGGCTCTTTCCGGCGTTGCCTGGGCGCAGCCGAAGAACGAACTGAACGAATCCGCCCAGGCCATGATTGGCGCCTGGGAATTTGCCAACGCCGCCCACAGCAAGGTGTGCGCGGTGACGTTCAGCGCCCATCCAGCCAAGGTCGGCTACCGGCTGAGCTTCGCACCGGATTGCGCCGCGCTGTTCCCGGTTGTGGGCAGGATCGTCGGTTGGCGCTATCCGGAGGACGACCTGCTCTACCTTCTGAACGCCGAGGGTAACGCGTTGGTGGAATTCAGCGAGGTGGAGGACGGAATGTTCGAGGCGCCGACGCCGGGCGTGGGCGTCCTGTTCCTGAACAAGCCGGGTGCGGGAAAGCCGGACGACAGCGATCAGCCCGGCAGCGACGAAAATCCGCCGGCGAATGCCGCGCCGAAGGACGATGGCGGTTGATCGTCAAATCAACCGCAAGCCCTTGAAGCTCGCGTGGCCTTCCTTGCCGACGATGATGTGGTCGTGCACGGCAATCCCCAACGGCTTCGCCACGTCCACGATCGCCTGCGTCATCTGGATGTCGGCGCGTGAGGGCGTCGGATCGCCGGAGGGGTGGTTGTGCACCAGGATGATGGCGGTCGCCGACAATTCGAGCGCGCGCTTGAGCACCTCGCGCGGATAGACCGGCGTGTGGTCGACGGTACCGGTTTGCTGCACCTCGTCGGCGATGAGCTGATTGCGCTTGTCGAGGAACAGCACGCGAAATTGCTCCTTGTCGGCGAACGCCATGGTGGTGCGGCAATAGTCGAGTACGCTTGACCATGACGACAGCACCTGGCGCTTGCGCACTTCGCCGCGCGCCAGCCGGCCGGCGGCGGCGTGCACGACCTTGAGCTCGGTGATCGCGGCATCGCCCAGGCCCTTCACCTCGGCGAGCCGCGTGGGCGGCGCCGCCACCACCTCGGCGAAGGAGCCGAACTTGGCGATCAGGTCCTTGGCGAGCGGCTTGACGTCGCGCTGGGGGATGGCGCGGAAGAGCACCAGCTCCAAAAGCTCGTAATCGCTCACCGCGTCGGCGCCGGCTTCGCGGAAGCGCGCGCGAAGCCGCTCGCGGTGGCCGTGATAATGCGGGGAGCCGTCGGCGAGGCCGCGTTTGGGATCAGTCTCGTCCTGTTTCACCGCCATGAACGCCGCGCCCACCCCGGTTACGCCCCTGTTCGCGCCAGGATTGTAATTCACCGCAATGCGTTCGACGAGGGGTGTCTCCCTGGTGCGTTTCGAGGGCGAAGTTGAAGCCGGTTCGCCGTCTGGAAACTCGTCTAGGCGGGCGCCAGCGTGCTGGCGCTGTGGGGCCGCGGCTCGCGCGCGCCCGGCCGATGCTCGGGATGGCGGTATTCCGGCAGCGCCAGCACCAAGAGCGCGGCCAGCCCCGCGCAGATCGGCACGGTGGTCAGCGCGGCATGGAAATCGCCACCAGTGGCGTCGGCCAGAAAGCCGACCAGCGGCTGGAAGATGAGCGCGCCGGCGATGCCGATCATGTTGACGAAGGCGACCACCGTGCCGACTAGCCGGTTGGGCTGGCCTTCCTTGGCCATGGCGAAGGTCAGCATCTGCCCGCCGCCGAAGAAGCCGGCGGCGAACAGGAGCACGGCCTCGACGAGCTCGGAGCCGGGCAGGTAGAGCACCGCGGCGTAGGCGAGGCCGCTCAGCACCGAGCCGAAGAAGACGAGAAACTTGCGGTGGCCGAGCCGGTCCGACAGCCAGCCGCCGCCGACGCTGCCGGCCGCCATGCCCCAGAACACCATCGACACCGCCGTTTCGGCGCCGACCCGGGCCAGATGATGGTCCTTCATCAGCTCGGTCGTGCCCCATAGGCCGCCGTAAACGTTGACGGGCATGTAGTACAGCATGCCGATGACGGCGATCAGCCAGGTGCGGCGGTTCCCGATGACGTCGGCGAGGCTTTGCCGCACGTGCTCGGCCGGCGCGCTCGTGGCTGTGCTGGCGGGCGAATGCGGCTCGCGCAGAAACAACAGCGCGACGACGAAGATCGCGAGCCCGGCCGCGCCGGTGACGAAGAAGACGGTGTGCCAGCCGGCGCGCGCGATCAGGCCGGAGAGCGCGACGGCGCCGATCGCCGTGCCCAGCATGCCGACCGCGTTGACGCCGCCCGAGAGCAGCGCGAAGCGTTCGGGCGGAAACCAGTGATTGGTCAGCCACAGCGCGGCGACGAAAGCAAACGAGGCGCCGAAGCCGGTGAGCGCGCGCCCGAGCCCGCCGATCAGCACGTTGCCGGTGGCGGCGAAGGTAAGCACACCGGCCGCACAGGCGAGGCTGCCGAGCAGGATGAAACGCTTGGCGCCGTAGCGGTCGAGCAGCAGCCCGACTACGATCTGCATCGGCGCGTAGACCCAGAAGAACAGGCTCGCGAGCGTGCCGAAATCACCGTTCGAGAGCCCGTAGAACCGGGCGATCGGGCCGGCGGCGAGGCTGGGCTCGACCCGCGTGATGAACTCGAACAGGAAGAACGCCGAGGCGATCCAGAAGGCCGTCCAGGCGGCACGCATGGGTTTCCGACTTCGTCGCCCCCGAAACTGCGACTTAAGCGACGGCGGCGGCCTTTTCCGGGTCGTAGGGCGGCTTGTCGAGGCCGGCGGGTGAGAACGTGAAGACCTCGACGCCGTCCTCGGTCACGCCCACGCTGTGCTCGAACTGGGCCGACAGCGACCGGTCGCGGGTGACTGCGGTCCAGCCGTCGGACAAGACCTTCACGTGCGGGCGGCCGATGTTGATCATCGGCTCCACCGTAAAGATCATGCCGGGCTTCAAGACGATGCCTTCGCCCGGGCGGCCGACGTGCACGATGTTGGGCTCGTCGTGAAACAGGCGACCGAGGCCGTGGCCGCAGAAATCGCGCACCACGCTCATGTGCTGGGCTTCGACGTAGGTCTGGATGGCGGCGCCGATGTCGCCGGTGGTCGAGCCCGGGCGGATGGTGGAAATGCCGCGCATCATGGATTCGTGGGTGACCTCGATCAAACGCTCGGCCCGGCGCGGGATGGCGCCGATCGGGTACATGCGGCTCGAATCGCCGTGCCAGCCGTCGAGGATGAGGGTCACGTCGATATTGACGATATCGCCTTCCTTCAGCGGCTTGTCGCCGGGAATGCCGTGGCAGACCACGTGGTTGAGCGAGGTGCAGGTCGACTTCTTGTAGCCGCGGTACATCAGCGTCGCCGGCAGGGCGCCGTGGTCCATGGCGAACTCGAACACCAGCCGGTCGATGGTATCGGTGGGCACGCCGGGCCCGACATGGGCGGTCAGCATGTCGAGGCAGCGGGCGGTCAATTGCCCGGCCTTGCGCATGCCTTCGAAGGCCTCGGGACCGTGGATCTTGATCTGCCCGGTCTTGCGCAGGGGGGCGGCGGTGGCGTCAACGTAGGTCATAGGCGGCAATTTAAGCCTTGGGGCGCAGGGCGCAAGCCACTCCACTGGTGCCGTCAATCTGTCATCGCCACGGCTTGCGCCATCACGATTCCCGCGGCGGAAACCGTGCATTTCCAGGCCAAGGCCTCGACGCCCGCCGCGCGGGCGCGGTCGAAGGCCGCCCCGTAAGCCGGGTCGATGTCGCGGGCGAGCGCAAAGCGCTCCGACGAGCCGATCTGGATTACGAACAGCATGACCGCGCGGGCGCCGGCCTCCACCATGGCGGCGAGTTCGTCGAGGTGCTTGGCGCCGCGCGCCGTCACCGAATCGGGGAACTCAGCCAGGCCGCGCTCACGCATCAGGTGCACGTTCTTGACCTCGACGTAGCAGGGCGGGCGGCCTTCGCTTTCAAGCAGGAAGTCGACGCGCGAGTTCTTGCCGTATTTCACCTCGCGGCGGACGGACGCGTAGCCGGCGAGGTCCGGGATGAGGTTGCCGCGGATGGCCTCGCCGGCGAGCAGATTGGGGTGCGCCGTGTTGACGCCGACCAGCTCCGTGCCGGCGCCGAAATCCGCCTCCACCAGTTCCCACGAATAGGGCAACTTGCGTTTCGGATTGTCCGATTTCGATAGCCATGCCCGCGCGCCGGGGGCGGCGAGCCCGGTCATGGCGCCCGGATTGGCGACATGCGCGGTAACCTCCTCGCCGGAAGGAAGCACGACGTCGGCGAGGAAGCGCTTGTAGCGCCGGATTAGGGTTGCAGGGATGAGCGGCGCGGGGAAGAGCATCAGTCCGCGATCTTGCCGCCCAACTCGTCCTCGATATGCGCGCGGATGATGTCGTCGAAACTGTTCTCCACCGTGAAGCCGAGCGCCAGTGCGCGTGCGGGCGTGAAGCGGCTTGGCCAGCCGGCGACGATGCGCGCCACCAGCTCATCCGGTGCGCGCCGGATGCGGGCGGCAACCTTGTCGCCGGCGACGCGCTTGAGCGCTTCGATCTGTTCGCCGACGGTGCAGCACACGCCCGGCATGGTGAGGTTGATGCGGTCGCCGAGCTGGTCGCGGGAGAGACCGGCGCCGTGGATGAGAAAGCCGACCGCCGCGCGCGGGCTCGCATGCCAGTGCAGCACGCTGTCGGGCACCGGCAGGATCGCCTCCTGACCGCTGAGCGGCTCGCGGATGATGCCGGAGAAGAAGCCGGACGCGGCCTTGTTGGGCTTGCCGGGCCTCACCACGATCGAGGGCAGGCGGATGCCGACGCCGTCGACGAAGCCGCGCCGAGTATAGTCGGCGAGCATCAGCTCAACCATTGCCTTCTGGGTGCCGTAGGAGGTGAGCGGCGTCAGGTGGAAATCGTCGGCGATGGCCTCGGGGAAGGGCGCGCCGAAGACAGCGATCGACGAGGTGAAGACGATCTTGGGATGATAGCCGTCGCCCGCGAGCCGCACCGCATCGAGCAGCGCGCGGCTGCCGTCGAGATTGACGCGATAGCCCTTCTCGAGATCGGTTTCGGCCTCGCCCGACACCACGCCGGCGAGATGGAAAATCACGTCGGGCCGGCCGGTGATGGCCTGCACGGCCGCGCCGGGGGATGACAGATCGCCGGTCGTCGCCGTCACCTGCCCGGCAAAGTCCGCGGGCTTGTCCGGCGCCACCACGTCGATGAGCGTCAGCCGGTCGATCGGTTGCCCGTTGAGGCCGCGGTCCTTGATGAGGCGCGCAGTAAGCTTGCGCCCGATCATGCCAGCGGCGCCCGTAATCAGAATGTGCATCGCGTTTCCCCGTCTTCCGTTTATGTTTTGTTGTCGCCTGCATCCGCCGGCTCGAACCGATCGATCTTGCGCAAGCTCGGAAACAGCATCATCCAGACCAGCGCCACCACGAGCGAACCGATGCCGCCGATCAGCACCGACGGCACCGCGCCGAGCCAAGCGGCGACCGTGCCGGATTCGAACTCGCCCAATGTATTCGAAGAGCCGACGAAGAGATAGTTGATCGCGCTCACGCGGCCGCGCATCGCGTCCGGCGTCTCGATCTGCACCAGCGAGAAGCGGATCACCACGCTCATGGCGTCGGAGGCGCCGAGCACCGCCAGCGCCGCCAGCGAGAGCGCAAACGAGGTCGAGAGCGCGAATGCGATGGTCGCCACGCCGAACACGGCAACCGCGGCGAACATCTTGGGGCCGATGCGCGTTTCCACCGGATGGCGCGACAGCCACGCCGCCGACAGCAGCGCGCCCGCCGCCGGCGCCGAGCGCAGCAGACCGAGACCGATCGGCCCCACCATGAGGATATCGCGGGCATAGACCGGCAACAGCGCGGTGGCGCCGCCGAGCAGCACCACGAACAGGTCGAGGCTGATCACGCCCAGGAGCCGGCTGCGGCTGCGGATATAGTGGAAACCCGCGAGCACCGAGCGCAAGCTCGGTGGCTCGCGCGTTTCGGCGGTCGGGCGCGCGATGCGGATCAGGCTGGTGAAGGTGATGGCGGCGGAAAAGAGCGCCACACACAGCGCGGTCACGGCGAGCGGGCTGAACGCGTAGATCAGCCCACCGAGCGCCGGCCCGCTGATGACCGCGATCTGGTTCGCCGAGGTCCAGCCGGCCACCGCGCGTGCCAGCAGCGGCGCCGGCACCAGCGACGGGATCAGCGCGCTGGTGCTCGGCATTTCGAAGGCGCGCCCGCTGCCTAGCAGGAACACGGCGACGAACAGGATCTCGCGGTTGGTAGTACCTGTGAGCAGCGCCACGGTGACGACGGCGGCGGCGAGCGCCAGGGTCGCCTGCGCGCCGCGGATGATCAGCCGGCGGTCGTAGCGGTCGGTGACGTGGCCGATCAACAGCGTGAACAGCGCCGACGGCACGAACTGGATCAGGCCGATGAGGCCGAGGTCGAGCGCCGAATTGGTGATCTGGTAGAGCTTCCAGGCGATGGTCAGCGCCAGCATCTGCGTGCCCATGGTGCTCGCCACGCGCATCAGCCAGACGAACACGAAGGGGCGGTGCGCCAGCAGGGACGACGCACCGGCGGTGCCTGCGCTCATGCGGCTCCGCCGTTCAAGGCACCGAGGCTTTCGATCTGCCGGCCGGCGGCGTCGAAGTTCACCGGCGCCAGCCAGCGCTCGAAGGCGGCCTTGCGCGCCGGCCACTCGCCGTCGAGCATGGCGAACCAGGTGGTGTCGCGGTTGCGCCCGTTGCTGATCATGTGCTGACGGAAGATACCCTCGAACAGGAATCCATAGCGCAGCGCGGCGCGCCGCGACGGCGCGTTGAGGGAATCGCATTTCCATTCGTAACGGCGATAGCGCAAGGTCTCGAACGCATAGCGCGCCAGCAGATACTGCACCTCGGTGCCGAGCGGCGTGCGCTGTAGCGCCGGCGCGTAGACGATGGAGCCGACCTCGATCACCCGCATCGCCGGGCGGATGCTCATCAGCGTCGCCGTGCCGACGACGCGCGCGTCGCGGTCGAGGATCGCGTAGGCGTAAGGGTCCTCGGCAGCGATACGCTTCGTCATCCAGTCGTCGAAGGCCGCTTTGGAGGCGAAGGGGCCGGAGCCGGCAATGTAGGTCCAGATCGAATCGTGATCCTTCACCTGCTGCCAGAGCGAGTCGGCGTGATGCGGCGCCAGACGCTCGATGCGGCCGTAGCGGCCCTCGATCGTCACTGGCCCGGGCCAGGGCGACGGCGTGGCGTCGACCGGGTCACCGATGGGCTGACCGAATTCGGATTGCGCGGGTTCACTCATGACCGGCCTCGCTCATGGCGTTTGCCGCCGCGCCCGGTCGTCGCCGAAGAACGCGTTGAATTCGGCGTTGCCCATGACGCCGCCAAAACTGTCGAACGAACCCTGTTCGGCGATGGCGCGCGCCGACTTGAGGAAGGCGTCCATCGCGACGCGCGCCAGCGAACCGCCGACGCTGATGCGCCGCACGCCCATGGCGGCGATATCCTTGACCGTGAAGCCGAGCGGCCAGCCCACCAGCAGGTTGACCGGCTTGGGCGCCACCGCCTTCACCACGGTCTCGATTTCATCGCGGGTCTTGATGCCCGGCGCATAGAGACAATCGGCGCCGGCGTCCGCGTAAGCCTGGAGCCGCCGCACGGTCTCGGCCAGATCGGGCCTCCCATGGATGAAGCCCTCGCTGCGGCCGGTGAGCAGCACGCCGCCGCCGGCGTCGTCGATGGCCGCGCGCGCGGCGCGGATGCGCGCGACCGCAAGCTCGAACGGATAGAGCGGGTCGGCGTCGTTGCCGTTGAAGTCCTCGATCGAAAGCCCGGCGACGCCGGTCTCGACGCACAGCTTTACGCTGGCTGCCACGCCCTCCGGCTCGTCGGCAAAGCCGTTCTCGAAGTCGGCGTTCACCGGCACGTCGGCGGCCGCGGCGATCTCGCGGTAATGCACCAGCACCTGCTCGCGGGTGAGCGCGCCGTCGGGATACCCCAGCGAATGGGCGTGGCCCGAGGAGGTGGTGGCGAGCGCCTTGAAGCCGAGCGCCTGCAGGTAACGTGCGGTGCCCACATTCCAGGGGTTGGGAATGACGAAGCAGCCGGCTTCATGCAGTTGTCGGAAAGCGCGGCGCTTATCGGCGGGCGAGGGGCTGGTCATGGCTTGCGATCCGGCAGGGGGAATTTGCCCGGGACGGTGCCACGACTGGCGGCGCAAGGACAATCGCAATCCGCAGATGGCACGCATCAGCGCATTTCATGGGTTGCAAATATCCTGGCTTGCCAAGCCCGTACCGGCATTTGATTTTCCCGGCGCGATGAGGTGAACATGCCGGCCCAATCGACCCGGGAGACCACCATGTTCAGGACCATCGCCGCCTTCGACCGCATCGGCGAGGAAAACGCCTTTGCCGTGCTGGCGCGCGCCAATGCGCTCGCCGCCCAAGGCCGCGACATCATCAATCTCGGCATCGGCCAGCCCGACTTCCGCACGCCGGAGTTCATCGTCGAGGCGGCGGTGAAGGCGCTGCGCGACGGCCATCACGGTTACACCCCGGCGACCGGCATTCCGCCCCTGCGCGAGGCGGTGGCGGAAGACCTGCACAAGCGCTTCAACGTCGAGGTCTCGCCCGACAGCGTCATGATCATGCCCGGCGGAAAGCCGACCATGTTCGTTTCGATCCTGATGTTCGGCGAGCCGGGCGCGGAGATCATGTATCCCGATCCCGGCTTTCCGATCTACCGCTCCATGATCGAGTTCACCGGCGCCACGCCCGTGCCGGTGCCGATCCGCGAGGAGAACGGCTTCGCTTTCTCCGCGGAAGAGACGCTGTCGCTGATCACGCCCAAGACGCGGCTCATCATCGTAAACTCGCCGGCCAACCCGACCGGCGGCGTGACGCCCAAGAGTGAAGTCGACAAATTGGTCGCCGGCCTGGCGAAATGGCCGGATGTCGCCATCATGTCGGACGAGATCTACGACCACATGGTCTATGACGGCGAGAAGCACGTCTGTCTTCTGTCATATCCGGAGATCCGCGACCGTCTCATCCTGCTCAACGGCTGGTCGAAGACCTATGCCATGACCGGCTGGCGGCTCGGCTACGCGGTGTGGCCGGGCAAGCTCTACGACTACGCGCGCAAGCTGGCGGTCAATTTCCATTCCTGCGTCAACGCCTCGGCGCAGTTCGCAGGCCTTGCCGCGTTGAAGGGTCCGCAGGACGAGGTCTGGAAGATGGTGGCCGAGTTCGACAAGCGCCGGAAGGTGGTGGTCGAGGGTCTCAACAAATTGCCCGGCGTCACCTGCGCGACGCCCAAGGGCGCGTTCTATGCCTTCCCCAACGTCAAGGCGACGGGCTGGAAGGCCAAGGAGCTCGCCACCGCGCTGCTCGACGACACCGGCGTCGCCATCATCGGCGGCCCGGATTTCGGCATCCTCGGCGAAGGTTATGTGCGGCTCTCTTATGCCAACTCGACGGCGAACATTTTGAAAGCGCTGGAGCGTATGGACTCGTTCCTGCGCGAGCGGAAAGCGGCGTAGGTTGTTGGGATAGGTGGAATTGCGGCTGGTTCTGCTACCCTCCCCTCGACGGGGAGGGTCGCCCGCCGACGGCGGGCGGGGTGGGGTGAGCTCATGGCAAACGAACGCGCCCGCCAGCTTCGCTCAAACTCTACCGACGCCGAACGAAAGCTTTGGCGTTTCCTGCGGACTCTGAAATCGCAAGGTTTCCATTTCCGCCGGCAGGTGCCGATCGATCATCTCATTGTCGACTTCGCCTGCTATGCCGCGCGCCTTGTGATCGACGTCGATGGCGGACGCACAATACTGCTTCGGGACAACGTGTGGATGCCGCGCGAGATGCGCTTTTGCACGGGCATAACTTCCGCGTGTTGCGATTCTAGAACAACGACGTGATTGGGAATATCGAAGGCGTGGCGCACGAGATTCAGACGGCGCTCGCCAAAGATGCCGGAACCTCCACCCCCATCCCCTCCCCGCAAGGGGGAGGGGAGGAATAAGCCGCGCCGCTTCGACTCATTTCGCGCCTCACTCCTCTCTTGCCGCCTTGAAGCGCGCGAGGCCGTCGGCCGACCAGACCTCGGCCGCCTTGTAGAATTCCGGCACCGCCGGCACGCCGTCGGGCAGGATCACCCAGGGCTGCTTGGTCGAGGTGAAAATGTGAATGTCGGGCGGCACCCGTGACGGATCGTCGAGGGTGCCGGCGCGCACGAAGTTGAACTTCGGCCCGGCGCCGGAATAGTTGCTCCACAGCGCCACGCCGCAATCGGCGCAGCGCCACAGCATCTGGCCCTTGCCGCTCAGGCTTGGCAGCGCTGTCTGCACCGGCTCGCCCTTCATGATCTCGACTTCGGAAGCTTCGACGAAGGCGTTGACCGCGAAGGCCGAACCGGTCTCGCGCTGGCACCAGGTGCAATGACAGCAGTGCACGATGATCGGCTTGGCATTCATGCGATAGCGCACCGCGCCGCAGGCGCAGCCGCCGTCCATCGCGACAGTCTGTTGATCAGTCATTTCGCGTGTCCTGTTGTCCAGGCGCGGACGGCCGCCGTCCGCTTAGGTCGATTGTGGGCCGGTGCCGCGATCGAGCACAACATGGAACGGCGCGCGCGGGTTGAGGTCGCGCTGCGGGAACGGGATCTCGATGCCCTCGCGCTTGAAGGCGTCCCACAGCGCCAGCAGCACCAGGCCGCGCACGTTGGTGAGGCCGTCGATCGGGTCGCGGATCCAGAAGCGCAGGATGAAGTCGACGGATGAATTGCCGAAGGCCTTGAGATGGCAGCGCGGTTCGGGGGTCGGCAGGATGCGCGGGATTTCCTTCACCGCCTCAAGCGCCAGCGCGATCACCTTGTGCGGGTCGGCGTTGTAGGAGACGCCGAAGTCGACGTCGAGCCGCACCTCGTCATTGGTGTAGGACCAGTTGACCACGCGCTGAGTGACGAAGTCCTCGTTGGGGATGAGGAATTCGCGGCCGTCGCGCGTCACCACCGAGGTGTAGCGCGCGCCCATGGAGCCGACCCAGCCGAACGAGTCGCCGACCGTGATGACATCGCCCGGCTTGATCGACTTGTCGGCCAAAAGGATGATGCCGCTCACGAGGTTGGAGACGATCTTCTGCAGGCCGAAGCCGAGCCCCACGCCGACCGCGCCCGAGAAGAACGCCAGCGCCGAGAAATCGATGCCGACCGTGGACAGCACCACCAGGATCGCGAAGGTGATCAGCACCAGCCGGATTACCTTGCTGAGCAGCACCTGGATCGACGGCGTCAGGTCGGCACTGTGGCGCACGCGCCGTTCGAGGAAGTCGCTGCTCGCATTCGCCACCCACAGCGCCAGCAGCAACAGCACCGTGGCCTTGATCACCAACAGCGGCGTGATGCGCAGGCCGCCGACGAAGACGCCGACGGAGTCGAGCGCGTTCATCGCGGGTTGCAGCAGGCCGAGGATGCTGAGCGCGGCCAGCGTCCAGGCCGAGACCGACACCAGGCGATAGACGAACTGGTTGCGGATCAGTCCGGCGACCAGCGCGATCACCACCCAGGCGGAGGCGAGGCTCGCCGCCACGCCGAGCAGGTACGACCGGCTCGGCCAGGTCAGCGCCAGCATGCCGGTGTGTATCAGCACCGCCAGCACCAGGAATATGACGGTGCCGAGGTTCGCCATGGCGTGACGCATGAACTGGCGCGCCAGCGCCGGCCAGCCCATGGTGAGCGCCATGAGGTCGACGCGGCGGCGGACCAGCATGGCGGCGAGCGTCGCGACGGCGCCGGCGATCAACAGCAGAGCGAGCTGCAGCAGCAGGTAGCCGGACGTCAGCTGCTGCCCGACCGCATGCAGGAACTGGCCGGCGTCGCCGACCCATTGATGGACGTTGTCCATGCGGTCCTCTCGCGCCCTTCGTCCGGAGGGATTAGCCCACCATGCGGGATCATATCAAATCGCCGCCGTCGCCGCGCATGTCCGGATCCGCAAGCGCCGGGGTTGTGCACACGCGGCGGCGTTCCGTCGCGAAACGCGCGCGAAACTACCGCAGCGCGAAGCGGAACCCGACCAGCACGACCGCGAGCCCGACGAGTTGCAGCACGCTCGGCACGATGCCGAGCGCCAAGTAGCCGATGATGAGGGAGAAGCCCGGCACCAGCGCCGGGAAAACGGCGGCCCGGCCGGCGCCGAGCAGCATGACCGCGCGCGCGAACAGGAAGATCGGCAGCACGCCGGCGAGCAGGCCCTGCACCACGATCTGGATCAGGTTCTCCTTCAGGCTCATGTGCAGGAGGCCGTCGAAGCCTATGAAGGCGGCGAACAGCGGCGCGAACACGATGACCGCCAGCGTGCCGACGATCGCGGCCGCACGCGTGCCCGAAACGTGCCAGCGGCGCAGCAGGGTGCCGAAGGTTGCCCAGAACAGCCCGGCGCCGACGAACAGGAGATCGCCGCCCACGCCGGTGCGGCCGAAGGTGGTGATGGATTCGGCTCCGAACACCAACAGGCCGACGATGATGGCCGCGCCGCCTATCATGCGGGACAGCTTGACCGGCTCGCGCAGCCACAACGCGGCGAGTGTGATGCCGAACAGCGCCGCGCAGGCCGGCTGGATAGTGGCCCCGTGGCCGAGCGGCACCAGTGTGAAGCCGGTATAGGCCATCACCGCCTGCACCGGACCGGCCAGCAGCATCAGGATCAGTCCGTGGCGCCAGCCGATGCCGCCGAGATGGACGATGCCCTGGCGCATGGCGATCGGGATCAGCAGCAGGCCGGACCAGAAGAAACGGTGGAAGGCGATCTCGGGCGGCGAAAAGCCGATATTGACGCCGTGCTTGGCCGCGGCGAAGCCGGCTGCCCACCCGAGCGCCGCGCAGGTGCCGCAGAGGACGCCGATCAGGGTGGTGGAACGGGCCGCGGAGGCTTGACCGGTCACGTCCAAGATGGAATTCCCCGCACCCGGCATGGGTGACTAAGCCCCGCCTGATACTCTAGGATCGCCGCACAAGTCCAATCGCGAAACCAAAACCCTTACCTTCACCGGGAAGAAATGCTCATGGCGAAATCGCGCAAAGTCATCATCACCTGTGCCATCACCGGCTCGATCCATACCCCGTCGATGTCACCCCACCTGCCGGTCACGCCGCAGCAGATCGCCGATAACGCCATTGCCGCGGCCGAGGCCGGCGCGGCGGTCGTCCACCTGCACGCACGCAATCCCGAAAACGGCAAACCCGATCAGTCGCCGGAGGCGTTCGCGCCCTTCCTGCAGGTGATCAAGCAGCGCTCGGACGTGGTGGTGAACATCACGACCGGCGGCGCGCCCACCATGACCGCGGAAGAACGCGTTAGGCCCGCCGCGACCTTCAAGCCGGAGGTCGCCTCGCTCAACATGGGCACGATGAATTTCGGGCTCTACCCGATGATCCCGCGCTACAAGGGCAAGTTCAAATACGACTGGGAGGAGCCCTATCTCGAAGGCTCGAAGGCGGGCATGTTCAAGAACACCTTCGCCGACATCGAGTACATCCTCACGACCTGCGCCGGCAACGGCACCCGTTTCGAGATCGAGTGCTACGACATCGGCCACATCTACACGCTGCGCCACTTCCTCGACCGCGGCCTGGTGAAGCCGCCGCTGTTCGTGCAGGGAGTGTTCGGCATTCTGGGCGGCATCGGGGCGCATCCCGAAGACATCATGATGATGAAACGCACCGCCGACCGTCTGCTCGGCGACAACTACGAATGGTCGGCGCTCGGCGCCGGCGCCAACCAGATGCGGGTGGCGTCGATCGTGCTGGCCATGGGCGGCAACGTGCGCGTCGGCATGGAGGACTCGCTGTGGGTCGGCCCCGGCCAGCTCGCCGAGTCCAACGCCCAGCAGGTCACCAAGGTGCGTAAGATCATCGAAGGCCTCGGCCTCGAGGTCGCCACCGCCGACGAGGCCCGCGAAATCCTGTCGCTCAAGGGCGGCGACAAGGTGAACTTCTAAGACTTGTCATTCCGGGACGCGGGCGTAAGCCCGCGGGCCCGCAATCCACGACGCCCTGGATGATCGTCATGGCCGGGCTTGTCCCGGCCATCCACGTCTTTGGCAATTTTACTTGTAAAGACGTGGATGCGCGGGACAAGCCCGCGCATGACGGCCTCATTTGCGACCTTTTCCCGGTTGCCCTTGTCCGCGCGAATCCGTCCAATGACGGCAGGAGAATCGCACGGATGACCCTGCTCGACGGCATCAGCATCGCCATCCTGCTCGGCAGCCTGCTGGTGCTGGCCGGCATCCTCTCGAGTCTGGTCGCGCTCAGGGTGGGCGCGCCGTTGCTGCTGGTGTTCCTGCTGCTCGGCATGCTGGCCGGCGAGGGCGGCCCGGGCGGCCTGAAATTCAGCGACGTCAGTACCGCTTATACCGTCGGCTCGATCGCGCTGGCGCTGATCCTGTTCGACGGCGGTTTGCGCACCCGCATCGCCAGCTTCCGCAGCGTGCTGGCGCCGGCGGTGACATTGGCGACCTTGGGCGTGCTCGTCACCACGTTATTGATGGCGCCGGTCGCCAAGTTCGTGCTCGGCATCGGCTGGCTCGAGGCGCTGCTGGTCGGTTCGGTGGTGGCCTCGACCGACGCCGCTGCCGTGTTCTTCCTGATCAACGCCAGAGGCTTGCGTCTGCGCCCGCGCGTGCGCGCGACGCTGGAGGTCGAATCCGGCACCAACGATCCGTTCGCGGTCTTCCTCACGCTCCTGTTCATCCAGATCCTGCTCGGCGGCAATGAGAGCTGGTCGCACGCGCTCTGGATGCTGGTGCGCGACGCGGTCGCCGGCGCGGTCATCGGTTACCTCGGCGGCCGCCTGATCGTAATCGCGCTCAACCGGCTCGACCTGCCGCAGGGCCTGCACGCGCCGTTCGTGGCGGTGATGGCGCTCACCGTGTTCGGCGTCGCCAACACCGTGCACGCGTCCGGCTTTCTTGCCGTCTATATCGCCGGCCTCATCATGGGCAACCGGCAGACGCGCGCGCACAATTCCGTCGTCGTGTTCCTCGACGCCGCCACCTGGCTCGCCCAGATCGTGATGTTCGTGCTGCTCGGGCTCCTGGTCTGGCCGCAGCGGCTCGGGGACAGCTTCTTCGCCGCAGTCGGGCTGGCGCTGGTCTTGATGCTGATCGCGCGGCCGGCGGCCGTGTTCCTGTGCCTGTGGCCATTCGGCTACCAGTGGCGCGAGAAGCTGTTCATGTCGTGGGTGGGCCTGCGCGGCGCGGTCGCGATCTTCCTCGCCTCAATCCCGCTGCTCGTTCACCTGCCGTCGGCCTATCTCTATTTCGACGTCGCCTTCGTGGTGGTGCTGTTCTCGCTGGCGATCCAGGGCTGGACCGTGGCGCTCGCGGCGCGCCGGCTCGACATGTCGTTCTCGCGTCCCGATCCGCTGCCGCGCCGGGTCGAGCTCGATCTGCCGGGCCAGCTCTCACGTGAGATCGTCGGCTATCCGGTGGCCGCCAACAGCCCGTTCCTGAGCCGCGGGCTGATCCCGAACTGGGCGCGGCCGACCATGGTGGTGCGCGACGAAGAGATTTTGACACCCACGGAAGCGCAGCCGCTGCGCGAGGGCGACTATCTCTATCTGCTGGCGCCGCCGGAACGGGCGCAGGCGCTCGACCGCTTCTTCGTCGAGCTGCCGCCGCCGGCCGCGCCCGACCCGCGCCTGCTCGGCGACTTCTTCGTGCCTGGCACCGCGACATTGGGCGCGCTGGCCGAGATCTACGGTTTGCAGGTCGCTGCCGCCCATACCGAGGTGCCGCTGAGCGATTATTTCGCCGAGCAGCTCGGCCGCGCGCCGCGCGCCGACGACACCGTCGTGCTGGGGCCGATCGCGCTGCTCGCGCATACGGTCGAAGACGGCCGAGTCGGCACTGTGGGCTTGCGGCTGGCGGAGCCGGAGCCGCCGGAAAGCCTGGCCGCGCGCGGCAAGCTGATGTGGGGAAGGCTGCAGAAGCTATTGGGGTAATGATAAAACGAAGTGGCCGGGCTTAAGCCCGGCCATCGCAACGTCTCGACGTTTCCGAAAAGGCTTACAGCGCCCGGCGGCCCAGCACCGGGCCGTGCTGCACGAACCAGGCGCCGCCGAACAGCACCGCGCACCAGAAGAGGTCGCCGAGCACCGTCCGGTCGAGGAAGGGCAGGGCGGCGACGTAGCATTCGGAGAGACCCTGCCAGCTCAGCGGATACATGCCGCTGAAGGCCCATACCGCGAGATTGGACGCCGCGAAGAAGGCGAGCGAGCAGCCCATCATGGTGGCAACCACCGGGGCCGCGCCGCGCCAGCGGCGGCTGTAGATGCCGGCGAGCGCCGGCAGCGCGATCGCCGCGTAAACCACCAAGGTCACCTGCCAGGTGTCGGGCGACAGCGCCAGGCCGCTCAGCGCCATGGCGGCGAGCGGCACGATCACGGCCAGGATCGGCAGGCGCAGCACGCGGCCGGCGAACAGGGCGCTGGCGGCCACCGGCATGACGCCGGGGATGTGCGGCAGCACCCGCGCGGTCACGTCGAAGCCGATCAGGAAGGCCACCAGGGCGAGATCCATCCACAGCTCGGTGCGGGGGTTCTTGGTCGGCGGCTGCTGCTGCATTGCGGTCGGGTCCCTTGAGCGTCGAAATTGAGCGTCGAGTTCGGGCGGCGAGGTCGCGCGTCGTATCGGAATGGTCCTATCACGGCCCGGGGCGCATTGGCTACGGGGCGCGATATTGCGTTATTTCTGAGGCTTTCGCGGCGCCGTTGCAACCCAATCGCCCACGATTCGGGTTAGCGCGTCGAGCCCATCGGTGAGCGCCGCCGGGCCCGGCTGCAGGATCACCGTCGATTTGACCTCATGCAGGGCATCGTCCGCGACCGCGGGAACCTGAGCAAAGCCGGGACGCGCGGCGACCTTGGCCGGCACGAACTTCTTGCCGCACCAGGAGCCGATAATGATGTCCGGCTGTGCCGCGATCACCGCTTCCGGTGTCACGATGCGGTCCTTGGCGCTCTTGGCGGCGGCGAGGTCGGCGAACACGTCGATACCGCCGGCGGCTTCGACGAGTTCCGAGACCCAGCCGATGCCGGAAATCATCGGCGCGTCCCATTCCTCGAAGTAGACCCGCGGCCTGCGCGGATACGCCGCGCTTTTCATGCGGGCCGCGTCGACGCGGGCGGCAAGGCTGTGCGCGAGGGCGTCCGCCTTATCCGCGACGCCCACCAGCGCGCCGAGCGTGCGGATCATGCCGAGGATGCCGGCGATGTCGCGTTGATTGAACGCATGCACCGCGACATGGGCGCGCACGAGGTCCGCGACGATGTCGGCTTGCAGATCGGAGAAGGTGAGCACCAGGTCGGGTTCGAGTGCCAGGATCTTCGGCACGTCCGCCGAGATGAAGGCCGAGACGCGCGGCTTCTCCTTGCGCACGCGCGGCGGCCGCACCGCGTAACCCGAGACGCCGACGATGCGGTGGTCCTCGCCGAGAAGATAGAGCGTCTCGACGGTTTCTTCGGTCAGGCAGACGATGCGGGACGGCGGGTGCATGATAAACTATCTTCAATGAGATTCGAGCTTGGAGATTGCAATGGCAATTCAAGATTTGGAAAAGCAATTATGGTTGATTCGGGGAAAAGTTCGGGAATTGAGCCGTCGTGGCCATTATGACCGCGTTGTTAACCAACTGAGATTTGAGGCAGTGAAGCTTGACGGCTTGATTAGATCGCTTCGGGCTACTCAGTTATCTCACTGAGGGTTCGCTGATAATAGCTCCGCGCCGTTCACCGCCGTGACATGCCCCGCCTCCAGCATCACCACGCGGTTTGCGATGCGCTTCACGTCGTCGGGCGAATGGCTGACATAGATCATCGGCACGCGCGCTTCGTCGCGCAGCCGCTCGAGATAGGGCAGGATCTCGGCCTTGCGCGCGGCGTCGAGCGCGGCGAGCGGCTCGTCGAGCAGCAGAAGTCGCGGCTGCATCAGCAGCGCACGACCGATCGCCACCCGTTGACGCTCGCCGCCCGACAGCCTGCCGGGGCGGCGCGTCAGCAGGTGGCCGATATTGAGCAAGGCCGTGACGTGGTCGAAAGCGGCGGCGTCGAAGGCGCGGCCGCTCATCCAGCGGCCGTAGTCGAGATTGCGCTTCACCGACAGATGCGGAAACAGCCGGCCCTCCTGGAACACGAGGCCTAGATGGCGGCGCGATACCGGCACGTTGATGCGCGCTTTGGAATCGAACAGCGTCTCGCCGTCGAGCACGATGCGCCCGCGGTCGGGCCGCGTCAGGCCGGCGATCATCGAAATAATGCTGGTCTTGCCGGCGCCGGACGGGCCGAACAGCGCCGTGCAGCCGCCGGCCGCTTCGAAGGCGGCGGCAAGCGAGAATTCGCCGAACGATTTTTCGACGTCGACGGTCAGCATCTTCAAGCGTCTCTTTTGCGCATGATCTTGTCGGAAAGCCGGTTCCCCCTTTTCGGGATCATGCGCCGTGAAGCCTGGCCGTGGCGCGGCGCGCCAGCCATTCCGAGGTCACCAGCGCGGCGAGCGAAATCAACACCGCCACAACGACCAGATGCAGCGCCGCGACGTCGCCGCCGGGAATCTGTGTCAGCGTATAGATCGCCGCCGAGATGGTCTGGGTCTCGCCCGGGATGTTGGATACGAAGGTGATGGTGGCGCCGAACTCGCCGAGCGCGCGCGCAAAGGCGAGCATGGCGCCGGCGATGATGCCGGGCAGTGCCAGCGGCAGCGTGATGGTGACGAAGCACCAGAACCGGTTGGCGCCGAGCGTGCTGGCTGCGTCCTCCAGCTTGCGGTCGATGGCCTCGATCGACAGTCTTATGGCGCGCACCATGAGCGGGAACGCCATCACCCCGCAGGAGATCACCGCGCCGGTCCAGCGGAACGAGAACACGATGCCGAAATGCTGGTCGAGGAAGGCGCCGACCGGCGCGCGCCGGCCGAGCGTGATCAGCAGCAGATAGCCGGTCACGACCGGCGGCAGCACCAGCGGCAGGTAGACGATGGCTTCGACCAGCGCCTTGCCCCAGAAATCCTTGCGCGCCAAAAGCGTCGCGAGCGCGATGCCGAACGGCAGCGTCACCGCCGTGGCGACCACGGCGATGCGCAGCGTCAGCAGAACCGCGGTCCAGTCCTGGGGCGTGAGGTCGAACACCGGCCTTACGAGACCGGCTTGATGAGGAACGTGAAGCCGTAGTGCTCGAAGATCGTCTTGGCCTCCGGCGTGCGCAGGAACTGCAGATACTGCTTCACCGCTTTGCTCTTGGCGTCTTTCATCGCCGCCACCGGATATTTGATCGGCGGATGCGAGTCTTCCGGGAACACGCCGATGATCTTCACCTTGGGCTCGATCTTGGCGTCGGTGGCGTAGACGATGCCGAGCGGCGTCTCGCCGCGCGCGACGTAGGCGAGCGTCGCGCGCACGTTCTCGGCCTGCGCCAGCTTGGGCTCGGCCGCCTTCCAGGCGTCGAGCGACTTCAGTGCCGCCTTGGCGTAGAGCCCGGCCGGCACCGCCTTGGTGTCGGCGACCGCGATGCGGCCCTTGCCCGCGAGCTTGGCGATGTCGAAGCCCTTGGCGATATCGACGTGATCGAGCTTGGAGGCCTTGGGCGCGATCAACACCAGCGAATTGCCGAGCAGGTTGACGCGCGTTGCGTCGACGATCAGCTTCTGCTTCTGCAGATAGTCCATCCATTTGATGTTGGCCGAGACGTAGACGTCGGCGGGCGCGCCTTGCGCAATCTGCTTGGCGAGCGCGGAACTGGCGGCGTAGCTCGCCGTCACCTTGACGCCGGAGGTCTTGGCGAAGGCCTTGTCCACGTCGTCGAGCGCATTTCGCATGGAGGCGGCGGCGAACACGGTTAGCGTGCCATGGTCGCCGGTGGACTGCGCGGCCGCGGGTTGCGGCGCGACGGCGAACGGAATCAACAGACAGAAAGCGGCAACAAGCCGGGCAAGCATGGCGGTCCTCCTTGGGCGCGTATCACACGCACCCCGCGGGCGTCGGTTCAGGATGAAAGCGACCGGACGCCGGAACCGCCGTTCCGACAGATGAGCGGCGCATGCACAATGCGCCGAAGGCCGGAAGGGAGGTTAGCAAGACTTGCTTGGCGCGGTAAAGTCCCCCTGCCTGAACGGAATCGAGGAATGGGAATGAGCGAGCCGGCACCCCTCGAAGGCGACTTCGACTACATCATCGTTGGCGCGGGCTCGGCCGGCTGCGTGCTTGCCAACCGCCTGTCAGCCGATCCCGGTAAGCGAGTATTGCTGCTAGAGGCCGGCGGCCGCGACAACTGGATCTGGTTTCACATTCCCGTCGGGTACTTGTTCGCCATCGGCAATCCGCGTGCCGACTGGCTGTTCAAGACGGAAGCCGAGCCGGGCCTCAACGGCCGCAGCCTCAATTACCCGCGCGGCAAGGTGATCGGCGGCTGCTCGGCCATCAACGGCATGATCTACATGCGCGGGCAGGCGGGCGACTACGACCATTGGCGCCAGCTCGGCCTGCCCGGCTGGTCGTGGGACGACGTTAAGCCCTACTTCGACAAGCACCTCGACCACTTCCTGCCCGGCCAGGCGCGCGGCGGCGAATGGCGGGTCGAGCCCATGCGGCTGTCGTGGGAGATCCTGGAGGCCTTCCGCCAGGCCGCCGTCCAGGCCGGCATCCCCGCCACCAAGGATTTCAACACCGGCGACAACGAAGGCGTCAGCTATTTCCACGTCAACCAGCGCACGGGGCGGCGCTGGTCGGTCGCACGCGGATTTCTCAAGCCCGCGATGGGCCGTCCCAACCTCAAGGTGGAAACTGGCTGCCTGGTCGAAGGCTTCGACATGGACGGCCGGCGCGTCACGGCCGTGCGCTGGCGCCAGAACCGCGCCGCGCGCTCGGCGCGCTGCCGCGGCGAGGTGATCCTGTCGGCGGGCTCGATCGGCTCGCCGCAGCTCATGATGCTGTCGGGCATCGGGCCGGCGGACGAACTCGGCAAACACGGCATTCCCGTGCGGCTCGACAAGCCCGGCGTCGGCGCCAATCTCCAGGATCATTTGCAGTTGCGCATGATCTTCAAGGTGTCGGGCGTGAAGACCCTGAACGCCACGTATGCCTCGCTGATCGGGCGCGCCGGTATGGGCCTCGATTACGTGCTGCGCCGGCGTGGTCCGATGACCATGGCGCCGTCGCAGCTCGGCGTGTTCACCCGCTCCGACTCGACGCAAGACCGCGCCAACATCCAGTATCATGTGCAGCCGCTGTCGCTCGACAAGTTCGGCGAGCCGCTGCATCCGTTCCCGGCTTTCACCGCGAGCGTCGCCAATTTGCGGCCGACCAGCCGCGGCCGCGTGATGTTGAAATCGAAAGACCCCGCGGCCGCGCCGGCAATCGCGCCCAATTACCTGTCGACGCCGGAAGACCGCCGCGTCGCCGCCGATTCCATCCGCGTCACGCGCCGCATCGTCTCGCAGCCGGCATTGCAGCCCTACGCGCCGGAGGAATACCTGCCGGGCGGCGCCATCCGCGACGACGACGAGGCGGCATTGGAAAAAGCCGCCGGCGACATCGGCACCACCATTTTCCATCCGGTCGGCACCGCGCGGATGGGCCGCGCCGACGATGCCCGCGCCGTGGTCGACGCCCGTCTGAAGGTGATCGGTACCGACAACCTGCGGGTGATCGACGCTTCCGTTATGCCGTCGATTACATCGGGCAACACCAATTCGCCCACCATCATGATCGCCGAGAAAGGCGCGGCGATGATCCTGGAGGACGCTAAACTTTGATCCGAACGTTCATGTGAGCGTCAAGCCGAGTTGTTCGTCGAGGCCTCAATCCATGGAGGGGTGCCATGAATCTGGTCGAACGTGCGAAAGCGATCCTGCTGCAGCCGAAATCCGAGTGGCTGAAAATCGAGGCTGAGTCCGGTGACCCGGGCTTCCTGTTTCCCAACTACGTGATGATCCTGGCGGCGATCCCGCCGGTCTGTACCTTCATCGGCACGACGCTCATCGGCTTCGGGCCGTTCAGCGTCGGCATCGGCAGCGGCATCTGGCACGCGGTCGTCAGCTACGCGTTTGGGCTCGCCGGCGTCTACCTCATGGCCTACGTCATCGACTTCCTGGCCGGCAGCTTCGGCGGCCAGCGGAGCTTGGCGAGCGCCATGAAGGTGTCGGCCTATGCGCCGACCGCCGCCTGGCTCGCCGGTGTGTTTGGCCTGATCCCGATGCTGTCGATCCTGTCGCTGCTCGGCCTATACAGCATCTACCTGTTGCACACCGGGCTCGCCGCGTTGATGCGCCCGCCGGCCAACAAGGCCGTGCTCTACACCATCGCGGTCATCGTGGTGATGTTCGTGATCTGGCTGGTGATCGGCGGCATCATCTTCGCGCTGATCGGCGGCGCGGCGATGGTGTGAACCCTTCAGTCTGAATCGAGCGCGCGCCGCACGCTCTCTTCGCCTCTCCCATAGGGACAGGTCGGCGCGCGGAGCGCGGCGGATGAGGGGTAATAGCCCAACAAGGATCCTGATCCCCCTCACCCCAACCCTCTCCCCACAGGGGAGAGGGAGCACGCCGCATGGCGTTGCGCCGCTTTGACTCAAATTAGTCGTGCATGACTGCCTTATGGCAGCGCCTTCAGGTGCCTTATCGGCCGGCCGGGTGCGATCGCCTGCGCCGCGGCGACGATGGCGTTGGCATCGATGCCGTAGTGCCGATAGAGGTCGGCAAGCGAGCCGGTTTGGCCGAAATGTTCGACGCCGAGCGAGCGCGTGCGGTGGCCGTTGACGGCGCCGAGCCAGGCGAGCGTCGCCGGATGGCCGTCGAGCACGGTGACGATGCCGCAATGGGCCGGCACGTCGGCGAGCAGCCGTTCGATATGCGCACGCGCGTGCACCAGCCCGCGCTCGCGCGCCCGCTGCGCGGCCGTCCAGCCGGCATTGAGCCGGTCGGCCGAGGTGACGGCAAGCAGGCCGACGTCGCGGCGGTCTTCCGCCATCAGGCCGATGGCGTCGATCGCTTCCGGCGCGATGGCGCCGGTGTAGGCGACGATCACCTGCGCGTTCGGCCCCGGCTTGCGCTGCCAGTAGGCGCCGTCGACGATGTCGCGCTCGAGCTCAGGCGTCATCTGTCGCGCGATCTGCTCGATCGGGCGCGTGGAAAGTCGCAGGTAGACCGAGCCGCCGGTCTCGTCGCGCAGCCAGTTCTTTTCGGACGGCCCGGCGTCGCCGTCCTGCTGCATGTAGTCGAAGGCCCAGCGCATGATGACGGCGAGTTCGTCCACGTAGGCCGGTTCGAAGGCGGCGAGGCCGTCCTGCGCCATGCCGATGAGCGGCTCGGCGATCGACTGGTGCGCGCCGCCTTCGGCGGCAAGCGTGATACCGGACGGCGTTCCCACCACCATGAAGCGGGCGTCCTGGTAGCAGGCGTAGTTGAGCTGATCGAGGCCGCGCGCGACGAAGGGGTCGTAGAGCGTGCCGACCGGTAAGAGCCGCACGCCGTTGATCGAATGCGAGAGCCCCAGCGCCGACAGCAGCGTGAACAGGTTCGCTTCCGCGATGCCGAGCTCGATGTGCTGGCCCTGCGGCGAGAACTCCCAATTGAAGGTCGAGGGGATGCGCTCGTTGCGGAACGTGTCGGGCGTCGCTTCATGCGCGAACAGCCCGCGCCGGTTGACCCAGCCGCCGAGATTGGTGGACACGGTCACGTCGGGCGAGGTGGTGACGATGCGCTGGGTGAAGTCGTCGTCGCCGCGGCCGATGTCGTTGAGGATGGCGCCGAAGCCGGCTTGCGTCGAGTTCGTGGCCTGCTGCGGCAGCGGCAGCTTCTCCGGCACCGGGATCGGCGGCGCCTTCAGCCGGCGCTCGCCGCCGGCGGCGAACGGCACGCGCTTGAGGAACGCCTCGATCTCCGGGGCGTTCGACAGTCCCTCAAACTTGTCCCACTCGTGGCCGGGCCGGACGTTGTTGGCCTGGCGGAACGTTTCCATCTGCGCCGGCGTCATCAGCCCGGCGTGGTTATCCTTGTGGCCGGCCATGGGCAAGCCGAAGCCCTTCACCGTGTAGCAGATGAAGCAGGTCGGCTTGTCGGTGGTGACGCCGCGGAAGGCGTCCAGCACCGCCGGCAGATCGTGGCCGCCGAGGTTGTTCATGAGCGCGGCGAGTTCGGCGTCGCTGCGCTTCTCGATTAGCTTGCTGACGTCGCCCTGGTCGCCGATCTCGTCATTGAGGCGCTTACGCCAGGCGGCGCCGCCGGCGAACACCAGGGCCGAATAGAGCTGGTTGGGGCAGTTGTCGATCCAGGCCTTGAGCTTGGCTCCGCCCGGCTCCTTGAACGCCGCCTGCTGCAGCGAGCCGTATTTGACGATAACGACGTCCCAGCCGAAGTTCTGGAACAGCTGCTGATAGCGCTCCCACAGGCCCTCGCGCACGACGGCGTCGAGGCTCTGGCGATTGTAGTCGACGATCCACCAGCAATTGCGCAGGCGCTGCTTCCAGCCTTCCAGCAGGGCCTCGAAGATGTTGCCCTCGTCGAGTTCGGCGTCGCCCAGGAGCGAGATCATGCGCCCTTCCCGCCGCTCGAGCCCCCAGCCGTGCGCGCGCACGTAGTCTTGCGTCAGCGAGGAGAACAAGGTCTGCGCCACGCCCAGGCCCACCGAGCCGGTGGAGAAGTCGACGTCGTCGGCGTCCTTGGAGCGCGAGGGATAGCTCTGCGCGCCCTTGAAGCCGCGGAAGGCCTCCAGCCGCTCGCGGGTCTGCTTGCCGAGGAGATACTGGATGGCGTGGAAGATCGGCGAGGCGTGCGGCTTCACCGCAACGCGGTCCTCCGGCTTGAGGACGTCGAAATAGAGCGCGGTCATGATGGTGGCGAGCGAGGCAGACGAAGCCTGGTGGCCGCCGACCTTGAGGCCGTCGGTGTTCTCGCGCAGGTGGTTGGCGTGGTGGATGAGGAAGCTAGCCAGCCAGAGCACCTTGCGCTCCAGCCCCCCAAGAATCGACAGATATTCAGATGATGTCCCGGGCTTGGCCATCGCGTTTTGCCTGCTTTGCCTGATGAGGAGAGGCTACTATCCGGCTTTGGTTCTGGCGAAAGTTGCCAAAACGAGCTATTCTTTTGCTATCTATTGGCTAATTATAACAAGATATCTCATGAAATGAGCAGGATATGCCAAGCCCGAATCTGGACGCCATCGACTTGAAGATCCTGCGCCACCTGCAGGACGACGGCCGGCTCAGCCTCGCCGACCTCGCCGCCAAGGTGGGGCTGTCGCCGTCGCCGTGTTTGCGCCGGGTGCGGCTTTTGGAAAAGGCCGGCGTCATATCGCGCTACGTGGCGGTGCTCGACCAGCGCGCGGTGGGGCTGCCGGTCAGCGTGTTCATCTCGGTCAAGCTGGAGAAGCAGCGCGAAGAATTGCTCGATCGGTTCGCCAAGACCATCGCGCGCTGGCCCGAAGTGCTCGAATGCTATCTGATGACGGGCCCGCGCGATTACTGGCTGCGGGTGGTGGTGCCGGATCTCGCCGCCTATGAACGCTTCCTCAAGACCAAGCTGACACGGCTCGAAGGCATCGCCTCGATCGAGTCGAGCTTCGCGCTCGAGCAGGTGAAGTACACCAACGTGCTGCCGGTGGCTTAGCGCGTTTCAGCGCACTTCCGAGGCGAGATGCTTCTTCTTGGCCGGGGCGTTGAGCACCGCTTTGCAGGCGGCGGGCAGGTTGGCGAGCATGATCTCCTTGCGCGGGCGGGGATGCTTCGCCGGCTTGGGGTGCAGCACGCGGTCGGAGAACCAGTACGCCAGCGCCTTCTTGCCGCAGCCGTCGCCGCTCGGCACCGAGGGCTGCGCGCGGCAATGCGGTGAATCGGCTGGGCACTTCAGCCGCACGTGGATGTGGCTGGTGTGGGCGTACCAGGGCCTGAGCTTCGCCATCCAGGCGTAATGGTGCTTGCCTTCGAGCTCGCACATCTTCTTCTTGATCGCGGCGTTGACCAGCACGCGCTCGACATTCGGCTCTTCCGCGACGGTGCGCAGAAACTTCGCGTCGGCCGCCGTGAAGTTCTCGTTCACCGAGCGGCCGCTCGCCGCCACCATGTGGGTCGCCGACATGGTCTCCCGCTCTTTGCGCGTCAGGATGTGGTCGGGCTCAGGCGTGTACCAGATGTCGACGTCGAGGCCGACCTGATGGCTCAGGTGGCCGAAGGGCAGGGGGCCGCCGCGCGGCTGCGCCATGTCGCCGATCAGGATGCCGGGCCAGCCAGTGGCCTTGGCGGCGTCCGCTGAAAACCGCTTGAGGAAGCGGATCAGTTCGGGATGGCCCCAGTTGCGATTACGCGACAGCCGCATGACCTGCCAGTGAGGCCCGTCGATGGGCAGTTCGACGGCGCCCGCAAGGCAACCCTTCGAATAGTAGCCGATGACCCGTGGCGCGCCGACCGACGGCAGTTCGACGTGCCCGAACAGCACCTTCGCCGGCTCGGTGCGTTCGAGCCGCGCCTGGCTGATGCTGGGCCGATTCTCTGGCAACGGTGTCATGACGGTCGCGGGCGCCGCCACGGGCTCTTGTGTCGGTGGCGTAACGTCAGGCGTCTTTGCGGCAGCCGGCTTCGGCGGCGCCTTCGCCTTGTCCGGCGTGTCCGCCGTCGCGGTTGCCGGCGTTTGCGCGGGCTGCGGCGCGGCGGCGGCAGCCGGTGTCGACGGCTTCGGAACGGCCTTGGCGGCGGGCGGCGTTTCGGGCTGGCTCGTGTCCGCCTTGGCGGGCGTTGCCGCCGGCTCGGCCGCTGCGGGCTTCATGGCCGGCGTCTGAGCGTCGGACTGCGCCATGGCGGGCATGCTGCCCGAAACGGCAAGACCCACGGCCAAAACGAGCGCGACCCGGATGTTCATGGTCTCTTCCTCTAGCCGCTTCCATGACCCGTGTCAGGTAAATTGCGGGGGTTCGCTTAATCGGATGGTGTGATGCTCCGACACGGCCCCGATATTGGCGCGGAAAATGGCATCACCGCCCTGGTGCGTGTTGTCGCAGGAGAGACCAAAGATTCCCGCAAAAGTAGGTGCTTCAGCACCGCGTCTGTATTAACGTTCATTAACGGCGCTGTCGTGCCGGAGTGTTGTTGCGTTCACGTGCGTACCCTGGAAGTGCCCGATGTCGCGTTCTATCGCCGCATCCGCCGTCGTCGGATTCGTGCTGGCCGTTTTTCTGGCCGGCCTCTCGAGCGCCCGTGCCGAGGTCGTGATCACCGTCAACAAGTCGACCCAGCGCCTTTCGGTCGCGGTCGACGGCGTGCGTGAGTACGAATGGCCAGTGTCCACGGCGCGCTGGGGCTACCGCACGCCCAACGGCACATACCGGCCGCAACGGCTGGCGCGCAAATGGTACTCGCGCAAGTACCACATGTCGCCGATGCCCTATTCGATATTCTTCCACGGCGGCTACGCCATTCACGGCTCTTACGAGGTGTCTTATCTCGGTCAGCCGGCCTCGCACGGCTGCATTCGCCTGCTGCCCAAACACGCGGCCATGCTGTTCAAGCTCGTGAGCGCCAACCGCGGCGACACCGAGATCGTCGTCACCGGTGAGCGTCAGTCATACCGTGCGGTGGCGCGGCGCAACCGTGAACGGACGCGCGCCCGTCAGCGTGACGACCGCAACGTCGAGCGGCGCGCGCGCGGGCCGCAGGTCGGTTTCGAAAATGCGTTCGCGCCATCCCCTGCCACCTTCGGCGCCGCGCCGCGTGCGGGCGGTGGTCGCTATCGCAACTGGGACCAGATGTTGAACGAAAGCAATCCGGGCCAGCGGGCGCTGCGCCACTGGTGGTACAACCGCTAGCGTATTTCTCGGTCGTCGCGCCGACGAACGATGCGCGACCGCTTACCTTCACGTTGTCAAACAGCCGCGCGCCATCACCCGTGTTCTTTGAACGGCCCCGGGTGGGCCGGCGTCCCTTTTTCCTTGCTCCGACACGGAGCGTGGAGCGCCGGGAGGGCGCGAGGGGTTGGCGAGACCCCTTGGGGGCGGGATTGACGCACCCGCCCCGCGCGCCTGGCGAGGGCGCGCGCCCGCTTGGCGAAGCGGGCTGCGCCCTCCCGGCGCTCCATTGCCGACAAGGCCGGCGCACTCCGCGCGAGCCCGACGGCACGGCACGCATTGTCGGCGTGCCGGCCTTGGTCTTCGGCGCGCCACCCTCGAGTTGGTGGCGCGCGTCCGATCAAGCCGCGGGCATGATAAGGCCGCCCGAGGTCAGCGGGGATAAGTTGGGGCAGGAAATTTTTGAAGGCTGGCGGCTGTGCGCTGCCTCAGCTGTGCAGCCCGGGCGCCTCGTGGCCGGTGCGGGCGACGTATTCGCTGTAGCCGCCGCCGTACTGGTGCACGCCCTCGGGCGTCAGCTCCAGCACGCGGTTCGACAGCGCGGCGAGGAAGTGCCGGTCGTGCGACACGAACAGCATGGTGCCCTCGTAGTCGCTGAGCGCGCCGATCAGCATTTCCTTGGTCGCCATGTCGAGATGGTTGGTGGGCTCGTCCAGCACCAGGAAGTTCGGCGGATCGTAGAGCATGATCGCCATCACCAGCCGCGCCTTCTCGCCGCCCGACAGCACGCGGCATTTCTTCTCGACGTCGTCGCCGGAAAAGCCGAAGCAGCCGGCGAGCGTGCGCAGCGAGCCCTGGCCTGCTTGCGGATAGGCGTCCTCCAGCGACTGGAACACGGTGCGTTCGCCGTCGAGCACGTCCATGGCGTGCTGGGCGAAGTAGCCCATCTTCACGCTGCCGCCCAGCGCCACGGTTCCGGCGTCCGGCTCCGCCGCGCCGGCAATCAGCTTCAATAGCGTCGACTTGCCGGCGCCGTTGACGCCCATGACGCACCAGCGCTCTTTACGGCGAACGGTGAAGTCGAGCCCGTCATAGATGCTGCGGCTGCCGTAGCCCTTCTGCACGTTTTTCAGGACCGCGACATCGTCGCCGGAGCGCGGCGCCGGCGGAAAGTCGAACGTCACGGTCTGGCGGCGCTTGGGCGGCTCCACGCGCTCTATCTTGTCGAGCTTCTTCACGCGGCTCTGCACCTGCGCCGCATGGGACGCGCGCGCCTTGAAGCGCTCGATGAACTTGATTTCCTTGGCGAGCATCGCCTGCTGACGCTCGTACTGCGCCTGCTGCTGCTTCTCGGCGAGCGCGCGTTGCTGCTCGTAGAACTCGTAGTCGCCTGCGTACGTCGTCAGGCCGCCGCCGTCGATCTCGACGATCTTGCCGACGATGCGGTTCATGAACTCGCGGTCGTGCGAGGTCATCAGGAGCAAGCCCTCGTAACCTTTCAGGAACTGCTCCAGCCAGATCAGGCTTTCGAGGTCGAGATGGTTCGACGGCTCGTCGAGCAGCATGGCGTCGGGCCGCATCAGGAGAATGCGGGCGAGCGCCACGCGCATTTTCCAGCCGCCCGACAGCGCACCCACGTCGCCGTCCATCATCTCGTCGCTGAAGCTCAAACCGGCCAGCACTTCGCGCGCGCGGCCCTCGAGCGCGTAGCCATCGAGCTCCTGGAAGCGGTGCTGCACCTCGCCGTAACGCGCGATGATGGCCTCCATCTCGTCGGCGCGCTCGGGATCGGCGAGATCCGGATCGGACATCGCCGCTTCCAGCTCCTTCATCTCGGCGGCGACCTCGCTCACCGGGCCGGCGCCGTCCATGACCTCGGCGACGGCGCTGCGGCCCGCCATCTCGCCGACGTCCTGGCTGAAGTAGCCGATGGTCACGCCGCGATCGACGGCGACCTGGCCTTCGTCGGGCGCGTCGTCACCCTTGATCATGCGGAACAGCGTGGTCTTGCCGGCGCCGTTGGGACCGACGAGGCCGACCTTCTCACCCCTGTTGAGCGCCGCGGAGGCCTCGATGAAGAGAAGCTGATGGCCGTTTTGCTTTGAGATGTTGTCGAGGCGAATCATGAGGGGGATGGCACTACGTTGAACGGCGGGTCAGCCGAAGGCGTAACCTGCCGTTCTTCGGTGAAGCAAGAATGACGGAGTGCGCTGCGCAAACCCGCCTCGCGTGTCACCTGCGCTTGCGGTCGTCGGGCTGCGCGCGAGCCTCGCTGGTGAAGAGATCAACCGCAGTAAAGACGACGATCGTCGTGAGCATGAGCGCCGTCGCTGCCAGCAACGTGACGATGAGGAGCGGATAGCCGACCACATAAAGCAGGACTGCATACAAGATGGCGATGTTCGCCATGAAGTAATACTTGGCGTCCGGCTTGCCGTTTACGGCGTCTTTCGTCAGCCAGCCGACCACAGGCACGCGATAGAACGTGCGAAGCGCTAATTCCATAGAGGCTCTCGTTTTTTCTGTTGTTCGTCGAGCAAGAGGGAGCAGGTGTCGTGGCGGGCCGGTCGCCCTTTACACATCCACCTTCAGCGCTGCAATAAACGCCTCTTGCGGAATATCCACCTTGCCATATTGCCGCATCTTCTTCTTGCCTTCCTTCTGCTTGTCGAGAAGTTTGCGTTTGCGCGTGGCGTCGCCGCCGTAGCACTTGGCGGTCACGTCCTTGCGGAAGGCGCGCACGGTCTCGCGCGCGATCACCTTGCCGCCGATGGCGGCCTGGATCGGCACCTGGAACATGTGCGGCGGGATCAATTCTTTCAGCTTCTCGGCCATGGCGCGGCCGCGCGTCTCGGCGCGCGTGCGGTGCACGAGCATGGCAAGCGCGTCGACCGGCTCGCCGTTGACCAGCATCTGCAATTTGACCAGGTCCGACGCCTTGTAGTCGGTGAGGTGATAGTCGAACGAGGCGTAGCCGCGCGACACCGACTTGAGCCGGTCGTAGAAATCGAACACTACCTCGTTGAGCGGCAGTTCGTACTTCACCATGGCGCGGCTGCCGACGTAGGTGAGTTCCTTCTGCTCGCCGCGGCGGTCCTGGCAGAGTTTGATGACGGCGCCGAGGTATTCGTCGGGCGTCAGGATGGTGGCCTCGATCCACGGCTCCCGCATCTCGGCGATCTGCATCGGGTCCGGCATGTCGACCGGATTGTGCAGCTCCATCTCAGTGCCGTCGCGCAAACGCAGCTTGTAGACCACCGACGGCGCGGTCGCGATCAGGTCGAGGTTGAACTCGCGGGAGAGGCGCTCCTGGATGATTTCCAGATGCAGCAGTCCGAGGAAGCCGCAGCGGAAGCCGAAGCCGAGCGCGGCCGAGCTTTCCATCTCGAAGGAGAAGCTGGCGTCGTTGAGGCGCAGCTTGCCCATGGCCGCGCGCAGGTCGTCGAAGTTGGCGGCGTCGACCGGAAACAGGCCGCAGAACACCACGGGGATTGCCGGACGGAAGCCGGCGAGCGGCGCGTCGCACGGACGCTTCTCGTCGGTGATGGTGTCGCCGACGCGGGTGTCCGCCAGATCCTTGATCGAGGCGGTGAGCATGCCGATCTCGCCCGGACCAAGCTCGTCGACCGGCGTCAGCTTGGGCAGGAACACGCCGACGCGGTCGACGTCATAGGAAGCGCCGGTGCCGATCATGTGCACCTGGTCGCCCTTCTTGAGGACGCCGTCGATGATGCGCACCAAGACGACCACGCCGAGATAGACGTCGTACCAGGAGTCCACCAGGAGCGCCTTGAGCGGCGCGTCGCGGTCGCCCGCGGGCGGCGGCAGCTTGGTGACGATGGCTTCCAGAACCTCGGGCACGCCCTCGCCGGTCTTGGCCGAAATGGGAATGGCGCCGGAAGCGTCGAGACCGATCACGTCCTCGATCTGTGCCTTGACCTTCTCCGGCTCAGCCGCCGGCAGGTCGACCTTGTTCAGGACCGGGACGATTTCGTGGTTGTTGTCGATCGCCTGGTAGACGTTGGCGAGCGTCTGCGCCTCGACGCCTTGGCTGGCGTCCACGACCAGGAGCGAGCCCTCGCAGGCGGCAAGCGAGCGGTTCACCTCGTAGGCGAAGTCGACGTGGCCGGGGGTGTCGATCAGGTTGAGGATGTAATCCTTGCCATCGCGCGCCTTGTATTTCAGGCGCACGGTCTGGGCCTTGATGGTGATGCCGCGTTCGCGCTCGATGTCCATGGAATCGAGCACCTGCTCCTTCATTTCGCGCAGGGTCAGCCCGCCGGTCAGCTGGATCAGCCGGTCGGCAAGGGTCGATTTTCCGTGGTCGATGTGCGCGACGATGGAGAAATTGCGTATATTCTGGATGGGAACCGCCGTCATGGCGGGCAGATAGCACTGCCCCTCGGGACCTTCAAGCTGGCCGGACGGCGCATCCCCCGCCATGCCGTCCCGTGGGTAGGGCAAAAGCCGTTAAAAGAGCCGTCTTAAAATGCGGCAGGCGGCGTGCAGACGCTGCAATCTTCCTCTTTTGCCCGCCAATCGCCGGGAGGGTGGAGCCGCAACGCGGCTGCGAGGTGGGATCGGCATGAACGTTCGAGAACGAGAAAAACACGCCGGCATCGCCCGGCGCGGCAATTAACCCCTGCCTGACCGGCCGCGTTCATGGGCCCGCCAGGTTAGAGTCGCCTTGCCGCCAAGCGCGTCAGGGGAAATGGCCCCTCAGTGGAACGGCCCGAGCGTCGCCAGCAGATAGACCAGCGCCGCCAGCCAAAGGCCCGCGCTCCAGAGCGCCACGGTGTCGAATTCATTTTCGGTCACGCGCCGCGCAACCGCTCGGGTAGCCGCCTTTCTCATCGCGCCCTCCAATGTTCCGAATAAAAACTTTCGGGCGCGCGCAAAGTTCCCGTCGATAGCCCGCCCGCAATCGGCAGCCTTCGGTCATGACCGAAGCATGCCCGCCTGATCCCGTGACGAGATTTGAGGTGCAAGTGCGCCGCATCGCGCCTGCTGCGCGCAATGCCTTGGCGCGGCGCGGGAGATGTCCGGACATTGGCACGATTATGGCTTGCGTTTGTCCGGACGAATTTGCAGCATATTGCCGGGGCGAGGCCGACGGCATTAAAGGGGAAACAAGCCATGCGGATCGTGACACTGGCACTGACGTTTCTGTGGGCGCTGACGGCGTTTGCGCCGCAACCGAGTTACGCCGGCAGCTACCCGGACAAGCCCATCAAGATGATCGTGCCGTTCCCGGCCGGCGGCGCCGGCGACGTGCTCGCACGCATCATCACCGGTGCGATGGCGAAGGACCTCGGGCAGAACTTCGTCGTCATCAATCATCCAGGCGCCGGCGGCTCATTGGCGATGGAGCAGGTGGTGCGCGCCAAGCCCGACGGCTACACGCTGGCTTGGACCTCGATCGTGTTTCCGGTGATGGCCGCGACCATGCATAACCTGCCGTTCAATCCGAAGACCGATTTCACGCACATTGCCGAGGTGGCCGCCAATCCGTTCATCCTGGTGGTCAATCCGAAGCTGCCGGTCAAAAGCGTCGGCGACCTGATCAAGCTCGCCAAGGCCAAACCGAACTCCATCAATCTGGCGCACAACGGCGTCGGGACGCTGACCAGCCTCGCGATCACGCTGCTGCAGATGCAGACGGGCATCAAGGTCGTCCCGGTCGCGTACCGTGGCGATAACTTCTCAATCGCCGACGTGATCGCCGGCCGCGTGCAGGGCATGTTCTCGAACAGCCCGGTGGCATTGCCGCATATCAAGGCGGGGCAGTTGAGGGGGCTTGCCGTCACCTCGGCAACGCGCTTGCCGGCGGCGCCCAACTTGCCGACCATGATGCAAGCGGGCGTGCCCGACTTCGACGTCACCATCTGGCACGGCGTCAGCGGGCCGGCCAACATGCCGCGGCCGATCGTCGAGCGCATCAACAAGGCGGTGAACAAGGCGCTCGCCGATCCCGACGTCATCGCGCGCGAGAAGCAACTCGGCGTTCAGCCGATCGGCGGCACGCCACAGCACTATCAGGCCGTGATGAAAAAGCAGCTTGTGCTCTGGGCCTCGATCGTCAAACGTGCCAAAGCGAGCGCCAAGTAAGTCTTACCCGAGGCGGGAAACGTGTCATGACGATCGCTCACCGCGATGAAGCATCGGTCGCCGACGGCTATCTTGCCCTGCTGTCGGCGAACGGCGTCGATTATTTCTTCGGCAACGCCGGCACCGATTTCCCGCCGATCATCGAAGCTTTTGCGCGGGCCGCCGCGCAAGGGCTGAAAGCGCCGACGCCGGTGGTGGTGCCGCACGAGAGCGTGGCCGTCGCCATGGCGCACGGCTACTACCAGATCACCGGCCGGGCGCAGGCGGTGATGGTGCACGTGCACGTCGGCACCGCCAACTCGATCTGCAACGTCATCAACGCCGCGGATCAGAAGGTGCCGATCCTGTTCACCGCGGGCCGCACGCCGGTGCACGAGGAAGGGCCCGCCGGCGCGCGCAACCGGGTGATCCACTGGGCGCAGGAGATGTACGACCAGGCGGCGATGCTGCGCATGCACGTCAAATGGGACTACGAGCTGCGCTCGGCTGCGCAGCTGCGCACGGTGGTCGACCGCGCCTTCCAGGTGGCAATGAGCGAGCCGCGCGGCCCGGTCTATTTGACGCTGCCGCGCGAGTTGATCGCGGCGCCGCTCGCCGGCGCCATCGATCACGCGCCGAGCCGGCTGCGGCCGGCGCCTGCGTCCTTGCCGCATCCGGACGAAATCGCCCGCGCCGCGGCGCTGATCGCGCAAGCCGAGCGGCCGCTGATCGTCACCGCCGACGTCGGCCGCCATCCGGCCGCGGTGGCGGCGCTCGAAGCCTTCGCCGAGCGCTTCGCCATTCCGGTCGTGCAGCATCATCCGCGCTTCAGCAATATCGCCTTCGATCATCCGATGTATCTCGGCGCGATGCCCGGCGCGCTACTCAAGGAGGCGGACCTGGTGCTGGCCGCCGAATGCGACGTGCCGTGGATCCCGAGCATCGAGCAGCCGCAGCCGGGCGCCCGCGTCATCCAGCTGGCGCTCGATCCGATGTTCAGCCGCGAGCCGATTCGCGGCTTTGCCGCCGACGCGGTGCTCACCGGCACCGCCGAGCACGCGCTGCCGCTTTTGACGGCGGCGCTGGAAAAGGAAGCCCTGCCGCGTGATCGCATCGAGGCGCGCCGCAGCCGTCTCGTCGAACGCCGCGCCGTCTTCGTGGCGGGGCTTAACGCCAAGCTCGAAGCCGCGAAAACGCGCCGCCCGATCGATCCGGGCTGGGCCACGCGCTGCATCGTCGAGAAGTGCGGCGAGGACGCAATCTATATTGGCGAAAGCGCCTTCGAGCCCGACCAGGCGCGGCTGAACCGTCGGGCCAGTTTCTTCCGGCTGACGCCGTCCGGCGGTCTCGGCTGGGGCCTCGGCGCCGCGCTCGGCAGCAAGCTTGCCGCCCGCGACCGGCTGGTGGTCGCCGCGCTAGGCGACGGCGCCTACATCTTCAACAATCCGGTGGCGGCGCATTACGTCTCGCAGGCCGAGAATCTGCCGATCCTGACCATCGTGTTCAACAACGGCGGCTGGGAAGCGGTGCGGCGCGCCAACCGCTCAATGTATCCGCAGGGCCTGACCGTGCAGAGCAACCGGCAGCCGCTCAGCGACTTCTCGATCGACAACGCCTTCGAGAAGATCGTCGAGACCTATGGCGGCTACGGCGTGCGCGTCGAGGATCCGGCCGATCTGCCCAAGGCGCTCGATGCGGCGCTGCATGCGGTGCGGGTGGAAGGCCGTCAGGCGCTGATCAACGTGATCACCGCCGGCGATTAGCCGGGCCACGCCAAAGTCGACAAATTGCGGCTCCGGATCTCGGTTCTCGCACTATGTGCGCGCCTCGGAATGGCAAGCCCCACAAGAAAACGGCCGACCCGAAGGCCGGCCGTTCCGTCTTGCGCTTCTTGGGCAGCAGCGCGTTCGTAACAGCGCTTAGTAGCGGTAGTGGTCCGGCTTGTAGGGGCCGTCCTGCGGCACGCCGATGTAAGCGGCCTGCTCGTTGGAGAGTTTGGAGAGCTTCACGCCGATCTTCTCCAGATGCAGCCGCGCGACCTTCTCGTCGAGATGCTTGGGCAGCGTGTAGACCTTCTTGGCGTAGCTGTCGTGGTGGTTCCACAACTCGATCTGCGCCAGCGTCTGGTTGGTGAACGACGCCGACATCACGAACGAGGGATGGCCCATGGCGTTGCCGAGGTTCACCAGGCGGCCTTCCGACAACAGAATGATGCGGTGGCCGTCGGGGAACTCGATCTCGTCCACCTGCGGCTTCACGTTGTGCCACTTCAGGTTACGCAGCGCCGCCACCTGGATCTCGTTATCGAAATGGCCGATGTTGCAGACGATCGCGCGGTCCTTCATGCCGCGCATGTGCTCGCCGGTGATCACGTCCTTGTTGCCGGTAGTGGTCACGAAGATGTCGGCGCGCTTGACCGCGTCCTCCATGGTGGTGACCTCGTAGCCCTCCATCGCCGCCTGCAGCGCGCAGATCGGATCGATCTCGGACACCATCACGCGGCAGCCGGCGTTGCGGAGCGATGCCGCCGAGCCCTTGCCGACGTCGCCGAAGCCCGCGACCATGGCGACCTTGCCGGCCATCATCACGTCGGTGCCGCGGCGGATGCCGTCGACCAGCGACTCGCGGCAACCATAGAGGTTGTCGAACTTCGACTTGGTCACGGCGTCGTTGACGTTGATCGCCGGGAACAGCAGGCGGCCTTCCTTCTCCATCATGTAGAGACGATGCACGCCCGTGGTGGTCTCTTCCGAGACGCCGCGGATCGACTTGGCGATCTCGCCGAACCAGCCCTTCGGCTTCTCTTGGAGCGTCTTCTTCAGCAGCGCGAACAGGATCTCTTCTTCCTCGGACGACGGGTTGTCGAGGAACTTGGTGTCGCCGCCCTCGGCGCGCACGCCGAGATGCACGAACAGGGTCGCGTCGCCGCCGTCGTCGAGGATCATGTTCGGCACGCCGCCGTCATGCCACTCGAACAGCTTGCGGGTGTAATTCCAGTAGTCGGTCAGGCTCTCGCCCTTGACCGCGAACACCGGCGTGCCGCCGGCGGCGATGGCCGCGGCCGCGTGGTCCTGGGTCGAATAGATGTTGCAGGAGACCCAGCGCACGTCGGCGCCGAGCGCCTTCAGCGTCTCGATCAGCACCGCGGTCTGGATGGTCATGTGCAGCGAGCCGGCAATCTTGGCGCCCTTGAGCGGCTGCTTGGGGCCGTACTCCTCGCGCGTCGCCATCAGGCCCGGCATCTCGGTCTCGGCGATATTGATCTCGGTGCGGCCCCAGGGGGCGAGATCGATGTCCTTGACGATGTATTCGTGTTCCGGGGCTTTCTTCTTGGCGGCTGCGGTCATGAAAGATCCTTATGCAACTGACGGAAATGGGTTGATGGACTGGGGTGCCTATACCAGCCCCCGGGCGCCCGGGCAATGCATATATAAAGATTTCTTTATGTCCGTGCCATGACTGAAGCACGTGCAATTGGACCGGCTTTGCCGCCGATTTAGCAAGGATTTTAGCGTCTTGCGGCCGGTTGGGGGGGCGGCGGGCCGGCGCCCCCCGACCTGGCGCGGTCACGCGGCCTTCTTGCCCCATAGCCGGCCGGACGCGAGCGCGGCGCCGTCGTGCAGGGCCTTAAGCTTGGCCCAGACCACGTCCTCGGTGACCCATTCCCAGCCAACGAAGGTGCCGAAACCGCAATCGACGCCCGCGATCACGCGCTCGCGGTCGCCGACGGCGTTCACCACGGCCTCGATGCGCTGCGCGACCACTTCCGGGTGCTCGACGAAATTGCTCTTGGAGTCGATGACGCCTGGGATCAGCACCATGTTGTCCGGCAGCTTGTTCTTCATGATGGCGGCGGTCTCGTGCTGCCGGCGCGGGTTGGCGAATTCGAGCCCGAGCGCACCGACCTTGGCCTGATAGAGCGCCGGCAGGATCACGCTCATGGCGATGTCGTAGTTGTGCGGCCCTTCCCAGTTGCCCCAGCACACGTGCAGGCGCACGCGGTCCGCCGGCAGGCCGTCGATCGCCTTGTTGATGGCGCCGATGTGCTGCTCGACGATCTTGGCGAACTCGGCGTCGGTCTTGTCCTGGAACAGCAGCACGCGCTCCATGGCGAGATCGGGCGCGTCGATCTGCAGCACGAAGCCAGCATCGACCACGGCCTTGTATTCGCCGTGGATCTCGCGCGCGAGCGCGTCCAGATAGTCCTGATGCGAGCCGTAGAACTCGTTCAGCATGGTGGTGGCGATGATGCCGGGGGAGGGCGCGTTCATGAAGAACTCGCTGACCTTCGGCCTGACCGCGGCGGACAGCCGCTTGAAGCGTTCGATCTCGGTCTTGATGGCGGCATCGTCGATGTATTGCACCTCGGCGATCGCCTTCGGCGCGTCGAACACCTTGCTGTGGTTGGGGATGCGCGCCAGCATGCGCTGGGTGAACTCGGGAAACTGGACGAATTCCTTGCCGTAGGGGCGCTCGGAAGCGCCGCCGAATCCACTCATGCGCTCCAAGATGTAGGTCTGGAAGCCGACGCGGCCCTGCTCGCCGTCATTGACGACGTCGATGCCCGCTTCGACCTGCTTGTCGAGCACGTGCTTGACGCGCGCTTCGATGGTTTCGTTGAGCCTGGCCTTATCGACCGGCTTGCCCTGCTCCTGCGCGAGCAGCATGGCGCTCAGCGGCTCGGCGCGCGGCAGGCTGCCGGTGTGGGTGGTCAAAATGCGATCGGTGCTGCGTTGCATGGGGTGCTTCCTTCCCTGATGGCTTGTCGCTGACGCGATCTTGGTTGAGCCGCCGGCGCCGGATCGAACGGACGCAGGCGAGCTCCACGGCGCCGCCGCGGTCCGGCGGCTCAGCCGGCCTCAACGAGCCTTGCAATCATTGTGACGGAAGTTGGCCGCCGATCAACCAGCAGGCGGTACCGCTACTCGTCCTCGCCGAAGCGGTTCGCCACCAGCGCAGACAGGGCGTCGATGGCGGCCTGCGCTTCCTTGCCGGTGGCGGAGATGACGATGGTCGAGCCCGGGCCGGCCGCGAACATCAGCAGGTCGAGGATCGAGGTGCCGTCGGCGCTCTCGTCGCCGCGGCTGACGGTAATGGTGGCGTTGAACTGCTCGGCGGTCTGTACGAATTTCATCGCCGCACGCGCGTGCAGGCCGAGCTTGTTGATGATCTCGACTTCGCGCACCACCGGCGCGGCGCCGTCCCCTACGTCGTCCTCCAAGTCCTTCTCCTTGGGCCCGTCCGCTGGGGTCGGCTCGTTCATTTACCGTTGAGAACCCGGCTGGCGATGGTGCAGTACTTGCGCCCCGCCTCCTGCGCCGCCGCCGCCGCATCCTGCAGGTTGGCGGTTTCCCGCACCTTGGCGAGTTTGATCAGCATGGGCAGGTTAATGCCCGCCAAAACCTCGACCTTGGGCTGGCTCATCACCGAGATGGCGAGGTTTGAGGGGGTGCCGCCGAACATGTCGGTGAGGATGACCACACCCTCGCCGGCGTCGACACGTTTGACCGCCTCCAGGATGTGCTTGCGGCACTGCTCGATATCGTCGTCGGGACCGATCGTCACCGCCTCGATCTGCTCCTGGGGACCCACCACGTGCTCAAGGGCCGAGCGGAATTCGACGGCCAGGCGGCCGTGGGTCACAAGAACGAGGCCGATCATACCGGACTCCACGCGGGGCTCACCCTGCTGCAACGCAGAATGAGACGGGCATTCAGGCTCATTTGCAGGCCCATGGCAAGGGGCCGGATCGATATGTGGGCGTGTTGCTGCACTGCGAATTGGAGGTACCAAGATATAGCTCGCCTGGTCAATTCGGGCGGGCGCGATCCTAGGGTGGTTATAGTTAATTTTTCCAAGACCGTATCGCGGGCGCCGGGAGTAGCCCAGTCCAAAGGCTGGGTCAACGGGCCCGGCCGTGCGCCCCCCGATCGGGGCCTATCTGGGACGGGGGGCCGGGTACCGCCAGGGGCGCGGCGCGCAACAGGTGCGTGGCAGGCATGATGCAGGCGCGGGTGCGGGCTACTTCCGCCGGCTCGGTCACTGCGCCGGCAGCCGCACCACGAAGCGGGCGCCGAGCACCTTGGCCTCTTTGCCGCCTTTGGCCGGGGCGGTGCGGTTCTCAGCCCAGATCCTGCCGCCGTGGCCCTCGACGATCTGTTTGGAGATCGACAGGCCGAGGCCGGAATTCTGCCCAAAGCCCTGCTCGGGCCGGTCGGTGTAGAAGCGCTCGAAGATCTTCTCCAGCGCGTCGCCAGGGACGCCGGGGCCGTTGTCGTCGACCAGGATCTCCACCTCCTCCTTCAGCTTGCGGCAGGTGACGTGCACGGTGCCGCCCGCCGGCGAGAACGAGCGCGCGTTGTCGATGAGGTTGCTGACCACCTGGCCGAGCCGCGAGTCGTGGCCGGGCACCTTGAACTCATCCGGCTTGCCGCCTTCGAAGCTCACAGTGACGTTGACGTCGTTCATGTGGATCTCGTTGGCGGCGGCGACCAGCGCCTCCAGCAGCTTGGTGAGATCGACCGGGGCGGCCTCCTGGCGCTGCAATTCGGCGTCGAGGCGGCTGGCGTCGGAGATGTCCGAGATCAGCCGGTCGAGCCGCTTGATGTCGTGCTGGATGACCTCGAGCAGGCGGTTGCGGTTTTCTTCGGTCTTCGCCAGCGGCAGCGTTTCCACCGCCGAGCGCAGCGAGGTGAGCGGATTACGCAGTTCGTGCGCGACGTCGGCCGCGAAGCTTTCGATCGCCTCGATGCGGGTATAGAGCGCGTTGGTCATGTCGCGCAGCGCGCCGGACAGATGCCCGATCTCGTCGCGCCGGCGCGTGAAATCGGGAATTTCGACGCGGGTGCGGATGCGCCGGCGCACGCGCTCGGCGCCATCGGCGAGCCGGCGTACCGGGCCGGCGATGGTGCCGGCGAGCAGCATCGACAGCACCACCATGACGCCGGCCGCGACCAGGAACACCTTGACGATGGCGAGCCGTTCCGCCTCCACCATGTCGTCGATGTCGGCGCCTTGCGTCGACAGCATGAGCGCGCCGCGCACCGCGCGGAAACGCTGGATCGGCACGGCCACCGACACGATCACTTCGCCGCGGCTGTTGACCCGCACCATGCTGGCGTGCTGGCCGGCGAGCGCCTGGGCGACTTCCGGGTAGCCCTTGCCGTTCTCGGGCCCGAGCTCGCGGTAGAGCGGCAGATCGCCGCGCCCGAACCAGCGTCTGAGCGCGATAAAGGCGCGCTCGACCAGGCCGGGCTTCTCCGCGTTGGGCGGGGGCAGGTCGAAGCGTAACACGTCACCGCGGCCGTAGAGATTGCGGCTGTCGAGGATCATCACGCCGTCGCGGTCGTAGATGCGCGCGCGCGTCTTGGTCGGCGATACCAGCCGGCGCAGCACCGGCGCCACGCGTTCCGGATTGATGGGGAATTCGATGCTCGACATCGAATTGTCGACCGGGCCGTAGCTCTGGCCGGTCGGCAATTGCAGCATCTGGCTGGGATCGAGGGTGATGGAATCGTTGTCGGTGTCCGCGGTTGCCGAGGCGGCAATGGCGCCGGCGATGATCTCGCTCTGCACCAGCAGGCTCTGCACGCGTGCGTCGATGAGGCCGGCGCGGAATTGCGAGAGGTACAGAACGCCGGTGACCAGCGCGACCAGGCCGGCAAGGTTGAGGATGACGATGCGGCGGGTGAGGCTGGAGAAGCTCTGGCGCACGAAGAACTGCCAGGCGCGCTGCCAGGTATAGTGCCAAGTCCCGCGCATCGCGTTGGTGAGGCGCTTGCGCGGCCCGCGCGGCTTCTCCTCGCCGGGCCCTTCGGCGTCGGCGGTCGGCTTCGGTGCGTTGATCTCTATGGTCCGATCGAGCACGGTTGAAGGTCAGCCGCGTTAGGGTGGATCACCACTTCATGCGTCCCCGCGTCGGGCGCGGCGACGGGAACGAACGGAAATTGAATGCCGCCCCCAAGACCAATTCTACCGCAAGCCGGCACGCTTCGTCAGGCCGTCGCCGCGGCGGGACGCATTAAACCTCGGTCACAGTTCCTTGAAGCGGTAGCCAACGCCGTAGAGCGTCTCGATCATCTCGAAGTCGGTATCGACCACCTTGAACTTCTTGCGCAGCCGCTTGATGTGGCTGTCGATGGTGCGGTCGTCGACATAGACCTGATCGTCGTAGGCGGCGTCCATGAGCGCGTTGCGGCTCTTCACCACGCCGGGACGCTGGGCGAGGGCCTGCAAGATGAGGAATTCGGTGACCGTCAGCGTCACCGGCTCGCCCTTCCAGGTGCAGGTGTGGCGCTCCGGGTCCATGCGTAGCTGGCCGCGTTCGAGCACCTTGGCGCTGTCGGTTTCCTTCACCGGTGCACCGTCCTTGACGCCGGCGGAGCGTCGCAGCACCGCCTTCACGCGCTCGACCAGGAGCCGCTGCGAGAACGGTTTGCGGATGAAGTCGTCGGCGCCCATCTTGAGCCCGAACAGTTCGTCGATCTCCTCGTCCTTGGAGGTGAGGAAGATGACGGGCACGTCGCTCTTCTGGCGCAGCCGGCGCAGGGTCTCCATGCCGTCCATGCGCGGCATCTTGATGTCCAGGATGGCGAGGTCCGGCGGCGACGTCTTGAAACCGTCGAGGGCTGAGGCCCCGTCGGTATATGTCATGATGCGATAGCCTTCGGACTCCAGGGCCATCGACACGGAGGTCAGGATGTTGCGGTCGTCGTCGACGAGAGCGATGGTCGGCATGTGCCCCTTTTAACCCTCTGGGTTGGCCACTCCTGGCTGACTCCCGCGTGTTTGAAGCCCATAAACAGGGTCTGAATTGTGGCCTCTTTGCAACAACTATGTGATTCAATCGGTAATTCAAGGGTCAGGCGGCATAAGCCGTCGGCCCTGGGCGAGGAGGCGAAAGCCGAGCCATGACCAGCGCCGATCCGCCGCTGCCCGGGGCCATGCCGGGGCGCACCCCCGAGGATGCCCCCCAGCCGGCCGACTTCGCGCCGCGCGAGGTCGCCAAGACCCGCCTGCGCGCCACCCGTGCCGGCACGCTCTCGACCCTGGACCGCAATACCGGGCACCCCTTCGGCTCCCTGGTTAACGTGGCGACCGACGCTGCCGGCCGCCCGCTCATCCTGGTGTCGCGGCTCGCCACCCACACCGCCAACCTGGAGGCCGACCCGCGCGCGTCGCTGCTGCTGCCCGAGCTTGGCAAGGGCGACGCGCTGGCGCACCCGCGCCTGACCGTGCTCGGCAGCATGGTGCGGATTGCGCGTGAGGATGCCGACGAGCCAGCCATCCGGGCGCGCTTTCTGGCCCGTCATCCCAAGTCCGAGCTCTATGCCGGCTTTGCCGATTTCGCGTTCTGGCGCATGGACGTGGTGTCGGCGCATCTCAACGGCGGCTTCGCCCGCGCCGCCGATCTGACTGCCGCCGATGTTCTCACCGACGTTAACGATGCGCAGGCGCTGGTCGACATCGAGGCGGAGGCGATCGCCCACATGAACGCCGATCACGCCGAGGCCCTGCGGCTCTACGCCACAAGGTTGCTCGGCGCGCCCGATGGGAGCTGGCGCTGCGTCGGCGTGAGCCCCGATGGCATTGAGCTGCAGCAGGGGCAGAGCGCGCTGCGGCTTGCTTTCCCCGCACGCGTTACCGGCCCCGTGGCGTTAAGGCAGATGCTCAAGCAGCTTGCCGACGCCGCGCGCGCGTGATGTCTCACGCGTCATAGGACTTTTCGCAGTGCGGCAAAGCCTTTGGCGCAACGCGCTACGCGCTCTTTGCATGGCATTTAACCTTGGCTTCCAAGACCCTGCTGACTATGGTCGCCGGCCATAAGACGAGGGGCTATACTAACGTCTTATGTGCATGGACCCGAACGGGTTCGGAGGGGTTGTGTTTCAAGGCGTCCCGCCTGTTGGGAGGATTTGGTGCAAGAAACGGGTGTGCGGAACGGCGCTTACGGCGCCGATAAATTCGGCTTTAGCGATCTCGCCGAAGTGAACTGGAATCTGACTGAGGCGCCGCTCTACGAGCATGCCATTCGCGCCGGAGAGGGTTCGGTGGTCGCCGGCGGCGCGTTCTGCGCGGAGACCGGCCATCACACCGGCCGTAGTCCGAAGGACAAGCACACCGTCGAGGACGATCTCACCCGCGACTCCGTGTGGTGGGACGGCAATCGCAAGATGTCGAAGGAGAGCTTCGACAATCTGCTCGCCGACTTCATCGCGCACTGCAAGGGCAAGAAGCTGTTCGCGCAGGACCTCTACGGCGGCGCCGACCACACCTATCGCATCAAGGTGCGCGTCTTCACCGAATACGCCTGGCACTCGCTGTTCATTCGCCAGTTGCTGCGCCGGCCCGATCTCAAGGAGCTCGCCGGCTTCGTGCCCGAGATGACCATCGTCGACCTGCCGTCATTCAAGCCGGACGCCAAGCGTCACGGCGGCCGCGAAGGCTCCGACACCATGGTGGCGATCGACTTCTCCCGCAAGATCGTGCTGATCTGCGGCTCGTCCTACGCCGGCGAGATGAAGAAGTCGGTGTTCACTACGCTGAACTTCTATCTGCCCGCCAAGGACGTCATGCCGATGCACTGCTCGGCCAACGTCAGCCACGAAGGTGAAAGCGCGCTGTTCTTCGGCCTCTCCGGCACCGGCAAGACCACGCTCTCCGCCGATCCGGGCCGTATCCTCATCGGTGATGACGAGCACGGCTGGGGCCCGAACGGCATCTTCAACTTCGAGGGCGGCTGCTACGCCAAGACCATCAAGCTCAGCCAGGAAGCCGAGCCGATGATCTGGGATGCCACCAACCGCTTCGGGGCGATCCTCGAGAACGTCGCGTTCGATCCGACGACGCGCGTGCCGGACTACGACGACGGCTCCAAGACCGAGAACACCCGTTCGGCCTATCCGCTCGAGTTCATCCCCAATGCGTCGGCCACCGGCACCGCCGGCCATCCGAAGAATATCATCTTCCTGACCGCCGACGCCTTCGGCGTGATGCCGCCGATCGCCAAGCTGTCGGCGACGCAGGCGATGTACCACTTCCTCTCGGGCTACACCGCCAAGGTGGCCGGCACCGAGAAGGGCCTGGTCGGCGTGCAGCCGGAATTCTCCACTTGCTTCGGCGCGCCGTTCCTGCCGCGGCATCCGTCGGTCTACGCCGACCTGCTGAAGGACTACATCAACAGGCACAACGTCGACGTCTGGCTGGTGAACTCGGGCTGGACCGGCGGCAAGTACGGCGTCGGCCGCCGCATGCCGATCAAGGCGACGCGCACGCTTCTGACCGCCGCGCTCGACGGCTCGCTCAAGGACGGGGATTTCCGCACCGATCCTTATTTCGGCTTCTCGGTGCCGACCTCGGTGGCGGGCGTCGAGCCGCACCTGCTCAATCCGATGAAGACCTGGAAGGACAAGAGCGAGTTCGACAAGACCGCGCGCGAGCTGGTGGCCATGTTCCAGAAGAACTTCGCCAAGTTCGAGAGCCACGTCACGCCGGACGTCAAGGCAGCTGCGCCTGAAGTGCGCATCGCGGCGGAATAGACGTTCGCTGAGCTCTGTTGCATAGGCCCGCCGAAAGGCGGGCCTTTTGCGTTAGTGATGCGCGCTGAGCATCGCCGCGATGTCGGCGACGGCGCTGTAGGACTTCGGCAACAGCCGCGGGCGCGACACGAAGCCGTGCATCTGGCCGGGATAGGTCTTGACGGTGACGGCAACGCCTTCGTCGGCGAGGCGCTGCACGTAGGCCGTGCCTTCGGCAAAGAGCGGATCGAAGCCGGCAAGGACGACGAGCGCCGGTGGCAGGCCCTTGTGGCTTTGCGCGAACAAAGGCGAGACGCGCCAGTCCTTGCGCTGCGCAGCATCCGGCACGTAGTGCTTGATGTACGCCCGCATGGCGCCGTTGGTGAGCGCCACGCCATCGGAGAAGCGTGCATCGTAGATCGCGGTGGCGTCGACGATCGGATAAGTGAGGATTTGCGCGCGCAGCTTGATCGCGCCGCTGTCGCGCAAGGCGAGCGCGACGACGGCAGCGAGATTGCCGCCGGCCGAGTCGCCGCCGACCGACATGCGCGCCGGGTCGATCGCGAGCCGATCGGCGTTGGCCGCCACCCATTCGCAGGCGGCAAGTGAATCCTCGAAGGCCGCGGGAAAGCGATGCTCGGGCGCGAGGCGGTAATCGACGCTCGCCACCACGCAATGCGCGAGGTTGGCGACCATGCGGCAGACCCAATCGTGGCTGTCGAGATCGCCGATCACCCAGCCGCCGCCATGATAGTAGACCTGAACCGGCAGGACGTCCGTTTCGGTGCTGCCGATGGGCCGATAGACGCGCACCGGAATGGGCCCGGCGGGGCCGTCTGCCTGAAAGTCCCGGACCATCGCGACCTGCGGGGGATCGGGCTGGTTGATGGGGCGCAGGCGGCGCATGGTCTCACGCGCCATCGTGGGCGTCACCGGAGCGGACGGCAGCGGCGGCTGGACCGCCATGAAGGCGATGGAATCGGCGTCCATGTCATGCGGCGGGACGGCGAGGCGGGGCGATGAGACTGTCATGCCAGTACAGTACCACGCGGGCCCCTCGTGCGTCACCGATGCGGCGCGGCGTACGCGTCCGGGTTCTTGCTTGTCGCGCTTCCGGACGGCGAGCCGGCTTCAACTTCGCCGGGAAACGTCTAGAGCCCGTGCGTGCGCGGGTAGGTGCTGCGCTGAGGCGGTTGCCAGCCGGCGAGGCTGCCCTCGGCGGCCTTGAAGATCTCGACCTTGAGCGGATGGCACGCCGCTGTGTCGCTCGAATGGGTCGACCCGCAATCGCCGCCCGGGCAGGCCGACAGCGCGCACAACAGATCGATCTCCGCAAAGAACTCGATGAAATCGCCGGGCCGCACCGGGCTCGCCTTCATGAAATATTGATGCGTGTCGCGCGTGAAGCCGGTGCACATGAAGACGTTGAGCACGTCGTGCACGTGCATCTCGGCCGCGCGCACGTCGAGGCCGGTCGCAGCGGCGAGTGCGCGCGTGAGGTTGGAGTGGCAGCAATAATGATAGTCGCCGCCCGACAAGAGGCGGTTGGTGTAGGGGTCGCAGCGGGTGCCGATGACGTCGTGAATGCCGCCGCCGTCGGCGTCGTAGCCGTACCAGCCGAGCGTATCCTCGGTGATGGTCGCCATCGGCCGCAGGTTGGGCAGCGTGCTCCACAGCCGGTCGCCCTTGCCGACATGGGTCGCGTGCAGCGCGCGCGTCTTGCCGCTGAAGAAGCGCTCCGACAGGTCGTGCGCGTTCCACAGATTGAGGTCGCCGACCTGGGAGCCCTCGATGCTGACGATGCGGAAGAAGCCGCCCGCCGGCACGGAAAAGGCGCGCGCGTCGCGTGGCGGCACGATGACTTCGTCGGTCTTGGTGAGCGTCTCGCGTGCGCGTTCGAGCACGCTCATGGCGGCCGGCGGCAGGGTGCCGTTGGGATAGACCACCACCGGCGGCTTTGCCCGCCGCGCCTGCGCATCGTCCGGCTCACGCATGGCTTTTTGTTACGCCGCTGCAAAGCCGGGCGCAAGCGCACCGCCGTGTCATGGCTTGCTGCGTGACGCGCGCCGGGGCGTTCAGCGCAGCCGATCCAATCGCAATCGCTGTCGTGCATCGGTCAGGCGGCGCGCGGTCAGGAATGCGATCGAGACGCCGGTGAGGCCGCTCGCGCCCGCCAGCAGGAACAGCAGCAGGATTTGGTACTTCACGGCGTCGATGGGGTCGGCGCCGGCAAGAATCTGGCCAGTCATGATGCCGGGCAACGTGATCACACCGGCCGCCGACATCTGGTTGACGATCGGCAAAAGGCCGCGGCGGATCGCGTTGCGCATCATCGGCGCAATAGCCACGCGGTAAGAACAGCCGAGCGCAAGCTGCGTCTCGATGGCGGCTCGCCGGTTGCGCACCTCGGACAGGAACGTATCGAGCGTCAGGCTGCCGGCGTTCAGCACGGAGCCGAGAACGATGCCGGCGAGCGGAATGGCGTAGCGTGGGTCGAACCAGGGCTGCGGCCGGATCGCGGTCGCGAGCGCGAGCCCGACCGTCACCACGGTGGCGATCGCTACGCCGCTGCCGGCGATCACGTAGCCGGTCGCGCCCGCGAAGCCGCGCTCCGGCCGCGCCACGATCTCGCGGGCGGCGATGGCGGCCATCACGACAATCAGCCCGACGGTCACCGCTGGGTCCTTGAGCGCGAAGACGTAGTGCAGCAGGTAGCCGACCGCGATGAGCTGTACGACCATCCGCAAGCCCGCCCATAGCACCTGGCGGTGCACGCCGAGCCGCATTCCAACCGACAGCGCCGCATCGAACGCGACCAGGGACGCCGAAATCGCCAAATCGGCAGGACTGAGAACAACGGTATTCACGTGGCCGGCTCCAGCTTGCGATCCACCATCCGATAGTGCGTGGCGCCGAGGCGCTCGACCTGCTCGGGCTCATGCGTGACCAGCAGCACGGCGGTGCCCGCCGCGGCGGCTTCCTTGAGGTAGGCCTCGACCGCCAGGGTGGACTCCGGGTCGAGTGCGCCGGTCGGCTCGTCGAGCAGCAGGACCGGCGGCTTGAGGAGAAACGCGCGGATCATTGACAGCCGCAGCCGTTCGCCCGTGGACAGCCGGTCGACGGTGCTCTCGAACTGCGCTTCGCCGACACCGAGCCGCGCCGTCAACTGCCGGGCCGGCATCCGCTCGGCGTCGGAAAAATGCTCGGCCACGGTGGTCTTCCACCAGCCCAATTCCGCCGCGACATAGGTGACGCGCCGCCGCCACTCGGTCGGCGCGAATGCGGCACGCTCCACGCCGCCGAGGCGCACGTCGCCCTCGCCGGGATCGAGATCGGCGATCAGGCGCAGGAATAGGCTCTTGCCGGCCCCAGATGCGCCGGAGATGGCGACGAAGTGGCCCGCCTGGACCGTCAGCTCGAAGGGGCCGGCGAGGCTGCTGCGCAGCCCGCTGATCTCCAGATGGGCCTGCGCGCGCGGGTTTTCGGTCATCATGCGGCGGCTTTCATGGGGTGGTTCGCGGCGGGGTCCATAGTTCAAATGGCGGCTCCAGATGATACATGCTGGCGGCGCAAAAGTTTCCAGCGAAGCTCGCGTGAGAAGCCCCCTGGATTGTGACAGGACGCTGCTGTTGGATATTTTTGGGCGGGCGGCCGGCGAACCGAAGCGAGCGACGACCATGCGCAGCGTGAGACTGGGCGATAGCGACCGAATTCTTCCCGCGGCGGGCCTCGGCTGCATGGCGATGTCGGGCGGCTACGGCGTGCCCGACGACGCCGAGAGCCTCGCCACCATCGACGCCGCGCTCGAGGCCGGCATCGCGCTGATCGACACCGGCGACTTCTACGGCATGGGCCACAACGAGATGCTGATCGGGTCGGCGCTCAAGGGCGGAAAACGCGCGCGCGCCTTCGTGTCGGTCAAGTTCGGCGCCCTGCGCTCGCCTGACGGGGGCTGGACCGGCTACGATTTGAGGCCTGCGGCGGTGAAGAACTTCCTCGCCTATACCCTGCGCCGGCTCGGAACCGACTACATCGACCTCTATCAGCCGGCGCGCTACGACCGCACGGTGCCGATCGAGGATACGCTCGGCGCCATCGCGGACCTCGTGAAGGCCGGCTACGTGCGCCACATCGGCCTGTCGGAAGTCTCCGCCCGCACGCTCAAGCGCGCGGCGCAGAACTTTCCCATCGCCGCGCTGCAGATCGAATATTCGCTGGCGAGCCGCGGCATCGAGAAGACCATTCTGCCGGCGGCGCGTGCGCTCGGCATTCCGGTGGTCGCCTATGGTGTGCTCTCGCGCGGGCTTCTCAGCGACGCGACGCTTGCCGGAGGCGCCGCGGCCGGCGCCATCCGCAGCCGCATGCCGCGTTTCGCCGGTGAGAATTTCGAACGCAATCGCGCGCTGGTGGTGGCGCTCGGTAAGATCGCAAGTTTACGCAAAGTGAGCGTGGCGCAACTGGCGTTCGCCTGGCTCAGGACGCGCGGCGACGATATCGTGCCGCTGATCGGCGCGCGCACCCGCGCGCAATTGGCCGACGGGCTTGCCGGTCTCGATCTCACGCTCACCGATTTCGAGCTGGCGGCGATCGAACGCGCGATGCCGAAAGATGCTGTTGCCGGCGAGCGCTACGGCCCGGCGCAGATGCGGCACCTGGACAGCGAATTGGCGGGATGACGTAAGGCGCCTGCGGCGCGCTACCGCCCGCGCAGTTTGGCAATGAGCTCAGGCGTCGGCCAGGAGTCGGCCGGCATGCCGAACTTGAGCTGAGCCTTCTTCACCGCCTCGCGTGTGCCGTTGCCGAGCTTGCCGTCGACGTCGCCGGCGTTGAAGCCGTCGCGGTTGAGCAATGTCTGCAGTTCCTTCATCTGCTCGATCGAGAGCGTGGGCACCGTCTTGGCGCCGGCATGGCTCACCGCCGGCGCGCCGGCAAGCCGCGTGGCGAAATAGGCGACCGTGGTTGAATAGACGAAGGACGAATTCCAGCCCAGGAACACCTTGAAGTTCGGATAGGCCAGGAAGGCCGGCCCGTGCCGGCCCATCGGCAGAATGAGCGCGGCCTGGTAATCCTGGCGCGGCAGGTGGCCGTGCGCGGCGCGCACGCCCCACTTCACCCATTGCGAGACCGGATGCTGGATGTCGAGATCGGCCTCGCGCCACGGCATGCGCGCGGGCACGGTCACTTCCTGCAGCCAGGGCTGGCCGCGCTGCCAGCCGAGGTCCTTCAGGTAGTTGGCGGCAGAGGCCAGCGTGTCCGCGGTGCTGTGGATGATGTCGATGCGGCCGTCGCCGTCGAAGTCGACACCGTACTGGATGTAGCGTGAGGCGGTGAACTGCATGCCGCCGAACTCGCCGGCCCAGCTCCCGATCATGTCGGGGATGCGCTGGTCGCCGCGCTGGACGATTTTCAATCCGTCGATGAGCTCGGGACGGAAATGCTCGCCGCGGCGGCAGTCGTAAGCGAGCGTGGTCAGCGCCGGCAGGATCTTGAACTTGCCGAAGTTACCGCCGTAGTCGCTTTCCAGACCCCAGAAGGCGGTGAGCACCGGCGCCGGCACGCCGAAGCGCTGCTCGATGCGCGCGAACAGATGGGCGTTCTCCTTGATCTTCTTCAGTCCGTTGGGGATGCGGTAGCCGCCGAGCAGCTTGTCCGAGAAGGTCAGGAAGGTTTCCTGGAAGATGGCCTGGCCGCGGTCGCGCCGGATCACCGACGGGTCGTAGACGAGTTCGGGCGCGGCCTCGTCGAGCACCCGCTGCGAGATGCCGGCGGCCAGCGCGTCACGCTTGAACTTGGCAAGCCAGCTCGCGAAGCTCTCGGTGTTGCGGCAACTCGCGGCCGCCGCCGGACCCGCCGCGAGGACGCCGAGCATGAGCGCGCCGATGAGGCCTGTTGCCAGTCTCAATGCCGATTTCCGCATGCGAAAGCTCGCGTCGTTGGAGTGATTGGGGGCGAATCTGCCCGAGGTCCGGGCGGGGTCAAGCGAGAATACCCGCAAGCGTTAAAGCCTTTCTTTACGTGGATTCTCTTGCGAATTTGTGGCCATTGATGGTTCAAAGGCGGCCCCTGGCAATCTCGATTGCCTGAAAGCGCTCGCGAGACAGAAAGTCGCATGCAAGTCCTGGTGATTGGCGCCGGCGTCGTCGGCCTCGCTGCTGCCCGCGCTGCCGCGCGCGCCGGCCATGATGTGGTGGTGGCCGAGAAGACCGGTGGCATCGGCAACGGCGTCTCGTCTCGCAACAGCGAGGTCATCCATGCCGGCCTTTATTATCCGGCCGGCTCGCTGAGGGCGCGCCACAGCGTGCATGGGCGTCATCTGCTGTACGAGTTCTGCGCCTCGCACGGCGTGCCGCACCGCAAGTGCGGCAAGCTGGTGGTGGGAGCGGACGACGCGGAGCTCGAACGGGTGGCCGCGATCGCCGCCCAAGGCGCGGGCAACGGCGCCGAAGGCCTGGAGATCATTGACGGCAAAGCCGCGCGCGCGCTCGAGCCGAACTTGCGATGCCAAGGCGCGCTGCGCTCGCCGGAGACCGGCATCCTCGACGTCCACAGTTACATGCTGGCCTTGCAAGGCGACCTGGAAGACGCCGGCGGCGCAATCGCCTTCAACACGCCCGTCGAAGGCGCCGCGCGCAAAGGCGGCCAATGGGCGGTGCGCTTCGGCGGCGCCGATCCCGAACCGGTATTGTTCGATGCGCTCATCAACTGCGCGGGGCTCGGCGCGCAAGCCGTGGCGCGCGGCATCGAGGATTATCCGGCGGCCCGCGTCCCGCGCCAGGTGCTGGCCAAGGGCAACTATTTCACTTTTACCGGCAAGCCGGCCTTCACGCGGCTGATCTATCCGACGCCGATGCCGGGGGGCCTCGGCGTGCACGTCACGCTCGATCTCGCCGGCCGCATGCGTTTCGGCCCGGATGTCGAATGGATCGATGAGGAGACTTACACCGTCGATCCGCGTCGCGCCGATATCTTCTACGAACGCATCCGCACCTATTGGCCGGATTTGCCCGACGGCTCGCTTGCGCCGGACTATTGCGGCATCCGGCCCAAGCTCACCGGCAAAGGCGAGCCGGCCGCCGACTTCATGATCGACGCGCCGCCGCAGCACGGGCTGCCGGGTCTCGTTCAATTGTACGGCATCGAGTCGCCGGGACTGACCAGTTCGCTCTCGCTCGCCGAAGCGGTCGTCGACTATCTCTGAGTGGTGCGCAGGCTGGCGAATTCGTCGAGATTATCGGGCTGCTGCGCGTTGCCGCTCGCGGCCGAGGCCACCTGGCCGCCGTCCGGACCTTCCGCGCCCCAGCGCCGATCCGGCGGCGTCACCTGCGTGGCGAGAAGCTCGTTGCGCTCGTGGGCGCCGAAATACGGGTAGTCCTTGACCGGCACGAAATCGGGCAGGCCGCGACGGCCGCCGGTATAGACGCGCAATCCGTCGGCGGTCGCCACCACGTCGCCCGGGCGCAAGGTCGGGTCGCCCATCGGGGCAGGATCGCTTACGCGCCCGGCCTCGGCGATCGTGCCGCGCTGGCGCGCGGCGCCCTGCCATGGCCGCGGGGCATAGTTGTGGTTGGTCGGGTAGTAGCCGTTCGGGTTGGCGGAAACGGGTTGGGGCACCGGAGCCGGCGGGGGCGGCGGCGCGCCGTTGAGCGCGCGGCCCAAGCCGCCGAAGAGGCTCTCGAACAGGCCCGCGGCCGGAGCGGGTGCCGGCATCAGGGCGATGACCACGGCCATGGCCATCAAGCCTCCAAGGCCTCCCATGCCGTGCAAGCCCGGCCGCTCTCTACGCCCTGTCATCACCTCGAGCCTCGCATTACGGGTTCGTTCGTATGAAACCGCTTCTTCCAACGCTGCGGCGCCAGAAAAGTTGCGCTGGATGCGGTGGCGGCGGCGGCGTCGCGCGCGGCCCTAAGCAAGGGCGGGGAATGGTAAAGGGGCGGTAAGAAAAAGCCGCCGGCCTCTGCCGGCGGCCTTTGTCACCACGGGCTATGGCTAATGGGCGGTTAGCGCCTAAGGCGCATCAGAAGAACCGCCACCACAGATAGACGTTACAGATCGCCACCGAGACGATCATCATCGGCGCGGCATAGAGCGTGTAGGTGAGGAAACGGAACGGGACACCTTCACGCTCGCCGATGCCGGCGACGGTCAGGTTGGCAGACGCGCCGATCAGCGTGCCGTTGCCGCCGAGGCAGGCGCCGAGCGACAGGCACCACCAGAGCGCCTGGATGTGCTCTGGGCCCCCGAACGACGGCGCCATGTTCTTGATCAGCGGGATCATGGTGGCGACGAACGGGATGTTGTCGACGATCGCCGACAGGAAGGCCGACGACCACAGGATAGCGTAGCCGGCGGTGTCGATCTTGCCGCCGGTCGCCGCTACCAGCTTGCTGGCGAGCAGGCCGAGCAGGCCGCCGACGTCGACGCCGTGCACCACCACGAACAGGCCGATGAAGAAGAAGATGGTGATCCACTCCACGTCGCCGAAGGTCTGGTGGATGTTGTGGGCGGCCTTCTCCGAATGATGCGACCAGTTGTCGAGCAGCATCAGGATGGCGGCGCCGAACAAGGAGATGGTGGCGGGTTCGAGATTGAGCGGCCGCGCCAGCACGAAGCTGACCATGACCAGGCCCAGGATGACCAGGGACTGCTTGAGCAGCGTCCAGTCGGTGATGGAGTCGGTCGCCTTCATCGCCATGACGCGCTCTTCGGCGTCGTGCGAGGCGCGCAGGTCCTTGCCCCAGATGACGTGGATGATGAGCGCCTGCACCACCATCACCACGACGATGATCGGCGCGAGGTTGACCACGAAGTCGTTGAAGGTGAGGCCGACCTGCGAGCCGATCAGGATGTTCGGCGGGTCGCCGATCAGCGTGGCGGTGCCGCCGATGTTGGAGGCGAAAATCTCGGCGAACAGGTACGGATAGGCGGGCACCTTGAGCGTCTTGCAGATCGCCAGCGTCACCGGGACGATGAGCAGCACCGTCGTCACGTTGTCGAGGAAGGCCGACAGCACCGCGGTGGTGACCTGCAGAATGATCAGGATGCCGGCAGGGTGGGCCCTTGCCACCTGCGCCGACCACACCGCCAGATACTGGAACATGCCGGAGCGGCGCGAGATCGACACCAGGATCATCATGCCCGTGAGCAGGCCGATGGTGTTGAAGTCGATGCCGCGGATGGCTTCGTGCTGGTCGAGCACGCCCACCAGGATCATCACGCCGGCGCCGACCAGCGCGACGATCGCGCGGTTGACCTGCTCGGACATGATGGTGGCGTAGGTGATGGCCAGGATGCAGGTCGACACCCACATCGCGTTGAGGCCGAAAAAGACGTGCGGAACCGCGTGCGCGGCCATGCCGAGCTCCCCCTAAGTCGATGGGCGCTCGGTCCTTATTGGCCCTTTTGCACCCCTGCCCCCGTTCTTGCGGGCGGCAAGCTCCGGCAATGGGGGCGGGGAGTCAAGTTGATTTGGCTATGGCGGAATAAGGAACCGCTATGAGGCGCGTTTGCTCTCAGAAATACCGCCACCACACATACACGTTGCAGATGGCGATCGACACGACCGTCAGCGGCGCGGCGTAGAGCGTATAGGTGAGAAACTTGAACGGCACGCCGTTGCGCTCCGAGATGCCGGCGACGGTCAGGTTGGCGGAGGCGCCGACCAGCGTGCCGTTGCCGCCCAGGCACGCGCCGAGCGACAGGCACCACCACAGCGGCTGAATGTGCTCCGGCCCGCCGAAGGCCGGCGCCATGCTCTTGATCAGCGGGATCATGGTGGCGACGAACGGGATGTTGTCGACGATCGCCGAGAGAAAGGCGGAGGCCCACAGCACGGCATAGCCGGTCGCCGGCAGGCTGCCGCCGGTCGCCTTCACCAGTTCGTTGGCGAGCAGGTGCAGGAGGCCGCCGACCTCGACGCCGTGCACCACCACGAACAGGCCGAGGAAGAAGAAGATGGTGATCCATTCCACGTCGCCGAAGGTGGAGTGAATGTTGTGCGAGGCCTTCTCGGAATGGTGCTGCCAGTTGTCGAGCAGCATCAGGATGGCCGCGCCCATCAGCGCGATGGTGGCGGGCTCAAGGTTGAGCTCGCGTGCCAGCACGAAGCCGATCATCACCAGCGCCAGGATCGCGAGCGCCTGCTTGAGCAGCACCCAGTCCTTGATGGAATCCAGCGGCCGCATGGCCATGACCGCCTCTTCGGCCTCGCGGGTGGCGCGCAGGTCCTTGCCCCAGATGAGGTGGATCATAGCCATTTGTACCACCAGGATCACCACGATGATCGGCGCCAGGTGATAGAGGAAGTCGTTGAAGGTGAGGCCGACCTGCGAGCCGATGATGATGTTGGGCGGATCGCCGATCAGGGTTGCGGTGCCGCCGATGTTGGAGGCCATGATCTCGGCGAACAGATAGGGATACGCCGGCACCTTCAGCGTCTGCGTCACCGCGATGGTGACCGGCACCATCAGGAGCACGGTGGTGACGTTGTCGAGCAGTGCCGACAGCACCGCCGTCGCCAACTGCAACAACAGTAGAATGCCGCCAGGGTGCGCCTTGGCCGCGCGCGAGGCCCACACCGCCACGAACTCGAACATGCCGGAGCGGCGCGAGATCGACACCAGAATCATCATGCCGGTGAGCAGGCCGAGCGTGTTCCAGTCGATGCCCTTGATGGCCTCTTCCTGGTTCAGCACGCCGACGATGATCATGATGCTGGCGCCGGCCAGCGCCACGATGGCGCGGTTGACCTGCTCCGACATGATGACGGCGTAGGTGATCGCCAGGATGCAGGTCGCCACCCACATCGGGCTCAGGCCGAAATAGACGTGAGATGCCGCTTCGTGTGCGGTCATGGTCCGCGTTCTCCCCCCTCGGACCTTTGCGGCCGCCAACGGCCTTGCCAGTCCAAATCCTTGTCGCGGCAGGAAAATTGTTGAAGGCGAGGGTGGTGTCAACGCGCCGCACCGCGACCTAACCACGCAGGCGTTTGGCGGGTGCCTCTACCGCGGTGCAGAGGTCCGGGGCTGCGCTGGCGAAGGCGGGACGCGGCGGTTATGAAGGCGGACCACGCGACCCGCGCCGCATTGGAGGACACGGAACCCATGGCCGCCGGATTTAACGGCAAGGACGCCACGTCCGCGCCCCCGCCGCTCAACGCTTTCGTCGATTTCTTCAGTCACGAGGCGGCTGGCGGTATCGTGCTCGGCATTGCGACGCTGGCCGCGCTCGCCTTCAGCAATTCGCCCTGGCGCGAGCTTTATGCCGACTTCACGCATATCCGCGGCACCGTCGACGTCGGCGGCTTTCTCGTCGTCGAAAAGTCGTTGCTGCATTGGGTCAACGACCTCTGGATGGCGGTGTTCTTCTTTTTGGTCGGGCTCGAGATCAAGCGCGAGTTCGTGGAAGGCGAATTGGCATCGCGCAGCCAGGCGATCTTGCCGGCCGCCGCCGCGCTCGGCGGCATGGTGGTGCCGGCGCTGATCTACGCGCTGATCAACGCCGGCGATCCGGTGGCGCTGGGGGGCTGGGCCATTCCGGCCGCGACCGACATCGCCTTCGCGCTCGGCATCGTGATGCTTCTCGGCTCGCGCGTGCCGGCGTCGCTCAAGGTTTTTCTCACCGCCGTCGCCATCATCGACGACCTCGGCGCCATCGTGGTGATCGCGGCGTTCTACACCGCCGACCTCTCGCTCATCGCGCTCGCGTTGGCGCTGGCCGGCGCCCTCTGCCTGTTTCTGCTCAACCGCGCCGGTGTGCGGCGGCCGGACATCTACATCGTCGTCGGTCTGGTGATCTGGCTTTGCGTCTTGAAATCAGGGGTGCACGCCACACTCGCCGGCGTCGTCACGGCGCTGGCGATCCCGATGCGCGACCATGCCGGCGAGCCGCTCGCGGGCAAGCTCGAGCACGCGCTGCATCCGTGGGTCGCCTTCCTGGTGCTGCCGATGTTCGCCTTCGCCAACGCCGGCGTAACGCTGGTGGGACTATCGCCCTCGAGCCTGTTGAACGCCATTCCGCTCGGCATCGCTGCCGGCTTGGTGATCGGCAAGGCATTGGGCGTGTTCGGGACGTCCTGGCTGCTGATCCGCAGCAAGCTGGCGTCGATGCCGGCCGAGGCGTCGTTGCGTCAGTTGTTCGGGGTCTGCGTGCTGTGCGGCATCGGCTTCACCATGAGCCTGTTCATCGGCTCGCTCGCCTTCGCGGGCCTCGATCCGGGTTACGAGACGCAGCTCAAGCTGGGCGTGCTGGCCGGTTCGCTGGTCGCCGGGACCTTGGGTACGCTGATCCTGCGGCGCGGGTAGCGTCGGAGGTGGCGTGCTACCGGACGGCTGCCGTCGCGACCGGAAGTATTGTGCCTGGCGCGGTGGCTGTCGTGCGCATTTTTGCAGCACGCCCAACAATACGTCACGGCGGCTGTGCCATGCGCAAAAGGGGCGTTAAAGTTCCATTGCACAGGTTCTGCGGCGGGCTATAAATCTTGTCCTAGGGCGGCGTCGATGTGATCAAATGAGGTGCCTCCCGTCTGCTTGCATTCAGTCAACGTCTGATCGGGAGATACACCATGAAACGTCTGATCATCGCCGCCATCGCTTGCAGCTTCGCGCTCGCGGGCGCGGCCCACGCCGAAACCTGCAAGGCGACCGCCGCCGGCAAGAAGCTGCACGGCGCCGCGCTTACCAGCTTCATGAAGAAGTGCGAGAAGGATGCCGCGGCGGCTTGCGCGACGCAGGCGGCGGATAAGAAGCTGAAAGGCGCCGCCAAAACCAGCTTCACCAAGAAGTGCGTGCGCGACGCGGTCGGCAGCTGATGAGCCGAGGCTCCGGCACACAAAGGAGGCTCTGTCATGGGTCTGTTTGATCAACTCGGTAGCGGCCTGCGCGGCGCCCTCGGCGACCTTGCCGGGCAGGCGATGGGTCAGCTCGGCGCCAACGCGCCGGCCTTGCTCAGTCAAGTGCTCGGTAAGACCGACCTTGGCAGCGTCGGCGGCTTGCTGACCAAGCTGCAGGAAGGCGGGCTCGGCGGCGAGGTCGCGACCTGGCTCGGCAACGGCGCCAATGCAGGGATCACGCCGGATCAGGTGCGCGAGGCGCTCGGCAACGAGCACGTCCAGCAGATCGCTAATGCGGTCGGCCTGCCGACCGACAAGATCCTCGAACTGATGTCGCAATATCTGCCGGATGCCGTCGACAAGATGAGCCCGAACGGCACGCTCGAAGAGCCGGCCAACTCCTGAGCCGGCGCTTTGGGGGCACGGTCCGCGCGTTCGCGAAGAAGGCCGCCGCGGCGTTCGCACGCGGCGGGTTGTGGCAACCCGGGGCCGCGCAAGCGATGCGGGCTCTGACCTGCTTGAGCAAAGGGAGGACTCGATGAGTCGTCAATTGAAGTTGATCTGCGCGTCCGCTGTCCTGGCATTCGCCGTGTCGGCGACCGGGCCGGCGATGGCTTTGACCATGAAGGAATGCAGCGCCAAGTATAAGGCGGCGCAGAAGGCCGGCACGCTCAAGGGCATGAAGTGGAACGACTTCCGCAAGGCGGAATGCGGCGCTACCGCCGCGGCGGCGCCAGCGAAGCCTGAGACGATGGCCAAGAGGCCGGCGGCGTCCTCCAAGATGTCGCCGATGCATGCCTCCTCGGCCGTGTTCCCGAAAGCGGTCAGCGCCAAGTACGCCAAGGAAACGCCGGGCAAGGCGCGCATGCACACCTGCCTCGATCAGTACAAGGCCAACAAGGCGACCAACGCCAACGGCGGCTTGAAGTGGATCCAGAAAGGCGGCGGCTATTACAGCGAGTGCAACAAGCGCCTGAAGGGCTGAGCGGCTTCGCTTTTCCAAACGTCGTTTCCGCCGAGCGCGCATCGCATAACGCGCGCTCGGCGTTTAATTCGCGCCGCCTCGGCGTGCCGGCGGAGGCCCCTGGCGCTCGCACGCGACCGGCGCTAAGGGTGGTGCGGACAGGCCCCACGTCGAGCTTTCCGGCATGCGCATCACCAATATCGTCGATATCGTCGTTCCCATCTCGTCGGCGATCCGCAACGCCTATATCGACTTCTCGCAGATGACCGCGAGCGTGGTCGCGATCTTCACCGACGTGGAGCGCGACGGAAAGCCCGTAGTCGGGTTCGGCTTCAATTCAAACGGACGCTATGCGCCGCAGGGCTTGCTGCGCGAGCGTTTCATTCCGCGCCTGAAGAACGCCAAGCCCGAGGATCTCGTCGACGAGGCCGGACTGATCGATCCGATCAGGGCCTGGACCGTGATGATGCGCAACGAGAAGCCGGGCGGCCATGGCGAGCGATCGGTGGCAGTCGGTGTGCTCGACATGGCGCTGTGGGACGCGCTTGCCAAAGCCGAAGGTGTGCCGCTCTGGCGCTTGCTCGCCGACCGCTACAACCACGGCCGCGCCGACGAGACCGCCTGGGTGTACGCCGCTGGCGGCTATTACTATCCGGAAAAAGACGTGGACGGCCTGCAGGACGAGATGAGGCGTTATCTCGACCTCGGCTACACCACGGTGAAGATCAAGATCGGCGGCGCCGATCTGGTCACCGATTTGAAGCGCATCGAGGCCGTACTCAAGATCGTCGGCAAAGGAGAGAACCTCTGCGTCGACGTCAACGGCCGCTACACTATCGACGAGGCGCTGGCATGTGGCGATGCGATCGCGCCGCTCAAGTTGCGTTGGTATGAAGAACCGCTCGATCCGCTCGATTACCTCATGCACGCGGCGCTCGCCTCGCGCTACAGGCCGCCGCTCGCCACCGGCGAGAATCTCTTCTCCATGCAGGACGCGCGCAACCTCGTTCGCCACGGGGGTTTGCGCGCCGACCGCGACTGGCTGCAGTTCGACCCGGCGCTCTCCTACGGCTTGGTCGAATACCTGCGCACGGTCGACATGCTCTATCAGCACGGCTGGTCGCGGCGCCGCTGCGTGCCGCACGGCGGCCATCAGTTCGCGCTCAACATCGCGGTTGGCCTGGGGCTCGGTGGCAACGAGTCGTATCCGCAGGTGTTTGCGCCGTTTGGCGGCTTCGCCGACGCTTGCAAAGTCACCGATAGCCGCGTGGCGATGCCTGACGTGCCCGGCATCGGCTTCGAAGCCAAGAACGATCTTTACGCGGTGATGAAGCAGATCACCGACGCCGGCGATACGCCGGTGATGAGCTTCCCGTCGCGGCGCCGGAAGCCGGCCGACGCTTGAAGCAAGGCGCAAGCCATATTGTTCCAAGTGTGGTGCCTGGGTAGCGCAGGTGACGGCTGGCGAGCCGCCCGCTACCATGCGCATTCTGGCGGCGTGCCGATGGCAGGCCGCCGCTTTTCTTGAAATGCGCCGGGAGCGCCACATGCGGGTCGGTTACCGACGCATTCGATTCGAAGTCTTAGGCATTGCGGTCGCGCTCATGCTCGGTGGCTGCGCCACCGTTCACAACGAGCCGCTCAATGTTCCATCGGCCAACCCGTTCGAGCCCACGCCGGCGGACGCGGCCGAGGCGGTCGGCGGCGGCCATCAGTCCGATACCGCAGCCATCGGCCTCGCCTTTTCCGGCGGCGGCACGCGCGCGGCGGCGTTCTCATACGGCGTGTTGAAGGAACTCGCGCGCACGCCCGCGCGCAGCCACGGCGACCTGCTTGGGCATATCGGCATCGTCACCGGCGTGTCCGGCGGCTCGATCACCGCCGCCTATTTCGGCCTGCGCGGCCCGGCCGCGCTCACCGACTTCCGCCAGCGGTTCCTCGACCAGAATCTGACGTCGCAACTCGACACCAAGATCGATCTGGTCAATGTCGGGAAGGCGCTCTCGGGCGGCATCAACACCGACACGCGGCTGCGCGACTGGCTCAACGCCCACCTGTTCGGCGGCGCTACGTTCGGCAGTCTCCTGGTGCCGGGACACCCGACGGTGCTGATCAACGCCACCGACGTTTACAGCCGCACGCCCTTCGTCTTCACACCGCAGACCTTCGCGGCGTTCTGCAGCGACATCCGGCAATACCCGGTGGCCGCAGCGGTGGCGGCCTCCGCGGCGGTTCCCGGCGTTTTCGCGCCGGTCGTCATCAAGACCTATCCGCAACAGTGCACGACGCCGTTGCCCGACTGGGTGACACGCGCGCTCGGCAAGCCCGACGCGTCGCCGCTGCTGACGGCCTACGCCAAGGCGCTGGCGCGCGATCACTCCGGCGCGGTGAAATACATCAAGCTGTTCGACGGCGGTCTGGTCGATAATGTCGGGCTCAGCGGCCTGACCATCGCGCGCGAGTCGGAGGCGACGCCCTATGGGCCGTTGCGGCCGGCGGAAGCGGTCAATCTGCGGCGGCTGCTGTTCCTGGTGGTGGATGCCGGCCGCGGTCCCGAAGGGGAATGGTCGCAGACCCTGGAAGGCCCCAGCGGCGCGCAGCTGATTTCGGCCGTCACCGATGCCGCCATCGACGCCAATACGCATTCGAGCTACACCGCGTTCCAGGCCACCATGAAGAACTGGCACGACACTTTGGTGAAATGGCGCTGTGGGCTTAAGCCCGCGGAGGTGGCGCGGCTGCGCGGCGGACGTCGTGGGCATTGGAGTTGCCGCGACCTCAAGATCATCGTCGGCCACGTCGCCTTCGACCAGCTCGGCCCCATACGCGCGCGCGCGCTCAACGCCGTCCCGACGACGTTCTCGCTGCCGCCGCAGACCATCGACGCGCTGACGCAGGCCGGCGGCGATGCGCTCAGGGCCAACCCGGCCTTCCGGGAATTCCTGAAAGAGATGTAGGGGCCGAAAGGCGGGGCGGGCGATGAACATTTATCATGCGTGGTGCGACCTCAAACCGGGCGTGCGCGACACCGATTTCACCGACGGCGTCACCCGATACATGGATCACCTGCGCGGCGAGGGCCTGATCGAGACCTGGCGGCTGACGCGGCGTAAGCTGGGCCTCGGCGGCGAGGGCCTGGGCGAATTCCATCTCATGATGGAGGTGCGCGATCTGGCGCAGCTCGATAGCGCCTTCAAGCACGTGGCGACGCGCAGCGAACCGGTGGAGGGCTTCCACTTCGGCGTCAATTCGCTGGTGCAGAACGCGCGCTTTGCGCTCTACCGCGATTTTCCCGATCCGCAGCGTCAGCGCGGCGCGGAAAAATTCTGAAATGCTGACTAGACCGCCGGCTCGGCCGGTGTGGCTTGCGCATCGCCGCGGCGTGCGAAGCGGCCGAACATCACCTTGAAGGCGCGGCCGAACGGCCGCAGGAACTCGCCGGTGATGGTGTGCGCGTCGGCGGCGGCCGGCGCGATCCCGAAAACCAGCTTCTCGCGGTTCTTCGCGGGCATGTGAAGCGTGCCAAACAGCCAGTCCCAGAGCGCAAGACAGCTGCCCAGATTCTTGTTGAAGTGGACCGGATCGGCCGAGTGGTGGATCTGATGATGCGCCGGGCTCAGGAAAACGCGCCCGAGCGCGCCGCGGAAGGCGATCCAGATATGCGTGTGCTGGAGGTGCACGTAGATATGGATGAAGGCGACCAGGATGATGTTGGTTCCGGAGAGCGCGTATTGATAGGTTGTGTCGCCGAAGGCGTAGGCGATGAAGCCGTTGCCGAGCGCGGCCGCCACCGCCAGGATGTGGCTGAACAGAAACGTGTCGATCGGGTGCATGCGGAAGTTCGTCAAGGGCGTGAGCACTTCCGCGCTGTGATGCACCTTGTGGAATTCCCATAAGACCGGGATGCGGTGCTTGAGAAAGTGGTCGGTCCAGTAGCCGAGCTCGTAGAAGAGGAACAGCACCAGCGTGACGCCGGCGCGCTGCATCATGATCGGCAGGGCCGACGGCGTCACCGGGCCGAACAGGTCGACCAGCCCGTGCAGGATGCCGTTGGTCAGGAACTGGTACGACAGCCCGGCCATCCCGAAGATGCCGCCGTAGACGAACCAGTTGAACAGCGTGTAGCCGATATCGGCGACGGTGGAGTCGTGACGCAGGATACGGCGCGGGAACAGCGCGTGCAGCAGGGCGCGCGGGTTGAGACGGCCGCGCCGGCGCCAATGGCGGAAGGAGATGAAGCCGGCGGCAATCGCGAGCGCGCAGGCGAGCGAGGTCACCGAAAACGACGAACCGGCTGCGAACAGGATTTCATGGGTATGGTGAACGATGCGGACGAGGCCCGCGGCGACCCGATCCATGACTGATAAACTCGCGCCCACGCAAACAGGCGGCCACAATTGCCGCGTGGGAACGCTAGCGGGGTAGATTTAAGGTTCGATTAAGTCGATGCCGCAAAGTGCGCGGTTCGCCGGGCTATTCGGGCGCAAAATGCCCGCCGACGCGGGCATAAGCGAAGGCTAATGCGCCTCGTCCCAATTGTCGGCGGCGCGGGCGTCGACCTGCAAGGGCACGCGCAAGGCGACCGCCGGGTGCGGCGCGTCTTCCATCACACGCTTGACCACTGGCAGGGTCTTGTCGACTTCTTCGACCGGCACTTCGAAGATCAGTTCGTCATGCACCTGCAACAGCATCTGAGCGGCGAGCTTGGCCTTCTCCAGTTCCGGCTCGATGCGCACCATGGCGCGGCGGATGATGTCGGCGGCCGAGCCCTGCAGTCGTGCGTTGATCGCCGCGCGCTCGTTGAAGGCGCGGATCGAAGGGTTCGAGTTTTTGATCTCCGGGTAGTGGCACTTGCGCCCGAAGATCGTCTTCACATAGCCGTCGCGGCGGCAGTCTTCCTTGGTCTCGTCCATGTAGTCGCGGATGCCGGGGAAGCGCTCGAAATATTTCTTGATGTAGGCGCCAGCTTCCTCGCGCCCGATGCCGAGCTGGTTGGCGAGCCCGAAGGCCGAAATGCCGTAGATGATGCCGAAGTTGATGGCCTTGGCGCGGCGGCGGGTTTCCGCCGGCATGTCCTTCACCGGCACGCCGAACATTTCCGACGCGGTCATGGCGTGAATGTCGACGCCGTCCTGGAACGCCTTGCGCAGGGTCGGCACGTCGGCGACTTCCGCCAGCAAGCGCAGCTCGATCTGGGAGTAGTCCGCCGACACCAGCTTCATCCCAGGCGTGGCGACGAAGGCCTTGCGGATCTTGCGGCCGTCTTCGGTGCGCACGGGGATGTTTTGCAGGTTCGGCTCCGACGACGACAGCCGGCCGGTGGTGGTGGCGGCGAGCGAATAGGACGTGTGCACGCGGTGCGTCGTCGGGTTGACGTAGGTCGGCAGCGCTTCCGTATAGGTCGAGCGCAGCTTCGACACCTGCCGCCAGTCGAGGATCTTGCGCGGCAGCTCGTGCAGTTCGGCCAGGTTCTCCAGGTCTCGTGCGGTCGTCGACCATTGACCGGTCTTGGTCTTGGAGGGGGCCTTGGAGCCGTCGAGCTTCAGGTTCATCTTGCCGAACAGGATATCGCCGACCTGTTTCGGGCTGCCTGGGTTGATCGGTTCGCCTGCGAGCTCCTTGATCTCGTCTTCCAGCCGCGCCTGTTCCTGCGCGAAATCGCCTGACAGCCGCGCGAGCACCTGGCGGTCGATGGAAATGCCACGCCGCTCCATGCGCGCCAGCACCGCCGGCATCTTGCGCTCCAGTGTCTCGTAGACGGCGGTGACGTGCTCGGCCGGCAGCCGGCCTTTGAGCGCGTACCACAGGCGCAGCGTGACGTCGGCGTCCTCGGCGGCGTATTCGCTCGCCTTCTCGATGGTGACGCGGTCGAAGGTCACGCGGTTCTTGCCGGAGCCGGCGACGTGCTCGAAATGGATGGTCTCGTGGTTGAGCCAGCGCTTGGCGAGTTCGTCCATGCCGTGGCCGCCCTTGCCGGCGTCGAGCACGTAAGAAATCAGCATGGTATCGTCGTAGCCGGCGATCTCGATGCCGCGCTGCGCGAACACCAGCCAGTCATACTTCATATTCTGCGCGATCTTGAGCACGCCGCGGTCTTCCAAGAGCGGCTTGAGCAGGTGCAGCGCGTTGGTTTCCAGGATCTGGCCTTCGCACAGCTTGGCTTCCGGCGCGAACAGGTCCGTGCCGCCTTCGCTGCCACCCTCGCGGTGGCCGAGCGGCACGTAGCAGGCTTCGTTGGGCGCGACCGCCAGGGATACGCCGCAGAGCTCCGCCTGCATGGCGTCGAGGCTCGTGGTCTCGGTGTCGACCGCCACGATGCCGGCGTCGTGCGCGCGGGCGATCCATTTCTTCAGGGCGGCAAGCGTGCGCACGCACTCATACTTGGAGCGGTCGAAGACGGCGGCGTGTGCGGCCGTGCGACGTGCGCTCGCGAGCGCGATGGGCGTGAGCGAACCCTCTTTGACCCCTTCCCCTGAAAGGGGGAGGGTGGCCGGCGCAGCCGGCCGGCTGGGGGTCATATCCGGTTTCGGCAACGCCGGCGTATCCGGCGAGGGCGGGTGACCCGCCGCCAGGCTTTCATCCGCCTCGATGGCGCCGGCGTCGATGCCGCTCTTCTCGGCGACGCGGCGGGTGATGGTGTTGAATTCCATCGCCTTGAGGAACGCGATCAGGTGCTTGTAGTCCGGCTCGTGCACGGCGAGGTCGTCCACAGTCACCTCGAGCGGTACGTTCTGGTCGAGTGTCACCAGCTTCTTCGACAGCCGCGCCTGCTCGGCGAACTGGATCAGGTTTTCACGCCGCTTGGCCTGCTTGATCTCGGCGGCGTGCGCGAGCAGGTTTTCAAGGTCGCCGTACTGGCCGATCAACTCCGCCGCGGTCTTGGGGCCGATGCCCGGCACGCCCGGCACGTTGTCGGTGGAATCGCCGATCAGCGCCTGCGCTTCGATCACCTTCTCCGGTCCGACGCCGAACTTCTCCATCACCTCGGCGGGACCGATGCGGCGGTCCTTCATGGTGTCGTACATGGTGACGCCATTGCCGACGAGCTGCATCAGGTCCTTGTCCGACGACACGATGGTGGTGGTCGCCTTGGCCTCGCAGGCGAGCCGCGCGTAGGTGGCGATCAGGTCGTCGGCCTCGAAGCCGATCTGCTCAAGGCACGGCAGCTCGAACGCGCGCACCGCGGCGCGGATGAGCGGAAACTGCGGGATGAGATCTTCCGGCGCGTCCGGCCGGTGCGCCTTGTATTCGGGATAGAGCGTGTTGCGGAAGGTCTTCTCCGACTTGTCGAACACGACCGCGAGATGGGTCGGCTTGTCCTCGGGCTTCATCTCGGCCAAGAGCTTCCACAGCATGTTGCAGAAGCCGAGCACGGCATTGACCTGCAAGCCATCCGATTTGCGCGTCAGCGGCGGCAACGCGTGGTAGGCGCGGAAGATGTAGGAGGAGCCGTCGACCAGGAACAGATGGTCGCCCTTCTTCAGCGCGCGCGCGCTCGGGCCGCTCGGCACGGCATTTGCAATCATTTTCGAGGATGCCTTTGCAGTTGTTTTCGAAGGGGGCTTTGAAATTGTCTTGGGGGCCGGTTTGGCAAGCGTTTTCACCACCGTTTTGGACTTGGCGGCGGGTTTCGATTTCAGGCGTGCCTTGGCGCCGGGCTTGGTTTTGGAGGAGGTTGGCATGGCCGGTAATGTGGTCTGGCGAGGCGCGTTAATCAATCCGGCAGACGTACCGGCCACAGGGAATGCGGTATGCGAGCCGGGCCTCGCCAAGCAGGGCCCGCCCTGCTATTGAGATGCGCCCACCGGGCTGAATTCTGTGATGAAAATGTGACGGTTATCCCATGCGCGTTGCCATGATCGGCACCGGCTATGTAGGCCTTGTTTCCGGGGCCTGCTTCGCCGACTTCGGCCACGAAGTGATCTGCGTCGACAAAGATTCCCGGAAAATCGTCGCGCTCGAGCGTGGTGAGATTCCGATCTTCGAGCCCGGCCTCGACGACCTCGTCGCCAGCAACGTGAAAGCGGGGCGGTTGAAGTTCACGACGGATCTCGCGCCGGCGGTGAAGGCGGCGGACGCGGTGTTCATAGCCGTCGGCACGCCCTCGCGCCGCGGCGACGGCCATGCGGATCTTTCTTATGTCTACGGTGCCGCGCGCGAGATCGCGAGCGCGATGGACGGCTTTACCGTCGTGATCACCAAGTCGACGGTGCCGGTCGGCACCGGCGACGAGGTCGAGCGCGTCATCGCCGAGACGCGCAGCGACTGCGACTGCGCCGTGGTGTCGAACCCGGAGTTCCTGCGCGAAGGCGCTGCCATCCGCGACTTCAAGCATCCCGACCGCATCGTGGTCGGCACCGAGGATGAGCGCGCCCGCGCGGTGATGAATGAGCTTTACCGGCCGCTCTACCTCAACCGCGCGCCGCTTCTGTTCACCGACCGCCGCACGGCGGAGCTGATCAAGTACGCGGCCAACGCCTTCCTCGCCACCAAGATCACCTTTATCAATGAGATCGCGGACCTGGCCGAAAAGGTCGGCGCCGACGTGCAGGAGATCGCGCGCGGCATTGGGCTCGACAACCGTATCGGCTCGAAGTTTCTGCACGCAGGCCCCGGCTTCGGCGGCTCGTGCTTCCCGAAGGATACGCTGGCGCTGATGAAGACCGGCCAGGACAACGCGGCGCCGCTGCGCATCATCGAGGCGGTGGTGTCGGTCAACGACCAGCGCAAGCGCGCGATGGCGCGCAAAGTTGCCCAGGTGCTCGGTGGCGAAGTACGGGGCAAGACCGTCGCGGTGCTCGGGCTGACCTTCAAGCCCAACACCGACGACATGCGCGAGGCGCCGTCGATTCCGCTGATCACGGCGTTGCAGGACATGGGCGCCAAGGTGCGCGCCTACGATCCGATCGGCATGGAGCAGGCCAAGCCCATGATCGCGAACGTCACCTTCTGCGAGGACGCCTACGACTGCGCGCAAGGGGCATCGGCCCTGGTGATCGTCACTGAATGGGAGCAGTTCCGGGCACTCGATTTCGAACGGCTGAAGGTAACGATGGCCGCCCCCGTGTTGGTGGACCTGCGCAACATCTACGCGGCCGAGCAGGTCGCGCGCCACGGTTTCACGTATGAGAGCGTGGGGCGTACGCGCAAGATCTGAGCGCGGCCGCAAAGCGCCACGGGCCGACGCCCTTGTCGATCGGCCATTCTCGCGCCATGTTCGCGCGGCCTCTACGGCCCGACCTTTGTGAATCGGGGACAATACCTTCCATGAAAATCCGCCCGCTGCTGGCCGTGCTGGCCTTTGTCGCGCTCACGGCCTGCGCCGGCAACTACGTGCCCGAGACCGGGCCGAGCTTCGATCGCGATCTGACGCGCCCGGGTGCGCAGCTCGACGCCGCCGCCGCGGCCTCATTGATTTCCGGCTATCGCGCCAATAGTGGGCTACCGGCGGTTACGCTTGACCCGGTGTTGATGCGCATGGCTGAGGAGCAGGCGGAGGCCATGGCCTTGCGCAACAAGCTCAGCCATCGGGCCAGCAAGCCGTTCGCGGCGCGGCTCAAGGATGCCGGTTACGACGCCGACCGCGCGGCGGAGAACATCGCCGCCGGCTACCATACGTTGGGATCGGCGTTCTCGGGCTGGCGCGAGTCGCCCGAGCACAAGTCCAACATGCTGCTCCCTGGCGCCACGCGCATGGGCATTGCCGCCGTCTACACCCCGAAGTCCAAGTACAAGGTGTTCTGGTCGCTGATCCTGGCCAAGCCGGACAAGCCGCGCGGGTAGAGGTTTTTGCGCCGCAACAGCGGCGCAGCGCGGGCGTCTCCGCCAGTGCAGGGGCTGCAGCGGGCGATGAAATCCTGTTGACCATTCGCGCGAACAGCGCTCCTATTCCGCGCATCCCCCTGCTGGGGCATAGGGGAGGAAGCGATGAGGATGGGAGTCGCTTTGGCGCTGGTGCTCGCCTGTCCGTCGATGGCGGCGGCGCAGTATGCTTTTCAACTGCGTCCGTCGCCCTATCTGATCCTCGGCGGCTGGGAGCAGAGCGCCAACACCGGCGACCAGGTCATGAGCCAGGCCGCCAACCATGTGACGCGTGCAGCCACGCCGGTCAGCGATCGTGCCGGCAGCGTCGGTATTCGGCAGATCGGCAGTCGCGTGACCGGCGACGCGAATCATGGGCCGTCGGCGGGTCGGTGACGCGCGCCGATTGACTAGCAAGTGCGCGCGGCTCAGCGATGGGCCGCGATGGTGCAGTCACGCTGAAAAAGCCGCAACTTGAAGACCCAGGCTTGCGGCACAGCGGCGCGTTTGAGCGGCACTTTGCGCAGGTCGATGTGCCGTGGAACGTACTCATGGCCGCGAGCCTGCGAGCGCCAATGCGGATTGGCGGTCATGTCGTCCCCCTTTGCCGGCACCGCCCGCTACGGGGCGGATAACCTCTAACGATCCTGTCACTGACGCTCGCTCCTGTGCGCGCCTTGGATTGCCCGACACACCTTGGATCGCCCACGAAAAAGCCCGGCGCAGGGGCCGGGCTCTTCATGTTTACAAGATGCTTGCGAGGCGAGCCGTCAGGCCGTCTTGTCGACCGTGCTACCGGTGCCGGGCGCGGTCGCCGCTTTCGCCTGCGGCTGTGCCTGCACGCTGCCGCTGTCGTCACTGTCGCCATCGTGATCAGGACCGGGCCCTTCCGTCTTCTCATGCGAGACCGGGGCCGCATGGCCCGAGCCCACTGCCGATATGCTCATGGGTGAAATCCTTTTACACCGTTATGACGCCCCGCCTAGCGGTCGCACATGCCGATTAAGCGTCCCTTGAAGATTACGCTAACTTACGTGTTACACGCCGCGTTAGGTGGCTTCGGCTGCCCGTTTCGCGTCCGGATGGTGAATCAAAGCTTGGAGGGATTGGCACTGGACCTCCCCAGCCGCGCTGGCGAGTTGATGCCCGCATGCCGGTGTCTCCCGACGTCGACAATCGCGACGGCCTCTAACATTTACGCGGCTTGCTCCGCGCCGTATCCCGCACCGTCTTGGCGCCGCCGATCACGCGGCCGCGCGCGCGCTCCATGACGCATGCGGTTCCGAACGCGGCGCGGCGGTCAGGCCGTACGGCCAGGAGGCGGTCGGCGACCGGGCGGCGGCCGTTCCATAGATGATTGATCAGCGGATGGTCTGCGGCGGCGCAGGAATCGACACGGGCCAAGCTGTCGTCGGCGAGCACGTCCTTGGTGAGATCGAGCATGAGCTGGGCGCCCGGCGAGAACTTCGCGAAAGCCTCGTCGTAGGCCATCTTCCAGCCAAACAAGGTGTCGCCGCTGCGCAGTGCCACCGAGGTAGCAATGACGTCGTCTCCGACGCGTAAGCTGTCGACGCGCGCCTTGCCGTCGCGGGCGAGGCCGGCGACGGCGGCGCGGAAGAACGCCAGGCGCGCCTCGCAGTTCATGGCGGCGGTGCCGCGGCTGCCCTTCCATCCGCGCGCTTCCAGTTCGAGGAATTGCTCGAAGGCTTCCGCCACGTCCGGCTCGGCGGTAGCGACTTCGTGGGCGACAGGACCGAGATCCGCCAGACGGCGGCGCCGGCGCGGTAATTCCTTGCGATGTTTGGCGCCCATGGCCTGGATCAGGTAGCCGGCGCGGTCGTCGCCGGGCGCGAGCAGCGCCCGCTGATGCAGGCCGAAATCGACGTGACCGCCACCGCGGCGCGCCAGCACCCGGTCGAGCGCCGCGCAGAACGGTCCGTCCAGCGCCAGGGTCGGTAGCAGCGCCACATTGGGCAGCGCCGGCTCGAATGCGACGCGATCGAGCCAGGCGGCGATCACGGTTTCGGCGTGCTCGCGGTCGACCAGGGGCGTGCCCAGCATGGAAAACGGATGGATCCAGCCGGCGAGCAGGCGCGGACCGATACCGTAGCGGTGGCTGATGCGCACCGGGAACAGGCCCAGCAGGCGCTTGTCCGGCGCCTTCGACCACACCAGCAGTGCGTGGGCGCCCGAGCCGAAGACCGGCGCGCCCGCGAGCGCGAAGGCCGGCTCGTAGAAGGCGTTGGGCTCGACCGTGCGCGCGATCAGCGCCTGCCAAGGCCCGACGATATCGGTGAGCGCGGTGAGGGGCCGCCATTCCACCTCGAGGCTGGTGTGCAGGGTCCCGTGCACGTCAACGCTCCGCATGACGCAGGATGAACACGTGACGGCCGAGCCGCCGCCTTGTCATGACGAAGAGCAGGATGGATTCGACAACGAGCGCGGTCGATGTCGCGATTGCGGCGCCTGCGATACCAAAGCGCGGGATCAGTACCACGCACAGGCCGAGATTGACGACGAAGGCGAGCGCATAGACGCCGGCGCATTGCTTGCGGTCGCCCAGCATGTTCAGCAGCCGTTCGGCCGGGCCGACCGCCGCGCGCGCCAACATGCCGACGGCGAGGATGAACATGACCTGGTAGCCGGAGGTGAAGCCGGCGCCGAAAAGCGATAGCAGAAACTTGCCGAAGACGAGGATCATTCCGCAGGCGGCGAGCGAAGGCCAGAACGTCCAGCGGATGGTCTCGTTGAAGAAGCTCGCCAGCCGCTCGTGATTGCCGGCGACGTAGAACTGCGTGAATTTATGCGTGGTGGCGCCGGCGATGGCGAAATAGATGAAGGCGACCACCGCCAGGATGCGCGCGGCGACATAATAGACCGCGACTTCACCCGGCGGCTGGAAGCGCTCGAGGGCAATGATGTCGACATAGGTCAGCATCAGGTAGAAGCCTTCCACCAGCAGGATCGGCAGCGAGGTGGCGAGCCAGGTGCGCGGCGCGTAGCGCCTGGGGCCTTTCGGCACGGCTTCGGCGAGCCGGCGGTTGAGCAACACGATCTGCACGGCGGTCACCGCCCAAGTGGCGGCAATGGCGGCGATCATCGCCATGGTCGCGCTCACCGCGTACCCGAGGAACCAGGCCACGCCGACCGCGGCGGTGAGCAGCACCTGGCGTCCGATGAAGAACGGCACCAGCGCCAGCATCGGCCAGTTGTAGGTTTGCGCAATGCCGGTCTGCAATGCGCTCACCCCGGTGATCGGGACGATGACGCAGGCGAGATAAAGCGGGATGACCGCGAAATTGTCGATCCAGGGGCCGAGCACCGTCACGCCGACGGCGCCGACAACGGCGATGGCGGTGGCAATAGCGAGCGCCAGCCAGCGTCCGCCGCACAGGAAGCCGCGCAAGGCGTCGGTGTCGCCGAGCTCGGTGTATTCGGGAATGAAGCGGCGCGCTGCGGTGGAGAGCCCGACGTCGGACAGTGAGCCGATCATCAGGACCCAAGTCCAGACGTAGATGTAGACGCCGAACTCGAAGCGGCCCATCCAGCGTGCCAGCAGCACCTGCGAGCCGAGCGCGATCAGGGCGTTGGCGACGCGCACCAGAAATACCTGACCGGCGACGAGCTGAGCCAGCCGGCTGTCGCTGCGGTCGGCGAGCGTGGCGCGCACCCGAGCGACGACGCGCGCGATGGCGCCCGCCGGCGCTTGCGGGGAGCCGGCGTCGGAATCGGCCAAGCGCGGGGAAGCCTCTTGCTCCGGCCGCGGCCGTGTTGCGGTGGACGGCGTCGCCATGGGCCCGGGTTAGCAAGCCGGCGTTAACATTCGGTTGGGCGCGGTCATTCCGGGGCGCTCGCGCCAGCGAGCGAACCGTGAATCCAGAGCCAAAATCTATATGCCGCCGTATCGCGCCTGGATTCCGGGCGCGCGCACGTCGTGCGCGCCCCGGAATGACGATTAGGCCATCTCCGGCTTGGCGACGTCGGCCAATATGCTTTCCACGACCTTACGATCGTCGGGTGACAGGGGCGCCTGCGGCGGCACCGGGTTCCCTACAGCATAGCCCTGGATCTCGAGCCCGGCCTTGATGCAGGCGGCGAGATTGAAGCGGGCGAAGGCCTCGTTGATGCGCCAGAGCCCGCGCTGCAGTTTGAGCGCCTCGTCCCACTTGCCCGCCTTGCAGAGCTCATAGAGCCGCACGCTCTCGCGCGGCACGATGCAGGCCGGCCCCGCCATCCAGCCGACGCCGCCGATCAGCATCACCGCCGCCGGAATGTGCGCGGACGCCGAGAACACCTTCATCGCCGGCGCCTGGTTCATGATCGAGAGCAGGCGGCCCGTGTTCGAGGAGGCGTCCTTGATGTAGCGGATGCGCGGGTGCTCGGCGAGCCGCGCGATCACGTCAAGGGTGAGGTCGCTGCGCTGGAAATTGGGATTGGTGTAGAGCACCACTGGAATATCGACGGCGTTGGCGATGGCGCGGAAGTAGGCTTCAACCTGCGCGTCCTTGAGCGGAAAGTACGCTTCCAGCACAGCGAGGATGCCGTCGGCCCCCAGCTTCTGCCAGCTTTGCGCCTGCTCGACCGCGTCGGCAGTGGCGGTCGAGGCGACGCCGGCGACCACCGGCACGCGCTTGTCCGCGGTTTCGATCGCCGTCTTCACCACCGCCTCGCGCTGCGCGCGCGACAGATAGGCGAACTCGCCGGTGGAGCCGAGCGGCGTCAGCCCATGCACGCCAGCCTTGATGAGATCGTCGCACAAGGTGCCGAGCACGTCGGTCTTGATCCGGCCGTCGGCGCCGACGGGTGAGACGAGATAGGGAAAGACCCCGTGGAAGTCGGTCATGGTGTCGCCCCTGTCAGCCGGCAAACCCGCCGCCATCGAGGAACGCCTGTTCCTCGGGCGTGGTGGCGCGGCCGAGCACCGCGTTGCGGTGCGGGAAGCGGCCGAAGCGGCGAATGATGTCGGCGTGCATCACCGCCCATTTCAGGCTGTCGCTGTCGTAGGCGCGGTAGAAGGCGATGGCCTTCTCCTGGTCCGACAGGTTTTCGGAATGCATGAACGGCGTATAGAAGAAGGTACGCATTTCGTCGAATGCGGCGTCGAAGCCGTTGAGGATGCCGTGGCTGGCGATCGACAACGCCTTCTCGTCGGTGGCGAAGGCGCGCTTGTCGCCGCGGAACATGTTGCGCGGGAATTGGTCCAGCAGGATCAGCAGCGCCAAGGTCCCTTCTGCGTTCACGGCCCAGCCAGACAGCCAGCCCTCGGCGGCTTCTTCGTAGCGCTTCATGAAGCGGCGGCGGATTTCAGCGTCGATGTCATCGTTCTTCTCGAACCAGCCCTTCGGCCCGACCTCGCGCCAGAAGGCGACAATGTCGGCGGGGGTCGGCGCGCTGGCGTCGTCGCTCACGATTTGTCTTGCTCCATGTTTTCTTCGCGAAGGGCGCGGCGCAGGATCTTGCCGACGTTGGTCTTCGGCAGTTCCGTGCGAAATTCGATGTGACGCGGCACCTTGTAGCCGGCGAGCCCGTTCTTCAGGAAGACGTGCAGCTCATGCTCGCTCACATCGGGCGTCTTCTTGACCGCGTACAGCTTGGGGACCTCGCCGGAATGTCGATCCGGCACGCCGACCACGGCGCACTCCAGGAGCCCGCCATGGGTCATGGCGTAATCCTCGACTTCGTTGGGATAGACCTTGAAGCCCGAAACCGAGATCATGTCCTTCTTGCGGTCGACGATGCGCACGCGGCCCTGTTCGTCCATGATGCCGATGTCGCCGGTGCGGAAGAAGCCGTCGGCGGTCATCACCTTCGCGGTCTCGTCGGGCCGGCGCCAATAGCCGGCCATCAACTGTGGCCCGCGCGCGCAGATCTCGCCTTCGCCGCCGACCGGCAGTTCGTGGCCGTCGTCGTCGCGGATCGAGATGTCAGTGGAGGGCATCGGCAGGCCGATGGTGCCGGTCCAACTGTCAATGTCGCCGCGGTTGCAGGTGAGCACCGGCGAGGTTTCCGACAGGCCGTAGCCCTCGACGATCGGATGGCCGGTCGCCTTCAGCCAGGCTTCCGCCACGGCCTTCTGCACGGCCATGCCGCCGCCTACGGCGTATTTGAGCTGCGACCATTCGAGATTGCGGAAGTCCGGATGATGCAGGAGCGCGTTGAAGAGCGTGTTCACAGCCGGGAAGGCATTCACCTTCACCTTGGCAAGTTCCTTGATCAGGCCACCGATGTCGCGCGGGTTAGGGACCAGCAGGCACAATCCCCCGAGCCGCATGCCGAACAGGAAGCAAGCGGTGAGCGCGAAGACATGATAGAGCGGTAACGCGGTGAGGATGACAACCTGGTCAACGCCGGGCGGCCGCGCCACCATCGGCGCGTTCCAGGCTTCCACCTGAAGCACGTTGGCGACCAGGTTGCGGTGCAGCAGCATGGCGCCCTTGGAGACGCCGGTGGTGCCGCCGGTATATTGCAAAAACGCGATGTCGTCGGGCCCGACGTCGGCGGGCGTGAACGGCAGCGCACGGCCGGCTTTGAGGGCCTCGTTGAAGCGCACGGCGTCCGGCAGTGAATAGCTCGGCACCATCTTACGGACGTGGCGCACAACGCCGTTGACCAGCGTGCCTTTCACCGCGCCGAGCATATCGCCGAGGCTCGCCACGATGACGTGCTTGACCGGCGTTTGCCCCAGGGCTTCCTGCAGAACTGACGCAAAGTTTTCCAGAACGACGATAGCCTCAGCGCCGGCATCGGCGAGCTGGAAGGCGAGTTCGTGCGCCTTATAGAGCGGGTTCACGTTCACCACGGTGAACCCGGCGCGCAGGATGGCGGCGATCGAAATCGGATATTGCAATATGTTCGGCATCATCACCGCGACGCGCGCGCCACGCTTCAAGCCGCGGCTTTGCAGCCAAGCCGCTATCGCGCGCGAGTTTTCGTCGATTTCCGCATAGCTCAACGATTTACCCATGCACGCACAACATGGCCGAGGGGCGTACCGGGTGAAGCTTTCTTCGAACAGGGCCGTTAGCGACGGAAAGGCCGACGGGTCGATCTCGGCGGGAACTCCAGCCGGATAATGCGGCAGCCAGATGCGTTCCATGGCGCAATATTTCCCGGCGCCGGCGGCAAATCCGGCGATTCACGCAAGATCGGCGGAAGCGGCGGCGGGCGCAAGGGGCCGCACAACCCGCCGCGAGATGCGCGCGGCACCGCAATATCAAGGCGTTGCGTGTGGCCTGCGGCCGTGCGGCACGCCTCATGCGCGTGTGCAACGCGGCCACGTCGGCGCGGAAATACGTGCGGCGATTGGCGCAATGCCTTGCGGCAGCAGCGCGAATCAGAATCAATTTTTATTGCCACATAAATCGCCGCGATCCTCGCCAAGACATCGGAGCAAGCCCATGTCGTTCGAAGCAGAAAATCCGACGCCTGCGCGCGTCATCGTCGTTGCCAACGAAAAAGGTGGATCGGGCAAGTCCACGGTCGCCATGCACATCGCAGTCGCGCTCATGAAAGCCGGCCGCCGTGTCGCCACCGTCGATCTCGACTCCCAGCAGCAGACCTTCTCGCACTATATCGAGAACCGGCGCGCCTGGGCCGCGCGCATCGGCCGCGAGCTCGAGATTCCCAATCACATGTGCCTGGACGAGACGACGCAGGACGAGTGGGAGCGGCGCCAGGCGCTCGCGGCCGCCGTCATCGCGCTGGGGCGGACCTGCGACTACATCGTCATCGACACGCCCGGCTACGAAAGCTCGCTCACGCGTGCGACCCACGCCATCGCCGACACCCTGGTGACGCCGCTCAACGACAGCTTCGTCGACCTCGACGTGCTCGCCACCGTCGATCCCGAGACCTTCCAGGTGACCGGGCCGAGCCGTTACGCGCGCATGGTCGACGAGGTGCGGCGCGAGCGCGAGGAGAACCAGTATTTCACCGACTGGATCGTACTGCGCAACCGGCTCACCGCGATCAACTCGCACAACAAACGGCTGGTGGGCCAGGCGCTCGACACGCTTTCGCACCAACTCAATTTCCGCTGCGCCGACGGGCTGGCCGAGCGCGTGATCTTCCGCGCGTTCTTCCCGCGCGGGCTGACCGCCATCGACGATCTCAACGAGAAAACGCACGGCACTCGACTCACGATGTCGCACGTCACCGCGCGGTTGGAGATCGAGAACCTGCTCAAGGCCATGGACCTGGGACTGGACTTGGGCGCGGCCGCGCCCGCCCAAGACACCGCGCAGGCACTCAACGCGGCGTGAGATCGCGGCGGCGGCACTGTTTTTGGAAAAAGCCTAAAACGCGGCTGCCGGCCTGAGCCGCGACACCAAGATTCGTCATGCCCGGCCTTGTGCCGGGCATCCTGCTTTTAGAGGCATGGCCGTGCGTCGCTAAGCGGATGGTCGGGTCTAGTACGACCGCGACAACAGCGCCCTAGCGCCCACTCCCGCCGAAGGGCACCAGCGGGTTGTCCGCGAGGGCCGCGGCATCGGGGCGGTCGGGCGCCGGCGTGCCGAGGAAGGCCTCGAACAGCTCGCGCACAGTCGTTTCCGGCAGATCGCGGGTGATGAAGACGAGCCGCGTGCGGTGGTCGTTGTCGGGCCAGCGCTCGAGCCGCGCCGGCGGATGGAAGATGTGCTGGACCCCGTGTACGACGACGGGCGTCTCCGGCATCTCGGTGACCTTCACGATGCCCTTCACGCGCAGGAGCTGGCTGCCGTAATTGGCCCGCAGCAGATCCAGGAACATTTCCAGCGTGCCGGCGGACATCGCCATGTCGCTGGTCAGCGCAAAGGCGCTGATGTGCGCGTCGTGTCGGTTGCGGTCGAGATGGGCATGGTCGTGGTCATGGCCATGCGCATGATCATGACCGTGATGATGGCCGAGCCCGTGATGCTCGTGTGAGTCCATGTAGGCCTCGGCCTGTAGCCATTTCTTCACGTCCGGAATCTTGCGGTCCGGGTCGTAGAGCCCGCAATTCAACAGCCGCTCCGCGATCGCCTCGCCCTTGGCGGCCTCGAGGATCGACGCGGCCGGGTTGAGCGCATGCAACCGCGCTTTCACGCGTTCGACCTGCTTCGGCTCGGCAATGTCGGTCTTGGTCAGCACGATGCGGTCGGCGACGGCCGCCTGCTTCACGGCCTCCTCGTGCCCGTCCAAGGTCGCTACGCCGTTGACCGCGTCGACCACCGTCACCACGCCGTCCAGCCGGTAGCGCATCAGCAGGTAGGGGTGCGCCATCACCGTGTGCAGGACCGGCGCCGGATCGGCGAGCCCGGTGGTCTCCAAAAGGACGCGCTTGAAGGTGCAACGGCGGTTGTCGAGGTCGCGCAGCAACGTCTCCAGCGCGTTCACCAGATCGCCGCGCATGGTGCAGCACAGGCAGCCCGACTGCAGCAATACCATGTTGTCGCCGACGTACTCGACCAGCAGATGGTCGAGGCCGATCTCACCGAACTCGTTGATGATGACGGCGGTTTCGGCGAGCGCCGGATCCTTGAGCAGCCGGTTGAGCAGCGTGGTCTTGCCGGCGCCGAGGAAACCGGTGAGCACGGTCAGCGGGATCGGGGTCGGCGGCGTGCGGCGGTCGATGCGTGGGCCGGCGTCGCTCATTTCTTGGCCGACTTCTCTTTCTTCTTGTGGTGCTTCGCCGCCTTTTTGCTGCGGCGGTGATGCACGGCCTTCTTCTTGGCGTGCTTGTGGGGGTGGTACACCGGGCCGTAATCGGGATGCTCGGGCGAACCGGTGAACACGACCACCGGCGGCTGGGTGTCGACCGGCGGGCCGAGCACGAACTTGCCATCGGCCGGGCGCAGCGCGGACAATACGAAGTCACCTTGGTTGCTGTCGCTGCCGCCGTTGGCCGCGGTCGCACTGTCATCGTCGTTGTCGGACGGCGGCTTGTGGCGGTGCCGATGCGCCCCGCACATCTCGTCGCGCAGGTCCGGCGGCTTGGCGTCGATCGGCTTCAAGGCGTCTACAGTGCCGAGCGAGGGCGTCAGCCACGACAGCGGAGTCGAGTCGAAGCCACGTTCGAGCAGCTTGGCGGCCTCAAGGGTGCGGTCATGGCCTGAATAGGCGCCGAGCACGACGGCGATCAGGCGGCGGCCGTTGCGGGTCGCTGTCGCCACCAGGTTGAAGCCGGAGGCGCAAATGAAGCCGGTCTTCATGCCGTCGGCGCCGGGAAAGCGGTCGAGCAGCGCGTGATTGTAGTTGCGGATGATGCGGCTGCCGTAGCGGATGGCGTGGATGTCGAAGAGGTAGCCGTACTGCGGGAACTCGCGGATCAGCGCGCGTGTGAGGATGCCGAGATCGCGTGCCGAGGTGTAGTGCTGTTCCGCCGGCAGGCCGTTCGGATTCATGAAATGGCTCTGGGTCATGCCCAGTCGCGCCGCGTTGGCGTTCATGAGGTCGGCAAATTTCGGAATCGAGCCGGCGACCCCCTCGGCAATGGCAACCGCGACGTCGTTTGCCGATTTCACCAGCATCATCTTCAACGCGTTGTCGATGGTGAGCTTGGTGCCGACCGGCAGGCCCATCTTGCTCGGTTCCTGCTCCACCGCGTCATGCGTCATGGTGATGAGCGTGTTGAGCGTGATCTTGTGGTCCTGCAACTCGCGCAACACCGTGTAGGTGGTCATCAGCTTGGTGGTGGAGGCGGGATACCAGGGATAGGTGGCGTTCTCGGCCAGCAGCACCTTGCCGGTGGCGGCATCGAGCAGCAGCTTGGCTTCGGCGTTGGCGCGGCTGATGCCGGCCGTTGCGAGCCCCAGCACGGCGCATGCGACGAGGAGAAAGCGGGAATACGAACGAAGGTTCACGGGCGTCTCGATCCGGTGTGACGCTAACAGGGTATTCGGAACCATGCGGGTTCCGCCGGCGACGGCGCTAGGCTATCCAAGCTTGGCCGGCGAGGCAAAGTCGACATCAGATGGGCTTGAATTACGCTAATCGGCGCTTATTCCTTTCTATTGCGACTGCAATGCGTCAAAAGTCCGGCATTCGGCCGGATTTGGCTCGGATGATGGGGTAAACTAAGCTTTCGGGAAACGTGAGCGCCCGGGTTTGGCGCGGGGAGAATGAACATGACGGCAGCCATCGTCGGTTGGGCGCACAGCCCATTCGGTAAGCTTCAGGGCGAGACGGTCGAAAGCCTCATCGTGCAGGTCGCGAATGGAGCCCTGAAGGACGCCGGCGTGGCCGCCAAGGACGTCGACGAAATCGTCCTCGGGCACTTCAATGCCGGCTTCTCGGCACAGGATTTTACCGCTTCGCTGGTGCTGCAGGCGTCTCCCGATCTGCGTTTCAAGCGCGCGACCCGCGTTGAGAACGCGTGCGCCACCGGTTCCGCCGCGGTCCAGCAGGGCCTCAAGGCGATTGCGGCCGGCGCGGCGCGCATCGTGCTGGTGGTCGGCGTCGAACAGATGACCACCACCCCGGCGCCCGAAATCGGCCGGAACCTGCTCAAAGCCTCCTACGTGCGCGAAGAGGCCGATATCGACGGCGGCTTTGCCGGCGTATTCGGCAAGATCGCCGGTCACTACTTTCAGAAGTGGGGAGATCAATCCGACGCGCTCGCCATGATTGCGGCCAAGAACCATAAGAACGGCGTCGGCAATCCTTATGCGCAGATGCGCAAGGATCTCGGCTACGACTTTTGTCGTAGTGAGAGCGAGAAGAATCCGATCGTCGCCGGTCCGCTCAAGCGCACGGATTGCTCGCTGGTCTCGGACGGTGCCGCGGCCCTGGTCCTGGCCGACATCGAAACCGCGCTCAAATTCGACAAAGCGATCGCTTTCCGCGCAGCGGAACACGTGCAGGACTTCCTGCCGATGTCGAAGCGCGACATCTTGAAGTTCGAAGGCTGCGCGATCGGCTGGCAGCGCGCGCTGGAGCGCTCCGGTCTTACCCTCGACGACCTGTCGTTCGTCGAAACCCACGACTGCTTCACCATTGCCGAGCTGATCGAATACGAAGCCATGGGATTGACCCCGGAAGGCAAGGGCGCCATCGCGGTCAAGGAAGGCTGGACTCAAAAGAACGGAAAGTTACCGGTGAACCCATCCGGTGGCCTGAAGGCAAAGGGCCATCCCATCGGCGCGACCGGTGTTTCGATGCACGCGCTAACGGCGATGCAATTGACCGATACAGCCGGCGATTTGCAGGTGAAGAACGCCAAGATCGGCGGGATCTTCAATATGGGCGGTGCAGCGGTTGCAAATTACGTCAGCATACTTGAGCGCATCCGGTAGGCCCGCGCAATTCGCATGATTTTTCGGCGATCGGGTGGTTGTGAAACACAACGCAGTCTCTGATCGCTGACTGTAGGTACGATGTTGCGACAACGCGCAACGCAACGAACTATGCTTCGTCGTTAGAGCCGTTCGAAGGGTAGCGTGCGCTGTTGTTTCTGTGGCATGAAGAGGCGTTGCGCAGGAAATTCGTTCGCGTGCATATATTCGTGCTCTTACTGAGGCCGATATGAGCGAAGGACGACCGAAGACCAATATTCCGACCGATCTCTTGCGGACGCTGGTCGCGGTCGTGGATCTGCGCAGCTTTACCAAGGCTGCGATACTGCTCGGTCTCACGCAGCCCGCCGTCAGCGCGCAGATCAAGCGCTTGCAATACCTGCTCGGAACGGATCTGTTCGACCGTAGCGTCCAGGGCGTCAGCCTCACGCCGCAGGGCGAGACGGTGGTGACCTATGCCCGCCGCTTGCTCTCGATCAACGACCAGATCACGCATCTCGGTGCCGGCGATGCGCCGGCGGAAATGGTGATCCGGCTGGGCACGACCAGCGACTACATCTCCGCCTTGCTGCCCAATACGCTCGCCCGCTTTCGCGAGCGCCGGCCTGACGTGCGCTTCGTCATGCGCACTGCGCCCTACGACGCCATGGTGCGCGACTTGCGCAGCGGCGGGCTCGACCTCGTGGTCGGTCTGTCGCTCAATCCGCCGCCCGATGCGAACCACGTGATGGCGCGCGAAATCGTGTGGGTGCGTGGCGTCTCGACCCGCATCAGGCTCGACGCACCGGTGCCGCTGGTCATGGCGGGCGAAGACTCGTCGCTGCACCGGGTGGCCGTGCACGCGCTGCAGGCGGCAGGCCTCAATTGGGAACCGACCTTCGCCGGCTCCGGCATCGGGACGCTCGCGAGCGCGGTGGCGGCGGGGCTCGGCGTCATGCCGATCGCGCGCCACGCCGCGGCGGAGGTGGGCTTGATCGTCTGGGACGACGCGCCGTTGCCGAAGCTGCCCGATCTCTATTCCGGCATCTACGTTTGCGAGGGCGGTGATCGCGCCACCTTCGAGCAATTGGCCGCCGATATCGCGGAAGTGCTTTACGGCACGGCGCGCCGGGGGCCGAAGCTGGTCGTCGACAAATCGCGCAAGTCCAATCCCGCCGCCTGACGGTCAGTGAAAGACCCGGGCTTTGGCCGGCGGCAGATAAGACGGATCGAACACGTCCGCGAATTTCGGCCTGGCGCCCCTGAACGTATAGCTGAGCGAGAGCTGGTCGAGGCCCTGCGCGAAGCGCGCGCCGTCGACGACGCCGAAGCCGTTTGTCTTCACCTCGGGCGTGACGAAGTCGTGCGCGACCACCATGGCCAGCCGCTCGCGCTCGAACGTCTCGCTGAGCGCTTCACCGCGCGACAGCACCGACACGACCGCCTCGCCCGGTGCGGCGATGCTCGCTTTCAGGCCGCGCAGGAAGGCGCCGAGAAAGCCCTTCACCGCGTCCGGGTGGCTGTCCGCGAAGTTGGTGTTGACGATGATCGCCTGGCCGTAGAGCGCCACGCCGTAGTCGGCCATGCGCAGCACGGCGATGTCCTGCATCGGCACGCTCTTGCTCTTGAGATCGATGTAGACCGAATAGGCTTGGCCGGTCACCGCGTCGATCTGGCCCGACGCCAGCATCGGCTCCCGGATCGGCTTGGAGATGCTCTCGAGCTTCACCTTGGCGGGGTCGATCTTGTTGAGCTTGGCAAAGAGCCGCCACTGCGCGGCGGCCGGATCGCCCGGCGGCGCGCCCAGGCGCTTGCCCTCGAGGTCCTTCGGGGCCGTGATGCCCCGGCTCTTGCGCGCGACGATGGCGTAAGCCGGCCGGTTGTAGAGCATGAACACGGCCTTCACCGGCGCCGTGGGATGGGCGTCGAGGTACTCGATCAGCGCGTTGAAGTCGGCGAGCCCCATTTCGGAGCGGCCGGAGGCCACACGCGTGATCGGTTCCATCACGTCCTTGCCCGGCATGACCGAGACGTTGACATGGGCCGCGCGGTACCAGCCGCGGTCGAGCGGGACGAGAAACGGCGCGGCGGCACCGTCGATCGGGCGATCCAGGGTGACGCCGATCAGCGTGTCGGCGGCGAGAGTCGGGGCGGCGCCGGAAGCAGCCATCGCGAGGGCCGCGCAGAGCGACATGACGGCGCGCCGGATGCTCATGGCAGCAGCCTGTCCCTGAATGCGCCGTCCCACATGATGCCGGTCCCTCAGTCTGTCATGGCTGCGCAGAAAAATACATGCGCCGCCAAAGCGCAAGATAAGAGCGCGAAATTAAGGCGTTCGGGTTGGCAGTATGCCTAACGGGATGGTTTAACAGGGGGCGCTCGCGCCCCATGGGCTGTCATGGCGCAGCGCGCAAATCGCCGCGGCATCGGTTATGCTCGGCCGCCGACCTCGAGATCACCGAGCAGGAGATCACGATCCATGCAGACGGCAAGATCCGCATCGCAATCGCTGGCACCGACACCTGCCGCGCCGGCTTCGTCGGCACCAGGCCGCGAGCCGGCGTCCTTCCGCGCGCCCTATGCGCCCGCCGACGAGAGCGTGGCCGCGCGCTTCTTGCCCGCGGCGGTGCGGTCGGCGGAAGCCGAAGTCCGCATCGACGCCCGCGCCACGCGGCTCGTGGAGGCGATCCGGGCGCGCAGTGGCGGCCTCGGCGGGGTCGAGGACTTTCTGCACGCCTACGCGCTCTCGACCCGGGAAGGCCTGGCGCTGATGGTGCTGGCCGAGGCTCTGCTGCGAGTGCCGGACTCAAGTACCGCCGACCGCCTGATCGAGGACAAGCTGCGCAGCGGCGACTGGTCGCGCCACGACAGCCACTCGAGCGCCTACCTGGTGTCGGCATCGGCCTGGGCGCTCGGTGTCACCGCCAAAATCGTGCGCCCGAGCGAGACGCCGGAAGGCATCATCAACGGCCTGGTGCGGCGGCTCGGCCTGCCGGCGGTGCGCACCGCCACCCGTCAGGCCATGCGCCTGCTCGGCTCGCATTTCGTGCTGGGCCAGACCATCAAGGAAGCGCTCGGCCGCGCCGGCGACCATCGCGAGTTCCTCTATTCCTTCGACATGCTGGGCGAGGGCGCGCGCAACGCGAACGACGCCGCGCGCTATTTCGACGCCTACGCCAACGCCATCGCCGCCATCGGCGCCAGCGCCGGCAACGAGGCCCTGCCGCGGCGCCCCGGCATCTCGGTCAAGCTGTCGGCGCTGCATCCGCGCTTCGAGCCGCTGTCGCGCGAGCGTGTGCTCACGGAATTGACGCCGCGCGTCATCGAGCTGGCGCGGCTGGCGAAATCCCATGAGCTCAATTTCACCGTCGACGCCGAGGAGGCCGACCGGCTGGAACTCTCGCTCGACGTGATCGCGGCGACCGTGCGCGATTCATCGCTCGCCGGCTGGGAGGGTTTCGGCCTCGCGATCCAGGCCTATCAGAAGCGCGCCGGCGCCGTGATCGACTGGATCGCGGATCTCGCGGAATCGCTTGATCGCCGGCTGATGGTGCGTCTGGTCAAGGGCGCCTATTGGGACACCGAGATCAAGCGCGCGCAGGAACGCGGGCTTGCCGACTACCCGGTGTTTTCCCGCAAGGCGATGACCGACCTGTCTTATGCCGAATGCGCGCGCAAGCTCCTGGCGGCGCGGCCACGGCTCTATCCGCAGTTCGCTACCCACAACGCGCTGACGGTGGCGGGCGTGATCGAGGACGCCGGCGGCGTCGAGGGCTACGAATTCCAGCGCCTGCACGGCATGGGCGAGGCGCTCTATGGCGCGCTGTTCGCCGACCTGCCCAGGACCTGTTGCCGGGTTTATGCGCCGGTTGGCGGCTACGCCGATCTCCTCGCCTATCTGGTGCGGCGGCTCCTGGAAAACGGCGCCAATTCATCGTTCGTATCGGTGGCCGCCGATCCGTCGGTGCCGATCGCGGAGGTGCTGCGGCGGCCGCAAAGCTGGATCGCGGCGCCGGACAAGGCGCGCAACACGCATATCCCATTGCCGCGTGACCTGTTCGAGCCGGTGCGTGGCAATTCCGGCGGCGTCGAGTTCGGCGACCGCGCGGCGCTCGAAGGCTTGCTGGCGGAGATCGACCGCGCGCGTCACGACGTGCGCGCCGCGCCCCTCGTCAATGGCGCCGCCGGCGCTGGTCGCGAGCGCGGGATCGTTTCGCCCATCGACGGCAAGCGCATCGGGACGGTGGTGGAGGGCGACGAGAAAGGTGTCGCCACCATGATGAGCGCGGCGCAGGCGGGCTTCGCCGGCTGGGACAAGACGTCAATCGACGATCGCGCCGCCGCGCTCGAGCGTGTCGGCGACCTGATCGAGCAGCGGCGTGCGACGCTGATCGCGCTGCTGCAGAGCGAAGCCGGCAAGACGCTTGACGACTGCCTTTCGGAAGTGCGCGAGGCCGCCGACTTCTGCCGCTACTACGCCGCCGAAGCGCGCCGCACCTTGAAGCCGGTGGCGCTGCCGGGTCCGACCGGCGAGAGCAACGAACTGCGCAGCCGCGGCCGCGGCGTTTTCGTCTGCATCAGTCCGTGGAATTTCCCGCTCGCCATCTTCACTGGTCAGATCGCCGCGGCGCTTGCCGCCGGCAACGCGGTGGTGGCCAAGCCGGCCGAGCAGACGCCGCTCATCGCCTACGAGACGGTCAAGCTCATGCATGCCGCCGGCGTGCCCACGAGCGCGCTGCATCTCGCGACAGGGGACGGTGCGATCGGCGCCGCGCTGGTCGGCGATGCGCGCGTCGCCGGCGTGGCCTTCACCGGTTCGACTGTCGTGGCGCGTGCGATCAATCGCGCGCTCGCGGCTAAGGACGGCCCCGTCGTACCGCTGATCGCCGAGACCGGCGGCATCAATGCCATGATCGTCGATGCGACGGCCTTGCCCGAACAGGTGACCGACGACGTCATCATGTCGGCGTTCCGATCGGCGGGGCAGCGCTGTTCGGCGCTACGCCTGCTGTGCGTGCAGGAAGACGTGGCCGAGCACGTGCTCACCATGATCGAAGGCGCCGCGAAAGAACTGCATATCGGCGATCCGCGCGACGTCGCCACCCAGGTCGGGCCGGTTATCGACGGCGAGGCGCGCGACAATCTGGAGAATTGGGTTGCGCGCATGGGAGATAAAGGCGCGGTTCGCTTCCGTTTGGACGGCGCGCCGGCGGAGGGCGGCACTTATGTCGCGCCCACCATCGTCGAATTGAAAAACGCGCGCGATCTGACCGAGGAGGTATTCGGTCCGGTGATGCACGTGGTGCGCTGGCGCGCTGGCAAGCTCGACGAGTTGCTTGCCGAAATCGCCGGCAACGGCACAGCGCTCACGCTCGGCATCCACAGCCGCATCGACGGCACCGCCGAAAAGATCGCCAACCGGCTCACCAACGGCAACGTCTATGTGAACCGCAACATGATCGGCGCGGTGGTGGCCTCGCAGCCCTTCGGCGGCAGCGGGCTCTCGGGCACCGGCCCCAAGGCCGGCGGCCCGCATTACCTCGCCCGGTTCGCTCTGGAGCAGGTGGTGACCGTCAATACGGCGGCCGCGGGCGGCAATGCGGGCCTGCTCAGCGCCGAGGATTAGGGCGGGTCGCTGCCTCCCGTAACCCTACCGCGCGAAAACTGGCCTTGAATTGGCCCCGATCACAGTCTGTTAACCGGGCTGACGCGCGGATCGGGTATTCTCAATTCATGGCTGATTCGGTCACTCGGCTATATCAAGCCGTTCTTGCCGCCCAAGGCGCCGACCCGGCGAAGTCCCGGACGGCGCGCCTCATGCGTTCGGGCCGCGCCAAGATGGCGAAAAAGGTGGCGGAAGAGGCGGTCGAGGTCGTGATCGACGCCATGAGCGGCCAATCCGAGGCCGTGGTGCGGGAAAGCGCCGATCTGCTCTACAATCTGGTGGTTCTCTGGGCCCATGCCGGCGTGCATCCGGACGAGGTCTGGGCCGAGATGCGGCGGCGCGAGCAACTGTTCGGAATTGCCGAAAAGCTGCCCAAAAGTATGGTACAGAGCCAACCGCGGCGACGGGTCGTGGCGCTGGAAGCCCGGCGCGACCACAAGCGCCGCTGATCCCGACTCTTCCGAGCAATCGCGTAACCGAGTGACACGATGACCGTTGAGGCCACCGCGCCGCGTTCCCCGCTTCGCCGCCTGTACGACTGGTGCCTGGGCGCGGCCCACAAGCCGCACGCCATGTGGACCATGAGCGCGGTCGCGTTCGCGGAAAGCTCGTTCTTCCCGCTGCCGCCCGACGTTATGCTGATCCCGATGGCGCTGGCACGCCCGCAACGCGCCTATGTGATGGCGCTGTGGTGCACGGTCGCCTCGGTGCTCGGCGGCGTGGTCGGGTACGCCATCGGCGCGCTGCTCTATGATTCAGTGGGCACCTGGCTGATCCAACTCTACGGCTACGGCGACAAGGTCGAAGGCTTTCGCGAGGCTTACGCGCAATGGGGCGCCCTTATCATCCTGCTCAAGGGCCTGACCCCCATTCCCTACAAGGTGGTGACCATCACCTCGGGCTTCGCGAACTACAATTTCGGCTTGTTCGTGCTGTTTTCGGTCATCAGCCGGGGCGCCCGCTTCCTGGTGCTGGCATTCCTGCTGCACCGTTATGGCGCCGAAGCCCGCGATACCATTGAAAAGCGGCTTGGGCTCTGGGTTACCCTGGGCGCGGCGCTGATCGTCGCCGGGCTGGTGGCGGCTGTATACTTGATCTGACGAATCGGGCTTCCCCATTTTCGCCACGGGAGGCCCGTATGGCGGATACAGCAAGCGGATACCGTTGACCGGTTGTTCGGTCGATTTTACGAACGGAACGGTAGCTGGGCCATGGGCGGCAGGCGTGTTTTCCGATCCCGGGTTCGACTGGCGGCGCTGGCCTGCGCCGCCGTGACGTTTGTTGCGCTGCGGCCGGCGACGGCGGCCGAGAAAAAGCAGCCGCCGCAGGAGCCCGGCTTCTTCCAGAGCATGGGGCGCTGGTTCGACCAGCAGGCCGAGCATTTCAAATCCACCTTCGGCGGCGCGGGCTCGACGGTGGCGGAGTTCGGCCATGAGGCCGGCATCGCTGCCAGCACGACCGTGAACGGCGCCAAGAATGCGGCCAAGGATGCCGCCGCGGCGGTGGGCAATCTGCCGACAGCGCGGGTCGTTTCCGGCTATCAGAAGTGCAACATCGCGCCCAACGGTGCGCCCGACTGCGGTCCCGCCGCCGACGCCATCTGCCGCAGCAAGGGCTACAAGGCCGGCAACAGCGTCGACATGACGACCTCCGAGGTGTGCCCGCCGAAGATCTATCTGGCCGGCCGCTCGAGCGGGCCCGGCTGCCATACCGAAACCTTCGTCTCCAGCGCTCTCTGCCGCTAACGGTGCTGCCGCCCGTTCGGCCGTCCGGTGCTTGTGCGGGCGCTGGCCTTGTGTTTCGGTTTCGCTCCAAAAAGAAACGTAACGGGAGCGAAGCCGGTGAACCTCTATTCCAAACTCCTCGAACGCGACGCGGACGGCCGACCCGTAACGGTCGGCGTCATCGGCGCCGGCAAGTTCGGCACCATGTTCCTGACGCAGGCGCGGTTGACCCGCGGCCTTCACGTCGCGGGCGTCGCCGATCTCGACGTCGCGCGCGCGCGCAGCCAGCTCAAGCTCGCCGGCTGGCCCGACGCGGCTTACGCCGCCGCCTCGCTCGACGACGCCCACAAGCGGCGCGCGACGTTCATCATGAATGACGCCGCGGCGCTGATCGCCGATCCGCGCATCGAGGTGATCGTGGAAGCGACCGGCATCCCGGGCGCCGGCATCGGCCATTGCCTGAAGGCGATCGAGAACGGCAAGCACATCGTCATGGTCAACGTGGAAGCCGACGCACTTGCGGGCCCGCTGTTGGCGCGCAAAGCCAAGGAAGCGGGCGTCGTCTACTCACTGGCCTGGGGCGACCAGCCGGCGCTGATCTGCGAGCACGTCGACTGGGCGCGCGCTGCCGGCTTCAAGGTGATTTCGGCGGGCAAAGGCACGCGCTACGAGCCGCACTATCACCGCTCCAATCCCGACAACGTGTGGGACATCCTCGACAAGTATCTGAACATCGCGGACCGCAAGTCCATCAACCCGAAGATGTTCAACTCGTTCGTCGACGGCACCAAGTCCGGCATCGAGATGACCGCGGTGTGCAACGCCACCGGCTTGGTGCCGCAGTCGGATGGGCTCCACTTCCCGCCGGCGACGCGTTTCGAACTCGCCGAAATATGCAAGCCTCAGAGCGACGGCGGCACGCTCGAGAAGGCCGGCGTCACCGAGGTGGTGTCCTCGGTCTATCGCGACGGCCGCGACGTGCCGCATCATCTCGCGCTCGGCACCTTCGTAGTGTTCGAAGGCGAGACCGACTACGCCCGCCGCTGCTTCAAGGAATACGCCATGCTGCCGGACAAGACCGGCAAGTATGCCTGTCTCTATCGGCCGATCCACATGATCGGGCTCGAGCTCGGCATTTCGGTCGCCTCGGCGGCGCTGCGTAAAGAGCCGACCGGTGCGCCCACCGGTTTCCGCTCCGACGTGGTGGCGACCGCCAAGAAACCGTTGAAGGCCGGCGAGATCCTCGACGGCGAGGGTGGCTTCTGTGTGTGGGGCAAGCAGACGCCGGCCGACGCGTCGCTGCAGAAGGGTCTCTTGCCGCTCGGGCTCGCGCACAACGTCAAGCTCAAGCGCGACATTGCGGAAGGCGGGATGGTGGGCTGGGCCGACGTCGAGGTCGACGCCAACGACACCGCGGTAAAGGTGCGGCGTGAGATGGAGGCGGCGTTCGGCCGCCGCAACGCCGCCGCCTGAAGACGCCAGCCGGCGAGGGCGGCGCACGCCGCCGCCCCCGCATCACGATCGTATAGGTTTCGAACCGTCCGCTTTAGTACCAGCGGCAGCGGCGAATGGTGCGCCACACCCAGTGATGGTGATGCCGCACGCGCACGCGTTCGTGCCAGCAGTGGTGGCGGCGATGATGACGGCGCCAGTGATGGCGCGGCGCGCAGTGGCGTACGCGCACGACGACGCGGCGGCCGTGACGCCAGCGCACGCGGCGGGTGGTCCAGCAGCGCTGACGCCACGCGACCTTCTGAACCGCTCCGGGCCCGCTGAGCGCGCCGGCTGAGGGCGCGGCCGGCGTCGCCATCGGCGCGACCGGCACGCCGGCTTGCGCGGGCACCGGCCCGCTGAATGCAACGAATGCGGCCGCAATCGCCGCACAGACAACCGATCGGATCATCAACACTCTCCTGTGTAATTTTTGCAGCGAGCGTCAATGCGGCGGGCGTTGCCTAAGTTTCGTACAAATTGGCACTCGGCGCGCGATCAGATGCCGCACGTCGCGAGCCAAGAATTTTGGGAACCAAATGGCCTATGCCAGCGTGATGGCGCCGTCGACCGTGTGGTTCAGGCCGGCCTGCTCGATCGTGAGCACCACCTTGGCGGTGAGGGTTTCGGTTCCCTTGAGGCGCCCGTCGGCGATGGCCGCGCGTACGGCCTTCTCGATTTCCTGCTGCGAGGTCACGCCGACCACCTTGAGGAACTTGCGCAGCGACATATTGAAGGCTTCTTCGTTCATGGCCGGTCTCCCGATAGGCGCCAAAACGGCGGGTTCGCGCCCAATCTAGGGCGCCCGGCCCGCGACGGAAACCACCGGGGGACCGTCGGCCGCCGCCCGGGACGGGTTGTTGACCCCGCCCCGCCGCTGGCTATGATCCGCCCGCCAACGCGGCGCCCCGGCCTGTTTCACGGGCCGCGGTCTCGTCCGGTTGCCCCTGTGGCGGAATTGGTAGACGCGCCTGACTCAAAATCAGGTGGTGGAAACATCGTGCTGGTTCGAGTCCGGCCAGGGGCACCATTCCCGAACAGATCGCCGAACCGCGCCCCCACGTGGCCGCTGCGGTGGCGGCCCCGGACGCAGGCGGTATCTACGGTTGCATTCTGACGCGCTCCCGGTGGGCGCGCTCACGCCCCGCCCTGGGGACCATCGCGCCGCAGCCTGCGTGGGCCGCGGTCAACTCACCGCGGGTTGGCGATAAAATCGAGCATCGCGGTCCCGAGCATTTCATCGGCGGTGCCGATATGCGCCATCGTCGACGTGTGATTGTGACCGGCCAGCCAGACCGTGGGCGGCGCCCGCTTTTTTGCCGCGGCCAGGCGAAAGACGAGTTCGGCGCAATGCACATCGAGCAACGGGTTCTCGAATTCACCCCAGGCGACCATCGTCGGAAGGCTGCTTTCATCGACGTGGCTTACGGGCGACAGGTCGTCGAGTTTCACCGCGTCATCGGTGCCGTAATAGGCCACGATCCGTGCCGCATTGGGGTTTTCGGGGCGGTCCTCGGCACGCACGCGTCCGCTCAAAACGATGAGCCCGGCAAGTCCGTGGCCGTTGTCTGGCTGATGCCTGCGATCGTAGGCGTAACTCGCCGCATGGGCCGCGCCCGCGGAGTGTCCCATGAGGAACAGGCGCGTGGGATCGACGCCGAGCTGGGCCGCGTTGGCAAGCGTCCACTTCACCACGGCGGCGATGTCTTCGGTGCCGCCGGGATAGCCGGCCTCGTCGCCCAAACGATAGCCGACGTTGATTCCGACGACGCCGTTGCGGGCAAAATAGGCCGGCACGTTGGAGTAGATGGCATCGGTGCGGTTGCGATGCCCGTCCATGAAGGCGCCGCCGTGCACAAACAGGACACCGGCGCGGTCGCCGTGCGTGTCCGCCGGAGAATAGACGTCGACTTGCTGGCGCGGATGGACGCCGTAGGCGATATCACGCCGGATGTCGATGCCGGCGCGTGAATCCTTTCGGAGGACCTCGCTGAATTCGGCGATCATCCTTTCGATGTTGCCGCGGCGGTCGGTTTCCCATCGCGGCCCGATCTCCGCCATGAGCGCGCGAAGCGCGGCCGGGATTTCGGGTAACGGCGACGGCTTCATCCGCGTTCCTGCGCTTCCAGCACGCGCGCCTTTACGGCCGATGCCTGATGCCGACGAATTTCAGTTGGCCGAACCCCTCGATAGCATAGCGTACGCCTTCGCGGCCGACCCCGCTCTGCTTTACGCCGCCGAAGGGGTACTGGTCGAGGCGGAAGCGACTGGCCTCGTTGATCCAGAGCGCGCCGACTTCGAAATCGTCCGCAAAGCGAAAGGCCGTCATCAGGTTCTGTGTGAAGACCGCGCCTTGCAAGCCAAAGGGCGAATCGTTGGCGAGGCGCAGCGCTTCATCCACATCGCCGAACGAAGCGACCAGTGCAATCGGTCCGAAGATCTCGTCCCGCCAGAGCCCTGCAGAATAGGGCACATCGAGCAGAATGCCCGGCGTGACCAACGCGTCGCGCTGCTGCGGTTCCAGTGCGTAGCGCGCGCCCTTGGCGATCGCCTCGGCGCAGACCGCCATCACGCGGTCGGCCGCGCCACGTGAGACCATCGGTCCGAGGTCGGTGGTCGGGTCGTCGGGGTGCCCAGCCTTGAGCGCGCGGGCGGCCGCAACGAATTGCGGCACGAAATCATCCAGCACCTTGGCGTCCACCAGGACGCGCTGGGCGGAAATGCACTGCTGGCCGCTGGCCTCGAAGGCGGCGGCGGCAATGCGCTTGGCCGCGTCCGCGATATCCGCGTCCGCCATCACCACGTTGGCGGCGTTCGAGCCAAGCTCGGCGACGAACTTCTTGGCGCCGGCCGCGCGCGCGAGCGCGTCGCCGCCCGCCGTGCTGCCGGTGAACGAGACGGCCCTGACGTGAGGATGGGCCGCAAGCGCAGCCGCCAATTCCTTGTCGCCGGTGAGCACGGTGAAGAGCCCCGGCGGCCAGCCCGTTGCCTGAAAAAGTTGAGCGAGCCTCACAGCCGTGCGCGTGCCGGCCGGGGCGGGCTTGGTGATGATCGCGTTGCCGGCGGCGATGGCGGGCGCCACCTTCTGAATCAGCAAGTTGACCGGGGCGTTGAAGGGGGTGATGCCGGCGACGACGCCATAAGGCACATGGCGCGTGAAGCCGACGCGTCCGACGCCCGCCGCGGCGCTGTCGAGCGGCAGCATCTCGCCGTTCATGTGCGGCAGCGCGGCCGCGCACGCTTTCAGGAATTCCACGCCGCGGCGCGTTTCGACCCGGCAACTGCGGATCGGCTTGCCGACGTCCTCGCAAATGATCTGCGCGACCTCCTCGGCGGAGTCGGTCAACGTGGTGGCGGCCGCTTCCAGCCAGGCGACGCGCTGGTGGATCGGGGTCTTGCGGTGCGCCAGGAATGACTCCGTGGCCGCGGCGACGGCCGCTTCCACGCCGGCGGCGCCGGACTCTTCGATCTGAGCAATCACCTTGCCGTCGATCGGCCTGACGAGATCGAAAGCGTTGGCGGCCGGCACGTGCTCGCCGCCAATGAAGGAAGTGATCTGCGGGATACTGGTCATGAGGAGTCTTTGAACCAAGCGAGACGGGGGCGTTGTCGACCACGACGCAGACGGCAGGGCTCTCGCGCTGTGTCGCGTATGCGGCCATTATTCGCCGTGGCCGCAGGCATCCGCTTGCGCGCGCCCCTCACGTGAACCAGGCGCCGCGCCCAGCCATGGCCAGGCTCAACTTCGCGCGGCTACACCGGCTTCAGATGGGCGTCGCGGCGCTTATAGAGCTCGTCGTCGGCGTAACCCATGGTCTCAGGCTGTCCGCGACCGAGCATCACTTGAAAATAGACCGGCTCGAGGCTGTCGTTTTGATAGCCGTGGATCACGCCGGCCGGGCAGGAGATGCACTCCCAGGGTCCCAGCCGCTTCGTGATGCGATTGCCCTGCTCATCCTCGACAAAGACGTCGAGATGGCCCTGCAGCACGAAGAAGACCTCTTCGACCTCGTGCGTGTGCGGCGCATTGCCCTGTCCCGGCGGGACGAACATGATCGACAGCGTGAAGTTCTTCGCAGGAATGGAACTGACGTCACCGTGCTTTCCGGATCCGCCGGCGCCGATGAAGCGGTGCTGCGCCCGCTTGTAGCCTTCGATCTTGGCGTCTTCGAATGCGGCCCAGTCGGCTTTGCGGTCCGCAAAGCGCGCGGTGTAGCGATCCATGATGTCTTCCAGCGGCACTCCGACGAGTTCCTGCGGAAGCGGATGTCTGGCGACGCCCATTTTGCGCAACTCCTTATGCATTCGGTAGAGCCGGATCATAGTCATCTTGACCAAACAGTCAATAAAAACGACGGCGGCAATCGCAGCGGCGTCATCGCCGGCGCGGATAAGGTCGCGGGCTCGCACGCGCCGCCCGCGGGCCGCACCCTGCAGCCGGGCGCGCGACGGGGTGGGGGCTCAGGCGACCTTGTCGGGCGCGAGAGCCTGCGCGCGAGGCATGGCGCAGGCGATGGACAGGACGGTCTCGACCACATAGTCGAGCCACTGCTTCTGAGCGGCTTCCAATTCGAGATCGCGGTTCAGCGCGATCTGCAGCGTATATCGGTTGGACAGGTAGTGATAGCAAAGCGATGAGAAGGTGAGATAGATCAGCGCGGGATCGAGATCGGATCGGAAAACGCCATCCTTGCGGCCTCGGTCGAGAATGAAGGCGATCGTCTCGAGGAGAGGATTGTACAGTTCGCGAACCCGTTCGGAGCGCCGCAGATACTTGCCCTGGTGCTTATTCTCTTCGTTCATGAGCCGGATCATCGACGGATCGCTACGCATGGCCTCGAACGTGTGCCGGATCAGTTGTTCGAGCGCCTTCTTGGGGTCGCTGGTCCGCAGCGCCAAGTCCTTCTGCTGATCGCGCATGCGTTCGTACATGTGCTCAAGAACGGCGACGAACAGTTTCTCCTTCGATTTGAAGTAGTAGTACAGCATGTTCTTGCTGAGGCGGCAGCGCGCGGCGATGCGGTCGACGCGCCCGCCTTCGAAACCCAGGCGGGCGAATTCCTCGGTCGCTTTGGTCAATATCTGTTCGCGCGTGCGCGCTGGATCGTTGTGCCTACGTGCCACGGCAGCTTCTCCGGCGTCGCGGACGCCTGAAATTTGGGCCAGCCCCTCGCATCCTTATCGACTTTTTGAGCGGTCAAGGCAATTGCCGGCCTCTCTCCGTCACGACCATTGCCGGGTCCGCGCTGAACGATGTTGACCATACGGTCAAATAACGTGAGACTAGCTGGCCGCGTCATGGAGAGCGGGGCGGACGGGCGTGCACGAGGCCTCGCGCTGAAGCGCGGTCCCGTTCGCTGCGCTGCGTCTGAAACCAAGCTGCCTCAATGGCTTAAGCGCGCTCCCGCCGGTCCGGTGCATGTTCGGAGACCCTGATGATCCCAGCTGCCCTGTTGGACATTTCGGAGGATCAAGCGTTTGACGTGGTGGTCGTCGGCGCCGGTGGCGCCGGCATGGCGGCGGCGCTGTTTGCCGCCATCGCCGGGCTCAAGCCGCTCCTCGTCGAGCGCACCCACCGCTTGGGCGGCACGACAGCGTATTCGGCCGGCAGCGCCTGGATTCCGAACACGCATCATGCGGCGGCGGTCGGGGCAGACGACAGCCTCGAGAAGGCTGCGCTCTATCTGCGCAATTCGATCGGCAACGAGTCGCCCGAGTCGATGCGAATGGCATTCCTCCGCAACGGGCCGGATGCCGTCGCCGCGTTCGAGCAGCACTCGCAAGTGCGGTTTCGCGCCCGCAGTCTGCATCCGGACTACAACAGCGATCTCCCGGGCGCGACATTGAAAGGGCGCGTGCTCGAAGCGGTGCCCTATGACGGCCGCCGGCTGGGGGACCTCTTCCGGCTGATACGCGAGCCGATTCCCGAATTCACCATCCTGGGCGGCATGATGGTGAACCAGGAAGACGTCTTGAGCCTGTTGTCGGCGACCCGCTCGGCCAAGGCGTTCCGTCATTCCCTGCAAATCCTCGGGCGCCATGCGCTCGATCGTTTGCGCTATCCGCGCGGTACGCGCTTGATGATGGGCAATGCGCTGATCGCGCGTCTCTTGGCTTCCTTGGCCGAACGAGAAGTGCCGATCCTGCTGGAAACTTCGGTTGACCATATCGATGTGACGGCAGACGCGGTGGCGTCGGTCGTGCTGGAGCAGCAGGGTGAGCGTCGCCGGATTGGCGTGCGCGGCGGTCTGATCGCCGCGACCGGCGGGTTCAACCGGCACCCGAAACGCCGGCAGGAAATGCTGCGCAAGCCGATCCCGGACTACTGCCCCGGTGCGCCGGGCCACACCGGACAACTGCACGATCTGCTGCTCGATCTCGGGGCCCATTATGGCGAGGATGGCCGGGATACGGCATTCTGGACGCCCGTTTCGGTGCGAAAACGCGCCGACGGCACGACGGCCGTGTTTCCCCATTTCATCTTCGACCGCGGCCGGCCCGGCACGGTGACGATCAATCAGGCCGGGCAGCGCTTCATCAATGAGGCGCTCTCCTATCATCCCTTTGCTCAAGGCCTGTTGGCTGCAAACGAGCAGTCCCCGGCGATCCCCGCGTATCTCATCGCCGATGAACGGGCGCTGCGGAAATACGGTCTCGGCATGGTCAGACCCGGTCGATCCGGGCGCGCACCATTCCTCAAGGATGGCTATCTGACGCGTGCCGACAGCCTGGAAGCTTTGGCCGTTGCGCTCAAGATCGATCCCGGCGCCTTGCGCGCCACCATCGAGCGCTTCAACGGGTTTGCGCGCAACGGCGTTGATGAAGATTTCGCGCGCGGCAGCACGGACTATCAGCGGATCACGGCGGGCGATTTGAGGCACGGTCCGAACCCATGTCTGGGCGCGATCGAAGTGCCGCCGTTTTATGCAGTCCGCCTCTATCCCGGCGATATGGGTGCGGCGACCGGATTCGTGACTGATGAAACTTCGTGCATCCTGCGCCCGGACGGCCGGCGCATTGAAAGGCTTTATGCCGGCGGAAACGATATGCATTCCGTGATGGGTGGGAATTATCCGGGGCCGGGAATCACGATAGGGCCGGCCCTTGTCTTCGCCTACGCTGCGGTGCGCGATATCGCGCGCAATCTGAATAAATCATCTCCATAGAAGCCAATCGCGGATATCGGCGGGCGCGCTGGTGTTGTGCGCGCGCCGCGCACGCTCTTGCGCGTCGGTTCCCGCCGCGCGTGGAGCGCTGTTCGATCCCGGTGGCACGATGCTTGCTCCCTTTCCCGTGCCGGTCATCCAGTTGACTGACTAGCCAGTTAGCACATAGTCTTTCGGGTAGAGGCCATGATGCGGTTGCCTTTGTGTCCCCGCTCGAAAACAGGCCCAAAAGTCAGGGAGAGTAGGTCATGCCGAATTCTAACGGGAAGGGCGTTCCCTCATCGGGGCTCACCCGGCGCGTTCTTGTGGGGAGCCTGTTGGCCGCTCCTTTCGTGGCGAAGGGCGGTCCGGCCTTTGCCGCCGACCATCTTTCCGTGCGCGTCGATTTCGCGCCGTGGGGCGTGCACGCCGCGCTGCACCTGTCCAACGTCAAAGGCTGGTTCAAGAAGGACGGGCTGGATATCGATCTGCAAGACGGGACCGGTACGCTCAACACCATCAATCTGGTGGCGGCTGGGCGCGTCGACGTCGGCCTCGTGCAGTTGGGACCGATGGCCATCGCGCGCGGCAAGGGTCTTCCGGTGACCTCGTTCGCCGGCTTTTTGCGCAAGGGCGACCTTGCGGTGCTGGTCGACGCCAAGAACGGACCCAAGACCGCCAAGGAACTCGCCGGCAAGAAGATCGTCTGCTTTGCGAACAGCCCCTGGGCGCCGTTCATCGACAATTATCTCAAGCGTCTCGGCCTCGCGCGCGGCGAAGGGCCCGACAAGGTCAACGTGGTCATGGTGTCGCCCGCCGCCATGGTCTCGACCTATGCGGCCGGGAATGCGGACGGTTTCATGTCGTTGAGCGAGTTCGGCGAGCCGTATGTCGCAAAGACGCGTCCCGCACGTTCCTTCCTGGCCGCCGACGTCGGAATCGCTTTCCCGAGCTACGGCCTGATCGCCACGCAAGAGACTCTGAGCAAGCACAAGGACGCCCTGGCGCGTTTGGCGGTCAACCAGGCCAAGTCCTGGAAATACATCTTCGAAAGCCCCGCCCATATCGACGAAGCCGTAAAGGCGATCATTGCGGACAGGCCCAACAAGCAGCTCAACCCTGCGATTCTCAAGGGACAAACCACGCTCTGCCAGGGGTTCTTCGACACGCCGAATACCCACGGCAAGCCGATCGGCTGGCAATCGGCAAAGGATTGGAAAGACGCGGTGGCGTCGATGGCCGAGGCCAGCTTGGTCAAGCCGGACGCCAATATCGCCGATTTCTATACCAACGAACTGATCGGCGCGTGACGGCAGCTCTTGCCATGAACGAGGCGGGCTCGTCCGGCGCACAAGGCAACGGCGGTGTCGCGCCCTATATTTCCATCGCCGGTGTGGGCAAGACCTACGCCGGCGACGGGGAGCCGATCGCGGCGCTGGCCGATATCAATCTCGATATCGCGCCCGGCGAATTCGTCGCCATCGTCGGTCCGTCCGGCTGCGGCAAGAGCACCTTGCTGAAATGCGTGGCGGGCCTTCAGCCCGTCACCGCCGGCGACGTCTTCGTCCGGCAAGCGCGTGTCCAATCGCCTCCCGACAACATGGCCATCGTGTTCCAGCGCGACGTCCTGCTCGACTGGCGCACCGTCCTGGACAACGTCCTCATTGTCGTCGAATTCAAGGGCCTGAAACGCCAGGCTTTCGAGGGTCGGGCGCACCAGCTTCTCAAGAAATATGGCCTCGACGGTTATGCTCATCGCTATCCGTGGGAACTTTCCGGCGGCATGCGTCAGCGGGTCGCGATTTGCCGCGCCCTGATCGTCGACCCGGACCTGTTGTTGATGGACGAGCCGTTCGGCGCGCTCGACGCCATGACGCGCGACGACCTGAACGCCGAGCTGGAGCGCCTGTGGTACGAGAATCGCAAGACCGTGCTGTTCATCACGCACGGCATCGACGAGGCGGTCTATCTCGCCGATCGGGTGGTCGTGATGGCGCGCAATCCCGGGCAAGTCGCCGAAATCGTGCCGATCGATATTCCGCGTCCGCGGCCGCTCAGCATCCGCCAGAGCCAGGAATTCGGACGATACGTGCAGCACATTCGTCACCTGTTCGCCTCGCTCGGACTGGTCAAGGCGGAGTAGTGCGATGAAGTGGTGGCGCCAGTCGGAACACGCCCGGACGATCACGCTGGTTCTTCTGGCGTTGGTGGTGCTGTGGCAGGCGGCCGTTGAAGCGTTCGGCATCAGGACGTTCCTGCTGCCGGCGCCCACCCTGGTTCTCGCGGATATCTTCGATCATCCGCTCTTCTTCGCCCAGCAATCGCTCTATACGATCTACGTCACGGCCGCCGGATTCGCGATCGCGCTGGTGTGCGGCGTGCTGGCCGCGATCGCGATCGTGTCGTCGCGGTTTCTAGACCGCACGTTTTACACCCTGCTGGTGGCGACCAACTCGGTGCCGAAGGTGGCGCTTGCGCCGTTGTTCGTCATATGGCTTGGCACGGGTGGCGCGCCCAAAATCGCCATCGCGGCCGTGATCGCGGTGTTTCCGATCGTGATCAATACGACGACCGGACTGCGGGCGGTCGACAACGACATGATCGATCTGGCGCGATCGGCCCGCGCGGCGCGACGCGCCATCATGTTCAAGATCCGCTTTCCGAACGCGCTCCCCAGCATTTTTGCCGGCGCCAAGATCGCCATCTCGTTCGCGCTGATCGGCGCCATCGTCGGCGAGTTTGTCGCGGGCGAACGGGGGCTTGGAAACGTCATCCTGACGAGCCAAGCGACCTTCAACAGCGCGCGGGCGTTCGCGGCCATTCTCATCCTTGGCGTGCTGGGCACCATCATGTTCTATATCGTGGAAATGTTTGAACGGTGGAGTTTGCCGTGGCACATTTCGCAGCGCAGTCAGAAAGCCGCGCATTAGCGGTGTGCGCCGCGCCGGATGCGACTGGAAGGCGAGTGCCGCATTGCCGGCGCATAAATTGGAATTGGGATGGGGCGGCCCGGCGCTCGCGATCGGCCGTGGGGCACTTGGAATTTTTCGTCTGGGGTAGGGAATGAAGCCTGCGGCCTTTGAGTATCACGCCCCGACGACGGTCGAAGCGGTCTTGGCGCTGTTGCAGCAGCACGGGGACGAGGCGCGGCTCCTCGCAGGCGGGCAGACGCTGGTGCCGATGATGAATTTCAGGCTCGCGACGCCCTCGGTCATCGTCGACCTGAATCGCGTGCCCGACCTGGCGTATATCCGGCGCGAGGATGGCATGGTTCGCATCGGTTCCATGACCAGGCAGCGCGCGCTCGAGTTTTCTCCCATCGTTGCGCAAGACCTGCCGCTCTTGCGCGCGGCATTGCAGATGGTCGGCCATCTGCCAACGCGGTCGCGGGGCACGATCGGCGGCTCCATCGCCAACGCGGATTCGGCCGCCGAACTGCCGATGATGCTGCAGGTCCTGGAGGGCGAAGTGACCGTTCGCGGCCCGGGCGGCCAGCGCAGGATCGCCGCGGCCGATCTGTTCGAGGACGCAATGATGACCAGCATTGCCGAGGGCGAGGTCCTGACCGAGGTCGGTTTTCCGGCCATGGCATCGGGCGCCCGTTGCGCCATCGAGGAGTTCTCGCGCCGGCGCGGTGACTTTGCGATCGCCGCGGTTGCCGTCGCGCTGGTCGAAAACGGAGGGATCTGCGTCAAGGCGCGGATCGCCACGGCCGGCATCACGCCTTGCTCGTGCCGATTGTCCGCGGCCGAGCGCGTTCTGGAGGGGCGGGCGCTCGACGCCGAAAGCATGGGGGAGGCGGCGCGATGTGCCGCTGATGGTATCGAGCCGGTCGCCGATCGCAACGCCAGCGCGGAGTTTCGCTTGCACCTCACCCGGGTGCTCACGGAGCGCGCGCTGCGGCGCGCGATCGGTTGATGCGCGAAGCGTGGCGCGGGCGCGGCATGGAGGCCGACGGTGGAAAGTGATCGAATGGAGCAATTGGTCCCGGTCCGCATGAGCGTGAACGGAAAACAGCGGCAGGCGTATTGCGCGCCAAGGACGTCGCTGGCCGACTTTCTGCGCGACGATCTCTCTCTCACGGGCACGCACGTCGGCTGCGAGCACGGGGTGTGTGGCGTCTGCACCGTGATGGTGAACGGCGAGGCGGCGAGATCCTGTCTTATGTTCGCGGTCCAGGCCGAAGGCGCGGAGGTCGTGACGATCGAAGGTCTCGCCGATCAAGGCAAGCTGCACCCGCTGCAGCAAGCCTTCCATCAGCATCACGCCTTGCAATGCGGCTTCTGTACGCCGGGCATGCTGATTGCCGCGCTCGACTTCCTCAACACGAATCCGAATCCGACCGAAGAAGAAGTCCGCGAGGCGCTTTCCGCCGTTCTGTGCCGCTGCACCGGCTACCAAAACATCGTCAAGGCCGTGATGGCCGCGGCCGCCGAATTGCGGTCCGAGCCCGCATAAGGAACTGGTGGCATGACTGACTCGAATTCCGGCTTCATCGGACGGTCGTTGCCGCGCCGCGAGGATGCGCGGCTGATCACGGGCAATGGGCAGTACATTGCCGATTTGAAGCTGCCGGGCATGCTGCATGCGGCTTTCGTCCGCAGCCAAGTCGCGCACGCCAGGATCCGGAACGTCGATCTGTCGCGCGCCGCCGCAGCGCCGGGCGTCGTCAGCGTGATGAGCGGCGCCGATCTCATGCAGCTGCTGCCCCCGGTGTCGGACACGCAGTTGGCGCTGCCGCGCAAGTGGACGTCGCGGGTTCAGCATACTTTCCTGAATCCGCAACAACCGCTGCTCGCCCACGACAAGGTTCGTCACGTCGGCGAAGCAGTGGCCGTGGTGCTGGCGGAAAGCCGTCAGCAGGCCGAAGACGCTGCCGAACTCGTGACGGTCGACCTCGAGCCGCTGCCGGCGGTGGTCGATCCCGAGCGCGGGCTCGAGGACGGGGGCCCGGTGCTGCATGAGCAGTACGGCACGAACATCATCGGCGATTTCGTCGTCGGCAAGGGTGACGTCGAGCAGGCGCTGGCAAGCGCGCCGCATCGCCTGAAGCGGCGGTTTTACCATCACCGCTATGCCGCGATACCGATGGAGTGCCGCGGCGTCGTCGGCAGCTACGATACCCGTACCGACTCGATCTCCATTTGGTCGGCCTGTCAGGTCGTCCATTGGCTGCGGCGCGAAGCCTCGACGGTTCTCGATATGCCGGAGGCGCGCATCCGCTGCATCGCGCTCGATGTCGGCGGCGGGTTCGGGGTCAAGGGACATGTCTATCCCGAGGACCTGCTGATTCCGTTTCTGGCGCGCGCCGTCGGGCGGCCGGTTCGTTGGATCGAAGACCGCCACGAGCACTTCATGAGCGCGTGCCATTCGCGCGATCAGATCCACGACGTCGAGGCCGGCTTCGACGACGAAGGCCGGCTTCTGGCCTTTCGCGACGATTTCATCGTGGATTGCGGCGCCTGGAACCCGATCGGTTCGGGCATTGCCTACAACACGGCGGTGCACCTGCCGGGGCCCTACAAGTTCGACCACTTCTCCGTCCGCTCGCGGATCGTCACCACCAACAAGGTCCCGAACGCGCCCTACCGCGGCGCCGGCCGCCCGGAAGCGACCTTCGCCATGGAGCGGACCATGGACCTGATCGCCGCGGAGCTGAAGCGCGATCCGGCCGACGTCCGGCGCATCAATCTGATCCCGCACGACGAAATGCCTTACGCGCTCGGCGTTCCTTATCGCGACGGCGAACCCATCGTTTACGACAGCGGCGATTATCCGCAGGCGTTGGAGCGTGCCCTGGAGGCGATCGGCGGGCTCGATGTCTTCCGGGAGCGGCAGAAGGCGGCGCGTGCCGAAGGCCGGTTCCTCGGGCTTGGACTCGGCTGTTACGTCGAAGGCACCGGCGTCGGGCCGTTCGAGAGTGCAACGGTGCGCATCGATCCGACCGGCAAGGTCTACGTCGCCGGCGGCGCCTGCGCGCAGGGCCAGGGCATGGAGACCATTTTCTCCCAGATCGTCGCCGACACCTGGAAGGTCGATCCGCAGGATGTCGTCGTCGCGCTGGCGGATACGTCGGCGGTCTCCATCGGTTTCGGGACGATCGCAAGCCGAAGCACCGTGACCTTTTCGTCCGCGATCCATCATGCGAGCGAGCCGCTGCGCGAGAAGGTTTTTGCGATCGCGGCCAACATGCTCGAATGTTCGGCGCACGATCTGGAATTGCGGAACGGGGCGGTCGGCGTCGTCGGCGTGCCCGGCAACGAGGTGACGCTCGCGAGCATCGCGAAGGCCGCGCGCCCGGGCTGGGACAGCGGCCGCCCGGACGGCGTCGCGGCGGGCCTCGAAGAGACCGCCTATTTCGAGCCGCCGACCGTCACCTGGGCCTATGCGACCCACGCCGCGATCGTCGAGATCGATGTCGGGCTGGGCCGGATCGATATCGAGAAGTACGTCATCGTCCATGACTGCGGCGTGGTGGTGAACCCCATGCTGGTCGAGGGCCAGATTCACGGCGGCGCCATCCAGGGCCTCGGCGGCGCGCTATTCGAGGAAATGACCTACGACGACGACGGCCAATTATTAGTCGGCTCGTTCATGGACTACCTCGTGCCCGGCGCGAGCGACATGCCCAAGCTCGACCTGATCCATCTTCACTCGCCGTCGCCGCTGAATCCCTTTGGCGTAAAGGGCGTCGGGGAGGGCAGCGCCATCGCCCCGCCGGTGGTGATCGCCAATGCCGTCTGCGACGCATTGTCGATATTCAAGGTCGAGTTCAATGCGACGCCGGTCAAGCCGGAGCAGATCGTGCGCGCGGTCTGGCCGGAGGCCTTCGCGGGCTGAGGGGATTCGATGAGACGGCTTCCAGTCCACAGGCCCGCGCCATGACCCTCGAGTACAGCCCGCTCGGGCTCTTCGGCACGCTGACGCCGCAGGCCAACACCACCGTCGAGCCGGAATTCAGCCTGCTCTGCCCGCCGGGCTACGCCTTCATCAACGCGCGGCTGACGAGCCGCAAGGACACGATCGCGGCGCGCCTCGTCGACTACTGGCAGACCATCGAGGCGACGCTCGATCAGTTCGCCAACGCGCCGATTGCCGCTTACGCGTTCGGCTGCACCGGCACTTCCTATCTGGTCGGCGCCGCGGCGGAGCAGGCGGTCGTTGCCAGGATCGAGGCGGCGCGCGGCGTGCCCTTCATCACCTCGGCGCGGGCGGTGGTGGACGCGTTGAACACGCTTTCGGCGCGGCGCATCGGCCTCGTCTCGCCCTATCCGCCGGACCTGACCGAGGCCAGCGTCGCCTATTGGCAGGGCTGCGGCTTCGAGGTCGCGGAGGTCTCCAGCGCGTTCAATCCGGGCAGCGCGTTTCATCCGATCTACAGCCTGCCGGCCGCCTCGGCGCACGACGCCTTGACCCAGTTGAAGTCGCGCAGCCTCGATGCCGTCGTCATGCTCGGCACCGGCATGCCGACGCTGGCGCCGATCCTGGCGGTCGCGGGCAGCGGCGGGCCGCCGGTGATGTCGTGCATGCTGTGTCTGGGCTGGCGCACCGTCGCCGCGGTCAAAGGCGGCACGCCGGATCGCGAAACGCTCGAGCGCTGGATCGCGGGCGAGGGCTGGGGCGCGCGGCTCACCGCGCACCAGGTGAACCGCGCCTGACTACATCCAGCCGGCGGCGCGCGGCAGCCAGATGCTGAGCTGCGGCACGAAGGTCAGCAGCAGCAGCCGCAGGATATCCGAGATCAGGAAGGGGACGATCCCCCGGAAGATCGTGTTGAGCGGCAGGTCCTCGGCGACGCCGTGCAGGACGAAGACGTTGATGCCGATCGGCGGGGTGATCATGCCGATTTCCATCACCACGATGTTGATCACGCCCCACCAGATCGGGTCGAAGCCCATGCCGATCACCAGCGGGTAGACGAACGGCAGCGTCAGCACCATGGCGGCGACGGTGTCGAAGATCGAGCCCAGCACCAGGTACATCAGCTCGAGCAGCAGAATGACCACGTAGGGCGGCAGGTTGAGCGACTGGATCCAGGTGACGATCGCGCCCGGCAGGCCGGAGAGCGTGGCGAAATAGCTGAACACCGACGCGCCGATGAGGATGACGAAGATCAGCCCGGTGTTGGTGGCCGTCTCGCCGAAGCATTTGAGAAGGGCGGCGCGCGTCAGCCGGCGGCGGAACAGGGAAATGCCGAAGGCGAAAACGGCGCCGACCGAAGCGGCCTCGGTGACGGTGAAGATGCCGGAGTAGATGCCGCCGGACACGGCGGCCGCCAGCAGGATGACGGCCCAGCTGTCCGCCACGGTGCGGCGCCGTTCCTTCCAGGTCGCGCGCGGCCCGAGCGGCGCGGCGTCCGGGTACAGGCGCGTATAGACGGCAACGGCGCCGACATAGCCGCCGACCGCGATCAACCCCGGCACGATGCCGGCGAGGAACAGGGCGATGATCGAGTTCTCGGTCAGGATGCCGTAGAGGATCATCAGCACCGACGGCGGGATGATCATGCCGAGGGTGCCGCCGGCGGCGATCGTGCCGGCGGCGAGCGCCTTGGTGTATTTGCGCGACAGCATCTCCGGCAGCGCGACGTTCGCCATGGTGGCGGCGGTGGCGACCGACGAGCCGCATACGGCGCCGAAGCCGGCGCAGGCGGCGATGGTCGCCATGGCGAGACCGCCGCGGCGGTGGCCGACGAAGGCGTAGGCCAATCGGTAAAGCTCGCCCGACAGCCCGCCCGTATGCGCCAGACTTCCCATGAGCAGGAACATCGCGATGACGGCGAGGCCGGCGCTGGAAATCGCCGCCGACGGCTCGGTGCCGACCAGCGACAGCGCGGGTCCCCAGCCGATCATGAGCGCGCAGCCGACCACGCCCACGGTGCCCATGGCGATGCCGATCGGGACCTGCAGCGCGATCAGCGCGAACATGGCGCCGAGGCCGATGAGGCCGGTCAGAATGGGATCCATGGTCATCGGCCAACCTGCAAACGAACGCGCTCTTATGTTTCCGAGGCGACCGCGTCGGGCACCGCCACGTCACGGCCCGTGATGGCGGCGGCGAGGTTGCTCGCGAACACATAGGCCTGCACCGGCACCGTCAGCGCCATCAGCGCTGTGGTCGCCCACCACCAGGGCGCCAGCGCCATTTCGATCGTGGGGGTGGTGCGGTGGTTGGCCTGGTAGTCGGCCGTGAGCAACACGAACTGCCAGACGACGACGGCGAAGAAGATCAGCGTCAGCAGCGAGCCGAAGGTTTCAAGCCAGGCGCCGCCGCGGGTGCCGAGCGCGCGTCCGAGGAAGCGGATGGTCACGTTGCGTGCGCGCAGCAGCAGCGCGGGGAAGCAACTGGCGATGACGATGGGGTAGGCGACCTGCGCGTAGTCGGAAAAGCCGTCGACGCGCGGCAGTCCGACATAGCGCGCAAGCCCGTCATAGAAGGTGAGGACCGAGACCAGGCCAAGACCGGCGAAGCCGGTAATGGCGATGGCCCCGGTCCAACGCTCGAGCCGGGCCCGCAACGCGGAAGGCCCGGCCGATGGAGGCACCGGATCAGCCACGAATCTGCTTCAAGGCGGCGCGCGTGGCGTCGAGCACCTTCTTGCCGTTCGGCGTCTTGGCGGCCCACCACTCGTAGAGCGCGTTGATGTCCTTCTCGTACTGCACCATGCGCGCCTCGGTCGGATGCTTGATGGCGATCTTGCCCTCGGCTTTCACCGCCTGCTCGATCTTGGCGCCGGCGGCGCCATAGGCCTTGCCGCCCATCACCGCCATTTCCGCGCCGCCGTGCTTCGTGATCGAGGCCTGCACCGACTTCGGCAGCGAGTTCCAGGTGTTCTTGTTCATCACCAGCAGGAACGGGATGACGCCGACCGGCACGGTGTAGGCCTGCTTCACCAGCGGCAGGGTCTTGAAGGTCTTCATGCCGGTCCAGCCCTGCACCACGCCGTCGAGCGTGCCGCGGTCGAGCGCCTCGTTCATCGCCGTCGAGGTCATGGTCTGCGGCGCGGCTTTCAGCGCCTCCAGCCATTTCGCCTGGATCGCGCCGGCCGAACGGATCTTCTTGCCGGCGAGGTCGCCGAGATTGGCGATCGGCGTGCGCATGAACAGTTCGCTCGGCTCGGCGGCGAAGAAGCCGACGAGATGGACGTCCTGGAAGCCCTTGAGCAGGCCCTGCTGGTACAGCATCCAGCCGACGCGCGAGGCTTCGATCGCGTTGTGAAACAGGAACGGCAGTTCGAACACGCCCATCTGCGGGAACTGGCCGGCCGTGTATCCGGGCAGCACCCAGGTCACGTCGGCGACGCCGTTCTTCACCAACTCGTATTGCTTGGTCGGGCTCTTGCCCAGTGTTCCGCCCCAGAAGCCCTGCATGCGCACGGCGCTGCCGGCATCCTTCTGGACCGCTTGCATCCAGGGTTTGATGACCTTGGCGACGCCCACGCTCTTTTCGGGCACGAACGCTGCGACCTTGATCGTTTTCGTCTGCGCCTGGGCGACGCCGACCGTCAGCGCGAGCGTTGCTGCAATGGTTGTGATCGTCTTGAGCATGTGCAACCTCCAGTACGAAACAAAAATCATTGTAACGCCGCCTGAATATTCATTGTAAAAGTTGCGCTCACACCGTCAACAGAATTGCATGTGGCATACGCGAAGGCGCCTTCGCTCGCGCTCGTCTTGCAATGACATTTGCGAATGCGTGCTTGGCGTTCGTCATGGTTGTTCGCGCCGCCTTCGCGTTGCATGATGCAAAGACAAAGACGCACACAACGACAATGAAGATGTCGTAGGCAGCAGGTTGATGGAACACGCGGAAGTCATCGTCGTTGGCGCGGGCCCGGTCGGATTGTGTCTCGCCTCGTTGCTGGCCGAACGCGGCATCGAGGTCATGGTGCTGGAAGCGGCGCCGGATCTCGAGCGCGACCTGCGCGCCTCCACCTTCCATCCGCCTACCCTCGACATGCTGGACCGCATCGGCGTGACGCCGCGGCTGATCGAGCAGGGCCTTGTCTGTCCGTCGTGGCAGATTCGTTGGCACCCCCAGGGCGATCGTGCGGTCTTCGATCTGTCGGTGCTCTCCGACGTCACGGCGCATCCCTACCGGCTGCAAGTCGAGCAGTGGAAGCTGTCGCTGCTGCTGCGCGAACTGGTGGACGGCGCATCCACGGCGGCGATCCGCTTCAACACGCGCGCGACCGGCGTGGATCTGGCGGAGGGCGGCGCTGTCGTGACGGCCGAGACCCCGGAAGGCCCGCTTCAACTGCGGGCCAAATACGTGGTCGGTTGCGACGGCGCGCGCAGCGTCGTGCGCCAAAGCCTCGGTCTGACGTTTGAGGGATCGACCTATCCGGAAACCACGATCCTGGCGACGACGACGTTCCCATTCGAAGAGCACCTCGAAGGCTTGTCCAACGTGACGTATTGCTGGAAGGCGAATGGGCAATTCAGCCTGCTGCGCGTTCCGGGGCGCTGGCGCATCTCGATCTATCCGCGCGAGGACGTACCGATCGAAGAGCAGCTGAAGCCGGAAGCGATGCAGGCGAGTGTCCAGGACATCGTCAAGCGGGACGCGCCCTACGACATCGGCGAGCAACGACCGTATCGCGTGCACATGCGCATTGCGCCCCGCTTTCGCAGCGGACGCGCGATGCTGGCGGGCGACGCGGCCCATCTGAACGCGCCGTCCGGCGGCATGGGGCTCAACGGCGGCCTGCACGATGCCTTCGAACTGGCACAGGCGCTCGGCGCGGTGTTGCGCGAGGGTGCCGGCGAGGAACGTCTCGATCTCTACGACCGGCGCCGCCACACCGTGGCGCGTGAGGACGTCATTTCGCAGGCGGACCGCAACCGCGCGCGCATGCGGGAGCGCGATCCCGAGCGCCGCCGCGAGATTCTCAAGGGCCTGCAAGCGGTGACGGCGGATCGCGCGCGCATGCACGACCATCTCGTGCGCTCGTCCATGATCGAAGGCTTGCGGCGCGCGGCCTCGATCACTTGAGCCGAAAGTCTAAGCCCGGTTCTCCGGGCCCTTGCAATGCGCGCGGGATTTCACCTACATCCCTCGATCCCCGCCGGCGCCGGCGGGCCATCGATCGCCACAACAACCCACGGCGGGGCGCAAGGCTGAGACCTCATGACGACCGACTATCTCGCGCTCGCCCGCAAAGACCCGCCGCTTTCCGCCGCCGCGATCGTGGCGGTCGTCGGGCTCGCCACCATCGGCGGCTTCTTCTTCTTCCAATACGTGCTCGGCTATCAGCCCTGTCCGCTCTGCCTCGAGGAGCGGCTGGCCTATTATGCCGCGGTCCCGCTGGCCGCCTTGATGTGGCTCGGCGCCGGGCACGGGGCAGCGCGCAAGGTGCTGCTGCTCGGTTTCCTGGTGATCGCCGGCGTCATGCTCTGGAACGCGGGGCTGGCCGGCTACCACGCCGGTGTCGAGTGGAAGTTCTGGAGGGGCCCGCAGGATTGCAGCGGGCCGATCAACAGCTTCGGTAACAACCTGCTGCAGAGCCTGCAGAGCATCAGCCTGGTGCGCTGCGACCAGGCGGCGTTCCGGATTCTGGGGCTGTCGCTCGCCGGGTGGGACACGCTGGTCTCGCTCGGGCTGGCGCTGGTGGCACTCTGGGGCGCCAAAGGCGCCTATGCCCGGCCCGCCCAGGACTAAGCACCGCCGGCGAGTCCCCACGGGCTTGTGCGGCCGCCCTGTGGTGGCGTTATATCACTGTAAAATCGCGAGAATATGCGTCGCCACGCTGGTGACAAATTCGCCGGGCCCTTAGATTGGAATCAGTCTAAAGGGGGCCCACGCAGGGCCGTGGTCCCGCAAGCGGGGCGAGGCGGTTCGGATTCCCGGGCGGCAGAGCACCAACACGACAACGGCCACGAACGGAGCGATGCGCGTACATCCGGCGTCATCGATCTATCGTGGCCGTCCCCAGCGGCAGAGCAGGAAATGCTCGATGCCGCCGTTGAATTTCGAGATAGGCGCGCATGTCTCAACTGCAAGGGTCCGATAGCTCCATGACGACAATCTCTTCCGATGGCCGCACGTATACCGGTACCGCCCGCCTGCTGCATTGGCTGGTGGTGGCGCTGCTGATTGCGCAATTCATCTTCGCCTGGACCATGCCGCACATCGGCCGCACCGTGCCGAAGAGCATTTTGATCGATCTTCACGTCTGGTTCGGCGTGAGCATTCTGTTCGTCGCCGTGCTCCGCCTGTTGTGGCGGGTGACGCACGCGGAGCCGGAGCCGGAAGACGGCGTGCCGCCGTGGCAGGCGGCCTCGGCGCGCCTCGTGCACTGGCTGATCTACGTGCTGCTGTTCGCGGTGCCGATCCTTGGGTGGATCAACGCCTCCTGGCGTAACATGCCCGTCTCCTTCTTCGGACTGTTCGAACTACCCAAGCTGATGGCGACGCGCGCACCGGGCTGGGGTTGGACCGGCGACATTCACGGCCTGCTGGCGAACTATGTGCTGCTGGCGCTGGTCGGGCTGCATGTTGCCGCCGCGCTCTACCACCACTTCATCCGCCGTGACGGCGTGCTGCGCCGCATGCTGCCGGGGGTGTGACCCGCTACTCGTACCGGAGCGCCTCGATGGGATCGAGGCGCGCCGCCTTGCGCGCCGGGTAATAGCCGAAGAAGATCCCGACCGCGGCGGAGAACAGGAAGCCGCCGGCGATGGCCGTTGCCGAGATCGGCGTCGACCAGCCCGCGACCATGGCGATGACCGCCGAGAACGCGACGCCCATGATGATGCCGGCGACGCCGCCGGTGACGCTCAAGAAGACGGCTTCCGCCAGGAACTGCAGCAGCACGTGCAGCCGCTGTGCGCCGATCGCCATGCGCAGGCCGATCTCGCGCGTGCGCTCGGTCACCGACACCAGCAGGATGTTCATGATGCCGATGCCGCCCACCACCAGCGAGATCGAGGCGACGGCGGCGAGCAGCAGCGCCATGATGCGGCTCGAGCTTTCGGCGGTCTCGGCGATCTGACTCAAATTGCGCACCGAGAAGTCGTCCTCGTCGCCGGGCTTGATGTGGTGGCGGCGCTTGAGGATTTCGGTCGTCTGGGTGAGCGCGCGCTGCACGTCGGCGGCGGTGTCGGCCTGCACGAAGATCTGGTTCACGTAGCCGACGAGGTGCGGCTGCAATTCGTAGGGGTTGGGCGGCGCCGGATAGATCCAGTTGAGCGGCGTCTGCGTCTGGTTGGGCGAGGCCACGCCGAGCACCTTGCGCTCGGCGGTGGTGAACGGGATCATCACCAGGTCGTCCTGGTCCTGGCCCCACGGCGTCTGGCCCTTCGATTCCAGGATGCCGATGACGCGCATGGGTGTGTCCTTCACCTGGATCAGCGCGCCGATCGGGATCTGCGATTCGCCGAATAGCTTGGTCGCCACCGTGCGGCCGATCACCGCGACCTGGGCGGCGGCGGCTTCGTCTTCGGCGGTGATCTCGCGGCCGACGTCGACCGGCCAGTTGGTCATCTGCGGATAGTTCGGGCTGATGCCCTGGATCTGCGTGCTCCAGTTCTGGTTGCCGGCCTGCACCTGACCGCCCTGGCGAATGAGGTAGCTGACGTCGCTCACGGCGGGCGCCTCGCGCAGGATCGCCTGCGCGTCGCTCACGGTCAGCGTCGAGGCGCTGCCGAAGCCGCCGCGCATGCCGCCCATCATGTGCGCGCCGGGCAGTACGACCACGAGATTGGTGCCGAGCCGCTCGATCTGCTTGCGCACCGCGTCGTTGGCACCCTGGCCGACGGCGACCATGGCGATGAGCGCGGCGACGCCGATGAAGACACCGAGCATGGTCAGCGCCGAGCGCAGCATGTTGCGGCGGATGGCCTGCACGGCGGCGGCCATGATCATGAGGCCGAAGGCCCAGGCGGCGTTGCGCGCCGGCGCCGGCGCCGCGCCCGCGTGCGGTGGCGTCGCCGGCGCGCTGACGGCGGCCGCCGCCGGCATAGAGGATTTGGCCGGCTTGGGATTGCGCTTGTCGGAAATCAGTTGTCCGTCGCGCATTGTCAGCACGCGGTCGGCGAAGGCCGCGATGTCGGATTCGTGGGTGACGACGACGATGGTGACCGCGTGCTCGCGGTTGAGCGCGGTCAGCGTGTCCATGATCTCGTGCGAGGTGCGGGTGTCGAGATTGCCGGTCGGCTCGTCGGCGAGCAGCAGGCCGGGGTTGTTGATGAGGGCGCGCGCGATCGCCACCCGCTGCTGCTGGCCGCCGGAGAGCTGGCCGGGCGTGTTGCGCTCGCGGTCGCTCAGGCCCAACAGCGCCAGCGCCTCGCGCGCCCGTTCGGTGCGCGCCGTGGCGCTGGCCAAGCCCGACGGCGTGTAGAACAGCGGCAGCGCCACGTTCTCCAGCGCGCTGGTGCGCGCCAGCAGATTGAAGCTCTGGAACACGAAGCCGAGGCGCTCGCTGCGCAGCCGCGCGCGCTCGGGCTCGTCGAAGCCGGCGACGTCCTCGCCCTCGAAGAAATAGCGCCCGCCGCTCGGCCGGTCGAGGCAGCCGAGGATCGCCATCAGCGTCGACTTGCCCGAGCCGGAATGGCCCATGATGGCGACGAACTCGCCTTGCTCGATCGACAGGCTGACGTCGTTGAGCGCGTGCACGTCGACGTCGCCGACGTGGTAGGTGCGCGAGACGTGCTCGAGCCTGATGATCGGTTCTGCCATGACCGCTTCGACCTCGGTACGCCGTTCAGAAGCGCAGGCGCGGTCCGCTCGACGTGGCGCGCGTCGTGCCGCTGCCGTTGCGCTGCTCGGTGATGATCACCTTGTCGCCCGCCTTCAGGTCGCCCTTGACGATCTCGGTGAAGCTGTCGTCGTCGAGCCCGGCGGTCACCGGCACCGCGACCGGCTTGCCGTCGCGCAGCACGTAGACTTGGCCCGGCCGCGTGCCGCTGGTGCTCGGCTGGCTCGTGACGTCGCGCCGGCCATTGGCGCCGGCAAGCCCGGTCGGCGAATAGCGCAGCGCCTGGCTCGGCACCCGCAGCACGTCGTCGCGCTCGGCGATGACGACGCGGTTGGCCGCGGTCATGCCGGGCTTGAGCAGGAGGTGGCTGTTGTCGACACTCACCACCACGTCGTAGGTGACGACGTTCTGCACGTTCTGCGGCGACTGCCGCACCTGCGTAACCTTGCCGTCGAAGGTGCGGTTGGGAAAGGCGTCGACGGTGAACAACGCCTTATCGCCGACCTTGATGCCGCCGATGTCGCTTTCGCTGACATTGGTGTCGACCTGCATCTTGGTGAGGTCGGTGGCGATAAGGAACAGCGTCGGCGTCTGGAAACTCGCCGCCACCGTCTGCCCGATGGTGACGTTGCGCGATACCACAGTGCCGTCGACCGGGGAGACGATGTCGGTGTAGCCGAGGTTGACCTGCGCCGCGGCGAGCTGCGCCTGGCGCTGCTCGATGGTCGCCTGGTCGACGGCGATCTGCGCCCTGGCCTGATCGAGCGCGCTTCTGGCGTTGTCGAGCGCGTCCTTGGACACGGCGTTGGTCGCCGCCAGTTTGGCGTTGCGGTCATAGACGAGCTGGGCGTAGGCCAGCGTCGCCTTGTCTTTTTCGAGCTGTGCCTTGGCCTGGTCGAGGTTGGCCTTGTTCTGATCGACGACGGTCTGATAGGGGCGTGGGTCGATCTTGGCGCAGATCTGGCCCTTCTTCACCTCGGTGTTGTAGTCGCAGGTGACGTCCTGAACGACGCCCGAAACGTAGGTGCCGACGATGATGGTCAGCACCGGGTTCACCGTGCCGGTGGCGGTGACCGCGCGGGTGATACTGCCGCGGCTGACGGTCGCGGTCGTATAGCGTACCGTGCCGCCCGCGCCGGCGTACCACCAGCTGACGCCAGCGGCCGCGATCAACACCAGCACGATCGCGGCCACGAGGGTCCAGCGCCGGCCGGCGCGTGACCGGGGCGGCTGCGGGCGCGGCGCCTTCGGCACCAGAACGAACGGCTTGGGGGCGTCCGGGCGCGCCGGATCGGTCTCGACGGGTTTGGTCATTGCAGGGATCCGCCTTTCGTCACGCCATTTAACGCGTGGAAAGGCGAAACCCTTTGATGCCGGTCAAATCCCGGCAGAAGCGGGAGAAACGCGGCTAAAGCCTGATCAATTCCGCTGCAATGTGATCGAGGCCGTCATTCGCTTACCGGCGCCACGGGAGTCGAGGCTCACCGACTGGCGATGATGGTGAGTGACCATGTTCAACTCCGCCGAAAAGGCCGAGCCTTCCGCGTGCAGTTGCAGCCGGTCGCCGCGCGCCCGGCCGATGGCGGTGCCGCCGATATTGTGGCTTTCCTCGCTCCAGCGCCCGGTGACCCGGTTGCTGTTGTCAGCCTCGAAATTGCCGGTGAGTTCGAATTTGTAGTTGTCGCTCTTGCAGCCGAGCGTGAGACCGACGTCGTGGCTGCCGCTCAGCCGGTAAGTCGCCTTGCAGCGAACGCGCTCGGTGACGAGCTTGTTGTCGTCCTTGACGTGCAGGACGCCGGTACCGGACCAGTGTCCAGGGAAGCTCGCGAACGGGCCGGAATCGGCCGCGGCTGACGCGACCAGCGCGCCGCTCGACAAGAAAGCGACGGCGCAACCCAGAATGACGGCATGACGGCAGGAACGGCGAGAAAGATGCGGCATGACAACCCCCTCTTTATGGCTGACCCGTAGGTCCTGCGCATGAGTGGGTTCTTACGGTCGCTTGGTTCAAAGCACCGTAAGATGATACCGCGCGAAATTCATAAGCCCCCGGAAGGTAAACGAATTCCCTCCGGGGCCCGGTTTGCCGGGTGCTTGCGCCGCCTCAGCGCCGCCGCAGCCGGATCGAGGCGCTGACCTGCTGGCCGCCGCCCGCCGCCTTGAGGCTCACCGACTGGCTGTGCTGGTAGGTGACCATGCTCAGGTTGGCGTTCAGCACCGGGCTTTCAGCGTGGACCAGGAGCCGGTTGCCACGGGCACGCCCGGTCACGTCGCCCCCGACGTTGCGCGTATGCTCGGTCCAGTCGCCGGTGATGGCGCCCTTGGCGTCGGCGTTGAAGTCGCCGGTCAGGTCGAAATTGTAGGTGTCGCTCTGGCAGGACAATTTGAGACTGACCTTGTCGCCGCCGGTTTCGCTGTAGGCCGCAGTGCAGCGCATGCGTTCGGTGCTCAGCTTGTTGTTCTGGTCCTTGACCCTGATGATGCCGCTGCCGGTCCAGTCGCCGCGGAAATTCGTGAATGGGCCCGAGCGCGCCGATGCGGACTCGACGGTGGCGCCGGCACACAGCAGCGCGGTGCACGCCAGGAGAACGACACGGCGGGACAAAAAGGCAGCACGGGACATCACAACTTCCTCTCTACGCAGAAAACGACGCTCGTTAATGGTCTTCCGGGGCGCGCGGTTCCCCGCATTCCAACGCTATCATCACCCCGCTTCTTGTGCGCATGGGCGCGGGTGCCTGCGCGCATGGGCGCGGGCGGGTGCGATCGCGGGACCCAATCATGGCTCCAGTTCGGTGTCCCAATAGAGATAATCAAGCCAGCTTTCGTGCAGATAATTCGGCGGGAACAGCCGGCCGTTGCGGTGCAGATGATGCACAGTGGGTTGGAACGGCATCTGCGACGGCCACATTCTGGCTTCCGCCGGCGTCTTGTTGCTCTTGCGCAGGTTACAGGGCGAGCAGGCAGCGACCACATTGTCCCACGTCGTGAGGCCGCCGCGCGAGCGCGGGATCAAGTGATCGAAGGTCAGATCGTCGCGGTCGCCGCAGTACTGGCAGGCGAAGCGGTCGCGCAGGAAGACGTTGAAGCGGGTGAAGGCCGGATGCGTCGAGGGCTTGACGAAGGTCTTGAGCGACACGACGCTCGGCAGCCGCATCTGAAAGCTGGGACTGTGAACCGCGTGGTCGTAGTTGGCGACGATGTTGACGCGTTCGAGGAAGACGGCCTTGATCGTGTCCTGCCAGGACCAAAGCGAAAGCGGATAGTAGCTCAGTGGCCGAAAATCCGCATTGAGCACCAGGGCCGGAAAACCGCTGGGCGAGACGTGGACGTTCAAGCGACGTTCCTCCACCTCCTGAAGGCTGCCGCCACGCAGCTGATGCGCTAATTATAGGGCCAGCATGACGGGATTGTGAAGCGGGTACGGGCGCTTACCCGCAAGGCCTTTATGCGCCTGGGGACCTTGCCAGACGCCCAAATCGGCACGCTCCCCGAATCGGGCGCTGCCGCCGCACCGGCTAAAGCCGCCGGGTGAGGAATTCGCCCCCCTGGCGCAGGCCTTCCTGGTCGATGCCGTGGCCGACGCCCGGGGATATGTGCCATTCGGTCGGTACGTCCAGGGCGGCCAGATTTTGGGCCGTTTCGAACAGCGCCTGCACGGGAATCAGCGGATCCTGGTCGCCGTGCACCAGCAGCACCGGCGGCCGGCTGCGGATTTCCGCCACAAAGGTGTCGGGGTCGGCGCCCTCCGGGATGGCCATCATGCCGGAATAGCCGACGATCGCTGCCGGGGCGACGGCACGCCGCAGGCCGACGTGCAGCGACATCATGGTCCCCTGCGAAAAGCCGACCAGCGCCAGTGCCGAAGGCGCCAGGCCGAGGCGGGCGAGCTCCGCATCGAGGAAGGCATTGAGCTCCGGCGCCGCCATGTTGACGCCATTCCAGCGCTCGTTCGGATCGCGGAAGGTGAGGGGAAACCATTCGCGCCCCATCGGCGCCTGCCCGCACGGGCGCGGCGCATGCGGCGACACAAAAGCGGCATCCGGCAACAGCGCGGCCCAGGCGCGCCCGATGTCGATCAGGTCGTTGCCGTCGGCACCGTAGCCGTGCAGGAAGACGACGAGGTGCTTGGCCTTGCCGGATTGGGGCGCCAGCCGCGGACCGTCGAGTTCAGCCATTCACACGCTTCCTTTTCTTCACTGAAGTCGTCTTCTTCGCTTTCTTCCCGGCTTTCTTTGGTGCCGCCTTTTTCTTGGCGGCCTTCTTTTTTGCCGTCTTCTTCTTCGGCTTCTTCTTCTGCTTCTTCGCCTTCGCCGGCTCCAGCGAGATGCCCTCGCGCCGCTTCACCACGTGATAGTAGGCCCACAACAGGTGGGCCGCCACGCCGCGCCACGGCCGCCAGGCCTCGGCGAGCTTTGTGAGCGCCTTGGCGTCGGGCCGCTTGCGCAGATTGAACGCGATGCGCGCGGCTTCCTGCACGGCCAGGTCGCCGGCGGGAAAGGCATCGGCGTGGCCGAGGCAGAACAGCAGGTAGATGTCTGCAGTCCACGGGCCGATGCCGTGCAGCGCAATGAGCGCGGCGTGGGCGTCGTCGGCCTCCATCTCGCCGACGGCGGTGAGGTCGATCTGGCCGTTTGCGACGGCCTTGCCGATCTCGCGGATCGCCTTGATCTTGGGTGCCGACAGCCCGAGCCGCCTGAGCTTGTCCGTGCGCGCGCTCAGCACCGCGTCGTGATGGAAGGGATCGAACGCCGCAAAGAGGCGCGCGCGAATGGCGGCGGCGCTGGCGGTCGAAAGCTGCTGGCCGCAGACGATGGCCGCGAGCCCCGGATAGCCAGGCTCGCGCCGGCGCAGGTCGAAGGCGCCGGCCTTCTCCGCCACCGGCGCCAAGCGCGGGTCGGTGACGATCAGCTGAGCGAGGCCTGCTTCGAGATCGGCCTGGGTGTGGAGGAAGTGGGTCATCGTGTCCTTAGTAATACGCCGCTCGTCCCCGCGAAAGCGGACGCTTCCTAGAGGCGGCTTGACGAGTTCCCCGCTTCCGCGGGAATGAGCATAGGGTTACGCACCGACCAACACAGGCCATGCCACCCGTTTTCCGATTTGCCCCCAGCCCCAACGGACACCTGCACCTCGGTCATGCACTGTCCGCGCTGCTGAACGCCGAGATGGCGCGCGCCGGCAGCGGGTGCTTCCTGTTGCGCATCGACGACATCGACACGACGCGTTGCCGCCCGGAATACGAGGCGGCAATCTACGAGGATCTCGCCTGGCTCGGGCTCACCTGGGAGCAGCCGGTGTGGCGTGAAACCGAGCACGTCGACGACTACAGGGCGGCCTTGGCGCGGCTGGAGGCCATGGGCCTCGTTTATCCGAGTTTCGAGAGCCGCGCCGAGATCGCCATGATGGTTGCCGGCCGCGACGCCAAGGGTTTCTGGCCGCGCGATCCCGATGGCGCGCCGCTTTATCCCGGCAACGCCAAGACGCTACCGCCGAGCGAGCGCACGCGCCGCATGGCAAGCGAGCCTTACGCCTTGCGGCTCGATATGGCGGCCGCAATCGCGCGCGTCGGATCGCTCACCTGGCGCGAGACCGGCGCCGGCCCGGGCGGCGAGACCGGCCTTGTTGCAGCCGATCCGGCCGCCTGGGGCGATATCGTGCTCGCGCGCAAGGACGCGCCGGCGAGCTATCATCTTGCGGTGGTGGTCGATGACGCCGCGCAAGCGATCACCGACGTGGTGCGCGGGGCCGATCTCTTTCATGCAACAAGCGTGCACCGGCTCCTGCAGGCGCTGCTCGGGCTGCCGCCGCCGCGCTATCACCACCACCGGCTCGTTCTGGATGCCACGGGCCGCAAGCTGGCAAAGTCGACCGCCGCCACGGGCCTGCGCGAGCTGCGCGTCGCCGGTGTCAGCCCCTCCGACATCCGGCGGCGCGTCGGGCTCGCCTGAGCCTAGGTTCCGTGCCATTGTCGGCCGTTTCAGGGGCAAAAGGGGAAGCATGGCCAAGCGCAGAGCCAGCAAAAGGCCGCGCCGCAAGGCGTCATTGCCGCGGAAGGCCCGCGCCCCCCGCAAGGCCGCCGCGCGCCCCAAGGCCGGCCGGTCCGCCAATAAAAGAGGCGACCGGAGCGCCGCGAAGCGCCTCAAGAAGCGAACCAAGGCCCCGAAGGCGGTGAGGCCGTCGGCGCCGTCTTCGGCTGCGGCGGTCGAAGCGGTCCTCGCCGGCATCGCCCACGACATCCGTACGCCGCTCACCGGCATCGTCGCGCTCGCCGAATTGCTGGCCTCGTCCGAACTGGGGCCGCGCGAGCGCGAATGGGCGAACGCCATTAAAAGCGGCGCCGACCACCTCGCCGCGCTCTCAACGCTCATTGTCGACGCCGCCAAGGCGGACGCCACCCGGCTGACGCTCCAGCGCGCGCCGTTCTCCCCGCGTGCGCTCGCCGAGGCGGTCGCCGAGGCGCTCGCCGCGCGTGCCGCCAACAAGCCGGTGGAGACGAAGATCGACATTGCGCCCGACCTGCCGGCGAGTGTCGCCGGTGACCTCATGCGCCTGCGCGCCGCGCTCGAGAACCTGGTTGAGAACGCGGTCAAGTTCACCGCGCGCGGGACGGTCTCGCTGACGGCCGCCGTCGAGCCTGCCGCGCGCGGCCGCCTGCGGCTCGTCTTCACGGTCAGCGATTCCGGCGTCGGTATCAGTCCGGCTGAATTGAAGCGCCTGTTCCGTCCGTTCGCGCAAGCCAATGAGGAGATCGCCCGCCGCTACGGCGGCGCCGGCCTCGGCCTCGTGTTCGTCAAGCGTGTCGCCAAGGCCATGGGCGGCGACCTCACAGTGACGAGCACGCTTGGCGAGGGTAGCAGCTTCCGTCTGACCGCCCTGGTCGAGCCCGCGGCGGATGACCCTGCGATCGCTCCCGACGGCACGCCGCGTCCGCCCGCGCGCGCGCTGTCGATCCTGTGCGCCGAGGACAACCCCTACGGCCGCGTGGTGATGAACACCATCATGCGCGAGCTCGGCCACAAGGTGGATTTCGTCGAAAACGGCGAGGCGGCGGTCAAGGCGGCCGCGGCGAATGACTACGACGCAGTCTTGATGGATGTCACGCTGCCGGGTCTCGACGGTATCGCGGCCACGCGGGACATCCGCGCACTGCCGGGTGCCGCCGGCGCCGTGCCGGTGATCGGCATTTCCGGCCGCGGCGATGCCGCCGACGAAGCGCGCGCCCGCGCCGCCGGCATGGACTTCTATTTCGTCAAACCGGTGAGCCCGGGGAAGCTGGCCCAGGCGTTGGGGAGCTTGCCGCCGCGCAATTAGCATTGCTTGACAATGGGTTGACGATTATATCAATACTGATATAATAGCCGGTGATGAAGCCTATTGTCTTCCTCGGGGATTCGCTGGATTGCGTCAGAGCGTTTCCCGAACGGGCACGCCGCGATGCCGGCTTTCAACTCGAACGCGTGCAGCGGGGGTTGGATCCCGATGACTGGAAGCCGATGACCTCGATCGGTCCTGGCGTGCGGGAAATCAGAGTGAGGGATGCAACGGGAGCTTATCGTGTTGTCTTTGTGGCCCGCTTTGCTGACGCCGTCTACGTGCTGCACGCGTTCCAAAAGAAGTCGCAAAGAACGTCGCGCAGCGATTTGGTGCTCGCCCTATCCCGGCTACGCGAATTGAAACGAGGACCGCGATGAAGAAGCAGAGATTTGCAAGCGTTTGGGATGCAATCGAGTCGACGCCTGCTGAAGCGGCTAACATGAAGGCGCGGGCCGAGATGATGATCGCAATCCAGGAAACCGTGGCCGGATGGAAGTTGACGCAAACCGCTGCTGCCAAGCGGCTCGGGCTTACGCAGCCACGGATGAACGACTTGCTGCGTGGGCGCGTCAACAAGTTCAGCCTCGACGCGCTGATGAATCTCGCGAGCAACGCAGGTCTTTCGGTGCGGGTCGAGGTCGACCGTCCGGCGGCCTAGCTGGCGCATCTTGCAACTTGTCATCACCAGGCCTGTCCCGGTGATCTCGCTCACGAGGGCAATGCCGTGCCTCTCGAATCGAGATGGCCGGGACATAGGCGTTCTGAAAGAACGCCGTTCTTCGAACGGCTAAGCCCGGCCATGACTGCGCTTCGATGAGTTGAGCCACGCCTAAGCGCTCTCCAACTCGCTTTCCTCACTCTTCTTCTCAACGATCTGCACCAGATCGCTCATGATGCGGTTGAGTGCGAAGTCCTTGGGCGTATAGACCGCGGCGACGCCGGATTTCTCCAGCGCGGCGGCGTCCTCCGCCGGGATAATGCCGCCGACGACGACCGGCACGTCGAGGCCGGCTTCCTTCATGCGGCGGACGACGTCCTTCACCAGCGGCATGTGGCTGCCCGAGAGAACCGACAGGCCGATGACGTGCGGCTTCTGCTCGCGCGCGGTCTTGACGATTTCTTCCGGCGTCAGGCGGATGCCCTCGTAGAGAACCTGCATGCCTGCGTCCCGCGCGCGCACGGCGATCTGCTCGGCGCCGTTGGAATGACCGTCAAGGCCGGGCTTGCCGACCAGGAAGGTCATGCGGCGGCCGAGCTTTTTGGATACGCGGTCGACGTCGGCGCGGATGTCGTCGAGCCCGGTGACGTCGTTGCGCATGGCACGGCCGACCCCGGTGGGCGCGCGATACTCGCCAAAGGCCTCGCGCAGGGTCCAGCCCCACTCGCCGGTGGTCACGCCGGCCTTGGCGCACTCGATCGAGGCCGGCATGATGTTGCCGGTGCCGGAGGCCGCGCGCTTGAGTTCGGCGAGGGCTGCTTTCACGGCGCTGTCGTCGCGTTGCGCGCGCCAGGCCTTGAGCTTTTCGATTTGTCCGCGCTCGGCGTCCTCCGAGACGGTGAGAATGGCGTCGGCGGCGGCCGCCAGCGGCGAGGGCTCGCTCTCGACATATTTGTTGACCCCGACCACGACCTGCTCGCCGCGCTCGATGCGTTCCAGCCGCGCGGTGTTCGATTCGACAAGCTGCTGCTTCATGTAGCCGGTGTCGACCGCGGCCACCGCGCCGCCCATCTCCTCGATGCGCTTGAGCTCTTCGCGCGCTTCTTCCTTCAGCTTGGCGACCTCGCGCGCGATTTCGGTCGAGCCGTCGAAGATGTCGCCGTATTCCAAGAGGTCGGTCTCGTAGGCGAGGATCTGCTGCATGCGCAGCGACCATTGCTGGTCCCACGGCCGCGGCAGGCCGAGCGCTTCGTTCCACGCCGGCAGTTGCACGGCGCGCGCGCGCGCGCCCTTCGACAACGTCACCGCCAGCATTTCGATCAGAATGCGCGCAACGTTGTTCTCCGGCTGCTGCTCGGTGAGCCCGAGCGAGTTCACCTGCACGCCGTAGCGGAAGCGGCGCTGTTTGGGATCGGAAACGCCATAGCGCTCGGCGGTGATCTCGTCCCACAATTCGGTGAAGGCGCGCAGCTTGCACACTTCGGTGACGAAGCGCAGGCCGGCGTTGACGAAGAACGAGATGCGCGCGACCACGTCGCCGAACTTGTCGTCCGGCACCTGGCTCGCCGCCTTCACCGTGTCGAGCACGGCGACGGCGGTCGCCAGCGCGAAAGCGAGCTCCTGCACCGGCGTCGCGCCCGCTTCCTGCAAGTGGTAGGAGCAGACGTTGATCGGATTCCATTTCGGAATCTCTTTGGTGGTGAACAGCACCACGTCTTTGATCAGCCGCATTGAGGGCGCCGGCGGAAACACGTAGGTGCCGCGCGAGAGATATTCCTTGATGATGTCGTTCTGGATGGTGCCGGTGAGCGACGTGCGCGGCGCGCCTTGTTCGTCGGCGACTGCGATATAGAGCGCCATCAGCCACGCACCGGTGGCGTTGATGGTCATCGAGGTATTCATGGTGCCGAGCGGGATGCCGTCGAACAGCGCGCGCATGTCGCCGAGATGGCAGATCGGCACGCCGACCTTGCCGACCTCGCCGCGCGCCAACACGTGATCCGAGTCATACCCGGTCTGGGTCGGCAGATCGAAGGCGACCGAGAGGCCGGTCTGGCCCTTGGCGAGGTTCGACCGGTAAAGCGCATTCGACGCCGAAGCCGATGAATGGCCGGCGTAGGTTCGGAAAATCCAGGGTTTGTCACGCATCGGTTGCCGCCTTTGGCGGCAGTTTGGCGTAAGCTTTTTTGCAATGCAACAAAAACGCGCACGAGCCCCGGGAAACGCGTCCCCGGGGGCCAGCGGGCGATCTTGAAGCCTGGCGTTCGGCCGATCAGGCCCGCTTTGCCAGGCGCAGGATGAACAGCAGGATGCAGGCGCCGACCACGGCGCTGACGATCGCGGTCAGCCACCAGGGCCCCAGCACGGGCAGGTGAAGCACGCCCCAAAGCCAGCCGCCGATGAAGGCACCGATGATGCCGATGACGAGGTCGCCGATCAGGCCGTAGCCGCCGCCCTTCATGATCTGGCCCGCGAGCCAGCCGGCGATCAAGCCGATGATCAGAATGACGATAAGACTGTTGGTCGCCATCATGTCGATTTCCCCAGCCCCTGTGCGCGATCGATTAGCCCCGCCGGCGGTGTTGCCGGGGGCGGCCATCGCGCGCGGTCATTCAACAGCAAAGCGGCACGAGCGTCGATGGCGCTTACCGGACATTGTGGATGAAGGCTGTGAAAGATGACGATCGGCTGCTGCGCCTGCGCATTTCCCACTCGTGATAGGTTGCGGCAACATGTTGGCATGGGACGTCCGGGAGTGGGAATTTCATGAGTGCGCCGGCCCGCAAGCTCAACCTTGCCGAAGTGATCGCCATCGGCATCGGCGGCATGATCGGCGGCGGCATCTTCGCCGTCCTTGGCCTCGCCATCGCCCAGGCCGGCCACGCGGTGCCGCTCACGCTTGGGCTCGGCGGCGCCATCGCGCTGCTCACCGGGCTCTCTTACGCACATCTCGGCCTCGCCTTCCGCGGCGATGGCGGCAGCTTCACTTATATCGAGCATGCCTTCGAGCGTCGGGGCCTTGCCGCGGTCGCCGGCTGGCTGCTGGTCGCCGGCTATGTCGGCACGCTCGCGCTCTACGCCACGGCTTTCGGCGCCTACGGTGAAACGCTGTTCGACGGCTCAGGGACGCCCGGCGCCATCAGCGCCGGCCTGTCGGCGCTGGTGCTGGTCGGCTTCCTCATCGTCAATCTCGGCGGCGCCAAGACCTCGGGCGCGACCGAGCTCACGGTGGTCGCGATCAAGCTCGCCATTCTTGCTGCCTTCGCGGCCGCCGGCCTCCATACGGTAAAGGCCTCGCATTTCGAGCCGGTGTTCGACCACGGCATGCTGGCGCCGTTCACTGCGGCCGCGCTTATCTTCGTCGCCTATGAAGGTTTCGAGCTCATCCCCAATGCCATCGACGAGATGCAGAACCCGCAGGCGAACCTGCGTCGCGCGCTCATCATCGCCATCGTTCTCACGACCGCAATCTATGTCACCGTCGCGCTCGCCGCGCTCGGCAATCTCACCAGTGCGCAAATTCAGCACGATCAGGAATACGTTCTGGCGGTGGCGGCGCGCCCGACCATGGGGCAGTTCGGTTTCGTGCTGATCGGCATCGCCGCGCTGCTGTCGACCGCATCCGCCATCAACGCAACTTTGTTCGGCGCGGCGCGGCTCGCCATGGTGATGGCGAGCGAGCACGCGCTGCCGAAGGTGTTCTCGCTGCGCGCGCGCATCCGTCCGGTGCCGTGGGTGGCGCTTTTAGTGTTGACGGCGGCGTCGCTTGCCTTTGCGCTGGCCGCGCCGCTCGCCGTGATCTCGACGTTCGCCAGCGCCACGTTCCTGTTGATTTTCTTCGCCATCAATCTGTCCGCGTGGCGCCTGCGCCGGCGCATCGACCTCGCCGGTCTGTGGCCGCTCGCGGGTGCGATCGCGACCGGGCTGAGCTTCCTGCTGCTGATGGAGCGCACCTACGCGACGGCGCCGCAGAGCCTCTGGTGGATCGTCGGGTTCTACGGCGCGGCAATTCTGGTCGAGGCGATGCTGACGTTGCGGCGCGGCCGGCGGCACGCCTGATGCCTTAAGCCGCGACCGCCGCCATCGTCTCGTCGGGCGGCGCCAGAACGCGGCGCGCGACCAGGGCGGCGACGATCAGCGCAGCGGTGAAGCCGACCGGCGCGGTGACGAAGGGGAAGATTGCGATCAGCGCGCAGGCAGCTCCGATACCCGCCGTCTCGCCCTTGAGAAAACCTTGGGCGCGGCCGAGCGTGAACAGGAAGGCGAGCGGCACCGCCAGCACCATGAGGTCGTAGGTGTAGAGATAAGGCGTTGCCAGCACGGCGCCGGTGCCGAGCGCGGCGGCCTTGAGCGCGTACGCCCTGTCGCTGCGCCACAGGACGGTGACGGCGGCGGCAACCGCGAGCGCCAGCACGGCCTGCACCGTCCAGGCCAGCCATTGCGGCGCGCCCAGCGTGCGCACGAGACCGAAGGCGGATTGCAGCTTGCCCCAGTCCGCCCAGCCGTCGGACAGGAATGCTTCCGAGGTGTGGCCGATGTTGCCCATGAACGCGTGCCACGCCTCGGTGCCGAAAGCGAGCCATGCGACCAGCGCCATGATCGCAGCCGTAACCGCGGCGCTGGCGAAGGTGCGCCAGCGGCGGTCCAGGATGAGCACGATCGGAAACAGAATGCCGAGATGCGGCTTGTAGGTGAGCAGCCCGAGCAGCACGCCGGCCAGTACCGGCCGGCGCGGCATGAAAACAAGCGTGCCGCCGACGAGCGCCGCGCTCAGGAAGCCGTTCTGTCCGTCGATGAAATTGCACAGCACGGCCGGAAAGGCGGCGGCCAGCACATAGCCGGTGCGGTCGCCGACGATGGCGCGCATGGTGACGAGATAGGCCGGGAAGGTGGCGAACACCCACAGCGCCAGCGCCGGGGCATACGGCATCAGCGATAGGACGACGGCGGCGAACAGGAAGGTCGGCGGATAGTGCCAGCCGAAATAGCCGGCGAAGGAATGGCCGACCGCCGTCACCTCCACCGCCTTGTGCACCGGCCAGTCGTAGACCGCGGCGGCGTGGCCGGCGAGCGCCAGCTTGCCGGCCGCCCACACGGCGACGAAATCGGTGGCAATGCCGCCGCCGTCCGGCGCGATCAGCCAAAGGCCTTGCAGATACGATGCGATGAGATAGACCGCCTGCGCGACGATGAGCGCAAAGCAGACGAGTTCGACCGGCCGCGACAACGGGGCGGCGGCAGCGCGCGGTTCGTTGAGCGCGTAGACGGCCATTCGGGATCCTGGGTCGGTTGCCGTGACGCTTACGCGCTCAGCCTTGCGGAACCCTTAAAGCAGGGGCCCACCAGATGCGCCGCGCGATCAGCAGTGCGACGATCAGCCCGGCGCCGAGCCCGACCTGGGTGTCGGCGTAGGGGAAGATCAGCAGCAGGAACGCCGCGGCGGCAAGCCCGAGGCCTTCGCCGGGCAGAAAGCCGTCCGCGAGACCGAGGCGGACGAGGAACGCCATCGGCACGGCGAGTGCGACCAGATCGTAGGTGTAGACGTAAGGCGTCGCCAGCAGCGCCGCGCAGGCGAGCGCCGCGGCCTTGAGCGCGAACGGCCGCTTGCTGCGCCACAGCCACGCCAACGCGGCGGCCAGCATCAGCGCGACGCCGATCTGCACCGCCCAGGCAAGCGTCTCGTCGCCGCCATGGCTGCGCACGAAGCCGAACAGGCTCTGTAGCCGGTTCCAGCCGGCGCCGCCTTCGCCCAGCACCACGTGGCTGGTGGTCGGCATCCAGGCGAAGAAGGCCTGCCAGCTCGCGGTGCCGAAGACGAAGCCCGACAAGGCGGCCGTGACAACGATGGTCGCGGCGGCGGCGGCGATGACGCGCCAGCGCGCGCCGGCAATCAGCGCGATAGGAAACAGCAGGCCGAATTGCGGCTTGCAGCCGAGCAGGCCGAGGCAGATGCCGGCTGCGGCGGGGTAACGCTCCGTCAGCGACAGCGTGCCGCCGATCAACGCCGCGGTGAGGAAGCCGTTCTGTCCTGCGATCGTGTTCCACATCACCGCGGGAAAGCCGAGCGCCAGCAGGATGCCGGCGCGGGTGCCGACGATGGCACGCACCGTCACGACATAAAGCGGCAGCGTCGCTGCAAGCCACACCACCGCCGCCACCGTAAAACGCAGCAGCGCCAGCGGCAGCGCCACGAAGAAATAAGTCGGCGGATAGTGCCAGCCGTAATAGTTGCCGAACTCGTGACCGAGCGCGGCGACCTCTGCCGCCCGGTGCAAGGTCCAGTCATAGGCCGCGGCGGCGTGACCGCCGAGCGCCAGCCGGCCGGCGGCAAAGACGTCGACGAAGTCGTTGGCGATGGGTTGCCCTTGAGGGTCGAACAGCCAATGGCCGGAGGCGAGCGCGCTGCCGAGCAGGATGAGATAGCCGAGCGCCAGCGTCAGCCCGATCACCCCGATCAGACGTTCGGGGGCGGGCGCCTGCGTGGGCGATGTGTCGGCGATTGTCACGGGTTTGGGCGGTCCTTCGGGCGGCACGCTAGGGCCTGCGGCTTGCGGAACCCTTAAAAAGCCCCGCGAATTGCGACTTTTCGCGATGCCCCAAATGGAATGTTGCGCCGCAATATTGGTTGCGGCAGACTGGCTGGGCATTCCGCTGCCCGAAGGAGATGCAGATGCCGGCCGCTGCCCCCGTCCGGAGCGTCGCTCCGCTGAAGGATTTATACGAGCTCGGCGAAATCCCGCCCCTCGGTCATGTCCCCGAGAAGATGCACGCCTGGGCTATCCGCAAGGAGCGTCACGGACCGCCCGAGGAATCGTTCCAGCTCGAGGTGGTGCCGACCTGGCCGATCGGCGAGGACGAGGTTCTGCTGCTCGTGATGGCCGCCGGCGTCAATTACAACGGCGTCTGGGCCGGTCTCGGCCAGCCGATCTCGCCGCTCGACGTGCACAAGCAGCCCTATCACATCGCAGGCTCCGACGCGTCCGGCATCGTCTGGGCGGTCGGCAGCAAGGTGAAGCGCTGGCGGGTCGGCGACGAAGTCATCGTCCACTGCAATCAGGACGACGGCGACGACGAGGACTGCAACGGCGGCGATCCGCTGTTGTCGCCCTCGCAGCGCATCTGGGGCTACGAGACGCCGGACGGCTCTTTCGCGCAGTTCTGCCGCGTGCAGTCGCGCCAGTTGATGCACAAGCCCAAGCATCTCACCTGGGAAGAGTCGGCCTGCTACACGCTGACGCTCGCCACCGCCTACCGCATGCTGTTCGGCCATGCGCCGCATACGTTGAAGCCAGGCGACAACGTGCTGGTGTGGGGCGCGTCCGGCGGTCTCGGCGTGTTCGGCGTGCAACTGGTCGCGGCCTCGGGCGCCAACGCCATCGCCATCATCTCCGACAACTCCAAGGCGGAGTACGTGCTCAATCTCGGCGCCAAGGGCGTCATCAACCGCAAGGACTTCAAGTGCTGGGGCCAGTTGCCGCCGGTCAATTCGCCCGAGTTCGTCGAATGGACCAAAGAGGCGCGCCGCTTCGGCAAGGCGATCTGGGACATCACCGGCAAGCGCGACGTCGATATCGTGTTCGAGCACCCGGGCGAAGCCACGTTCCCGGTGTCGTGCATGGTGGTGAAGCGCGGCGGCATGGTCGTGTTCTGCGCCGGCACCACCGGCTACAACATCACCTTTGACGCGCGCTACGTCTGGATGCGGCAGAAGCGCATCCAGGGCTCGCATTTCGCGCACCTTAAGCAAGCGAGCCAGGCCAACCGCTTCGTGCTCGAGCAGCGCATCGACCCGTGCATGAGCGCGGTGTTCCCGTGGGACAAGATCCCACTCGCGCACACCATGATGTGGAAGAACCAGCACCCGCCCGGCAACATGGCCGTGCTGGTCAACGCGCCACGCGAGGGCCTCAAGAGCTTCGAGGACGTGCAGGAGGCGGCGGGCGGCTAAGCCAGGCGCCCGCGTCGCCACGCGGCGCCTAGAAAATCATGCCAACAGGCCGGGATAGGCCTTCACGCGTTCGCTGCCCGGGAACACCGTCGACGCCAGCACGCGCTCGTCGACGCGCAGGTGGTCGCGCAATAATCCCTTCAGGATGGCGCGCAGGTCCGTGGTCGGCTTGAGATCGCGGTCCTGATAGAGGCTGACGTCGTTGACGCCGGGCCAGTTGGCGATCACCCGGCCGCCCTTGAGCGCGCCGCCGGCGAGCAGGGCAACGGTAGCGGTGCCGTGGTCGGTGCCTTCGGTACCGTTGATGCGCGCGGTGCGGCCGAACTCGGTGACGATCGCGACCGCTGTCTGATCCCACGCCGGACCCATGCCGGTTTCGATCGCGCCGATGGCGCCGTCGAGCGCGCCGAGCAGCAGCGCCAGCCGCCCATCCGCCGCGCCTTCGGCCTGGTGCGTGTCCCAGCCGTCGAAGGCGAGCGCGCCAACGCGCGGGCCATCGGGGCGGCTCATGAATTTGGCGGCAGCGCCGGCAGCATCGGCAAAATAGGCGCGCAGGTACGCGCCCGGCTGTGGCTTCTGTGTGTGGTCCCGTTTGGGCGGCTGCATGGCCATGCCGCCGTCGCGCGCGATCTTCGCCAAGTCGATACGCTCCTCGAGCGCGTGCGCCAGCATCGGATCGGTGTGGCGATAGAGATCGAGCACCCGCATCACCGTATCGTCGCCCGTTGGCGGCAGGCGCGACGGCGTCCACGACAGCACAGGCGCGGCGCCGCGCGCGACCAGCGGCGTCACCGGGCCGACCGCGAAGGCGTCATGGCCGCCGGCGCGGCCCGTCGGCTGCAATGAGGCGAGCGCGCGGTTGAGCCAGCCGCTGTCGGCGGCCCCCGGCTTGGTCAGCCCGCTTTCGAGCACGTCCTGACCGTCGAAGTGCGAGCGCTCGCGATAGGGCGAGGCGACGGCGTGCACGATCGTGGCGTGGCCGGCGTGGTACATGCGGTGCAGGTTCGGCATTGCCGGGTTGAGCGCGAAGAAGCTGTTGAGTGGCAGCGCCTTCACCGCGCCGTCGAGGGTGAGCGCTTTATCCCCGCGCAACCGCACCCAATCGGGATCGCCCACCGGCGCGACGGTCGCGAGCCCGTCGAGCGCGCCGCGCAGCACGACGACCAGCAGGCGCGGATCGCGCCCTTCGGCCAAGGCGGCGCGCGGCATGTGCGCCCAGGCGAACAGGACGCCGGAGGCGAGCAGCAACTCGCGGCGGGTGGGGGCGTGGAGCGAAAAGGTCATGGCATCACCGCTTCTGGAATTCCGGCGCCATCATCAGCAGGGCGAGCGCCTGCGGCGGGCTCGCCGCGCGCTTGATGGTCTGGCGTGTTTCCGCCGACGCAAGATGGCCGAGCGCGACATCGACGATTTCGTCCGGATTACGCCCGTGCCGGCCGGCAAAGCGCGCGATCTGGTTGGCGATGTCGAGCCGTTCTGCGAGGCCGTCGACCCAGGCCTCGCTGTCGTCGGAAAAACCTTTCGGCGCCGGCGGCCGCCATAGCGGCTCGCCGAGCAGGTTCTGGAACTGAACGATGCGCCGCACATTGCGCGGCCGGAATCCGGTGGCGCGCAGCGACGCCATGATCCATTCGCTCGGCTTCTTCAGCTTGCTCTCCGGCAGCCGCCACGCTTCGGGCGCCGATATCAGCGCCTCGCTGACCTCCATCAGGTCACCGCCGGTTTCCGTGAAGCGCCGCTCGAGCCGTGCGACCAGGGCCGGCGGCGGAGCGTCGGCGACGAAATGGCGGGCGAGCTTGTAGGCGATGTGCTTGGCGGTCGCCGGGCGGTTGGCGATATCCTCCAGGACCGCGCGGCCTTGCGCGAAGCCATTCTCGGCATAGACGCGGCCGACCACGGTCTCCGCACCCGGCTCGTGCATGCGCGCGTTGAAGATGAATTCCCCGCCGCGTTCGGGATTGCGCGGCGGTACGACGGTCCAGCCGGAAATCACCTTGGCGAAATTGGTGACGTCGGCCTGAGTATATCCGGAGCGCACGCCGAGCGTATGCAGCTCGAGTGTCTCGCGCCCGAGGTTCTCGTTGATGCCTTTGTGACGGCGCCGGCCGACGAATAAATCCGGGCCGATGGAATGCACGTTGTCGAGATAGAACAGCATCGCGGGGTGGGTTTCGACCGCGATCAGCATCTCGGAAAACTTGCCGAAGACGTGCGGGCGGATGGCCTCGCGCTCGAAGGCACCGCACAGCACGCGCACCGGGCCCTTGTCGGCGGAGACGCAGAAATGGTTAGACCAGAACCAGACCAGCCGTTCGGCGAAGCCTACTCGTGCATTCAACGCGGCCTGGTAGCGGGCATTCGCTTCGTCGAAATAGATCTTTTGCGGCAGCGGCGGTCCCGCCTTGCGGCCCTGCATCGACGGCGCGTCCGGCTCGCCGGCGCGCATCGCGTTTTGACCTTCCGGCATCATGCGCTTGGCCATCCGTGCGGCCTTGCGCTCCTGGTTGAACGAGTAGAGCGCGCGGAAGGCCGCGCTGCTGCTCATGAGCTCGGGATCGTTGATGAGCGCGGCGCCGGGCTTCAGGTCGGCCAGCAGAGCGCCGCGCGGGTCGGATCTGATCGCCGCGATATCGCCCGGGCGCGGACCGAAACCGAATCGATGGAGGGCAAGAGCAGCTCGCTGCGAAGGATCGCGCGCTTCCGGATCGACCGCCACGGCCAGTTCCCTGTACTCAGTCGCGCGCCCCCACGCATCAGACGTATAATCGCGTTACGTTAATGCTTCGCCCATGCTGCGCCCGCGAAGCTGAACTCGAGATGAATGACGTGCCGGCCCGCGGCGAAGTTCCATGCCGGCAAGTTGAATCAAATCGTGCGAGCGCGCGGCGATGCCGTGCATCGTCTGGCGCGGGCGCGAACGCTACAACCTGTAAATCCGTACGGCGTTGTCATGGAAAAGTTTGCGCTGGTCGGCGAGCGGCAAGTTGGCGACCGACGCCATGAAGCCGCGATAGATCGTACCGAACGCGCCGGCGAGACTGTCGACGGGATAGTTGCTGGCGAACATGCAACGTTCAACTCCGAACATCGCGATCGTCTCGCGGATGATCGGGCCATTGGCCTCGACCGTCCACGGCAGCCTGGCACGGCCCAAGCCCGATATCTTGATGGCGACGTTGGGCTTGGCCGCAACAATCTCCAGCGCGCGCCGCCAGCCGGCGAGGCCTTCCTCACTGCGGTCTGCCGGCAGGCCGGTGTGGTTGACGATGATCGGCGTAGCCGGAAAATCCGCCGCGAGATCGGCGGCGGCGTCGAGATGCCACCACGGCGTCTGCAGGTCGTAGGACAACCCGAAGCGCGCGAGCAGCGCGTAGCCCTTGCGCCATAGTGCATCGTCCATGGAGCCCGCGGCACCGCGCCTCGCCTCGCGCGGATCGCTCGCCGCCTTGGGCTTGTGGCGAATGCCGCGCATCAAGGGGCTCTTTGCGTGTCCGGCGAGAATCTCCTCGATGTCGGCACGGTCCGGCTCGGCATGGCCGATGCAGGCGCTCGGCAGTCCGTACGCGCGGTTGACTGTCTCAAGCCAGCGGGTCTCGGCCACGGGATCGGCGCGGTCCCACTCCGCTTCCATGTGAATGGTTTTGACGATGTTGAAGCCGGCGCTGTCACGGCGGTAGTCGGGCGGCAGATAGTTGCGCCGCAGGGCCGCATAGTCGCCGTAGCGAAAGGGAATCGGCTCAGGGTCGCAGAGCCAGGGATGATAGTTGCTCTCCAGGTTCCAGAAGTGCTGGTGCGCATCGACGATCGGCATCGCCGGCGCGTCGTCGTCGGCCATTGTTTGTTCCTCCCGGCGCGGCAACGGTGCATAGCGCAGGCCGCCGCAATCGACCCGATCCCCGCAATCGACTAAGTGTTGAGCATAACAAGGGACGGCGCCACGCTGAAACCGGCGCCGCGAAGGGAGGAAGCATGACCGCTCCAAGCGTGGGATTCGTCGGTCTCGGCCTCATGGGCGAAGGCTTCACCCGGCGGCTGGGCGAGAAGGGTTACAAGGTCGTAGGTTTCGACGCCGATGCCGGCAAGGTTGAGGCCGCCGCCGCGTGGGGCGTCAGCCCCGCGAAAAGTGCTGCCGAAGTTGCCAATTCTGCCGACATCGTTCTCGTCTGCGTCATCAATACCGCCGCTGTCGAGGACGTGACGCTCGGTCCGCGCGGCATCGCGACCGCTGCGAAGCCGGCCGGCAAGATCTGCGTCGATCTGTCGACCACCGAGCTCGAGGCCACCCGGCGTATCGCCGCGGCGCTCGACCAACGCGGCGTCTCGTTTGTCGACGCGCCGGTCTCGGGCGGACCCGGCGCGGCAAAAGCCGGCACGCTGGCGATCATGGCCGGCGGCGCCGGCGACGCCATTGCCAAGATTACACCGGTGATGCGCGATCTCGGCGCCATGACCCATATGGGGCCGGTCGGTACCGGGCAGGCCACCAAGCTCGTCAACCAGACCATCGTGCTGACGAACTATTGCGTGCTGGCGGAAGCGGTACGGCTGGCGCAAGCCTACGGCGTCGATGCCGCGAAGATCCCGCAGGCGCTCAAGGGCGGCCACGCCGGCTCCAACATGCTCGGCCCGGTGTTTCCGCAGATGCTGGCCGACGATTTCGCGCCGCGCGGCTTCGCGCGCCAAGTGCTGAAGGATCTCGAAATGCTGCAGACGGCGGCGCGCGACCGTCACCAGGCGATGCCCATGGCCTCGCAGGCCTTGACCTTGTACCGGCTCCTGATCGCCGCGGGCAAAAGCGAGCTCGACGCGGCGGCGGTGGTGACGCTCTATCCGAAACCCGAAACGCATTGATCCGGCGCGCGAAAGGAAGACGATGACCCTCTCCATGTTCGATTTGAGCGGCCGCGTCGCGCTCGTCACCGGCGGCAATGGCGGCATCGGCCTCGGCATCGCCAAGGGGTTGGCCGAGGCCGGCGCAGCCGTGATGATCACCGGCCGTGACGCCGGCAAGGCGGAGGCCGCGCTCGCTCAATTGCGCGGGCTCGGCGCTCGTGCGGAATTTGCCGCCGCGGACGTCGCCGACGACACCGCCTGCCGCAGCCTCGTCCCCCGCGCGGTGGACGCCTTCGGACGCCTCGACATCCTGGTCAACAACGCCGGCACGACGTTCCGCAAACCGCCCGAGCAGATCTCGATGGAGGAATGGCGCACGGTCATCGACGTCAATCTCACCAGCGCCTTCGTGCTGTCGCAGGCAGCCTATCTGGTGATGCGCGCGAAGGGCGGCGGCAAGATCATCAACATCGGTTCGATGCTGTCGATCTTCGGCCTGCCGCATACGGCGGCCTATGGGGCGAGCAAGGGCGGCATCGTGCAGCTCACGCGCTCGCTGGCGGTGGCCTGGGCCAAGGACAACATCCAGGTCAACGCGGTGCTGCCCGGCTGGATCGACACCGATCTGACGCGGCGCGGGCGCGAAGAGATCGCCGGCCTGCACGAGCGCGTGCTGGCGCGTACGCCGGCCGGGCGCTGGGGCGATCCGAACGATTTCGCGGGGGCGGCGGTGTTTTTGGCGAGCCCGGCCTCGGACTTCGTCACCGGCACGGCGCTGCCGGTCGACGGCGGTTTCTCGGTGCAGGGTTAGCGCGCCGCCCGCTCGGCGCGGGCGTTGTGGTGGCCGCGCGCTTTGGCGATCACGGCGTTCAATTCCGCACCGAAGATGAAGATGATCGCGCACATGTACAGAAAAATGAGGGCAATCATCGCCGAGGCAAGGCCTGCGTACATGGTGGTGTAGGCGTTGGCGAACTGCGCGAGATAGCGCCCGAAGATGGCACCGGCCGCCAGCCACAACAGCAGCGTCGCCACGATGCCGGGCGAGACATCGGCGAAGCGGCGGCGCCCGGCCGGCAGCCATTTGTGCAGGATCAGGAGCGCGATGATCAGCACCGCCCCGGCCACCGCATAGCGCGCGAGCGTCACCAAGCCGTCGAACGGCTGCGCCGCCGGCACGTATTCGACGAGCTTGGCCCAGATCAAGGGCGCCAGCACCACGCCGAATGAGAATGATAGAATGGCGACGGCGCCGACCAGCACGTAGAAAATCGATTCCAGCCGCAAGAGCCACCACGGCCGGGATTCCGGCGTGCCGTAGGCGCGGTTGAGCCCGATGCGCAGGCTCTCCACGCCGCTGGAGGCGAAGTAGGTGGCAAACAGCACGCCGAAGGTAAGCACACCGCGCTGCGACTGGGTGAGCACGCCCGCGATGTCCTTGGCGATCGGACCCGCCACTGCCGGTGGCCAGGCCTCGAGCAGAATGCGCGCGGCTTCGTCGGCGAGGTCCTGCGAGCCGTAGACCAGCCCGGCCAGCGCCGTGACCAGGATCAGAAAGGGAAAGAGCGCCATCAGGGTCGACAGCGCGATGTGGCTGGCGATGGCCCAGCCGTCATCGGCGATCAGATGTCGTACCGCGTCGATGACGATTCGGAATGACAGGCGGACGAAGCGCACCGGCTCGCTCCCCAAAAGCTCAGCCCATCAGATCATTCACACTGGAGGAGATTGCAAGGTCTGCGCGGGGTCGCCCTGCGCGATGACACTACGCCGCCTGCACCTTGGCGAGGAACTGTCGCACTTCCGCTTCGAGGCTTTCCGCCTCCACGGACACCGCGTCGGCTAGTTCCTTGACGCCGCTGGCGGTGGCGCGTGCGTCGGACGTGGCGCCGGCGACCCGGCTCATGGACTCCGCGCCGATGCGTGCCTCGCCGGATGCCCGGTTGACGCCCTCGGCGATGGTGGCAACCGCCACGTTCTGCTGATCGACGGTGGTCGCCACCGTGGTGGCGATGCCCGACATGTCGTGGATGATGTCGTTGACCTGTTCGATCGCCTGGGTGGCGTCGGCCGCCGCCGACTGGATGGCGCCGATCTGCAGCGCGATTTCTTCGGTCGCCTGCGCCGTCTGGCCGGCAAGGGATTTTACTTCCGCGGCCACCACGGCGAAGCCGCGGCCCGATTCGCCGGCGCGTGCAGCCTCGATGGTGGCGTTGAGCGCCAGAAGGTTGGTCTGTGCAGCGATGGCCTGGATCAGCCCCACCACCTCGCCAATGCGGGTGGCGGCGGTGCCGAGCTGCGCCATCGTGGCGACCGTGCGTTCGGCTTCCGACACTGCGCGCGTGGCGACGTCGTTGGACTTGGCGGCTTGCGTCGCGATTTCGCCGATCGACATCGCCAGTTCGTCGACCGAGCTGGCGGCGGCCGTCACGTTGTCGGAGGCGGCGCCGACGCGCTGTTCGGCCGCGCTCGCCTCTGCCGTCACGGTGTCGGCCGCCTTGTTGAGATCGCGGGAGCTTACCTCCAGCCTCGACGACGCGCCGCGCAACTTGCGCAGCACGGCTTCGATCGAATTCTTGAAGTCCGCGATGGTCAGCGAAATCGTGCTGCTGCGTGTCTCGCGCGCCCGGCTTTCGTCGGCCTGCACCGCAGCGAGCCGTTCGCGCTCGATCGTCGTGTCGCGGAAGACGATCACCGTGCGCGCCATATCGCCGAGCTCGTCGCGCGTATCGGTTGCCGGGATCGGCGCCTTGGTGTCGCCGGCGGCCAGGCGCTTCATCGCTTCAACCAGCCCCTGCAACGGCCGCGCGATGCTGACGCCGATCATGAAGCTCAATACGAGACCGAAGACCGCCATGGCGATGCCGACGGCAAGGATGCCGGTGCGCGTGCGCTCCTGCGCGGCGGAGAGCCGGGCGGACGCGGCGTTGGCCGCCATGCGCGCCCGCGCGATGATGTCGTCGGCCGCCGGCAGCATGTTGCGGCTGTCGACGTCGATCGCCGCGTGCAACGCGTGCACCCGGTCGAAGGCCTTGACCCATTGCGCGAATGTGAAGGCGTAGGCCTTCACCTGGCGGTCGAGCGCGACCTTCATCGCGGGCGTGCCGTCGATGTTGGCGAAGGTGTCGTTGAATTTCTTGAAGGCGTCGAGGAAATGCTGGTGCGTGAGTTCGGCGGGTTTCAGCCGGTACTCGATCTCGTTGTTGCGCATGCCGAGCAGCGCGACCATGAGGTTGGCGGCGGCGCCGGGGTCGAGCCAGCTCATGTTCTCGTTGATGATGCGCTCGACCGAGTTGCTGGCCATCAGCAAGTTGCCGCGCAGCCCCAGGGTCTCGTCGTAGCCGAGCTTGCTCTGGCCGTCGACGAGCTGCGCGAAGGTGCCGTTGAGATGGTCGAGCTTGGTGCGCAGATCGCCGATGACGGCAAGATGGCGGGTGTCGATGGCGCCGGCGATGGTCTCGAGGCTGCGGAGGGCGCTCGTCGACTGTTGGCGAAAGCGCGCCGCCAGCGCGTCGGTGGGATGCGTGCTGTAGTCCTTGACCAGGATCCGCATCGCGGTCACGGCGCTCTTGAAGGCGTGGCTGGCGTCCGCGACCTCGCCGGAGCGCTGCACGGTCTGCAAGGCGGCGCCGACGTCGCGCTCGCCCAGCACGTAGGTCACGCCGTTGATGAGGAAGCCGATCGCCGGAATGAGCGCCAGCACGATGATGCGGTTGCGCACCGACATGGCGGACAGGAGCCGCCCGGGGCTGCGGGCGGTGCGGAGAAGCTTGAAAGCGGGCATCGGCAGCTGATCTCGCAGGGGCACAAAGGTGCCAAATCTCTCCCTATGGAACCGCGAAATGGTTAATTTTGTAGGAACTTAGAGAGGGGAGCCCCGGCCGCGGCGCGGCTCGAGGCCCGTTGGCGCCCCGAGGGCCCCGACGGCAATGCCTCTTTGCTTTTGTGCAGTGCACGCGTAATCTTTTGGCAACATATCCAGCCGGCCCCCAAGGCCGCGAGAGCGAGGAAGCCTCAATGTCGATTGCCGCGACCCGCAGCGCCCCCGATCACGGGCTGGTCGACCTCGCCCAGGACGCCGCGGCGGCCCTGGAGGCGCTGCTCGGCGATGCCACCGCCAGGGTGCGCGAACGGGTTGTAGTGGAAGGTCGCACCGTGGGGCATCTTGCGGAGCGCGAGCAGCGCGCCACCCACGGGCTGGCCTGGCTCGCCACGTATGTAGAAGCGGTGCGGCAACTGGCCGCCTACACCGAGCGCATGGTGCGCGACGACACCCTCGGCGAACTGGAGGAGCACCTCGTCCGCATCGGGCTTGGCGAGTACCTGGCCCAGATCATCGGCGGCATTCCCATGAGCCAGGGCGAGGTGGTGCGCCCGAGTGATCTCGGCCTCTCGGCTTCGCAGGTCGCCGCCCGCATCACGCCCGCGATCGATAACCTAATCGCCACCGGCAACACCGCCGAGCGGCGCGCCCGCCTGATGGCGCTGATGCGCGACAGCCACAACGCGACCGTCGGCGTGTGCGGCCTCGACGACACCCTGGAGACCATCCGCGACGAGATGCGCAAGTTCGCCGATGCAGAGGTGGTCGACTTCGCGCAAGGCTGGCATCGCACCAACAGCTACATCCCGCTCGAGGTCATTGCGCAAATGTCCGAGCTCGGCGTGTTCGGCCTCACCATTCCGGAAGACTTCGGCGGCATGGGCCTCGGCAAAGAGTCCATGTGCGTCGTCTCCGAGGAGCTGTCGCGCGGCTATATCGGCGTTGGTTCGCTCGGCACGCGCTCGGAGATCGCCGCCGAACTGATCCTTGGCGGCGGCACCGTCGAGCAGAAGACGAAATGGCTGCCCAAGATTGCCTCTGGCGAGGTACTGCCGACGGCCGTATTCACGGAGCCGAACACCGGCTCCGACTTGGCTTCGTTGAAGACCCGCGCCGTGCGCGAGGGCAACGTCTACAAGGTCTACGGCAACAAGACCTGGATCACGCATCCGGTGCGTGCCGACCTGATGACGCTTCTGGTGCGCACCAATCCGAAGGAGACCGGTCACCGCGGGCTCTCCATGTTGCTTGCCGAAAAGCCGCGCGGCACGGATGAGAACCCGTTCCCCATCGAGGGCATGACCGGTACCGAGATCGAAGTGCTCGGCTATCGCGGCATGAAGGAATACGAGCTCGCCTTCGACGGCTTTCAAGTCAAAGCGGAGAACCTGCTCGGTGGGGTCGAGGGTCTCGGCTTCAAGCAGCTCATGCAGACCTTCGAATCCGCACGCATCCAGACCGCGGCGCGCGCCATCGGCGTGGCGCAGGCGGCGATGGAGCAGGCCATGGAGTACGGCCAGAACCGCGTGCAGTTCGGCAAGCCGATCGTCGATTTCCCGCGCGTCGCCGACAAGATCGCCATGATGGCGGCGGAGATCATGATCGCGCGCCAGCTCACGTATTTCGCCGCGCGCGAAAAGGACTCCGGCCGCCGCTGCGATCTCGAGGCCGGCATGGCCAAGCTCTTGGCGGCGCGCGTCGCCTGGGCGGCCGCCGACAACGCGGTGCAGATTCACGGCGGCAACGGCTTCGCGCTCGAGTTCGTCGCCTCGCGGCTCTTGTGCGATGCCCGCATCCTCAACATCTTCGAGGGCGCCGCCGAGATCCAAGCCCAAGTCATCGCCCGCCGGCTGCTGGACGGGACGAACTGAGCCCACCGCAGGATGGCGGCTGATTGCCGAACCGAAACCTCCTCCGCCGCGTTTGATCCAAAGCAAAACCCGGCTGTCGGCGCGCCTTTAAGGTGCTTCCGAGAGTTCCAGGAGGTAATCGATGACGGAATTGCTGATTCACGAGGGCGAATGGGTTGTGGTCTGCGACGGCGCCAAGGCGCTGATCCTGGAGAACGCGGGCGACGCCAAATTCCCCAACCTGAAAACCGTCGAGGTGATCGAGCAGAAGGACTTGCCGACCCGCGAGCAGGGCGCCGATGTGCCTGGCCGTTCGCACAGTTCGGTCGGCCAGGGCCGCAGCGCTTATGAGCAGACCGACTGGCACGACCGCTCGGAAGAAGCGTTCCTGCACCAGCTCGCCGACAAGCTCGATACCGCCGTCGGCGCCGGTAAGGTGAAGTCGCTCATCATCGTCGCTTCGCCGCGGGCGCTCGGCATGATCCGTCCGGCCTACAGCCATGCGCTCAAGGCGGCGGTGCGCACCGAACTGCATAAGGACCTTGTGAAGATGCCGGTGCACGAGATCGAGAAGCACCTGACAGGGGTGTGAGACGAGGGGCTAACGCTCGATCCTCCCTCGAGGCGCCTATGGTTCACGCCTCACGAGAGCGGGGGCTTGCATCGGCTCCTCGATTAAGGCTGGCTCGCCGCGTTTGCGGTGCTATGGTCGCGGCGATTCCTCGACCGCAGGCGGCTGAATGACTTTCCCTTTCCGTCCGGTGAAACGGCTCGCTGCGCTTGCCGCATTGGTGACGTTGCTCGTCCTGCCCGGCGCCGCCGGCGCCGCCGCGCCCGACGACACCCTGGCGCGGCCGCCCAAGAGCCCCGCGGCGGACGCCGCCGCCGCGCGCACCAACGATCCGCTGGTGGTGCCCGGCCTCTGGGACCCGCGTCACCGGCCCGACCGGCCCGATCTCTCGCGCATCAGCGTCATCCGCTTCTTGACCGAGACAGACTATCCGCCGTTCGACTACGCCGGGCCGGACGGCGCGCCCACCGGCTTCAACGTCGAACTTGCGCGCGAGCTCTGCGACGAGATGAAGGTCCAGTGCACCATCCAGATGCGGCGCTTCGACACCCTGGTCGACGCGCTCGACAAGCGCGAGGGCGACGCCATTATCGCCTCGCTCGCCGAGACGCCGCAGATGCGCAAGAAGGTCGATTTCAGCAATCCTTATTACCGCACGCCGGCGCGCTTCGTGGTGCGGCGCGGTTCGCCGCTGAAGACGCTCGACGCCCGCACGCTCGAGGGTAAGAAGGTGGCGGTGGTCGCCGGCACCGCCTTCGAGGCCTACCTCAAGAACCTTTTCACCGAGGTCGAGCTCAAGCCCTACAAGACTGCGGCGGATGCGCGTGCCGCGCTCAAGAACGGCGACGTCGACCTCTTGTTCGGCGACGGCATCGCGCTTGCCTTCTGGCTGAACGGCACCGATTCAGCGAACTGCTGCGAGTTCCGCGGCGGCCCCTATCTGGAGAGCCGCTATTTCGGCGAGGGGGTCGGCATCGCCGTGCGCAAGGGCGACGACCTGCTGCGGCGCGCCTTCAACTGGGGCTTGTTCCGCCTGTGGGAAAAAGGCCGCTTTACCGATCTGTGGCTGCGCTATTTTCCGATCAGCCCGTTCTAGTGGTCCGATTCCGACATTTGCATGCCGTTGCCGCAAGCTCCCGAGCAAATGTCGGAATCAAAGGACCACTAGATGCCGTAATGGGCCGCCGTTCTGCGCGTAGCCAATATGGCGGCTGTTCCTCAGAGTGATGGTGTTTCAACCGGGGTCCGAGCGATCGGCCCCAAACATCATTGAGGGACAGCCATGGAGCATTATGCGGGAATCGATGTGTCGCTGAAAGAGAGCAGCGTGTGCGTGGTGGATTCGTCAGGCAAGATCGTCCGTGAGACGAAGGTGGCAAGCGAACCGGAGGCGTTGGTGCGTCATTTTGCCGATCTTGGGTTTCCGGTGAGTTGGGTTGGCTTTGAGGCGGGGCCGCTGTCGCAGTGGCTGCGCGAGAGCCTGGTTGGCGCGGGCCTTGAGGTGGTGCTGCTTGAGACGCGGCATGTGAAGGCCGCTCTGTCGGCGATGACGGTCAAGACCGATCGGAAGGATGCGCGCGGGATCGCGCAGTTGCTGCGGATGGGCTGGTACCGGCCGGTACATGCCAAGTCGCCGGACTCGCGGGATGTGCGGGCGCTGCTGGTCGGCCGCAAATTGCTGCAGGGCAAGCTTCTGGACGTCGAACTCAGCATCCGTGGCATCCTGCGCGGCTACGGGCTCAAGGTCGGCGCGGTGAGCCGGGGGCGTTTTGAGGCCCGGGTCCTGGAATTGACCGAAGGGCAGACCATGCTTGAGACCGTCATCGGGGCGATGTTGCAGGCACGGGCTTCATTGTGGAACGAATTTACCCGGCTGCATCGCGCGATGCTGAAGATTGCCCGCGCCGATCGAATTTGCCGGCAGTTGATGAGCGCCCCCGGCGTCGGGGCCCTGGTTGCCATCACTTATCGAACGGCCGTCGACGATCCGACCCGGTTTGCAAAATCGCGAACGGTCGGTGCCTATTTCGGTCTGACGCCAAAGAAGTACCAGTCGGGCGAAACCGATATCGACGGCGGCATTAGCAGGGTCGGTGACGCGATGGTGCGGACGGCGCTTTACGAGGCGGCGCACATCATCCTGACGCGCGCCACGCGGTTCTCGGCTATGAAGCGCTGGGCCATGGACGTGGCCAAGCGGCGTGGCATGAAGCGGGCGAAAGTCGCGCTTGCCCGGAAGCTCGCGATGGTCCTCCACCGCATGTGGGTGGACGCCAGCGAGTTCCGGTGGAGCAAGGACGCTGTGACGGCATAGAAAGGAAACAACGACATCGAAGCGGGCCAGGGTTCGCCACCCGCTTCTTCCGAGGTCCCGTCGCTGGGACGAGGGCTTGGCAAGGTCGGGAGTAATGCTGTGGAAGCCTCGGCAAACCACGCGTCCTAGATTGATCCGCCGGCTCTGAATCTGATGGCATGATGTGGCAGTCTTCAGTGCTGACCACGGACGGAAGCATGATCCCAGCGGCGTGATCATCACTCGGAGGGACTTGACGAACAAAGGCCCATTACGGAAGCAATTATTATGTTCTCGTGGAGCTTTGAATTTGACATTTGATGAGCCGCTTGCCGCAAATGGATATCAAATGTCAAATTTGCTCCACTAGCCAAACCGGCTCGGAGCTCCTACCTTGCTGAAATCGTCAACAACAGAAAGGAGGTGATCCAGTGTCTCATTGTCTATCGCCGCGGTTGCCGGCATGCCTGACCTGGATTTCCGCCTCTGCGGGGATCTCGGCTTAATTGCCAAGCTCGGTCCGGATGCCGGACCGCGGTCTGACAATGGAAGGGCTGCTCCGTGAGGGCAGCCCTTCTTTATTTTTGGGAAAGATACGCAAGCGCGCCCTGGCCCGCCGCGATGCCGGTGGCGAACGAAGCCTGCAAGAGGTAGCCGCCGGTCGGTGCCTCCCAGTCCAGCATCTCGCCGGCGGCGAACACGCCGGGCTTGGCTTTCAGCATGAAGCGATCGTCGAGCGCGTCGAAACCGATGCCGCCGGCGGTCGAGATGGCGGTGGTGACCGGCTTGATGCCCGTGAGGGGGATCGGCGCCGCCTTGATCAGCGCTGCGAGATGGTCCGCGCTCATCGTGTTGAGTGCGGGGCCCGCCGCCTCGCGCAGCAGGCCTATCGCGGCGGGCGCCAGCCGCGTCGCCTTGCGCAGGAAGTTGGAGAGCGACTGCTTGCCGCGCGGCGCCGCAAGCTTCATGACCAAGGCGGCTTGCGCGGTGTCGGGCATCAGGTCGATGGCGACGGTGGCCTCGCCCGTCTTTTCGATGGCGTCGCGCAGACGCGCCGACAGCGCGTAGATGGCGCCGCCTTCGAGCCCGTCACGCGTGATCATCGCTTCGCCGCGCACGATTTTGTCGCCATGGGCGATGGCGATGCGCTTGAGGGGCTGACCCGCCAAGCGCTGCATCGGCTCCGACCACGCGACGACGAAGCCGCAGTTGGCGGCCTTGAGCGGCGCGATGTCGATCCCTTGCGCGTGCAATATGTCGACCCACGCCGCATCGGAACCGAGCCGCGGCCAGCTGGCGCCGCCGAGCGCCAGGATGGTCGCGTCCGCCTCGACCGTGATTTCTTCATCGCCGCTGACGAAGCGCAGGCGGCCTTGCGCATCCCAACCCTGCCAGCGATAGCGCAGGCGCACCTCGACGCCCATACTGCTTAGGCGCCGCAGCCAAGTGCGCAGCAAAGGCGAGGTCTTGAAGCTTTGCGGGAATACGCGCCCGCTCGTGCCGACGAAGGTCGGCTGTCCCAACTCCTCGCTCCAGGCGCGCAAAGCACCGGGCGGAAACGCTTCGATGGCGCGGCGCAATAGCGGCGGCGTTTCGCCGTAGCGGCCGAGGAACGCTTCAAGCGCTTCGCTGTGCGTCAGGTTCAATCCGCCGCGACCGGCCAGCAGGAACTTGCGGCCGAGCGAGGGCATCTGGTCGTAGATCGTCACGGCGACGCCCGCGCGCGCCAGCACCTCGGCCGCCATCAGGCCGGCGGGCCCGCCGCCGATGACGACGACGCGCGTATCGCGGATGTTTTCTTGAGGCAATGCGCGTCTACTTCATGAACACATGGATGCCGATGGTGACGATGCCCATGAGGCTTTCGCCCGCCACCAGCCCGGCCGCCACCGGCAGGGTGTAGCGCTCGGCGAGCCGCGGCCGGCTCTTCAGCACCACCGCCGCGATCACCGCACCGACGAAGAGCGAGATCGAATTCCACGCCGGGATGACGAATGCAAGGCCGATCGCCGGTGCGCTCGGCACCAGCTTGGCGTAGCGCGCGGGCAGCAAGAATTCGGCGAGTGCCAGCGCGAAGCCGATGGGCGCGGCGATGGCGATGGCCCAGACCGCGCTCGGCGGTAGCGAGGAGAGGCCGTGGGCGAGGCCTTCCGCCACCGCCTTCCAGGTGGCGACCGCCGGCGCCGGCCATTGCGGTGTGATCAGCATGTGCGCGGGGTCCGGGATCAGCACCAGATAGACCAGCGTGCCGACGACGCTGCCGACCAGGATGCCGAAGCTTTGCGCGACGATCTGCAGGCGCGGCGTGGCGCCGACTTCGAGGCCGGTGCGCAGGTCGGTCATCAGGTCGGCGGATTGCCCCGCGGCGCCACCGGTGACGTTGGCGGTCATTAGGTTGGCGGCCATCTGGCCGGGCACGAGAAAGCCGAAGGTGAGTTGCGTCACCTTGCCGAGCGCGCCGATCGGCGTGATGCCGGTCTCGCCGGTGACGCGGCAAGCGACGATGGCGAGCAGGAAGCTCAACGCGACCGCAAGCACGCCCATGACGGGATTGATATCGTAGAATTTGTAGCAGGCCACCGTGAGCGCCGCGGCCAGGACCGCCAATCCAAGCGCGAAGCGCCAATCGACGCGTCCGCGCATCGCGACGCCCGTGCCTTCGGCGCGCCAGCGCCGTGCCGATGAAAAGATCGTCAGAATGAACGACGTGAGCGACGACACCACCAGCAGCGTCACGCCCGGCCACAACAGCCATGTCACCAGTGGCCCATACCAGGCCGCATTCGCCGCGCCGGCGTGCGCCCAGCCGCTGGCGATCGCGATCGGCGACAGCACGAGCCAGCCGGCGATGGCGCCGATCAACAACGAGATGCCGGCGCGCAAACCAATGATGGCGCCGAAGCCGAGCATCAGCAGCGAGGGATCGAAGGCGATACCGAGATTGGCAAACGTGATCCCGCCGGGCACCGCGGCGCGCAAGCTGGCCCAAGCCGGCACCGAGAAGGGGAGCGCAAAGCGCGGGCCGACGCCGCCGAGGTCGACGATCAACTTGACCACGCCGGCGACCCCCGCCGCGCTCAACAGTCCGCGCAGACGCAGCGCCGCTTCGCGCCCGCGCGCATGGATCTCGCGCAAGGTCTCGGCGGTGGCGACGCCGGCGGGGAAGGGCAGCTTTTCGTGCTCCAGCATCGCTTCTCGTAAGCTCGCTGCGACGAACACGCCGAGGATCGAGACCAGAAACACCCACACGATCAGCCAGAACCAGGGTAACTGCTCACCGGTCAGCATCGTCAGCGCCGGGATCGGCGCCACCAGCCCGCCGGAGACGATCGAAGCGGCGGCCGAGGCCGCGGTCTGGTTGATGTTATTTTCCCGCAAGGCGAGTTGCGTGCTGCGGCCGGTGCGGCTGAGCGAGCCCCAGAACCCGAAGGCGAGCAGACCGGCGGCGATCGACATGTTGAACGACCAGCCGATCTTCAGGCCGCTGTAGACATTGCAGGGGGTGAGCACCGCGCCGATGACGAGCCCGGTCACCAGTGCGCGCAGCGTGAGTTCGCGCGCGTCGGCCGCCGCGTCGGCTGCTGGGACGTGCTCCTCCATGCCCCAGGACTAGAGCATCGCGGCGGATGAGGTAACCCCGGAAACGCCGCCGCGTCGCGCGATTTGACGTGATGCGACGGCTTCCCTATGTGTGCGCGCCGGAGTTCCAGACATGTCCGTGACCGAAGCCACCGAAACCCTGCGCCATTTGGCTGAAAACGCCAATGCGTGGCCGTTTGAAGAAGCCCGCAAGATCGTCGCTCGGCTGAAAAAGCAGCCGAAAGACGAGGTGATCTTCGAGACCGGCTACGGCCCCTCGGGCCTGCCGCACATCGGCACCTTCGGTGAGGTGGCGCGCACCACCATGGTGCGCCACGCCTTCCGCGTGCTGACCGAGGACAAGGTCAAGACCCGGCTGATCGCCTTCTCCGACGACATGGACGGCCTGCGCAAGGTTCCCGACAACGTCCCCAACAAGGACCTGCTGGAGAAGGACCTCGGCAAGCGGCTGACGCTCGTGCGCGATCCGTTCGGCACCCATGACAGCTTCGGCGCCCACAACAACGCCCGCCTGCGCGCGTTCCTCGACCACTTCGGCTTCGAGTACGAATTCATGTCGTCGACCGACTGCTACATGTCGGGCCGCTTCGACGCGGCGCTGCTCAAGCTCCTGGCGCGCTTCGACAAGGTGATGGCGATCATGCTGCCCAGCTTGCGCGAGGAGCGGGCCTCGACCTATTCGCCGTTCCTGCCGATCGATCCCGAGACCGGCATCGTGCTGCAAGTGCCGGTGATCGCGCATGATGCGCAAGCCGGCACCATCACCTACGAGCACCCAGACAGCAAGGAACCGGTGACGACGCTCGTGACCGGCGGGCGTTGCAAGCTGCAATGGAAGCCGGATTGGGCCATGCGCTGGGTCGCGCTCGAAATTGATTATGAAATGGCCGGCAAGGACCTGATCGACTCGGTCAAGCTGTCCGGTCAGATCTGCAAGGCGCTCGGCGGTGCCGCGCCGGAAGGTTTCAATTACGAGCTATTCCTCGACGACAAGGGCCAGAAGATCTCCAAGTCCAAGGGCAATGGCCTCACCATCGAGGAATGGCTGCGCTACGCCTCGCCGGAATCGCTGTCGCTGTTCATGTACCGCGAGCCGAAGGCGGCCAAGCGTCTGTACTTCGACGTGATCCCGCGCTGCGTCGACGAATACTATCAGTTCCTCGGCGGCTACGAGCGTCAGGATGCGCGCCAGCGGCTTTCCAATCCGGTGTGGCACATCCATTCCGGCCATCCGCCGGCGATCGACATGCCGATCAACTTCCAGATGCTTCTGACTCTGGTGTCGTCGTCGAACGCAGAGAACGCCGAGACGCTGTGGGGCTTCATCGGCCGCTACCGCCCAGGTGTGACGGCCGAGACGCATCCCAAGCTCGACGAACTCGTGGGCTACGCCATTCATTATTTCCGTGACTTCGTGTTGCCGGAAAAGAAATTTCGCCATCCGAGCGATCCCGAGCGTGCGGCGCTCATCGACCTGCGCGACGCGCTGGCGCAGTTAGCGGAAGACGCCGATGCGGGTGCGATCCAGGACGTGGTCTACGAGGTCGGTCGCCGCGAACCCTTCCTCGATGAGAAGAAGAAGGCCAAGGACGGCAAGCCGGGCGTGTCGCTCGACTGGTTCAACATGCTCTATCAGGTGCTGCTCGGTCAGGAGAAAGGCCCGCGCTTCGGCTCGTTCGTCGCGGTCTATGGCTTGCAGAACACCGTCGACATGATCGATGGCGCGCTCGCGCGCTCGGCATAGTGGGCGTGCCGCAGAAACGACAGCATCCTGAACGGCCATTCAGATTAAACCAGTTGCGCGTTGGAGATTCGTGCGTGACCATGCGACCCGGGCGACGCGTTTAGGTCAGCCGGGATCCGACCGGATCGAATCGGCAAGATGGAGGAGCGCGCTATGAAGTCGACAATAGCGCTTTTGTTATGCAGCACCGCCGCCGCAACGGTTCCGTTCGTGGCTGCGCAGGCAACGTCAGCGCAAGAGAGCATGCCGGGGACTGTGAGCGCCGTTCCCGCCGCCGAGAGCTACGCCGATCTGCTCACGCCGATCACCGACGCCGTGGTGCGGTTGCGGGCGGATGACGCGGCGCTGGCCGCGCAGCCGCAGCCGCGGCTGCAACTGGCGCAGTACCATCATCACCACCATCATCATCATCACCACCATTACGGCCCGGGCTTCTTTTTCGGCTTTGGCGGCCCGCCGGCTTACTACGCGCCGCGTCATTGCTACTGGACCTGGGGACGCGCCTATTGGAACGGCTGGCGCTGGGTCCGTCCGCGCGTGCGCGTGTGCGATTGATGCCGAGAGGCGAGGCTCGGCGCGGTGGCGCCGAGCCCCTTCATTTCCGCACCGCCCGGAAGAGCTCTAACTGAACATTTCCACGCTGCCGTTGAGCGCCATGAGGCCAAGCTCGACCTTCAGTGTCGGCTGCTTTTCGCCGACTTCTTTTTTGAATTCCATGAGCGCGGCCTTGTGCGTCGCCGTTTCGGTGTCCTTGTCCTTCACCGCCGCCGCGCCATAGGCGATCTTGGCGGCGCCGCAGTCGCGATGGTTCATCGCGATCACCTTCGGAATGTGGTGGAGCTGCATCGAGGCCGCGAGATTGTCCCAGAACGCCGGTGCCCAGGCCTGGAACTTGGGCGCCACCACGCCGATCGAGGCGCCCGCGATGGAGAACTGGCTGTACTGACCAGTCATGTGGCGGCCTTCCATGTACTTGATGGTCGGTTCCGGAAAGCGCGGGTCGATGCAGGTGAGCAGCATCGCCTCGTACTGGCCTTCCGCCGCGAAGGCGAGCGACGGCAGCGCCGCCATCAGGCCGACGCTCGCCGTCAAGTGCAGGAAACGCCGCCGGTCGAAGCGCGCCCGCAGGATGTCCCCGCAGCACGCGCAGGCTGCGCCGTGAGCGGAAGATGTGGTTGTCATGATCGCCCCCCATCTGGATGACGGCGGCGATCTTATCCGGCTCGTGGGAATGCGCCAGATCGCGCGGCGTAAACTTTGCCGTCACGTCATGCGGCGGCGCTTACGATGCCGTCCAGCTCCTTGATGATCTCGTTGGGCAATTCCAACGCCGCGGCGCCGAGGTTCTCGCGCAGATGGACGAGCGAGGATGTGCCTGGGATCAGCAGGATGTTGGGCGCGCGCTTGAGCAGCCAGGCGAGCGCGACCTGCATGGGCGTGGCGCCGAGACGCCGCGCGACATCGGACAAGGTCGACGACTGCAGTGGCGTGAAGCCGCCGAGGGGGAAGAAAGGAACGTAAGGAATGGTTTCGATGGCGAGGTCGTCGATCAGGACGTCGTCGTCGCGGTGGGCCAGGTTGTACTGGTTCTGCACGCAGACGATGTCGCAGATCTTGCGGCCTTCGGCGATCTGCGCGGGCGTCACGTTGCTGAGGCCGATGTGACGGATAAGGCCCTGCCGTTGCAGCTCGGCGAGCACCGTAAGCGGCGCCTCGATCGAGCCCTCGGCCGGTCCGTGAACGTCATACATGCTGCGGAAGTTGACCACGTCGAGGACGTCGACGCCGAGATTGCGCAGGTTGTCGTGCACGGCCTGCGTCAGTTCCTCCGGCGACAGCGCCGGAATCCAGGCGCCGTCGTCGCCGCGCCGGGCGCTGATCTTGGTGACGATGACGAGATCGTCGGGATAGGGCGCGAGCGCCTCCCGGATGATCTGGTTGGTCACGTGGGGCCCATAGAAATCGCTGGTGTCGATGTGGTTGACGCCGGCGGCGACCGCCTCGCGCAGCACGGCGAGCGCCGCGCCGCGGTCCTTGGGCGGACCGAACACCCCGGGCCCGGCGAGCTGCATAGCGCCATAGCCGAGCCGGTTAACGGTGCGGTCGCCGAGGGTGAAGGTGCCGGAGGGGGTGGTGCTGGTCATGGCTATCTCCTTTGAGGACCAGCCGGAGATAGAGCGTTGCTCGCCTCGCGATAATCCGGCACAATCCGAACGGGCTGTACGGAATATCGAACAATGGATATCGACCTCGGCGATCTCAGTGCGTTCGTTGCGGTGGCGCGGGCCAAGGGCTTCCGCGAGGGCGCGCGCGCGAGCGGCGCCAGCGCATCGGGCCTGAGCGAGCCGGTGCGCCGGCTGGAGGCGCACCTCGGCGTGCGCCTGCTGAATCGGACGACGCGCAGCGTGGTTCCGACGCAGGCGGGGCGGGACCTGCTCGAACGGCTTGGGCCGGCCTTGAGCGAAGTCGAGGCTGCCCTCGACGGTGTGAACACGTTCCGCGATCGGCCGGCCGGGACGTTGCGGCTCAACGTTCCGATCAGCGCGGCGCGCTTGGTGCTGCCGCGCATTGTGCCGCCATTCCTGGCCGCCTTTCCCGACATCCGGCTGGAAGTGATCGCCGACGAGAGCTTCGTCGACATCATCGCCGCCGGCTGCGACGCCGGCATCCGCTACGAGGAACGGCTGGAGCAGGACATGATCGCGGTGCCGATCGGCCCGCGCAGCCAGCGTTTCGCGACGGCCGCCGCGCCCGCCTATCTGGACGCCCATGGCCGGCCGCAGCACCCGCGCGACCTGCTCGACCACGCCTGCCTGCAGGGTCGCTTCACCAGCGGCGCGACGTTGACGTGGGAGTTCGAGCGCGACGGCGAAGAGGTGCGTATCGATCCGTCGGGGCCGCTGCTCGTGCGCATCGGCGGCGCCACCGATCTCCTTGTCGACGCCGCCATCGCGGGCACCGGCATCGTCACGCTGTTCGAGGATTGGCTGCGTCCGCACTTCACGAGCGGCGCGCTCGAGCCCGTGTTGGAGCCATGGTGGCTGCGCTTCTCCGGGCCGTACCTCTATTATCCGGGCCGGCGTCTCGTGCCGGCGCCGCTGCGCGCCTTCATCGATTTCGTCAAAGCACCGTCCGGTCAGCCCTGACGGTTGCCGTCAGGGACCCGTGCCTTACTGGCTTGCCCAGACGACGCGCGCGATCCACAGCACGTCCGTCATCTGCAAGGTGCGCTCGCGCCCGTCGGCGTTGAGCGACTTGAGCTCGACGGTCTTGGCGGTCTTGCGTTTGAGTTCCTTGACCAGCACCTCGCCGTCCTTGGCCTTGACCACGACGCGGTCGCCCTTGCGCACGGGTGCCGCCGGCGAAACGATGATGATGTCCCCGTCGCGATAGGCGGGCTTCAGCGAATCGCCGGAGATCTCCAATGCGTAGGCGTGCTCGTCGGTCACCGACGGGAATGCGATCTCTTCCCAGCCCTTGCCGACCGGCAGCCCGCCTTCGTCGAAATAGCCGCCGCCGCCGGCTTCCGAAAAGCCGAGCAGCGGCACGTTGGTGATCGCCGACTTGCCGCCGTCGCTGAGCAGGCTCATGAAGGTCTCGACCTTGGTGGAGGTCGCGGCGAGCGCCTTGGCGACCGATTCGGTCGAGGGCCAGCGCGGGCGTCCTTCCGGCGTGATGCGCTTTGATTTGTTGAAGGTGGTGGGATCGAGACCGGCCTTCTTGGCAAGGCCCGACGGCGTCAGCTTGGCGCGCGCGGCCAGGCGGTCGAGAGCGGTCCAGATTTGATTATGTGTCAGCATAGCCTTGGCCCGTATGGTTTTCGTGAGCCCCGGCGCCGCTCCTCGCGCCATGCGGGAATCGCCTGGGGACAAATCCATAGGAATTATAGCCGTGAATGGCGCCGTCATGCCAACTATTTCTTCGCATTGCCGCCGCTTTGCCTTGAATGAATCGGGCGTTGCCCGATAGGGTCGCCGCGAAACCCCGGAGCCAGCCGTGATCGGTCTGTTCGACCGCCTGTCCCGCCCGCTGATGCGGGCACTCGACCCAGAGGACGCCCACGCCCTGGCGCTCAAGGCGTTGCGCATCGTGCCGTTGGCGCGGGCTGCCGCCGACCCGCCGGAGCTCAAGACCCGCGCTTTCGGCTTGAATTTCCCGAATCCGGTGGGAATAGCCGCCGGATTCGACAAGAACGCCCAAGCGCCGAACGCGCTGCTGCGGCTCGGTTTCGGTTTCGTCGAGGTCGGCACCGTCACCCCGCGCCCGCAACCCGGCAATCCGCGCCCGCGCGTGTTCCGGCTGGAAAGCGACGAGGCGGTCATCAATCGGCTGGGCTTCAACAACGACGGTGCTCCCGCGGTGCTGGCGCGGCTCGCCGCGCGCGCCGCAGAGGGCGGCATCGTCGGCGTCAACATCGGCGCCAACAAGGATTCGCCCGACCGCGCCGAGGACTACGCGCGGCTGATCGACACTTTCGCGCCGGTGGCGAGCTATTTCACCGTCAACGTGTCGTCGCCCAATACGCCGGGCCTGCGGGATTTGCAGGGCGCGCAAGCCCTCGACGATCTGCTCGCCCGCGTGATCGAGGCGCGCGAGCGCGTGCGCCGCCGGTCCGGCGTCACGCCGGTGCTGCTCAAGGTCGCGCCCGACCTGACGCTGCCCGATCTCGACGACGTCGTGAACGTCGCGCGCAAGCACGGCATCGACGGCATGATCATCAGCAACACCACCATCGGCCGGCCGGCATCGTTGCGCGATCGCGACAAGGCGCGCGAGACCGGCGGCCTGTCGGGGCGGCCACTGTTCCGCCTGTCGACGCGCATGCTGGCGGAGACCTTCGTGCGCGCCGAGGACGCGTTCCCGATCATCGGCGTCGGCGGCGTCGATTCAGGCGCCGCGGCGATCGCCAAGATCAAGGCCGGCGCCAGCCTGATCCAGCTCTACTCGGCGCTCGTCTACAAGGGCCTCGGCCTGCTCAACGACATCAAGGCCGATCTTGCGGCCGCCGCGCGGCGCGGCCAGCGCGGCTCGCTGACCGCGATGGTCGGCGCCGACGCGCCGGCCATGACGGCGGAGAGCTGGCCCGTCTAGTTTTTCATTCGATTTTTGAAAGAGGCGGCGACCATGCCGCGCTTTGGCTTTTTTCAATCGCGCGCGGCGGTCGGTCTGGCGGTGGTGCTGGTTGCACCGGCCGCGGCGCATGACGTCAACTTGCACAAACTGCCGCTCGGCGATGGCAAGATCTCGCACGCGCCCAAGCGCGGATGGATCTGGGCCTGCCGCGTCGACCCGAACGCGGGTGGCGCGCGGGGGATCGGGCCGTGGATCGACGAGCGCGACCACACCTACGATCTGAGCGCCAAGATTCCCGTGCGCGGCGCGGTCAGGTGGCCGGGCCATCGCTTCCGGGTGACGATGGAGGGTGACGAGCGGATCATCAGCTCGGACGATCTGCCGCCGCACCCCACCGGGCGCTTTCCGATTTCGCCCAGCGATCCGGCCTATCGTATCGACACCAACCCGAACCGCATCGAGCGCCAGCATATCCGCATCGCGCTGCCGGCTCATCCCATGCTCGCGGCGCGCGCGCATTGCGCGCCCGGCGCGGTCGGCATCCTGCTCACCGGCGTGCCGTTGTTCAGCGCGCTCGACGCGCCCGGCCGCGACGCCGTCGCGCACGAGACGCAGGACCGCTGCCACGGCCATCCGCAGGAAAGCGGCGTCTATCACTATCACAGCCTGACCAACTGCCTGAACGACAAGCCCGACGTCGCCGGCAATTCGCCGCTGGTCGGTTACGCCATCGACGGCTTCGGCATCTACGGGCCCTTCGAGCACGGCAGAGAGTTCACCACCGCCGATCTCGACGCCTGTCACGGCAGGCTGAGCGAGGTGATGTGGGATGGGCGCAAAGTGAAGATGTACCACTACGTGGCGACGGTGGACTTCCCCTACACGGTCGGCTGCCTGCGCGGACACTTCGACCGTTCGGTCGTGCGCGCCATCTCGGGGCCGCCGCCGCGCCGCCGCGGCCCGCCCGGTGGGTTTGGCCGCCGTCCGCCGCCCGGTTTCGGGCCGCCACCCGGTGGCCCGCCGCCTTACGGCCGTCCGCCGCCACCGCGTTATTAGCTGAAAGGCTTGCGCGCCAGCGCCGGATAGCGCGCGGCCTGGAAGGCGCCGCGCGCGATGAAGAAGATGAGGATCGACAGCCACAGGCCTTCGTTGTCGAGGCCGTCGAGCAGCCACCACGCCGCGAAATAAGTGGCGAGCGCGCCGAGCATCAGGTTGCGCATGTCGCGCGCCCAGGCGGCGCCGATGTAAATGCCGTCATAGCAGAACGCCATCACGCCGCAGACCGGCGCAAGCGCCGCAAAACTCATGAACCGGCGCGCGGTCTCGCGCACGTCGGGGCTTGCCGTCATCAGCTCGATGAGCCGGTCGCCGGTGACGGCGAACAAGGCACTCGCCGCCGCGCCGAACACGAAGCCCCAGATCAGCACCAGCCGCACCGCCTGGCCGAAGCCCTTGCGGTCGCGTGCGCCGTAGGTCTGGCCGCAGATCTGCTCGGCGGCGGTGGCGATGCCGTCGAGGAAAAAGGCGCCGACCAGCGTGAAATTGTGCAGCACCGCATTGGCGGCGAGCGTGACGTCGCCGGCGCGCGCGCCGCGCGCGGTGAAGAAGGCGAAGGCCGTGATCAGCGCCGCCGTCCGGATCATGATGTCGCGGTTGACCGCCAGCATGCGTCCGAAGCGCGCGCGGTCGAACAGGACGGCACGCGTGAGATCGAAACGGCCGCCGATGATGCGCCAGGCGGCGATCATCCCCGCCACGAAGCCGAGCGCCTGCGCGATCACCGAGGCGAGCGCCGCGCCAGCGACGCCGAGATCGAGCCCCAGCACCAGCGCCACCACCAGGATGATGTTGACGATGTTGAGCGCGATCTGGATCGCCATCGCCGTGCGCACGTAAGCCAAGCCTACAAGCCAGCCCGCCATGACGTAGTTGGCGAGCGCGAACGGCGCCGACCAAACGCGCACGAAGAAATAGACCCGCGCCGCCGCCGTCACCTGGGCGCTGCCGCCCATGGCGTCGAAGATGAGGGTCGCGAACGGCGCCTGCACGACGATGATGACGAGGCCGATGCCCCAGGCGATCAGCAGCGCGCGCGCCAGCACGGCGCGCTGCTCGCGTTTGTGGTCGGCGCCGAGCGCCTGCGCGGTGAGGCCGACGGTGCCCATGCGCAGGAAGCCGAAAAGCCAGAAGAGGTAATCGAACGCGACCGAGGCGAGCGCGACGCCGCCCAGAAGCGCCGCGTCGGCGAGCCGGCCGATGGCGGCAGTGGCGACCACGCCGAGCAGCGGCGTCGTCACGTTGGTCAGCATCGCCGGCCCGGCGATGGTGAACACCCGGGCGTTCGAGACGTCCCCCGCGGTGGTCACATCAGCGTCCGCGCGGCGCGTTGACGAGGCGGGTGATGAGCCAGATCGGGATGACGAGGACGGCGCCGAGCAGGAAATAGCGCCAGACGTAGCGGATGATGTCGAAGCCCATGTTCCAGAGCGTGCGGACCAGGCGTTCGACGCTGCGCACGATGTCGAAGGGGTCGAGGCCGAGCGCCGACAGGATGACGCCGACCAGGATCGACACCAGGACGAGCCGCGCCAGGACGGCGAGCGGCGAGCCGCCGAAGATGCGGGTCGTCATGTCGCTCCGCGCTGCGGGCTGGTTGTCGATGCGATCCATGCGCATGCTCCTGGGGCGCCGCTGACGGCGCGCTTTTCTGGCACCTGACGTTAGATGGCGACGGCGGTCAAGCCGCGCAACGGAGGGCTTTTACACCCGCGGGGCCTTGCCGAAATGCCCCGCCTGCCCGATATGAGCGCGATCCCGGCCACGTGGCCTTTATGAGCCGACTTCCTTGACCGCCGTCCGTCTGCCCGCCGTCGTCTCCTCCGGCGACCTCATCATCGACCGCCGTTACGAGTGGGCGCGCGAAAGTCTCGCAGCCGGCGACCTCACCGGCGCCATCGACCTCGCCGAACAGATCCTGGCGCTGGCGCCCGCCTACGCGCCGGCCTGGTTCCTATTGGGTGAGGCGCGCGAGCAGGCCGGCGATACCACCGGCGCCGCCGATGCCTTTGCCCGCGCCAAGGCCGCCGATCCCGCCGACAGTCTCGGCGCCGCGGTGCGGCTTGCCCGCCTCGGCGCCACGCCGCCGACGCCCATGCCGATCGGCTATATCCGCGCGCTGTTCGACGGCTACGCGTCGGGCTTCGACGACGCGCTCACCGGGGGCTTGCGCTATCGCGGACCCGACATGCTGCTGTTCGCGGTAGCGCGCGCCTGCGGCGAGACGATGCGGTTTGAAAACGGGCTCGACCTCGGCTGCGGCACGGGCTTAAGCGGCGCGGCGTTCCGGCCGTTCTGCGGCCGCCTCACCGGCGTCGACCTGTCGCGCGGCATGCTCGCCGAAGCGCAGACGAAAGGCCTCTATGACGAACTGGTCGAGGCCGAGGCCATGACCTATCTGCGCGGGCAAGCGACCAGCGGCGCGCAATACGATCTGATCCTGGCGGCCGACGTGCTGATCTATTTCCACGAGTTGCGCCAGGTGCCGCCGGTCGCGGCGAAGGCGCTCAAGCCCGGTGGCGTCATCGCCTTCACGGTCGAGACCCACGACGGCGATGGCGTCATCCTGCGCGACACGCTGCGCTACGCCCACGGCGCCGCCCACGTGCGCGGCGCCCTCAGCCTCGGCGGCCTGGAACCGGTCATTCTGGAACCGGCCTCGACCCGCACCGAAAAGGGCGTTCCGGTGCCGGGTCTGCTGGTGGTGGCCAGGAAGCCCAGTTAAGCCCTAAGCTTGCCGCGTGGCGATCCTCGAACGCGCTGAAACAATATCCCTGCTCCCCGAGCCTTTCCGGCGCTGGTTCGCCGGCCGTGGCTGGCAGCCGCGCGCGCATCAGCTCGACTTGTTGGCGAAGGCGCAAGATCGCCGCTCGGTGCTGCTGATCGCGCCCACCGGCGGCGGCAAGACATTGGCCGGGTTTCTGCCGACGCTGGTGGAACTGAGCGAAGACAAGCGCGCACGGACCGGACGTGCCGGTCTGCACACCCTCTACATCTCCCCGCTCAAAGCGCTCGCCGTCGACATCGCGCGCAACCTGGAAATCCCGGTGCGCGAGATGGGGCTGAACGTCACGCTCGAAACCCGCACCGGCGACACGCCCGCGTCGAAGCGGCAACGGCAGCGCCGCCAGCCGCCCGACATATTGCTCACGACACCCGAGCAACTGGCGCTGCTGCTGGCGTCGGCCGACGCGCCCTATCTCTTCGGCACGCTCCGGCGCGTGGTGCTCGACGAACTGCATTCGCTGGTGATGTCGAAGCGCGGCGATCTGCTGTCGCTCGATCTGGCGCGGCTACTTACGCTGGCGCCGCGGCTCACGACGGTGGGCCTGTCGGCGACCGTCGCCACCCCCGACGATTTGCGCCGCTATCTGGTGCCGCAGCCGCTGGAGGGCGAGGCATTGGCGGACCTGGTCATAGCCGAAAGCGGCGCGCAGCCACGCGTCTCAATGCTCGACACGGCCGAGCATCTGCCCTGGGCCGGCCATTCGGCGCGCCACGCGCTCAACGAGATTTACGCGCTCATCAAGGATCACAAGACTACATTGGTCTTCGTCAACACCCGCAGCCAGGCGGAATATCTGTTCCAGGAGCTATGGCGCGTGAACGACGACAACCTTGCGATTGCGCTCCATCACGGCTCGCTCGACGTCGCCCAGCGCCGCAAGGTGGAAGACGCCATGGCGAGCGGCATCCTGCGCGCGGTGGTTTGTACGTCGTCGCTCGATCTGGGCGTCGATTGGGGCGACGTCGATCTCGTCATCAATGTCGGCGCGCCGAAAGGCTCGTCGCGGCTGATGCAGCGGGTGGGGCGCTCCAATCACCGTTTCGACGAGCCGTCCGAAGCGGTGCTGGTGCCGGCCAACCGCTTCGAGGTGCTGGAATGCCGCGCGGCCATCGACGCCGTCGCCGACAACGCGCAGGATACTCCGCCCTTGCGCATCGGTGCGCTCGACGTGCTGGCACAGCATATTCTCGGCCGCGCGGTGGGCGAGCCGTTCCTGCCCGACGCTCTCTTTAGCGAAGTGCGTGCTGCCGCGCCCTACGCATCGCTCGCGCGCGCCGACTTCGACGCCGCGGTCGATTTCGTCGCCACCGGCGGCTACGCGCTCAAGGCCTACGAGCGCTTCGCCAAGATCAGACAGAACAACGACGGCCGCTTCCGCATCGCGCACCCGCGCGTGGCGCAGCGCTATCGCATGAACGTCGGCACCATCGTCGAGGCCGATATGCTGAAGGTGCGGCTGGTGCGCTCTCGCGCCAGCGGCAAGGCGATCCCGCGCGGCGGGCGCCTGCTCGGCCAGGTCGAGGAATATTTCATCGAGACGCTGACGCCCGACGACACTTTCGTCTTTGCCGGGGAAATCCTGAAATACGAGGCGCTGGTCGAGGACGAGGTCTATGTCTCGCGCGCCACCGGCGCCGACCCGAAGGTGCCGGCCTACGAAGGCGGCAAGTTTCCGCTCTCGACCTATCTCGCTGCCCGCGTGCGCGCCATTCTCGCCGACCACGACGCCTGGCGCGCGTTGCCGGCACAAGTGCGCGAATGGCTGGAAATTCAACAGTGGCGCTCGCTGTTGCCGAAGGCCGGCGACCTCCTGGTCGAAACCTTTCCGCGCGCCGCCAAGCATTATCTCGTCTGCTATCCGTTCGAGGGAAGGCTCGCGCATCAGACGCTCGGCATGCTGCTCACCCGCCGGCTCGAGCGCGCGCGGCTCAAGCCCCTCGGATTCGTCGCCAACGAATACGCGCTCGCGGTCTGGGGGCTCGGCGACCTCGCGCTGCACATCAAGCGCGGCTCGCTGTCGCTTGGCGAGTTGTTCGCCGAGGACATGCTGGGTGACGATCTCGAAGCCTGGCTCGACGAATCCGCGCTCATGAAGCGCACTTTCCGCAATTGCGCCATCATCGCCGGGCTCATCGAGCGCCGCTTTCCCGGCGAGGAGAAGTCGCGCCGCCAACTGACGGTCTCCACCGATCTCGTCTACGATGTGCTGCGCAAGCATCAGCCCGACCATTTGCTCTTGCGCGCGGCGCGCGCCGACGCGGCAAGCGGTCTTCTCGACGTCAAACGGCTCGGCGAAATGCTCTCGCGTATCCGGGGCAGAATCGTCCATAAAGCCCTCGACCACGTCTCGCCGCTCGCGGTTCCAGCGCTCCTGGAGATCGGGCGCGAAACGGTCTATGGCGAGGCGGCCGACGTGCTTCTGGCGGAAGCCGCGGATGAACTGATCAAGGAGGCGATGAATTGAGCTTCTCCGTTCGTTCCCGCACTCGCGTCCAGCCTTTGGCCGGCCCGAGCACAGGCGCCAGCGGGAACCTAGAGCAGCATAATGCTGGGTCCCTGCTTGCGCGGGGACGAACGGAGCATGCCGTCGCGTTGTCCGGCATCAGCCTCATCGCCGATCCCTCGGGCGCGCTGTACTGGCCGGAACACGGCCTCATCGCCGTCGCCGACCTGCATCTGGAAAAGGGTTCGAGCTTCGCCGCCCGCGGTCAGTTCCTGCCGCCCTACGACAGCGCGGCCACCCTGGCGCGGCTTGCCAAGCTCATTGCCCACTACGCCCCGCGCGCCGTCATCGCGCTCGGCGACAATTTCCACGACGGCGGCGGGCCGGCCCGCCTTAGCGCCGAAGACCGCGCATCGTTGCGCGCGCTGCAGCGCGACCGCGACTGGATCTGGCTCACCGGCAACCACGATCCCGAACCGGCCGCGCATATCGGCGGCGTGTTCCATGACAGCTTCGTGCTGGAAGGGCTCACCTTCCGTCACCAGCCGAGCGGTGCTGCGAACGAGATCGCCGGCCATCTGCATCCGGTGGCGCGCATTGCGCACCGCGGCCGCGCCGTGCGCCGGCGCTGCTTCGCCGCCGACGAGGCCCGCATGGTGATGCCGGCCTTCGGCGTCTACGCGGGCGGCCTTAACATTCGCCACGCCGCGTTCTGCGACTTGTTCGGCACGCTCAAGTTTACCGCCCATATGCTGGGCACGGACCGGCTCTATGCCTTCACCGCCAAGCGGTGTCTGGCGGACTAATCCCGCCTGAACATCACGCTGGCGATCCAGCCGATCGACAGCGCCATCAGGATGGTGGCGACGCCGTACAAGAGGCCGTGGTCGGCCGCGGCCTCGGCGACGTATTGCTCGAAGCCGGTTTTGATCACTTCGAGCGCGGTTTGGGTTTGCGCCACCATGGCGCCATCCGCGAACAGCTTGACGTCGATCGCATAGGTGCCCGTGCGCGCGTCCGCCGGCAGCGGGATGGAGGCGCGGTAGACCGTGCGCGTCAGGAATGTCACCGCCGTCGGCGATTGGGTGTAGAGCCCCTGGTCCTGCTTCAGCCGCACGAAGGCGACGCGGAACGGGTCGTCCGCCACGGTGTCGGCGAAATCGGGGCCGATGCGCTGAGTGAGGATGTAGTTGTCGAGGCCGATCTGCAGCCGCCGCAGCGTCTCCGGCGAGGCGATGTCCTTCACCGGACGGTCGCTCAGGACGGCGAGATAAGACGGTACGTGCACGAATTCGCGCGAGTCGGCGTTGACGAAAATGCCGGCGACCCGCGACTTGCGGCGTGTGCGATAGTCCTGGTGCGGTCCGGTCACCGTGACCACGAGGTCGTAGGTGCCGCGATAGGTGGTGGTCGCGCCCCGGTCGGGCTCGACTGTGCCGAACAGCACCAGGTCGGCGCCGGTGAAATTGGAGGTGATCTCGACCCGGTGGTTGGAAAGCGACACCACCAGCCGGGCGGCCTCCGCCGGCTGCGGGACGGCCGGCAGCGCCAGCATGAGAGCGGCGAGGAGGGCGAAGCGGCGCATCATGGCGACCCCACCACGCGCACGGAATAGGGGTCGGCCGGCGCGACGACCAGGCTGACGGCGAAGCGGATGCCGACCGCCAGCACCAGCACGCCGAGCAAGAGCCGCAGCCATTCGCCGCGCATGTTCTGCCCGGCGCGCACGCCGAACTGGGCGCCGATGACGCCGCCGATCATCAGCACCAGAGCCAGCACCGCATCGACCAGGTGGTTGGCCACCGCGTGCAGCACCGTCGCCGCCACCATCGTGGTCAGCGTCAGCACCATGGAGGTGCCGATCACGGTGATCGTCGGCACCCGCAGGAGATAGATCAGCATCGGCACCAGCAGGAAGCCGCCGCCGATGCCGAGGATGGACCCGAGCAGGCCGATGATCAGCCCGATCGCCCACACCGGAATGACCGAGATGTAGATGCGCGAGCGCTTGAAGCGCATCTTCAGCGGCAGGCCGTGGATCCAGGTGTGGCTGCCGGGCCGGCGCAGGTCGGCGCGGCCGCCGCGGCGTGCGCGGTTGATGGCGCGCAGACCCTCGGTCACCATCAGGACGCCGACGACGCCGAGCAGCGTGACGTAGGACAGCGCGATCAACAGGTCGAGTTGGTCGACCGAGCGCAGCATCGTGAAAATCCACACGCCCACCAGCGTGCCGGCGACGCCGCCCACCAGCAGCATGCCGCCGAGCATGAAGTCGATGGTGCCGCGCCGCCAATGGGCGATGAAGCCGGTGAACAGCGAGGCCGCGATCTGCGGCGACACGCTCGCCACCACCACCGCCGGCGAGATGCCGATGAAGATCAGCAGCGGCGTCATCAGGAAGCCGCCGCCGATGCCGAACATGCCCGAGAGGAAGCCGACCGCCAGCCCCAGCCCCAGAATGAGGAAGATGTTGACGGGCAGGTCTGCGATCGGAAGATAGATTTGCAAAGGCGTCGTCCGGCGTTCGCGGCTCAAAGGCTACCGGCCACGCGCCGGTCAGCAGGTCAAGCCCGACCGTCTCTCAACGTGCAAAAACCTGCCGAAGGACCGGCCGCGGATGCGATAGTAGCGTGCCGGCGCGCGGCGATCACGCCCGACGGCAATCGGCCGCGCTCGATGTCAACGCTTTCCTGCGGCGAAAGCGGCGCCGGCCTTGTCCCAGCCGCCGGGCGGGGTCGGCACGTTCGTCGCCTGCTGTGGCTGCGGCCGGGGCACGAACTTGGCGACCGCCTTCTGGGCAGCGGCGAGCGCCTGCTTATCCAGGTGGCTCGCCACCTCGTCGCGCTTGCGGGCCGCTTCCTTGTCGCCGTGCTTGGCGGCGAGGGCGAACCACTTGTACGATTCGCCCAAATCCTTCTCGACGCCGATGCCGCGCGCATAGAGGACGCCGAGATTGTATTGGCTGTCTGACACCCCATGCTCGGCGGCGTCACGGAACCATTTCACCCCGGTGGTGTAATCGGGCTTGCCGTCAACGCCTTCGGCGTAAAGCACTGCAAGGTTATGCATGGCTTTGGCGTGGCCCTGGCGGGCGGCGGCGAAATACAGCGTGCGGGCCCGGGACAGATCCTTCTTCACGCCCTGGCCTTTTTCGAACAGGCTCGCCAGCCGGAACTCGGCCGGCGCCAGCCCCTTGTTGGCGGCCCGCTGATACCAATGCGCGGCCTCGGCGAGGTTTTTCGGCACGCCGCGCCCCTCGGCAAAGCGCATCCCCACCTCGTAGGCCGCCGAGGCATTGCCGGCGGCCGCCGCTTGGCGCAGTTGCGGACCGCCGATGGCGAGCGGCAGATCGGCGCTCGCGGCCGGGGAAGGCGCCGCGTGCTGGGTATTGGTCTGCGGGATCGAGCCGGTGATATCGGCCGACGACGGTTCCGTCGCGGTGGCGACCGTTACGCGGCGCGGCTTGGGCGAGGGAACGGTCGCGACCTGCACCGTTTGGTCGGGCGGTGCCAGCAGATCGATGGACGTGGTCGGCGGCACCAGCGCCAGCGGCGTCGCCGTCATGCTGGTCGGCGAGGTGATCGCCGCGGTCGCGCCCGCCGTCTGCTGGGCGAGATCCGTGCCGGCGGTTTCGTGGCCGGTTTCCGCGCGCTCACTCGCCTTGCCGAGATGCTGCTCGGTGGCGCGGCTGGCGGGAGCGCCGGGCTTGCCGACCTCGAGGTAGGTCGCCGCGATCTGCACCGAGCCGACCACGATGGCGACGATGCTGGCCGCGACGAACAGCGATTTGACCCGCCGCATCACGCGCTGACGCATGGGCTTAGCTGCGCCTTCCAGCGCGTCGGCGTCATAGCCGGCCTCAAGCGAGGGCGGCGATGCCGGCTCCTGCTGCATGGCGGCCTGCGCCGCGCGGCGCGCAGCCGCGATGAAGCTCAGTTTGCCGCCGCCCGGCGCCTCGTCCTCTTCGGTGTCCGATGGGGCAATGCGCGCGCTGGCATGGGCGCGCAGCGTCGGCGGGCCGGAGCCCGGCTCGAGCGGCTCGTTGGGCGGCAGGTCGGGATTGATGGGACCATGGCCGGGCGCCATGCGCCGCGGCGGGGCAGCCTGCGGGGCTTCCGCGCGAGGTGCGCCGGCCTTCGGCGATTCGGCTGCGGACGCGTCCGCCTGCGGCGCGAACGCCGGCGCGGCGCCCGGCGCCCGCATCGCTTCGAACTGGGCGGCGAGTTGAGGCGCGCGCGGCAGCTGCGCGTGCGGCGCTTGTAGCGGCTGCGTGCGGTCTTCGTCGTCGGGGTCGTCATCGTGGCCCGCGTGGTCGACATGGTGCGTGGGGTCCGAATGACCCCACGGGTCTTGGCTCTCGGTACCGGGCGCGCCCATCATCGGGGCGGCCTCCGGCTGGATCGGCGGGGCGATGGCCTGCGGCGCGGCCTGAGCCGGTGAGGCTTCAGTCGGGGCTGGCTTGGCACCGCGCGGCGGCATCATGCCGTCGAACGCCGACATGCCGGGCGCGGCGTCCTCGACCAGCCGTACCGCCAGTTTGCCGACCGGATAGGTGAGCTCGAGCGGCGCCTCGTCGTGGGCATAGGGCGCGTGCGCATAGGGGTCTTCGGGATGCGCCTGCGCGTAAGCCGGCTCGGACGCGGTGACGCGGGTCTCGCTGCGGATGCTTTGCTCGATGGCGGCCAGCCGGCCGACCAGCTCGCCGAGGGTGCCGTGCACCTGGTCGAGGGCGTTCTGGGTACGGGCGATGTCGCCCTTGAGCTCGCCCTGCGAATTCGCCAGCGAATGCGTCAGGGAACTGGTCAGGTCGCTCTTCAGCGCTTCCTGGGCCTGCGCCAAGTCGTATTTCAGCGCTTCTTGCGCTTGGGCGAAATCGTGCTTGAGGGCGTCGACCGCCGCAGGGGCGGCGCCCTCGCTTGGAGCTGGCGCTCGCGTGTTCTGCTTCTGCTCGATGTGGATCAGCAGGTCGGAGAGGCCGCGTTCGATCGCTTCCAGCTGACCGATACGCGAATCGGACGCATCCAGGCGTTCGACGAGCATGGAAATGCGGTCGTCGAGAGCATGACCCTCGGTCATGTCGCCGTGCGCCTGCTGCGAGGCCTGGATCTGCTCGATCTTGTCGTAGAGCGATTGCACCAGGGCTTCCAGCCGTGGCGGCACGGCGTTGCCGGCCTGGGCGCGCTGCGCGAGCGCGTCGGCCAGGGCGTCGATGCGGTGCTCGAGGCTCGAGAGGGCGTCGGCGTTGCTGCTCGCGCGCGCGATGTGGTCGACCTTGTCGTTGAGCACCTGCACCTCGGCGGCGAGCGCCCCCACCGCGTCGTTGGAGGCGACGTGGTTGGCCATGCTGCGCAGGGTTGTGATGGCGTTTTCGAGCTGCGCCATCGTCGCCGGGTCTTTTTGCGCGACGATTAGATCGATTTTCTGGGCGAGCCCGGCAACGGCGTCGTTGAAGCCGATGAGGTTTTCCGCCGGCGTCAGCCCGTGCAGGGCGTCGCGCACTTCGCCGAGGCCGTGCTCGATGCCGGCGAGCGCGTTGTGGTCGACGCCGTTCTGCCGCCCCTCGGCGATGCGCTGGCTGAGGCCGTGGATCTGGTGTTCGATGGTCTCGATCGAATGCCGCGGCATGGCCTCGCCGAGGGCGTGGCCGATTTCGCCGAGTTCGGCGCGCAGCGCGTTGATGGCCTGCTCGACGCCCGGCTGGCGCAGGGTTTCGATCTGATCGGTGATCTTGCGCAGTTGCTCTTCGAGGCCCGAGAGGTCCTGGGCCGGCAGCGGCGCCGGCGCGGCGGCTTGTGCTGCCTGCTCCTGGGCGCGCGCGGCCGGCGGGGCGTAGTCGGCGGGCGAGGACGCGCGGCGCGCCGGGTGAGCGGCGGCGCCACCGCGCAGCATCTGCTTGCGGGCGGCGATATCGGCGAGCGCCTGCTCCATGGCCGCCGGCGCCGCTTTGGGCCGCCGCGGCGGCACCGGACGCGGCGCGGCCTGCTGCGGCGCCGGTTGCGCGGGCGAGCCCGCATTTTGGACGTAGCGGTCGAGGCGGCCGATCAGATCGGCGCGCGGATCGGGCCCGCGCGAGGCGGCCTGCCGCTGCGGCGCCTGGCCCGCGGGTGCGGCGCCGATGAACTGCTCGATGCGGCGGGAAAGGTCGTCGAGCCGGCTGTTGACGGCGGCGAGCTCGAGGTTGTCCGGCGCGGGCGCGGCCGCTTTGCCCTTGCGCTTGGTTTTCTTCTCGGCGGCGGGGGGCGCGTAAGGCTGGACGCCGGCCTGCGCGGCCTGGTGCAGAATGACGGAATTGAGCCAGTCGTCGAGCGACATGCCGGAGCGGCGTGCCGCCTCCCGGGCCGTCTCACGCGCGTCGGGCCTGATGCCTTTGTTAGCTCCCCACGGGACGCCAAATTTCATGCTCGCACCACGTTTAGTGGAGGCGCAAAGAGCCCTGATCGACTCTCGTGGAACCGTTACGCGTTAACGCGCGGTGGATAGGCAGCGCGGTTCTCGTGGCCACACCCCGACTTTTTCCCGTTCGCGGTAAACAGGGGGTTAACTTTTCCGGGAAGTGCCGGATTTAGCGAGGCATTCGCGCTTGAGGGGAACTCCGGGCGCTCTTAACGCCGATGTAAAGCGGCGCTGTCATAATTCGTGCCGGAAGGGGTGGTTTGTTGTGTCCCGGCCGGGCCGGGGCGGGAACGCCGGGCGCCAGTGCCTCGCGTTCCACGGAACCGTCAGCAGCAAGACCCCGTTATGGAGCCCTCGGGCGCGCAACAAGCGCCGGGGGAGAAACCGAAATGCCCACCTATCAGGCGCCCGTCGACGACACCCTGTTCCTGCTCAACGACGTCTTCCAGCTCGAGCGCTACGGCAACCTGCCGGGCTTCGCCGACGCCAGCCCCGACGTGGTCGAGGCGGTGTTGCGCGAGGCGGCCAAGTTCGCCGAGGACGTCCTGACCCCGCTCAACCGCGTGGGGGACACCGAAGGCTGCACCCGCCAAGCGGACGGCGGCGTCACCACGCCCACCGGCTTCAAGGACGCCTACAAGCAGCTCGTCGAGGGCGGCTGGATCGGCATGTCGGTGCCGGAAGAATTCGGCGGCCAGGGCCTGCCGGAAATCATGACCGAGCTCGTCAACGAATATCTGTGCTCGGCCAACATGGCCTTCGCCATGTATCCCGGCCTGACGCAAGGCGCGATCTCGGCGCTCCTCGCGCACGGCTCCGACGCCATCAAGGCCAAGTACCTGCCGAAGATGACGCAAGGGACCTGGACCGGCACGATGAATCTGACCGAGCCGCACTGCGGCACCGACCTCGGAATGCTGCGCACCAAGGCGGTGAAGCAGCCGGACGGCGCTTACAAGATCACCGGCACAAAGATCTTTATCTCCGCCGGCGAGCACGATCTTTCGGAAAACATCATCCACCTGGTGCTGGCGCGCATCGAAGGCGCGCCGGAAGGCACCAAGGGCATCTCGCTGTTCGTGGTGCCGAAGGTGATGGTCGGCGACGACGGCGCGCTCGGCGAACGCAACGCGGTGTCGTGCGGCTCGCTCGAGGAGAAGATGGGCATCCACGGCAATGCCACCTGCGTGATGAACTACGACGGCGCCACCGGCTGGCTGATCGGCGAAGAGAACCGCGGCTTGAACGCCATGTTCACGATGATGAACGAGGCGCGCCTCGGCGTCGGCATCCAGGGCCTGTCGCTCGCCGAAGTCGCCTACCAGAACGCGGCGGCCTATGCGAAGGAGCGTCTGCAGGGCCGCGCGCTCTCCGGCACCAAGTATCCCGACAAGGCGGCCGACCCCATCGTCGTGCACCCGGACGTGCGGCGCGCGCTGATGACCATGCGCGCCTTCAACGAGGCCGGGCGCGCGCTCGTGGTGTGGACCGGCCTGCAAGGCGACGTGGCGCGCCGCTCCGAGGACAAGAAGCAGCGGGATGCGGCCGAAGACCACATGGGCCTGCTGACGCCGGTGATCAAAGGCGTGCTCACCGACCGCGGCTTCGAGACCACGGTGATGGCGCAGCAGGTGTTCGGCGGCCACGGCTACATCGCCGAGCACGGCATGGAGCAGTTCGTGCGCGACGCGCGCATCGCCATGATCTACGAGGGCGCCAACGGCATCCAGGCGCTCGACCTGGTCGGCCGCAAGATCGGCAAGAATTCCGGCCGCGCGCTCATGGCTTTCCTCGGCGAGGTCAACGGCTACGTGAAGGAAAAGAGCCGCGACAAGGCGATGAAGGAATTCGTCGAACCGCTCGGCGCCGCGGCCGGCCAGCTGCAGACCGCCTCGATGTGGTTCCTCAAGCACGCCATGATGAAGCCGGACAACGCCGGCGCCGGCGCCACCGATTACATGCACCTCTTCGGCCTGGTCGCGCTCGGCTACATGTGGGCGCGCATCGCGGAAGCGGCACTCGCCAAGCTGCCGAAGGCGAACGGTTCGGCGCCGCGTTACAACGCCAAGCTCACGACCGCGCGCTTCTTCATGGAGCGCATGCTGCCGGAGACGGCCCTGCGCCTCGCCCGCATCCAGGCCGGGGCGGGGAGCATGATGGCGTTGCCGGACGACGTTTTCTAGCGCCGAATCGGGGCAAGCTGAATCGCATCAAACTCCGCTCATTCCCGCGAAAGCGGGAATCCAGTACGGGGTCCCCGCTCTCGCGGGGACGAGCGGCGAAGGAACGGGGCTTGCCGAGTTCGTAGCCCGGGTGGAGCGGAACGCCACCCGGGAACGATTGGCAGATTACCTTAGGGTTCTCCGCGTCCCACCAAGCTATTTGCTTGCCTTGATGAAAGGGGCATCGGATGGTCGGCACAGCAGAGGCTCCGGCAATGCGCGCGCGGCGGGTCCGCCGCACAAAACTATTGCTTTTCGTGCCTTGCGCGGTTGCCTTCGCTCTACTCGGGTTCATTCTCAACGATGTGGGCATGTTGGCGTCCGAATCAAATCAATACATATTCATCATATTTTTCGGGGTTTGCTCTCTTGCCTTCATGTTGTGGAATTACAAAGTGCCGTGCCCTAGGTGCGGATGGAATATCAATCAGAGAAAGCCCGAGGTTCTGCTGCACGCCACAAGCGTTCCTTCGTTATGCCCGAACTGCAGCCTCGATCTCGAGCGCGTCTATGTGGCCGAGCGTTATACAGTTGCTTTGGACCCGGCGGGCGCGTTGGATGGCGAGCAGTAAGCCGTAATCTGGGCTCCCTGCCGCCACTGTATTGCGCTGAGTAATTTGCCATACTCCCGCCATGGCCAAATCGCGCGAACAAGCCATCGCCGAACTGGAGCGCCTGCCCGCCGAGGATCAGGAGTAGATCGGGCGCGCGCTACTCTCCCATGTCGAGAAGCTGCGCCTTGCGCCGCGAAATCGACAAAGGCATCCGCATCGCTTGATGCGGGGCAGGGGGCGCGAGTTCAGCGTCGAGGATTTCATTCGACAGAAGGACGGCTAGATGGCCGGCGAGGGCCGCCACCGGGGGCGCGGGCAAAAGCCCGCACCCCGGATAGCCGTTGATGCTGCGGCGGAGGCGCCGCTTACGCCGTCTCCGCTTCCTGGTTGATGGCGCTGACCGCGAGCTTGCTCAGCGTCTCGTCGGTCTTCTTCTCCTCCTGCAGGGTCTGGTCGAGCAGACGCACCGCGTCCTTGAGACCGAGCTCGCCGGCCCAGGTCTTCAAGGTGCCGTAGCGCGAGATCTCGTAGTGCTCGACCGCCTGCGCGGCCGCCAGCAGGCCCGCATCGAGCGCCGGGGAATCGGCGTATTCCTCCATGATCTCGGCGCCTTCGTCGGTGATGCCGACGATGGCGTCGCAGGTCTTGCCGTGCGGTTCCTTGCCGATCGCGGCAAAGACTTTTTCGAGCCGGTCGACCTGCCCTTCCGTTTCCGTCCGATGCTTGGCGAATGCTTTCTTCAGATCGTCCGACTGCGCCGCCTTCTCCATCTTGGGCAGCGTCGTCAGGATCTTCTTCTCGGCGTAGTAGATGTCCTTGAGCGTGTCGTGAAATAGGTCTTCGAGCTTGCGTGATCTGGCCATGTCGCCCTCCGCTGTTGGGTGTCGGATAGCAACACGGAAAGCACAAAGCGGTTCCCCGGCGGCGCACGTGCCGTCGACCAAATACGCTTTAACAAATGACGTGATTTAACAAATGATATGTTCCGGCGAAGCGGACAGGCAACAGGATAGCGACCGTGTCTAGCTCGCGCGGCGGGCCGGCATTGCACCTGCCGCCCCGCGCCGCGGCGCTGCGCTCGGCGCCGCTTGTGGCCTTTGCGCGCCATCCTCGAGGCGGAAGGCCGCCACGCGCTGGCGCATCGCCATGGCCTGGCTCTCCAGCGTCTTGGCGGTGGCGGCGTTCTCTTCGACTAGCGCCGAGTTCTGCTGCGTGGTCTCGTCCATCTGCTCGAGCGCCTTGTTGACCTGCTCGATGCCGCCCGACTGCTCGGCGCTTGCGTCTGCGATCTGCGCCACGATCGCGGCGACGCCCTTGATCGATTCGACGATCTCGGTGAGCGCGGTGCCGGCGTCGTTGACGAGTTCGACGCCTTCCTTCACCTGGCCGCTCGAATTGGTGATCAGGTCCTTGATGTCGGTCGCGGCTTGCGAGGATCGCTGCGCCAGCGCGCGCACTTCCGAGGCGACCACCGCGAAGCCGCGGCCGGCGTCGCCGGCGCGCGCGGCCTCGACCGCGGCATTGAGCGCCAACAGGTTGGTCTGGCGCGCGATCTCGTCGATGACGCCGATGATGTCGGAAATCTTGTCGGAAGATTCCTCGATGCGCGCCATCGCCTCCACCGCCTTGGCGGCGACGGCGCCGCCGTGATCGGCGATGCCGTGGGTGCGCGTGGCGGATTCGCGCGCCTGCCGCGCGTTGTCGGCATTCAGCTTCACCGTCGCGGCGATTTCTTCCATGGCGGCGGACGTCTGTTCCAGCGCCGCGGCCTGCTCTTCCGTGCGTTGCGACAGGTCGGTGGTCGCGCCCGAAACCTCGCTCGCGGCGTTGAGCAATTCGGCGGCAGCCGCCACGACGGCGGCCATGGTGTCCTGCAATTGCGCCATGGCGCAGTTGAAATCGGTCTGAACGGGCCGAGACTCCTCGGACATGTCGGCAAGCCGGAACGTCAGATCGCCGCCCGACAGCTTCTTCAGGCCGTCCGTCAGCCAGGCGATCTGCGCAGCCTGGAGCTTGGCATTGGCCTCGACGGCGCGCTGCAGCTTCTGGCGCTCCTCTTCCAGCTTGCCCTGCTGCGCAACCGAGTCGTTGATGCGGGTCGCCGCGACCCGGAACGCGCCGTTGAGGCCGCCGAGCATGATGCGCCGGTAGTAGATGCCTTTGCAGACCGCGGCCAGGCTCGCCGTCGCTTCACGCACGAAGGCGTCGCAGCGGTCGATCATGTCGTTGACCTTGTGCTGCACCGTGGCGATCACCGGGTCGCTGGCGATCTCGATGATGCGCGCCTCGAAATTGCCGCGGCTGATCTGTGCGCAGATCGCCGCGATCTCGGCGAGCGCTTGCTCGTGCTGGCCGGAAGCCGGCGCATGGCCGCGCGCGATGAGCGCGGCGGCTTCGGCGCGCAAGCTGTCGAAGCCGTCGCCGCTCTCGCCCGCAGGCACGCTCGCATCGGGGTGGCCGTCGTGCGCCGCGCGCATGGCCTCTGCAAGGGCTGCGACGGCGGCGCGCTGCCGGCGCCGGGCGCGATGCAGGACGGCAAGGGCGCTCATCCCCGCGAGGGCGGCGGCGCCGGCCATGCCGTATGACGCCACGTCGTAGCCCATGAAGCCGAGCGGCGCTGCGAGCACGGCGGCGGCGGTGGTCACCACGGTCGCGGCGCTGGCCGGACCGAAGCGATCAAAGCGAGAAGATGAGTTCGTCATAGCCGACATTTTTCGCTTTCAGGAGGTCGAGGAGGGACGCGTAACCGGCCGCGAGCGACTGCTGTCCGTTGCTGTGCCGCGCTTCTTCCGCGAGCAGCTTGGCGTAGAGCGGGATGATGGTGCCGCGCACCACGGCCTGGTCCGGCACGCGGCGATTGGAATGGTAGCCGATGATCTTGCCGTCGGCGTCCGTCGACGGCGTCACGTGCGCGACCACCCAATAGTAATCGCCGGCCTTGGTGAGGTTCTTGACGTAGGCGAAGATCTCGCGGCCCTCGAGCAGCGTGTCCCACAGCAGCTTGAACACCGCACGCGGCATGTCCGGGTGGCGGATGACGCTGTGCGGCTGCCCGATCAGCTCGGCCTCGGTATAGCCGGCGATCGTGCAGAAGGTCTCGTTGGTGTAGGTGAGCCGGCCCTTGAGGTCGGTCTTCGACACGATGATCTCATCATCGCCGAAGAAGATTTCTTTGTCGGTGGGGATGATGTGACGAGCCATGGCTGTTCCGGTTGATCTCGCGTGGATGACGTCATTCAGGCTTGTGCGCGCCGTGGCCGCCGTTGCGGCGCTGACGGCGCCGCGCGGAAGCGGCCGTGCGCAGGACGTAGAAAAGAAAGGGCAGCATGATCGGATTTCCGAGGGACGCACATTCGATGCGTGCCGTTTTGTCGGCGCCGCGCAGCAGACGATGAACATCAAGCCTGCGTAGATTTTCCGCTTCGAATCGTACGCAAGTCGTTAATTAGCTGCCTAGGGATTATTACGTAACGATCCGAATACCGGCGCTTTTTTAATGCGAAGCTCTAACCGGTTGTTGCTCGATGCATCGGCAGAGGGCGCGCGTGCTATGAACGCGTTCCGCAATGACGCGTCACGCCGCCACTGTCGCGAGGAAGCGCTCGACCTCGCCGCGCAGGTCGCCGGCGGCTTGCTCGACCGCCTGCGACGCACCGAACACCGTCTGCACCAGCCGCTGGCTTTCGCTGGTGGCGTCGGCGACGTCGCGCAGGACCGCGACGATCTGGCGGGCGCCGTTGGCCGCGCCCGTGACGTTCTGCAGGATGTCGCCGCTCGCGGCGCTCTGCTGCTGCACCGACGCCGCCACCGCCGAGGCAAAGCTGTCGATCTCGTGCATCTGCGCCGTCATCTGCGCGATCAACTCGACGGCCTTGCCGGTCGCGTCCTGCACCTCGAGGATCTGGCAGGAGATTTCGCCAGTGGCCTTCTCCGTCTGCGCCGCCAGCGACTTCACCTCCGAGGCGACGACGGCAAAGCCGCGGCCCGCTTCGCCGGCGCGGGCGGCTTCGATGGTCGCGTTGAGCGCCAGGAGATTCGTCTGCCCCGCGATGTCGCGAATGAGCTTGACGACGTCGCCGATCTTGCGCGCGACCTGCGCCAGCGCATCGATGGTCTGGCTGGTGGCGCGGCCGTGTTCGACCGCGACCCGCACCACGGCGGCGGTCTTGTCGACCATGTTGCCGATTTCGTTGACCGAGCTGGAAAGCTCGGTGGTAGCGGCCTCCGCGCTCTCGACGTTCGACGACGCTTCGACTGAATCCGCCACCGCGCCTTGCGCGCGTTGCGAGGTCTGCCCCGACATGTCGGACAGGTCGAGCGCGGCCGCGTGCATTTCGAGCGCCTTCTCGACGACGCCGCTCAACAGGGTCTCGACGCTGCCGCGGAAACGCGCGATCGCCTGATCGACGACGGCGCGGCGCTCCTCGCGTTCCTGCATGGCCGCCTGCCGCTGCTCGGCCTGACGCCGCTCGGTGATGTCCTCGTGCGTTCCGATCCAGCCGCCGCCGGGCACCGGATGGTTCATGACCAGCAGCAGGCGCCCGTTGTCCTGCGCGACCTCGTGCACGGTCGTGCGCCCCTTCTTCATTTCGGCGACGAACTCCCGGCGATACTTTTCGGGGTCGCGCGCGAAGGTCCCTTTCTCCATGCGCCTCGCCAGCACGTCCGACAACGTCGCGCCGGGCCTGACGTCGGTCGGCGCGAGATTGTACATCTCGTGGTATTGCGTGTTGCAGACAACCAGCCGCTCATTCGCGTCGAACATGCACATGCCCTGCGCCATGCTGTCGATGGCAGTGCGCAGTTGCCTGATTTCGCGGGCTTGCTGCCGCGCGCGTAGGGATGCGGCGACGCTCGCGGCGACACACGTGACGATCAGCGCGAGCAGGACATCGAGCGCCGTGTTCGGAAGGACGCGCGTGACCGCTTCGGGCCAGCCGTTCGCGAACAAAGTGAGTGCGCCAAAGCTCAGAACGAATGCCGCAAGCCCGATGAGCGCAACGAGGGGCACCGCGCGCCTGTGCTGCAGCGAAAGTAGCGCCGCCTGCATGTTTTGTCCTCCGGTCGCCCGGTGACACATTACGCATGGCGCGTTTTTGTGCAGTTAATTTTAGGTTAGCAAATCGTTTATGCGCCGGCCTCGCGCCTGCGACTCACGCGGGCCGCTGCCGCCGGCGCCGGACGGACTTAGCCGATGGTGCAGCGCACCGGCCCGTTGTGCAGCATCAGCTGGTTGCCGCCCATGTCGACGAATATCTGGCCGACATAGGCGCCGCTCGTCTTGTCGCGCTGGGCCGAGATGACGATGCGCGGCCGCGTCGGATCGCTTGCGTCCATCGCCACCAGCAGCAGGCTGCCGTCCCGGAAACTGAATTCGATCGCCTTGGCCGGATAGTCGGAATCGATGTCGGCCGGCATCTCGCCGAGCTTCGCCGGGACGTCGAAGGCGATGCGCCCGTTTTCCAGGAAAAGGCAGGTGATGGTCCGATGCCGCGTCGGCGCTGCAGTGGCCGTGACGGCCGAAAGCACGAGGGTCGTCTTCCACGCGATTGCACTCCCGGCAACCCTGCAGACGATAGGTTTCATCATGGGCTCCTTCCGGCGCGCCAGCTTACCGCCACCCCATCCCCGGCGCGACATGCTTCAAAATCGACTCCAGCACATGCGCGTTGTAGTCGACGCCGAGTTGGTTTGGCACGGTCAATAACAGCGTGTCTGCCTCGGCGATGCCCTCATCGCCTTTCAATTGCTCGATCAAAGCGTCCGGCTCGGCGGCGTAGCTGCGGCCGAAGATGGCGCGCTCGGTGTCGCTCAACATGCCGACCTGGTCACCCTCGTTGTCGCCGTGGCCGAAATACATCCGGTCGCGGTCGTCGGTGATGGCGAAGATCGAGCGCGAGACCGAGACACGCGGCTCGCGCGTGTGACCCGCCGCCTTCCACGCGTCGCGATAAAGCCTGATCTGCTCGGCCTGCTGCACGTGGAATGGCTTGCCGCTCTCGTCGATCTTCAGCGTCGACGATTGCAGGTTCATGCCGAGCTTGGCCGCCCATTCCGCCGTGGCGTTGGTGCCGGCGCCCCACCAGATGCGCTCGCGCAAACCTTCCGAAAAAGGTTCGAGGCGCAACAGGCCGGTCGGGTTCGGAAACATCGGCCGCGGGTTGGGCCGCGCAAAGCCGTCGCCTTTCAGCACCTCGAGAAATATCTCGGCGTTGACGCGCGCCATGTCGGCGTCGGTCTTGCCCCCCTGCGGCGCGTAGCCGAAGTAGCGCCAGCCGTCGATCACCTGTTCGGGCGAGCCGCGCGAGATGCCGAGTTGCAGGCGGCCGCCGGCGATGAGGTCGGCGGCGCCGGCATCCTCCGCCATGTAGAGCGGGTTCTCGTAGCGCATGTCGATGACGGCGGTGCCGAGTTCGATGCGGCTTGTGCGCGCGCCGCAGGCCGCCAGCAGCGGAAAGGGCGAGCCGAGTTGGCGGGCAAAGTGATGCACGCGGAAATAAGCGCCGTCGGCGCCGAGCTCTTCCGCGGCGATCGCCAACTCGATCGATTGCAGCAGGGCGTCGGCGCCGGTGCGGACTTGCGACTGCGGCGAGGGGGTCCAGTGGCCGAAGGAGAGGAAGCCGATGTGTTTCATGGGGAACAGATATAGCGGACGGCGCGGCGGGTTCCCACCGGGTCGCCCGGAATTCGCGCCATCGACATCAGCCGCCAAAGGGCCACACTACCGGCATCATCGGCTGACGCGATCCGCGTAGGCGTCGGTGGCAGAGAGACCACTTGTGCTCCCGCCTACAGAAGCGGGAGCGCGGCATGGCCGAGCGCTATCATTTGTTGTCCGTCGAATTCGCGCGCGTGGTCGACGAGATTGCGCGTGCGCAGCGGGATATCGCCGACACCAGCGCGTCGATAAAAATAACAGCCGACAAATCGCGGGCGCTCATCGCCGAATCGCACGAACTGATGCGGCGCGCCGACGCGCTTGTCGCCAGGCGTTAGCTGTGCCGCCCCTGCGGAACCGCTCCTAGCCCGCCACCTGCGTGAGGAAGCTTTCCACCTCGCGGCGCAGGTCGGCGCTGGCGCCGTCGACGGTCTCCGCCGCCGCCAGCACGGTTTGCGCCGAGCGTTGGGTCTCGCCGGTCGCGCCCGCCACCTCGCCCAGCACCGCCGCGATGGCCTTGGCGTTTTGCGCGGAGCTGGCGACGTTGTGCGAGATTTCCCCGGTCGCCGCCGTCTGCTGCTGGATCGAGGCGGCAACCGCCGAGGTGTAGCTGTTGATCTCGTCCATGCGGTGGGCGATGCGGCCGATGGCGTCGACCGCGCTGCCGGTGGAGTTCTGGATCTCGCGCACCTGCTCTGAGATGGTCTCGGTCGCCTGCGCCGTCTGCACCGCGAGCGCCTTCACCTCCGCGGCGACGACGGCGAAGCCGCGGCCGGCCTCGCCCGAGCGCGCCGCCTCAATGGTGGCGTTGAGCGCCAGGAGGTTGGTCTGCGCCGCGATCTGGCGGATGAGGCCGACCACGTTGCCGATATTGTTGGCGATTTCGGCGAGCCGGTTGATGTCGCCGTTGGTGGTCTGGGCCTCGCTCAGGCCCTGCCGCACCACCTCGGCGGTGCGCGCGAGCTGGCGGTCGATCTCGGCGATCGAGTTCGAGAGCTCGTGGGCGGCGCCGGCGGCGGTCTCGACGCCGGCGAGCGCCTGGCGCGAGGTCTGCATGGCGCCGGTGGCGCGCTCGGTGGTATCGCCCGAGGCCTTGAAGAGGATCATAGCCGTCTGGCGCATCTTGCCCGCGCTCTCCCCCGCCCGGCGCAGCAAGGCTTCGGCGCGGGTGTGAAACGCGGAGATGGCGCTGTCGATGGCGGTGCGGCGTGCCTCACGCTGTTCCAGGGCGACGCGCTCCTGTTCGGCATGGCGCCGATCGGTGATGTCTTCGTGCGTGGTGATCCAGCCGCCGTCCTTGATGGGATGGTTGGTGACGAGCACCAAGCGTCCGCCGCCGGTGTCGACTTCCGTCGTGGTAGTGCGGCCGCTCGCGAGCGCGACCAGAAAGTCGTCGCGGTATTTGCGCGGGTCGAGCGAAAACGTGCCCTGCTCGACTCGCTTGTCCAGAATCTCGGTCAGCGTCGCTCCGGGTTTGACGTCTTCCGGTTTCAGCCCATAGAGCTCGTAGTAGCGCGGATTGCAGACGACGAGACGTTCTGCACCGTCGAAAAGGCTGAGCCCCTGCGTCATGCTGCCGAACGCCTTATGCAGTTGCGTGTTTTCCCAGCGCAGGTGGCGTGTGAGCGGGGCGTTGACGCCGGCGGCCGCGAATTGACCGGCGAGCGCCGCGATGCCCGCGAACAGTGACGTAATGACGGTGCCGTTAGACGTGGCGAGCAGGCTCGCGGCGATGCCGGCTGCGAACAGGTTCAGCACGGCGAAAATCGCGGCGAACATCGCGAAACCGACGAGAATGGGCAGCCACCAACCGCGCTTGAGGCTGGCAAATTGAGGCGCAATCCGCATGTCCAGCGTCCGGTTCACCTTCCATCACATAGCCTTAGGAGGGTTTGCTTGCGGTTAACTCTTCGTTAGCGGTCCGTTAATGTGGCGGATACGCGCTGGCGGCGGCTTGCCCCGCCCGCCATTCGCTAGGCGAGCGCCCGGTCGCCTTCTTGAAGGCCCGGCTGAAGGCGGCTTCCGAATCGTAGCCGACCGCGGCCGCGACGGCGGCGACCTTGGCGTTGCCGTCCGCCAGGTGCTTGGCGGCGAGCTGCATGCGCCATTGAGTCAGATACTGGATCGGCGGATAGCCTGTGAGGTGCGTGAAGCGCTCGGCCAGCGCCGAGCGCGAGGCGCCCGCCTGCGCGGATAGGTCATCGAGCGTCCAGGCGCGCGCCGGCTCAGCGTGCAGCAGTGTCAGCGCGCGGCCGACCAGGGGATCGCGCAGACCCGCGAGCCAGCCCGTGTTGTTCTCCGCCAACTGGTCCATGTGCGTGCGAATCACTTCGACGAACATCAGCTCCGACAGCCGATTGAGAACGCTTTGGCTGCCGGCGCGCTTGTTGTTCGTCTCGCTGGTTGCAAAGCGGATGAAATGGTCGAGCAGCTCGGGTGCGGAGTGTGCTCCGCCGCGCCCGCAGCGAATGAAGCGCGGGAGCGATTCGATCAGCGGATTGAACGGTCGCACGTCACAGCTGAAAAAGCCGCAGACAAGGTGGGCATCCCGCGCGTCGCCGCTGCCGGTGGTCAGCTTGAAGGGCAGGGCATTATCGTCATTCGGGCGCCGGTGGATTTCCATAATCGGCGCCGCGCGCATGCGCGGCTGGCTCGACAGCGCGTGCGGGTCTCCCTGCGGCATCACGGCTATATCGCCCGCTTCCAGACGGACCGGCGCGAACGTTGCATCGTCGACCAGCGAGATCCAGCACGATCCTTCCGTGACGACGTGATATTCGATGACGTGCTGCGCGCCGGGCGTGACGTCGTTGGCGATTTGCGCCGAAGGCGGTGCTTCCGCGACCCAGGGCGCCGCGGCGGTGACGTCGAAAAACACAGAACCGGTCAGCCGTACCGCCGACAACAGCTCCGACAATACATCCGTGCTCATCGGCATGATTTTCCGGCCGAAACGGCTACGTCCCCTGTGGGGTGCCACTCAAGAAACGATAGCAATTCTGGACGCGCAAGCAAGAAGTCCGGCAGCACGGTCATTCAGGCCAAACGCCGCGGGGCGCTACCCAAGGCGCATATGCAACGGCACCGGTGCGGCCCTGCTGCCGCGCGCGGCGCCAAACCTGGAGCAACCACCATGACTACCGTCATCGACTGCCATCCCGCCGCCGCCAAGCCAGCTGCGGATCTCAGTGCAGTCAAGACCAAGCAGCAGGCGGCTTGGTCATCCGGCGACTACGCGCTCATCGGCGCCACGCTGCAGATCGTCGGCGAGCAACTTGCCGAGGCGATGGACCTGCGCGCCGGCCAGACGCTGCTCGACGTCGCCGCCGGCAACGGCAATGTCACGCTCGCCGCAGCGCGCCGCTGGTGCAACGTCACCTCCACCGACTATGTAGAGACGCTGCTCGCGCGCGGCCGCAAGCGCGCGGAAGCCGACGGCCTTCGCATCGACTTCCGTATCGCCGACGCCGAGAACCTGCCGTTCGACGACGGTTCGTTCGATGCGGTCGTGTCGACCTTCGGTGCCATGTTCAGCCCCGACCAGAACAAGACGGCCTCAGAGATGCTGCGCGTGTGCCGTGCCGGCGGCAAGATTGGTCTTGCCAACTGGACACCGGAAGGCTTCATCGGCCGCATGTTCAAGGTTATCGGCAAACACATGCCGCCGCCGGCTGGCGTCAAATCGCCGGCGCTGTGGGGCACCCGCGTATGGCTGGAGGAGGCCTTCGGCGCCGCTGCGTCGGCGATCGCAGTGGAGCCGCGCATGTTCATGTTCCGCTACCGCTCGCCACAGCACTTCCTCGACATCTTCCGTGAATACTATGGACCGATGCTCAAGGCCTTCGAAGCGCTCGACGCGGCCGGCCGCAAAGGTCTTGCGGCCGATCTGCTGGGGCTGATGGACGATATGAACACGGCCAGCGATGGCACCATGGTGGTGCCGGGGGAATATCTCGAGGTCGTCATCACCAAGCGGTGATCTTGAGGCGGCGTCACGCCACGCGAAGGGTGGCTAGTTGTTTAATGCGGCGGCGGAATTGCCCGCCGCCGCGATTTGCGTCAATGATACCTCGTCCGCCACGGTTAGTGCCAAGGCCAAAGACGAGGATCAATGCGCGGAACAAAGTCCCTCAAGATCGCCGTGATCGGCGGCGGCATCGGCGGTGTGGGCGCGGCGCTGAACTCGTTGGCAGCCGGCTACGACGTCGAGGTCTATGAACAGGCGCAGACAATTCGTGAAGTCGGCGCCGGCATCCAGGTGAGCCCCAACGCGTCTCGCGTCATTCATGCGCTCGGCCTCGCCGAGCCGCTGGCGCAGATCGGCGTGCGCCCGCTCGCGTTCCATCAGAAGCGCTGGCAGGATGGCCGTACCATCGTGAAGTCGGCGCTGGGCGATGCGGTCGAGGCCACGTTCGGGTTTCCCTATTATCAGGTGCACCGTGCCGACCTGCTGGCGATGCTGGTGCGGGCGCTGCCGCCCGAGCGTCTGCACGCCGGTCATCGCCTCGTGTCGTTCAGCGAAGCCGGCGACGGCGTTGAAATGGCGTTCGACAACGGCAAGCGCGCGCGCGCCGACGTGCTGATCGGCGCCGATGGCATCCATTCTTCCGTGCGGCACATCCTGTTCGGGGCGGAGGCACCGCGCTTCACGGGCGTCACCGCCTATCGTGGCCTCATTCGTGCTACGCGCATCGCTCATCTCGACGTGGAGGTAACGACCCAAGTCTGGATGGGGCCGGGCAGCCATCTGGTGGCCTACTTTGTCGCCGGCAAGCGGCTGCTCAATTTCGTTGCCAATGTCGAGCGCGACGAGTGGACCGGAGAATCCTGGAGCGAGCGCGGCAATCCTGCCGCGCTGCGCGCCGCCTTCGCGGGCTGGGACCCGAAGCTGCGGGCGATCCTGGAAGGCGTGGAAGAAACCTTCATCTGGGGCATCTTCGACCGCGCGCCGCTGCCGCGCTGGTCGGCGGGCCGCGTGACGCTGTTGGGCGATGCCTGCCACCCGATGCAACCGCATATGGCGCAAGGCGCGGCGCAAGCCCTGGAGGACGGTGCCGCGTTGACCGCCTGCTTGCGGCAGAGCGACGATGTCGTGGATGCGCTCGCGCGCTACGAACGGCTGCGCAAGGCGCGCACCGCGCACGTGCAGTCGCTCGCGACCGCGAACAAGACGCGCTTTCATCTGCCGGACGGGCCCGAACAACAGGCACGCGATGCCGCCATGGGCGCGGGCGGTACCGACTGGTCGCTTCGCACGATCGGCTGGCTGTACGGCTATGACGCCGCGGCCGCGATGGAACGCGGCGATCCGGGATTGCCTGACGCCGCCTGACGCCTTACGCCATGGCGCGGGCTTCGATCGTCGCCGACAGCCGTGTGGTCGCCGCGCCAGCCGCTTTCAGCAGCGCCTTTTCATCGAAGTCGCCGTCGTCGCAGACGAACTCCAGCGACGCCAGGATGCGGTCGACCGTCTGGCCGTCATGCGCGAACGGCAGCAGCAGCCGCTCGAAATGGATGATCCGTCCGGCCCGGTCGGTGATGTCCTGGATCGTGTAGACCGGTACGCCGTCCTTGGCCGCCTCCAGATAGGGCGCGAGCGCCCAGTTGCGGCCGGCGGCCGGGAGGAACTCGTCGAGATGGCGCCCGCGGCAATCGGAGGAGCCGTAGACCCGCACAACCGCGCGCCCGTGGAAGCGGATCAGGAAACGCGTTGGCTTGCCACGGATTACGTCCAGAAAGCTCAGATTGTCGGCCATGCTGGCGATGTCGTCGGCCTTCACCGCCTGCCGGCGCGGCACACGGGCGCCGTCGAAATGCTCGGTCCGGAACTTGAGCAGCCAGCGCTGATTGATGGCGCGTATGGCGTCCGGCCGCGCCGTGGTGAATTGCATGGAAGCCCCCCGCTTCGACCGCGAAGCCGTATTAGCACGGACTGCACACCATAAAGTGGCATCATCGCCCTGGACGACTTTTTATTGCGTAAGCCCGGCACGCATTTATACGTCTTATACGCGTAATTCTGGCGTTCGCCGCTACGCGGCCCGCGCGTGCTGTGTGAGACGGCGACCGCCGCGGAAAAGCACGAAGCTCATGATGCTGATGTTCATCAGATTCCAGCCGATGCCATCGAGAAACGCTGCCTGATAGGAGCCTGTGGCGTCGAAGATCACGCCCGCCAGCCAGCCGCCGAGCGCCATGCCGCTCAGGGTCGCGAGCAGCACCAGGCCGACGCGCGTGCCGGCTTCCCGGGGCGGGAAGTACTCGCGCACGATGATCGCGTAGCAGGGCACGATGCCGCCCTGGAACAACCCGAACAGGCCGGAGATCACGTAAAGCGAGGTGAGCCCGTTGAACATCAAGTATAGCACCAGCGCGGTGGCCTGCAGCACCGAGCCAAGCAGCAGCGTGCGCACACCGCCGATGCGGTCGGCGATGAAGCCGGAGCTGATGCGGCTGATAATGCCGAGGCCGAACATGAGCGACAGCATCTCGGCACCCCGCGCTGCGCCGTAGCCGAGGTCGCCGCAATAGGCAACAAGGTGCACCTGCGGCGTCGCCATCGCCACGCAGCAGCACACGCCGGCCATGCACAACAGCACCTGGAGCGTGTTCGGCGGCAGCGGCATGGCGGCGCGCTGCCGAGCAGCCGCGGCGTCGGCGCTCATGTGGCTGGTCGCCGGCACGCGCCGGCGCATGACGAGCGTCAGCGGCAGCATGGTGGCGAGACAGAACAGGCCGATGCCGATGTGAGTCGCGCGCCAGCCGTCGGCGGCGATGAAATATTGCGTCACCGGCGGCCATACCGTGCCGGCGACGTAATTGCCGGCGGCGGCGACGGTCACCGCGATGCCGCGCCGGCGCTCGAACCAATGCGACACGTCGGCCATCACGGGCCCGAAGCTGACAGAGCAGCCGAGCCCGATCAGCCCTTGCGCCAGCGCCACCTGCGTGAGGTCGGCGGCGTGCCCGACGCCGATGTAGCCGAGGCCGATGGCGACCGCGCCGATGAGCAGCGGCGGCACGATGCCGTAGCGGTCGGCGACGCGGCCCATCAGCACGCCGCCGGTGCCGAAGCCGAGCATGACGAGCGTGTAGGGCAGGGAGGCCTGCGCGCGGTCGATGCCGAAGTCGGTCTGGATCGCCGGCAGCGCCACCACCACCGACCACATGCCGACGCCGCCGATGGTCGACAGCAGCATGCAGGTGGCGAGCCGCAGCCAGGCGTAAGGCGATTCGATGTCGGCGGCGGCGTCGCCGCCTGGGCTCGGAGGCATGATAAGTGAATCCCGGCTTGGCGGATGTGTTGGTAGCACACTTCCGCGCACTTCGCGCCTCACCTCTCCGCGAGCGCCGGGAGAGGGCGGAGGGAACTCACGCGAACCCGGGCATCACCTCGCGTCCGAACAGCGTCAGTGAATGGCGCGCGGCATCTACCGGCATGGCGCCGAACACCATCTGGCACAGGACATAGTTCACGTTTGTTTCTTCCTGCAGGCGCGCGACATAGGCGCGCACGGTTGCGGGCGAGCCCGCAACGCCGTGCCCGATGGCCGCGAGCTCCCCAAAGCTTTCCGGGTAGATCGTCTTCAGGGTGAACGGGACGTTGGCGCGCCGCCAGAGCCAGTCCATGCCCTGGCGCCAGCGCGGATAGGCGGCGTCCGCGATCCTTCTGGCTTCCGCGTCGGTCTCCGCCACCACGATGTGCCGGGTGATGCCGATCATCGGCAGGGTGGCATCGTCGCGCTGAAGCGCGCGCCATTCATCTCGATAGCGATCCGCGATTGCGCGCGCCCGGTCTGCCGGCCCCAACGACACCACATTGACCGCGCGCGGCGCCGCCCATGCGATCGCCTCCGCATTGGGCGCGCCGTACCAGATCGGCGGATGAGGCGTCTGCGCCGGCTTCAACTGCACCGCATAGTCCTTGTAGTTGAAGAACCGCCCTTCGAAGTCGAGCACGTCGGTTTCAAAGGCGCGCATCAGCACCGCGAAGGCTTCGTGATAGCGCGCCGAAGCTTCGTCTTGCGCGATGCCGAAACGCTGATGCTCAAGGAGCGCGCCGCCACGGCCGACCCCGACCATCAAGCGCCCGCCGCTCATCTGGTCGAGCATGCAGATTTCTTCATAGAGACGGAGCGGGTGATAGAGCGGCAGCACGTAGACCAGCGGCCCCAGCCGGATGCGGCGCGTGCGCTGGATCGCGGCAGCGAGGAAGACGCTGGGGCTCGCCGCCATGCCGAGCGGGGTGGCGTGGTGCTCGGCCAGATGATAGCCGGCGTAGCCTTCCCGCTCCATCAGTTCGACCAGGCCGAGCCGGCTCTCGTAAAGCGCGTCGAGCGGCCCGCCGTCGCCGTCCAGGTGGTCGAAAATCCCGAATTTAAGCAACAGTATCCTCCCGATTTGGCCTGCCTGCCCACCGTTCTCGCGCGGCGTTAATCGTGGGACCAATGGGCTCTGGCAAGGGCCCCGCGGACGCGTTTAATTGACCAAACGAAGCCACGTTAGCTATCGTGGCGCCAACGATAAGACAACCAAGGAGGGACGACCCGATGAGGCTTGCCACAACCACGCTATGCGGCGTCGCTGCGGCCGCGCTCTTGACCGTGTCGGCGCACGCTGCCGGCACCGTGAAGATCGGTCTGATCATGGCCTATTCCGGCCAGTTCGCCGACACCGCGGCGCAGATGGACAACGCCATCAAGCTCTATATCAAGCAGCACGGCGACATGGTCGCCGGCAAGAAGATCGAGCTGATCCGCAAGGACACCGGCGGTCCGAACCCTGCAGTCGCCAAGCGTCTCGCGCAAGAACTGGTGGTGCGCGATCACGCCGACATCATCGCCGGCTTCACTCTGACGCCGGAGGCCTTCGGCGCCGCCGATGTCTCGAAGCAGGCCAAGAAGTTCATGGTGGTGATGAACGCGGCCACCTCCGCCATCACGACCAAGTCGCCCTATATCGCGCGCACCTCGCTCACCATCCCGCAGTTGCAGTACACCTTCGGTAAGTGGGCCGAGAAGGACGGCGTCAAGAACGTCTATACCATGGTCGCCAACTACGGCCCCGGCATCGACGCCGAAGTTTGGTTCAAGAAGGGCTTTGAGTCCGCCGGCGGCAAGATCGCAGGTTCCGTGCGCATGCCGGTCGCCAACGCGGACTTCTCATCTTTCGTGCAGAAGGCCAAGGACACCAACCCGGGCGGCGTCTTCGTGTTCATCCCGGGCGGCACGCAACCGGCGGCGTTCGCCAAGGCGCTGCGTGAACGCGGCATGGACCCGCAGCACAGCAAGGTCCTGGCGCAGGGCGAACTCACCCTCGACGAGTCGCTCAAGAGCGTCGGCGATGCCGCGCTCGGCATCATCACCGTGTTCCACTATGACTGGGCGCACAAGTCGAAGATGAACGAGGCCTTCGTCGCAGCCTACGAGAAGGAATTCCATCGTCACCCCGACATCTTCTCGATCGGCGGCTACGACGGCATGCACCTGATCTACGCGGCGCTGAAGAAGACCGGCGGCAGCACCGACGGCGGCAAACTGATCGCGGCGGCCAAGGGTATGCATTGGGAAAGCCCGCGCGGCCCGATCTCGATCGATCCCAAGACCCGCGACATCATCCAGAACGTCTATATCCGCAAGGTCGAGAAGGTGAACGGCAAGCTGGAGAACGTCGAGATCGCCACCATCAAGCACGTCAAGGACCCGGCGAAGTAGTCGCCGCCTTGCGGCGGGCGCGCGCCGCCCGCTTGGCCTTCAAGCCGCCGGTTCGCCCTATTGCGGGCCGGCGGCTTTATATTTCCGGTATCCGGCCCGAGGCGGCCTCTCGCGCGAGGCGCCCGCTGCTTCTATTCTGATTGCCTAACCAACAAGACACCCCAAGGATGCGCCAATGGACGCCCTCAATCTTCCCCGTCCCGCCTGGATGACCGAAGACCTCGTGCTGCTCGAGGAGCAGGCACGGCGCTTCATCGCCGACGAATTCGTGCCGCATATCGACCGCTGGCACGAAAAGGGGATGTACGAGCGCGAGGTTTGGACCAAGGCGGGAGAAGCGGGCCTGCTGTGCGCAACGATCCCCGAGGAATACGGCGGCGCCGGCGGCAGCTTCGCGCATGAGGCGGTGATCAACCGCGAGTTTTCGCTCGCCGGCTTCGACGATTTCGGTGGCCCGCTGCATTCCGGCATCGTGGCGCCCTACATCCTGCATTACGGCACCGAGGAGCAGAAGAAGCGCTGGCTCCCCAAGCTCGCCACCGGCGAGTTGGTCTCGGCCATCGCCATGACCGAGCCCGGCACCGGCAGCGATCTGCAGGGCGTGCGCACCAAGGCGGAGATATCCGGCAACGGCTATGTGCTCAACGGCTCCAAGACCTTCATTACAAACGGGCAGCACGCCAACCTGATCGTGGTCGTCGCCAAGACCGATCCCAAGGCCGGCGCCAAGGGCGTCTCGCTCATGGTGGTGGAAACCGACAACGCGCCCGGCTTCCGGCGCGGCCGCAAGCTGAAGAAGCTCGGCATGGATTCCGCCGACACCTCGGAGTTGTTTTTCGAGGACGTGAAGCTGCCGCCGGAGAATCTGCTCGGCACCGAGGAGGGCCAGGGCTTCTATCAGTTGATGCAGGAACTGCCGCAGGAGCGGCTCATCGTCGCCGTGCATGCGGTCGCCATGATGGAGCGCGCGCTCGCGCTCACCATCGACTACGTCAAGGAGCGCTCCGCCTTCGGCAAGAAGATCATCGAGTTCCAGAACACCCAGTTCGAACTCGCCGCCTGCAAGACCGACGCCACCATCGCCAAGGTGTTCCTCAACCACTGCATCGGCGAGCACATCGAAGGCAAGCTCGACACCGTCACCGCCTCGATGGCGAAATACCGGCTCACCGACACGCTCGCCAGCGTGCTCGACCGCTGCCTGCAATTGTTCGGCGGCTATGGTTTCATGGATGAATACCCGATCTCGCGGCTCTACCGCGATGCGCGCGTGTTGCGCATCTACGCCGGCACCAACGAGATCATGAAGCTGCTGATATCGCGGAGTTTGTGAGCCGCGTCTGCGGCAAACGAATGACCCGTCATGGCTGGGCTTTTCCCGGCCATCTCGGATAGGGGACGCACTGCGCCTCTTGGCGGGGTGCCCGGGGCAAGTACGGGCATGACAACCGACGGCTCTGTGCCACCGTCTCCCTCCTTTCGCGCCCAACGCATATTTCTCGCTGGTGCGTGTTCCCGACATATCGCTGCTTTCGACGCCCATTCGGCGGCAAGAATCTTCTTATTTTCACATCGCAGATTGCGCGCCTTGTCCCGGAACCCTTACTGATTGCGGTTTGGACACGAGGGGCAAGGTCATGTGCGTGCAAACGATGGATGAACGCGGCCGCGGCGGTCGGCGCGGCGCGGCCGGACGCTGAGCCGATGCTCGCCCTCACGCCCAACCCGCCGCCGACGCGCAGCGGCGATTCCCACTTGCGCTCCATCGTCAAGGCGGTCAGTTGGCGCCTCACCGGCAGCATCGACACCTTCGTGCTGGCGCTCATCTTTACCGGTTCGACCGCTTTGGCCGGCTCGATCGCCGGCACGGAAATCGTGACCAAAATCATCATCTACTACCTGCACGAGCGCGCCTGGACCTGGGTGCGGTGGGGCCGGCATTAGCGGACCCCGGTCAAGGGAAGCGGGTTGAGCGTTCGCGCCACCGCCCCGTCACAATGCTGGCGGCCCCATGGCGGCGCCCTCGCGCCCGGCCCCTTCGCGTCTTATCTTGAAACCGGCTAGAGTACCTGCCGGCGCGCGTTTCCCGCCGGGGCGCCCGCCCGCGACAGTCCGGAGAATTCCATGTCCGACGCATTTATCTACGACGCCGTCCGCACCCCGCGCGGACGCGGCAAGGCCGATGGCGCCCTGCACGAAGTCACCGCCGTGAGTCTCGCCACCCAGGCGCTCAAGGCGATCAAGGACCGCAACGACCTCGATCCCGCGCAGCTCGACGATGTGGTCATGGGCTGCGTCGATCCGGTTGGCGAGGCGGGCGGGGACATCGCCCGCGTCTCGGCGTTGATGGCCGGCTTCGGGGACAGCGTGCCGGGCATCCAGATCAATCGCTTCTGCGCTTCCGGCCTTGACGCCGTGAACTTCGCCGCAGCCGAGATCATGTCCGGCCAGCACGAGATGACTATCGGCGGCGGCGTCGAATCCATGAGCCGCGTCGGCATCGGCGCGTCCGGCGGCGCCTGGGCGATGGACCCGTCGATCGCCGTCGAGCATTACTTCATGCCGCAGGGCATTTCCGCGGATTTGATCGCCACCAAGTACGGTTTTTCGCGCGACGACGTCGACGCCTACGCGGTCGAAAGTCAGCAGCGCGCGGCCAAGGCCTGGGACGACGGCCGCTTCAAGAAGTCGGTCATCCCGGTCAGGGACGTCAACGGGCTGACCATCCTCGACAAAGATGAGCACATGCGGCCGTCGACGACCATGCAGTCGCTGGCCGCGCTGCAGCCGTCGTTCGTGCAGATGGGCGAGATGGGCGGTTTCGACGCGGTTGCGGTGCAGGCGCATCCGGAGATCGAGGCGGTCAATCATGTGCACCACGCCGGCAATTCGTCCGGCATCGTCGACGGCGCCGCCGCGGTGCTGATCGGCAGTGCGGCCGCCGGCAAGGCCGCCGGCCTGAAGCCGCGTGCGCGGATCAAGGCCTTCGCCAATATCGGCTCGGAGCCGGCGATCATGCTCACCGGCCCGGTCGACGTGACTCACAAGGTCCTGAAGAAGGCCGGCATGAAGCTGTCGGATATCGATCTGGTCGAGATCAACGAAGCCTTCGCCTCGGTGGTGCTGCGCTTCATGCAGGCGTTCGATGTCGGCAACGAGAACGTCAACGTCAATGGCGGCGCCATCGCCATGGGCCATCCGCTCGGTGCCACCGGCGCCATGATCCTCGGCACCGTGCTCGACGAACTGGAGCGCACCGGCAAGTCGACCGCGCTGGTCACGCTCTGCATTGGCGCCGGCATGGGCACCGCCACGATCATCGAGAGGGTGTGAGGCCCTCTTCATGCCCAAGATCGACATCGCCGCGATCCCGCTCGACGTTGCGACCAATTATCCGCCGCCGTTCAACAAGGCGGTGGAAGGCCGCGCACGCCGGCGCCTCGCCCGCGCCGCGGGCTTGACGCAGTTCGGCGTCAACATCTGCACGTTGAAGCCGGGCGCTGCGTCGTCGCAACGCCACTGGCACGCGAACGAGGACGAGTTCGTCTACGTCCTCAGCGGCGAAGTGGTCTTGTGCGAGGAGGGCGGCGAGACCGTGCTCAAGGCCGGCGAGGCCGCCGCCTGGAAGGCGGGCGCCGAAAACGGCCATTGCCTCGTCAACCGCTCGGACCGCGACGCGACCGTGCTCGAGGTCGGCAGCCGCGCCCCGAGCGAACGCGCCACCTACTCGGATATCGACATGATGGTGGTGCGTGATGGCAAGAACTTCCATTACGCCAAAAAGACCACCGGCGAGAAATACTGAGGAAACCCGATGACCAATTTCACCCTCGATATCGACGCCGACGGCATCGCGCTCATCACCTGGGATATGCCGGGCCGGTCGATGAACGTCATCGACGCCAGCGTGTATGAAGAGCTCGGCGCGCTGGTCGAGAAGGTCGCGAGCGATGCGGCCATCAAGGGTGCCGTCATTACCGCCAGCAAGAGCACCTTCTGCGGCGGCGCCGACCTCACCGTGCTGGAGCGCTTCAAGCAGCTCTATGCCGACGCTCTGGCGCGCGACGGCGAAGAAGCCGCCGCCAAAATGGTGTTCGAGGAAGGCCGGCGACTGTCGGTGCTGTGCCGGCGGCTGGAGACCTGCGGCAAGCCGTGGGTCTGCGCACTCAACGGCACGGCCATGGGCGGTGGCTTCGAGATCGCGCTCGCCTGCCATTACCGCGTCGCCTCCGATAATCCGAAGACGCGGCTCGGTCTGCCGGAGGTGAAGGTCGGGTTGTTCCCAGGCGGCGGCGGCACCCAGCGCGTTGCCCGCATGATCGCGCCCGCCGACGCGCTGCAATTCCTGCTCAAGGGCGATGCGCTCAAGGTCGAGCGCGCCAAGGCTATGAAGCTGATCGACGAAGTCGTGCCCGCTGATCAACTCGTCTCAGCCGCGAAAGCGTGGATCAAGGCCGGCGGCAAAGGCGTCGCGCCATGGGATCAAAAAGGCTTCCGCCTGCCGGGCGGTCCGGTGTGGTCGAAGGCCGGCATGATGACCTTCACGCCGGCGAATGCCATCTACCGCCGCGAGACTTATGACAACTACCCTGCGGCACGCGCCATCCTGCAGGTGGTCTACGAGGGCCTGCAGGTCGACATGGACACCGGCTTGCGCATCGAATCGCGCTGGTTCGCGCACGTGTTGCGCTCGCCGCAGGCGGCCAACATGATCCGCTCATTATTCGTGTCCAAGCAGGAGCTGGAAAAGGGCGCGCGCCGGCCGGAGGCCGTGCCGCCGTCGCGCCTGAAGAAGATCGGCATCGTCGGCGCCGGCTTCATGGGCGCCGGCATCGCGCGCGTCACGGCCGCCGTCGGCATCGACGTGGTGCTGATCGACCGCGACCAGGAAGCCGCCGACAAGGGCAAGGAGGGCGTCGCCAAGGCGCTGGGTGACCGCGTCACCAAGGGCCGCATGAAGGGTGCCGAGCGCGACGCGCTGCTCGAAAAGATCGTGCCCACCGCCGACTACAATGCGCTAAAGAACTGCGATCTGGTCATCGAAGCCGTGTTCGAGGACCGCAAAGTCAAGGCCGATGTCATTGCCAAGATCCAGGCCGTGATCCGCGACGACGCTATCTTCGCATCCAACACCTCGACGTTGCCGATCACCTCGCTCGCCGCCGAGTTCAAGGAGCCCCAGCGCTTCATCGGTATTCATTTCTTCTCGCCGGTCGACCGTATGATGCTGACCGAGATCATCCTGGGCAAGGAAACCGGCGACAAGGCGCTCGCGGCCGCGCTCGACTTCGTGCGCGCGATCAAGAAGACGCCGATCGTGGTCAACGACACCCGCGGCTTCTACGCGAATCGCTGCGTGCTGAACTACATCCAGGAAGGCCATCTGATGCTGCTGGAGGGCATTCCGCCGGCGTTGATCGAGAACGCCGCGCGGATGGCCGGCATGCCGGTCGGTCCGCTCGCCCTCAACGACGAGACCGCGCTCGACCTGGGTCTCCGGATCGTGCGCTCGGCGGAAGCCGACATGGGCGCGGGCGCCATCAATCAGGATCAGAAGAAGCTGCTGGAAGACATGGTCGAGAAGCATGGCCGCTTCGGCCGCAAGAACGGCAAGGGCTTCTACGATTATTCGGTGAAGCCCAAACGCGTGTGGTCGGGCATCGCCGATCTGCAGCCGAAGAAGCTCACCCGCGACGAGGTCGACGCGCTCGACGTCGAGGAGCTCAAGCACCGCATCCTGGTGACGCAGGCGCTGGAAGCCGCGCGCACGATCGAGGAGAAGGTGGTGACCGACGTGCGCGAGGCCGATGTCGGTTCCATCCTGGGCTGGGGCTTCGCGCCGTGGTCGGGCGGCACGCTGTCGTGGATCGACATGGTGGGCTCGAAGAAATTCGTCGCGCTCTGCCGTGACTTGGAAAAGAAGCACGGGCCGCGCTTCAAGCCCTGCAAGCTGCTCATCGACATGGCCGAAAGCAACGACTCGTTCTACCGCCGCTTCGCCCCACCGAAAAAGAAAGAGGCGGCGTAAGTCTTTTGACAAGAGCTGCCGCGTACTCGCTTTCCCTCTCCCCCAGGGGAGTGGGACAAGGAGAATGTTCCGCGTCTCTCATCGTTTTTCACTCATCTCGAATAAACGCACTACACTGCCCGAACGAACTCCACCTCGGCTCAGGCAATAGTCTCTCCATGGCCGCCACCGACAAAAGGCCCTCTTTGCTGCGCTGGCGCGAGATTCCAGGCGGCGTCTGGGCGCTGGGCTTCGTCTCGCTGTTCATGGACGCCTCGTCCGAGATGATCCATGCGCTCTTGCCGCTCTATCTCGTCGGCGTGCTCGGCGCCTCGACGCTCGAGGTCGGCGTCATCGAGGGTATCGCGGAAGCCACCGCGGCGATCACCAAGGTTTTCTCTGGCGTGCTCAGCGACTGGATGGGCGAACGCAAATGGCTCACTGTCGTCGGTTATGGCCTCGCCGCCCTGTCAAAGCCGCTGTTTCCGCTGGCGCCTGACGTCTCCTGGGTCGCCGCCGCGCGCTTCATCGATCGCGTCGGCAAGGGCATTCGCGGTTCGCCGCGTGATGCGCTCATCGCCGATCTAACCCCGGACAATTTGCGCGGCGCGTCCTATGGCCTGCGCCAGTCGCTCGACACCGTCGGCGCTTCCATCGGGCCCGGCGGCGCTATCCTGTTCATGGCGCTGTTTGCCGACCACTTCCGCACCGTGTTCTGGATCGCGGTGGTGCCGGCCTTCTTCTCGGTCGCGGTCATCGTGCTGTTCGTGCGCGAGCCGCACACCGTGAAGAGGAAGGAAGCGCGCGCGCCGCTCACCCGCGCAGATCTTGAGAAGCTCGACCTGGCCTACTGGCTTGTGGTCGCGGTCGCCGCCGTGTTCACGCTGGCGCGCTTCAGCGAAGCGTTCCTGCTGCTGCGGGCCAAGTCGGTGGGCATGCCGCTCACCTGGGTGCCGTCGGTGATGGTGGTGATGAGCCTGGTTTATGCGCTCTCGGCATGGCCCGCCGGCGCCCTGTCCGATTCTATCGGCCGCTACCGGCTGCTCATCTCCGGCTTCGCGCTGCTGATCGCCGCCGATCTGGTGCTGGCGTTCGCGGGCGGCACGATCGCGGTCATGGTCGGCGTCGCGCTCTGGGGCCTGCACATGGGGCTGACGCAGGGGCTGTTGCAGGCGCTCGTCGCCGACACCGCGCCGGAGCATTTGCGCGGCACGGCGTTCGGCGTGTTCAATCTGGTGAGCGGGCTCGCCATGCTCTGCGCCAGCATCATCGCCGGCGGCCTGTGGGATGTGATCGGGCCGGATGGTACGTTCATCGCCGGCGCGGTGTTCACGGTGATTGCGCTTGCGGCACTGCCGTTTGCTCACCGCTGGCGGGTGAGGAACGGGCACTAACCCCACCGCTGGAATGAGCGGAGTGTGAGGCTAAACCACTACCGTCAGCCGCTTTGCCGCCCTGGTCACGCCGGTATAAAGCCAGCGTTCGCGGCTGTCGGGGAATGCGAAGCTCTCGTCGAACAGCACCACGTCGTCCCACTGCGAGCCCTGTGCCTTGTGTACGGTCAGAACGTAGCCGAAGTCGAACTCGTCGTAGGGCTTGCGCCGCTGCCAGTCGAGTTGCTCAATGCCGCCGGTGAAGCACTCCGGCCGCACGGAGACTTTCACGCCGCGCCGGCCGGTCTCGTCGTCGGGGAGCAATTGCAGTGACAGGATGCCGGACTTAGACCCGGTCTTGCGCTGCCCGCGCGCCTTCACCGTCCACAGGCCGCCGTTGAACAGCGCCTTCTTGCGGTTGTTCCTGAGGCACACCAGCTTGTCGCCGGCTTCCGGCATGTCGTCCTCGAAGCCGCGCCGCTCGCGCATGCGCCCGTTATAGGCGCGGCGCGTGGCGTTGCGACCGACCAGCACCTGGTCGGCGTCGAGCACGCGCTGCGGATCGAGGTCGGCCTTGGCGACCACCTCGGTCTCGCCGTAGCGGCCGGGCTCGAGATACTCGCCGGCCCGAATATCCATCGACAGCCGCACGATGGGATCGTCCTGCGCCTGCCGGTGCACTTCGGTGAGCATGGCGTCCGGCTCGGCCTCCGTGAAAAATCCACCGCCCTGGATCGGCGGCAACTGCGCCGGATCGCCCAGCACCAGAAGCGGCGCCCCGAACGACATCAGGTCGCGGCCAAGCTCCGCGTCCACCATCGAGCATTCGTCGATGATGATGAGGTCGGCCTTGGAGGCCGGGGCCTCCTCCCAGAGGTCGAAGCTCGGGATTTCCTCGCCACTCTCGCGCGTGCGGTAGATCAGGCTGTGAATGGTGGAGGCACCATGGCAGCCCTTGCCGCGCATGACCGACGCCGCCTTGCCGGTGAAGGCCGCGTATTTCACCTCGCCATCGACGCCCTCCGCGATGTGCTTGGCGAGCGTGGTCTTGCCGGTGCCGGCATAGCCGAACAGGCGAAACACAGGCGGCGTGTCGCCTTGGCCCGGCTTGGCCTTCAGCCAGTCGGCTACGGCGGAGAGGGCGGCGTCCTGATGGGGTGTGAACTGGGTCATGACGGGCCCATCTCTAACGCAAGCGGGTTACGGGAAAAAGAACAAAATATGAACTATAGCGGGAAATGTTGGGTTTTTCCGGGCTCTCCACCGCTCATGCGCGGGCTCGACCCTGCAAATGAAGTTTACCCGATTTGCGATGATGAAACGGCCGCGCCGAACCCGGCCGAGCCGAATTCGGGTGGCAGCTCTGATGAAGTCGAGCGCGTAACGGCCTCTCATGCACCTCAACTTTGACGCTGGGTATCGCTGCGTTCCCCCCGGCCGCACCGAAGGGGGGCGCTTCAAGCAATGGGCTCATGCGGGCTCCCGCAAGCCCTTTACCGTGCAACCCGGCCATCGGCTCCCCGCATTGCCCTTTGCAACGGGCCATGTTTATGGTCGCCGCCCTCCCTCCGCCGGAACCCTCCATGGCCCGTGACCAAATCGACATGACCCCGATCGAGACGCGCGACGAACTCGTCGCCTGGCTCGAAGCGGGCTGCAAGCCGAAGGACCAGTTCCGCGTCGGCACCGAGCACGAAAAGTTCGCCTTCACCGTCGAGGGCCACCGGCCCGTGCCCTACGAGAATCGGCGCTCGATCCGCGCGCTGCTCGAAGGCATGCACGACCTGCTCGGCTGGGACCCGATCATGGAAGGTGACAACATCATCGGCATGTTCGACGTGACCGGCGGCGGCGCCATCTCTCTGGAGCCGGGCGGCCAGTTCGAACTTTCCGGGGCGCCGCTCGAGACCGTGCACCAGACCGCCTGCGAGCTGATGGCGCATCTGGCGCAGCTGCGCGAGGTGGCGAAGCCCTTGGGGATCGGCTTCCTCGGCCTCGGCATGACGCCGAACTGGACCCGCGCCGAAATGCCGGTGATGCCCAAGGGCCGCTACAAGATCATGACGGCCTATATGCCGAAGGTCGGCACCATGGGCCTCGACATGATGTACCGCACCTGCACCGTGCAGGCGAATCTCGACTTCTCCGACGAAGCCGACATGGTCAAGAAGCTGCGCGTGTCGGTCGCGCTGCAGCCGGTGGCGACCGCGCTGTTCGCCAACTCGCCCTTCACCGAAGGCAAGCCCAACGGTTTCCTGTCGATGCGCTCGCACATCTGGACCGACACCGACAACCAGCGCGCCGGCACGATACCCTGGGCGTTCGAGCCCGGCATGGGCTTCGAGCGCTGGGTCGACTACGCCCTCGACGTGCCGATGTATTTCATCAAGCGCGGCGACAAGTACATCGACGTTTCCGGCAAGTCGTTCCGCGATTTCTTTGCCGGCAAGCTGGCGGCGATGCCCGGCGAGCGCCCGACCATTTCCGACTGGGCCAACCACCTTTCGACCATCTTCCCGGAAGTGCGGCTCAAGCGCTATCTTGAGATGCGCGGCGCCGACGGCGTGCCTTGGCGGAGACTGCCCTCCCTCACCGCGTTCTGGGTCGGGCTGCTCTACGATGACGACGCGCTCGACGCCTGCTGGCAGATGATCAAGGACTGGACGGCGGACGAGCGCCAGAAGCTTCGCGACGACGTGCCCAGGCTTGGCTTCAAGGCCGAGATCCGGGGCCGCAATGTGCTGACCTTGGCGCAGGAGACGCTGCGGCTGGCCGCGCGTACCCTCAAGCGCCGCCAGCATCTCGACCAGAACGGCCGTGACGAGACGCGCTATCTGCGCCCGCTCGAGGATTCGGTCGCCGCCGGCATCACGCCGGCCGAAGAGCTGTTGCAGAAATTCCACGGCAAGTGGAAGGGCTCCGTCGATCCGATCTTCGAGGAATATGCGTATTAGCCGTCAATCCGGGGCGCGCCGAATGCGCGAAGCCGGCATCCAGAGCAACACGGCACAGCTCGAGATGCTCCTGGATTCCGGGTCCGCTCGCTTCGCTCGCGTCCCGGAATGACTGGAAACCGGATGGCTCAAGGCACCCCCGCCACACTCGCGCTGCAAAAGGCCGGCGTCGTCTTCCAACTTCACGAATACGACTACGACCCCGACGCTCCTCGTATCGGCATGCAGGCGGCCGAAGCGCTCGGCATCGAGCCCGCGCGCTTGCTGAAAACGCTAATGGCGCGGGCAGGGGACAAAGTCTTATGCGTGCTGGTGCCCTCCGACCGCGAGGTGAACCTCAAAAAGCTGGCGGCGGCCGCTGGCGCCAAGAGCGCCGCCATGCTCGGCGCCGCCGAAGCCGAGCGCATCACCGGCTACCACGTCGGCGGCATTTCGCCCTTCGGGCAGAAGAAGCGCGCGCCTGTGTTCATCGAAGAAGCGGCCCTTGCCTTCGAGCGCCTGGTATTGAACGGCGGCCGGCGCGGGCTTCAGGTGGAGCTCACGCCGGTCGACCTCATGCGCGTGTTGAACGCGAGCGCAGCCGACCTCTGCTGAACGGCGTCGTCACTCCGCCGCTTGCGCTTCCGATAGGTTGTCGAGCGAGGAGATGATGTGCTCGGCAAGCGCGTCGGCGAGCGCGGAGCTTTCGTGCGCGTTGCGAATGAGGCCGATGCGGCAGGAAGGCAGGTCGGGATAGCCGTCGGCGCTGGTCAAGACGCGCATGCCGGGCCGCAGGCCCAATTCCGGCAGCACCGACACCGCGAGCCCGGCCAGCACGGCGGCGGCGACCGCGCCCACATTCGAGCTCGAGTAGAGCAGGCGGTACGGCCGCCCCGCCGTTTCCAGCCGGTCGATCGCGGTGTGCCGCCACATGCAGTTCGGCCGCCCGAGCGCCAGCGGCACGCGCCCTTCCAGGTGGGTCGGATGCCGGTTCGAGGTCACCCACAGCAGGCGCTCGCGCCGGAAGACTTCGGAGGCGCGCTTGGATTCGCAGTTGGTGACGATGGCGAGATCGAGATCGTTGGCGTCGACCCTGTCGATCAGGTCGAGCGACGGCTCGCACAGGACGGTCAGTTCAACGCCGGGGTAGGCGCGCGAAAAGCGCGCCATGATGTCCGGCAGATAGCGGTCGGCATAGTCGTCCGGCACGCCAAGGCGCACGCGCCCCGACAGCGCCTCGTCGGAAAAGGCCGCGACCGTCTCCACGTTCAGCTTCACAAGCCGGCGCGCGTAATCGAGCAGCCGCAGGCCGTCCTCGGTCAGCTTGGAGGCGCGGCCGTCGCGCGCGAACAGCGGCCGCTCGATGCGCTCTTCCAGCCGCTTCATCTGCATGGAGACGGCCGACTGGGTCTTGTTCACCACCTCGGCCGCGCGCGTGAAGCTGCCGGTGTCGGCAATGGCGATGAAGGTACGCAATTGATCGATGTCGAGCATCGCGGGCATGGCGGCGGCCTCCACAGCGTCTTCCAGGCCAATTCGCGAGCGCGCCGCCCGAAAAACGTGACAAGACAAAGACTCAAGCCGGCCTCTCGTGGGAGGCCGCCGGAACCGTATCACAGCTGTTGATCGATGGTATTAAAAACATTCGTTTCACTAATCAATTTCCGCAGCGCATGATCGCGCTCTAAAGGGTCGGGAATCGACCTTGAGGCGACAAACCGCAATTAAACCAGAAATCGGGTGGGGAATTCGGGTGGTTCCGGCCTGCTTGGTGCCGAATATCGGGCCAACACGCCGCACGACCGATGGAGAACTGTCATGAACGCAAATATCCCCGTTCTGCCCATTGCCGGCGCGACCGCGCTGCGGGGGAGCTTCAGCCTGCTGGCGCTGGTCACGCGCTGGCTCAAGGATCTGGCGCGGGCACGCCGTCACCGCCGCGAGGCGCGGGTGCTGTCAGGGCTCGACCGCCGCATGCTGGCCGACATGGGCGTCTTCCAGGCCGATCTCGACGAAGCCTTTTCCTCGCCTTTCTGGGAGGACCCGACCGAGGTTCTACGCGCGCGCGTCATCGAGCGGCGCGTGAGCCGGCCGTTGCCGCGCCGCCGGCCGCCCGCCGTGACGCTCGATGCACCGCCGTTGCAGCCGCAGCCCCGGCAGCGCCGCGCGGTGCCTATGGCCTGAACGAGTCAAAGTGAAACGGCCGATCCCTCTCAATCGGCCGCCCGGTCCGGGGTCCCGCGAAATCCCCTCTCGCGGCCGGATCAAGCGCCCGCTGGCCCCTCCGGCGGGCGCATTCTTTTGCGCCAGCCGCGTCGCACCTGCCCAAGGAGCTTGAGTCGCGTTAAACTGCCGCGGCAAGGGGACGACCAATGGCGGTTGAGCCGGAGGCGCGCGCATGGGGAAACGGGTCGAAGGCCTGACCAGGAGCCGGATGGGCGGCCTGATGGTGGCGGCAATGTTGGTATTGGCCGTGGCGATGCTGACCATGCCGGCGCATGCCCAAGTCGGCTACGACCGCGTCGGCGGAGATTATCTCACCTTCAACGTCCGCTCCGGCGATCCGGCGGCGTGCGCCACGCGCTGCGAGCGCGATTCGCGCTGTCTCGCATGGAGCTTTTCCTTTCCCCACACCAAGCAGGCGCCGGCGACCTGTTCGCTGAAGAAAAGCGTGCCCCCGCGTGTCGAGAACCCCTGCTGCGTGTCGAGCGTGCGCGGCGCCGGCGTCATCGAACCGCACATCGGTGGGCCGGTGGAAATGTCGATCTCGCGGCGCGGCGGCAACTACCGCCATTTCGACCTGCCGTCCGATCCGAGCGGCAAGGCGTGCCTTGAGGCCTGCAAGGCCGACAAGCGCTGCCGCGCCTTCACCTACGTGCGGCCGGGCTATGGCAGCAACTCCGCGCGCTGCTATTTGAAGTCGAAGATTCCCCGTCCTAAGCGCGGCTATTGCTGCGTCTCGGGTGTGGTGCGGTAGCCGGATGCGTGAGGAATAGCCTCGTCTGACGCCAGACTTGCGCGGACGCGTTGGCGGTCGGCCGACGGCAGCCTTCGGCTCAATGCACCGCGGTAAAGAAACGCGACAGCCTCAAGCCCGACGGCCAGTCTTGGATCGGCTTCTGCACGTAGGCGAGGTTCCACGAGCCGATCAGCGCCTGCACGCGACCGACCAGGTTGTTCATCGGCAGCATGCCGACGCCGCCCTGGCTGAGCGGAACGCGGCTGTCGGCGGAATCGTCGCGGTCATCGCCCATGACGAACACGTGGCCGGGCGGCACCGTCACCGCCGGCAGATTGTCGAGCGGACCGTCCCGGACCATCTTGTAGATAAGATGCTTGTAGCCGTTGGGCAGCGTCTCGATGATCTTGCGCGCGGGGGTGTACTGGCCGTTCTCGTTCTCCACCTGGCCCGTGCCGTCCGGTGTCTGCGCGGCCGGCTTGCCGTTGATCCAGACCACGCCGTCACGCATCGCGATGCGGTCGCCCGGCAGCCCGATCACCCGCTTCACCCAGGTCTGGCTGGTATCGCCGGGCCAGCGGAATACGACCACGTCGCCGCGGTGCGGCGTGCTTGCGAGTACGCGGCCGCTGATCGGCGCGTTGAAGAAGTTCGGCAAGGCCGCGGTGCCGTAGCCGTAAGAGAATTTGGTGGCGATGAGTTCGTCACCGATCAGCAGCGTCGGCTCCATCGAGCCGGAGGGGACATAGAAGGGTTCGGCGATTGCAGTCTTGCCGGCGATCACCACGAGGATGACCGCCAAAAGCTCGAGTACCGAGCGCAGCGGACCGGACTTGTGCGTCGGGCGCGAGGCTGAAGAAGACGACATATTGAATGAACTCCTCGCGCGGCGTCAGGCCGTGCCGCCGACGGTGATCTTGTCCATGCGCAATGACGGCTGACCGACGCCGACCGGCACGCCTTGCCCGTTCTTGCCGCACGTGCCGATGCCGGGATCGAGCGCGAAGTCGTTACCGATCATGGTGATGCGATTCAAGTCGGTGGGTCCGTTGCCGATGAGCATGGCGCCCTTCACCGGCGCGGTGACCTTGCCGTTTTCGATCTTGTAGGCCTCGGTGCACTGGAACACGTACTTGCCCGAGGTGATGTCGACCTGCCCGCCGCCGAAGCTCACGGCATAGAGCCCGTTCTTCACCGAGGCGATGATCTCCTCGCGCGGCTTGTCGCCGGCGAGCATGTAGGTGTTGGTCATGCGCGGCATCGGCACGTGGGCGTGGCTTTCGCGCCGGCCGTTGCCGGTCGGCTTCATGTTCATGAGCCGCGCGTTCTGGCGGTCCTGCATGTAGCCGACCAGAATGCCGTCCTCGATCAGCACGGTGCGGTTGGTGGGCGTACCCTCGTCGTCGATGGAGAGCGAGCCGCGGCGCTGGTGCATGGTGCCGTCGTCGACCACGGTGACGCCCTTGGCGGCGACCTGCTGGCCCATGAGCCCGGCAAACGCCGACGTCTTCTTGCGGTTGAAATCGCCTTCGAGGCCGTGCCCGACGGCTTCGTGCAGCATCACGCCCGGCCAGCCCGAGCCCAGCACAACGTCCATCTCGCCGGCCGGCGCGGGAACGGCTTCGAGATTGACGAGCGCCTGGCGCACCGCTTCGTCGACCGCGCCATGCCAGGCATCCGCCGTGATAAAGCGCTCGTAGGATTCGCGCCCGCCGAAGCCGTAGGAGCCGGTCTCCTGGCGGTCGCCGTCGCCGGTCACCACCGACACGTTGAGCCTGACCAGTGGCCGGATGTCGCGATAGGTCGAGCCGTCCGTGCGCAGGATCTCCACCACCTGCCAGGTGGCGCCCAGGCTCGCCGACACCTGCCGCACGCGCGGATCCTTGGCCCGCGCGTAGGCGTCGATCTCGGCCAACAATTTCACTTTGGTCTCGAACACGGGACGTTCGAGCGGGTTGTCGTCGCCGTAGAGCTTGGCATTGGTGCGGCCGGGCGCGTCGGCGTAGGTGCCGGTATGGCCGCCCTTGACCGCGCGCACCGCTTCGGCTGCCCGCGCCAGCGCGGCTTCCGACAGATCGGAGGCGTGGGCGTAGCCGACCGCTTCGTCCTTCACCGCGCGCAGGCCGAAGCCTTGGGCCGTGTCATAGGTCGCCTGCTTGAGGCGGCCGTTATCGAACACCAGCATCTCGGCCTGCTTGTATTCGAGGAACAATTCGCCGTCGTCGGCGCCCTCCAGGCCCCGGTTGATGATGCGGGCGACACTGGCCTTGTCGAGACCGGCACGGTCGATGAGGGAGGAAACGGACTTGTCCATGAAGAACTCCTAATTCGCCCATCGAGATAAGTGCTTGGGCACTGTATTGCGAGGGCGGCTCAATCCCGCACAAACCGCACCGACGCGCTCCCGATCGGCCGCAATTCGTAGCCGAATTCGGTCTCGTCCGGCTCGATCAGCGGCATCGGCACGGTCGAACCGCAAATGACGATGTCGCCGCCCTTCAGGCTCTCGCCGAAGGCAGCCAACGTATTGGCCAGGTGCACGAGCAGGTTGGGAACCTTGCCGGTCAGCGCCTCCGCATCGGCGGCTTCCGTTGCCAGTCTGCCGCGGCGGAACACATGGGCGGAGAGGTCGGCGGTCTCGCCACCGCTGCGGCGGCCCTCGCCCAGAATGACGTGGCGTTGAAACATGCCGCCGGCGAGGGCGGTATCCAGGCTGCCCGCGGTGGGCGCCCGGTCGAGATCGATCAGCTCGATCGCCGGCATCAAGGCGGCGATGGCGGCGCGCGCGGTGGCGGCATAGGATCCCGGTGGCAAATCACTGCCGAGCTGTACCGCGATCTCCGGCTCGGCGGCGGGCTGCGTCCAATCCTTGACGTTGACTACGGCGCCCGACGACAGCAGCGCGCCCTGCATCAGGTAGGCGACCTGAGCGCCTGAAATCTGCAGTGCGGCCATCGCGGGCGGCGCGCCGAGGCCGAGCTTCCAGCCGAGCGGCTTCTCGCCGGCGCCGATGCGCTCGGCTCGCCGCGCCAGTTGCGCTTCCATGCCGCGTTTGACGCGGGCGTCGTGCCAGGGGGCGTCCGGACGGTCCCAGGTGCGATTCTCTGCCGGTTCAGCCGCCTCGCGTTCCTTGATGCTCGCGACGGTGCCCTTCACCGCTTTCGCCAGTGCGCTGCCAAACCGTTCGCCTTGCGTCGTCATGCCTGCCTCCTGCGCGATCGCTCCCAGTATCGCCCGATCGGGCCAGAGCGGCGAGGGGCGCCGCCCGTCACGGCAGCGCGTCGTAGCCTTCCTTGAAGCCGGCCAGGCTCATCGGAAAGCCGATGCCTTCCTCCGGCGTCTGGAAGATGATGAACGTCGCCGTCTTGCCGGTCTGCAGCTCCTTCAGGAGCTTGTCGTCCATCACCACCTCGGCGATGCAGCCGTTGGGCAGGCAGCGCACGAAACCGGCGCGGCCGACATTAGTATTGTCGATCTTGAGCCCCAGGCCCGACGGCAGCAGCACGCCGAGCGGCGCCACCACCCGCATCAGGCGGCTCTTCTTGTCGGCGGTCTTGAGCACGATGACCGTGAGGCCGACGTTGGCGCGGTCGGCTGCGGTCACGCTCTGAATGAGCGCGCACTGCTCCTGCTTGGCGCCGGGGGGCGTGTCGCAGCGCACCTGCCAGTCCTTGTGGACGGATTTGACCGCGCCTTGCGCGGCGGCCGGCCCCACTGAGGCGAACGCCATCGTGGCGGCCGCGAACAGCGTTGCTGCCAACCGGGCCCGAGCGCCGGGCGCATGTCCTTCATGCGCGAAAATGCCCATGATTCAGTCCCTTGGCCGCGGCACCGGCCCCCATTGTCCCGGCGCCGAGCGCGAATCGCCGCCCCGTCTGATTGTATCGGCCGGCCCCGTTGGCTCATGCCCACGCGATCCTGTCAAGCAAACGGCGCCTGCCGGACGCCGCGCGCGCGCCCTCCAAGGCACCGCCGAGGTGGCGTAAATGCGGCACCGGCGCATCTTTTCGTGCGGCGCCAAACGCGACAGGATGTGCCGGAAGATATGTCCAAAGCAGCGACGACAAGGTGCATTGCGGCAGCGCCGGAATTGTGGTTTGAGAAGCCGGGATTTCCCCCCGTCCCGCCGCATCACCCAGCAGCCACGCCCGTGGCCAATGCCGTGCCCGGCGGGAGTCACGCCGACCGTCGCGCTACGCGGTGGGTGGCGCGTCTGGGGCCAAAAAAGGGCCTTGTCTCCGAGGCTTTTCTTCGTCGAGGGAGCGCATAAGACGATGCTGGTGCTCAAGCGGTTGTACGCCTTTCTGGTTACGCTGAGCGTGACCGTTCTTGCCGGCGGGACCGCCGCCCTGGCCGCCACGGGTCAGCCGAAGCCCTGGGAAATCGGCATGCAGCCGGCCGCGACCCCGGTCATGGAAAATATCGAATGGTTCCATGACTTCCTCTTGTGGATCATCGGCGCCATTGCGCTGTTCGTGCTCGGCCTCCTGATCATTGTCGTGGTGCGCTTCAACGCCCGCGCCAATCCGGTGCCCTCGCGCACCACCCACAACACCTTCATCGAGGTGATCTGGACGGTGGTCCCGGTGCTGATCCTGGTGACCATCGCGGTGCCCTCGTTCCGGCTGTTGTTCTTCGAACTCACCATCCCGAAGCCGGACGTGGTCGTGAAGGCCGTCGGCCACCAGTGGTATTGGACCTACGAATATCCCAAGCAGAAGATCCAGTTCACTTCGCTGCTGGTGCATGAAAAGGACCTCAAGCCCGGGCAGCCGCGCCTCCTGACGGTCGACAATGACATCGTTGTGCCGGTCAATAAGGTGGTAGAGGTCGACACCACGGGCGCCGACGTCATTCATTCGTTCGCGGTGCCCTCCTTCGGCATCAAGATCGACGCCATCCCGGGCCGCCTGAACAAGACCTGGTTCAAGGCCGAGCGCACCGGCATGTTCTATGGCCAGTGCTCGGAACTGTGCGGGCGCGACCACGACCAGATGCCGATCGCGGTCCACGTCGTGACCGAGAAGGAATACGAGGCTTGGCTGGTCACGGCCAAGAAGCAGTTTTCCGCCGACAGCGGGGCCGCGCGCCCGGCGGTGGCGGCGAAATCGGCAGCCCATCCGGTCCAGGTGGCGGCGGCCGCGGGCGCTCACTGACCGGCGTGACACATACAATAAACTGAATACAATACCCGGGACGAGGACTTAAGGGTCAAAAGGGACAACGAAGATGGCTCACACTGCCGCTGCTGCGCACGATGCCCACGCTCACCCCACCGGTTGGCGGCGGTTCGTCTATTCGACGAACCACAAGGACATCGGCACGATGTATCTGGTGTTCGCGATCTGCACCGGCGTAATCGGCGCCGCCATGTCGATCGCCATCCGCGCGGAGCTGCAGAACCCGGGCATGCAGTTCTTCCCGAGCGGCCACGAGTTCAACGTCTTCACCACCGCGCATGGCCTGATCATGATCTTCTTCATGGTCATGCCCGCCATGATCGGCGGATTCGGCAACTGGTTCGTGCCGCTGATGATCGGGGCGCCCGACATGGCGTTCCCGCGCATGAACAACATTTCGTTCTGGCTGCTGCCGGCGGCCTTCGCGCTGCTGGTCACGTCGCTGTTCATGGGCGGTGAGCCAGGGACGGTCGGCGCCGGCACGGGCTGGACCATCTACGCGCCGCTGTCGACGACCGGCCATCCGGGACCGGCGGTCGACTTCGTGATCCTGTCGCTGCATCTGGCCGGCGCCTCGTCCATCCTCGGCGCCATCAACTTCATCACCACCATCTTCAACATGCGCGCACCGGGCATGACCCTGCACAAGATGCCGCTGTTCGTGTGGTCGATCCTGGTGACCGTCTTCCTGCTGCTGTTGTCGCTGCCGGTGCTCGCCGGCGCCATCACCATGCTGCTCACCGACCGTAACTTCGGCACGACCTTCTTCGAGCCGTCGGGCGGCGGCGACCCGGTGCTGTTCCAGCACCTGTTCTGGTTCTTCGGTCATCCGGAAGTGTACATCCTGATCCTGCCCGGCTTCGGCATGATCAGCCAGATCGTCTCCACCTTCTCGAAGAAGCCGGTGTTCGGCTATCTCGGCATGGCTTACGCCATGGTCGCCATCGGCGGCATCGGCTTCGTGGTGTGGGCGCACCACATGTACACGGTCGGCCTTTCGACCGGCGCGCAGGCCTACTTCATCGCGGCCACCATGGTGATCGCGGTGCCGACCGGCGTGAAGATCTTCTCGTGGATCGCCACCATGTGGGGCGGCTCCATCGAGTTCCGCGCGCCCATGCTGTGGGCGATCGGCTTCATCTTCCTGTTCACCATCGGCGGCCTGACCGGCGTGGTGCTGGCCAATGCCGGCGTCGACCGCGTGCTGCAGGACACCTACTACGTCGTCGCGCACTTCCACTACGTGCTATCGCTCGGCGCCGTGTTCGCCATCTTCGCGGGCTGGTACTACTGGTTCCCGAAGATGAGCGGCTACATGTACAACGAGACCATCGCGAAGCTGCACTTCTGGGTCACGTTCATCGGCGTGAACCTGATCTTCTTCCCGATGCACTTCCTCGGTCTCGCCGGCATGCCGCGCCGCATCGCCGACTATCCGAACGCGTTCCACGGCTGGAACGAGGTCGCCTCGATCGGCTCCTACATCTCGGGCGTCGGTCTGCTCATCTTTTTCGTCGGCCTCATCGAGGCCTTCATGAAGAAGCGCGTCGCCGCCGACAATCCGTGGGGCGCCGGCGCCACCACGCTCGAGTGGACGCTGTCGTCACCGCCGCCGTTCCACCAGTTCGAAACGCTGCCGCGGATTAAGTGAGCCAACGGGCGATCCCGAAAGCCCGGGAACCGGCTTTCGGAAGATCGTGCGCAAGATGAACCAAAGGGATCGGCGTAACTGATGTCGCTCGTCACCGAAGGCGCAGACTACCGCGGTCCGGCTGCGGCCGGCACCGGGGTGGTTTATGCCGATGTCAGCATGGCGGGCGTCGGCGACTACATCGCGCTCTTGAAGCCGCGGGTGATGTCGCTCGTCGTGTTCACCGCCTTGGTGGGCTTGGCGGTGGCGCCGGCTGCCATCCATCCGCTCACCGCCTTCACCGCGCTGCTCTGCATCGCGGTGGGCGCGGGCGCTTCGGGCGCCCTCAACATGGCCTACGACGCCGACATCGACGCCTGCATGGTGCGTACGTCGCAGCGGCCGGTGCCGAAGGGAAAGGTCAAGCCGGGCGAGGCGCTGGCCTTCGGAATCACGCTTTCCGGCTTCTCGGTGGTGACGCTCGGCCTCATGGTGAACTGGCTTTCGGCCGGTTTGCTGGCCTTCACCATCTTCTTTTACGCGGTGATCTACACCGTGTGGCTCAAACGCTCGACCCCGCAGAACATAGTCATCGGCGGCGCCGCCGGCGCTTTCCCGCCCATGATCGGCTGGGCAGCCGCCACCGGCTCGATTTCGCTCGAGCCGATCCTTCTGTTCGCGATCATCTTCTTCTGGACGCCGCCGCACTTCTGGGCGCTGGCGCTCTACAAGTCCGACGACTACGCCCGCGCCGGCGTGCCGATGCTGCCGGTGGTCTCCGGCGAAATGACCACGCGCCGGCAGATCCTGCTCTATACGCTGATCCTGGTGCCGCTCGGCATCGCGCCCTGGGCGCTTGGCTATGCCGGCCTGCTCTACGGTGTGACGGCGATGGTGACCGGCGCGGTGATGCTGCTGCTCGCCTGGCAGATCTTCCGCGAGCGCCGGCCCGCCGACAGCGCCAGCCGCAAGATGTTTGCGTTCTCGATTCTCTACCTCTTCCTGCTCTTCGCCGTGCTGCTGGTCGACAACGGCTGGGGCGGGCTCATTCGATAGAGGGCGGGGGCGCGCGTGGCTTTGGAATTCGTCATGACGGAACCGGACAATACAGAACAGGACAAGCCGGAAGCGGAAGAGCGCATCGTACTCACCCCGGAGCAATTGCGGGCGCGGCGTAACCGTTCGATCGCCATCGCGCTGGCCCTGGCGGCGTTGGTGATCCTGTTCTTCATCATGACGCTGGTGAAGGGGCCGCATATGGCCCCGCGGCCCATATGAACAGGTTGAGGCTGAACTAAAGGGGATGCGCATGATCCCGAAAGGCGGACTCCGGTTTTCGGATAAGGTCATGCGCTAGGAATAAAGAGGGCGCTGGTTATCCGCGCCGCTCAAAGAGGACTGGAACGGAGACGACAACGATGGCCGAGGCTCACGCTAAGCATCACGATTACCACCTGGTCGATCCGAGCCCGTGGCCGGCGGTCGGCTCGCTGTCGGCCTTCATCACCGCGGTCGGCGCCATCTCCTGGATGCACGACCTGTTCCCGGCGGCGCCGGCGGTGTTCGGCGTCGGCATGCTGGGCGTGCTCTATACCTTCATCGGCTGGTGGCGCGACGTCATCAACGAGGCCGAGCGCGGTCACTTCCACACCCGCGTGGTGCAGATCTCGCACCGCTACGGCATGATCCTGTTCATCGCCTCCGAGGTGATGTTCTTCGTCGCCTGGTTCTGGGCCTACTTCAATACGGCGCTGTTTCCGAACGAGGCGCAGGAGCTTGCCCGCGTTGCCGTCACCCACGGCGTGTGGCCGCCCAAGGGCATCGAGACCTTCGATCCCTGGCATCTGCCGCTCCTGAACACGCTGGTGCTGCTGACCTCCGGCACGACGGTCACCTGGGCGCACCACGCGCTGCTCGAGGATGACCGCCAGGGTCTGAAGTGGGGCCTGGTGCTCACCATCCTGCTGGGCATGACCTTCACCGCCCTGCAGGCGCACGAATACATGGAAGCCACGTTCCACTATGCCGGCAACATCTATGGCGCCACGTTCTTCATGGCGACCGGCTTCCACGGTGCCCACGTCATCATCGGCACCATCTTCCTGATCGTCTGCCTGGTGCGGGCGATGAAGGGCCACTTCACGCCTACGCAGCACCTCGGCTTCGAGTTCGCCGCCTGGTACTGGCATTTCGTCGACGTGGTGTGGCTGTTCCTGTTCGCCTGCATATATGTGTGGGGCGCCAGCGCCATTCACCCGGGCTAAGGCCCCGGCGATTCCCAAGGGGGCGGCGGCGACGCCGCCCTTTTGCGTTTGTGGATGCGCGCGCGACCAAGCGTGCAAAGGTCAAGAGCGATGAGCGAGCACTTCACGGCCCCCTCGACGGCCACCCCGATCCTCCGCGGCCTGCGCGGCCGCTGCCCGCGGTGCGGCGAAGGCCACCTATTTAAGGGCTTTCTCAACCTGCGGACGGCCTGCGAGCATTGCGGCCTCGACTACGATTTCGCCGATGCCGGCGACGGTCCGGCGGTGTTCGTCATCCTGATCGGCGGCTTCATCGTGGTATTCGCCGCCATGGTGGTCGAGTTTCTGTATCAGCCGCCTTATTGGGTGCACGCGGCACTGTGGCTTCCGCTCATTCTGCTGCTGACGCTTGGGCCGCTGCGGCCCATCAAGGGCATCCTGATCGCGCTGCAGTATCATCACAAGGCGCAGGAAGGCCGGCTGGTGCCGCGAAAGGACGCGTGAGGGCGCCGGCCGACAGGGCGCCGCCGCCACCGGAGCGCAGCAGCATCATCGCGCCGACGATTGCCGTGATCGTGGGCGTCGCCATCCTGTGCGGGCTCGGTGTCTGGCAGGTGCAGCGCAAGGCGTGGAAGGAAAACCTGATCGCCACGCTCAACGCGCGGCTGGCCATGCCGCCGGTCGATCTGCCGCCGCGCACCGCGTGGAGCGATCTCAAGCCGCAGGGCCACGAGTGGCACCGCGTGCACTTCCTGGCCGAGTTCATCCCCGGCCAGGAGGCGCTGGTCTATACCGCCGGCTCCGCCTTCCGGCCGGATGTGAAAGGGCCGGGCTATTGGGTGTTTGCGCCGGCGCGGCTTGCCGGCGGCAGCGTCGTCATCATCGACCGCGGCTTCGTGCCCATGGACCATATGGCCGCCGCCAGCCATTCAGCGCCCAAGACCATGACCGACGTCGTCGGCGTCATGCGGTGGCCGGAAAAGGGCGGCAGCTTCACGCCTGGCGCCGACGTCAAGGACAACGTCTGGTACGCCCGCGATCTCAAGGCCATCGCCGCGGCCAAGCAGTGGCCGGATCACGCGCCGTTCTACATCGAGCAGGAGGCCCCGGTTCCGCCCGGCGGCTGGCCCAAGCCCGGCAAGCTTGTCGTGAACCTGCCCGACAACCACCTGCAATACGCGCTGACCTGGTTCGGCAGCGCGCTGGTGCTTGCCGGCATGTATCTGTTCTGGCTGTTTCGCCGGCGGCGGCAGTAATCTTTCGTTTACCATACCCGCTCGCGGCTCCTTAACTTGAGCCCGCTAGGCTCGCGCGCGCAGGCCACGATCAGGCCCTGCGCGTTCGGGCTGTCCGCGATGGATGTCGGGTTTGCGTGGTTTTTTCTGTCGCTGAAGGGTCGTATCAGCCGACAGGAGTTCTGGCTCGGCCAGGCGCTGCTGCTCGTGGTGGCGCTGCTGCTGGCCGTGAAGCTGACGGTCTACTTCCTGGCCCTGCGCATGCCCGCAACCGGCGTCTGGCGCTCCGACGACCTCGACTTCACCCTGGCGCTGTCGTTCGATTTTCTCGGCGCCGCGCTGTTCTGGCCGGTCGTCGCGGTCGCCGTAAAGCGCCTACACGACCTCGACCTCTCCGGCTGGTGGGTGCCGGCCGCGCTCGCGGTCTGTTCCGGCTCGGCGATCTTCAACGGCTGCTCGCTCGCCTTCCCCTTCATCGCAACCGTCATGCTTGCCGGCCTGCCGCACGGAACGCGCGGGCGCAACCGCTTCGGCGCCGACCCGCTGACGCCGCAGCCGGCCTGAGCGGGCGGGCCCGGCTTTCCTTGTGAAAGCGGCGGACGGGGGCTACTGTGCCCTTTGTTTTCGGCAAGCCACGAGAAAATACAAATATAATCAATGCGTTACGTATCAACCCGGGGCGAGGGCAGCCCGCTCGGTTTCGTCGAGGTGATGCTCGCGGGGCTCGCCCGCGACGGGGGCCTTTACGTCCCCGAGGCGTGGCCAGCGCTTGAACCCGACCAGATCGCGGGCCTTGCCGGCCGCCCCTATGCCGAGGTGGCGCTCGAGGTCGTCCGGCCCTTTATCGGCGGCACCATCGCCGACGCCGACCTCGCCCGCATGGCGCAGGAGGCCTATGGCAGCTTCCGTCATCCGGCGGTGACGCCGCTGACCCAGCTCGGCCCCAGCCTGTTCGTGCTTGAGCTCTTCCACGGGCCGACTTTGGCGTTCAAGGATCTCGCCATGCAGCTGGTCGCGCGGCTGATGGACCACGTGCTGAGAGAGCGCGGCGAGCGCACCACGATCGTGGTCGCAACCTCCGGCGACACCGGCGGCGCGGCGGTCGAGGCCTTTCGCGGCCGCGCCCAGGTCGACGTGGTGGTGCTGTTCCCCAACGGCCGCATCTCCGAGGTGCAGCGGCGCATGATGACGACAGTGCCGGATCAGAACGTGCACGCGGTCGCCATCGACGGGACCTTCGACGACTGCCAGGCGTTGGTGAAGGCGATGTTCAATCACCACGCCTTCTGCGATGAGGTGCGTCTGTCCGGCGTCAACTCCATCAACTGGGCGCGCATCGTCGCGCAGGCGGTTTATTACTTCACGGCCGCGGCGGCGCTCGGCGCGCCGCGGCGGAAGGTCGCCTTCACGGTGCCGACCGGCAATTTCGGCGATATCTACGCCGGCTATGTCGCCTCCCGCATGGGGCTGCCGATCGACCGGCTGGTGGTGGCGACCAATGTCAACGACATCCTGGCACGCACCTTTGCCACCGGCGCTTACGAGCTGCGCGACGTGATGGCGACCGCCTCTCCGTCCATGGACATTCAAGTCTCGTCGAATTTCGAGCGTCTGCTGTTCGAAGCCTATGGCCGCGATGCCAAGGCTATCGCTGCGCTCATGGGCTCGCTGGCGCAATCGCGGCGGTTCTCGGTGTCGGGCCCCGCGCTCGCGGCTTTGCGCGCGCTGTTTTCCGCCGGGCGCGCCGACGAGCAGGAAGTTGCCGCCACCATGCGCGCCTGGATGCGCGAAGCCGAATATTGCGCCGACCCGCACACGGCGGTCGGCCTGGCGGTGGCCGAGAAAGAAGCGCGCGATCCGGCGGTGCCCATGGTGGTGCTGTCGACCGCGCATCCGGCCAAGTTTCCCGACGCGGTGCGGGCCGCTTGTGGCGTCGACCCGAAACTGCCCGAATGGCTGGGCGATCTGGGCCGCCGCGAGGAGCGCATCACGGTGCTGCCGGCGGATCAGGCTGCGGTCGAACGTTTTGTATCGAGTGCGTCGCGAGCGGCGCGTGAAGGAGCTGCGGCATGAGTGTGCAAGTGACCCGTCTTCCCTCCGGCTTGTCGGTGGTGACCGACGAGATGCCGCATCTGAAGACCGCCTCGCTCGGCGTCTGGGTCGGTTCCGGCAGCCGCGACGAGCTGCCGGACGAGCACGGCATTTCTCACCTTCTCGAACACATGGCGTTCAAAGGCACCAAGCGCCGCTCGGCGCGCCAGATCGCCGAGGAGATCGAGGCGGTCGGCGGCGACCTCAACGCCGCGACCAGCGTCGAGACCACGGCTTACTACGCGCGCGTGCTGCAGGAAGACGTGCCGCTCGCCCTCGATGTGCTCTCCGACATCCTGGGCGATCCGGCCTTCGATCCGGCCGAGCTTAAGCGCGAGCAGAATGTGATCGTGCAGGAGATCGGCGCCACCGAGGACACGCCCGACGACCTGGTGTTCGACCGTCTTCAGGAGATCGCCTTCCCGGGCCAGCCGGTCGGCCGCTCTATCCTGGGCACGCCGGAGACGGTGCGTTCGTTTACGCCCGAGGGTCTGCGTACCTATCTCGCCCGCAACTACCGCGGTCCCGACATGCTGGTGGCCGCCGCCGGGGCGGTTGAGCACGACAAGATCGTGGCCGAGGCGCAGAAGCGCTTTGCCGGGTTCACGGGTCCGGCGGCGCCGTTGCCGGAGGCCGCGCGCTTCCAGGGCGGCACGCGCGTGGAGACGCGCGACCTCGAGCAGGTGCACATCGCGCTTGCGCTCGAAGGGCTGCCGGTGCGCGACGACCAGCTCTACAGCCTGCAGGTCTTCACCAGCGTGCTGGGCGGCGGCATGTCTTCGCGCCTGTTCCAGGAGGTGCGCGAGGTGCGCGGCCTCTGCTACACGATCCAGGCCTTCCACATGCCCTATAGCGACACCGGCTTCTTCGGCCTTTATGCCGGCACCGACGAGTCGGACGCGCCCGAGTTGATGCGCGTGGTCATCGACGAGATCGGCGGCGCCACCGAAACCATCAACGAGGCCGAAGTCGCCCGCGCCAAGGCGCAGATGAAGGCCGGCCTGCTGATGGCGCTGGAAAGCTCGGAAGCGCGCATCGGCCAGCTGGCGCGGCAGTTGATCGCCTTCGGCCGGCCCATCCCGCTCGACGAGATCGTGGCCAAGGTCGACGCCGTGACGGTCGAAAGCGCGCGCGCCGCCGGCCGTGCCCTGGTCGGCCGCAGCCGGCCGGCGATCGCCGCGCTCGGGCCGGGCAGCGGTCTTGAAAGCACGGCGGCAATCGCCGAGACTCTGGTCCGCCGGGCGGCCTGAGGGCAGGGCGCGAGCGCCCCGGCGCGCAGGGTCCATGGCGTTCTTCCGCACCGTCAGCTCCACCGAAAACGCGCCGGTGATCACCGGCCACGGGGTCACGCTGCGCCTGCCGCAGAGCAACGATTACGCTGCATGGGCCGCGTTGCGCGAGCAGAGCCGCGCCTTCCTCACGCCCTGGGAGCCGGTCTGGCCGGCGGACGACCTCAGCCGCACCGCTTTCCGCCGACGTATCCGCCGCTACACCGAGGATCAGCGCAACGATATCGCCTACGCCTTCCTGGTGTTTCGGTCGCACGACAACACCTTGGTTGGCGGGCTGACGCTTGCCAATATCCGGCGCGGCGTGGCGCAGGCCGGCTCCATCGGTTACTGGGCGGGCGCGCCCTTCGCGCGCCAGGGCTATATGACCGCCGCGCTGCGCACGCTGATCCCCTTCGGGTTCGGCACGTTGCGGCTACACCGGCTGGAAGCCGCCTGCATCCCGACCAACGCCGCCTCCATCGGGCTCCTGGAAAAGACCGGCTTCAAACGCGAGGGCTATGCCCGCCAATATCTGTGCATCAACGGCGTCTGGCAGGACCATCTGCTCTACGCGCGTCTGCGCGATGATGCCGATTGAGGGCGGGCGCCGGGTATCCTTGGATTGCCATCTTTGGCTTGTTACAAGCGACGGCGCGGGTTCCGCCCCGGCGTCGAAGCGCGGGAAAAAGACGGCGGGGAGATAGGTTGGTGATGGGTAGCAAACGCAATGCGGAATTGTTGCGCCGCGGCAGCGCCGTGGCGGCCCTGGTGGGGCTTGGCCTGTTCCTGGCCGGCTGCAGCTCGACCAGCCTGAGCAGCATGACCGGCGGCCTCGTCGGCTCGTCTTCGTCGGCTGATGCCGGCGCGCCCGCCGCCGGGGCTCCGCCGCCCCGGGATACGGACCTGCCGTGCCCCGACACCGACGTGCTCACTGGCGCCTCGACGCTGATCGTCGGCCGCGGTGCCGACGGCGGCGCGCCTACCCCGCTCGACGTGCGCTACCAGGGCAGTATCACGCGCATCGATCGCGAATGTCACGTCTTCGCCGGCTCCATGCACATCAAGGTCGGGGTCGAGGGCCGTGTCATCACCGGGCCAGCCGGCGCTCCCGGCACCGTCAACGTGCCGCTGCGCGTTGCCGTGGTGCAAGCTGGCGTCAATCCGGTCACCATCGCGACACAACTCGATGAGGTGCCGGTGACCATCACCAGCGCCGTCGGCAACGTGCCCTTCGCTCACATCTATCCGGACGTCTCGTTCGTATTGCCGCATCCGGTGGGCAAGATTGACGACTACAAGATCTACGTCGGCTTCGATGCCATCGGCGCGCAGCAGAAGAAGCGCCCCGTGCATCACCGCCGGCGCGCGCCGCGGCGGCGGTGAGCGCGGAGCACTAGCCGGGCGGCGTCAACTTGGCGAGGGCGCCGGCGTAAGGCTTGGGCAGCGGGGCCGCCCACAGGCCGCGCTTCGACGTGGTGAGGCCGAGCGCCACGACCGCTTCCGCCAACCGGACCGCGGCGGAGACGCCTTCGATCACCGGCACGTCGTGTTCGGTGCTGAGTTCCTGCGCCAGATGCGCCATGCCGGCGCAGCCGAGTACGATGCCGTCGGCGCCGTCGTCCCGCAGGGCGGCGGCGATCATCTCCGATATCCGTTCGCGCGCGCCGCTCGCCGGATCGTCGAGCGCCAGCACCGGGATGTCGCTGGCGCGCACGCGCGCGCAGCGCGCCGCAAGACCGACCTCAACGAGATTGCGCTCGAGGATCGGCACCGAGCGCGACAACGTGGTGATGACCGTGAAGCGGTGCGCCACCAGGCTTGCGGCATGGTAGGCGGCTTCGCCGATGCCGATCACCGGCTTCAAGGCGGCCGAACGCGCGGCGTCGAGCCCGGTGTCGTCGAAGCAGGCGATGACGTAGGCGTCGGCGCCTGCCTTTTCGGCGCGCAAGACCTCCTCGATCACGCCCGGCACCGCGAGGGTGCCGTCGTAAACGCCCTCGATCGAGGCCGGACCGCTCTCCGGCTGCGCCGCCACGATGTCGGTCGCGGCGCTCGCGGCGGCGCGCGCGGCGGCGGCGATGCCGTCGGTCATCGCGCGCGTGGTGTTGGGATTGATGACGGCGAGGCGCACGGTCACTTCTCCCCGCGCATGATCTTACCCCAAAGCCGGTCCCCACCTTTCGGGATCATGCGCTAGACCAAGCCTTTGCCCGCGTCGGAACCGTGCCTACGGCGGCGGCGCTGCACGGCGTAGACCGTCACCAGCGCCATGCCGATGACCAGGAAGGAGATAGCCGTCGTGGTGGTGCCGAGCGCGTAGATCGCCGGCGTGGTGACGGTGGTGGTCAGCGCCTTGAGCTCGATCGGCAGGGTATTGCTCGAACCCATGGCCTGGCTGGAACGGGCGAGTTCGTCCCAGGACAGCGTGAACCCGAACAGCGCCACGCCCACCAGCGAGGGCGCGATCATGGGCAGGACCACGTGGCGGATGGTTTGCCAGGGCGAAGCACCGAGGTCGCGCGCGGCCTCTTCGTAGGCGCGGTCGAAGCGGTTGAACACCGCGAACATGATCAGCAGCCCGAACGGCAGCGTCCACGACAGGTGCGCGCCCAACCCCGAGGAGAACAGGTCCATGGCGGTCGTGTAATTCGCCTGGATCCATTCGATATTGAAGGCATCGCCGAGCGCCTTGATCTGGTCGTCGACGATGCGGAATTCGAGCGCGATGCCGAGCGACACCACGATCGACGGCATGATCAGGCTGGCGATCGCGGTGTAGAACAGCGCCGACGCGCCGCGAAAGCGGTGACGGAAGGCAAGCCCGGCCATTACCGAAAACACCACGGTCAACACCATGACGAGGAGGCCGAGCTCGAGCGAATTCCAGATGCCTTGGCTGATGTCGATGAGGCCGATGCCTTGCGTCAGCTTCACGAACCAGTGGAAGGATAAGCCGTTCATCGGGAAGGTGAGGCCGCCCTGCGGGCCCTGGAACGAGAGCACCAGGATGGTGATTACCGGGCCGTACAAAAACAGCACGAAGGCCGCGAACACGGCGGCGAGCCAATAGAACGATGCCGGGCGTTTCTCGCTCATCGGTCCGATCTCCGTGAGTTGGGATCAGACCGGAATGCTCTCCCAACATTTTGTTTGAGCATGATCTTTTCCGAAAACCGGTTCCCACTTTTCGGGATCATGCTCTACAGCTCCTTGCGGATGTCGATGAAGCGGGTGAGCGCGTAGATGATCGCCAGCACGGCGCCGAGCAGGATCACCGCGTTGGCGGCTGCGATCGGGAATTGCAGGAAGCCGGTCTCGACATTGATCTCCTTGCCGACGGAAGCGATCTGCTGGCCGCCCATGACGCCGATGGTGACGAAATCGCCCATCACCATGGTGATGACGAAGATCGAGCCGATGGCGATGCCGGTCTTCGACAGCGGGATCACCACGTTGGCCAGCACCTGCCAGCCGCTGGCGCCGGCGTCGCGTGCCGCCTCGATCAGCGACTTGTCGATGCGCATCATCGAATTGAGGATCGGTACCAGCATGAAGGCGGTGAGCAGGTGGACGAAGGCGATGGTCACCGCGAACGGCGAATAGAGTAGCCATTCGAGCGGCTTGTCGATCAGCCCGGTGTCGATCAGCCCGCGGTTCACCAGGCCATTGCGTCCGAGCAGCGGGATCCACGAGATCATGCGGATGACGTCGGAAGTCCAGAACGGGATGATGCACACCAGCGCCAGCACGAGCTGCATGGTCAGCGTGCGGATGTGGAAGGCGAGGAAATACGCAAGCGTGAAGCCCAGCACCAGCGTGATCGCCCACACGATCAGGCAGTATTTCAGGGTCGAGAGATAGGTGGCGAAGGTGGTGCACAGCGCCGGCAGGCCGACAATGCACTTGTCGAAAATGCCGACGTAGTTCCGGAAGGTGAAATCCGGGATGATCGAGTACTGCGTGAAACGCCAGAAGCTCACGACCACGATGGCGGCGAGCGGCAGCACGAAGAATAGGAAGAAAACGAGCGCCATCGGGCCGGCCTGCCAATAGGCGGTCAGGCCGGCGCGCATGCGGCCTTTGCTGGATGGCTTGCCGGAGCGCTGGGCGGAGGCCCCCGCGGCGGCGTCGCCGCGCACGGAGGCCTTGTCGTCCAGCGTCAGGCCGCGATGAACTGATTCCATTTGGTGATCAGGTATTCGTTGTTATCCATCACAGAGTTCCAGCAGGCGATGTGGCTCATGCGGGTCTCGTAGGACCCGCCGTCGCGCACCGCGCCGACCTTCTCGATTAGCGAGCCGTTGGGTGCATGGATGTCCTTGGTCGCGGGCTTGCCCTCGTACCAGTAGGCCCACTCGTAAGGCGCCAGCTCCTTCTTGGTGGTGGATATCACCGCGGGGTAATAGCCCTGGCGGCTCAAGTACGCGCCCGCCCAGCCGGACAGGAACCAGTTGATGAACTCGTAAGCCGCGGCTTCCTCCTTGCCCTTGAGCGTGCGCGGCAGCGCAAAGCCCGAGCACCAGCCGCGATAGCCCTCGGCGAGTGTCGCGTAGGTGCATTTGATGTTCTTGGAACGCACCGCGGTGACCGCCGGCGACCACATCGACTGCAGGATCACTTCGCCCGAGGCCATCAGGTTCACGGACTCGTTGAAGTCGGACCAGAAGGCACGGAACTGGCCGGCCTTCTTGGCCTTGATCAGGATGTCGGTGGTCTTGTCGATCTCGGCCTTGGTCTGGTTGCCCTTGTCGCCGTACTTCATCAGGCCGGCGGATTCGATCGCCATGGCGGCGTCCATGATGCCGATCGAGGGGATGTTGATGAGCGCGGTCTTGCCCTTGAACTTGGGGTCGAGCAGCGATTTCCAGTGCGTGATGGCTTCGCCGGTGAGATCGGGGCGGTAGCCGAGCGAGTCGGCGTTGTAGGTGGTCGGGATCAGCGACAGCCATTCCGTCGGCTTGTGGGCGAATTTTTTGGAGTACTTGCCTTCGCGGTAGAACACCTTGAACGGGGCGGTGCCTTGGCTGCCGATCTTCTTGCCGTCGATGGTGCCCTTGGTGAGCACCGACGTGATCTCGTCGGCGAGCTTGATCTTCTTGGCGTCCATGGCCATCAGGTTGCCGGAGGGGACGAGCTCCGGCAGCGCGAAATATTCGACGTCCACCAGGTCGAATGAATTCGGCTGGGTGATGATGCGCTTGGTCACCTCGTCGGTGGTCTGCGGCACGTAGTGGATATTGATGCCGAGGTCGCCCTTCACCTTTTTGGCAATGTCGGCCGACTGGTTCACCGCGGTGCCGAGATAGCGCAGCGTTACCGGTCCGGCCGCGTGCACGGCGGGCGCGGCAAGCCCGCCGAGCGCCGTGGTGCCGGCGAGGGCCGCGGAGCCCTTGAGCAAGGTGCGGCGGCTCAAACCCTTAGAGTCCTTGATCTTTTTCATGATACTCAGTTCCTTCTGGTGATGTCCGCCGCCCCACTACGGCGTGCTGGCAAGTTCATGCAGGTCGTTCGCGTCCCAGGAGACGCGCAGCTCTTGGTCGATGGCGATCGGGTTGTCGATGAAGGCGCGTTCGGCGACGATCGCCGTCAGGTCGAGGTCGCCTTCCGCGCGCAGGCTGACCAGCACGTAGATGCCCTGGTATTCGACGTCCCGCACGGTGGCGGCGAGGCTGTCCGGGCCGTCGGTCAGTCGCAGCCGGTCGGCGCGCACGCCATAGCGGCGCCCGTCGATCGGCAGCACGTTGTTGCCGCCCATGAAGCGCGCGACGAATTCGGTGCGCGGTTTGTCGTAGACCTCGCGCGGGGCGCCGATCTGCTCGATGCGGCCGTCGTTCATGACCACGATCATGTCGGCGAGCGCCATCGCCTCTTCCTGGCTGTGGGTGACGTGGATGAACGAGATGCCGAGCTCGCGCTGCCAGCGCTTGAGCTCGGCGCGCATGCGGATGCGCAGGAACGGGTCGAGCGCCGACAGCGGCTCATCGAGCAGCAAGATGCGTGGATCGGTGACGAGGGCGCGCGCCAGCGCCACGCGTTGCTGCTGGCCGCCGGACAACTGCGCCGGCAGCCGGGCGGCGTACTGGTCCATGGCCACCAGCTGCAAGGTCTCGAGCGCGCGGGCGCGCCGCGCCGCCTTGGCCACGCCCTTCATCTTGAGCGAGAAGGCCACGTTGTCGATCACCGACAGGTGTGGGAACAGCGCGTAGCTCTGGAACATCATGGCGGTGCCGCGCGCCGCCGGCGGCATGTCGCCGACTTCGCCCGAGCCGATGATGATGCCGCCGCTGGTGACGTCTTCGTGCCCGGCGATCATGCGCAGCGTCGAGGTCTTGCCGCAGCCGGAGGGGCCGAGCAGGCAGCAATAGGTGCCGGCAGGAATCTTCAGCGAGATGCGGTCGACCGCCACGGTGTCGCCGTAGCGCTTTTCCACGGAAGCGAGTTCAAGGTCGGCCGCACGCGTCATCCCGGGCTCCACTGCTGGCTTGGTTTGGCAAGTGACATGCCAAGTGGCGCGCGGCGTGGGTGCCGCCGTCGTGGAGGCCGGGTGGCAATGATGTTTTATGGGGCAAAGGGCGACGCTAGGCGGATTTCGCGCCGCAACCACCATGCTGTTTGCATGTGCATGATCGAAGATCGGGCATATTTGCCTAATGATTAGGCAAAGGCGGTAACGTGTATGCCTTTGCTGGCGCTGCTACTGGCGCCGTCCAGTCCGGCGGACGCTGGCCTTCGACGCCGGCCCCTTTTTGGCTGCCGGGCGGCTGCCCGCCAGGGCCCCGAGCTTGGCGATGAGGCGCTCGGCGAAGACGGCGGTGGCGACCGGCAGATTGCGGTCGCGCAGACGGCCAAACACCAGGTTGGCCTTGGCGAGGTCGCGTTCGTCGATCCGCCGCGCCACCAGGCCGAGCTTGCTGCGCTCGGCCACAGTGCCGATGCGGATCTGGAACGAGATCAGCCCGGCGTGACCGACGAGCCCGCGCAGCAACTCGAACGAGTTGGATTCGGCCACCACGTTGAACCGCAGGCCCGTGCGCGCCGTCACCTCGTCGAGCAGTTGCCGGCCGCCGATGGAGCGCTCGGGCAGGGCGAGGGGATAGGCGGCGCAGTCGTGCAGGCGCAGCGTGTGCTTGGCGGCGAGCGGATGCTCCTTGGGCATAAACGCCACCAGTTGCTGCTCCACCGTCATCAGTGGCTGGAAGTTGGGCAGGAACGGCGGCCGGAACACCAGTACCAGATCGACGTCGAAGGCGGCCAGCGCCGCCATGGCGTATTCGTGGTCGACGACTTTGACGTCGAAGGTCACCTGCGGATAGGCGCGGCGGAATTCCGCGATGGCGCGCGGCAGGAAGTCGAAGGCGAGTGCCTGGCTGCAGGCGATGCGCACGGTGCCGCGCCTTAGCCCCTTCAGGTCCTCGATCTGCGAGCGCATGCGCTCGGCGTCGCTGGTTTGGCGCCGTAGATAATGGACGAACAACTCGCCGACCGCGGTCAGCCGCACGCCGCGCGGCAGCCGCTCGAACAGCGGCGCGCCGAGTTCGGCCTCGAGATCGGCGATGCGCCGGTTGACCGCGGAGGCGGTGACGTGGAGCTGCTCGGCGGCCTTGCGGATCGAGCCGGAGCGCGCCACCACGTCGACATAGCTCAAAATTCGCAAGTGTTTCATGGGGTTGATGGACCGTTTCGAGCGGTGACTTTTCGGCACCAATCTAACAAGAAATCGGCACTCGTTGGCAACGCTTCGCGCCCCTAGGCTTCGCGCCAGTCAGGCTTGCCCGGGTCGTGCCGCGGCAGGCGCTGGTCAAGCGGGGCGCACGGAATGTCGGGCCGACGCCTGTTCAACATCAACCTGTTCGGCAGGAGCCCATAATGAGTCTTAAGCTTCGTTCTCTCGCGTTCGCGCTGGCCGCCGCCGTCGGCGCTGCCGGGTCGCTCGCGGCCGCCACCCCGGCGGCGGCGGAAGTCCACATCAAGATGGTGCTGAACTGGAAGTACCAGGGCCCGCAGGGCTGGTTCTTCCTGGCGCAGGACCGCGGTTACTTCAAGAAATACGGCATCGACATCACCATGGACCAGGGCAACGGCTCCGGCGCCGCGGTGCCGCTGGTGGCCAACGGCACCTATGACGTCGGCTTCGGCGACATCAACGCCCTCATCCAGTTCGCGGCCAAGAAGCCGAAGGAGGCGCCGCTCGCCGTCTACGTGATGTACAACCAGCCGCCGTTCACCGTCGCGGTGCGCTCCGACAGCAGCATCAAGACCCCGAAGGACTTCGAGGGCAAGACGCTCGGCGGCTCCGCCACCGACGGCGCGCTCAAGTTGTTCCCGGCCTTCTGCAAGATCGCCAAGATCGACTGCAAGACGGTGAAGATCACCAACATGCAGCCGAGCCTGCGCGAGCAGATGCTCATGAAGAAGCAGGTCGACGGCGTGTTCGGCTACGTCAACACCATCCGTTTCAGCGCCATGCTGATCCACGTCGATCCGGCCAAGGAAATCCGCTTCATCAAGTACGGCGATTACGGGATGGACCTCTATTCGAACTCCATCATCGTCTCGCGCAAGCTTGCCAAGGAGCACCCCGAGGCGGTCAAGGGCCTGATTGCGGCCATCAACCACGGCCTCAAGGACGCGCTCAAGGATCCGCAGGCGGCGGTCGACGCGGTCGCCAAGCGTGAGCCGCTGATCAAGAAGAAGATCGAGCTCGAGCGCCTGCAGGCGACCCTGCAGGACGAGATGAACTCGCCTGAGATCGCCAAGATCGGCCTCGGCAACGTCGACATGGCGCGGTTGAAGAAGTCGATCGACATCCTGGTGCACGCGGAGAACCTGCCGCCCACGCCGAAGGTGAGCGAGTTCTACACGGCCGAGTTCATGCCGCCGGCGTCCGAACTGCCGCACAAGCTGTTCGAGAAATAAACTGCCCCGCAAACTGCCGCTCCTCCTGCCTTGGGAGGGGCGGCCCTTCTCTCAAGTCAAGACAAGAAAAGCACGGGCGAGGGTGATGGACTTCGATCTGACCGGCCGGATAGCGATCATCACCGGCCCTGCCAAGGGGATGGGCGCTGCCATCACGAAAAGCTTCGCGGCCAAAGGCGCCAAGCTCGCGCTCGTCGGGCGTGACGTCGCGGCCATCGCGCCGGTGGCCGAGGCCGTGCGCGCCGATGGCGCCGAGGCGATCGTCGTGCCGTGCGATCTCACCGACGCCGCGCAATGCGAGGCGGCGGCGGAGAAGGCCCACGCCGCCTTCGGCCGCATCGACATCCTGGTCAACGTCGCCGGCGGCTCCGGCCCGGTCGGCAAGACCGGCGTCGAGACCACGCCGGAAGAGTTCGACGACATCGTCAGCCTCAACATGGGCGGCTGCTTCCACACCATGCGCGCGGTGCTGCCGTCGATGATCGCGCAGCGCTACGGCAAGATCGTCAACGTCGGCGGCACCTTCGGCATGCGCGGACGCGCCGGCCGCATGGCCTATTCGGCCTCCAAATGGGGCCTGCGTGGCATCACCAAGAGCTTCGCGCTCGAGGTCGGGCAGTACAACATCAATGTCAACTGCGTGGCGCCCGGCATGGTCGACGGGCCGCGCTTCCGCGACAAGGTCTGCGCCGACATGGCCGCGCGTTTCGGCATCAGCATCGAGGCGGCGATGGAGCGCCACGCCGCCGAATATGCGCTCAGACGCGTCACCACCGACGTCGACGTTGCCAACGCCTGCCTGTTCCTGGCGAGCGACCTGTCACGCCAGATCACCGGCGTCGACCTGCCGGTCGACGGCGGCTGGGCCATGCTCTGAGATGATTTGAAAGCGGACCGACAACAAGAATGATGCGAGGAGATGCCATGAGCGCCGCGACCGCCGATCTGGTGATCTGCAACGGGAGCATCGTGACGCCGGAGACCGTGCTGGAGGCCAGCATCGCCATCAAGGACGGCAAGGTGGTGGCGGTCGGCCGCCATGACGCCATGCCGATGGCGCGCCAGCTTTTTGACGCCGCCGGCCTGCACATCCTGCCCGGCGCCATCGACGTGCACGTGCATTTCCGCGATCCCGGCTATCCGCACAAGGAGGACTGGGAAAGCGGCACCGCGGCGGCGGCCTTCGGCGGCGTCACCACCGTGTTCGACATGCCCAACACCATTCCGCCCACCGGCACGGCTGAGGTGCTCGCCGACAAGCACGCCATCGCCGCGTCGAAAGCGCATATCGACTACGGGCTTTACGGCCTGCTCGGCGACGACACTATCGCCCACGTGCCGGCGCTGGTCGAAGGCGGGGTCATCGGCTTCAAGTGCTACATGGGCAACACCTTCGGCAAGATCCCGAGCCCATCCACCGGCGCCATGCTGGAGGCCTTCGAGGTGGTGGCGCCGACCGGTAAGCGCGTGTCGCTGCACGCGGAAACCAACTCCATCATGGAGCGGCGGCAGACCCGCATGATGCAGGCGGGCCGCAGCGACGTGTTCGCGCATCTCGCCGCGCGGCCGGCGGTAGTGGCGGTGGAGGCCGTCAGCCGCGCCGCGATCCTCGCCGAATGGACGGGCGCGCGCATCCACATCCTGCACATATCGTCGGCCGAGGAGCTCAGGCCATTGCGCGAGGCCAAGGCGCGCGGCGTCAACGTCACCGGCGAGACCTGCCCGCATTACCTGCTGCTTTCGACCGATGATTATGAGCGTTTTCCCGGCATCATGACCGTCAACCCGCCGGTGCGCGAGGCGCGCAACCGGGAGCCGCTGTGGGCGGCGCTGGCCGATGGCACCATCGACGTCATCGCCACCGACCACGCCCCGCACGCGCCGGAGGAAAAGACCCGCAACGACATCTGGACCGTCGATTGCGGCTTTCCCGGCGTCGAGACCCAGATGCCGCTGATGCTGAATGCGGTGAACGAGGGCCGCATGAGTATCAGCACCTACGTGCGCAAAAGCGCCTTCAACCCCGCGCGCATCTGGGGGCTTTATCCGCACAAAGGCGCGCTGGTGCCCGGCGCCGACGCCGACATCGCCATCGTCGACATGAAGCGCGAGATGACGATCGAGGATGCAAAGCTCCATTCACGTTCGGCCATCACACCCTGGCAGGGCCGCAAGGTGAAGGGCGTGCCGCTGCACACCTTGGTGCGCGGCAGGTTCGTCGTCAAAGACCGCGAACTCGTCGCCGCTACGAAGGGCTGGGGGCGTTCGGTCCATATCTTGCAGGACGAACGCCTGAAAGCGGTGCCGGCGCCGGCGGTGCCGCACCCCGACGAGACCATGCAAGCCATCGTCGGCGCGGGGGCGCGACGGTAGTAGGAGTGTGACACCGATGAGCGCGGAAACCCAGACGACTGAGCCGCCCGCGGCCGCGGCTGCGGCCGCCGAAAGCAAGGGGTCCCCGCACGCGGACGTCTTCGTCGAGCTGGAACAAGTCACGCTCAGCTACGGTCGCGGCGACAAGCAGATTCACGCCCTCGGTCTCACCGATCTGCGCGTCGCTAACGGCGATTTTGTCGCGCTGGTCGGCCCCTCCGGCTGCGGCAAATCGACCATCCTCAAGCTCGTCACCGGCCTGGTCCCGGCCAGCAGCGGCTATGTCTATGTCGCCGGCCGCGAAGTCGGCGCCGCTGCCGTGCGCGTCGGCATGGCATTCCAGAACCCGACCATGCTGCCCTGGCTCTCGGTGCGCGACAACGTGATGATGCCGCTCAAGATCGTGCCGCCGTTCCGCCAGGATTACCGGAGCAAACGCAAGACCGAGTTTCGCGACCGCGCCGAGGCACTGCTGAAAGAGGTCGGGCTTGCCGGCTTCGGCGACAAGTTTCCCTGGCAGCTCTCAGGCGGCATGTTGCAGCGTGCCTCGCTCTGCCGCGCGCTGATCCACGAGCCGCAGCTCCTGATGCTTGACGAGCCGTTCGGCGCGCTCGACCAGTTCACGCGCGAGGAACTGTGGGCGGTGATGCAGGAGCTATGGATGAAGCTCAAGCCCACCGTGCTGCTCGTCACCCACGACCTCAAGGAAGCCGGCTATCTCGCCAACCGCATCTGCGTCATGCGCGCGCGGCCGGGGCAGATCATCGACGACGCGCCGGTGAGCTTCGCGCGCCCCCGCACCATCGAGATGTCGTACACGCCCGAATTCGTCTCGCTCACCCAGCGCCTGCGCGAGCTCATCGTTTCGGCCCGCCCGGCAAAGGAGGCGGCGTGATGGATCAAGCCCTGCGCCGCCGCATCGCCTCGGTCGCCTTCATCATCGGCTTCTTCCTGCTGTGGGAGGCGCTCTGCTGGGGCTTCGGCATCAGCGACATCGTGCTGCCCAAGCCGAGCGAGATCGTCGTCTCGCTGGTTACGCGCTTTCCCCAGCTCTGGCCGCACATCGTTCAAACGCTCTATACAACGCTGGTGGGTTTCGGCTTCGGCATCCTGATCGGGATCGCGCTCGGCGTGCTGATCGGCTCGTCGCGGCTCGCCTACGACGTCGCCTATCCGCTGCTGGTCGGGTTTGCCTCCATCCCCAAGGTGGCGGTAGTGCCGATCTTCGTCTTGTGGTTCGGCGCCGGTACGGTGCCCGCCATCCTCACGGCGATGATCATGAGCATTTTCCCAATCGTCGTGAACGTGGCGACCGGGCTCGCCACCACCGAGCCCGAGCTGGAAGACGTCATGCGCGCACTGCGCGCGACCAAGCTCGACATCCTCTGGAACGTCGGCCTGCCGCGCACCATGCCGTATTTCTTCGCGTCGCTGAAGGTCTCGGTCACGCTCGCCTTCGTCGGCACCGTAATCTCGGAGACCGTGGCGTCGAACCGCGGCATCGGCAACGTAATGATGATCGCCAGCTCCAACTTCGACGTGCCGCTGGTATTTGCCGGGCTGCTGATTCTTGCCATCATGGGCGTGTCGCTTTACGCCATCTTCTCCTTGCTCGAAGCCCGGGTCACCAGCTGGGCGCGACGCAAGGATGAGTTCGCCATGGGGTGAATTCGGTTTCAGCGAGCGTTGACATGGAAAGCCCGGCCGCCCGCACCATCGACTGCGCCTTCGCGCTTACCGCGCCCGAGCGGCCGGTCGAGCGAGACCGCGCCATCCGCATCGAGAACGGGCGAATAGTGGCGGTGACCGCGGCGGACGGGCCGGTGGCGCCGTTCCTTGCGCTGCCGGCGCTGGTCAACGCCCACGACCATGGCCGGCCGATCCGCACCTCGTCGGTCGGCGCCGGCAACAAGCCGCTCGAAACCTGGCTCCTGCACCTGGCGGTGATCCCGTCCGTCGACCCCTATCTCGCCGCCGTGGTTGCGCTCGGCAACGCGGCGCTCGGCGGGGCCGGCGTCGTGATGATGCATTATACGCGCACGCAGGGCTTCACCGACCTGCCGACCGAAGCGGCCGAGATCGCGCGGGCGGCGCGCGACGTCGGCGTGCGCCTCGGCTTCGCGGTTTCGATGAAGGACCGCAACCCGCTAGTCTATGGCGATTCCGCGCCGCTCTTGGCGATGCTGCCGACGACCGCGCGCGGCGAAATCGAAAAGCGGCTGTTGTGGCCGCCGCTCCAGCCCAAGGACTTCGTCGCGCTGGTCGACGACGTCGCTGCCGCCGCGGCCGGGCCGCTGGTCGACGTGCAGTACGGGCCGAACGGCGTGCAATGGTGCAGCGACGCCTTGCTCGAACACGTCGCCGAAGCCTCGGCTCGCACCGGGCGCCGCGTGCACATGCATCTTCTGGAAACGCGCTATCAGCGCGCCTTCGCCGACGCCACGTTTCCGGACGGCGTCGTGAAGCATCTCGACGCGATCGGTCTGCTGTCGCCACGCCTCAGCCTCGCCCATTGCGTCTGGGCGCGGCCGGATGAGCTTGAATTGTTGGCCGAACGGGGCGTGACCTTGGTCAACAACAACAGCTCGAACCTGCATCTGCGTTCCGGCATGGCGCCGGTCGCGCGCATGGTGACGCGCGGCTGCCGGGTGGCGCTCGGCATCGATAATTGCGCATTCGACGAAGACGACGACAGCTTGCGCGAGCTGCGGCTTGCGCATCTCTTGCACGTCGGCACCGGCTTCACGACCGCGGTCAGCCGCGCGCAGACGTTGCGCATGGCCGTCGGTAACGGCCGGCTGTCGGTGACCAACGTCGACGACGGCGGTGCGATCGCGCCCGGCGCGCCGGCCGACCTGCTGCTCATCGACTGGACGGCGCTCGACGACGACCGCTTGTACGACCGCATCGATCCGCTCGATTTGGTGTTCGGGCGCGCGGCGGCCAAGCACATCCACGAACTGATCGTCGGCGGCCGCTCGGTGGTCAAGGACGGGAAAGTCCTCGGGGTGGATCTGCCGGCGGCGCGCGCCGAAGTCGTCGCCCGCATGCGAGCGGCCATGCCCGACAGCGCCGCGCTCGCCGCCGCGCTGCCGGCGCTCCAGCGCGTGGTCGCGGCGCATTTCGAGCCGGGGTGTTGTTAGAGTGGCTTTGCATTGCACAGACTCGCCACGCCCACTCTTCACCTCTCCCCTCCGGGGGGAGACGTCGGACGCGCTATTAGCGCGTTCGGGTGAGGGGGAGCGGACAAATGCGAGTCACTTCCCCCTCACCCCAACCCTCTCCCCCCAGGGGAGAGGGAGCAGGCCGTGCTCGCCGCCTGCACTTCAATAGCCAACGAAGTCGCTCTACCGCGTCCCGTACATCCTGTCGCCGACATCGCCGAGGCCGGGCAGGATGTAGCCGTCGTCGGTGATGCCGTCGTCGATTGCGGCGGTATAGATCGGCACGTCCGCATGATGCGCCTTGATCTTCTCGATCGCCGACGGTGTCGCCAACGTGCAGAGGATGCGGACCGTCCTGGCGCCGGCTTCTTTCAGGCGGTCGACGGCGGCCACCGCCGAATTGCCGGTCGCCAGCATCGGGTGCAGTACGAGCGTCAGCCGCTCGGGCATCTCTTCCGGCGCCTTGAAGAAGTATTCCACCGCAACGAGCGTGCGCGGGTCGCGGTAGAGCCCGACATGAGCAACGCGCGCGTTCGGCACCAGCTTGAGAATGCCGTCGAGAAAGCCGGAGCCGGCGCGCCCGACTGGCGCCAGCACCAGTTGATGGCCGTCGAGCACCTTGGACGGCATGGCGGCGAGCGGGGTTTCGACCTCGATCGTCTTCAGCGGCAGGTCGCGCGTTGCCTCGTAGCAGAGCAGCGCGCCAAGCTCGCTGAACAGCTCGCGAAACACCTTGGTCGAGCGCGTCTTGTCGCGCATCAAGGTGAGCTTGTGCTGCACCAGCGGGTGATCGACGACGGTAACGCCTTGCATGGCCTTTGCCTCTTCAGAAAACCGTGCCGTCGCTGACCACCGTCAGCGGCGGGCCGCCGTCGGCGCGGCGATCGCGGGCGAGCCGGCGGCCGGCCGCCCAGGTGCCGCCTTCCAGCAGCGCGCCGAGCGGAAAATCCTGCGCGCGGACGCCGAGCCGTTCGCGCACCGGTGTAAGCAGCCGGTCGAGCAGGGCCACTGTAAGCGCGCGCCATTCCACCACCAGCTCGGAATCCACCGTATGGGCGCGCGTGGCCTGCGCTTCGTCGCGTAGCGCAATGACTCGTGAGTCGATAAACAGCCCGCCGTTGCGGTATTCGGCCAAGCCGGTGAGCTCGTCGATATCGGTGACGGCAACGCCCACGCGCTGCAGCGGCTCGATCAGTGAATAGGATAGCCATTGCGACAGCTTATGCAGCGGCATCAGGCCATTGGTGGCATCGCTTCGCTTGATGGCGCTGTGCTGCCAGCAATCCCCCAGGGAAATGCCGCCCAGCGTCAGCCGGTCGGGCCAGATGGCGCCGAGATGAAGGAGCAGCGCGCGCAGGATGTCGGGCGCGGGCAGGGCGCCTTGCATCTCGCCGGCCAACACATCGAAAAGTCCGCCGGCGCGCGCCGAGTCCTCCCGCGCAAATACCTGCGGGTTCGCCTGCATCGTTAGACCCAGCCGTTGCAGCAGCGCGGCGCGGCCTTCGAGCCCGGTCATCGGATTGGTGTGGCCGGCGCCGAAGCCGCGCGAAAGATCATCGGCGGTCAGGGCGGCGAGCTTGCCGGCATCGGCGCGCAGCGGATCCTTCCGATCGCTCGAGAACAGCCCCGCCTCGAACATGCGCAACGACGCCAGCGCCAGCCCTTCCGAGCGGCCGATGCTCAGCCCCGTCGCCGCGTCGCGATAACGCCAGTCTGCGCCGGCGCCGGCATCGAGCAGCACCGAGACGATGGCGAGATCGAATTCGGCGCGCGCCCGCGCCTTGGCGTCCGCCCAACGTGCTTTGGCGGCAATCTCCGCCCACAGGTCGCGGCCGTCGAACACAAAATGCCGCCAGCGCGCGTGCAGCGGCACCGCCAGGTCGGGATAGTTCTCGCGGATCACTTGCGCGACGAAATCAGCCGTTTCAGAAAGCTTCGCCAGATCGACACGAAAATGCGTCAGCGCGTCCGCAAGACCGGCGTCGAGGATCTCGCCCGCGCGCTCGCGCACCGCTCTCGCCGACAACAGCGACAGCGCCGCCTCGCGCTCGAACCCGAGCGTATGCGCCGGCGTCGGAATGGCTAGAACTCGTCGATCTTGCGGCCGACCACCGCCTTGAGACCGGCCGCGTCCGCCACCGGGCCCGCGGTGTAATAGCCGGCCGCTTTCTTCGCCTCGATCTCGACTTGCGCGTCGGGCGGCACCAAGCTGTCGGGGATCGACACGCGCTCGCCGATTTCGATTCCGGAGCCGGTGATGGCGTCGTGCTTCATGTCCGACATCGAGACGAAGCGGTCGATGCGCGTGATGCCGAGCCAATGCAGCACGTCGGGCATCAACTGCTGGAAGCGTGCGTCCTGAACGCCGGCGACGCATTCGGTGCGCTCGAAATAGGTGGCGGCCTGGTCGCCGCCTTCCTGGCGCTTGCGCGCGTTGTAGACCAGGAACTTGGTGACCTCGCCGAGCGCGCGGCCTTCCTTGCGGTTATAGACGATAAGCCCCGCGCCACCGGCCTGCGCTTCCTTCACGCATTCGGCGATGCCGTGGATCAGATAAGGCCGGCAGGTGCAGATGTCGGAGCCGAACACGTCGGAGCCGTTGCATTCGTCGTGCACACGGCAGGTGAGCGTGCGCTTGCGGTCGGCGATCGCGGCGGGGTCGCCGAAGATGTAAAGCGTGATGCCGCCGATCGGCGGCAGGAACACGGTGAGGTCCGGCCGCGTCACCAACTCGGGATAGATGCCGCCGGTCTGCTCGAACAAGGTGCGGCGCAACTTGTCCTCGCCGACCTTGAAGCGCTCGGCGATGCCGGGCAGGTACCAGACTGGGTCTATGGCTGCCTTGGTCACGGCGATGTCGCCGCCGGCGCGCACGATCTCGCCGTCGGCTTTGACGCCCCAGTCCATGCCGTCGGCGGCGGCGAATTCCGGAATGGTCAGCCGCGCCTTGGTGACCGCGATGGTCGGGCGGATGTCGAGGCCTTCCGCGATCTCGGCGCGGAAGTCTTCGGCCACGCGATGGCCCCAGGGGTCGAGCGACACGATGCGGCCGGGCTCGCTCCATTGCGGGAACGGGCCGATGTCGACCACGGGCGAGGTGTTGGTCAGGTCGGGCCGCGCCAGCGGGCTGAGCGCGCCGGACGACACCGCCAGCGCGCGGTAGAGCGCGTAGGAGCCGCCGTGGGCGCCAATGGCGTTGCGGTCGCTCGCCGACGTGACGGTTCCGACGACCGGCCCACGCTCGCGCGCGGACGGCGCCCCCCATTTCAGCGGAAAGCGGCCGGGTGCCCGGTGGCCCGGGTGCGATGTCAGCCGGATATGGCCGTCTCGGTTCGTGGACATGCGCTTGCCCCACAAAAAGCAAAAAGCCCCTCCCGGCGGACCGGACAGCGGCTTCAAAAAAACAAGATAAGTGAGGCCGGGACTGGACTCAAGGGGGCGAGTTCCGCCCCAGGCGGCGCGGCTAACGGCGGGGCGGGCCGGCTCAGCCGGTTCCGTAGAGGCGGTCGCCGGCGTCGCCCAGCCCCGGCACGATATAGGCGTGGTCGTCCAGCTTGATGTCGACCGAGGCCGTATAGATCGTCACGTCCGGGTGCTCGGCCCGGAGCAGCGCCACGCCCTCGGGCGCTGCCAAGAGCGAGATGAGTGTGATCCGCTTCACGCCGCATTCCTTGATGCGCGCGATTGCCGCCGCCCCTGAATGCCCGGTCGCCAGCATGGGGTCGACGATGAACACGTCGCAATCGGCGAAGCCCGCCGGCACCTTGAAGTAATACTCGATGGCTTCCAGCGTCTTGGGATCGCGGTAGAGGCCGACATGGGCGACCTTGGCGAACGGCAGCAGGTCCAACATGCTCTCGACCATGCCGAGCCCGGCGCGCAGCACCGGCGCCAGACAGATGTTGGCGCCGTCCAGCGTGGGCGCCGGGAATTGGCCGAGCGGCGTCGTGATCGAAACGTCGTGCGTGGGCAGGCTGCGGGTCGCCTCGTAGAGCAGCAGCATGCCGACGTCGCGCATCAGCGCGCGGAAGGCGGGCGGCGCGGTATCGCTTCGCCGCAGCAACGTCAGCTTGTGCTGCACCACCGGGTGCGAAACGACGTGTACCAATTCATCCATGGAGGCCCTCGAAGAAACGACGCGCGATTGACCCCGGCGGCCAAGCATCGCGTGTCCGTGCGATTTGATCAACCGGCTGCTTGGCAACCGCTGTGGCGGGATTCTTGCTTGGTCCAACGCTTGATGAAACGATAGCCGGATTGCCGGGCTTGTCATTGGGAGAAGCGCCTTCATGCGCACGCATTCGGTCGAGGTCATCCGTATCCCCACCAAGAGCCCGAGCGACGTCTCCGGCCTGATGCAGTTCATCGAAAGCGGGCGCCTGGCGCCGGGGTCGATCCTGGCCGTCATGGGCAAGACCGAGGGCAACGGCGGCGTCAACGACTTCACCCGCCAATATTCGGTGTCGGCGCTGTGCCACGCGCTGGCGCCGCATCTCGGTCTCGCGCCGGCGGCGGTGGAAGAGCGCATCGCCTTCGTGATGTCGGGCGGCACCGAGGGCGTCTTGAGCCCGCACCTCACCGTGTTCGCCCGCACGACAGCCGACGGAGCCGGCACCGCCGACATCGCGGGCAAGCGCCTCAGCATCGGGATCGCGCAGACGCGCGATTTTCTGCCCGAAGAGCTCGGCCGCACCGCGCAGATCGAGGAGACGGTGACGGCCGTGGACGCCGCCATGAAGGACGCCGGCATCGCCGACCCCAAGGACGTCCATTTCGTGCAGATCAAGTGCCCGCTCGTCACCAGCGAGCGCGTCGAGGCGGCGCTCGCGCGCGGCGCCAAGCCGGCGACGGCGAGCGCCTACGGCTCCATGGGCTATTCGCGCGGCGCGTCGGCGCTGGGCGTCGCGCTGGCTTTGGGGGAGATCAAGGGCGTGCGCGAAGATCAGGTGCTCAAGGACTGGGGCCTGTACTCGTCGGTCGCCTCCACCTCCGCCGGCATCGAGCTGCGACGCGTCAGCGAGACTCGCGGCCCGGTACATTTTTTAATGGCGAGCGGGGAAGTGCCCTCAACTACGCGACGTTGACGGTGTCTATCCCGCCAACGCATATCCCGGGCAAAATAGAGTGGGCGTTGGCGCCCCCCGGCAATCCGGCCTCCAATTTCGTTGTGCTCCACGAAGCGTCTTTCGATGGCGACAAGACGTTTGTGCAGGCGTTGAATGCTCAACTTGCAAAGCGCCCGAAGGGAAGCCGGAAGGTGTTTGTGTTCGTTCACGGCTACAATACCCTCTTCGCCGAAGCGGTCTATCGCTTCGCCCAGATTGTTCACGATTCAAAGGCATCGGGGGTTCCCGTTCTATTTACCTGGGCGTCCCGCGGCAAGCTTGCGGCCTATGTCTACGACAACAATAGCGCGACAGCCGCGCGCGCGGATCTTGCTCACACGCTCCGCCTTCTCTTGGCGAGCAATGCCGAACAGGTCAACATACTTGCACATTCGATGGGAAATTGGGTCACGGTTGAGGCGCTGCGGGAGATCAAGATGTCGGGAAACCTTCGGCACGTTAGAAAATTCGGAGATATCTTCCTTGCAGCACCCGATATAGATGTTGATGTGTTTAAATCGGAGATGCGCGCTTTTGGAAAGCCCCGCAAGCCGTTCTATATCGTCCTTTCAAAAGACGATAAGGCACTGGGCTTGTCGAAATTCATTGCCGGCGGAGAGAGCCGAGTCGGCGCCCACAGTAATATTGCGGAGCTGGAGGCTCTGGGCGCCACAGTGATCGATTTGACGGACGTCAAGGGCGACGATCCGTACAACCATGACAAATTCGTTCAACTGGCTGCTGTAGCGCCGGAGCTACGTGCTGTTCTCGCGCAGGGTATAGGCGCTAATGATGCAGTTGCGGACGAATCAGGGCCGTCTTTATCGAGGACGCTGCTCGGCCATTCGGTCATGAGTTCCGGTGGTGAATAGCTTTCGTCCATTCACGGGCCAGATCTGTGAGGCCTCGTGGGTGACGCAATTGGCCGTATTGTTCTGGGATTAGCGTTTCGTCGGTCCGCGACCAACAAGTATGAGCCCGCGATAGTGTGACCGGTTCAGAAAATAGAGAGAACGGACAAAGTCATTCGGAAGCTGCAGGCTGGATGGCGCCCGGAGGGCAACCGATTGTGCCATCTGGGCGGCAAACGCATTGCAATTTAAAAGTAAAATGTCCCAGCCAAACTCGACTTGACTGAACTCTTTTACAGCAGCTCCAAGACGTTGGTACTCATCAGCGTTGAGATAAAGGCGATAGATCGTGCTTGGTGGGTCGGTCCGGTCAGCCGGCAGGAGTCCGACCTGGCCGGGAAACGGCAAAAATAACGTCAAGATCGCTTCTGAGAATTTGCCATACGGATGAAAGCCACGGGCGCGTGCCACCAGTAGCTTCCACGCACTTTTCCCGGTTCAGAGTCACAATCTCTTCGAAGTGAAAAGCCTTCGTTGCGTCCGGCGCCTTTGAAAGATGAATGCTGTTGTCGACGTCAGAACGAAGCAGAGAGGCAATGAGAGGGTCTCGGCTGCGGACAATTCCTCTTCCATTGTCAAACCGCTCCCCCAGCCAAGTGTTTGATGTCAAGCCGCAATTTGCGATGCCCCTGGAAGCTACTTCTGCCGAATCTGCATAGCGGTCGAGGGTCGCGTCTTTCAAGCTTTATTGTAGCGACGCTGATGAAGCTGGAGTCACTTGATCCACGTCAATGCCCATGCCCCTGCATCTCTCATGAATAACAATTGGATTAATATATGAAGCTGGAGCCAGGCGATTAACAACTGCTCCCAGCGGGCTTGTGCCAAAAGAAACACGTTATGAACGCTGTCAACTTCGCGCGATCGCAAAGTGCGGCGTCGGATATTTCGCCGCACGGGGACATGATCCGAATTCCTGGCAGGACATTCCGCATGGGATCGGACAAGCATTACCCGGAAGAGGCGCCAGTCCATCGCGTGACCGTTGATGCGTTTTGGATCGATCGAACGCCGGTCACGAACCGTGAATTTCGCAAGTTCGTCAACGCGACCGGCCATGTCACGTTCGCAGAAATACCGCCCGACCCGAAGGATTACCCAGGCGCATTACCGCACATGCTCAAGGCGGGTTCGCTGGTTTTCTCCCCGCCAAGTCATCCGGTCGATACGAGCGATTGGAGCCAATGGTGGGCGTTCAAGTTTGGAGCCAACTGGAAGCGGCCATATGGTCCGCGGAGTTCCATCAGTGGGCTAGACGAGCACCCTGTTGTGCAGGTCGCCTATCGGGACGCCGAGGCTTACGCCAAATGGGCAGGCAAGGACCTGCCGACGGAAGCGGAGTTTGAATTCGCAGCTCGTGGTGGTCTCGACGGCGCCGAGTTCGCATGGGGCGACGAACTTACGCCCGGGGGCAAGCAAATGGCCAACACGTGGCAGGGCGCATTCCCCGACGAGAACCTTGGTCTTGACGGCTATGATCGCACTTCGCCGACGACCGCGTTTCCGCCGAACGGCTACGGCGTCTACGATATGATTGGCAACGTGTGGGAATGGACGGCGGACTGGTATTCGCCTAAGCACGAGGCCGACGCGCCGAAGGCGTGCTGCATCCCCCAGAATCCGCGCGGCGGGCTTGAGGCGGCGAGCGTCGATCCCTGCCGGCCGGACATCAAGATTCCGCGGAAGGTGCTGAAGGGCGGCTCGCACTTATGTGCGCCAAATTATTGCCGCCGCTACCGACCATCCGCACGTCATGCCGAGCCGATCGATACTTCCACCAATCACGTGGGGTTCCGCTGCGTCGTTCGAGACAAAAGGCCCGGACGATGACCGCCGCTGCATCGAAAGGACAAGTTCGAGTGGCCCAGCTGGCCATCATTCTGGTGATAGCTTTCGTCTTTGCGGGTGCACTTTTGTACGGCTTCTCCGAGGACGTTCGGCATCGGGTCTGGCAGAACTTGCTGGATCGTCCCGGCGGGCCGATGACTTTCCGCATCATCCTGCAACCCATTATGGCATCGGTCGCTGCGCTGCTTGACGGCATCAAGGATGCTAGGACCGGTCGTTCCCCGTATCTGTGGACGGTGCTCACCAGTCCGAGAGAACGCGGCGGGCGTCTTCGCGAAGGGCTGATTGCTACCGCCCGAATTATTCTTTTGGGCCTGGTTATCGACGCTGTCTATCAATTCGTCGTGTTGAAAACATTCTATCCCGGTGAGGCAGTGATCGTCGCGATCGTGCTCTGCTTCTTACCGTACGTTCTTTTGCGCGGGCCATTCGCGCGGATCGTTGCCTTATGTCGTGGCGACGTGCATGCGGGCCAAAGCCAGTGAGGCCGGCAATATGCGATCCGCATGGAACGGCTTGGCATTGCAAGGCGATTATGTTGCGAAATGCGCCAGCATGAGCAATACCAGCAAGCGAGACAATCAACTGTTCGAAATTGGTCCGCTGCTCGGCCTACAACGTCGCCTTGGCTTTGCCAGAGGGGATCGTTTCGACGCCGCCCGTCGCGCAATATTTGTCGCCGCAATTGGCTGGCCCCCGCTTGTCGTTTTCACTGTCGTGCAAAGCACCGTCTTTCACACGGACGGCATCGCCTCGCTGGTTCGGGAAACCGGTGTCCATGCGCGATACCTGCTTGCTGTTCCGCTGTTGGTGGTGGCAGAAGTCGAGGCGGCCCGTCGCCTCAACGCTACCGTGCATCATTTCGTCGAAGCGGGCCTGGTCCGCGAGATGTGGTTGGCGCGATTTGAAGCCGCTGTGGTGTCGACCCGCAGGCTCCTGGCTTCACACGCCGCGGAAATTGTCATTGTTTCGCTCGCTTATTTGCTGGTCGCGGCGGTAGCGATTTTCACCCCGTTGAGTCAACTTCCGGCCTGGCACAAAGCGGCCGGCGTCACGCCTGTCTATTCACCGGCCGGCTGGTGGCACGTCCTGGTCAGTCTTCCGCTACTTCTCATCCTCCTTCTTGGGTGGATGTGGCGTCTTGTGCTCTGGGCGCGCCTCCTATGGCACGTCGCCGGTCTCGATCTTCACCTGGTGGCATCCCATCCGGATCACGCTGCCGGTCTTGGCTTCGTGGGATATTCGGTGCGCGCATTTTCGGTCGTGGCGTTGGCAATTGCCATCATCATTGCTGGACGCTCTGCCCATATCGTCCTGCTCGGGGCAACGATGCCGACTCAATATTTTGTCTTCAACGGCGGGATTTTGTTGGCGGTTGCAGCCATGTTCGCGGCTCCCCTCCTTGTATTCAGTCCGGCCCTTTTGAAGGTGTGGCAGCGGGGTGCGTTGGAATACAGCGCGCTTGCCGACAAGGTTGGCAATGCCTTCGAGGAAAAATGGCTCGCACGTGATGCGCAGATCGACAGGACAGCGCTCGAAAGGCCGGATTTCTCGGCGACGACGGATTTGTACTCGATCGTCGCGAACGTCCAGGCGTTACGGTTGGTTCCAATCGACCTGAGAAGCGTCCTTTTTCTTTGCGGCGCGATGTTGATTCCATTCGTTCCGGTCGTCCTTTTGGCGCTGCCCATCGAACAAATCATCGCCGGAATGAAAGCTCTCATCTTCTAGTCACAGGGACAATCACTCGGAGCGTGAATATGCCAAAGGTAGGCGCTGATGCGGCGACAGGACGTTTCGAGGTGAAGGTAACCGCGGAAAGTCATTTCTCTTGGCTGCGCACGCGGCTTAGCGTCGAACGCACTTTGATGTCCTGGGTTCGTACGGCAACCTCGCTGATCGGCTTTGGATTCACGATCGTGCAATTCTTCGACCGCTTTCAAAATATGCCCGGAGTTGCTCCCGCTAAATATCCAGGAGCCGCGCGGTACTTCGGCCTAGCGTTGATTTTGTGTGGCGTCATAGCGCTCGCCATTTCGATCTGGGAATACCGATGGACACTTCAGTACCTCTGGGGCGGAAGTTTTTCAGTCATCGCGGGTGCGGAAAAGGAAGGTAAGCAAACGCCGCTCTACGTAGTTGCAATCGCCCTCGCGCTCATCGGCGCGCTCGCTTTCTGCGCAGTCCTGTTCCGTCTTGTTTAGCAGCGCTACCAAAACAAAGTGTAGCAACGAACTGACGGCTGTTTGGAAGTTTAACGCAAGGACAAAGTGTCAGCCCAAGGAGAGGCCCACAATGAGCGTGAGGGACAAAATCCAACGTTCGGTTCTTCCCATTCCAAGCCAACAGTACAAAGGGTTGGTCACGTACGACGCGAAGGACCCGGAATCCAAGCATCCGAAGATCGATCAATTACGTCCGCCGGAGGGTGCGCCAAACGTCTTAATCATTCTCATCGACGATGCGGGATTCGGCTCGTCGAGCGCCTTCGGCGGACCTTGCCAAACTCCGAATGCGGAGAGGCTCGCGGCGAGCGGCCTCAAGTACAACCGCTTCCACACCACCGCGCTCTGCTCGCCGACGCGGCAGGCGTTGTTGACGGGACGCAATCACCATTCCACCGGCATGGGTGGCATTACAGAAATTGCATCTGGCTACCCGGGTTACAATTCAGTCCTGCCCAATACGATGTCGCCGCTGGCGCGCACCCTGAAACTCAACGGCTACTCCACGGCCCAGTTCGGCAAGTGTCATGAGGTACCAGTGTGGGAGACGAGCCCGGTCGGACCGTTCGACGCATGGCCTACGGGCGGCGGCGGCTTTGAATATTTCTACGGGTTCATCGGTGGCGAGGCGAACCAATGGTACCCGACGCTTTACGAGGGCACAACGCCGGTGGAGCCGGACAAGACGCCCGAAGAGGGCTACCACCTGATGGAAGACATGACCGACAAGGCGATGGCCTGGATCGGTCGACAAAAGGCGCTGGCTCCTGACAAGCCTTTCTTTGTCTACTTCGCGCCCGGCGCTACGCATGCCCCTCATCACGTACCCAAGGAGTGGGCCGACAAATACAAGGGCAAGTTCGATCAGGGTTGGGACAAGCTGCGCGAAGATACTTTTGCTCGGCAGAAAAAACTCGGGGTAATCCCGGCCGAATGCCAGCTGACAGCGCGCCACAAGGAAATCCCGGCGTGGGACGACATGCCGGAGGCGCTCAAGCCGGTGCTGCGCCGGCAGATGGAAGTCTACGCGGGCTTCATGGAGTACACCGATCACCACGTCGGTCGCCTGATTGATTCGCTGCAGAAGCTGAACATCCGCGATGACACGCTCGTCTATTACATCATCGGCGATAACGGCGCGTCTGGCGAAGGTACTTTGAACGGCACGTTCAACGAGATGCTCAACTTCAACGGCATGTCTGCGCTTGAAACGCCGGAATTCCTCAACGCTCGGATAGACAAGCTCGGTGGGCCGGAATCTTACAACCACTTCGCGGTGGGTTGGGCGCACGCCATGGACACGCCCTACCAATGGACCAAGCAAGTGGCATCGCATTGGGGCGGCACTCGCAATGGCACCATCGTCCACTGGCCAAAAGGCATCGAAGCCGGGGGTGAGGCGCGGTGGCAATTCCATCACGTCATCGACGTTGCGCCGACGATTCTGGAGGCGGCCGGGTTGCCCGAGCCGATCTCCGTGAACGGCGTTCAGCAGCAGCCCATAGAGGGTGTCAGCATGCTGTATTCCTTCAATGACGGCAAAGCAGCAGACCAACACGAGACGCAGTACTTTGAGATGTTCGGTAATCGCGGCATCTACCACAAGGGGTGGACCGCGGTGACGCGACACAAGACGCCGTGGCTGCTGATCGGCGAAAAGACACCAGCCTTCGATGACGACGTCTGGGAACTCTACGACACCACCAAAGATTGGAGCCAGGCGAACGATCTATCCAAGAAAATGCCAGAGAAGCTCCACGAGTTGCAGCGCCTTTGGTTGATCGAGGCGACCCGTCACAACGTGCTGCCGATGGATGATGACCTCGCCAAGCGCTTCAATCCGGACACGGCCGGCCGACCGGTGCTCGTCAAGGGTAAGACTCAGCTTCTCTTCGGCGGCATGGGACGCCTGTCGGAGAACTGTGTCCTCAACATCAAGAACAAATCGCACTCCGTCACCGCTGAGATCGTGGTGCCCGAGGAAGGCGCCGAGGGCGTGATCATTGCCCAAGGTGCAAACATCGGCGGCTGGAGTCTCTACGCCAAGGGCGGCAAGCTCAAGTACTGCTACAACCTCGGCGGGGTAAAGCACTTTTACGTCGAGGCGACGAGCCCGATCCGCGCGGGCGAGCACCAAGTGCGCATGGAGTTCGCTTACGCCGGTGGCGGACTTGGCAAGGGTGGCAAGGTGACGCTGTACACCGACGGTAAGAGGGTCGGCGAAGGCGACGTCGCGGCAACCCTGGCGATGGTGTTCTCCGCCGACGATGGTTGCGACGTGGGCCAGGACACAGGCGCTCCGGTGTCAGAGGACTACGGGCCGCGCGGCAACGCCTTCAACGGCGTCGTTAAGGGTGTGCTGCTCTCCATCGCCGAAGCAGCCGAGAACTCGGATCACCTAGTATCGCCCGAGGAAGCCGTACGTATCGCTATGGCGCGACAATGAAAGGCCGTCTCAAGAAAATTGAGCTGCGGTTGAGGAAAAGAAAATGAACGTGATCCGCAGCGGGCAACAGGTCCACCGACGGACTGGCTTTGTGCCCTTCTAAGAATGACAGTCAACCACTCAAAGTCACGAAGCAAAGGACAATGCAAATGGCTAAGACGAGCAAACCTAACATCCTCATCATCTGGGGAGACGACATCGGCTGGTTCAACATCAGCGCCTACAACCACGGCATCATGGGCTACAAGACGCCTAACATCGACCGCATCGCCAAAGAAGGTGCGATGTTCACCGACTGGTATGGCCAACAAAGCTGCACTGCCGGCCGGGCTGCGTTCATTACCGGCCAGTCGCCGATCCGTACAGGTCTGACCAAGGTCGGTCTCCCCGGTGCGAAGCTCGGTCTCCAACCGCAGGACCCGACCATCGCCGAACTGCTCAAGCCGCATGGCTACGTTTGCGGCCAGTTCGGCAAGAATCATCTGGGCGACCGCGACGAGTTTCTGCCGACGGTTCATGGTTTCGACGAGTTCTTCGGAAACCTCTATCACCTGAACGCCGAAGAAGAGCCTGAAAACGAGGACTATCCGAAGGATCCCGAATTCAAGAAAAAGTTTGGGCCGCGCGGGGTGCTCAAGTGCAAGTCGGACGGCAAAGGCGGACAGACTATCGAGGATACCGGCCCGCTCACGAAGAAGCGCATGGAGACGATGGACGAGGAGATCACGGCGAGCACCCTCGACTTCATCGAACGCCAGCACAAGGCCGGCAAGCCGTTCTTCTGTTGGTGGAATTCCACCAAGATGCACGTATGGACCCACCTGAAGAAGGAGGTCCAGGGCAAGACGGGGCTGGGCGTCTACGCCGACGGTATGGTGGAGCATGATCGTCAGATCGGACAACTGCTGGCCAAGCTCGATGAGCTGGGGATCGCCGACAATACCATCGTGATGTACTCGACTGACAACGGTGCCGAAGAACTGAGCTGGCCCGATGGTGGCGTTACTCCGTTCCGTGGCGAGAAAGACACTAACTGGGAAGGCGCTTGGCGGGTACCGACCGTGATCCGCTGGCCGGGTGTCATCAAGCCGGGAACGGTTTCCAACGAGCTCTGCTCGCACCAGGACATGCTTCCAACGCTCTTGGCTGCGGCGGGCGATCCGGACATCGTCGAAAATTGCAAGAAAGGCCATAAAGCCGGAGACAAGACCTTCAAGGTCTATCTCGACGGGTTCAATCTCATGCCGCTTTTCAAGGGCGACGCGCAGAAGAGCCCGCGACCCGGCTTCCTTTATTGGAGCGATGAGGGCGATCTCATGGCGCTTCGGTACGGCAACTGGAAAATCCATTTCATGGAACAGCGAGCGGAAGGCTTACTGGCATGGCAAGAGCCGTTCGTGCCGCTGAGATTTCCGAAGTTGCATAATCTACGCATGGACCCGTTTGAGAATGCCGATGTCTGCGGTGATGTTGGTTACGTACGCTGGCGCGCGGATCGCCTTTACGCTCTGGCTCCCGCAGGCGCACTCATTGCTCAATACATGCACACGATGGCGGAGTTCCCGCCGCGTCAGAGTCCGGAAAGCTGGAGTCCAGCCTCGATGCTGGAAGAGCTCAAGCGCAAACAAGCACTGCTCGAGTCCGGGAACGCGTCCGGCGTGAAGTAAGTCGCGTACAGGTGATTGGCCACATTCCCCCGGCGGACGCTGTGTCCGCTGGGGACTTACGCCCGGAGGGCTAACTCACGAGTTCACCAATGTTCCGTCCAGTCGCTAACGCTAGTCGAATGCATGGTGGAAATCCATGAAGGAATGGCTGATCCTCATCACGGAGCCCGCTGTTATCCTCATCAACGCGATGGCGCTGCTGATGATCGCCTTCGGGACGATCGAGGCCTTCATCCGTGGCCTTCATGCGATGGTCAAGCCTTCGCCGACGGGCCAAGTACTTCGAGATGGCTATCTGCGCTATGCGCGCTGGTTGATTGCCGGCCTGACGTTCCAGCTTGCTGCCGACATCATCGAGACCGCAATTGCGCCGAGCTGGGACGAGGTCGGAAAACTGGCCGCGATTGCCATTATCCGGACGTTCCTTAACTATTTCCTTGAGCGCGACTTAAAGGAAGTGGCTAGAGCCCCGAACGAGTGATGAGCCCGCGTGAAGTCTGTTCGTCAACCAGAAATTGGCAGTGGCAAGAGGAATGGAGGAGCAATACTCATGAAATCAGTCACTCGCCGCGAGTTTGCGGCCACCTCGGCAGCCGCTGGCGCCACAGTATTGTTGGGGGTGGGGACGGCAGCACCTCAAGGGAACAAGATAATGAGGACGACATTCACGATTCTGCATACCAACGATATCCACTCGAACGTGATTGGGTTGGGGCCGGCATCGGACTATACGCCGTTCACCCTGAACGACGACAAAACCCGCGGCGGATTTGCGCGTTTGGCCACCGTCATTTTGAAAAGAAAAGAGGCGCGCCAAGCGCAGGGCCCGGTGCTCATCCTTGATGGCGGCGATTACAGCATGGGCACGGCCTTCGGGTCTGCAATCGGTCACACGGGAGCTGAACTACAGCTCTTGGCGCGGATGGGTTACGACGCCACTACATTCGGCAACCATGATTTTGATCTTGGGCCGGAAGTGCTCGCGAGCGCCATCAGCTTGGCCTCAAAGGCTGGTCATATTCCAGCGATCGTCGCCTCCAATACCGATTTCTCAAAAGAAGACCTCACGCTGTCCGGTCTGAAACAGTTGGCTAAAGACGGCGTAATTCGTCGCCACATCGTCATCGATCGCGGTGGCCTTCGCTTCGGCCTGTTCGGGCTCATGGGCAAGGAGTCGATGCTCTATACCAATGCCAGCGCGATTACCTATCCCGACGCAATCGAGACCGCCAAGGAAATGGTGACGCTGCTTCGCGAGACGGAAAAGGTGGATGTCGTCATCTGTCTCAGTCACGGCGGAATGATGAAAAATCCGGACGGCACCTTCACCGACGGCGAGGATGTCCAACTGGCGAAGACCGTCCCCGGCATCGACATCGTGATCGGCGCTCACACCCACACTGAGTTGCACGAGGCCGTTATCGTCAACGGTCGCACGCCCGTCGTGCAAACCGGAAAGTACGGAGAAAACCTAGGCGAACTGGTTATGAGCCTGGACTGGGGCAAGCTTACGGTCGAATCTTATAAGCTGATCCCCATTGACGACACGATCCTTGGCGATAAGGGCATCGCTGCTGAAATCGAAAAGTTCAAACCAGAGATCAACGCTGCACTGTTTGCCTCGCGCGGTTTCACCATTGACCAGCCGCTGTGCAGGATTGCGCAAGATCTCCCCGGCAACCCTGCCGATATCACGGCCGGCACCCCACTTTCCAACCTCATAACCAACTCTTTTCGAGAAGCCACGCATGCCGACATTGGCTTCAGCGCCAACGGTGCCGCACGCGCGGGATTGACTCGCGGCAAGGCAGGTATCCAAACCGTGTACGACGTATTTGCCGTCGCGCCGCTTGGAGCCGGCGTCTTAGACCCGACGGCCGGCAGCACACTCGTGACCGCCTGGTTCACCGCGCCGGAGATAAAAAATATTCTCGAATTCTTCCTCGTCGATAGCCCCGCCCATCCTGGAGACTATTTTCCGCGCAGCTCCGGTATGAGGTTCCGCTACGACACCAGACGCCCGGCGTTTGATTGGGTAACCATGATCGAACTCGGAGACTTCGATCACGGCTATACAGCAATTGATATTACCGACAAAAACCAACACCTCTACAGCCTCACCACCTCGCTCTATGTCGGAATGTTTCTCGCGGCCATTCCAAAAATTTCAAAGGACAAGCTGCTACTTGTGCCCAAGAACAAGGATGGGCAGCCTCTCAAATCGAAAGTAGAGGCGCTCGACATGCCGCGCGTCACCACTCCGGATCTGCTGCCGCCGCATGGCACGTTGGATCAAAGCAGCGTCAATACCACAGCGACGAATGGCGCTGTGCGCGAGATCAAGGAATGGCAGGCCATCATGGAGCATCTGCGGAGCCTACCGGTGAAAAGCCCGGGCGAACTACCCACGGTTATGATTGATGACCGCGCGGCAGAAGTCCGAGCTATCAAGGTGGGCTAAGGCGAAATAAAGCCGATCGATCAAGACGGGTGCGTAGCGGATTACGACCATAAAGTGCCGGTGCACGAGGAGCTGTTCACGTCATTGCGGCCGGCATCGCCGGAGATTGACCAAATGTGATTGGTAAGAATGCCACGGTCCAAGGGCTTGTCTACAGAAGCGTTACGATCGTCGGTCCGCCTCCCCACTTTCCTGTCGCACAGGCCGCACGCCGTATACAGTATCGCCCGTCAAATCGAGCCGGCTGGCCTCGATCGCGGATTCCTTATAGCGTGCGTTATTTTACTGGCCGTCATTGTCGCAATTCTCGGCTTCCATTGTTTAATTCAGGATGAAATGCCCCGCCATGCAAGTTCATCGACAAATCATTGAAACCGAGCTAGCATGCATAACATATTCTAGCAATCCCTTGTGAGTTTTCGCTTATGCGCGTGGATTGAAGTCGGGAACGCCAACAGATGACAGAACATATCGGCGTGCCATCTGCTTCGCCTCCAGCCAGGGCGCCACCGGGCTTTCATTTGTTGGCCAAGCCAAGTGGTTCGACCTGCAATATAGATTGCACGTACTGTTTCTTTCTTTCCAAGGAGGCGCTGTACCCAAACGACAAACACCGGATGTCGCAGGCCACGCTTGACGCCTACATCCGCCAATTGCTGGAATCACATCGCGCGCCCGAGGTGACGGTGGCTTGGCAAGGCGGCGAGCCGACGCTGATGAAGCTTGAGTTCTTTCAGCATGCTGTCGATCTGGTTGAGAAATACCGCCAACCCGGCCAGATTGTGCAGCAGACCTTCCAGACCAATGGGCTGCTGCTCGACGACGACTGGTGTGCATTTTTCAAGAAACACAATTTCCTGGTCGGCCTGAGCGTCGATGGACCGCGCGAACTGCACGATACCTATCGGCGCGATCGGCGCGGCCAGGGCACCTTCGACCTGGTGACGCGGGGCTGGCGCTATCTGCGCAAGCACGGCGTCGAATTCAATATTCTGTGCACGGTCAACGCAGCCAACCAAGGTCACGGCCGTGCCGTGTACCGCTTTTTCCGGGATGAGCTCGGCGCAAAGTGGATGCAATTCATCCCGATCGTCGAGCGCGCCAGCGAGGAGACGATCGACATTGCCAACCAAGGCTGGAGCGACCGGCCCGGTCGTGGCAAGCGCCTGCTTTACACACAGGCTGGCAGCCTGGTCACCGAGCGCTCGGTCGGTGGCGAGCAATACGGTCGGTTCCTGATCGACATTTACGAGGAGTGGGTGCGGCGCGATGTGGGCCGGGTTTACGTCCAGCTCTTCGACGTGACGCTCGAAGCATATTTCGGTCGTCATCTTCTCTGCATCCACGCCCCCACGTGCGGCTACGGACCGGCACTGGAGTACAACGGCGATCTGTACACCTGCGACCACTTTGTTGAACCAGACCACAAGCTGGGCAACATCCACACGACCCCGATGCTAGAACTAGTGGCCTCACCGCAGATGCGCAAGTTTGGAGATGACAAGCGCGACAGCCTCACCAAGCAGTGCCGAGAGTGCGAGGTACGGTTCCTCTGTCATGGGGGGTGTCCCAAAGACCGGTTCATGCCATCCCGAGACGGCGAGCCAGGTCAAAACTACCTGTGTCCTGGGTTGGAGCTGTTCTTTACTCACACCCGTCCGACTATGCAGGTGATGGGGCAGCTGTTGAAGCGCGGGCGGGCCCCTGCCGAGGTTATGGCGTGGCTCGCTACCGAGGATGCCAAGCGTGATCCCTACAAGCCTTGCCCTTGCGGCAGCGGGCGCAAGTTCAAGTTCTGCCATGGCAATAAGAAACCATCGACGGCTTTTAGCGGGTTGAGCCCGGAGATGCCCGAGGTTGAGTCCTCTGCGGACAAATGAGCTGGATATATTTCGCCTTGACCAATTAGCGCAAACGTCGAGGGTCACGCCATCGCTGCCAGACCCGCCGTCATTGGAGTGCACTTTCCGCCAGGCGGCGCACAGCGTTACCTGCACCGAGGCATGGCGGTAGTCGGATTGAAATTGGTGACAGCGACGTTCTTGACTATTGGCTTACCTATAGGATGCTACAAAATCCGCATCCTTCAAAATCACAGGAGGTTGAGCCAATCTTACCCCGCTCCGCGGTAGGGTGGCGCTCCGAGATATCAGCGTTTCTTTCACGTCGGCGGAATTCTTCCATACCTTCGCCGTTGCTTCGCTGATTGCCTTCCTCCAGAAGGCCAACCCAAAGCTTGTGCTTGTGCGGCTCGGCTTCCTCGGAGTTACCCTCAATAATATTTCTGTGCTCTAAGGACAACTGAGCAAACGCGGATGGCTAGGGGCAGTAGAGCACCGCGTTTTCAAATTGTTCCAAAGATGTGGGGAGTGTGTGAGCCTCTTTTCGATCAACAACCCCGAGGGGTGGCAATACTGGCTTATCCAATTTGCGAACAGCTATCGCGCGCGGCAGGCATACAATAATGTCCTGCACGACAACAAAGCCGAGCAGACGCATTTCGGCCGGTCCGGCTTGCACGCTGGCGCTGCCTGCCGTGGTCAACTCGTAGGAATCCTGCAGGGCTAAGGGCCGCAATTGGCCACTCCCGGCTGTTGACGGTCGTGGCGTCGATGCCTGCTATCTGGGGCACTGCGGAAACGTCTCGGACATTGCCCGACCGCCGCCTGTGAACCGCTGCAGACATCGCCAGCGCTTTCCCGGAGATCCTGGCGCTCATCACGCTTGGCTTGCGGAGTTCCGGTCGAAGTCCTTGACCGGTCGTTAGTTCGCATGGCGAGCCAACTTGTCCGGCGTCTGGTAACCGTACTCGACGCCGCGACGGTCGCGGCTAATCGGTGTCGATTATCGCGCGCCACCGGCGCCGCTACCCACTCCGGAGCGGCCGCCGCGCCTATCGTCTGTTGGCTTCTTCTTCGGCGGTGGCAGCAGTCCTTCGCGCTGTGCTTTCTTACGCGCCAGCTTGCGAGCTCGGCGAATCGCCTCGGATTTTTCGCGGTTCTTGCGCTCGGAGGGCTTTTCATAAGACCGCCGCTGCTTCATCTCACGAAACACACCCTCTCGCTGCATCTTCTTCTTCAGTACGCGGAGGGCCTGATCGATATTGTTGTCGCGAACGAGGACCTGCAAATGAGTATTCCTTTGGTTCAAGCGGATAGGCGCGCGCTCAGTTGTGCTTGTCGCGTCCAGCCTGACATATGGGCCGGCGACCTCTCTCCCGAATAAATGTGACGATTTGCATTACGGACTCGTCCGATCCGTATTTTGATTCGGTATCATCGAGACGGTCCGCAAGAACGCCGTGGCCGAAAAACAGCAAACGGTAAGCTGCACGGACCATCCGGATGGCCTCAGCAGAAAACTTTCTTCGCCGCATTCCAACGATATTAATGCCACTCAACCGCGCAAAGGTGCCGGCGACTAAACCAAAGGGAATGACGTCCTCGCGAACGCCTGTTGCGCCACCTATCATGGCGTGGGAGCCGATCCGTACGTATTGATGCACCCCTGATAGCGCGCCTATGAAGACGTGTTCACCAACAATGCAGTGGCCACCTAGTCCCGCGCAGTTTGCCATTACAATGTCGTTACCGACACGGCAATCATGACCGACGTGGCTGTTTGCCATGAACAGGCCTCGATCTTTAATCTCAGTCAATCCGCCACCGTCCTCAGTCCCACTGCTCATCGTCACATTCTGTCGAATGTCGCAATCGGAGCCTATGACAAGGCGCGTCGCGCTGCCGCGATAACTGCTGGATTGGGGCCGCTCGCCCAGGGAAGCGAATGGGCTTATGGTGGTTCTCGCGCCGATAGTGGTGTGGCCTGTGACGTGGACATGCCCTGCAAGATGACAATCGTCTCCAATGACGACATGTTGGCCGATTATGCAGAACGGTCCGATGACCACTCGGTCCCCGATCGCAGCGCCAGGATCGACCTCGGCCCTCGCGTGAATCTTTGCGCCTGCGGGCGCGCCGGCGCTCATATTGAGCATGACATCTCCACGACGAAGTTCAATCGGCGAGACTGGCCATCAACCGCAGAATGAACAAGCGGCAGGCTGTTCAATAAAACGAGGACCTAGTCAGCCGGCAGCGAATGCCTTGCCGCGAGCCTGGTTGTCGCCGATGTGTTCTACACGGCCAATCGTACCTATTACCGATAGGCGTTTGCATCTTGTAAGTCGAGGAATTAGCGACTTTCATGCTGCGATTCATTTGTTGCGTTCAGCAGACCGTCGGCGCTGTGCTCAAATGCCTTGCATTTGTTCCGTCGAGCGCCTACACGGGTTTGTCGACTTGGCCCGGACAAATGGGTTGTTTCGCTCCGTCGTCGACGGGTCGCACATCAGCCTCTATCCAATTCGAAAGACGGGAAGCCGTGCAGCTTTTCGCGGCGAGCAGTACTACGTGCATCCCGACTGTTAGAGTGCAGGCCATAGGTCCGACTTGTAAGGTGATTCTACAATCACGAAGACTATGGCTTCGTTTAGCCGGATGACGCACAGAAGGACGTGTATGTCCACGGCACTGCATTTGAACGGGCCGCCATCCATGCCCTTCGTTAGGTGCAGAAGGTTCGGGTCGACACGCATCGCGATCCGCTTATCGGCAAGATGCCGTCATGCGGTCGCGTAATGTTTGAACGAGCTAACAATGTCGCGCCGCTGGTCGAAGGGCCGGTGGCTTATTCTTTCGATAGGAGGAACGCGGTCATGCGACTATTTATGTTCAAGTCGGAAGGAAATCTCGGACTGCACGCTTTTTCGCCAGATCCGGGCGGTGAACAATTACCATCGCGGCACGGGCCGTGGACCGCGGTTGGTGTTGTTCGCGACGATAAGGCGCCGCCATATCGGATGAGCCGTGAAGTCATCGAAAAGAGCATCTCCGATCAAGGTTTTCAGCTCTACAAAATAAATAAGGCAGCGGAAGGCTGAGCACTCACCAATCCTCGATGTCGAAGTTCTGGGCGAATGGATCGGGCAGGCGCTTTCCGTGCGCGATGGGGCCGTTCGATCTGATCATGACAGCTACCACAGCACTGGCTTAGGCTACGCCGCTCTCCTAATTCCGATGCCTGTGCCTGGATCGGAGCGGCAGTAATGCTCATCATTTAAGCTGCGCCGCCGCGATGACGGGCGTGAGTGGCACGCTCAAGACGAACCTCCTCCGCTTCGCGGAACGAAACGAGGCGCTTGCGCTCGTCGTCCCGGAGCACGAGGGACACGCAGCGAAGACTCTCGCGCAAGGTTAGGCGTCCCAAGTCGTGCAGTTCGGGATGATCCCGCAGCACGCGAGTCAGCCGATAATAGGGAATGCGGCTGCATAGGTGATGCACGTGATGCAGGCCGATATTGGCAGTGAACCAGCGTAGGAGCCCGGGCAGATCATAGTGAGAACTCCCGTACAATGCGGCGTCGTGTAGAGTCCAGGTGCCGTCGCGTTCCCAGGCAGTCCGCTCGAACTGGTGCTGCACGTAGAACAGCCAAACGCCGATGGTGGTTGCGAGCAGGATGATCGGCAGTTGCACCAGCAGGAACGCCTTCAACCCGATAAGCCAAACCAGCAGGGCGACGATCAACGCAATCGCCAGGTTGGTCGCCATGCTGCTGACCCAGGGCTGCCAACCGTGTCGCATCGGCCCCACCGGCAGACGCTGTTGCACCAGGAACAGATAGGCCGGACCGAGGCCGAAAATCACCAGGGGATGGCGGTAGAGCCGGTACTTGAACTGACCCCGGTGTGATAAGTTATGATATTCGCGGGCTGTCACCGGTTACCGGGCTCTCCTTCCCTTGTGCCTCAGCAGCTCTTTTTGACTAAACAGCGGAACTAATGGCTCGCCCTCGGGCACAACGCCGTCGCCGTAGTTAAGGCGCTCTCGCTGTGCGAAGGCCATGGCAGCGCACTCTGCTTCTACATAAGCCCAACAATTTATGCCGGATTCAAAGCCGGCGCAAAACCGCGCAAAACGGTTGAGCTCGGTATCTGATGCTGTGGACGGCTCCTCCACCGGCACGTGAGTGCCATGAAAGTGGGGACTGTTGATGACTCCACGATTCGGAGGAGCCAATCATGCAAGCGGTAAAGACGATCGGACTGGATATCGCGAAATCGGTCTTTCAGGTTCACGGCATTGACGCCGACGGGCAATTGACGCCGACGGGCAATTGATTGTCCGACGGCAGTTAAAGCGACGCTATGTGCTGACCTTCTTTGCGAAGCTGCAACCCTGTCTGGTCGGTATTGAGGCATGTGCGAGCTCGCACTATTGGGCGCGCGCATTGCAGGCGCTCGGACACAGGGTGCGGTTGATGCCACCTGCCTATGTGAAGCCCTATGTCAAGCGGCAAAAAAATGACGCGACCGATGCGGAGGCCATCTGCGAAGCGGTCACCAGGCCGAACATGAGGTTCGTCGAAATCAAGACTGTCGAGCAACAGAGTTGCCTCGTGCTTCATCGTGCGCGCCACCTGTTCATTCGTCAGCAGACCTCGGTGATCAATGCGATCCGTGCACATCTCGCCGAGTTCGGGATTGTGGCGCCGGTCGGCCGCAATGGCGTTGAACAGCTTCTCAGAATCGTCGCGGACACAAGGGATGACCGGATTCCTGAAGTAGCGCGCGCGTGCCTCGCCGCGCTTGGCACTCAATTGCAGGCGTTAAAGGCGCAGATATTGGAGTTCGATCGACGGATCAGGGCTTGGCACCGCGCGAACGAGGCAAGCAAGCGGCTCGATGAGATCCCGGGGGTGGGCCCGGCACTCGCGACCGCCCTGGTGGCCAGTATCGCCGATCCCAAGGCGTTCCGATCCGGTCGGGACTTCTCGGCCTGGATCGGGCTGGTCCCGAAGCAGCATTCGAGCGGGGGAAAGGACCGGCTGGGCAGCATCAGCAAGCAAGGCGATCGCTATCTGCGCAGCCTATTCACTATAGGTGCGCTGTCCGTCATCCGGTACGCCAAGATCCGTGGCACCGGGCACCGTCCCTGGCTCGCGGCATTGCTGGCGCGGCGCCCCACGAAGGTTGCCGCTATCGCGCTTGCAAACAAACTTGCACGGATGGCCTGGGCCGTGATGACAAAGGGTGAGCGTTACAAAGAGCCCGTCGCGCTTGCGGCGTGAAACGAGACCGCGCCGGCTATCCGGCGTGGAGTGAACGGTTGGGAGGAGCGAACAGCACGTAATGCAGAGCCGGTCAATTCGGCGATCAGGACAACCCATTCGGGCCATAGCATCATCGAATGCGAGCTTTTGACCGGGACCTGATCCGCGGAGGGCATTATGGCCAGCGGCCCCCTGTGCCGCGCTGAAAGGCCGAACACATGGCTGCTCCGACCAATGCTGCAAACGTGAAAAAAGCTCTTGCCAACTCGGAGCCGTCCACACATGGCCCGATCCGGGACGGAGCGGGCCAGTCATCGCATGTCCGCTGTTGGAAGCAGGAATGGTCCGCACCCTGAGAGCGCACCGAATAAGGCGTGCCAATAGGCATTCGGGTGCGGTGATTGCTTTCTGTGCTACGGTCAGAAGCGGCAGTTCATTTTAGCATTTCTACGATGGCGGCATGCATCTCGCGGACCGATAAGCAACGGGACGGCAAGGATCGGTGTTCAAGACGACCAGCTCGCCGGTGATATGACGAAGGCGGCTGGCCGGCTTTCTGAAATAGACGCTCCGATACGTTGATAGTAGAGAAACGATGAGGCAAAGTAGCTGCGAAACTATATACTTAGATAAGCTGCCGAAAAACAAGGAGCAAAAATCATGGCGACGGTCAAATTGGCAGACATCCAGAGCATGGCAGAAAACCAGTCGATTCCAAAGGCTGAGCGCCTCGCGCTTGAACTTCTTGAGGTGTTCGAGGTCGATAGGCTGCTTGACCAGGAAGAGTTCGAGGAATGGATACAGGTTTCCGCACTTTCAGCGGACGAGGTAAATGAAGCGGCTATAGAGGCTGTGCGCAAGGGTTGGATTGAAGACACACTTGACGGGCTGTTGTTGACCACCCAAGGAAAAAGGAAGAAGCAGGAATAATGTTTGGTAGTATCGGCCTTATGGACAAGAACAGGGAAATACGCGAGCGCGAGCGCCAGCAAATTCAAGAGGACGTAAACATGACTGAAGGTCAACACCGCTTGAAGGACCAGTGAACTATCGCGCCTCGCTGTACCGCGATGGTCCAGCTCGCCGCGCCACGATAGAGCGAAAATGATAGACCGTCGATTAGTTCCTCGCCGTTGATGAGCTCATAGTCGATTGGTGGGAATTGACGCTCCTAGCCCTTCAGCGTGATTGGCCGCTTGAAGGTCTAGGTGCGGCGCTTGATGCGATCCATCGCGACGGGCCATACAATGCTCGTCTTTGGAAGTATTCGCGCACATCCGAAACCAAGGGGCCCACGGCTTGCACAGCCGCCTTGAGCTGCACCGCGGGTCGCCCCAATTCGCGTACCCAATAGCGCATTTCCGCGGACGCATTGACGTCGATGCGGACGCGGTCGGCTGGTCCAAGCAGGCGAGCGTCTTTTGACGGGATGATCGGGCCGGCAGCCATGGTGCCTCCTGCAATATCCCGCGACGCACGGGCAGCTTGGTGCCCCCGGGCAACAGAGATGTCCTTGTGCGCCTGCCAAGACAGCGTGCGCCTATTCGCTGCGCAAGTCGAGCAAATATGGCTGCGTCCTCGTTATTATTTGTCAGCGGTTTTGCGAATTATCTCGCTAAGATGACTTCCGTCCCCATATAAAGGAAGCGCGAACCAGACGCCTACTTGCCAAAGTAATGGAAAATAGGCGTCAGCTCCGCAGGCGTTTGGATGCTTTGGAGAGGCAGCTTGCTGCCGTGCCAATCACAAGCTGGCATGGTGCCGCGGTGGAGGCCACTTACTTGCTGGAATTGTTTGCCACGCCCCCCCAGGCCGAAGACCATCGGCGCAAACAACTGATCAATTCAGTAATGCGTGACTTCGCGGGGCTTGATCGCTCTCCCGCAACTAGGCCTCTAATGGAGATTTCGAATGCTGAGCCAATATGGCTTTTCCGTTGTTGTAAAGAATTTTGCTGATCCCCTAAACAACGGAGCTAGGAGATCTATCGTGTCGGACGAAGAAGCACGATCGCTCGATTGGAAGACTTATTTTGCCCTCTTACGGAACGTCCCGGGCAGGCGATAAAGCTCTCCGCGCCTTGTTGAGCGAGTATCCGTGAGTGAGGGTGATGTGCTGATTGCCCCCGCATCAATCTGGCTACCTTCGAAGAAATTGGGCGGTGACTTTTGCCCGGGCGCATGCCTGAGGTCGTAGCGGAGCGTTTTATCCCGTGGTAGAGGGCGAGACCAATGAACGACAACGAAGCGAAGAACGATTTAGAGCGGCGCATTCGCGAGCGGGCTTACCGCATTTGGATTAGTGAAGGTAAGCCGACTGGCAAATTCGAGGGCCACTTGCTGCGAGCCAAAGAGGAGATTGCAGAGGAGCGCGCGAATAAGGCCGGACCAAAGGCTTGAAGAGCCGGGTCAATGTGAGGATGTTGTGGCTGAAGTTTTCGACGACCGAGAAACTGCCGCTGTCGGCCTCTGCCTGCGGCTGATCCAGGCGATGCGATCAGGTCACCGGGCTGGTATTCGTGATGCCGCTGCCGAAGCGGAGCTGTGGCTTGAGCGGAATTATGGGGACATACAGCGTTCCGCGGCACCGGCGGCGCTCATCCGAAGGCGATGATTGGATGGCGTGCAATCTAGTGCGACAGCGCTGACGTACACTTGTGAATGCGGCAGAATGCGCGGTCCTGACCAATTCTGTTGAAGAAGTCCTCAATAGAGGGCAGTAGATCGGGCGCGTGACGTCACGCCGAGGCGCTGCAATCGTATCTTCTCGATCTCAGGCTGGCTTGAGCTTTGGGATGGGGACCAGCTTCGTCAGCTTCCTGAGATTCTGGGCAATGGCTGCGAGCAAGAACTCGTCGTGCGCGCCGGTCGTTCCTCTCAGACGCAGCCGATTGAGCTTGAGGATGCGTTTCAGGTGCGCAAACAGCATCTCACAGAAGTGGGTCGAGGTGGAAAACACGGTTGTTCGGCCCGCACCACTGGAAGCAATTTAACAGGCTGATTCGATTAAGGCATCGCAATCGCACGGGAGTGACGACCTATACTTTTGTGCTAATGCGCTCGATGACTCCATTCGCGGGGCTCTTACCCTCGCTTTGTCGATGTAGAAAGCGGGCGATGTGGCCGCGCAATGCGTCCGTTTTCAACACGTCGCCGAGAGAGCCGGCAGTATCGAACAGCTCGCGCTGCAACTTCGTCGGGATTGCGCTCCATTGCATCACGACCGCCGCTCCGAGGCAGCGCAGAACGTGCTTTTCGATCTCGGCGGTCGTCCGGCGATCAACCGGCTTTTTGCCGGTATCGGGCTTCGAAACAATGTCCTGTGAATGAATGATCTTATCGAAGTTGAGCGCCAGCCAGTCTTCGTTCGCCGCCAAGCGGGTAAAGCTTTCCTTGAGCCGCTTGAGGTCGCTGGCCTCCTTTGGGTTAACCAACGCCAAGTGCGGAGTCATGGTCGCTCGAAAAAAGGTGGCAGCACGGTGGGCGAGGCGTTCAATGCAGCCTTTTGTTGTCGCAGCGGCTGCTTTCAGATTGATGCGGACGCGATTCGAGGCACCATCAGAGCGCAAATGGCGAAATTGACCCGAATGCGACATTCGCGCCATTCTGGGATGTTTTCTACGAAGAGGGGCATCGAAGTTCCAATCGAAAAAATGGCTGCCAATGGCCTTTTACTTTCGACATTTACCCGGGAACTTGCAATAGCGGCATGAAAATGTCGGCATCGGAACATTAGGTCGCGCCTGGAATCGGCGCGATTGCTTGCCCCTTTATGCGACGACCCGCATAATGGCTCCGGCAACGTAAGGCAATCCTGCGGAACATCCCATGCCGCGTCAACCTAATGCCGTCGACTTCTGGCGTGGGTTCGCCTTGATTACGATCTTTATCGATCACATCCCCGGCAATGTTTACGCCCAATATACATTGGGGCACTTCTCGATCGCGGACGCCGCCGACTTGTTCGTGTTCCTAGCCGGTTGGTCGCTCCGTCTGATGGCGGAAGGAGGTAGCCGGCGGCGAACGACCGGCGAGATAGTGATGCGGCTGTTCGGCCGTGTATTCGAGATTTATACCGCGCAAATCCTCATTACCATGTTCGCCATAGCCATCCTCGCGGCGAGCGCGATGGCGCTAAACAATCCGCTGCTGTTGCAATGGCACAACGCGGCCGCCGTATTCGACGATCCGGTGCGAACGCATATCGGGCTGGCGGTGCTGACGCATCAGCTCGGCTATTTTAACATTCTGCCGCTCTACGTGGTGCTGATGGGAATGGCGCCGGCCTTTGCTACGATTGACCGACTGGCACCGGCGTTGCTGTTACCGCTTACGGTTGTGCTTTATCTTTCTGTGCTCGCCTTCCGTGTCAATCTGCCGAACTGGCCAGAAAGTGGCTCCTGGTTCTTCAATCCGCTCGCCTGGCAGTTTATCTTCGTGCTCGGGTTCCTGATGGCCAAGCCAGGCAACGGCATTGGTTATTGGGCGCGCCGGTACATCGCGCCGCTACGCGCGATCGGCGTGCCCATCGTTATCTTCGGCATGCTTTATCACGCGTACCATCTGTGGCCCGATCCGACGAAGATGCCCGAGCCGAAGCTGTTCTTCATCGAGAGCAAGTCCTACGAGACGCCGATACGGCTGATACAGTTCCTGGCTCTGGTGGCGGTGTTTTCGCTCGCGTTCCGCTATATCCGCAAACTGGCCGACTTCTCCGCTCTGCTCGCTCCGATCAGCGGCCTGATCGGTCTGTTGGCTCTACTTGGTCGCAATTCGCTTTACGTCTTCTGCGTTGGCTCCGTGCTGAGCCTATTGGCGCAGGTGGTCCGCTATGTCTACCGCGGCTCTGTCGGCAGCGACACCGCCATGGTAATCCTAGGCATCGCTGCCATGGCTTTCACCGCATGGCTGGTCGAATCGCGAAGCCGCGCCGTACCGCCCGCGTCGGCAGTAGCAGCGCCGCACTCCTGATCGTGGCGTTGATGCCGCTGGGGCCAGCGCGCGCCCAAAGTCCGCCGTCGGGCACCGGGCCTGCAGCAGTTTCTCTGCCCTTTTCGCCGGCCTGCAGCAGCGGCTCGGCTGCGCCCGGCAGCCCTTTGCCATTGCCCAATGTCGCCGCGGCGCTCAAACCCGGCAAAACCTTGCGCATCCTGACGATCGGCGCCGCCCCTGGACGGGTCGGCACGCGGGGCGAATATACAAGGCTGATCGAAAACATGCTGGAAGGCGCGCTTAAGGGGACAGACGTCGTCATGATCGACCGCGGCGTCTCGGGCGAGCTCGCCGCCGACGCGGCCGAGCGCATGAAGAACGAGGTGGCGCTGCAAGCGCCCGATATAGTGCTCTGGCAGGTCGGCACCAATGACGCGCTCGCCTACGTGCCGGCCGACCAGTTCGCCGCCACGGTCAAGGAGCAAGTCGAATGGCTGAAGGCGCATAAGGTTGATGTGGTTCTGGTTGGGCTGCAATTCGCACCCGAGATGCTGCGCGACGCGCACTACAAATTGATCCGCGACACACTGCGACAAGTGGCGATGCGCGAGAAGGTGATCGTCATCCGTTTCTACGAGGCGATGGCGCTTCTAGACAAGGCCGCCGTGACCGGCCAGCCGGTGGCCGAGCAGTTCGAGCGCAGCGAGGCAGGCTACGATTGCCTCGCACAATATGTCGCCCACGCCATCACTCTCGGCATGTTCGCCAAGAGTATGCCAAAGAGGGCGCCGCAGAAATAAATCAATTCGGCCGTTGGAAGATGGGGCGTGAAGCGGCCGACATCACAGGTCGGATGGCGGCTTCCGCAATCGCCAATCCATTAGCCATGCAAGCATGGCACCAATCGTTCATATGCAGTCCGTCACGCGATACTAAAGGGTGCCTTTGACCCAACAGCGACATTGCCAAGCGGTATCACTGCGCGGCGCACGCCCAATGCAGATATGGTTCAAGCGGCTTTTGAAAACTGGCTTGTGAATAAGCGTCGAAGGATGTCCCCGGCCTGATACCTTGCAAGCACCTGATATTACAAATACAATTGTGCAAATGGCGGGGTCATAGTCGGCGCCGATAGTGACCCCACCTCTGGGTCAAAAGCGTGATGAAAATCAATGCGCTGCGTCAGGGTTGAGCGGGGTCACCGTTCGGCGCTTATTCACACTCGGACATCGGTGTTGCCGCCGCGCATAACCCGAAGTGGGCCATTTGCAATTCCACTTTACGGTCTCGAAGGGCCTGCGTCGAAATTCTATGCGTTAGCATCCGGCCCTCGATAAGTGCCGAGCACCCTATCCCAGAAGAAGTGAATCACAGCAAAGTTGCAGTTTGCATCCCGGTGATGGACGAAGTGGAGCTCCTGTTTCCGTCTGAACCACGCAAATCGCTGAAGCCGCGATCCCTCTATGTGGTATTCTTTATCGAAAAAGACATGGGCGTAGAACGACGCCGCACAAGCAATCACCATCACCACAAAAAGATTGAGTGGCAATATTAAATAAGCGCACCCGCCTGAGAGCAACACTGGGATGAAGAAGAACGGCGTATTGTTGCCCTCGTCACCAAGGTACGTTCGCGAGACGAGATGATCTCTGGAATAATAGGTGTGATGAAAGTTGATGTGGTTATGAAAGAACCTTCCGCCCATTCGGTGATGGCCGAGCTTGTAATGCATCAACGTCTGCGCAAATGACATAACCAGATGCGTAATGACAGCGGTGAGGAGGAAGAGCGAAAGCAGAGACGATACCTGAAGCATAACCAATCTTCAGCCTGCGTTTGTACCTCATCAGGACTCAAGGTGGCATCAGCATGCGCTTTTTCGGCCTTGTAGCCATACTGCGCCACGGCCGCGGGGACCTGCCTGATTGCATTGTTCCGCGGTCTGCGCCAATGCCGCGTCGGCCAACAGAAGCGACAACCCCACGGCGGCAACCGACAGGTTTTTGGTCATGGGGAAATTACGGCTATCGCGTACGATAACGGCATCCTTTACCAGTAGCCACGTCGGCGACCAAAGTATCCACCGCCGCCGAAGAGCAGAAAGAGCACAACGATAATTAAGAGCAATTCCATGGAAGCCTCCTTTAGAGTGAGGCGGCGTGGAGGCGTTTTACAACAGCTTCCGCGATGTTAGGCGCCTGGACGTTTCGACGGCGCCCCGCCTCTATGCGTTGGGGGCATTGGGGAACGGGTTGCATAGGGCGGGGCTCTCGATGATCACGCCGTGAGCGCGATCAATGCGGAAACCGGGACGGGGAAATCGCAGTCTCCGCCAGCAAACGGCATTCGAATCGGCGCGTCTCCCGAGCGAAGCGCTCTTAAGGCTTTCGCATAAAGCCGGGCATGATCGCGCTCACCATTTTTGGCGGCTTTAATAATGCACTTCGCGATCCTCTCGCGCGCTATACTGCTACGGCCAATGCCGCCGAGTGACTCGCAGGCTTGGTCGAACGCGAGACCCATTGCGAGGGTTGCCTTGTCGTCGAAGGCAACATCTTGGATCGGAACGACGCTCATTTTCACCTCCCGAATATTAGGGGCGGGAGCGCTCAACTGTCTCTCGGCCACCAAAGCCCAAAGCCGTTGCGGTGGTGAAGCCAAACTAGTCCTATCGGACAGAGCAAAGCTGATCCAAACAGACCACTTTTTGTTTCTTTAGTGCCAAATAAGCACTGGAAATCATGCCTGCGGCAAACTGCGATTTGATCGCGAGTCAATTTCCCTTCGACCCAATGGCCCCGAATTGCCCTGGACGCTATGAGCGAAAGCATACACTGGAATAGGCTCAACAGGAGACTTATGTAAAGGGCAGACGGTCGAGCGATGACTATTCTCTTCTCTCCCCAGAATGGAGGCGACTTGGTCCTGGATCATCAGCCTAAATCAAAGCCGATCAAGCGCAAAGCAACCCGCAAAGCGGCGAAGAATTCGCCGTTCGATCCTGCTGTGTTTTTAGATACGGCAGGCGTCGGTCGCCACGTTTCCACCCATTCAAAGAAGGAAGTCCTTTTCGCTCAAGGCGACGATGCGGACGCGGTTTTCTATATCAAGAAGGGCAAGGTCAAAGTCGCCGTCCTGTCCAAGGATGGAAAGGAAGCAGTCGTCGCACTTCTGGGGCCGGACGAATTTGTCGGCGAAGGCTGCCTTCTCGGACAGCCGAAGCGCCTGGCGACGGCATATACCATGACGGAATGTGAGATAATGCGCGTGCAAAAGAGTGAAATTCAACGGGTCATCCGTGACGAGCCCGCATTTTCGCAAATGTTTGTCGCTCATATTTTGGCGAGGAACGCGCGGGTCGAAGAAGATCTTGTCGATCAACTCTTCAATTCCACCGAAAAGCGCCTTGCGCGCTTATTGCTGCTGTTGGCCAACTTCGGAAAGGAAGGCAGACCTGAGCCCATTCTCGCGAAGATTAGCCAGGAGATGCTCGCTGAGATGATCGGCACAACTCGGTCACGCGTCAGCCACTTCATGAATAAGTTCCGTAAGTTGGGGTTCATCGATTACAATGGGCATCTCGAAATCCATAGTTCTTTGTTGAGCGTGCTGCTGACCGATCAGCCGCGCAGCGTGAGGCGGCCTGAATAAGGACTCTGCTTTGGACACGGCGCCTGCCGAACAGAAGACCGAAGCAGATTCGCCGACAGAAGTGCCGGAAGGCCTGCCTCTGCCCTCAGATCGGAAAGTCATATTTCTTGGCGGTCTATTGATCCTTGCACTGCTGGCAGCAGCCTACGCACCTCAGGTGAAAACTTGTTCGTCGTCTTGCTTGTCATGACCCCATCCTCTCAGGAGTTGGGGCCTCCGGCAAACCCGGAGCGGTTCAGTCCCGAGCATCGGGCAGATCGTACTACAACCCTACAAGGAATTGTTTGATGATTTAGCCGATAAAGAGGCTCATTCCGAGTTGATGCGCGAGGTGGGCTTTAGTTGGTGGCCTCAGTCCGCCGATGAATTCTGCCGGCGATTTATTACCGAACGTACCGGATCGGCCGGATAGTGAGTCTGGGCGCCGCCGGCGGCGTTCGTGCCTGCAAGAGAACGCGGAGATAATCCAGTAATTCGCTTCTACCCATTACAATCTCGTTTGGTGTGCATATGTAATGATAACGAGCGCCGCGTCAGCCTGATGCTTGGTCGAGAGCTAACGCAAAGGATGGTCGCTTAATAGACTCGCGTTGACCCACGGTTAGTCAACTATTTAGCGCAGATTCATCATACGCTTGAGACTGATCCGATTTGGACCTCCGCTTTTGCGGGACGATGCTGAACTGTCGGTGCCCGTCGGGGCGGAATTTCCGTCCCTGAAGATCACTAGATAATGCAGGTAGTCAGCCTCCGTGCCGAAAATCGGGATAAAGCAGCATGCCTCCATCGACGGTGACAGTGATGCCGGTGATGTAACCGGCGAGATCGCTGCACAGGAAGGCAACCACATGGCCGATTTCGTCGGGCTCTCCGGTACGTCCCATCGGGATCTTGGCGTTGAGATCGGCGAGGCCCTGTATGTCTTGCCAGACCTTGGCATTAATCGGTGTCTTTATCGCGCCGGGGGCGATGGCGATAACGCGAATGCCCTGGCCGCCGACCTCCTGCGCCAGCGCTTTGCTGAACATGCTGAGGCCGGCCTTGGCGCTGGTATAGGCCGAATAACCGGACCACGGGATGAACTCATGGACCGACGTAGTATTGATCCGGCATGCCCAAGGTGTGGTGCGAGAATGATGCTTTTTCGATTTGATCGCGAAAGCGCGGAAGACGGTAGCTGGAGGTAAAAGCGGGCTTTGCAGGGGCGTACATCGCACTTATTGCACGACGGCGACATATCCGCTTTGAGACTGTACCTGCATAGGCGTTCGCCGTGCCCAGAGTAAGCCGGCGCAGCGTGCCCGACGGTAGCCGCCTACATGGAAGGAATCAGTTCTCTATTGTAATTTGCTGATTTAGGGGTCAGAGGATTGGCTGCTGGGTCCCAGGAAATCGCCATGAGAATGAGTAAGCTCGGATATTTCTCCGAATTTGTGCTATTTCCGCCGTTCATCATAGCCGCCACGTTTTGGGCGTTCGAAGGCCCAAAGTCACTTGCGCCGGCACTTTGGGCGATCAGCTACTGCTCTGGACTCGTTAGCTGGACATTAATTGAATACATTGTTCATCGCACATTGTTTCACCACGCGCCGATTTTCGCTTATCTGCACGAACTGCATCATCGTGCGCCTCAAGAATTGATCGGCACGCCTACATGGGCGAGTGTGCTGATCTTTTTGGCAGGCGTTGCAATTCCTGCGATCTCTATATTCGGGTTCGGCCTAGGTATCGCGGCAACAGCGGGCATGGTCACAGGCTATCTCTGGTACGTATTCGTCCATTACGCGAGCCATCACTGGCGGCCACGTAGGGGCTCATACCTCTACAGAGCACGGCTGCGTCATGCGCGTCATCATTATTTATCCCGAGCCGGAAACTTCGGCGTCACGACTGATGTGTGGGATCGAGCCTTCCGCACGCGGTTGGCCGATGCTCAACATGCCGCGCTGTTGAGCAGACTGTAGTGATCCCAGGCTGTTCTCGTCCGACTGGAACAGCGTCATTTTGCACGCGAACATATGTTCGTCCGGAACAATTCCAGCTCTGCCTCGCCGAAGCTCAGTCTACGATGCTGTCATTAATTCTGTAATATGAATAGTCGATCGGCGCTTCGGCGCGTGGGAGCGTCGGACAGCAATCTGCTGGAAGTTGGGCCGCCTATGGCGCAAAGTTGCCGCCGTCCTCTGGTGCCGCAGAAAATCAGGTCCACAAGGGTGCTACAATGACCTTCGACCAATCCGGTGAAAGTTCGCTGAATTCGCAATCAATCGTTAAACGGCATATATTCCGGTTTCATCTAGCGAACCGGCATCTTAACTCAGTCTTCGGCGACGATTGGTTCGGTCAAAAAGCAGAAGCCTTTGCCCGCTTTTTTGGGACATCAAAGTTCTTGATCGGGCAAACCGTAATCGTAGCGGTGTGGATTGCTGCAAACATGACCGGCGCGACCAAGTTCGATGTCTACCCCTTTATCCTTCTAAATTTGATGTTCAGCCTGCAGGCGGCCTACGCAGCTCCGCTGATCTTGTTGGCACAGACCCGTCAGGCAGACAGGGATAAAGCGCTCTCTGAGGCAGACGCCCAACATCGGGAGGCGCTTGCGACCGCCGCAGAGCAGCGAGAGGGAATCGCCGCGCAACAGGCGGAACAACTAATGAGTCTTATGAAGCAGAATACTGAGCTAACAGAGATGGTGAAGAGCATGAGTGAGCGCATTGAGGCAATGACTGCAGAGCTTCACCGCAAAATGGTGCCAGCGGTTTGAGCCTGATGCAAGCTGAACGCGAGCTGTAACGCCAGAGTGTGGATCGGCAAGGGGTCTCTGAGCCGATCGGCGCCGGGGTCCCCGATGTCGGCTCCGTGAAATGAATAACTTGACGGGAGCCCATGCAAGCCGCTGGGGTCAATTTTGCATCAGCATTTACAACATAGGGTCTAGGGCAATTCGGCACCGTTGCTTCGAGCTTGAAATTGGCTCGCAATCATTTGACGGGTCGCCAGCGACAAAGTGTCGGACGTTAATTTAGCCTTAAGGGTCGAAAGAGGTCCATATGGAACAGCGGACGTTTATCGGACAATGCTTGTTTGGCGTCATCACCGAAACAACTTTGGGCTTCGGTGACAGAGAGACAGTTCAGTGCTCCCGCCCGTGATATTCGGGAGGTAAAAATGAATATCGTTCCGATCCAAGGTGTTGCCTTTGACGACAAGGCGACCCTCGCGATGGGCCTCGCGTTCGATCAGGCCTGCGAGTCAGTCGGCGACATTGGTCGCAGCCGCGCGGGGCGTGAGATCATCGCTAAGCGCATCATAGAAGCAGCCAAGAACGGCGAGCGCAATCCGGTCCTGCTTCACCGTGCAGCTTTAAGGGCTTCCAGCGCCGGGGACAGGCCGGTGCCAATTGTTGGCGGATGCCGCGATTTCCCCGGTCCGGTCTACGCATTGATCGCGCGCACTGCGTGATCATCGAGAGCCCGGTTAGTCCATTAGCCGGGCTCTCGCCCATTTAAGTAATGGTCAGAAATCAACGGATGATTTCCTTTTTTACCGCGGATAATGGGGGCTCTTTCGAAGCCACCTTAATGCGCAAATCGCGACCTCACACTAAGGCCAGCCATATACATGTCGGCCAATTCTCACTTTCCGAACCGGAGCTACGAGCGACCGGCGTGCCCACAGTGTGGTGCGACGATGATGTTATCTCGGTGTGATCGCGAAAATGCGGAAGAGGATAAGCGCACGTTCGATTGCGTTCCTTGCGGCCGCTATGAAACCGTGACTTTGCAGTACCGCTAAGCAGCTTCAGAAATGGCCTGCTTCGAAATAGGAGGTGGCCCATATCCGGTTCGCGGTACTTGCAATCACCGAACTCACACGAAATTAAGCGGATGCAACCGTCCTATTCGTGTCTGGATGCAAAGTGACCGAGGCGACATTATCTATCCCGTAGTGCCAAGCGATAAACTCCCATCAGGTTGCTCTCTGGTCGGTTATTCGTTTCGCGTCCCTTGACGCTTCAATCGACTACTTGGCGCTCCGGCAACTTAGCCAAAGGAGCCTCATCGTGGATCATCGTGCAAGGTTTTCGACCCTTAGTGCCAGTTACGACGACTTTTTGTTCGCGTCGGTCTGCGAGGACGCAAACGGGATGCGGCTCAGCGTTCTTTCTGCGCTGGCACGGATGAATGTCGATCCGTGGGAAGAGGCCGGCCGTTTGGCGGCCCTGCCGAAGGCCGTCGCCGAGAAGACGCTGCTGTTGGCCCTTGACCGAGTCTCCGGCCGAAGCTGGAAGTCGCCGGAGGCGGCGACCATCGCGGCAAGGTTGGTCCGGCTGCTCCCGCAGCCCGGCCAGGCTGCGGTCACTACGGCGACACTACCCACAAATGCCGCGGCAGGAGCCGGAAAGGGCCTTGCAGGGCATAAGAGTTACTGGTGGATCTGGCTGGGCTTCTGGGTGGCGATGTCATTGATGGTGCCTCATCATCAGGCCGGTAGCCCGAATGCGGGTATCGTTACCTCAACGTCCGGACAACAATCCCCGACGGGCAGTAGTTCGGTTCCCGACCCGGTCAGTCAATCCCGTTAGGCGCCGATCTGCCGGAAGGGTCAGACGAATTGACCGCACATACACTTTGTTAAAGTGCGTCCATGTGAGCGGTTTCGCTCAGCACGTGGGTCAATCAAAGTTCAGCTTGCATATTGGGTATCGGGCGGCCTCTGGAGCCACGATGATGAATCTGATCACCATATTTGTCTCCGCAGTGTGCATCGCAGCCGGCGCCGGATTAGTCGAGTTAGGGTACCTTTATCTCGGGGCTGCGCTTTTTGTTGTCGCGATCATTGTCGCCGCAGCGCTGAAAATGGCGAACACTTGGCAGAAGTTCGTTATCCTGCGTGCTGGTAAATTGCAGGGCGTCAAAGGTGCAGGCCTCTTCCTCATCATTCCCATTATCGACAATGTGGTGGCGGTCATTGATGAGCGGATTCAGACGACAGCCTTTAGCGCCGAGGCGGCGCTGACGAAAGATACCGTTCCGGTCAATGTAGACGCGATAATCTTCTGGTTTGTGCAAGACGCGCAAAAGGCGGCGCTGAATATTACGAATTATCGCGAAGCGATCGATCGGGTCGCCCAGACATCGCTACGCGAAATGATCGGGTCGTCGATGTTGGCAGCCCTGCTCTCCGAACGGAGCGCCGCCGACGAACTGTTGCGGGGCGAAATCGGTCGAAAGACGGCCGACTGGGGGATCTCGGTTAAATCCGTCGAAATCCGCGACGTGGCAATCCCGGTTGCCTTGCAGGACGCGATGTCTCGGCAGGCTCAGGCGGAACGGGAAAAGCAAGCCCGTGTCATTCTGGGGTCCGCCGAGGCGGCGATAGCCGGCAAATTCGTCGAGGCATCGATGACCTATGCTGACCATCCGACGGCCCTGCAGTTGCGCGCCATGAACATCATTTATGAGACGACCAAGGAGCGCGGTGCCACCATCCTGATCCCGACTTCCATGGTCGAGAGTATGAATCCCGTGGTGGCCCTCGCATTGGCCGGGCAGGAGACGACAAGGGCAAATGCAATTCCGCCGCAGATAGGAAATGGCAAAGATGCTCGATAGACCAGTAGACCTTCGCAGCGATCTGGAGATCGGCATATACGGGACTCTGGCCGCCGACATCTCCGTTCCAATGTTGAAGATGCCGGCGGGCGGATTACGATCTGACGTGGCATACGCTCTGGTGCGCGATGAGTTGTTTCTTGATGGCAATGCCCGGCAAAACCTCGCCACGTTCTGCCAGACCTATCTCAACGACGATATCCACGCGTTGATGGATGTGTCGCTCGACAAGAACATGATCGACAAGGACGAATACCCGGCCACGGCGGAACTGGAAAACCGTTGCGTCCACATCCTTGCCGACCTGTGGAATTCGCCGGAAGCCGCCACCACTCCCGGCTGTTCGACTACTGGATCGAGCGAAGCCTGCATGCTGGGAGGCCTAGCGCTCAAGCACAAATGGCGCGCACGTATGAAAGCGGCGGGCAACCCAATCGACAAGCCTAATCTTGTCACCGGCCCGGTGCAGGTGTGTTGGCATAAGTTCGCTCGCTATTTCGACGTCGAACTCCGGGAAATTCCGCTGGAACGAGGACGGATCGGTATGACGCCGGAGGAAGCGCTGAAACGAGTCGATGAGAACACCATCGGCGTTATGCCGACATTTGGTGTAACGTTCACAGCCCAATACGAACCTGTGGCCGAAGTTGCCGCAGCCCTCGATCGTCTGGCGCGCGATAAAGATCTTGATATCCCCATACACGTTGATGCCGCCTCTGGTGGGTTTGTCGCGCCGTTCGTTGAACCGGATCTGATCTGGGATTTCCGGTTGCCTCGTGTGCGCTCCATCAACGCGTCCGGCCACAAGTTCGGATTGGCGCCGCTGGGCGTTGGCTGGGTGGTGTGGCGAGAGAAGGCCGACCTGCCGGAGGATCTAATTTTCTACGTGAATTATCTCGGCGGCAACATGCCGACATTTGCGCTGAATTTTTCCCGCCCTGGCGGGCAGATCATCTCGCAGTATTACCTTTTTCTGCGGCTCGGACGTGAAGGCTACCGCCGCATTCAGCAAAATGGCTACGACACCGCGCAACACATCGCGCAGGAAATTGCGAAGCTGGGTCCGTTTGAACTGTTGTTCGATGGCGACAGCCGCAAGGGCATTCCTGCCGTCTCGTGGACGATCAAAGCTGACGCTAAGCCCGAATATACGCTGTTCGAGTTGTCCGAGCGGTTGCGAATGCGTGGCTGGCAGGTGGCCGCCTATACGATGCTGCCAAACATCGCCGACCTCGTCGTCATGCGCCTGATAGTCCGCAACGGGTTCAGTCGCGATATGGCCGATATGCTGTTGGAGGATATGCGCCGTTCGATTGAACACTTGCGCAAGCATCCGGTGACCAAGCCGCTTACACCGGCGGAAGGTGGCACCTTCACCCATCACGCACTGCCGAAGGAAAGCTTGCCGAGTTGAAGGGTGAACTGTGCGCTATTCCGCCTACTGACGCTAGGAGATTTGCAATGTCAAAGCCTCAAGTCGCCTCTACTGGCGAGGGCTCAAAGGCCATTAGGTTCTCGGTGTGGTCGGTCGCATTGATGACTGCGGCAGCGGTGGTCAGCCTGCGCGGCTTACCGATGATGGCCAAGGAAGGCCTCACCATGTGGTTTTACATCGGCTTCGCCACGCTGTTTTTCCTTATTCCCGGTGCGTTCGTATCGGCCGAATTGGGTGGAATGTTCAACCACGACAAAGGCGGCGTCTATACTTGGGTCAGCGAAGCCTTCGGCAGCTCATGGGGATTTGCCGCCGTCTGGCTGCAGTGGATACAAAACGTCGTCTGGTATCCGGTGGTGCTGGGCTTCACCGCGGCGACTCTCTCTTACCTGATCGGCAACCCCGGGCTCGCCGACAGCCACTTTTTCAATTTTGGCGTTGTTCTGGTGGTCTATTGGATTGCAACCATCGTCGCGCTGTTTGGTGAAAAGTCATACGGCAACTGGTCGCAGTGGCTGTTCGTTCTGGGCACGGTCGTGCCGGGGGTGTTCATCATGGTACTTGCCGGTGTCTGGTTATGGCAGGGCAACCCGGTCGAATTGTTGCATCAGGTCGTCGCCAATTCAGCATCGGCTTCCGGACATCAGGTCCATCCCTGGCTGCCGAGCATAACCGGATTAGGTAGCATCGCATTCCTGGCCGGCACCGTGCTGCTGTTTGCAGGTGTCGAGGTTCAGGGTGCGCGTGCCAACTTGATGAATAATCCGGCGCGTGAATTTCCGGAGGCAATGATCATCTCGGCCGGCATCGTCTTTCTTCTTTTCACCTTCGGCTCCCTGGCGGTGGCGACAATCATCCCGATCAAGCAGCTCAGTCTCACTGCGGGGATCATGCAGGCCTACAAGGCCTCCTTGGAAACGTTCCACCTTGGTTGGCTCGTACCGGTCGCAGCCGCCTTTCTGGCTATCGGCGCCCTCGGCCAGATTGTGACCTGGGTTGGTGGTCCGAGCCGTGCACTATTGCAGACCGCAGAAAATGGCGAGCTGCCACCGTGGTGTTCACAAACCAATATCCACGGGGCGCCAAAGATTATACTCATAATTCAAGCGATTATCGTGTCGGTGCTGGGCGCCTTTTACCTGGTCTTCCCGAATCCGAGCGCCGCATTCTATCTGTTGAGCGCGATGACAGTCGCGCTCTACCTCGTAATGTATTTGCTGATGTACGCAGCCGCCATCAAGCTTCGCTACAGCCATCCGGAGGAACCAAGGCACTTCCGCGTGCCCGGGGGTAACCTTGGTATGTGGCTGATCGCGGGTGGCGGCTTTCTAGCGGTCACATTCGCACTCGTAGTGTCATTCTTCCCGCCCAGCCAGATTCCCGTCGGCTCTCCGACGCTCTATACGGGCATGGTGATCATCGGCTTGATCGTTTTTGGCGGGGCTCCGTTCGCCCTGCATGCATTCAAGAACCAGAGTTGGGCGAATGCGTCTCGCCCCGAAGGAAGTTCACCGGTCAGACCGAGAGCGAAAGCAGCCTGACCATCCGGGATTTCGGCGCCGGCGCGACTCTCAGAAGGCGTTTGCGTCGCGGCAGCAACAGATGCGCGCGGGCCGCAAGGATCGTTAAGGTCAATCGCTGGACGGCGACGGTCACCAAAGCCAGGCATCGCGCGGTTTCGAAACGATAGTGCTTCTGACCACCGCGGGACGCCTCATACTTCATGCGCTGTCGGGGGCTTCAAGCTAGGGACCGCAATCGTCACGGCGGGAGCCGGGCCGGTCTCGACGTCATTCCAAGGGGCGTTCTACGACATCGCCATGACCGGAAATGGCCCGTTTCCGGCCTTAGGCGTTAAGCGGAGTGCGCCCGCTTGGTGCCTCTATAGCCGACATGAATTTCTGAGAGTCGCCGAATTGCAGGCCTTCACGCAGAGGGAGCAAAGTCCGGATCGTTGTAAGCGGATGTCTGCGTGCGAGCGGGCCCATTGGTCGATCCCGCTAACCAACGCCAAGTGCCGGGTCATGGTCGCTCGGAAAGGAGGTGGCAGCGCGGTGGTCGAGGCGTGCAATGCAGCCTTTTGTTGTCGCAGCGGCTGCTTTGAGATTGATGCAGACGCGATTCGAGGCACGATCTGAGCGCAAATGGCGAAATTGACCCGAAGCGGCTGTTGGAAACTTCGTTGCTAATCTCCGAGATCCGAAGCAGGGCAGCCTGTCGCGGATAGGCGTGCCCTGGGCCAAGGCCGCTACGATCCCTATTCCACGAGAATTTTGGTACCCGTCGTTGGCTGATGACGAGTTCGCTTTGCATGTCGATCTCCTCTGTTGGCGAGGTTGATCAGCATGCGCCGGCGGGCAGGCGGCTGGAATTCGCGTCCGCTGCATGGCCGTTCAGCCGTTTGCCGCGCCCGGAAACCCAGGGTTAGGTCGTGACTTTGACCCGAACGGGACACTTGTCGCTCAGCAATTGAGCCGATGAGCCTCAAGATCCCCATTAATGGCTGAATCATGGGAGATTAACAGCTTGATTCAGGTCAATGCTGCTCCCGCCACCGGGCATTAGTTAAAAATTAAAAGGGGGTGGCCAATGAGGGACTTCAGCGTAAATACCAATCGGTACGACCTGACAACGATCTGGCTACATTGGATCACTGTTGCCCTTATCGTTGTCTTATATCTCATCGGACAGACGGCTGACCTGATTCCGCGTGGCCCATTGCGAGTTGGCGCTTGGTCGCTCCACGTGACGCTCGGGTTCCTCGTCGCATTCGTCCTTCTAACGCGGGTCGCCTGGAGAGCGCGCTTCGGGCGGAGTCTTCCGCCGGCAGATACTGGCTTTCTGTATTTAATCGCGAAATCCACTCATTACCTACTTTATCTGATTCTCGCTGCGGTCGTCATCGCAGGAATTATTGACGCTTCATACCGAGGGTTCAGTCTGTTCGGGGTGTGGTCGGTGCCGCAATTTGGAAGCAGCGATCGAGCAGTTCGACAAGCTATAAATCATTGGCATGAGCTTGCCGCGAACGCACTCATGATCGTCGCCGCTGTTCACGCATCGGCAGCACTTGCGCATCAATTCGTCTGGCGTGACCGCCTACTCCAACGTATGCGTCCCTAACGCGAAAGATGGCTTGGCGCCTGCGTTCGGCGCATTCATTTGCGGATTTTCTCGCCTCGAACATCCCTTCTGATCCTTGTTGCGCTGGATCGGTGGCGCAGTCAGCGTCCGGCGCAGCTTGGCTCAAGAGCTGGCGTCAGCGCCGAACCAAACGGCCTTGGCGTGCCCGGCCATCACGTCCTAAGGAATGAAATCGACCGTTCCGTTTATTGATGTATATCAAGACGTTTCTGAAAAACGGGACTATCTGCCTCGCAATGGAGGGTGCCATGCCGGAACGCTATAGGCCATTGACCGCCCACGGACCAGCCGACGTCACGCTGATCCCCCTTGTGAGAGCCGCTGCATTCATCATCGTTCTCTTGCTCATTCTCGCCTACCTTACCGGAGAAGAATTTCAACATACTCACGCGCTGCTGGGATTTGGACTCGCGGCCGTAATGCTGGTTTGGGTCGGGTGGGAACTGGTCAGACCGCATGAGCTTGGGTCGGGAAGCTTTGCATCGGCTATCTCTGCCATCAGGGCAGCGCTTCGGCACGAGACCGGCGGCCAGTCTAGCCCGGCCGCAGTGGTTGCATTCGCTCTCATGCTGCTGGTCGGCGTGCTCGGATCAACGGCGCTAGGTTTATTGTGGCTCACACACTCAGTTTGGCCACCTGCGGCGGTGGACGAGGTGCATGAGGCGATTGCCTATCTCACCTTAGGACTGGCGATCGTCTTCATCTTCGTCGTAATTATTGCGAGCACAGGCCATATTGAGCGGATGGTACGAAAGAGATTTCGCTAATGTTGTTCGGTGCTACTGTTCCGCAGGGCATGGGGCGCGTCTGCGGCGGGAGCAGAGGAGGCACCAACGAGCTCCGGCTAACTGCCGCAACTGGCCCGACTCGGCGGTCGCGGGGCCGTCGCGCTTAGGCCGGCTACCTGGGGTATTGCAGACTGGTCTCGGACATTCCCGTCACCGCAGCAGGTGACCCTTTTAAGAAGTGCCGAACATGCTAGGCTTAGGTCAGGTTCCTCGTGACCAGCAGCCTAAGACCATCAACCCCGGCGGATAACCAGGTCGGACCGGGGAATGCTTGGTTTGGCGAATGCCGGGGACGCTACTAACGACGCAGCGCTTCTCGCCATCCGACCACTGCTGCTTCAATAGCCACGCCTGTTTCCGCATTGCGCCAGGCGCCGCCGTTCAATCTACAAAGATACGGCAAGACATAAGTCCCACTCTTGTCTTCGCATAGAAGCTCGAGGAGACGGCCAGGTGGCGGTGCGCCTTGATCGAACTCGTTTAAACGATATTGCCTAGAGGCCATTGGGGAAGTGCCTTTTATTTTCTGCGTATCGGCTTCGGCCCAATGAGGTCAGACCGGAAGCGCTCTTTAAGGTGTGCTTTTGGCCGGCCCGCGAAGCGCTGCACTCTCCTAACTTGGACTGGGGTAAATGCGAGAAGCGGCCAATGGCCGAATTACTCCACTTGGCCGCACCCACCCCAAACGCGACCTATCGAGGCAGACCGCGGTGGCGGCATGATCAGACATGATATTTATATTACACTACCAGCTATGCATGCCACGGAGAATTCATAATGGACCTCGTAAATAAGGTGGCGATCGTCACCGGCGGCGCCATGGGCATTGGATTTGCCGCTTGTGAAGCACTCGCTGCCCAGGGCGCCGCCATTGTTATAGCTGACGTCAAGAGCGCTGATGAAGCCGCCGAAAAGCTCCGCAGCAAAGGGTATAAAGCTCTGGGTGTAAATGCCAACGTATCGGTCGAGGAAGATACGCTTCGGATGGTCGAGGCGACGCTTTCGGCCTTTAATAGTGTAGATATTCTAGTGAATAATGCTGCAATTTACTCCGCACTCTCGCTCAAACCCTTCGAACAGCTCACCGTCGCGGACTGGCGCCAAATGCTCGAGGTAAACGTGATTGGCCAATTTCTCTGTTGCAAGGCGGTCTTACCAGCATTCAAAGAGCAACATTCTGGGCGCATTATCAACATTTCGTCTGGGGTCGCGTTCAAGGGCAACCCGGGCATGTTGCACTATGTAGCCTCGAAGGGAGCCATCGTGTCAATGACCCGCACTCTCGCAACAGAACTCGGCGAACATGGCGTGCTTGTCAACAGCGTCGCACCTGGCTTCACATTAAGTGATGGCGTTCAGGCAAACCCATCCCTTGCTTCGACTGTCGCGCCCTTCTCTGTCAGAGACCGCGCATTGAAGCGAGATATGATTCCCGCTGATCTTGTCGGCGCCGTCTGCTTCTTCGCGGGTCCGCACTCAGCCTTCATAACGGGCCAAACTCTCGTTGTTGATGGCGGCGCTTACTATCACTGACCACGCTCGTGCAATAGGCCCAATAAGAGAACCTATATGGTGAAAGCAATGAGATACGTCACGGAAGCATGGTACCCCGTCGTTTGGGCAGACCGGATTGGACGAGAATTGACCCGACACTTTGTGCTCGAGCAACCAATTGTCCTCTATAGGAGGCAAAACGGTGACGTCGTTGCGCTACAAGATGCTTGTCCCCACAAGCTCGCGCCACTCTCGCTCGGCACCATTAAGGGCGACGACATTGAGTGCGGTTATCACGGCATGACATTCGACTGCGCCGGAAAGTGCGTCCGTATACCCGGACAGGACATCATACCGCGCACCGCAATCGTCCGATCTTATCCCGTTCAGCTCAAATACGGCTTGGTTTGGCTTTATATGGGGGAACCGAAGAATGCCGATCCAAAGAAAATTTTTAACGTGCAACAATACGGACAAGACGACTGGCATGCCGTGCAAGGCGGCACGCTGCGGATCGAGTGTAATTACCTGTCTTTATGCGAAAACCTCTTGGATCCAGCGCACGTTACATTCGTACATACGACTACACTCGGCACGCCCGCTGGGGCGACTGTTCCGGTACAAAATGAGTACCGCAATGACGGAATTACAGTGTGGCGCTGGATTCGCAATGGGCCGGTCATTCCTTTATTTGAGAAATTTGGAAAGTTAAGCGGGAACGTAGACCGCTGGCATTATTATAATTATTCAGTGCCCTGCTTCTTCTCTATCGATATGGGATCTTGTCCGAGTGGCGCGATTACGGATGAAAGCCAACGTGGCGATGGTCTGCAAATGCATTCATGTCATGTTTTGACGCCAGTAGATGGACGGACCGTGCTTCAGCATTGGTTCCATGTCAGAAACTTTCGTGTCGACGAGCACGATATCGATGCGGATATGAATGTGAGCCTTGATATGGCATTTAAAGAAGACAAAGTAATTCTTGAGCGCATTCAGCTTGAGGAAGAACGTGATCCTGAGTTCAAACGAGTCACTCTTGGGATCGACGCGGCGCCAATGAAGATGCGTCGCATGGTTCACGCTCTGATAGAGGCCGAATTTGCAAAGCCGCATTGAGCGTAGCCACAGCGAACTCTCAGTAAAGACAAAATTCCGCAGCAATTTTCGGGCAAACGGATACAGCTTCGCCAATTTGGCTCAGGGTAGCTCCTGAGCCTCAAGGAATGACGATGGACAGGCTAGCCAAGATCGAAGACCTTATCAGGAAGCTGGAAGAGGCGCATAGAATCGCGGACGAACTCAATGATGATATTCAACTGTCGTTGATTGAGCGCGCCTTGAGGCATGCTCGAATTCTTCCAGAACTCAGGCCGATGACAAACTGAGAGGAGGCGATGTCTGCGCCTGACAAAGCGGACATGATCTATTGCACTTCGAATGTGCGCTATTGGCCCTCCTGCGAAGTGCTGGTCACCGTTAGATGTGGTCGGGTCACGGGTCGTAAGCGGCCGACGACCAGAGGCGAACCCTCAGGCCGCCTTCGACCCAGATTAGACCTGACTCTTTGCGCTGTATGGGTTCCCATTCGTAGATTGAATATTGCGTGCCGCGGACCTTGGCGTCAGAATAATCAAAAATTGTTTTCCTTCGGGAGGATTTCCATGTCGCGTTTAGCGAATGCCGGTGAGGCGCTGGCGATGCATGCCCGTCTAATGCCGGACAAGATAGGCGCCAGCGATCTCGATCGAAATATGACCTTTCGGGTCTGGCATCAGCGCGCGTGCCGACTGGCCAACGCGATGGCCGGCCTTGGGCTCGTGAAGGGAGACCGCATTGCGGTCCTGGCTTACAATTCCATCGAGTGGCTCGAGATTTATGTCGCTACGGCGCTCGCCGGAATCGTTGCTGTGCCGGTTAATTTCCGGCTTACTGCACCAGAGGCGCGCTACATCATTGAAAATTGCGAGGCGCGCGCCCTCATCGTCCAGGACGAACTGGTCGGCATCATCGAGACCATCCGAGCAGAACTACCAATTCCGGACCGGAACATGGTCGTGTTTGGCGGAACGCCGCGCCCTGCCGGGTTCATGGCCTACGAGGACTTGCTGGCAAGCGCCCGGGACCAGCCGCCGTCTTTCGCGGTCGAGGGTACTGATCCGTGGATGCTGATGTACACATCCGGCACGACCGGCAAGCCGAAAGGTGCGATCCGCAATCATCGCGGCAGCGCCATGCTGTCGCTCGTTACCGAGATTGAGCTTGGCCTTTCGCTTAAGGACTTAGCGCTGCTTGTGATGCCAATGTGCCATGCCAACTCGCTTTACTTTTTTGGCGCATTCAGCTTTTGCGGTGCAGCCTGCTCCGTCTATAACCGCAAGAGCTTCGATCCGGAGCATCTGGTAAGGACGCTTGCCGAGGGAGGGGCGAGCTTCACTTCGTTGGTCCCGACTCATTACAGCATGATGCTCGACCTGCCGGCCGCTCTACGCGCTAAATATAACGTGGATGCTGTCACTAAGCTCATGATTTCGTCGGCACCGGCGCGGCGTGAAACCAAACTCGCAATCATGGAGTACTTCAAGAACAGCGGCCTATTCGAGCTCTACGGTTCGACCGAGGCCGGTTGGGTAACCATGCTGCACCCCGACGAGCAGTTTGATAAACTCGGCTCTGTCGGACGTGAATGCATCGGTTCCCGGCCAATCCGTCTGCTGGACTCCGATGGCAAGGAGGTGCCCGATGGGGAACCTGGCGAGCTATTTTCCTGCAATGATTACAGCTTCGATGGATATTGGAAGTTGCCGGAAAGGACCAAGGAAGCCTTTCGTGGCGACTATTGCAGTGTCGGCGACATGGCTCGACGCGATGAGGAAGGTTACATCTACCTCGTCGATCGAAAGAGCAACATGATTATTTCCGGCGGTGAGAACGTGTATCCATCTGAGGTGGAGGCGTTGCTTGCCGCCCATGAGAAGGTCAAGGACGTGGCCGTCATTGGCATGCCGGACGCCAAATGGGGCGAACGTGTGCATGCCGTCATTGTTGCCTGTGAGGGCGCGCCGCCGAGCGAAGACGAGATCATCGAATGGTGCCGCAGTCGCATTGCAGGCTACAAGCGACCACGCTCGATCTCTTTTATCCGCGATGAAGACATGCCTCGCACGGCGACCGGCAAGGTCCAACATCGGCTGCTTCGCCTAAGCCAAGAATCGGCCGCGCATTCGAAGAAGGAGACGCTATGACCAATCCGCCTCTCGATCTCAACGCCGATATTGAATCGTGCGCCGCATGGATTGCCCGGTTCCTAGCTGCTCGCGGCGTCGATCGAATTTTTGGCTTGCAAGGCGGCCACATTCAACCAATTTGGGATCACGTCGCGCGTCAAGGCATTCGGATCATTGACGTGCGCGACGAGGGCGCGGCCGTCCATATGGCACATGCACACGCCGAATTGATAGGCGGGTTCGGGGTGGCGATGGTGACTGCCGGGCCCGGTGTTACGAATACGGTGACAGCCATTGCCAATGCTTCGCTCGCACGCGCGCCGGTGCTGCTGATTGGCGGTTGCACGTCGCGGCCACAAGCCAACATGGGACCGTTGCAGGACATCCCGCACGTCGACATCCTGCGGCCGGTGACGCGAACATCGCGCACCCTTCGCGTAGCGGAGCAGGTGATACGTGAGTTCGACGAAGCGGTTGCGCGGGCCATGGGCGACATGGGCGAGGCCGGCCCGGTTTATGTCGAAATTCCGACCGATGTGCTGCGCACGCATGTGCCACCGCAACTAGTGCTGGATGAATGGATGGCGGCCAAGGCGCCGCGCAGGTCGGCTCCCGACGCCGCGGCGGTCGAGCAAGCCGTCGACGTGTTCTGGTCGGCGAAGCGTCCGCTGGTGGTCACGGGTCGCGGCGCGCGCAATGCCGGTGAAGCGCTCGTTCGTCTTCTTGATGCGACTGGTGCTCTATATCTCGACACTCAGGAAAGCCGCGGTCTGGTGCCGGTTGATCATCCTTCGGCTGCTGCGGCTGTACGTGCTTCGGCCATGGCCGATGCGGACGTCGTCCTGCTGGTTGGCCGCAAGCTCGATTATCAGCTTGGCTATGGTTCTCCTGCAGTGTTTCCGCATGCAAAATTCATCCGCGTCGCCGACAATGCCGGCGAGTTGATCGATAACCGACGCGGCGAGCCGGAACTGCTGGCAGATCCCGCGCTGGCGCTTGCGGCTATGGTTGACGCCGCGGGCAATCGCGAAAGTAATCTCGACAAGGCGTGGGCTGATGGTTTGCGTGAGCGACACCGCGCCCGCACCGCTGGTACGGGCGGCAAGGCACGGCCGACAACGGGTGAGGACGGTAAAGTGCACCCGCGGGCGATATTCGATAGGATCGCCGAGCTCGCTGACCCAGATTACATTGCTATCGCCGACGGTGGCGACCTTTTGAGTTTCGCGCGAACTGGCTTGCAGGCTAAGACATATATGGATGCCGGCGCCTTCGGCTGCCTCGGTGTGGGTGTGCCCTTTGCCGTCGCCGCCGCGCTCGCGCTTCCTGGCCGACAGGTTATTTCGGTCAACGGCGATGGGGCTTTCGGCATTAACGCCATGGAGATCGACACCGCCGTTCGCCACGGCGCCAAGTGCGTATTCATCGTGTCCAACAACGCTGCTTGGAACATCGAGCGTCTCGACCAGGAGATGAACTATGGTGGCCGCGTCGTCGGTACGACGCTTCGGCATTCCGACTATGCCGGCATGGCAAGAGCGCTGGGCCTCCATGGAGAACGTGTTGAGAAGCCGGAAGAGCTCGGCCCAGCCCTAAGGCGAGCCCTGGAGAATGCGCCGGCCCTAGTCGATGTTGTAACCTCGCAGACGGTCTTGTCGTCAGATGCGCAGAAGGGGCTTGGCTTCGTGCCCGACTATCAAGCTCTCACCGCCTGGGACGAGGCCGAACGCAAACGGCGTCAAGGGTGAGCCACTAACCCATGCGGCAGATTTCGTCTGCTGCCGGGGCATGGAAGCCTGCGTCTTCCGCTCCTGGCCCAGGGCCGCTGTCAACGCTGGTGGGTATGGTGATGCCCTGAACTGGGTGGCTCTCGGTGTTGTCGCGCTCCTGCTTGCCGTCACTATAGGGGCGGGCCGTATCGGGATCAGAAGCATCCCGGCCTATTTCCTGCTCGGAACCATGGTCTGGCTCGCGTTCGACGCTTCGGGCATTCATCCAACTATCGCCGGCGTCATTCTAGGTCTAATGACACCAACGACCAGTTGGGTTAGCGACGAGCGTCTGCGCGCACTTTTCGGACGTGTGCTTTCCTACCCGAAGGGCGAGCATTGGAGCGGCGATACTCTTGATCGCCGCGACCTCCAGCGAGCCAGCATTGCTGCGACGGAGGCTCTATCCCCTGTCGAGCGATTAGAAATGATACTGCACCCTTGGGTGGGATTCGCGGTCATGCCAATCTTCGCGCTCGCCAATGCGGGTGTCTCGATCTCCGGTGCAGACATCGGACAGCCGGTCTCCGCGGCAATCTTTGCAGGACTAGTGTTCGGTAAGCCAGTGGGCGTCATGGCCTTCACATGGCTCGCCGTTCGGCTCGGTATCGCGACCCGAGCTGTTGGTCTCAGTTGGCCTCTCCTGGCAGCCGGCAGTCTCTTGACCGGGATCGGCTTTACGATGTCGCTGTTTATCGCAACGCTGGCCTATACCCCCGCAATGCTGAACGCCGCCAAGATTGGAGTTCTTGCCGGTTCTGCCGTTTCGGGAGTAGCAGGTCTTCTAATGCTGATCTGGTTGACCTCCAGAAAGCGCAACACGTCAACATCAAGTGCTTGAGAGAATATGGCAGCATTCGGAGATGATGCCAGCAAGTATAAGCAGCGCCACTATTTCGATATGAATACTCGGAGGATCTAGAATGGCTCTTGATTTTTCTCCTTCGGCTTGCGGGAGAGCGCGACCTTCGTAGGCCACTCTTTCCGATCAGGTCGACTTCGTTGACCTCATGTGCGCGAAAATGCGTTGAAACGAAGTTGTTGCTGTCAATTTTTTCGTGATCGGGCTGAGCGGCATATAGCATTTCATCTATGAGTTCCGCCGGCGCCGCCTCGCATCCGGGCGATGTCCCATCGTTGACTTTGGCGTGCCATCAATTCTCAAACATTTCAGGCCGCCCATGAGACGCTCGCGTACTACGCCTTTCCCGACATTCACTGGCAGAAGATCCGCACCAATAATCCCTTGGAGCGCATCATGCGTGAGATCCGGCGTCGCACGAGGGTGGTCGGAGCGTTCCCGGATGGCCAGTCATGTCTCAATCTGGCTGCGGCCAGGCTGCGCTACATCGCCGGCTCGGCATGGTCGACCAAGCGTTACATGAACATGCAGCCGCTCTATCAGTCGCAAGCCATCCAAACCGGAGCTGTCGCCTGAAAAAGTGTGCGAAAGAATCTGGACACTACCCGGATGCTTGGAATCGACAACGCTCAGTTAGCTAAATTCCATCGCGGAGTGCGTTTCGTTAGCCAGAAATGCGCAATCTGATCTGAGACATCATGTGTGCCACGACTGCTAGGATTTGCTAGTTGGGACTAGAAATTCGAGCTCTGCACACCTGTGCACCTGAAAGAGGATGATCATCCCATTATAGCTGGCGCTCCTTGTGCGGGAGCGCGGTCGCATAAGGGGCATCATTGCAAGCCGGGTACCGTGGGGCCTTTGTTGGACGTGCTTCGTTGCGTTTTTATCGCAATGAAAAAGCGACCGGGCGTTCGACCGCCACAAGCCTTTACCCGATCTGGCGGTAGCCCCCGTCCTCCATGCTGCTGAGCGGTACGGATGCGAACGTCCCAGGTCTGGGCGTGGAATTGACGGCCGCAAACCGCGGTCGGCTACAGGCCGCCGGCTCCGCTCATCACCGCTACCGCTCGACGCAATGTCAAACATGCACTAGTCTCTCAGCTTGCCTGGTAAAAAGTATCGGTCATCTGCGGCCGCAGCCGTCGTGGCGCGTACCGCGCATGCGGAGCATAGCCTTCGGAGAAACGTTCGCGTGATCCGAATGAATTTACAGCCGCGGCCGGCATCGAAGCTCGCGTTGGTTCCGGCTGTGCGTTTCACGAACTCCCGGGGCAGGAACGGAATTGGTCGGTCACGCTTTATGACGCCGAAGGCTTTCAGGTTCAAAAATCCCCGCGTGGCTCGATTGGCCGGATTAATCCGGAATCGGGTGTCAGTGCACTTCCGCACTTGGCCCAGGGCCGCTGTCAGCGATCGTCGCTTCAGCTCCCGCTATCTAGGGGCATTGCGGACTGGCCTCGGACATCAGCTCTACCGCGGGAAACGATGGAACGTGGCAGCCGATTTCGGCGGCCCCATTCGATTGCGAGCTTGAGCTGGCTGTGATTGGCGTCGACGGCGTTCATGCACTCGTATTCCCTTGTCGCCGTGTACTTGATGGATGGTTGAAGTCGGAAACGAACGAGAAGCTCGACGGCCTGCATCCCACCCATTAGCGGGAGTGGAAGTGGTCACCCTGACGTCAGGTCTATTTCGCAGCGGCCGGATCATCCAGGCTGGCCAATATGGCTTCTTCTCTGGCGAGCAGGCGAAGAATGGTCTGCCGTTTGGCGTCGTCTATTTCTTCGAGCAGCCTTCTACGAAAGTGCTCGATGTTGAGCCGGGCCACGGTTCGATCCATGGTGGCCTCCTTTCGCCCCTAAGGTGAAGACGCTATCACCACTACGAATGGGCGAATACCCGGCGCCGCATTAAATCGTGCAGGCGCCCGAGCAGTCGTAGTCCGTCATGGCCTGGAGCGGGACCCGACCTGATTGAATCGAAACGGATTCTCGGATTGGGGATTTTATGATTCATGCTATCTGCCGGGATCGGAGGCCGGCAGACATGTCGAGAGCTCTGTCGGTCGATCTTCGAATCCGTGTTCTGGCGGCCGTTGCCGGGGGTCTGAGCCACCGTGCGGCAGGAGAGCGCTTCGGCGTGAGCCCGGCGAGCGTCAGCCGCTGGCGCGCTCTGGAGCGGTCGCAAGGTGATGCGCGCCCGAAGGCATTGGGGTGCAATCGACGCTCCGGACGGGTGGACGCATGTAAGCCGTTGATCCTGTCTCTGCTTGGCGAGACGCCCGATATCACCATCGAAGAACTGCGCCGATCATTGGCCGAGAATGGCCACGTGTTCGGCTTTGGTACTATCCAGCGCTTCTTCCGACGGCATGCGATTACGCGAAAAAAAAGACCGCCCATGCCAGCGAGCAGGATCGCCCGGACATCCTGAAGCGGCGCCGCGCCTGGTTCGAGGGCCAGATCGACCTCGACCCGCAGCACCTCGTCTTCATCGACGAGACCTGGGCCTCGACCAATATGGCCCGCCGCTATGGCTGGGCGCCGCGTGGGGAGCGTTTGCGGCTCGGCATCCCTCATGGTCATTGGAAAACAACGACCTTTGTCGCCGGGTTGACCCTGCAAGGCATGATCGCTCCCTTCGTACTGGACGGCCCGATTAACGGCGAGGCATTCGAGACCTACATCGAACGCGTCTTGGTCGTCAGCTTGCACCCTGGCCACATCGTCATCATGGACAACCTGTCCAGCCACAAAAGCCAAAGGGTGCACGACTTGATCCAGGCTGCCGGCGCAAGCCTGCTTTATCTTCCCCCCTACAGTCCGGATTTCAACCCGATCGAGAACGCCTTCGCCAAACTCAAAGCTTTGCTGAGAAAGGCCGCCGAACGCACCGTCGAGGGTCTGTGGGACACCATCGGACGCTTGATAGACACGTTCACACCCCGGGAATGCGCAAATTACTTCGCCGCCGCCGGATATGATGCAGCGTGATCGGATTCCGCTCTAGCCGGGGCAGCCGGCTTCGCCCAGTCGATGCAAGAAACTAACTTGAAGAGGCCAATCAGCCGACGGGCACGCTGGAGGCTCCGCGCGTTTTGGTGAACCTTATCAGCGTGTTCACCGCGTATCAGTGGCACGGTGCCGCAGATCCTAACACTTTCGAGGCTGGTGCTTATTTAGCCTGTGCCGACCGCCTCGTCGCGGTATCCCCAACCGACTGCCATGCGCCCCCCCCCAGCCCCAACAGTCGGACTTCCCCGTTGGCGGTCGGCACCCCAACCTTGGCCAAAGCCCCGAGCAGTGGAGCATCGCAGGTCGAGGTCTGGGCATCCGCTCTAGCTGTGAGCCTTATCCAACAGCACACGGCTTTTAATAGCTAAACGGAGCTTCCGATTCTGGCCCATTCCGCCATTCCCGGTGCGAGCTGGAAGCGGTCAGCAATTTGGGCTACTCCGGTCGTATCACGGACGCGAGGCGATCGCTGGGCCGAATCACCAAGCAAGAGCTTTGCGTAATTGGCGACACTGGGATAGGACTGGCCAGGGAAACATCTACAGTCGTCACTTTGCGATCGCCCGGTTTTGGGGGAACGACTGGACGGTAAAATGACTGAAAAGCTAGGGAAATAGGCAGATACGAGCTTACTTACGGGAACGAACCTCAATGATTTCAATGGGTGACCCCAGACTACGAATCTGGGGGCCTGATCTTTTGGAGCGTGCACGATTTTAAAAAATTGCGTCCGCACGAATTCACGAGGTGCAATCGCAATTGAGATGTTGTTTGAGACTTCCGGGGATATCAAAGGACACCCGTCATTTCCCTTTGGTTGGCAACTTTTCGATCGCCTTGACGAAATACTCCCACGACCTGATCGTGGTGCCGGCACGCGCCGCTCGGGCCGCGGTCTCGATCAGGCAATCGCGCAACAGGGGCACGTCGAACGGCTCCAGCCAGCCTTCGACCAAGTTGAGGTTTTGCAGGCCCGGACTGTTCCAGTCAGCACACGCGATATACTGCGCCACGTCGGAAGCGAATGCGACCGCGCGGTTATAGTGATCGATATCGGGACGGCCGCATTGCGGCATGCGTTCCAGCCAGACCGGGAACCCGTTCGAGATCTTGTGTTCAGTCTGGTCGGTTAAATCTTGGTCGGTTTGGCGGCAATCCTTGCCGGTATTTTCCGGCGGGCTTTGCCGGTCGGTTCCGGCATCGGCCGCCGATGGGGGTGTCCCGGTCTTAGCCGTCGATACATTCGGTTGCTCGTCGATTTTCAACACGATCAGGTCCGACGTCCTGCCAGCGCCGCTCTTGCGCGGTCGTCGTTCGATATAGCCATTATTCTGCAGCTTTTTCAGCCAACCGCGGACCGAACGTTCGCTGAGGTTGGTGTCGCGGGCGATCCGCTTTTGTGACGGCCAACACTCGCCCTGTTTATTAGCCCGGTCGGCGAGGTTCAGCAGGACCAGCCGCTGGCCGGAATTTTCGACCGGCGCGCTCCAGGCCCATCGGGTCGCTGTGAAACTCATGACGCTACCTCCTCGTGTTCAAGAACCGGTACGGACTGCGCCTGCATACCTCGTACTCATGTCGTTGCTCGGGGCAATCCATGCGGCATCCGCGTGTCATCGACGTTTTCCGCCCTTGAGCCGCAGCCGGAAAGCAACAGTGCGCAGCACGACGAAACACCGCGCAACAAAGCGCGCGACCGCCTGCTCGATCGGCTTGCTCTGCAGCTCGGCCGCGCGCACGCAGGCTTCGCCATACGCGCCGCGGTCGAGATACCGGCCGAGCTCGTCGGCGGCGTTGGTGTTTCCGGTGGCGAGGTTTTCGGCCACGGCCTCGGTCATCTGCCGCCGGTAGCGCGGCGCATCGCACGCCAAAGCGCGGGCCAGCGCCAACCAGACTTGCATCGCGCGCTTATCCTTCGTGTCGAAAGGGCAACACCTGTAAAAGGCCCTGGGTGAAGGCGTGATAGTAGGCGCCGAGGTGGGTCTGGCAGGAACGTGCCGCCATTAGCCTCAGGCCGCTCCACGTCATCAGTTCCGCATCGGACGACGCGAAGATCTCGCTGAACGAACGACCGGAGCCCGCGAAGGCGGCGAGGGACCTGGCGGCCGCGAACGGCATGATTACGTTCTTGTGACGCTGCAACAGCGGCACCAAAAGCTCGCGGTAGGCGCGCCCCTCGGGCGTGGCGTCGTCCACGAACGCGCCATCGCGCTCGTTCAGCACGACGACGATCTCGGCTTCGGGCGCGCAGGCTCTCAGATCCGCGATGAGGCGGACCGTCTGTCGGATCAGGTCGGCATCGCGGGTCACTAGGACCATCAAGATCGTCTTGCCGACGAGACCGGCGATGAGCCGCGACAGGCCGGTTTCGGTGGCGACCGTTACGAAGGAGCGATGGCTGTTGGCGCCCCCGTCGAGGATGACGATGCCGTCCTTGTCGAAGGTCTGAATGGTGAGATCGAACATGTCGTCGAACAGGGCGGACGCACCGCCAGCCTTCTCCTGGGCCTCGGTGACCGCCTCGAGACTGATGAAGGCGTCGCCGGGGAATTCCGCCCGGCGGACCTCCGTTTCCAGCCTGATCACCTCGACGGCCTTCTCGGCCTTCCGATAGAGGTTGGCGACCACGTCGGTATCGAGCGATTTGCCAATCCCGCCCGCCACGCCGAAAATGCCGAAAAAGATCTTCGAAGAGAGGCGCAACAATGCGGCGCGTTCCTGCAGTACGGCGTGGGTCGGTTTCGGCTCGGCCGCGATCGCCGACGGCAGAGGGTTTTTGTTGGCCGTGTTAGCCGCCTGAATGGTGTCGGGCTTGGCGGGCGGCGCGGCCGTCGGCTTGGAGCCGGAATCCGTTTTGGGTGCGGCTTTGGCGGGGGTGTTGGTGGCCATGGCTATCTCCTTCCATTTTGCCGGTTGAGGAGCGCGGCACGATTGTGCAGCGCCGATTCCGCTTCGCTGCCGTCGGTGGCGTTGCGATGCGTAACGTTGCGATCCGTTGCGGTATGTTGCGGTCCGGCCGGCCGCGCGCCGTTGACCCCGGTGGCGTCAAGCTGCCCGTCGGAGCCATTTGTCTCGACGGATTGCGTTGCGTTTCGCTCTGTTGCGCTTGGTTGTGTTGTGCGGCGTGCGCGGAGGCAGCGGCGCAAACCCGCGAATAGGTCGCCCGCACCACGTTCGCGCTGAAGGGCCCTTTAGGGCCGATGATCCCACGTTCGGTGAGGAGGTTGGCGGTCTGTGCTCCGGAGGCGCCGCGTCGGTGCAGGTCGTCAAAGAGCGGCAGGTGCGCCGCCATCAGGCGCGCGAGCGGCGTCGGGCCGAACTCGCCCATCGCGTCTTTGACGAGGCGTTCGAATGGCTCGCGCAGGTCGAGCGGCAGTTGCGTTTTGGTGGGGGCGCGGCGCGTCATCGCGGCGCTCCCGAGACCGGCATGGCGCGCGCCGCGCGTGTTCGCGTTGCGTGCCAAAAATGTGCCACGTGTGCCAGTGTTTCCCGGTTCGTTCCGGTGTCTGACGGTCGGATGCGCGCGCGTACGCCGGCGACGATGGGCGCCGTTAAGTCCTCTGATTCTGCTGGATTTTCGGCGCTGAAAGAGGGGGACGCCCTGGTGCTGCCGGACAGGATTGAACTGTCGACCTCTCCCTTACCAAGGGAGTGCTCTACCACTGAGCTACGGCAGCTTTGAGGGCATCGGAACCGCTCCCAGAGTGGGGGGTCCGAACGCGGGCGGAAACTGCCACAAGGGCGGCGGTCGGCGCAAGCTTGCGAGCGCCAAAACCGCCTTGCCCGCGGGCAGCGGCCGCGGATATCAAGCCGTATGGCACGCGCGCCCCACGACGGCAAGAAACAAGACGGCGAGGACGACCGCAAACCGGCCCCGTCCGCCCGCGACCAGCGGCTGAAGGCGGCCCTGCGCGAGAACCTGCGCCGCCGCAAGGCCCAGGCGCGGGGCCGGGCGCAGACCGCGGCGGCCGGGCCGGCGGAGGAAAGCGAGCCTTGATGGCGTCGTGCCGGCGGGCGGCGGAAAGGCCGCGAACCCGGAATGGCGGTAAAATCGGCCGCAACCGCCGCTAACCCTCGCCCACATTAACCTTTGCAGCCAGCTTCCGGGGGGTTCATAGAATGGCCCCGATCACGGCGGAAAGCTGCCGCAGGACGGTCGGCAACAACCCCGGGGGGCAAATGGACCGAATTCGTATCGTCGGCGGCCAGCGTCTCAATGGCACCATCCCGATTTCGGGCGCCAAGAACGCCACCCTGCCGCTGATGATCGCCGGGTTGCTGACAGAGGACACCCTCGTTCTCGACAACGTCCCCAATCTCGCCGATGTCGCCCGCCTGCAGGAAATTCTCGGCAACCACGGCGTCGACATCATGATCGCCGGCAAGCGCGCCGGCGAGAACGGCCAGAGCGGCCGCACGCTCCACATCTCGGCGAAGAACATCGTCGACACCACCGCGCCCTACGAACTCGTCTCCAAGATGCGCGCCAGTTTCTGGGTAGTGGCGCCGCTGGTCGCACGCATGGGCGAGGCCAAGGTGTCGATGCCGGGCGGCTGCGCCATCGGCACGCGGCCGGTCGACCTGCTCATCACGGCGCTCGAGGCGCTCGGCGCCGAGATCGAGATCGAGGCCGGCTACGTCATCGCCCGCGCCAAAAAGGGCCTGCGTGGCGGCACCATCAACTTTCCCAAGGTCACCGTCGGCGGCACCCACACCGCGCTGATGGCGGCGGCGCTTGCCCGCGGCACCACCGTGATCGAAAACGCCGCGCGCGAGCCCGAGATCGGCAACCTCGCCGACTGCCTCAACGCCATGGGTGCCAACGTTCACGGCGCCGGTTCCTCGCGCATCGTGGTCGAAGGCGTCGACAAGTTGCATGGCGCGCATCATGCGGTGCTGCCCGACCGCATCGAGACCGGCACTTACGCCATGGCGGTGGCCATGACCGGCGGCGATGTGCTGTTGCAGAACGCACGGCCCGAGTTGCTGCAGGCCGCCCTCGACGTCTTGACCGAGACCGGCGTCACCGTGACGCCGACCAACGAAGGCATTCGCATCGCGCGCAACGGCGCGGCGCTGCAGCCCATCAATGTCGCCACGGCGCCGTTTCCCGGCTTTCCCACCGACTTGCAGGCCCAATTGATGGCGCTGATGACGCGCGCCGACGGCACCTCGCACATCACGGAAACGATCTTCGAAAACCGCTTCATGCACGTCCAGGAGCTCGCCCGCCTCGGCGCCCGCATCAAGCTCAACGGCGATACCGCCACGATCGAGGGCGTCAAGCAGTTGAAGGGCGCGCCCGTGATGGCGACCGACCTGCGCGCTTCGGTGTCGCTGGTCATCGCCGGGCTCGCCGCCGAGGGCGCCACCACCGTCAACCGCGTCTATCATCTCGACCGCGGTTTCGAGCGCCTGGAAGAAAAGCTCGCCGCCTGCGGCGCGGCCATCGAGCGCATCAGCGATTAAATCGTTTCGTTATGATGCTGAATTGTCATCGCCGGGCTTGTCACCGCAAGTCGGGTTTAGCCGACTTGCGGTGCTTACATATGTGGAAGTCGGGCAAGCCCGACTTCCAATGCGATCGCGTTTGAGGACGCGGTGTCTCTCCAAGCCGTGTCACCGGGATGGCCCCGATGACGACGCGGATGGATAAGGAGACCGGGGCCATTATTTCCGAATCTCCTCTTGCCCCGCATTCAATGCTTGATTTCATAAAACTCGCGCGAGCTCCTTAAACGCTCCTGCACACGCGGCGCGTAATGGTTTCTGCGTATCGCATCCGAATGGTCTTGAAACCGTGTTCAAACGACAGCCCGCGTTAAAAGAACGCCGCAAGGCGCCTCGCCGCGTGATCAACCGCATGGCCGAGTTCCAGGCCGGCATGGGATCGCTGCCGCGCACCTGTATGATCACCAACATCTCCGACACCGGGGCCCGGCTCTTCACCGAGATCCTCGACATCCCCGAGCGCTTCACATTGTCGGTGTCGGGCGACGCCGGGGTAACGCGCCACGAATGCCGCTTGGTCTGGCGGCTCGGCGGCGAGTTGGGAGTCGAGTTCCTCGGTCGCGCCGGCGCGGGCGCGGCTTCCTAGAGCTTTTCCACGCGGATTGAAGCGGGTTCGCCTCCGGAAACGCGGCGAAGCAAAACGGCTTGGATGCGTTCACCGCTTCCTTGAAACGTAGAGTGCGTCTATCGGCAGCCGGCAAACCCTTACGACGCGACCGCCGCGCGCGGCGTGACCGGGTCGTTGGCGGCCGATTCCGGTACGGGCTCGTCCATCGCGGCCGCCGGCATCGGCTCGCGCGCGCTGCGTTGGGTGCCCGGCGCACCACGGCCGCCTTAAGCGGCGGGACAATTCGCGAGGAAAGGCTGGGGCCGGTGAAAGGCTAGTCCACCGAGGTGGTGCGGAGCAAACCTATAAGCACCGCGCGCGGGACGCCGAGGGACTGGCGGACTTGCGGCACGAACTGCTTCGACACGCCTCGATGTCGCGGGGCGTCGAGGCCCGTGGGTCTGAGCATTCTTAGTTTGCGCACCCTTCGTAAACTTGAGTGCGCCCAGACCCGACAGCGTCCTGCGCGCCCTCGGTTCACTTTCAGCAGCGGCGGAAGTGACTGGCGGAAGAGAGAGCACACGGCGTCGACCAAAGAATAGGGGCGGCGGAGCCGTGCCTAAGCGCCGTCATTCAGGGGCCGCGCCTTTCGGCGCGTCCCGGAATGACCGAAGCGTCTGGCACACAGGCCCCACAGACACTCTTGCAACCGCCGAAAACCCTGCCTAGCTCTAGGACGATCGAGGGGAGCGAGAGACGCCATGGACATGCCGGAGCCGCTGAAATTCGTCGTCCTTGACGAACAGGATCTCGAAGTGGTGTCCGCCCACGTGCAGGACGCCCTGGTGCAAGCCGCCGACGTCATCTGGCGCCCGCAGGAAAAGCGGCTGGTGATCGGCCTCAACCGCTTCGACTGGGAAAGTGCCCAGGATCTGCATCCCGACTTTCGGCGCCGCCGTGCGGCGCTGCGGTTCGAGCGGGTGCAGTCCTGCAAATGCAAGTCCATGGATCCGGCCGGCAAGGACGCGGTGTTCAACCTGCTCGCGGTCGAATACGCAGAGACCGACGCCCCCGCCGGCGTGGTGACCCTGACATTCTCCGCCGGCAAGGCGCTGCGGCTCGAGGTGGAGTGCCTGGAGGCCGAGCTGGTGGATCTCGGTCCCGTCTGGGCCGCCGCTGGTTGCCCGGGCCATCCGGTCGAGGCCGAGCCTTCGACCCCCGAGCGCCCCGAGGCCTGAGGGGCCGGCCCCCGCCGCGCCACCCCCATCACAATCGCATTGCCGCCGCCGCCTCGGGCTTTGAACTCAAGTTCCATGCCTTGATCTTTGGGTGTCCCGGTGGCTTAGTTGCCGGGCATTGTCGCAAAATGGGGGAATGACCTATGCGGAAGCTTCTGTTGGTTTCGGGCCTGTTGGCGGGCGGCGCGCTCGTCACCGGTACTCCGGCGCTGGCGGCGACCGGGTGTGCGTGCGCAACGCTCACCCATGCGCCGGTCTGCGTGGCGTCGGTCGATGCCTGCGTCGCCGGCATGCACGGCCTCTGCGTGGCGCCGTGTGACTACCACCCGGTGATGATGAAGAAGCACTACAAGAAAAAGGCGATGAAAAAGAAGATGTAAGCGGGCCGAACACCGCGCATCCGCTTTGCGGCGAGGCTCCGTCCCCGGACGGAGCCTTTTATTTTTTTCGGCTTTCAGCCGCCCGGGCGGAGGGTTGACGGCAACCGGCCGATCACCCATTGACCATAGTGACGGGGCCGAATTTCGCCCTTTGAACCCTGCCGGACCTCCAATGCCGCTCCGCCTCGACAGCCAGAGCCCCGATTTCGCCGACCGCTTCCGCGCCTTTCTGGGCGTCAAGCGCGAGGCCGCGCAGGACGTGGAGCAGGCGGTGCGCGCCATCATCGCCGCGGTGGCCGAACGCGGCGACAAGGCGCTCGCCGAATTCACCCTGAAGTTCGACCGGGTCGATCTCGATAAGATCGGCATGCAGGTGACGGCCGCGGAAGTCGACGCCGCCGAGAAGCTTTGCGACCCCGCCGCGCTCGACGCGCTCAAGCTCGCGCGCGACCGCATCACGGCCTATCACACCCGCCAGAAGCCCAAGGACGAGCGCTTCATCGATCCGCTCGGCGTGGAACTCGGCTCGCGCTGGACCGCCATTGAAGCGGTGGGCTTGTACGTGCCCGGGGGCACCGCGGCCTATCCGTCTTCGGTCCTGATGAACGCGCTGCCGGCCAAGGTCGCCGGCTGCCCCCGTCTGGTCATGGTGGTGCCGGCGCCCGACGGCAAGCTCGCCCCGCTCGTGCTCGCCGCCGCGCGCCTTGCCGGCGTCGACGAGATTTACCGCATCGGTGGCGCGCAAGCCGTGGCCGCGCTCGCCTACGGCACCGAGACCATAAAGCCGGTCGCCAAGATCGTCGGCCCCGGCAATGCCTACGTGGCGGCGGCCAAGCGCCTGGTGTTCGGCAAGGTCGGCATCGACATGATCGCCGGCCCCTCCGAGGTGCTGATCCTCGCCGACGGCGACGGCAATCCCGACTGGATCGCCGCCGATCTCCTGGCGCAGGCCGAGCACGACGCAAGCGCGCAGTCGATTCTCATCACCGACAGCGCCGATCTGGCGACGCAGGTGGAGAAGGCGGTGGAAGGGCAACTCAAGGTTTTGCCGCGCGCGGCCATTGCCGGCCCCTCCTGGCGCGACTTCGGCGCCATCATCACCGTGCCCACGCTCGCCGACAGCATCCCCCTGGTCGACCAACTCGCGCCCGAGCATCTCGAGATCGAAAGCGCCGACGCCGAAGCGCTCGCCGCCAAGGTGCGCAACGCCGGCGCCATTTTTCTCGGCAGCCACACCCCGGAAGCGATCGGCGATTACGTCGGCGGCTCCAACCACGTGCTGCCGACGGCGCGTTCGGCCCGCTTTACCTCGGGCCTCGGCGTGCTCGACTTCATGAAGCGCACGTCGCTACTCAAGTGCGGCCCCGAGCAGCTGCGCGCGCTCGGTCCGGCGGCGATCGCGCTCGGCGAGGCGGAGGGGCTGACCGCGCACGCGCGTTCCGTTGCCATCCGGCTCAACCAATGATGAGCCCGGCCAAATCGGCGGCTGCCAAGCAGCGCCTGGTCTCCGTCACGCTGGACGAGGATACCATCGGCCGCTCCAACCCCGACGTCGAGCACGAGCGCCAGGTCGCGATCTACGACCTGCTCGAACAGAATTCCTTCGCGCCTGTCGGCCACGAGAGCCAGGGGCCATTTACGCTCAAGCTCAGCATCACCGGCAACCGGCTGGTGTTCGACATTCGCGACGAGAACGACAACCCGGTGGTGGCGCATCTGCTGTCGCTCACGCCGCTGCGCCGCATCGTCAAGGACTACCACCTGATCTGTGACAGCTATTACGCCGCGATCCGCACCGCAACGCCCGACAAGATCGAGGCCATCGACATGGGCCGGCGCGGCGTCCACAACGACGGCTCGCGCATTCTGGTGGAGCGGCTCAAGGACAAGGTCCATCTCGACGTCGACACCGCGCGCCGGCTGTTCACGCTGCTCTGCGTGTTGCACTGGAAGGGATAGCGCATGGTCCCGAAAAGTGGGTACCGGTATTCGGATAAGATCATGCGCCAGGGAAAGTAAGTCGCAATGGCCGCCGAGCGCAGCGCGCGCCCCCAAGCGGTCTTGTTCGCCTGCGGCATGAATACCGTGCGCTCGCCCATGGCCGCGGCGCTCTTCCAGCAGATGTTCGGCAAGTCGGTCTACGTCGCCTCCTGCGGCGCCATGAAGGGCGAGCCCGATCCCTTCGTCACCGCGGTGATGGACGAGATCGGCATCGACGTCTCGCGTCACCGGCCGAAGACCTTCGAGGACCTGGAAGACCTGGAGGGGCTGAACTTCGACCTCATCATCACCCTGTCGCCGCCCGCGCATCACCGCGCGATCGAACTCACGCGCACGCTCGCCTCCGACGTCGAGTACTGGCCGACACCCGATCCGACCGCGACCGAAGGCAGCCGCGAGCAGAAACTCGACGCCTACCGCGAGGTGCGCGACCAGCTCATGGCCCGCATCCGCGAGCGCTTTGGCGGGGCGGGGAGCGGTAATGAGTAGGCGTAATTCCAGCGCACGCGCGCCACGCGTGAACCCGGAAGCCAGGGCCAACGCGGAAGCCTTTTCGGCCAGCTCTGGCTTCGGGGCTCGCCGCTTCGCGGCGTCCCGGAATGACAAAAGCGGGATTTGCCCTTCGGGTTGTGAATTGACCCCGCTTCCGCTAGCTTCCGCGCCTCACCAGCCGCGAGTCACAGCCCTAAACCCATGATTGGCCGGCCCAAATTCGTGCTCGCGTCCGGCTCGCCACGCCGCCTGGCGCTCGTCAACCAGGCCGGCATCGAGCCCGACGCGCTCAAGCCCGCGGACATCGACGAAAGCCCGCGCCGGGGCGAAATCCCGCGCGTCTACGCCACCCGGCTCGCCAAGGAGAAGGCCAAGGTCGCGCTCGACAACGTCAAGCTCGACGACGAACTGCGTGGCGCCTACATCCTGGCCGCCGACACCGTGGTGGCGGTCGGCCGCCGCATCCTGCCCAAGGCCGAACTGCTCGAGGAGGCTTCGCAGTGCCTGCGGCTCCTGTCGGGCCGCAACCACCGGGTCTTCACCTCGGTCTGCCTGGTGACGCCGCGGGAAAGCTTCCGCCAGCGGCTGGTGGAAACGCGCGTGCGATTCAAGCGGCTGTCGGAAGACGACATCGAGGCCTATCTCGCCTCCGGCGAATGGCGCGGCAAGGCTGGCGGTTACGCCGCGCAAGGCATCGCCGGCACCTTCATCGTCAAAATGATCGGCTCCTATTCGAACGTGGTCGGGTTGCCGCTGTACGAGACCATGACCATGCTCGGCGGCGAGGGCTATCCGATCCGCTTCGGTTGGCTGAACGCGACCTAGTATTTGTACAAGCGGGAAACGCCATGAACATCGCTCTCTGGCTGCAGCGCGCGGGATTAAGCCACGCCGGCATGCCGGCAGCGGCGCTCGGCACGCACGTGGTGATGACCTATGGCGAGGCGGCGCTGCGCGCCGCGCGGCTCGCTGGCGCCCTGCGCGACCGCTTCAATCTGGCGCCCGGTGACCGCGTCGCCATCGCCGCCAAGAACGCGCCGGATTATCTCGTGCTGCTCTACGGTGTCTGGCACGCGGGGCTCGCCGCGGTGCCGGCCAATGCCAAGCTGCACGGCGCCGAGCTCGGCTACATCCTCGCGCAGTCCGGCGCGCGCGTATGTTTTGCTTCCAAGGGCATCGACACCGACATCGCGCCGCATGCGCCGAAGACGCTCGAGCATCTCGTCACCATCGGCAGCGCTGCTTACGACGCGCTCTTCACCGCCGACGCGATCGACGTGGTGCCGCGCGACGGCGGCGATCTGGCCTGGTTGTTCTACACGTCCGGCACGACCGGACGGCCGAAAGGCGCCATGCTCACCCACCGTAATCTCAACTGGGCGAGCCACGCCTACGCCAGCGAAGTCGATCCCATTTCGCCGGGCGACGTAATCCTCCACGCTGCGCCCATGAGCCACGGCTCCGGCCTTTATGTCATGCCGCACGTAGCGCGGCTCGGCGTGCAGGTCGTGCCAGAAAGCGGCGGCTTCGAGCCGCAGGAAATCGCCGCGCTTGTCAACCACTGGCCGCGCCTCTCGATGTTCGCCGCGCCCACGATGATCAAGCGCCTGGTGGCGTCGCCCGTGGACTGCAACGCCGCCAATATCCGCACGCTCACCTGGGGCGGCGCGCCCATGTACGTGGAAGACGCGCTCGCCGCACTCGAGCGTTTCGGGCCGTGCCTCGCGCAGATCTACGGGCAGGGCGAAGCGCCCATGACCATCACCACCCTGTCGAAGGAGGACATCGCCGACCGCGATCATCCTCGCTGGCGCGAGCGCCTCGGCTCGGCGGGCAAGCCCTACGCCTGCGTCGAGGTCATGGTGGCGGGCGGTGACGATGTTGCTGTAGCGCCTGGCGAGACCGGGGAAATTATGGTGCGCGGCGACGTGGTCATGGCCGGATACTGGCAGAACCCGGAGGCGACCGCGTCGAGCCTGCGCGGCGGCTGGCTGCACACCGGCGACGTCGGCGTTCTCGACGCCGAGGGTTACCTGCACCTCAAGGACCGCTCCAAGGATCTCATCATCTCCGGCGGCTCCAACATCTATCCGCGTGAGGTGGAGGAGGTGCTGCTGACCCACGGTGCCGTGCGCGAGGTCTCCGTCATTGGCCGGCCCGACCGCGAGTGGGGCGAGGTGGTGGTGGCCTACGTGGTTGGCGACGCCAAGCGCGAGGACCTCGATGCGCTCTGCCTCGAGCACATCGCCCGCTTCAAACGGCCGAAGGACTACGTCTTCGTCGAGGCGCTGCCGAAGAACAACTACGGTAAGATCCTCAAGACCGAGCTGCGCGTGCAGGACACCGCGCAGCACAAGAACGCCCGCTGACGCTGCCGGAACCCCCTTGTTGCGGCAAGCGGTTCACCGTGGTGAAATGATCGCACAAGCGACGACGAATGTTGGCTGTCATGAACGCGATCGACCGAAAAGCGCTTGCCGCCCGCTGCCCGATCTGTGGTAAGCCGACCGACGCGGCGATGCAGCCGTTCTGCTCCAAGCGCTGCGCCGACATCGACCTCAATCGCTGGCTCTCCGGCGTCTATGCGGTGCCGGCCCGCGAGGAAGAAGACGAGGACGGCGAACGGCCGCCCGAAGGCGAAGGGAATGAGCGTTTATGACGGCGTCCGTCGAAGCCGGTCCGCAAGACATCTCTCAAGCAACAACTTGGCCCGATGATCTGTTCGACGTGCTCAAGCGGGCCGACGTGCGGCAGGTCGGCTATGTGCCCGACGCCGGCCACGCGCGGCTGATCCGGCGCTGTGTCGCCGATCAGGACATGCGCGACGTGGTGCTGACCACCGAAGAAGAGGGCGTGGCGCTCGCCGCCGGCGCCTGGCTCGGCGGTCAGCGCTGCGCGCTTCTGATGCAATCGAGCGGCGTCGGCAACACCATCAACATGTTGTCGCTGTCGCGCAGCTGCCGCTTCCCCATGCTCATGTTCATCACCATGCGGGGCGAGTGGGAGGAGTTCAATCCCTGGCAGGTGCCCATGGGCTCGATCGTCGAGCCGGTGCTGAAGGCATCGGAGGCGGAAATCTACCGAGCGCGCAAGGCCGACGAGGTCAAGGGCATGGCCGAGCGCGCCGTGCAGCAGGCCTTCGGCGACGAGCGCATCGTCGCGGTGCTGCTGTCGCAGGAACTGATCGGCAAGAAGGTGTGGACCAAATGAGCCTGCATCGCCGTGAAGCCATGGCCACCCTCGTCGCAGATCGCGGCGACGACCTGCTCGTCGTGCCGGGGCTCGGCTCCACCTGCTACGACCTCGCCGCCGCCGGCGACGACGACCGCAACTTCTATCTCTGGGGCGCCATGGGCGGCGCCGCCATGATCGGCCTCGGCCTCGCGCTGGCGCAGCCGGCAAAGCGCGTCGCGGTGATCACCGGCGACGGCGAGGCGCTGATGGGCATGGGCGCGCTCGCCACCATCGCCGTGCAGCAGCCGGAAAACCTCGCCGTCATCGTGTTCGACAACCAGGCCTATGGCGAGACCGGCGGGCAGGCAAGCCATACGCGCACCGGCGCCGACCTCGTCGGCATCGCCCGCGCCTGCGGCATCGCCACCTGCCTGGAGGTCGCCGACGAGGCCGGGCTTGCCGACCTCGCGGGGCGCCTGAAGGCGCTGAAGGGCCCCCTGTTCGCCCGGGTCGCCATCGATCCGGAGGAGCCGCCGCGGGTGCTGCCCTTGCGCGACGGGGTGGCGCTGAAGGAGCGGCTCCGGGCGGCAATCGGGGTGAAAGCCTGAGTTTCGGGCCCTTTCGGGGGCCGAAGCCGGCGCTTGTGGGTTGCGCGCCCGCGCCGGCCGACATTCTGGACAGGGCGGAATCCAGCCTCTATAACGCCCCGCGCTCTGCTTTCCCGCCGTCAGGCGGGCCGGTCGCCCAGGTAGCTCAGTTGGTAGAGCACGTGACTGAAAATCACGGTGTCGGTGGTTCGATCCCGCCCCTGGG
>CAVZAO010000015.1:0-173439 GCA_963773225.1 uncultured Pseudomonadota bacterium
AGCCCGCCTTCGTCATGGCGTCGCGATCTTGCGGCCGCACCACCGCATTGGAGCCTTGACCGTCGAGCAGGCGGTAAGCCCAGCCGACGTGCAGGTCGTCACGTTCGGCGTCATCCGCATCGAAGCCCGCGTCCATCTTGTTGGCCGCCGCGAGCCGGTCGAGCTTGGCCGAATGCGCCGCGATGACGGCACGCATCATCGCGTCGATCTTGGGCGGCGAAAGAACGCCGGGGTCGGCAACCATTGCGATCTCCGCAAACGCTGCATCAAGTTGCGCGCCCAGCATGCGGGCGCGCGCGGGGTCGGCGGTATTCAGACTAAGTTGAACATGCGGCCCTGGCCAGCAAGCTGCAAGGCGGCTGGGGATACGTCGGCGCCAGTAGTAGACGGCACCGCGACGGACGATATGGCAAGCAAGCGGCATCGCGACATCCCTGTGTGGCAGGTGTGTGCCGCAGGGCTGTGCATCAGCTCCCCAGCAAGGGCGATTTATGCTGCTATTTCAATGGATTAAGGGGAGCTGGCTGGGGCGCCTGGATTCGAACCAGGGAATGGCGGAATCAAAATCCGCTGCCTTACCACTTGGCTACGCCCCAATGTGCCGGGAACCCGCGGGGACTCGCCCCCCAGGCGGGCGGACCATAACGAGGCGCCCGAAGCGCAATCAACGCCAGACTAACCCCCAGGAAAGCGGCCGGCATCGGGCGGAAAAGTCGCGGCGCCGCCAGGCCGCGTTGACCCGCGCTCCGCCCTGGTTAGATTGGCGGCCCACGAGCAGCGTGAGAATCATGACCGATACACCCTACCGCGCCCCCGTTTCCGACCTCGCCTTCGCCCTACTGCATGCCGCCGGCCTCAAAACCGCGCTGGCCGAGGGGCTCTATGGCGACCTCGACGCCGAGACCGTCACCAGCGTGCTGGCAGAAGCAGGCCGCTTCGCGAGCGAAGTCATCGCCCCGCTGAACGGCGTGGGCGACAAATTCGGCACGCCCTTTCAAGGACGGCAAGGTCACCACGCCGCCGGGCTGGAAGGACGCCTATACCTCCTGGGCCGCCGCCGGCTGGAACGGGCTTGCCGGACCGGCCGATTTCGGCGGTCAGGACCTGCCGCAGGCGATCAATGCCGCCTGCATCGAGATGTGGAACGCCGCCTCGATGGCGTTCGCGATCGGCCCGGTCCTCACCATGGCCGCCGTCGACGCGCTTTACGCCTACGGCAGCGACGAGCTGAAGCAGAAATATCTCGAAAAGCTCACCACCGGCGAATGGATGGGCACCATGCAGCTCACCGAGCCGCAGGCGGGCTCGGACGTCGGAGCCCTGCGCACCAAAGCGGAACGCGCGGACGACGGCAGCTACCGGATCACCGGCTCGAAGATCTTCATCACTTACGGCGAGCATGATCTCACCGACAACATCATCCACTTCGTACTTGCGCGCCTTCCCGACGCGCTGCCGGGCACCAAGGGCATCTCGCTGTTCCTGATCCCGAAATTGCTGGCCGGACGGAACGCGCAACGACGTGCGTGCGCACTCGGTCGAGCACAAGATGGGCATTCACGCCTCACCCACCTGCACGATGGTCTACGGCGACAATGGCGGCGCCGTCGGCTATCTGGTCGGGCGAAGAGCACAAGGGCATGCTCTGCATGTTCACCATGATGAACCGGGCGCGGCTTGCGGTCGGCTTGCAGGGCGTTGGCATCGCCGAGCGCGCGTTGCAGCAGGCTTTGACTTACGCACGCGCGCGCAAGCAGGGCGCCGCAGGCGAAATCATCCACTATCCGGACGTAAAACGCATGCTGTTCACCATGCGCGGCCTCACCGGCGCGGCGCGCGCCATCTGCTATCAGACCGGCGTCGCCATCGACCGCTCGTTGCGCGGTAAGGATGACCCGCGCGCAAGGCCGCGCACGAGCGCGCCTCACTGCTGACGCCGGTGGCGAAGGCATTCTCCACCGATATCGGCATCGAAGTCGCGTCCCTCGCCGTTCAGGTGCACGGCGGCATGGGGTTCATCGAGGAGACCGGCGCAGCCCAGCACTACCGTGACGCCCGCATCGCCGCGATCTACGAAGGCACCAACGGCATCCAGGCGCTCGATCTGGTGACGCGCAAGGTGCCGCTCGAAGGTGGCAAGACGATTGGGCTCTATCTCGACGAACTGCGCGCCACCGCCGCCGCCGTAAAGGCCAGCAACACGCCTGCTTTCGGCGCAACCGCCGTGCGGCTTACCGAAGCGATCGACAGCCTCGAACGCGCGACGCAATGGCTGCTGGCCGAGAAGAACTCGCAATCCGCGCTTGCCGGCGCCACGCCCTATTTGCGGCTGTTCGGCAACGCCGCCGGCGGGTGCCTGCTCGCAGAGCAGGCGCTCGCGGCCTTGCGTAACGGCGGCGACGACGCCGGCCGCACGGCGCTGGCGCGATTCTTCGCGGAAAACGTCGCGGTGCAGGCACGCGGCCTGGAAATGAACGTCACTGCCGGCGCGGACAGCATCCTGCAGGCGGACGCGGCGCTGGCGGAATAGACCCGCCTGTCATTCAGGGGCACGCCGAAGGCGTGGCCCCAGAGTCCAGCGCAACGCACCGATACTTGGCGCCTGGAATCCGGGTCCGCGCGCTGGCGCGCGCGCCCCGAAATGACAATCAGGAACCCCGCACCGCCTTCTCGAGAAAATCCTCCAGCACGGTAATGCAGGCGCGGTCGCGATAGATCCTGTCTTTGGCCGCGCCCATGCGGTTGCTGATCCTCAACCGTTCGTCCGGCGTGTTCGCGAGCCGCGCAGCGATCGCCACGTAATCGTCGCGGTCGCGCGCGACCGTGTCGGTCACACCCATCATTTCGAGGATCGCCGCGCTGTGGCGCCCGCGCATAAAGGCGCCGGGCAATGTCACGATCGGCAGCGCATGCGGGAGGCTCTCGATCGCCGAGTTACAGCCCGACCACTCGAGGCTGTCGAGAAAAACGTCGCACAGGCCGATGACTCCGGCGAACTCGCTCTGGCTCAGCCGATCGAGGAACACGCAGTGACGCGCCATGTCGAGCCCGCGCGCGGCGAAAGCGGCGGCGAGCCGCTGCTGGAACACCTCGGTGACGCGCGGGCCGCCGTGGTGCTTGATGAACACGAATTGGCTGTGCGGCGCCTTCTCGGCGATGCGCGGGAATACGTCGTCGTGCTGCGGCAGGTACTTATAGAGCGACTGGCCACACCAGAACACGGCGGCATCGGGGCGCAGCCCATGCTTGGCGCGGCTTGACTCGATCAAGCCGAGATCGACCGGCTCGTAATAGATCGACAGGTTCGGCAGCCGCACCAGCTTCTCGGTGTAAAGCGCCTCGGCGCCCGGCGGCTCCATCAGATCGCTCGACAGGAAATAATCGAGAGCGGCGATGCCGCTCGTTTCCGGATGCCCCCAGGAGGTGCACTGCACCGGGGCGAGGCGTTGCGCCGCGAGTTGCACCGACACCGTGTCCATCAAAAGGCCGGGAAAGATCAGCACGTGCGGGGCATCGCGCAGGATTTCGCCGCGCCAGCCTTCGACATCAAGCGTGCGCTGGACGAAGCGGTCGCAGATCTCCTCAGCGGCGTCGGTCTCGGCGTCGCGTACCGTGCCGGGGTAATAGCCATAGATGCGAAAGCGCGAGCGGTCGAGCTGGCCGAGCCAGCCTTTGATCGGGATCTTCCAGTTCGAATGGAGATAGAAGAAGCTGCTGACCACGCCGATGCGCAGCGGCTCGCCGGGCTCGGGCGGCGGCGGCACGTCGACGGCCAGAGAATTGGCGCGCGACGATCTCGGAAACCATGCCGCCGTAGAGGCTTTGCAGCGCGCGGTCGTCGCGCCCCTGGTAGGCGAGCAGGAACGGCTGGCGCGGCGTGATTGCCGCAGTGAGATCGCCTGAGAGCTTGCGTGCCGTCACGTCGTCAGCGAGCACGCGCAACTTGCGCTCGTAGGCCGCGCGCCGGCGCGGAATCTCGTCTGCGCTCTCGTAGACGATCGGCAGTTCGGCCATGCATTCGGCAAAGCGCGCTTCCGGATAGTTGGGCTTAAGCGCCAGCGCGCGCTCGAAGTCGGCGATCGCTTCGTCGTTACGGTTGAGCTCAACCAGCACGGTGCCACGCCGATAACGGGCCTCGGCGTTGTTGGGATCGTGCTGCAACTGGCGTTCGAAGGCGGCGCGCGCCTCGTCGAAGCGGCCGACCAAAACCAGCAGCCGACCGAGATTGTCGGCGGCTTCGCCGAAGCCCGGGTCGATTTCGAGCGCGCGCTGATAGCTCGCGATGGCGCCGTCGAGCTTGTCGAGAGCTTCCAGCGCGGCGCCGCGGTTGTTGTGCGCCTTGACGTACTTCGGATTAAGCGCGAGCGCGCGGTCGAGACTGGTGAGCGCCTCCTCGTATCGGCCGAGTGTACGCAGCAGGCTGCCGCGGTTGTAGTGCGCCTCCGCGTAATCCGGCTTGATCGTGATCGCCTTGCGGTAGGCGTCGAGCGCCTCGTCGAAGCGGCGCAGTCCGGCGAGCACGGCGCCGCGGTTGTTATGCGCCTCGGCGAACTTGGACTTGAGCTTGAGCGCGCGGTCGAAGCTTTCCAGCGCCTCCTCGCGACGCTCGAGCGCGTTGAGGATGAGGCCGTGATTGAGCAGCAGTTTCGGCGAGGGGGTGCGCACACGCATGGCGGCGGAGATGAAATTGAGCGCCTCGGCTGCCTGGCCCTTATCGAGCTTGACGAGGGCCATCATCTGCAGCGCGTCGGCGTGCTCGGGACGCGCAGCCAGCACCTGCGCGTAAAGCGGCTCCGCCTGGCCGATCTGTCCGCGCTCATGGAACTGCAGCGCCTGGGCGAAGGCCTGCGCCACGTCGAACGAGCCAGGCTTCGTCAGCGGTTGCGGCATGCGATCCGATTCTCCCCGTTCCGAGGGGTAAAAAAGCCCGGCTGAGTCGTCCAGGGGAAATTACCTCTATTGTCATGGGCTTGCGACATGGGGCTTGCGACGTGGGCTTAAGAAGCGGCCCCGACCCATGGGCGCGCTCGACGGGCTGCCCCGAGGTCATAGGCGCGCATCTTACGATGGCGGTTCAACGGTTTGCGCGTCCCTACCCACCCGCGTTACAAACGCTACATGTCCACGACCCTTTACGTCACCCATCCCGCCTGTCTGAACCACGAGACCCCGCCGGGGCACCCGGAGCGGCCGGACCGCCTGCGGGTGGTCGAGCGCACACTCGAGCACGAGCGGTTCCAGACATTGGCGCGCGAGCAGGCGCCTATGGCGGAAGCCGACATCGTCACGCTCTGCCACCCGGCCGATTACGTCGACGCCATCCGCAACGCCTCGCCCGACGAGGGCACCATGGTGCGGCTCGACGCCGACACCTCGATGTCGTCCGGCAGTCTCGAGGCGGCGCTACGTGCGGTCGGCGGCGGCGCGCTCGCGGTCGACGAAGTGATGACGGGCAAGGTGGCGAACGCCTTCGTCGCCGTGCGCCCCCCCGGCCACCACGCAGAAACCGCGCAGCCGATGGGCTTCTGCCTGTTCAACAGCGCGGCGATCGCGGCGCGTTACGCCCAGCGCAAGCACGGCGCCGAGCGCGTGGCGATCGTCGATTTCGATGTGCACCATGGCAACGGCTCGCAGGACATCTTCTGGTCGGACAAGAGCGTGATGTACTGCTCAACTCATGAAATGCCGCTGTTCCCCGGCACCGGCGCCGCGAGCGAGCGCGGCGAGTTCCAGAACATCGTCAACGCGCCTTTGTCGGCCGGTGACGGCGGCGACGCCTTCCGCGAGGCAATGGAAACGGCGATCTTCCCGCGCCTCAACGGCTTCAAGCCGGACCTGATTGTAATCTCGGCCGGCTTCGACGCCCACACCCGCGACCCGCTCGCCAACCTCAACCTGGTTGAAGCGGACTATACCTGGGTGACGCAGAAGCTGATGGAGATCGCCGACGATTGCGCGCAAGGGCGCATCGTCTCGATGCTCGAAGGCGGCTACGATCTGCAGGGTCTCTCGCGCTCGGCCGCCGCGCACGTGATCGCGTTGATGCGGGGGTGATGATCCTGTCATTCCGGGGCGCGAGCGCGAGCGAGCCCGGAATCCAGGACCTCAGTACGCACCCTGCAGCGTCGCTCTGGATTCCCGGTTCACGCGCTACGCGCGCGCCCCGGAATGACAAGCTACCGCGCCGTCAGCCCGCCATCGATCGGCACGTCGGCGCCTGTGATGAAGGCGGAATCTTCCGACAGCAGATAGGCGATAAGCTTGGCGACTTCCGCCGGCGCGCCGAGGCGGCCGAGCGGAATGTCGTTCGACAGCCGCTGCTTCACCGTCGCCGGATCGCGCGTGCCGCCGGCGATGCCATCGACCATCGGCCCCTCAATAAAGGCGGGACACACCGCGTTGCAGCGCACCGGCGGGGTGTAGCGCGCGCCGTGCAGCGCCACGGACTTGGTGAGCAGCGACACACCACCCTTGGAGGCGCTGTAGGCCGGCAGGTTGCCGCTGCCGATCAACCCCAGCACCGACGACAGATTGACGATCGCGCCGCCCTTCTTGCGCAAGAGGGAAAAGGCGTATTTACAGCCGAGGAAGGTGCCGTCGAGATTGACCGAGATCACGCGCCGCCACTCGTCGAAGCTCGCTTTCTCGATGTGGGCGACGGCGGCGATGCCGGCAGCGTTGACCAGGCCGTCGAGCCGGCCGTGCACGCGCTCGAGATCGGCGGCGACGCGCTGCCAGCCGGCCTCCGAGGTGACGTCGAGTTCGTAGTCGATGCCGGCGCCGGCCTTCAGATCGGCGGCGATAGCCGTGCCGCCGGCCGACCGGATAGCTTCGGCCACGGCGGAACCGATGGCGCCGGCCGCCCCCGTCACCAGAACGATTTTGTCGGTCAGATCGGCCATGCTGCTTCCGTCTCTCAAGAACCCATAGACGCCAGCTTGCGTTTAACGGGATAGTCGAGCATGCACCAGCAAATGTCACCCGAGCCGTCGCTTGAGCCCATCTGCCTCGTGACCGGCGCCTCGTCCGGTATCGGCGCCGCGCTCGCGCGCGAGTTCGCCCATCACGGCCACGCGCTGGTGCTGACCGCCCGGCGCCAGGAGGCGCTCGACGCGCTCGCCGAAGAAATCGCCGCCGCCGGCCACCCCCGCCCCCACGTCATCACAGCCGACCTCGCCAGCGCGGAAGGTACCGCGGCGCTGGCCGACGAATTGACGGCGCGCGGACTCGAGCCGTCTTACCTGGTCAATAACGCGGGCTTCGGCGTCTTCGGTGCGGCCGCTGAGATCGCCCTCGCCGATCAACTCAAGCTGATCGACGTCGATGTACGCGCGCTCACGGATTTGACCTTGCGCTTCATAAACAGCGTCACCCGGCATCAGGGCGGCATCCTCAACGTCGCCTCCATCGCCGGTTTCATGCCTGGACCGGGCCTGGCCGCCTATCATGCCGCGAAGGCCTATGTGGTCTCGTTCACCGAGGCGATGCATCAGGAATTGAAGGCGGATGGCGTCAAAGTCTGCGCGCTATGCCCGGGACCGGTCGAGACCGAATTCTTCGACCGGGCCGGCATCCCGCCCGGCTATTTCCCCGCGGTCCTCGCCCGCTCGGCGGAACGGGTGGCCCGCGACGGCTATGCCGGGATGATGGGCGGCCACCGCGTCGTGGTGCCGGGCAAGCCCAACCGGATCGTGACGCTCCTGCCCCGCCTGGTGCCGCGGGGCCTGATCGCTGCCGGCAGCGCTTGGCGTTGGCGCCGGGCGGTTGGCCGCCGGCCCTGATCCCTCTATGGTCGGCCCCGACCGAATCCCTGGAAATGAGCGCCATGGCCGACAATAACAGCGATATCAAGAAGTTGCCCTTCGAGCGGGCGATCGAGGAGCTGGAAACGATCGTCAAGCGGCTCGAGGAAGGCAAAGTTCCGTTGGAGGAATCGGTGGCGATCTATGAGCGCGGCGAGGCGCTGAAGGCGCGCTGTGAGGAGCTTCTGCGCCAGGCCGAGGCGCGGGTGGAGAAGATTACCCTCGATGCGGCGGGCAAGCCCACCGGCAGCGAGCCGCTCGACGTGGCGTGAGACGGGGCCCAACGGCACAACCCGCGAGGGCGATTTGGCGAGCGGCGGCAACCGTCCATTGACGAGCCTGCCCATAGCTGCCACCCCTAAAATAACACCTCTTCTGCCATGGAATTGCCCCGACTGCCTTTTCTATGGTTATGCTTGTGAGTTCCACGGGGGCTGCCGCCGCTGCCGCGACCTGCGTCGCAGCGCGCGCGTCATTCCCACGTATCTTTGCCGTCCGTGACGTCCATTTCCGGAGTGTGCTTTGCACGAACCGAACCTGAACCCGATCAAGACCCCGCTGCTCGATCGCGTCCACTATCCCCGTGACCTGAAGAACCTCTCCGCCGAGCAGCTCAAGCAGCTCGCCGACGAATTGCGCGCGGAGATGATCGACGCCGTCGCCAAGACCGGTGGCCATCTCGGCGCCGGCCTGGGTGTCGTGGAGCTGACGGTAGCGCTGCATTACGTGTTCGATACGCCCGACGACCGGCTGATCTGGGACGTCGGCCACCAGGCTTATCCGCACAAAATCCTCACCGGGCGGCGCGACCGCATCCGCACCATCCGCCAGGGCGGCGGGCTTTCCGGCTTCACCAAGCGCGCGGAAAGCGAATACGACCCGTTCGGCACGGCGCATTCCTCGACATCGATCTCCGCCGGCCTCGGCATGGCGGTGGCGCGCGATCTCGCCGGCAAGAAGAACAACGTGATCGCCGTGATCGGCGACGGCGCCATGTCGGCCGGCATGGCTTACGAGGCCATGAACAACGCCGGCGCCCGTGACGAGCGGCTGATCGTCATTCTCAACGACAACGAGATGTCGATCGCGCCGCCGGTCGGCGCCATGTCGGCGTATCTGGCGCGGCTGATCTCCGGCAAGACCTACCGGTCCTTGCGCGAATTCGGCAAGCAGTTGGCGCACAAGTTGCCGAAGTTCATCGAGGAACCGGCACGGCGCGCGGAAGAGTATGCGCGCGGCATGCTCACCGGCGGCACCATGTTCGAAGAGCTCGGCTTCTATTACGTCGGACCGATCGACGGCCACAATCTCGACCACCTGCTACCGGTCTTGCGCAACGCGCGCGACAGCGAGACCGGCCCGATCCTGATCCACGTCATCACGCAAAAGGGCAAGGGCTACGCGCCGGCGGAGAATTCCGCCGACAAGTATCATGGCGTGGTCAAGTTCGACGTCGCCACCGGCGCGCAGATGAAGTCCAAGGCGAAGGCGCCGCAATACACAAAGGTGTTCGCGCAGAGCCTGGTCAAGGAAGCCAAGAAGGACGACAAGATCGTCGCCATCTCAGCGGCGATGCCATCCGGCACTGGGCTGGACCTCTTCGAGAAGGAGTTCCCCGCGCGCTTCTTCGACGTCGGCATCGCCGAGCAGCACGCGGTGACCTTCGCGGCGGGGCTTGCGACCGAAGGCTACAAGCCGTTCGCGGCGATCTACTCGACCTTCCTGCAGCGCGGCTACGACCAGGTGGTGCACGATGTCGCCATCCAGAAATTGCCGGTGCGCTTCGCCATGGACCGCGCGGGGCTAGTCGGCGCCGACGGGCCGACGCACGCCGGAGCCTTCGACATCGCCTATCTCGGCTGCCTGCCCGGTTTCGTGTTGATGGCGGCCGCTGACGAGGCCGAACTCATGCACATGGTGGCGACGCAAGTGGCGATCGATGACGCACCGAGCGCGCTGCGCTATCCGCGCGGCGAAGGCATCGGCATCGAATTGCCGGCGGAAGGCAAGCCGCTCGAGATCGGCAAGGGCCGCGTCATCACCGAAGGCAGCAAAGTGGCCCTGTTCTCCTACGGCACGCGGCTGGCCGAATGTCTGACCGCGGCCAAGGAGCTCGGCTCCTACGGGCTGTCGACCACGGTTGCCGACGCGCGCTTCGCCAAACCGCTCGACGTCGACCTGCTGCTGCGGCTCGCGCGCGAGCACGAGGTGTTGATCACCATCGAGGAAGGCTCGATCGGCGGCTTTGGCTCGTTCGTGCTGCAGGCGCTGGCCGAGAACGGCATGCTCGATCGGGGACTGAAGGTGCGCAGCATGGTGCTGCCGGATACCTTCATCGACCAGGATTCGCCGGCCGTCATGTATGCGACCGCGGGCCTCGACAGCAAGAGCATCGTCACCAAGGTATTCGAAGCGCTCGGCAAAGACGTCGCCGACGCGACGGTGAAGCTGGCTTGATAGTCGTTCCGGGGCGCGCGCTTTAAGCGGGCGAACCCGGAATCCCTAGCCCCAGTGTCGATGGCGGCCCTAGAGCGTTACATCTACTTGGACGCAGGGATTATGGCTTCCGGCCCTCGCTTCGCTCGGCCGGAATGACGGAGATAGTCATGCCCCCCCGCCACCGCGCCGATCGTCTGCTGGTCGAACGCGGGCTATTCGACACGCGCGCCAGGGCGCAGGCCGCGATCGCAGCCGGCCTGGTAAGCGCCAACGGCGTGACGGTCCGCAAAGCGTCTGAGGAAGTTGCAATTGACGCAACGATCCAGGCGGCACCTGCGCATCCTTATGTCTCGCGCGGCGGGCTGAAGCTCGCCGCCGCGCTCGACCATTTCGGCTTCGATCCGCAGGGCCGCGCGTGTCTCGACGTCGGCGCGTCGACCGGCGGCTTCACCGACGTTCTGCTGGCCCACAACGCGGCCCGCGTCTACGCGGTCGATGTCGGGCGCGGGCAACTGCATGAAAGTCTGCGGACGCGGGTGGAGGTCGAATCACTGGAAGCCACCGATATCCGCAAGCTTGCGCCGGACCAATTCGATCCCAAGCCTGATTTCGTCACCGTCGACGTCAGCTTCATCTCGCTCAAGCAGGTACTGCCGGCTGCGCTCGCGCTTGTCGCTGCGCCGGCGAAGTTGGTGGCTCTGATCAAGCCGCAGTTTGAAGCCGGCCGCGATGCGCTCAAAAAAGGCATCGTGCGCGACGAGGCCGTGCGGCAGGCGGTGTGCGACGACATCTCCGCCTTCGTCACTGCGCGCGGCTGGCGCGTTGTGGGCGTCATGCCCTCGCCTATCGCCGGCGGCGATGGAAACGTCGAGTTCCTGCTGGGGGCAACGCGTGACTGAACGGCTCACCATCACCGGCATCGGTCACCGCGGCGACGGCGTGGCGCAAACCCCCGCCGGCACTATGTATGTGCCCTACGCGCTGCCGGGCGAGACGGTGACGGTGGAGTCCGTCGCCGGCCATCCCGACCGCCGCCACCTGCTGCGCGTCGACACGCCAAGCCGCGAGCGCGCGACGCCGATCTGCAAGCATTTCGGCCAGTGCGGTGGCTGCGCCCTGCAGCACTGGTCGCTCGCCGAATACCACCTCTGGAAGCGCGGGCTGATCGCCGAAGCGCTCGAGCAACACGGCGTGCTGGCCCCGCTTGCCCCGCTCATCGATGCCCATGGCGAGGGCCGCCGACGCGCGGTGCTGCATGCGCGCCGCGGCCCCCACGACGTATTGGAGGTCGGCTTCACCGCCCCGCGCGCCCACCACGTCATCGCCATCGACGCCTGCCCAATCCTGGCGCCGGGCTTGAACGGCGCCATCAAGGCGGCCTGGGCCATCGCCGATGTGTTGAAGGTGACCGAGAAGCCGCTCGACATCCAGGCGACCGCGACCGATTCAGGCCTCGATGTCGACGTGCGCGGCTCCGGCAAGCTGACCCCGGAGCGGATGGCGGCGCTGGCCCGCGTCGCGCAAACCTGCAAGCTGGCCCGCCTCACCCGCCACGGCGAACTGGTAGTGCAGATCGCGCCGCCACGCATAGCGATGGGGCGCGCTGAAGTGCCGCTGCCGCCGGGCGCCTTCCTGCAGGCGACGACACTGGGCGAAGAAACACTGGCGCGGCTGGTCACCCGGTACGCGGGAAAAGCCAGGCGCGTCGCCGATCTGTTCGCCGGCATTGGCACGTTTGCCCTGCGGCTGGCGGAAACGGCACGCGTAACGGCCGCCGACAGCGAGGCGGACGCGATCGATGCCTTGAAGAAAGCAGCCTCCGGCGCCTCGGGCCTGAAGCCGATCGAAGCGGCCACGCGCGATCTGTTCCGCCGGCCACTGATGGCGAGCGAATTGAAAGGCTTCGATGCCGTGGTGTTCGATCCGCCACGCCAGGGCGCCGAGCGCCAGGCGCAGGAACTGGGGAAGAGCGGCGTGCGCACTATTGTGGCGGTGTCGTGCAACTCAAACACCTTCGCGCGCGACGTGCGGCTGTTGGTGGAGGGCGGCTATAAGGTCGAGGAGATCACGCCGGTCGACCAGTTCCGCTATTCGCACCACGTCGAGATCGTCGCTCGGCTCGTGCGCTGATCACGGCGGCCACTTGTCCGGAATGCCCCAGCGCTGGTGCCACATCGTCTCGCCGATCATGCAGGACATGCGCGGATGCTGGGCGGAGGCGGGAATGACGCGCGGCGCGGGCGTGCGGCCGGCGACCTCCAGCACAAGCTTGTTGCGCGTCGCCTCAACGAACTGCTCGCGCCCGCGCACCGGGATGACAAAGGAGCCGGGCCCGCCGGTGACGCAGTCCTCGTAGTACCAGTCGAGGTGCTCGATATCCATCATGCCGCCGTAGGGCCGCTTCAACATCAGTGGCAGGCCGTTGATGACGATGCCCTTGTTGACGATCTCGTCGCGCACGGGCGCGACCGGCACACCGCTGTTGTTGGGGCCGTCGCCGGAGACGTCGATCACGCGGCGCAAACCGCGATAGCCGCTGGTGGCGAACAGTCCTTGCGCGAAATTCAAGCCACCGGAAATCGACGTGCGCGAAGCGCGTCGGTAGGGCGCGCGCGCGATCTCGGCGGCAACCGCGTCGGCCAACTCCGGGCCTTCGATCAGCCGCCAGGGCACGATGACCTGCTGGTCGTGCGCGCCGGCCCATTCAACGTAAGTGACGGCGATCTTGCCTTGGGCGCCCTCGTGCAGCGCCTGCATGAATTCCTTCGAGGTCAACGCCAGGCGATAGCCCTCGCGCTGCAGCGCCTGCTCGTCGGGATCCATGGAATATGAGACGTCGACGGCCAACACGAGTTCGACGTCGACGGGAATGGCGTTGGGGCGCGTGTCGGCAAAACGGGCCAAGGGCGCTGCCGCGCGTCCGGCGACGCTGAAAACGAGACCGCCGAGAACCAGACCGAAAACCGCGGCGGCCGAAATGCCGCCTGCCAGCCCCGAGAGACCTTGCCGCCCCATGTCTTCGACTCCCCGGAAGGGATGATGAAATGCTCGCACGGCATCCAGGGCAAAATAAAGGCCAATGGTGTCACGCCGAATCGCATGCCGGAAGCCGCGCCGGCCGTGGGGCGCGCGGCATCGGCCTCCCGAACATGCCGCCGAGCTCACGGCGCCAACCGCTGCTGATAGATATCGCCGACGGTACAGGGAACCCGCGGCTGGCGGAGTGAGGCGCGAACGACGCGCGGCGCCGGTGGCCCCTTGGGCCGGCGCCCAGCGATTTCCAGCACCATTTTTCTACGCGTCGCCTCGACGAACTGCTCGAGCCCGTGCACCGTGATGACGAACGAGCCCGGCCCGCCGGTGACGCAGTCCTTGTAGTACCAGTCGAGATGGGCGGCATCGTCCGTGCCGCGGAAGGGATGGTGGATCATCAGCGGCAACCCGTTGATGACGGTGCCCACGGCCACGACGGCGTTGCGCATGGGCGCAACCGGCTCACCGCTGTTGTTGGGACCGTCGCCGGAGACGTCAATCACGCGGCGCAGGCCGCGGTAGCCGCTGGTGGCGAACAGCCCCTGCGCGAAATTCAAGGCCGCGGAAATCGAAGTCCGGGCGGCGCGCTGATAGGCCGCGCGCCCGAGTTCGTCCGCGAACGCGTCAGCCAATTCCGGGCCCTCGATGAGCCGCCAGGGTACGACCACATGCTGGTCGAAGCGGCCGGCCCATTCGACATAGGCGACGGCGATCCTGCCATATGCGCCGCCGCGCAGCGCCTGCAGGAACGCCCTCGAGGTCAACGCCAGGCGATAACCGTCGCGCTGCAGCATCTGCTCGTACCGAGTCATGGAAAACGAGACGTCAACCGCCAGCACCAGCTCGACGTCGACCGGAATGGTCTCGGCGTGGGCTGCTGGACGAAGCAACGGCGCCGCCGCCTGACCGGCCATGCTGAACCCCAGCGCGCCAAGAACCGCAGCGGCCAAAGCGCCACCTGCAAGACTCGAAGGGCCATGCCACGTCATGTCTTCGACTCCCCAGAAGGGAAGCCGAATGCTGGCACGGTGGGTCGTGCAAATAAAGGCTAGCGTCCTAGTACCCCGACGCCGCGCCCCGAATGACGGCGATTTCTCAGCCCTCCAGCGTCTCGGTATCGACGATCTCGATGCCGAAGCCGCTCAAGCCGACATAGGTACGCTTGGAGGAGGCGAGCAGCCGGATGGATGAAATGCCGAGATCCTTCAAGATTTGCGCGCCGAGGCCGATCTCGCGCCACTGCTGCGAGCGCGCGGACTCGGTGCCGGTCTCGCCCTCCTGCGGGATCTGCGCCACCGGTACGCCGGCGGTGCCGTCGCGCAGGTAGACGATGGCGCCGCGGCCTTCCCGTTTGAAGCGCGCGAGCGCGGCGCGGATCGTCTTGGCGCCGCCGAACACGTCGCCGATGACGTCGGCGCGGTGCAGCCGCGCCGGCACGTCAAGTCCGTCCCCGATATCCCCGTAGACGAACGCCATGTGGTGCACGCGGTCGAACGGCGTCACATAGGCGTAGCCCTTGAGCTCGCCGACGTCCGAGGCGAGATGGAATTCGCCGACCCGCTCCACAAGCTTGTCGCGCGCCTGCCGATAGGCGATCAGATCGGCGATCGAAACCTGCGCCAGCTTATGCTGCTCGGCGAAAGCGGCAACGTCCGGCCCGCGCATCACAGTGCCGTCGTCTTTCATCAGTTCCGACAGCACACCGACCGGCGGCAGGCCAGCGAGCCGGCAGAGGTCGATGCAGGCCTCGGTATGGCCGGAGCGCATCAGCACGCCCCCTTGGCGAGCGACCAGTGGAAACACATGCCCGGGCCGCACGAAATCGGAAGCGCCGCTGTTGTCGTTGGCAAGCGCTCGAACCGTGTTGGTGCGCTCCTCAGCCGAAATGCCGGTGGTCAGCCCGTGGCGCACGTCCACCGTCACGGTGAAGGCGGTGCCGAGCGGGGCATCGTTTTCCGCCACCATGGGATCGAGGTGCAGCCGGCGCGCCTGCTCGGCGCCGAGCGGCGCGCAGACGATGCCCGAGGTATGGCGGATGATGAAGGCCATCTTCTCCGGCGTGCAGAGCGAGGCGGCGACGAACAGGTCGCCCTCGTTCTCACGGTCATCGTCATCGGTGACGACGACGATCTCGCCCCTGGCGAAGGCCTTTATCGCTGCGTCGACTTTAGCGTGGGTGTCGGACACTCGGTTCTCCATTTTCCCCTTCATTCCGCGACGGCGCTTGAAGGCCGAGCCCGGAATCCGGAGCAACTAGTGCTGTGCTTTCCGCCCTGAATACCGGCTTCGCTCGCGGCGCGAGCGCCCCGGAATGACAAGGCGAGTCATTCTTGCGGGAACGGCCACACCGTCCCCTCGCCGGCATTGGCGCCCATCTGGCCGCGATGCATGAGATAATGGTCGGCGATAACGCATGCCACCATGGCCTCGGCGACCGGCACGGCACGAATGCCAACACAGGGGTCATGACGGCCCTTGGTCATCACCTCGGTATCGTTGCCGTGACGATCGACGGTCTTGCGCGGTGTCAGGATCGACGACGTCGGCTTGACCGCGAAGCGCGCGACGATCGGCTGGCCGGTGGAAATGCCGCCGAGGATACCGCCGGCGTGGTTGGACAGAAACAGCGGCTTGCGGTCGTTGCCGGCCCGCATCTCGTCGGCGTTGTCCTCGCCGCGCAGTTCTGCGGTGGCAAAGCCGTCGCCGATCTCCACCCCCTTCACCGCGTTGATGCCCATGAGCGCCGAGGCGAGATCCGCGTCGAGCTTGGCGTAGATCGGCGCGCCCAGCCCCGCCGGCACGCCCTCGGCAACCACTTCGATCACCGCGCCGATGGACGAACCGGCTTTACGGATGCCGTCGAGATATTCCTCATAGAACTTGGCCTGCACCGGGTCGGGGCAGAAGAACGGATTGTTGCCGACTTCATTCCAGTCCCAGCGCCCGCGATCGATCTTGTGCGGGCCCATCTGCACCAGCGCGGCGCGCACGCTCACGCCTGGCACGACTTTGCGCGCCACCGCGCCGGCGGCCACGCGCGCGGCGGTCTCGCGCGCGGACGAGCGGCCGCCACCGCGATAATCGGTGATGCCGTATTTCGCGTCGTAGGTGTAGCCCGCGTGGCCGGGTCGGTACTTATCCTTGATCGCCGAATAATCCTTTGAGCGCTGATCGACGTTCTCGATCAGCAGCATGATCGGCGTGCCGGTTGTGACCTGCTGCCCCGTCGCTTCGTCGGTGAAGACGCCGGACATGATTTTCACCGTGTCCGGCTCCTGGCGCTGGGTGGTGAAGCGCGACTGGCCCGGTCGGCGGCGATCAAGCTCGGCCTGGATGTCGGCGGTCTCTAGCGGAATGCGCGGCGGGCAGCCGTCGACCACGCAGCCGATCGCCGCCCCGTGGCTTTCGCCGAAGCTGGTGAACCGGAAAAGGTGGCCGAAGGTATTGAAGGACATGGGCGGGTTGGTACCCCGGGGGCCTACGGGGGTCAAATTGCCCCGTTTCTCAGTGTAAGGGCGCCCGCCCGCGCGGGGACAAACCAGGATTAGGCATAGCGCGTGAGGTTTTCGCCGGCGAAGACATAGACCACGCCCTGCTCGATATCGATGAGCGGGGCCGCCGCCGGCTTGGCGATACCGAGCGACGCCATCAGCCCGCGGGCGGTGCCGCCATGGGCGGTCGCCACCGTATCGCGCGTGAGGCTTGCGTACCAGGCGCCCATCCGTGCGGCGATGGCCTCGTAGCTCTCGCCGCCGGGCGGCAGAAAATGCCATTTGTCATGCTCGCGCGCAGCCACCCCTTCGGGATCGCGAGCGCGCATTTCGGCGATGGTACGCCCCTCCCAGGTGCCAAAAGAGATTTCGGTCAGTTGGTCGAGCACCCGGTAGCCGTGCGGCGCAAGCCCGACAGCGGCGCGCGCCAATTCCATGGTCTCCCGCGCGCGGCCGAGTGGGCTCGAGACATAGTCGAGCGCGGCGGGATCGATGCCCTCGCGCGCGAGCAGATCACGCAGCACGTGCCCGCAGTGGGTTGCCTGTTCGCGCCCGCGCGCGTTGAGCGGGATGTCCTGCTGGCCTTGCAGACGCGCTTCGACGTTCCAGTCGGTCTCGCCGTGACGGAGATAGTAGAGAATGGGCGCGGACATCGGCCAAAGCCGCCAAGCAAGAAATGTTGGCTACCTTGTACCGCGACGCGCCGCCGCGCGCTACGCGCTCCCCCGCTAGAAATGATAGTTGACGCCGGCGCGAACGAGATTGGCTTTGAGATCGGCGCTGGTGTCCACGCCGCAATGGCCGGCATCGCAGGTCGCCGATCCGAGGTCGGTGTAAAGATATTGCAGATCCAGCGACCACGGCGTGCCCGCCAGCCCGTATTCGACGCCGGCGCCGGCCGCCCATCCAAACTTGTTGATGGCCTGGCCGCCGCCGGCCGCGGTCGAAATCTGAATGTCGCCGAGAGCGCCACCGCCGGTGACGTAGGGCAACCAGTTGCCTATGGCATAGCCGGCGCGGCCGCGGACGGTGGCGACGTAATGGTTGCGGACCTCGCAACTGGGACAGGCCGCCGAAGCGTTGGTGTCCTTCATCCAGCTATAGTCGACGTCGGCCGCCGCGCCCAGGACGAAACTGCCAAACCGGCTGTCGTAGCCAAGCTGAACACCGGCGAGCGGCCCGGACGGGCTGACGCTGCCGTAGGCGCCCGCCGCGTTCGACACCGTGGACGAGCCCCCGCCATAGCCGGCGTTGAAACCGCCATAGAAGCCCTGCCAGAGCGGGGCCGGCTCCACGATTGGCGCCGGCGGCGCCTTGTAGGCCGGATTATAAACGGGCGCCGGGACCGGAAGGTCGGCTGCGTGCGCAGGCGCGACGAGAACGAGAGAAGCCAGACCGGCGGCGAGAGCAATTGCGGTTCGCAACATGGCTGCTCCATTTGGTTGAAAGCGATTCAAGCCCAACCAGGAGTAAACAGCCAAACGGTTTATGGTTTCCTAACGGTTAACGACGGCGGAGCGGCCACACTGGGCCGCCCGTCGGTGCCAGCCGTCCCCTGCGCTATTCCTTGACCGCAATGTCGGGTGCGTCGGGATGCTTCATGCCGACGACGTGATAGCCGGCGTCGACGTGGTGCACCTCGCCGGTGACACCGCTCGCCATGTCGGAGAGGAAATAGACGCCGGTCTTGCCGACGTCTTCCAGCGTCACGTTACGGCGCAGCGGCGTGTTGTACTCGTTCCACTTCAGAATGTAGCGGAAGTCGCCGATGCCGGCGGCGGCGAGCGTCTTCAGCGGGCCCGCCGAGATGGCGTTGACGCGGATGTTCTTCTCGCCGAGGTCGGCCGCCATGTAGCGCACCGAGCATTCGAGCGCGGCCTTGGCGAGCCCCATGACGTTGTAGTGCGGCATCCATTTCTCGGCGCCGTAATAGGTGAGCGTCAGAAGCGACCCGCCGTTGGTCATCAGCTTCTCGGCGCGCTGCGCGACCGCCGTGAACGAATAGCAACTGATCAGCATGGTCTGGCTGAAGTTGTCGGCGGTGGTGTCGACGTAGCGGCCGTCGAGTTGATCCTTGTCGGAGAAGGCGATGGCGTGCAGCACGAAATCGAGCGAGCCCCAGGCCTGTTCGACCGCGCCGAACACGGCGTCGAGCGTCGCGGGTTCGGTGACATCGCAGTGGCCGACCACCAGCCCGTCCACCTCCTCGGCGAGCGGCTCGACCCGGCGTTTCAGCGCCTCGCCCTGGTAGGTAAAGGCAAGGTCCGCCCCCTGGTCGCGGCAGGCGCGCGCGATGCCCCAAGCGATGGAGCGGTTGTTGGCAACGCCCATGATCAGGCCGCGCTTGCCGCGCATCAAACCCGCATTTTCAGCCATTCTAGCCCTCGGATCAGCCGGCTTCGCGCCGGCCGTTTCCTATGGCACAGGGCCTTAGGGCCATCAAGCAAGGCCCGCCCCGAGCCCCCATGAGTTCGAGGCTTGCGCGGACGTATGACGATCCGCGCCAGGACGCGCTCAGCCCAACGCCTTATCCCAAGTCCTTGCGCGGATCGTAGGGGCTCTCGTCGCGCAGCTTCTTCATGAGCGCCTGCAGCTCGTCGTCGGCCTTCTCCGGCAGCACGACGCGCGTGGTGGCGAGCAGGTCGCCCGTCACCGCCTTGCCCTTCTCCTTGCCCTTGAGGCCCTTGCCCTTGAGGCGGAAGGTGCGGCCCGAACTGGTGCCGGGGGGGATCGCGAGTTCCACCGCGCCGTCGAGCGTCGGCACACGCACCTTGCCGCCGAGCACCGCCTCGTAAAGCGTGATCGGCAGTTCGAGCCGCAGGTCGTGGCCATCCGGCTTGAACAGCGGATGGGCGGCGATGTTGACGGTGATCATGGCGTCGCCCGGCTTGCCCTGGGCGCTCGGCCAGCCCTGCCCTTTCAGGCGGATCTGCTGGCCACTGGTGATGCCAGCCGGAATCTTGACCTCGACGTCCTTGCCCGTGGGCAGGTGCACCCGGGTGGTGGTGCCCTTGGCCGCGTCCGCGAGCCCGATGGTGATGGAGGCGAGCAGGTCCTGCCCGGTGGGCGGGCGGCCGAAGTCCTCCTGCTCGAACTGCGCGCCAAAGCCCGGGCCGCCGCCGCCGCGGGCGCCGCCGCCGAACATGCCGCGCAGGATGTCCTCGAACCCGCCGCCGCCGCCCGCGCCACGAAAACCGCCGGCAGCGCCTGTGCGCTGGAACCCGTCGGAACCGAAATGGAAGCTTTCGAAACCGGCTCCGCCCGGCCCGCGCTGGAAGCCGCCCGCACCCGGATGCGCGCCCGCGCCGAAGCCCTCGAAGCCCTGGAAGCGCGGCTTACCCTCGGCATCGATCTCGCCGCGATCGAACGCCTTGCGCTTCTCATCGTCGCCTACGATCTCGTAAGCGGCGTTGAGCTCGGCAAAGCGGGTGGCCGCCTTGGGGTCGTGCTTGTTGGCGTCCGGGTGATGCTTCTTGGCGAGCTTGCGATAGGCGCTCTTGATCTCAGGCCCAGTCGCACTCTTCGACACCCCCAGAACGTCGTAGGGGTCGCGCATGTCTTTGTTTTCTCCGTAATGGTGCCCCGCCCCCGGCTTCGAGCCGGAGACTCGCGATGTTCGGGCTCTGATGTGGGGTTCCGGCCGCCTTTATTCAATTCCGGGCCGTTCCGGAGGCCGTCTTGTCGATTGTCGCGTTTCCGGACGGCGAACCGGTTCCCACTTCGCCTGGAAACGCTCCGCTTGTCCTTGGTCGCGCTTCCGGACGGCGAACCGGTTCCCACTTCGCCTGGAAACGCTCCGCCTGCTCAGGAGCTCTTCCACGGCTTCATGGAGCGCACCACCCAGGGGCCGGTGTGATGCTTGCAGGCCTCGCCCTGCAGCCAGGATTGCAGGTTGCCTTTGATGTAGCTCGCCAGGAAATCGCGGCAGGTCTGGCCGTTGTCGCCGGCATAGGCGGAGGTGATCGGCGTGATGGTGCCGCGCGCGCCGCTCGAAGGGTTTTCCCACGGCAGGCTTGCGTATTTGCGCCCGAGCGCGAGCAGTTTGGCTACCGCGGCCTTGGCGTAGGCGAGATCGCTGTCCGGCGGCAGCGTCGCCGCGGCAGGCTTGCTCTCCGGCCGGCGCGTGATCGAGCCCGTAATATCCTGCGACTTGTGGCTGCTGCCGAACAGCGAGCTGAAGTCGTACGAGTTCAGCTGGTAGGTCATGCTGCAGCCGCCGCTCGCCAGCGCCATGGTTGCCAGGCCGACAATGGCGGCGGCCCGCCATAGGCGCAGGCCGTGGTATCGCTTATATAGGCAGCGACGGAACTGACGGGTGGAACCCCCGGTCACGCGAGCACTCCAGAGCCAGAGAATGTCGGACACGGCGTCAATAGAACACCCAACTTGGTTAACGTCTGGTGATTTCACCGCCGCCGACGAGCCTTTTCGGCTGTTTGCGGCCTGGCTGCAGGACGCCACGACTGCGGAACCGCGCGATCCCAATGCCATGACGCTGGCGACCGTCGATGCAAGCGGCATGCCCGACGCGCGCATGGTGCTGTTGAAGGGATTCGACGAGCACGGATTCGTTTTCTACACCAACAAGGACAGCCAAAAGGGGCAGGAGTTGGACGCGCAGCCAAAAGCTGCGCTGGTGTTTCATTGGAAGTCGTCGAACCGCCAAGTGCGCGTGCGCGGAACCGTGGAACACGTGACCGACGCCGAGGCCGACGACTACTTTGCCTCGCGCGCCAAGCAGTCGCAGATCGGCGCCTGGGCGAGCCAGCAGTCGCGGCCGCTGGAAAGCCGGCTGGCCTTCGAGAAGGCGGTCGCCCTCTACGCCGCCAAATATGCGCTCGGCAGCGTACCGCGGCCGCCCTACTGGTCGGGCTATCGCATCGTGCCGGTGCGCATCGAGTTCTGGCAGGAGCGGCCGTTCCGCCTGCACGACCGCGTCGAATTCATCCGCGCCAACGCGAGCGAAGCTTGGATCAAGACGCGGCTTTATCCGTGATTTAGTATGTGACGGCGCGCGTACGCGCCGCGGGGGCTCCACGTAAACGACATGCCGAACACGCAATCGAACCAGCCTCGACGAACCCTGCTGCTGACCGGCGCCAGCCGCGGCATCGGGCACGCCACCGTGAAGCGCTTTTCCGCCGCCGGCTGGCGCGTCATCACCTGCTCGCGCCATCCGTTCCCCGAGAATTGCCCGTGGGACGCTGGCCCGGAAGACCACATCCAGGTCGACCTCGCCGACGAAGCCAACACGGTCGAGGCGATCGAGGAGATCAAGCGCCGGCTCGATAACAACGAGCTGCACGCCTTGGTCAACAATGCGGCGATCTCGCCCAAGGGCGAAGGCGGCAGCCGCATGGGCTCGATCGAAACCGACACCCAGGTCTGGCATCAGGTTTTCCAGGTCAACTTCTTCGCGCCCATCATGCTGGCGCGCGGGCTGATCGAACAGTTGAAGGCGACCAAGGGATCGGTGGTGAACGTCACTTCGATCGCGGGTTCGCGCGTGCATCCCTTTGCCGGCGCGGCCTACGCGACGTCGAAGGCGGCGCTCGCCTCGCTCACGCGCGAGATGGCGTTCGACTTCGGCCGCCTCGGCGTGCGCGTCAACGCCATCGCGCCGGGCGAGATCGACACCGCGATCCTGTCGCCGGGCACCGAGAAGATCGTGCAGCAGATCCCGATGCAGCGCCTCGGCACGCCCGACGAGGTGGCGAAGATCATCTACGTGCTTTGCACGGAAACGTCGTCGTATGTGAACGGCGCGGAGATTCACATCAACGGCGGGCAGCATGTGTGAGTGTCTCCGTGGTCATTCCGGGACGGCGCTTTAGCGCCGGGCCCGGAATCCAGAGCGGCGAACGCTGAGCATGCATCCCTGGAGTCCGGGCTCGCTCGCTTTGCTCGCGCCCCGGAATGACAGAGAAGCCATCCTTACGCGCGCCCCTTTTCCGAAAACCGGTTCCCACTTTTCGGGGTCACGCGCACAGCTCCGCCGCCCGTATTCTTTGGCGGGCGCCGGGTTCGCCTGTAGTCCTTTTCCTTCGTCCCCCTCTCGAAACATGAGAGGGGATGGCGCGCCGATCGGCGCAGCCATTTCTTATGGTCACGCCTTCTGATCGAAGGCGTGGCGCCTCTCGGCGCGCCACACGCGGCTTTTCTGTCCCCGGGGCCGTGCTTCCGGGCGCAGACGGAGCCCGAGCCGGGCCCCCGATCCGGGCCGCTTTCGCCGCCCTTCGTCCGCGCCGCGTCCAGCCATTCAAGGCAGACCCTCGTAGTGGGGTCGGACGGCTACCCAGGGCCTCCCGGGGATGGGGTTACGAATCCCACCCGCGGGCGCCGCATCGCCGATGCCGGGTTACCCCGATATCGGCCCCGTTAAGGCGGCTCCATCATCGTGACGTCTCGCGACGACGCCCCTCAGTCGAGCCGGACGCGGAAATGATAAGGGCGGTTTGGTGAGCGGGGATAAGTTGGTCGAAGATTTTTTTTCTCTGGATTCCGGTTCGGCCCACCGATCTCGGGTTTACTCGAGATCGCCACTTTTAACCGGACAGCCCCGCAACGGCTCGGGATGAGGATTGCAGGCTCGCGCGCTAGATCGCGCGCCCCGCGCCTCACCTCACAACCACTTCTTCCACTTGAAATACATGTAGGGCAGGATCGCGGCGGCGACCATGGCGACAAGCGTCACCGGATAAGCGTAGTGCAGATCGAGCTCCGGCATGTGCTTGAAGTTCATGCCGTAGATCGAGGCGATCAGCGTCGGCGGCATCAAGACCACCGCGGCGACCGAAAATATTTTGATGATATTGTTCTGCTGGATGTTGACCACGCCGAGCATGGCGTCGAGCAGGAAGGTTACTTTGTTGGTGATGTAGCTGGCGTGGTCGGTAAGCGAGGTGACGTCGCGCTGCATTGACTTCAACTGCGCGCGAATGTCCTTCGTCCACTTGAGGCCTTCGGATTCGTTGGTCAGGAACAACACCAGCCGGCCCACCGAGACCAGGCTCTCGCGCACCTTGGAGGTGAGATCGCCCTTGCGGCCGAGCGCCTTGAGCACATCGTTGTAGGAGATCGGCCCGGCCTCGGCTTCCGGCTCGAAGATGGTGTGCGATATCTGGTCGACCTCGGCGCCGATGCGCTCGAGGATGTCGGCGGCGCGGTCGATCACCGCGTCGAGCAAATCCATCAGCACGGTCTCGCCGGTGATGTGCGGCGGGCAGACGCGCGCCAGCTTGTGGCCGACGATGGCAAACGGGCGCGGCTCGTCGTAGCGCACGGTCGCGAGCCGGTGGCCGGCGAGGATGAAGGTGACCGGCGTCGACTTCGGCGTCGGCGAGTCCGAATGGCACATCAGCGTCGCGGTCATGAAGCGCGCGCCGTTCTCGATATAGAGCCGGCTACTGACCTCGATCTCCTGCATCTCCTCGCGTGTCGGCAATTCGATGCCGAGCGCGTGCGTGATGGTGCGGTCTTCCTGCGCGGTCGGGCGCACGAGGTCGAGCCACACCGCGCCCTCGGGCAGCGGCTCCTCCGCTTCGACGGAGACGCGTTCGAGGCTTGAGCCGCGCGGAATGTAGACTGAAAGCATAGGGCCCGACCAATTCTGGAGACGGCCAAGCGTGTCACGACATGGCCGCGCGGCCAAGCACGGTGGCCCGGCAAAAAGCCGAAGCCCCCGCGCCGAACTCGATCGGGGTCCGAAGGGAACCAGACGCGCGCTTAATGGTCCACGCGCGCGTGAAGCGCGCGACTAATCGGAGTCGGGCTGGATATAGGGCCGCCGCGGCGTATCGGCTTCGCGCCGTCCGCCCTTATGCCCCATGGCGCCTGCCACCGCCGAGATACCGATCTTGCCGTAACGCTGATCCAGGTTGCCGAACTGATTCTGCGGCTCCTGGCTCTGACCCTGCTGGCGCTGTGCCGGGGCCTTGACCGTCTTCATTGTCGTATCGTCTCCGGGCTTCCTTGGGTTTCCCTAGAGGCATTGCATGCCTCGATTCCGGGTCTTGGGGCGCGCCATATTGTGAACAAGTGCGGCGGAATTGCGCGCCCACGCTCGCCTTTGCGTGACAATTTTCGTGCGTTCTTTCGGCTCAGCCTTGATTTCGATCATGTTTCCGCCCGTTATGGTAAACCGTCCGTTAACACATTGGCGGCACTCTCCTTTTCGCATCGTGCGACGGTCGGGTAGAGGGCGCGTCAAAAACCTGCGTAATGCGGTGCGGCATTCCTGCAACAGGTCCACAGCCCCTTGGTGAGGACACAACGGATTCCGTGGCGCGCGCTCAGCCTTTTCGGTTAATTGCCGAATAAGCGGTTTTTGCAAGCGGGCTCGGCGCCCAGGGAAAGAGGAAGTCAAATGGCTAGGCGGGGGTTACTCGTCGTTCTCGTCGGAGTCGGGATGCTGCTCGGCGGCTGCATGCAGGCGACATTATCGCCGGTGACGGACGCCAACTTCACACCGCGTGATAAGAAACTGCTAGCCGCGGCGCCTTACGCCAAAGCTGAAATTCCGCAGCCCTACCAGCGCCACATCGTTACTTTCCAGCGCAAGGAAGAGCCGGGCACCATCGTCGTCGATACCGACAACCGCTTCCTCTATTACGTGCTGCCGGGCGGCAAGGCGATCCGCTACGGCGTCGCCGTCGGCCAGCAGGGCATGGACTGGTCGGGCGTCGCCAAGGTCGAACGCATGACCGAATGGCCGTCATGGACGCCGACGGCGGGCGAAATCGAGCGCCTCAACGTGCCGCATTATGTCGGCCCGGGCCCGCAGAACCCCATGGGCGCGCGCGCGATGTACCTGTTCCAGGGCAACAAGGACACGCTGTTCCGCATCCACGGCACCAACCAGCCTGAATATATCGGCCAGGCGATTTCTTCCGGCTGCATCCGTATGACCAACGAGGACGTCATCGACCTCTACAAGCGGGTCAAACTGGGCACGGTCGTGGTGGTGCTGAAGTCGCACAAGGGCTACACGCCCTTCGCGGTGGCCTCGCGCGACAACGCGGCGAACTTCTAGCCGCAATCGCCTTATACCGAGAATTTCGAACGGCGCCGGAGACATCCGGCGCCGTTTTTCATTCGGGCGCTTAAATGCCGAGTGTCACGCGCACGATCTCGGGCGGCACGCCGAGCCTGAGCGGCACCTTGGAACAACCCAGGCCGCCGGAGACGATCATGTGGCGGTCGCGCTCGACGATGTGGCCGTAAGCGAAGCGTGGGCCGTAGTGCGACGGCACCCAGAGCGGCTTCATCAAGGGAAAGCGGATCTGGCCGCCATGGGTGTGGCCGGCAAGCGTAAGCGACACCCGCGCGGGTACGTCGACGAAGATGTCCGGCTCGTGCACCAGCAGGATCGCCGGATCGTCGGTGGTGAGGCGCGCGAGCGTGCCGGGCAGATCGTCGACGCCCTCGAACTGGCTCGGGCCGAGATAGTAGGCGAGTTGGTCGCCCAGCCCCGCGAGCCAAACCTTGCCGCCGGGCGCGTCGAGCAGCACCGCCTCGTTCTGCATCGCCGGGATACCGACATGCGCGAGCGCGCTGCGCACGCCATCGATGTCGTACCACCAGTCGTGATTGCCGTAGATGGCGTAGACGCCGAGCGGCGCCGTCAAGCGCTTGAGCTCGCCGGCCCATGCCGGCGGCGGCACGCGCTCGGTGACGAACCGGTGGGTGGCGAAGAAATCGCCGAGCAGCACGATGAGATCGCTCTTGAGCGCATTGCCGGCATCGACCACGCGCGCGATGCGCTCAAGCCCCATGTTGGGCCCGCCGGCGTGCAGATCGGCGATGACCGTGATGGTAAGCTTCTGGCCTTGCCGCCAGCCCGGCGGCGTCAACCGGTAATCGGTCACCACGAGCTGATCGGCGGCTTCGGCCGCGGCATAGGTGACGGTGCCCGGCAGCACGAGGCCGGCGGCGCCGAGACCGAGGCCAGCCTTGATAAGGCCGCGTCGGCTGATGCCGCGGGCGCGGACGTCTGGCGCCGGATGGGGAGCGAAGGCCGATGTCATCCCGGCAGCGTTAGCGCCAAAGGATGAAAGGAAAGTGGAAGTAATAGTGCCTTTGTTTCCGATGCCGCGTGTGCGTGCTCCGGTGCGCATCGTAGGAGACGAGGTGCGCCGGCCGCGGCGCCGGCAGCGGCACAATGGCGTCCGCTTCGATGTCCGCTGTAGCCACCGCCGGCTGCGGCGCGATGGTGGCCGGTCGCGGCTCGATTTGGACGATTGTTGCGGCTGCCGTGCCGTGCGCACCTTTCCCGCCCGCCACGACGGCTTCGATGGTGTTGTCCGGCCGCGCGCTCCCCGCAGCGACGGGCTCGCGCGCCCTGGCGTCGGTGGACATATTGGGCTTGCTGTCGGCGGCCGCCTTGTCCTCTTTCGGCCCGGCTGGATGCTGCCGGCTCGCTTCGATCCGGGCGGGCGCGGTGCCGGCCACCACCGCCGGCCTTGGCGGCGGCAGCGGCGTCGGGGCCGGGCCGAGCACGTCCCAATGACAGATGCGGTAGCCATTGTGGCGCGCAATGTCGTCGAGATGGATGTGGCCGGAATGAAAGCGCTCACCGGGACCGAGCACGGTGGTGAAGCGGTGGCACGCGCTGTCACGGAAGCCGACGCGCAGCGGCTCATCGACATTGCGGTCGACCAGCGACATGCGGCGGCCGTCGGCGAGCAGGAAGGCGCGCACGTCGATGGCGTCGCCATGCGCGTGCTCGGAAATCTTGGCGCCGGGCAAGCTATCGCGCGTGCGGCATTGATAGGAATCGTAGTTCACGAGCCCGGCGAGCCGCGCGCCCCGCTTGGCAAGCGCCGGCGCCACCGCATCGCGCAGCCAGGCGGCGAGCGATTCCGCCATCGGGCAATTGAGCAGCGCCGCGGGATGGATCGAAACGCGCGACTTGTCCGGCAGGACCACGGCGGAAAGCCGCAACAGATCGTGGCCGCCGCAGGCGCCGGGACCGACCAGGCGCGGCATCAGGTTGACGTCGGCGATGCGAGCGAGACGCTGGTCGCAGGACGTCGGCGCGCTGGTGACCGTATCCGGGTCGATGCCGAGCGCGGCAAACGGGTCCGTCGGGATCGACGCAACTGAGGGCGCTGAGGGCGCGGCGTTGGCCGGCGCCGCTTCGGCCGCCGCGGGGCGCGGCGGCGGCAATGGAATGGGGGTGAGAACGGGCGCCGGGCTGGCTGCCAGCGCCGGGCTGCTGACGGCGGCGATCGCCAATAGGAGGAGAAAGGACCTCATTGAAGCGGGTTCCGCAGTGTCGAGCCTTCTACACAACGCGGAACCCGCGGAACCGTTGCGTCCCCCTGTCAGGCACATGCCCGCGGTATTCGCTGCGCTGCAGCGCGAGAAGCACCTTGAACGGCGGCCTCAATGCCCCGGCGCCCCTCGCGGGGGCGCGGAAACGCCCATTGCACTCGCTGGCGCGGGCGATAACCTTGGGTCCGACCACGGCTGGCGAGGGGCCAGCCAACACAACAGGCAAGAAGCGGCGGCGGCCCGGAACCGCCGCCCGAGGAAGCCCAGAGGGGAATAAAATGCTCGGACTGATGCAGGATTGGCCCCTGCTCTGCCATCGCGTCATCGACCACGCCGCCCGATTCCACGGTGAACGCAAGGTGGTCAGCCGCTCGGTGGAAGGCCCGATCGTCGAAACCAACTACGGCGAAATCCGCGCCCGCGCACTGAAAGTGGCCAAGCGCCTGGAGAAGGAGGGCATCAAGCTCGGCGACCGCGTCGCCACGATGGCCTGGAACACCGCGCGGCACCTGGAGGTCTGGTACGGCATCCTCGGGATCGGCGCCGTTTATCATACCGTCAACCCGCGCCTCTTCCCCGAGCAGATCGCCTGGATCATCAATCACGCGGAAGACCGCGTGATGATCGCCGACCTCACCTTCGTGCCGCTCTTGGAAAAGCTCGCCGACAAGCTGCCGACCATCGAGCGCTACGTCATCCTCACCGACGGCGCGCACATGCCCGATACCTCGTTGAAGAACGCGACCGCCTACGAAGACTGGATCGGCGAAGTCGACAGCGATTTCGTCTGGAAGGAGTTCGACGAGAACACCGCAGCCGGCATGTGCTACACGAGCGGAACGACCGGCAACCCGAAGGGCGTGCTCTATTCGCACCGCTCCAACGTACTGCACGGCATGATCGCCGCGCTGCCCGATTCCAAGGGTATCTCGTCGCGCGACGTGGTGCTGCCGGTGGTGCCGCTGTTCCACGCCAACGGCTGGGGCCTCGCCTTTTCCGCGCCCATGGTGGGCTCGAGCCTGGTGATGCCGGGCGCCAAGATGGACGGCGCCTCGATCTACGAACTGCTCAATACCTACAAGGTGAGCTTCACCGCCGCAGTGCCGACGGTGTGGCTGATGCTGTTGCAGGACCTGGAAAAGACCGGCGAGAAGCTGCCCTATTTGAAACGGGTGGTGATCGGCGGCTCGGCCTGCCCGCGCGCCATGTCGAAAACCTTCGAGGAGCAGTATGGCGTCGAGGTGGTCCACGCCTGGGGCATGACCGAGATGAGCCCGCTCGGCTCGCTCTGCACCATGAAGCCCGAATACGCGGCGCTCACCGGCGACGCGCGCCTCGACATCCAGCAGAAGCAGGGCCATCCGCCGTTCGGCGTCGAGATGAAGATCACCGACGACGCCAACCACGAACTGCCGTGGGACGGCAAGACCTTCGGCCGCCTCAAGGTGCGCGGGCCGGCGGTCGCCAAGGCCTATTACAAGGGCGACGGCGCCGAGGCGTTCGACGCCGAGGGCTGGTTCGACACCGGCGACGTCGCCACCATGGACCAATACGGCTACATGCAGGTGACCGACCGCGCCAAGGACGTGATCAAGTCCGGCGGCGAGTGGATTTCGTCGATCGACCTGGAGAACTTGGCGGTGGGGCACCCGAAGGTGGCGGAAGCCGCCGTCATCGGCGTGGCGCATCCGAAGTGGGACGAGCGGCCTCTTCTTGTGATCGTACTGAAGAAGGGCGAGAGCGCGAGCAAGGAAGACATCCTCGGCTTCATGCAGGGCAAGATCGCCAAGTGGTGGATGCCGGACGACGTGGTGTTCGTCGACGAAATCCCGCACACGGCGACGGGCAAGATCCAGAAGCTCACCTTGCGCAAGCAATTCGAGGCTTATCGTTTCCCGGGGGTGCAGGCGGCGGAGTGAGGGGCGACCTGAACACGCCCGGAGCACGGCAAAATGCGTTGAAACCGAATGCCCCGCTTGCGCGTTTTCACGGCGACCCGCGCCGGGTGACAACCGGCCGCAACGGAGATCGTCGGACGCAGGTGATTTTGCCGGTTTCTGCCTGCGGCAACAACGCATCGGTACGCGTGGACGTCTAACCCGTTCTCGGCGCGGGCACTCTGTCTGCTGAGGCGCGCCGTCGCGTTTGCCCGCTCGCATTGGCATGAGGAGGATCGGGTCTTCCGCCAAACGGGCCATAGTCTCGCCCACCTTTGCGCCACACTGGGCGCCCAGGGGGACTAGAGGCCGTTCCTGGAAATCCGCATGTCCCCGTCCTATGCGCTGCGGAAGGTGCCGCAGATCACGATAATTTTTTGGATCGTGAAAATCGTTACGACCGCACTCGGTGAGAGCACCTCCGACTATCTCGTCTTCTCCATCAACCCCTACGTCGCCGTCGGTCTGGGCGCCTTGGGCCTCGTCATCGCCTTGGCGTGGCAGTTCTCGGTGCGCAAGTACAACGCGTGGACCTACTGGTTCACGGCAACCATGGTCGCCGTCTTCGGGACCATGGCGGCCGACGTCGTCCACGTCGTCCTGGGCGTGCCTTACCTCGTCTCGACGATTTTCTTCTCTCTCGCGCTCGTCGTCATCTTCGCGCTCTGGTGGACGATCGAAAAGACGCTCTCGATCCACAGCATCGATACCTTTCGCCGCGAGCTCTTCTACTGGGCGACGGTGATGACGACGTTCGCGCTCGGGACCGCGGCGGGCGACATGACGGCCGTCACGTTGCACCTCGGCTACCTGGACTCAGGGCTCTTATTCGCGGCGGTCATTGCCGTCATCGCCGCGTCGCACGCCGCCGCCAAGTGGATCGCCGGCCTCGAGCATCGGCAATTGACGCGCAACGCAGTGCTCGCTTTCTGGCTCGCCTACATCTTCACGCGCCCGCTCGGTGCGTCCTTTGCCGACTGGTTCGGCAAGCCGGTCGCCCATGGCGGGGTGGGATGGGGCGACGGCGTCGTCAGCCTCATTCTTACGGCGCTGCTGGTCGGGCTCGTGGCCTACCTTTCGGTGACGCGCATCGATGTGGAGCGCGGAGAAGACTCCCCGGCACCGGGCGCTGACACCTTTGCCGACATCGGCCGCACGGCCACCACGCCGTCACCCTGAAGCGTGAGCGCCGATCAGGCACAGGCCCGCAACACCGGTTGCCGGCACTATAACGTGTGCCTAAGCTTTGCGCGGGCGGTGGCAGCAGGCTGAGGTGACGTTTTCATGCGGCAGGCGAAAGTTGTTGTCTGGCGGCCGATGTACGATCCGGCCGGCCACAAGATGCTTGCGGACGGCGGCGCCGACGTTGTTGTCATCGACAGCACCGATGCGGGCGAGGTGAAGCAGGCCCTGCACGGAGCACAGGCCCTCTGGGTCCGCACGCCCGAGCGCGTCACCGCCGACATACTGGATGCCGGCAAGGATCTGGTCGTCGTCTCCACGTCCGGCTTCGGCACCGACAATATCGATATTCCGGCGGCCACCGAACGCGGCATTCTCGTGGTGCACCATCGCGGGTTCGGACGCATACCCGTTTCCGAGCACGCCATCATGCTGATATTGGCTGCCATGAAGCAGTTGGTATGGGGTGACAAAGCCGCGCGCGACGGCACGGCGTGGCAGATGCGCTCGGGACGCGACTTCGCCGAGCTCGACGGAAAGACCGTTGGCATCGTCGGCATCGGCTTCATCGGCTCGGAAATCGCGCGCAAGCTCAAATACGGGTTTCGCTGCCGAGTCCTCGGCTACGATCCCTATGTGGACCCGCGCCTTGCGCGGCTTGCCGACGTCGAGATGATGGACAGTCTCACAGGCATGCTCGGCCTCTGTCAGATTCTGGTTCTGGTACCGGAATTGACGCCGGAAACGCGCAACCTGATCGGCGCCGCCGAACTCGCCGCATTGCCTCAAGGCGCCATCGTGATCAACACAGGACGTGGAAACGTGCTCGATCTTGCCGCCTTGGGCGCGGCGTTGGACAGCGGACACATTTATGCTGCCGGCCTCGACGTGGTCTTTCCCGAACCGCTGCCCGACGGCCATCCCCTGTTGGCCAATCCCAAGGTAACGTTCTCCCCGCACATCGCCGGTTCGACGGTGGAGACCAACTTTCAGCTTGCGCGGTCGGCCGTCGATCAGATTTTCGCGTGCCTGCAGGGAAAGATGCCGACCTCGCCGGTAAACCCGGCCGCATGGGAATGCCCTCAGTCCCGCCGTCCAACTGGTGATGCGGCAGCCGGTTGACGCCAGGCCAGCCGTTCAAGGATGATTGCCGATACGCGCTCCACGGAATTGGAGAACGGCAATGGGCCGGGACGGGGTGACGGTACTGGTCGGCACCACCAAGGGCGCCTTCCTGATCGCAGGCGACAACAACCGGCAGGGCTGGCGCGTGAGGGGGCCGTTCTGCGACGGCTGGCCCATCAATCACGTGATCGGCGATCCCGATACCGGGACGCTATGGGCCGGCGGCGGCGGTGACTTTCAGGGCGCCGGCGTGTGGCGCTCGCAAGATGGCGGCGAGACGTGGGAACTCGCAAAGCTCACGAAGGGCCAGATGGACGACTGGGCGGCCAAGGATCCTCAGTTCGCCGCCATGATGAACTGGACCTACCGGCCGGCGCCGTTCGCCGATCAGTTCTCGCAAGTGTGGTCGCTGGCCTACGCCCACGGCACGCTCTATGCCGGCGCCAAACCGGCGCGGCTGCTGGCGAGCCATGACGGCGGCGAGAGCTGGCAGGAGTTGCAGGGCCTGCGCGAGCATCCTTCCGCCGGCAGTTGGAATCCCGGCGGCGCCGGACTGGTGCTGCATACGATCGTGTCCGATCCGGCCGATGCGCAAAAGCTCTGGGTCGGGATCTCGGCAGCCGGCGTATTCGCGAGCGAGGACGGCGGCGTGAGTTGGGAGCGCCGCAATCGGCTTTCGAACACGCAGCCGAGCGCGGACGCGACGCACCCGGCAGCGCCGCGCGACGGCGAGCTCGGCCATTGCGTGCACAACATGATGCGGGCGCCGGGCACTGCCGACCTGCTCTATCAACAAAACCATCACGGCGTCTGGCGCTCCGCCGACGGCGGCCGCAGTTGGGACGACATCACGCGCGGGCTGCCCTCGACCTTCGGCTTTCCCATCTGCGTGCATCCGCGCGATCCGCAGACGCTCTGGACCCTGCCGCTGAACGGCGACGTCGCCGGCCGGTTTCCGCCCGACGCCGCCGCGGCGGTGTGGCGCTCGCGCGACGGCGGCGAGACGTGGCAGGCAATGCGCGAAGGGCTGCCGCAAGAAGCCTGCTATTTCACCGTCCTGCGCCAGGCCATGGCGCGCGACCAAGGCAAACCGGTCGGCGTCTATTTCGGGACCAACAGCGGCTCGGTGTTCGCCAGCGCCGACGAGGGCGACAGTTGGCACGAGATCGCGCGCCACTTGCCGACCGTGCTCAGCGTCGAAGCACTCGACCGGCGGTAGCGCGCATCGCCTCATCACAACCACAGAAACGCAATGCCGCGTGATCAACACCAACGTCAGGCATCGTCATTCGTGTCAGTTGCGGCCGTTCGATAGTCGTCACGTCAACCATAATGACAACCGCCTCTTGCGGCGGCGGGGCCCGAGGCGTTCTTCCTTGTATGACCTGCAAGCGCAAGGAATGACAAACATGCACCGCCGACTCGCTTTGATGACCCTCTTGTCCATAGGCGCCGCCGCCCTGTTGCCGGCGAGCGCTTCGGCCAACTGCGGCTGCGGCCATTACGGCTACGGCTACGGCTCGTACCAGCCGGGACAGGTCTATTACGCAGCGCCGACCTATTCCTACGCACCGCCGACGACGATCATCGAACCGCACTACGTGGTCGAACCGCGCTATATCGTGCAACGGACCTACGTCGAGCGCCCGACTTATTATGTGAGGGAAAGGCGGTCCGCCGCGCCGTGCAACTGCCGCGCGGGCTACATCGTCAACCAGGGACAGTACGATACGGATTCGACCATGATCCCGTACCGTTACTACCGGGCCGGTTCGCGTCACGTTGAGTGGTAGCGGCTCCGGGGATACGTAAAAGGGCCGGCGAGCGCGGCAGCTCGCTGGCGCTCAGGCGCCGCCCGGCCCGGCGCTCGCGACTTGCGACGGCTGCGCCAGATCGTCGACGCTGCGCACCACGATGAGCTGATTGAACTTGCCGTCTTTATAGGCCTGCAGGAACTTGTCGTAGTCCTTGAACGACACGCAGCCGTTCGATTGGCCGTCGGGACCCAGCATGTAGGTGTGCGCCAGCATGCCGTCGCGCCCGTACATCTTGCCGTCGCCGACCGGCGTCAGCCGCAGCGCGCGGACGCCGTGGAACAGCTTCTCGCGGAAGGTAACGGAGTAGACGTTGGGCGGCGTCACGCCCATGTTCTTGCGATTGACCGAGTCGGGGTCGTCCAGCCATTTGCCGTAGCCGGAATGCGCTTCGAGTTTCTCGCCGTTAGGCATGTACACGACGTGCTTCTCGATATCGTAGATCGCGGTCTTCGGATTGGCGGCGAGCAGCGCGTCGGCGGTGTGATCGGGGTTGCCGAACAGCTTGCGGAAGAAACCGAAATAGCCGGGCTCGGGCTGCTGCGGCGGCAGCGACGCGACCTGCGGCTCGATCTTCACCGGCTTGGCATGGGCGACGGCCTGATGCTTGGCGCCCGCGCGGGCAACCGGCATCGCCGGCGGCATCGGCACGTTCTTGACGGTGTCGACGTTGTCGGTCGTGGAGGTCGCGGCGGTGATGGGGAACCGGTTCGACAGCAGAATTGAGAGGCCGCCAGCCGGCGCCCAGGCTTCATTCCAGGCGCCGCGCATGCCGGGGTTGGCGCTCGCGTAGAGTTGCGCGCGCTCGTCGGCCCAGGCCTTGCCGACGTCGAAACCGGCCACGGCCGGCTGCGCGGGCCTCGCGGCGGGAACCGGATTGGCCCGCGCGGCGTTTTCAGGGACCTGGGTGACGCGGGCGGATTCAGCGACCTTGGGCCCCATTGACGGCACCAGCGAATTCGCCGGACGAGACAGAACGGCGCAAATGGCGACCGACGCCGCCGCGCTCGCGAGCACGGCCACGCCGACGGCAAGCGTCCGCTCGCCCAGCGCGGGCTTGGCAAAGCCCAATACGCCGGCGATCCCGGTCAACGCGCTCTCTCCTGGAGCGGCGGCCAAATCGGTCATTTCACAGCCCAGACGCACACTTTCTGTGTCGCGGTGGCTCTGGGAGCCCCCCAACAGTGAGTATCCTATGCCGAATGGGCCCCGCTTGGGAATTCCCCACCCGCCTGCTCCTATCCACTTGGGAAAATTGGAAAAAATGTGACGGCCCGGGCGTTTTTGCACAAGCCGGGGTCCGACTCGGGCGTTTTCCGCGCCCAAGCCCCCCTGTGGACGGCGGCCGGGCGCGGCCCGGGACTCGCGCTATAACGCTCGGGTCGGCGGCGCCTGCCGCAGCCGCCGAGTGAGGACCAGGATGCTGAACATCGCCGCCCTGAAGAGGGACTGGAAGTCGCTGACCTCGCACGAGCGCTTCGAGCAGGTCGTGTCCCGGGTCATCATGCTCTTCATCGCGATCGTGATCGTCTATTCGCTGGTGCTGGTCGGCATCGAGCTCGTGCGGGATTTCATCGCGAGCCGCGACTTCATGGGCGCCGAAGTGTTGCAGGACGTGTTCGGCTCGCTGCTCACCGTGCTCATCTTGCTGGAATTCAACCATTCGATCGCGACCTCGCTGACGAGCCGGTCGGGTATCCTGCAGGCGCGCGTGGTGGTGCTGATCGCCATCCTGGTTGTGGCGCGAAAGATCATCCTGCTCGATTTCAAGACGGCGACCCTTGAAAATTTTGCCGGCATCGCCGGCATGGCGCTCGCGCTCGGTGCGCTCTACTGGCTCCTGAGCGTGAGCGGCGGCACATCTTCGGCGCCGCGGCCGCCGCCGAAACCAGACGAGGCTTGAGTCAGGGCCCCGCGCATCATCTTGTCGGCAGCGCCACTTTCGCAGGCATTCAAATATTGATATCCGACCGAGGCCGGAGCGGCAGGCGGCGCGAATATCGCCACCCCCGATTTGCAACTCAGGAAAGCAAGCAGCATGACCACGAGCGTGAAGGACCTGCTGGAGGCCGCCAACGCGGCAGTACCGCGTCTCAGTTTCGCCGAGGCGCAGGAGATGATGGCGAAGGGCAATACGCTCGTCGTCGACGTGCGCGACGCGCCGGAAGTGGAAAAGACGGGCAAGGTGGCCGGCGCGCTGCACGTGTCGCGCGGCATGCTGGAATTCCGCGCCGACCCGGCCTCGCCCTACCACAACAAGGCCTTCGCCAAGGACAAGACCATCCTGCTCTACTGCGCCTCCGGCGGCCGGTCCGCGCTCGGCGCCAAGACGCTGAAGGACCTCGGCTTCGCAAACGTCTACAACCTTGGCGCCTTCAAGGACTGGGCCGAAAGCGGCGGCGCCGTCGAGCGTCCGATCGACACCGGCATGTGAGGGCGCGGGCGCGGATGCCGCGGGATGCCCGCCGCTCGATCCGCGGCAGCCGGTGACGGTTGCTCCAACCTTTACCGTGACCGGGCGCCGCGCTTCGGGCTCGCGATGGCCGTTGCGCGACCCTCTTGAAATCGTCCGCGGTCCGCCTAATTCTTTTTCCCGCCGGGGCCCGATCGGCCCGGCGCGGGCGCCCCACGGTGTCCGGGCGCCCGCTCATATTCCATGTTGCTCACCGGAGGATGTGGCTATGAGAACCGTGAACCTCGATCCCTTCTGGCGGACCAGCATCGGCTTCGACCGCCTATTCGACCTGTTGAATCAGAGCCTCCGCCTCGAGCCGGAGGACAACTTCCCGCCGTTCAATATCGTCCGTACCGCCGAGAACCATTACCGAATCTCGCTCGCGGTCGCCGGATTCGCGCTCGACCAGATCAAGCTGACCGTCGATCAGAACATCCTGATCGTTACCGGCGACGCCGGAAGCCCAATGGACGCGGGCGACTATCTCCATCGCGGCATCGCCGCGCGCTCGTTCGAGCGGCGCTTCAACCTCGCCGACTATGTGCAGGTGAAGAGCGCGTCGCTGGCGCAGGGCCTGCTCACCATCGAGCTCGAACGCGAATTGCCGGAAGCGATGAAGCCACGCCGGATCGCGATCCAGAGCGGCGGAGCCATCGGCGCCGACGGCGACAACATCCGCAGTCTCGAGCATTCGAGAGCGGCCTAACCAATCCCTATCGCAAGCCAGTCGAGGCGGCCTCGCTTGATTTGCCGGGCCGCCCCCCTTCAAGGCGTGGAGGCATGGCCATGGAGAAGCACCAGAACGACTTGAACAACGCGGTTTCCGCCGACAATGCGGACAGCAGGCTCGACATCGACGCGCTGCTGCATCCCGCCAACGCGTTCTTGCACCCGATCGACGTGGTGCGCGACCGCGATCTGACGCTAAACGAGAAACGCGCACTGCTGGCAGCCTGGGCATCGGACGCCTGCGCCATCGAAGCCGCACCCGAGTTGCGCATCAACGGCGCCGGCAACGTCGTGCGCTACGACGACATCATGGACGCGCTGCGCCGGCTCGACCGGGAAGCGGCCAAAGCGCACGTCCACGTCGAGACGCTATGGCGCGCCAGGCGGCGGCCGCGTACCGGCGGCGGATTCGGCCAGGACGCGCAGCTCGGTTGAGGAGGGGCATGATGGTCGCGCGTCTTCGGCTCATGCCGCTCTTGCAATGGAGCGGATTCGTACTGAGCAGCCTTTTCGTCCTCGGTCTGCTCGTGGGACTGCTCGGCTGACGTGGGAGGGCCAGTTCATGAAGCAGGTCATGCAAAGCGCTGTCGTCCTAGAGGTACCCCGTCAGCTGCTGCACCCGAGACCGGCGAACGATAACGATCCCCCAGACCCGCCCCCCGCCGCCAGTCAGCATCAGTGGCGGCCGGCACCCTTGGCGGCCGTCATCGCGGCGCTCGGCACGCATACGTTCGTTCACGCCGCCCAAGCGGCGTGAACGTGGCCAATGGGGGTTCAACGCGCAGGCTTAAGGCCTATTTGAGTGAAGGGAGGTTGCAGACCCACCACAAGCCCAGGAGGAAGCCGACGTCATGAAGAGCATCATCAAGACCGTGGTCCAGGACTACGGTTGGATTCACACCGGGCTCGGCACCTTCGGCAACCTGACGTTCTTCGTCGGCAGCATTTTCTTTCTGCCGAGCTTCAAGCCGCTGCAGACTGTGGGCGTCTGTCTCTTCATCCTCGGCTCGCTCTTGATGCTGGTCGGCGCGATCGGCGAGTTCTTTGTGAAGATTTACGAGGCGGAGGAGTGCCGCAACGGCGGCCGCGCGCGCGCCTGAGGGTCCAAGCGCTATTTCGCGTCGGCCGCCGCCCGCCCCAGCAGCCGGTCGTTCGACAAGGCCTGCCGTAACTGCCGATAGGCATGGGTGAGATCGCGTTTCTTGCCCGACTGGTCGGCGACGATCAGCAGTTGGCGCGAGAAGGTCCAGCGCGGCAATGCCTTCAACTCGGCCGGTAATTCGTGATCGATGAATCGCAGCGCTTCGCGCGTGCTGCGGATCAAGGGCCGCACGCCGCTGCCCGTCGTAACGATATGAGCCGGAAAATCCATGACACCTTCTCGAAGGCGCGCGGCGCGCGCAGGGACGGGATCAGCTCGGATGCTTGAATGCCGAAAACGCCGTACCGCACCGTTCTGTTCCCGCATGGATGCCGCGCGGAACCTTTGGCAGGTCTTGCCGGTTAGGTGCCCGCGTCAACATTCAGGAGGGCGATATGGATAAAGATCGTATCGAAGGATCGGCCGAGCAGATCAAAGGCAAGGTCAAGGAAGTCGCGGGCAAAGCCACCGGCGACGCCAAGCTGGAAACCGAAGGCCAGGCCGAGCAGGTCACCGGCAAGATCCAGAACACCGTCGGCGGCATCAAGGATTCGCTTCGCGACGCCGCCGAAGAGGCCAAAGAAGCGGCGCAGTAAGCGACAAAGTTACGAGAAGACGTCGAGGCCGGGCCTCGGCGCGGGTGCGCAAGTGCCGGCGCCGGGGCCGCGCCGCATCATGTCGACCGAGAAGAATTTTCTTCGCCGGCGCCGTGCCGCGAACGGCTTATTCGGAGCCCGCAATAAAGCACGGAATTCTAGTGTTATTTTTGCCAATGGCTTGCAGCGCCGCGGGCAACGCGCACTTCTCAGCGTCCGGAGAACGGTTTTCTCCTTCCCGCCCGCGCATCGGGCCGTTTGGACGCCGACCTTCATGCTCACCGTCATCCCGCTCGAGACCGGAATCGCCGCGGCGCCCCAACTCGTCGAAGCCGACTTCGCCGACCTTGCCGCGCGCGGCTTCCGCTCGGTGGTCAATATCCGTCCCGACGGCGAAGCGGCCGGCCAGCTTCCCAACGCCCAAGCCGCGCGCGTGGCGGAACGCCACGGCCTCACCTTTCGTCATATGCCGGTGATGGGTTTCAACGCCACCGACGACGAGGTCGTCCACGGCTTCGCCCGGTTGATGGACGAGCTGCCGGCGCCGATCCTGTTCTATTGCGGCAGCGCCACCCGCTGCACCACGCTGTGGACGCAGGCCGCAGCGCCGCGCATCGGCATTGACGCAGCACTCGCGGTCGCACGTGAAGCCGGCCACGATCTCGACTTCCTGCGCGAGACCATCGAAGAGCGCATCGACTGGCACAACGACCTGCCCGCCTGCGTGCCGGTGGGCGTCGCGGCGAGCGCCGCCGGCTAACCTTCTCTCCCCGTTCGTCCCCGCGAAGCGGGGTCCCTGAGCCGCCCGTACTAAACCAATTGCAAAGCCTGGATTCCTGCGTCCACAGGTCGTCCCACTTAACGCACCCCGGCGCCCGCCGGCGGAAGGGCGTCAAAAGCGCAATTGCCCCGCCCGCAGCTTCGGCCTATCCAGAACGCCATGACGAACGGGTATGGCGAGGCAACCGCGACGGTCGGCGCCGTGCGGTTCCTGGGGGCGCGCCGAAGCTATTGGCGGCTGCTCGTGCGCGGTGCCGTGCTGCTGATGCTCACGCTCGGCATTTACCGCTTCTGGCTCATGACCGACGTGCGCCGCTTTCTTTGGACCAACACGGAAATAGACGGCGAGAGCCTGGAATATGCCGGCACGCCGCTGGAGCTGCTGCTCGGCTTCCTGGTGGCAGTGGCGCTGCTGATCCCGCTTTATGCCGGCTTCTTCGTGGGCGCGCTCGAACTCGGGCCGTTCGGGCAGGTGTCCGGACTAATCGCCTTCCTGGCACTGTTCGTGCTCGGGCAGTACGCGATCTACCGCGCGCGGCGTTACCGGCTGACGCGTACGGTCTATCGCGGCTTGCGTTTCCATCAAAGTGGCTCGGCCTGGGGCTATGCCTTTCGCGCCATCGGCTGGTGGGCGCTGACGATCGTTACCTGCGGGCTCGCCTATCCGTTCCAGCTTGCGAGCCTCGAACGCTTCAAGATGGCGAACACCTGGTACGGCGATCTTGCCGGCCGCTTCGAGGGGCGCGGCCTCGGGCTGCTGCTGCGTGGCTTCCCGATCTGGCTCTTGGTGATCGGCCCGCTACTGCTCGCCGTCTTCACCTTCGTCGACGTGGTCGACTGGAAGGCGCTCGCCGACACGCTCAAACAGGGCGGCGACGATATGATGGCGCGGTTGGAAGGCAGCAATTCCGGCTTCGGCATGGTGCTCACCTTCGCCATGCTGATGGGCGGCGTGGCGGTGACCGCCGCCGCGGTGCTCTACCCGGCGTTCCAGGCGATCGTGCTGCGCTGGTGGTCGTCGGGCCTGCGTTTCGGCGACGTGGAGATGCGCTCGCGCCTGCGCATGCGCGACGTCTACGGCGCCTATGCGCGTTTCCTCGGCTATGCGCTGGCGTTTTCGCTCGTCGTCGCCGTCGCCGCGGTACCGGCGCTGGCGACGATCGGCTGGCTGACGCAAGCCGGCCGCGGCACCGGGGGCGAGCTTGCCGCCACCGCCATCTTCCTCGTCGGCTACGTCATGATCGCGCTCGGCTTCTCCACCATCTACCGCGCCACCGTGCTGCTCTCGCTCTGGCAGCTCGGCATGGAATTGCTGCACCTTTCGGGACTGGCGACGCTGGAGCGGGTCAAGGCGACCGGGCGCGCGAGTTCGGCGCTCGGCGAAGGCCTCGCCGACGCACTCAATGTGGGCGGATACTAGGGCGGCGACCGATGCCCGAAGCCGGACATGAAACGGTAACTGCGGGACCCGGCGTCTATTTCGACGGCGTCACCAGTGCGCGCCACGAGGCCTGGGTGACCCTCGACGCCGGCGGGCTACACATCGCCGGCCGCGACGGCCGGTTATTGGCATCCTGGCCCATCGAGGAGACCGAAGGACTGCCGGCGCCCGGCCAGGTGCTGCGCCTTGCCCGCCGCGGCAGCGACGTGCTGGCGCGCCTGGAGATCTTCGACCCGGCGTTTGCCGCCGAGATCGACCGCCGCGCCGAATACGTCGACCGCACCGGCGCCCGCCAGCGCCGCCAGCGATGGCGCGTGGTGTTCTGGACCATTGCCGCCACCGCGTCGCTGGTGGCAGTCGCCGTGTTTGGCGTGCCGGTCATCGCGGACCGGCTGACGCCGCTGGTACCGCTGACGCTGGAGCGCAAGCTGGGCGACGCGGTCGATACGCAAATGCGGGGGCTGCTCGACCGCAAGAACTTAGGTGCTGGTTTCGAATGCGGGCACGGCGTGCGCGAACAGGCCGGCGCCGCCGCCCTCGACAAGATGATGCGGCGGCTGAGCGCGGCCGCCGCGCTGCGGCTGCCGGTGACCGCGACGGTGGTGCGCCGGCCCGAGGCCAACGCCATCGCGCTGCCGGGCGCGCGCGTCTACGTATTCGAGGGCCTGATCGCCAAGGCCGACGATCCGGACGAACTCGCCGGGGTGATCGCGCACGAGATCGGCCACGTGGCGCACCGCGACGGCACCCGCTCGGTGCTGCAGGCAGGCGGGCTGTCGCTGATGTTCGGCATGCTGCTCGGCGATTTCGTCGGCGGCGGCGCGGTGGTGATCGCGGCCAGAAGCGTGCTGCAGTCGTCCTATTCGCGGCGGGTGGAGATGGCGGCCGACGCCTACGGCGCGCAACTGATGAACAAAGCCGGCGGCAACGCGCGGGCGCTCGGGACCATCCTCGGCAAGATCGGCGGCGCCACGGAGCCCGGCATGGACCTGCTGCTCGACCACCCCGAGACCAAGGCGCGCATCCGCGCCATCGACAGACTGGTGGCGCCAGTCCGGGTCCGGCCCTGGCTGACGGCGCCCGAATGGACGGCGCTGAAACGGATTTGCACCGGCTAAGCTGCTACGCCATAACATAAAACATGTTGCGTCTTCCCCTCCTCTCGGAACTGCCGATGTCGCGGCTCGCCATCTGGTCGTGGCGCTTCGCGCTGTTTGCCGTGGTGGTGGCGGTGCTGTCGATCTTCGTGGTGCGCACCGGGCTGCTGGAAGTGATGCCGGCGCTGGCGACCTTCGCCGCCGCGCTGGTGTTCGCGCTGCTGGCGGTGTTCTCGGCCCTGCTGGCCTTCGTGGTGATCTGGCGCCAGGGTCTGCGCGGGCTCGGCCGCGCCGTGAGCGGCTTGTTGCTGGCGCTCGTTCTGCTCGCCTATCCCTGCTATCTCGGCTACCGCGCCACCAAGCTGCCGGGGATCAACGACATCACCACCGATCCCGCCAATCCGCCGCCCTTCGGCAAGCTCGCCAGCCTGCGCCCGCCCGGCACCGACCGCTATCCGGCGAAGTTCGCCGCGCTGCAGGAAAAGGCCTATCCCGACATCGAGCCGCTGCTGTTCGAGGCGCCGCCGCGGGTCGCCTACAGCGAGACGCTGTCGCTGATCGAAAAGCGCAAGTGGCAGGTGGTCGGCGAGATGCCGCCCGCCGGCAACCGCGACGGCGTGATCGAGGCGGTGGCGCGCACGTTGATCATGGGTTTTCCGGACGACGTTGTCGTGCGGGTGAGCGCTGACGGCACCGGCTCGCGCGTCGACGTGCGCTCGGCCTCGCGCTATGGCCTCAACGACCTCGGCACCAACGCGCGCCGCGTGATGTCGCTCTTGAGCGACATCGACGACGCGGTGAGTCCGGCGCGCCCCGACACCACGGCGCCGGCGCTGCCGGAAAACACCGCGCCGCCGAAGCAGCGACCGAAGCGCAAGCCAGCACGCAAATCGACGCGGTGACGGCGGTAGCCCCGTCGCCAGCCGCTCGCGATCGGTTCGGCACGGAACCGATAGGCTACGCCGCCGTTTTCCAGCCGGGAGCGCGTCCAAGCTGGAGGGCCAGATGGCCGGGTCAAAGCAATCCCTCTTCGCTCCGCTGGCGTTGGCCGTTGCCGCGCTGACGAGTCAAGGCCGCGCCGCCCCAGCCGCGCTCGCCGCCAAGCCCCTCGGCGCGCATGCCATTCACGCGGCGCTTGCCCAGAACACGCTCAGCGTTTCCACCGCAAACGGCAGCACGGCGCGCGTTTATCTTGCGCCGAACGATGTCATGCGCGGGACCTTCGGTGGCAGGAAAGTCAAAGGGCACTGGTCGATCAAGGGCAATAAGCTGTGCCTGCGCTATCCGCAGAAACGCGACAGCGGCTGCTGGAGCGTCCTGCGTCATCGCAACGGCAGCCTTCAACTCTTTGACGCATCGGGGACGCCCGCCGGCGACCTCGGGGTGAGCAAGGGAAACCCGCACCATTATTGAGCGGCCGCGGCGGCGCATCGCGTCGACCCGCATCGATTGCGTATCAGCGCGCCAGCCGGAACGTCCCGTCGATGGCCGGTTCGCCGTCGGTTTCGACCAGACCGCGCGCGACCAGGTCCTCCATGTGCGCCAGTACCGACATGCCGGCCGCGCCCGTGAGACGCGGATCGAGGCCGATATAGATCGCGCGCACGATCGACGGAATGTCGGCTTCGCCCTTGCCCAAGCGATGCAGGATGGACGCCTCGCGCGCCTTGCGGTGCAGGATGTAGTAGCTGACGAAGCGCTGCGCGTCGGAAATGACCGGCCCGTGCCCCGGCAGATAGACGGTCTCGCTGCGTTTGGTGAGCTTGTCGAGCGAGGCCATGTAGTCGCTCATGGCGCCGTCGGGCGGCGCCACGATGGTGGTGGCCCAACCCATGACGTGATCGCCGGCGAACAGCACGTTCTGTTCTTTCAAGGCGAAGGCCATGTGGTTGGCGGTGTGGCCGGGCGTCGTCACCGCCTCGATGGTCCAGCCGTCGCCCTTGACGATCTCGCCGTCCTTCAGCCGTGCGTCCGGCATGAAATCGCGGTCGCCGCTCGAATCGAGCGGGTTCATCTCGCCGATGTGCAAGGGTCGCGCGGCGCGGTGCGGGCCCTCGGCGTAGACGGTGGCGCCGGTGACCGCCTTGATCGCCGGCACCGCCGGCGAGTGGTCGCGATGGGTGTGGGTGACGAAAATATGCGTGACGGTCTCGCCCTGAACGGCGTCGAGCAGCGCGCCGATGTGGCGCTCGTCGGCGGGGCCGGGATCGACGATGGCGACATTGCCGCGGCCGATGATGTAGCTCATCGTGCCCTTGAAGGTGAACGGGCTCGGGTTATCGCACATGATACGGCGCACGCCGGGCACCGGCTCGTCCACGGTTTCGGGGGCGAGATCGAGCTTCTTGTTGAAGGGAATGTCGTCGCTCATGTATTTCACCCGCAGGGCGCGGGCCACTTTCCTGTCGGTCATCGGAGGGGGCGGACCTAACACCATTTCGGCCAAGTTGCACCCCAGATAACAACCATGAACGCCTACCACCATGCCCTGCTGCCCGTGACCTGGCTGTGCTGGGTTGCCTACTGGGGCCTTTCAGCCATCGGCACCAAGGCCGCGACGCGGCGCGAACCGGCGCTTTCGCGGCTCGTTTACGCCGTACCGATCGCGCTCGGCGCGCTGGCGCTTTTCGACGCGCAGATGTTTACCGGCGTCATGCCGGGCCGCTTCGTGCCGGCGACGGAGGCCTGGTTCTGGGCCGGATGGGGCGTGACCCTGGCGGGAATCGCGCTGGCGGTCGCGGCGCGCCGGTACCTCGGCCGCAACTGGAGCGGCACCGTCACACTCAAAGAAGATCACGAATTGATCCGCAGCGGGCCCTACGCCTACATGCGCCACCCGATCTATAGCGGCCTGCTGCTGGCGCTGATCGGCACCGCCATTGCCATCGGCGAATGGCGCGGCCTCGTCGGCGTCGTGCTGATCGCACTCGGCCTGCTCCGCAAGCTGACCGTCGAGGAGCGCTTCATGCGCGACCAGTTCGGCGACGCCTACGCGCGCTACCGCGCACACGTGCGGGCGCTGATACCGTTCGTGGTCTAGCCGCCGCGGCCGGTCTACTTGGCGATTGAGCCCGCGGCCTCGGCGGCGCTGCGACGCGCCACGAGCTGGGTCGCGATCACGAGGCCCGCCAGCACGAGGCCGACGAAATCGCTCTGCAGACCCGGCTTGATCAGGAAAAACCCGGCCGCGATCAGTATCGGGCGCTGCCACCAGTTGGTCGCTGTGATGAAGTAGCCATGCAATCCGCCGGCGAACAGCACCACGCCGACGATGGCGCTCGCGCTGCTGGCCACGATGGTCTGCCAGTCGCCGATCATCAGAAGCGAGGGCGAATAGACGAACATGTAGGGCACGATGAAGCCGGCGGCGCCGATCTTCACCGCCGCCCAGCCAGTCGACCATAAATCCGATTTGGCGATGCCGGCGGCCGCGAACACCGCGAGCGCCACCGGCGGCGTGATCGCCGACAGGATGGCGAAGTAGAAGGCGAACATATGCGCCGCCGGCACGACCACGCCGAGTTTCACGATGGCGGGCACGAGAAGCGCCGTCATGATGATGTAGGCCGGCGTCGTCGGGATGCCCATGCCCAGGATCATGCCGGCGATCATGGTGAGGAAGAGCGCGATGAATAGCGCGTTCTTGGCCAGATGCACGACGAACTGGGTGAACACGATGCCGAGCCCGGAGAGTGTGACCACGCCCACCACCACGCCAGCGCAGGCGCAGGCGAGCGCCACCGGAATGGTGTTGCGGGCGCCGTCGACCATCGCACCGATCAGGTTGTCCCAGGTGCAGTTGACGCGGGTGTGCTGGCGCAAGGCGGCGACGGGGAAGCAGGCGAGCGTGCCGGCGAGCGCCGCCATGGGCGCGCTGTAGCCGGAATACATCACGAACAGGATGATCGCGACCGGGATGAACAGATGCCCGTCGCGGCGCATGACCGCGCCGAGTTTGGGCAGTTCCGAACGCGGCAGGCCGACGAGGCCGAGACGCTTGGCCTCGAAATGCACCGCCGAGAAACAGGCGAGATAGTAGAGCACCGCCGGGATCAGCGCCCACAGCACCACCTGGCCGTAAGAGACGCCGAGGAATTCCGCCATCACGAACGCGGCGGCGCCCATGATCGGCGGCATGATCTGGCCACCGGTCGAGGCCACCGCCTCGACCGCGCCGGCGAATGGCGGCTTGAAGCCGGTGCGCTTCATCAAGGGAATGCTGATCTGGCCCGTGACCATGACGTTGGCGACGGCCGAGCCGGAGATGGTGCCGAACAGCGAGGACGAGACCACCGCCACCTTGCCGGGGCCGCCGGTGTGATGGCCGGTAAGGCCGGTGGCGAAATCCATGAACAGTTGGCCGGTGCCCGTGCGCTCCATGAACGTGCCGAACACCACGAAGATCAGCACGTAGGTCGCCGACACCGAGAGCGGAATGCCGAAGATGCCTTCGGTGGTCATGTAGAGCTGATCGAGCATGCGCTGCGGCTCGAGCTGCGCGATCAGCAGCCCGTAGGCGAGAAACACCGCCGCGGTGATCGGCAGCGCCCAGCCGAGCACGCGCCTGGTCGCCTCCAGCAGCATGACGATCATGATGCAGCCCATGATCTTGTCGCTGAGATAGAGGTCGTCGACGTAGAAGATGCGGTTGACGACGTAGTCGTAATTATAAAACAGGTAAAGGATGGGCATGACCGCGAGCGCCAGCAGCCCGTAGTCGAGAAGGCGCGGGTTGCCCTCGGGATTGCCGGACAGGCGATACATCAGGAAGGTCAGCGCCAGCGCGAACAGCAGATGCGTGCCGCGGAACCAGACCGCCTCCGGCGAGCCGAAGCCGATCGCCCACATATGGTAGAGCACCATGGCGACGCCGAGGAGCGCCGTGACCAGACGCACGACGCCCGAGTAGCTCCAATCGATTTTGAGATTCATGGGATGGCTCGCGTTCCGCGCTGCCGCGTCCGAAGTAATCGAGACGCTTTGGTTCCGTCAGCCGTCATGCGCGGCCTTGTGCCGGGCATCCACGTCTTCAACCCGCAAAACAAGGCGTGGATGGCCGGCGCTTTTTTTTGATAGCCGGGCCGCCGAATGGCGGACCCGGTTGCCCGGCCACGACGCATCATTTGCCTGCGAGACCATGGTCGTTCAAAACGCCCGCAGTTTCGTGCTCAGTGCGACTGCACGGTGATGCCGTGTTCCTTGTAGAACTTGGCGGCGCCGGGATGGAACGGCACGCCGATGTCGGCGGCGAAGTCGGCCATCTGCTGCTTGCCGACCGCCTTGGCGATGCTGGCGAGGTTCGCGGTATGCGCCATCAGCGTCTTGGTCATGGCATAGACCTCGTCGGCCGGCAGCTTGCAGGACACGAAGATGTGGGTGGCGTAGCTGATCACCTTCACGTCGCCCTTCTGCCCGGGGTAGCTGCCGGCTTTGATGGTCGCCAGCGTGTAGCCGGGATTGAGCTTCTTCATGCCGGCGAAGCTCGAGGACTGATCGAGCAGCTTGATCGGGCGCGCCGAGGCAAGATCCATGATGGCCCCGGCCGGCACCTGCGTGCCGAGCCCGAAGGCGACGGCATGGCCGTCCTTCATCTGGTTCACCGAGTCGGAATAGCCGACGTAGCTGACCTTGAGGTCGCCGTACTTGATGCCGTTGACGCCGAGGATCTGGCGCGTGATCAATTCGCCGGTGTTACCGCGCTGCTGGGTGGTGATCGACTTGCCCTTGAGGTCGGCGATCTTGTCGACGCCGGAGTCGGCGGTGACCACGAGCTGGTAGTACTGCGGATAGAGCGTGGCGACGTTGCAGACGTTCGTGACCTTGCGCGGGAACGGCTTGTGGCCGGTGATCCCGTCCACGGTCGAGATCGAGTTGCCGAAGCCGATGTCGGCCTTGCCCTCGTCGACGCCGCGCACGTTGGCGATGCCCGCGCCCGGCAGCACCTGCACCTTGAGACCGGGAACCGCCTTTTCCCACATGTCCTTGAGCTGGCCGCCGAGCGGAATCCAGGAACCGCCCTGCGGGCCGGTCATCATTTTCAAATCCGCGGCCGAGGCGGGCGCGGCACACGCTACCGCTAGCCCCAGGCAGAATCCGAACGTCTTGGAAAATGTCATGGCGTTGTCTCCCCCAGCCCGCCGGGTTACGCGGGCCATGCTTTGTGATTTCCCAGACGGCAAGCGTATGCGGGGGATCGGGAGCGCACAAGCGCTATTGTCGGCGTCGGCGCGGACGGTGGACGCGGCGGCGAAATTTCCTAGACGGCGCCGGTGGCGCGCTGTTGCGCGCGCGGCCAACGTCATGCGCACCGATTGATCGAGCGCCGTCGAGCATCACGTTCATCCAATGCACGCCCAAGCAACTCTCGGCGTGGCTGTCGGCGGTGGTAGAGCCGTGCGCATCCGTTTCGTCGGTCAGCGTATCGAGCGCGCCGCCAATCGAGACGTTGTCGACAAAGAAAACGCGATCGAAGCCGAGCGCGGTGATGGCGACGATGGTGACGATGGCTGTCGACGCGTTGCGGCGTTCCGGATGTCCTGCCCGTCTTTCAGAGCAAGCGAAACGACTTGCTATCTCAGGCACCGGACGGCGCGGCTTGCCAAACAAAGTCGCGCCATGGTGCTGAAACTACGAACGAGCTGAGTAGAACTATCTTAACGCGGCCGCGCTAGGCTCGACCTCGCCTCAAAAAGGTGCGTGCAAAGAACACGAATCACGCGCACGGCGGGCACGAACGTCATGTCATCGCAGGTTTCACATGGGCGTTGGAGGTTGCGCGATTGGCGAACGTCCAAGCTTGCGCTCGCCGGAATCGCGACAAGTTTGATCGTTTTTCTCTATCTATTTAGCGGCTGGGCGCCGCCGTGGCTGCGGCACATGCCCTGGCTGCACATGAATGGCGCCGGCCACGTCCAAAGCGAGAAGAAGGTCGACACGGAGGCGCACTATCTCGGATCGATCATCGTGTCGCCTCAGCACGGGGACAAATGCCTCGAGCTCGGGCTCGACAACCGCAACGGCGCCATGTGGGACAAGGGCTACGTCGACTGCGACGTGATCCCCCCGCTGAGCACGCTGCAGGACGAGGCCAAGGGCCTCGCCGCCCGCCGCCTGAAGGCGATCGGCAACGCGTTTTCCAATAAGTCCGAAGGCAACTGACCCGCCGGGGCCGCGTGGCACCGAAAGCCGCTCCGCAACGGGCGGCGGCCGCAAGCCTGTGACTTGCCTATCGGGCCCGATTTAGCGGAAGAAATGGTCGGAGTGGCAGGATTTGAACCTGCGACCCCCACGTCCCGAACGTGGTGCGCTACCAGACTGCGCTACACTCCGACTGGTGGGCGGTCTTATAACCACGGTGCGCACCCGCCCGCAAGCCAAAGGAAACCGGGAAATTCAATGACCGCCGAACCGGGAACACGGGTGCTGGGCGCCGATTCCGAGGCCATCCGGGCGGCCGCAGCCTGCCTGGCGGCCGGGGGCCTCGTCGCGTTCCCGACGGAGACCGTCTATGGGCTCGGCGCCGACGCCCGCAACGGCGAGGCGGTGGCCCGGCTCTACGCCGCCAAGGGGCGGCCAGCCTTCAATCCCCTGATCGCCCATGTGGCCGATCTGGCCGCCGCCCGGGCGCTCGGACGCTTCGACGCGGCCGCGGAACGGCTGGCGGCCGCTTTCTGGCCCGGACCCCTCACCCTGGTGTTGCCTTTGGCTCCCGGCTGCCCCGCCTGCGACCTGGCCCGCGCCGGTCTCGACAGCGTGGCCGTGCGGGTGCCGGCCCATCCGCTCGCCCGCGGCCTGTTGCTGGCCTTCGGGGCCCCGGTGGTGGCGCCCTCGGCCAACCGCTCCGGCCATGTCTCTCCGACCACCGCCGCCCACGTGCTCGGCGACCTGCGCGGGCGCATCGACCTCATCCTTGACGGGGGGCCGACGGCGGTAGGTGTGGAATCGACCATCGTCGGCTGCCTCGGCCGCCCCACTTTGCTCAGACCCGGCGGCGTGCCGCGGACCGAGATCGAGCGGGTGCTGGGCGCGCCGCTGGCGGCGCCGGCAGCCGATGCCGGCGACAAGCCGGCCGCGCCCGGCATGCTGGCCTCGCATTACGCGCCACGGGCGCGCGTGCGGCTGAACGCGGAGGCGCCGCTCGCGGGCGAAGCTCTGCTTGCCTTCGGGCGAGCGCCGGACTGGCCGGCGGATAAAACGCGCAACCTGTCGCCGCGCGGCGACCTGGTGGAAGCCGCGGCCAACCTGTTCGCGCATCTGCGTGCGCTCGATGCGTCAGGCGCCGGGACAATCGCCGTCATGCCGGTGCCGGCCGACGGCCTGGGTGAGGCGATCAACGACCGCCTGCGCCGGGCGGCAGCGCCGAAGGACTGAGGGCCTTCAAGAGGCGTGCGTAATAAGCAGCGGCCGGTCGTCGGGCAGGTCCGGGAACAGATCGCGTTGCCGCGGCAGGCCGCTCTCATAGCTCGCCATTTCGGCATAGAGCCGGCGCATGGTGTCGATCGCCTCGTCGAGCGCCGGCGGCTGCGGTTCGCTTCTGAGCTTGGCGATGAAAAGCCCGGTGAGCGCCAGGTCGAGCTTCACGCGCGTATTGCCATCGCGGCTTTGGCGGCGATCGAGACCGTCGCGCCGAATGCGTTCGCGGGCCTCGTCCAACCCGCACCCGAGCAGGCTGGAAAGCTCACTGTAGGTCATCCAGATCTGCGGCATTTCGACCACCCCTGTTTTGGGGAACACGTTAGAAGACGAGGGTAAACGCGACATTCGCCGGCGGCAGCCTCTTGGCGGCGTGGTTAGTAATTGATGGCGCGCAGCCCGAACGAGCGGATGGCATCCGCGCGGCGGGCCGAAGCGCGACACCGCGACGCAGGCCGCCGTTATAAGAGCGAGCCGCGATGATCCAGTGGCGGCGATCGGCACAAAGGTTCCAGCTTGGGTAGGACTGTCGATCCGTCTTTGAGCAAAGCGGCGCAACATAACGGTTACCGTAGCGCCTGAGCGCGACTGCGCACGCTTCGCAGCATGCGCCGTGACCGTTGCATCACGTCTTCATAGACGCGTGTTCCGAGACGTCGCGTGCGCGTCGATCGTGTTCCGCGCCGCCGCAGCAATTAAGCGGCGGAACCGTGACGGCGGGCGAGCGTTCCCATCATGCAACCCGCAGGCAACCCTAACTCCAAAGGAGGTGTTGAATGAAGCTCGCGCTCACATCAGCCACGCTCGCCGCCGGCGCCGTCGCCATCGCAATGTCCGTGTCGCCGGCCAGCGCAGCCGCGTCGATGGGGCACCAGAAGTGGTGCGTCCAGCTTTCTCATCAGTTGGGCAATCAGCAGAATGCCAGCTGCCGCTACAGCACGCTCGCCGCCTGTAACAAGGCCGCCACGCCGACGAGCCGCAAGTGCTTCATCAATCCGAAGTGGGCATCCGCGCGCAAGGGCGGCACCACCGGCATGAAGATGAAAGAGAAATAAGCTCGCGGCTTTGGCTCGCGACTTTTGAAGAAATGCATTTGCAATGCGCGCTCCCCGGGCCGGCCGGTTGCCGGCCCGCGGGGGTCGCGACGCCGATTCAACGGGAGCGAAGTGGGGCTAACGTCAGGCGCTAGCCGCGATCGCGTATCGGCGCGCCCGTCAGATCAAGCGCGTATCGGCTTAACCGTCAGAACAGCGCGCCCTGCCCGTCGTTTTTCTTGTCGACCTTCTTTTCCTTTTCGCGCTTCGGCCGCGGCATCTTGGCCGCCGGCTTTCGCTTCGGTTTGGGCGGCGGCGCCGCATCCAGGTCAACCGGCTGCAGCAGCGCGGCGTTGTCGTTGGCCGTGCGGTTGACCGCGGTCGACACCGGATAAGCCTCAAGCCGATCGTCGGGCGCGGGTGCGATCAGCGCGGACGCGGTGGTCACGTCGACATGAGCGGTGTCGAGCCAAAGATCGAATGCGTCTTCCGGCACCACCACCGGCATGCGGTCGTGAATGTCGGAGAGCGGCCCGTTGGCGCGGGTGGTGATGATGGCGGCGCTATCGACCGCCTCGCCATTGGGTCCTTCCCAGGTCTCCCACAACCCCGCGAAAGCGAGCGGCGTGCCCGACTTGGCGCGAATGTAATACGGCTGCTTGCGTGCGCCGGCCGGCCGCCATTCGTAGAAGCCGTCGGCGGGAATGAGGCAACGCCAGCGCTTCATGGCGTTGCGAAAGGCCGGCTTCTCGGCCGCGGATTCGCCGCGCGCGTTGATGAGCAGCGAGAAGCCGCTCGGGTCCTTCACCCAGGACGGCACGAGGCCCCAGCGCACCAGCGCGAAATGACGCTCGCCCTGCTCCAGGCGCACGATCGGAATGGGCTGCGTCGGCGCGATATTGTAGCGCGGCGGAAAATTGGGCTGCTCGGGATACCGAAACAGGGCCCGATAGGCTTCCGGCGCCGAAGTGATGGTATAGCGGCCGCACATCTCGTTGCACGCTCGTCATGCAGGCGTTTGCCCCCGTCCGGGGGCCGGGATACCCATTTAATCACACCTTAACCCGCACGCGGGATATCAATACCTAGCCGTGCAATGCAACACCGGTACCATCGGCGATGACATATCGAAATGGCATGGCAACTGCGCCGGCTGAGGCGGACCCGGTGTATCCCGCCGGCGAGCATCAGCGGCTGGCGGCGGCCAACGTCAATCCGGTGACCGGGCTCGCCACCGACTATCTCAATCATTTCAACGAAGCGATCATGCTGCTCGAAATGCTGCCGGCCGCCGCCGAATTCCGCGAGGACTTCCTGCGCTGGCGGCCGATGAGCTATCGCGCGCATTTCGCCATCTCGGGCTTCGAGACGCGCGACGCCGCGATTGCGGCCTTCGAAAGCGCCGATCCGAGGCTGCGTGCCGAATTCGTGGCGGTGACCGACGCGATGACGGCGATGCTGCAGGCAACCCGTGCGGCCCTGCTCGCCGACCCGGCGCCAGCCCTGCTGGCACCGCTCGCGGGCAAGACCGTCGCCGCCTTGAAGCCGATGGTGGCGCGCGCCGGCGCGCTGATCAACGGCGAGGCGGGCCGTGACGATACGCAGGCGGCGCAGGCCGCCGTCGACGACCTGATGAAGCGTTGACGCCCGTGGCCGATTCCCGCCGCTATCCAAGCCGCCCCTATCTCGCCGTCAGCGCGGCGATCGTGCGCGACGGCAAGGTGCTCGTGGTGCGTCGCGCCCGCAAACCCGCGCTCAATCTTTATTCCTTGCCCGGCGGCGGCGTCGAACTCGGCGAGACCCTGCACGAGGCGGTGATGCGCGAAGTGCGCGAGGAGACCGCGCTCGAGGTCGAGCCGGTGGCGCTCGCCGGCGAGCGCGAGGTGATCGTGCGCGACGCGCATGGTGAAGTGGAGCGGCATTTCGTGATCCTGTGCTATGCCGCGCGCTGGCGCGGCGGCGAGCCGGTGCTCAACGAGGAACTCGACGATGCGCGCTGGCTCGATCCCAGCGAAATCGGCGCCTTGCGCACCACCGAGGGCCTCGCCGACATCGTCGCGGCGGCCATGGCCCGGCTTGCCGCGGGGGCGTGAGATGCCGGCAATAATTCGAGGTGCATGCGAGACCGTGCCGGCCGCCGCCTTGCGGCGGCCCAAGAGCCGGCGCATATGGAGCGGCGTCAGGGGATACGCTCCGTGAAGAAGCCCTTCGCCATCGCCGTGCTGCTGCTCTGCCTCACCGCCGTGCCCTTGCACGCGGAAAACCAGCCGGCGCCGCCGCCGCCCGACCGCACCGCGCCGTTCGACCCCGACCTGGAGCGGCTCGCCGAGATTCTTGGCGCGCTGCATTATCTGCGGCCGATGTGCGGTGCCCACGACGGGCAGCGCTGGCGCAACGAGATGGAGGCGCTGCTGGCGGCGGAAGCGCCGACCGGCGAGCGGCGGCGCAAGTTCGTCGCCAGCTTCAATCGTGGTTACCGCGGCTACCAGCAGACCTATCGCACCTGCACACCGGCGGCATCCATCGCAATCCGGCGCTATCTCGAGGAAGGCGCGCGGATCGCCCGCGATATCGGGGCCCGATACGCCAATTAGGCGCGATTCATGCGCGGCTTTTGCCGGCGCGGATTAACCTTTCCGCAAGAACTGGGAGGCCGGGCGCAGCGCACGCGTGCTAGCGTTCTTCGCACATGGACGTTTCGGGGCTGGGCATCCGGGGCGGATGCCGAGGGGCAATGATGGATACCACGGGTGGGACGCGCGAGCCGCACGAGCCGGTAAGCGATCGTGAGCAGAAGCGGGTCGCGCTCAGTTACCTGCATGAGGCCTGGGCTGAGGCGCGGCTCGACGGCGTCGACGGCGATTGCCTGGCGCAAGCGTGCCTGTTCGCCGCGCTCGCCGAGTTCGTCACCACCTACGGCGAGGATGCCGCCGCTACCTTTGCGGAAGGCCTCGGCTTGCGCATCCGCAACGGCGAATTCTCGATCGAGACGCAACGCCAATAGGCGTCCGCTTTTCATTCCAATTCGTTTACGTGACCTGGCTGTCCGGCAAAGGCGCTTCCGGCTGCTTTTGCCCTGCCATGTTCAAACCGAACTGGCGCGCCAGCACGCCGTCGATGTCGGACGGATAAAACGGCTTCTTGAGAAAGGCGGCTGCGCCCGCGGCCTCGGCACGTTTGGCCACGACCTTATCGACGGTCGACGTCATCATCACCACGGCCATTTCCGGATGACGGCGCTTGATCATCGCGAGCGTCTCGAAGCCATTGAGGCCGGGCATGTTGTAGTCGAGAAACACCAGCCCGAAACCGCCGATCCGCAGTTGCTCGATGGCGGCCTGCCCTTCGCACGCCTCGTGCACTTCGAGACTGAAACGGCTCGCCGACAGGATCTTGCGCACGATGCTGCGCATCGTGCTGGAATCATCGACGATGAGCACCCGCGTCGGCATCTTCGCGCGCACGCACGCGTTGACGAGCCGGCGCGCATCGGCGGGCTTGGCCGGCCGGAGTGTGCCATCGGCATCCTCGGCCGGCACGGCGGCGTCGATGGTGAAGGGCGGCGTCTCGGATTCGTTGGCGGCCTTCAGCACGACCGTTTTCTCGTCTTCGGGCAGCGCCGCGTCCATCACGCAGATATCGACTCCGCCCTGGCTGAGCGTCACGGCTGCGGTGGCGGCATCGTGCGCCGAAAACTCGATGGGGACCGTCGCCATGGCGGCACTCTTGCGCCACAGCTCGTGATCCGGCTTCCAAAGGTCCTGCCCCGGCTCCTTGGCCGCCACGTACACCATGCGGAATGAGACGAGGTCACTACTCATGATCTCTCGCTTCACGTGAAAACCCGACCCAGCCGGACGGGGATGTCCGACTGCCGTGTCAGCGTTCCGCGCTCAGATGCTCAGGTATAACAACAAGGTCGTGCCGCGCGAACTTCCATGCGGCCGAACGCAGGGCGGGTGCCAACAGGCGTTTTTCTGTACACAAGAGCGGCGCCGGCAACAACTCCAATTCGTGCAAGCCCGATCAGCGGGCCAGCGTCTCCAGGAACCGGACCCGCTCGCCCCACCCGGGCGCGGTCAGGGCGCCCTCCCACATCACTCTGTGGCCGCGCACGATGGTACCGGCCGGCCATCCCGTCACGGTTGTGCCGTGGTAGGGCGACCAGCCAGCCCGCGACGCGGTCCATACGTCGGTGATGGTTTCGCGCCGCTTCAGGTCGACCACGGTCAGATCGGCGTCGTAGCCGGCGGCGATACGGCCCTTGGCCGCGATGCCGTAGACCCGCGCCGGACCGGCGCTGGTAAGGTCGACGAAGCGCAGCAGCGAAAGCCGGCCGGCATTGACGTGGTCGAGCATGATAGGGACGAGCGTCTGCACGCTGGTCATACCGGAATGGGTCTGCGGATAAGGATGCGCCGTCTTTTCCTCGCGCGTATGCGGGGAATGGTCGGAGCCGATCGAATCGATCACGCCTTGCGCGAGGCCATGCCAGAGGCCGGCGCGGTGGGCGGCATCGCGAATCGGCGGGTTGAGCTGGGCCAAGGTGCCGAGCCGCTCGTAGCAGTCGGGCGCCTCGAGCGTGAGATGCGCGGGCGTCGCTTCCGCCGTGGCGACGTCCTTGTGATCGGCGAGGAAAGCCGCCTCCTCTTTCGTCGTGACGTGCAGCACGTGGATGCGCTTGCCGGTCTCGTGCGCGAGCGCCACCAGACGCTGCGTGCACATGAGCGCGGCCGCGGCGTCGCGCCAGACCGGATGCGAGCGCGGATCGCCCTCGACGCGCAGGTTCATGCGCTCGCGCAGGCGGTACTCGTCCTCCGAATGGAAGGCGGCGCGCCGGCTGATCGCCTTCAAGACATTGCGCACGCCCTCGTCGTCCTCGATCAGCAGCGAGCCGGTGGACGAGCCCATGAACACCTTGACGCCGCAGACGCCCGGCAGTCGCTCGAGTTCGCCGAGATCCTGGGTGTTCTCGCGGGTGGCTCCGATATAGAAGCCGAAGTCGCAATGCATGCGATGGTGCGCGCGCTTGACCTTGTCGGCAACCGCGTCCGCCGTGGTGGTGGTGGGATCGGTGTTCGGCATTTCGAACACGGCGGTGACGCCGCCCATGACCGCCGAGAGCGAGCCCGATTCCAAGTCTTCCTTATGGGTCAGGCCGGGCTCGCGGAAATGCACGTGGCTGTCGATGACCCCGGGCAGAACATGCAGGCCCGTACAGTCGACCGTCTCGCCGGCGGCGGCGCGCGTGAGGTCACCGATCGCGGCGATGCGGCCCCGGCGGATGCCGACGTCGCGCAGGCCCTCGCCGTCGTGGTTGACCACGGTGCCGCCTTTGAGGACCAGGTCGTAGGTTTCTGCCATTTTCACGCGCTTCTTTTGAACCGTTTCAGAGTTGCGTCAGGGGGCTTGCCGCCGCCGCCCCAGCGCTTACGTTTTGCGGCGGGATCTGGCAAGGCTTGGGATCAGGGCCGCAGATCAAGCACGAACCACGGCAGAGTTTCAGCATATGCAGGCAGCGCTACTTTCCGACCGCGGTGTGGTGAAGGTTTCCGGCGACGACGCCCGGGGCTTCCTCAACGGGCTCTTCACCAACGATATCGGCAAGCTCCAGCCGGGCGCCCCGCGCTTTGCCGCACTGCTGACGCCGCAGGGCAAGATCATCGTCGATTTCATTGCCGTCGAAGCGGCCGCCGAGGACGGCGGCGGCTTCTTCCTGGATTGCCCGCGCGCGCTTGCCGGCGAATTCGCCAAGAAGCTCGGTTTCTACAAATTGCGCGCCCAAGTGACGGTGGAAGACCTTTCGGAGGCGCTCGGCGTCATGGCCATATGGGGCGGCGCCGGCGATACCGAATACGGCCTCTGCTATCCGGATCCGCGCCTTGCCACACTCGGCATGCGCGCCATCCTGCCGCCCGAAAGCGCGCCGGATGCGGCGGCCGATCTCGGCGCCGCGCTTGTCGCCGAAGCGGATTACGACGCGCACCGCATCGCGCTCGGCGTGCCGAGCGGCGGACGGGATTTCATATACGGCGATACCTTCCCGCACGAGGCCGATATGGATCAGCTCAGCGGCGTCGATTTCGCGAAAGGCTGTTACGTCGGGCAGGAAGTGGTGTCGCGCGTGGAGCACCGCAACAGCGCGCGCACGCGGCTGGTGCCGGTCGTCTACGACGGCGCCGCGCCCGACGGTGGCGTGGCGGTGATGGCCGGCGACAAGCAGGCTGGCACGTTCGGTTCGGCCGCTCAGGGCCACGGGATCGCACTCCTGCGGCTCGACCGCGTCGCCGACGCGCTCGCCGAAGGCACGCCTCTCAACGCCGGTGGCGTCCCCATTTCGCTCGCCAAGCCGGACTGGGCCAAGTTCGCCTGGCCGGGCGAGGTGAAGGCGGCGGAGTAAGCGACGCCAGCCTCTGGCGACATTTCGCGCGCGAGCGGCTATATCATCGCGGTCATGGTCAAACCCGCCCCGATTCTCGTTGACGACGGCCTCCCGCGCTGTCCCTGGCCCAAGCAGGATCCGCTCTACGTCGCCTATCACGACGAGGAATGGGGCGTGCCGGAATACGACGACCGCGCGCTCTATGAGAAGCTGGTGCTCGACGGCTTCCAGGCCGGGCTGTCGTGGATCACCATCCTGCGCAAGCGTGAGAACTTCCGCAAAGCGTTCGATGATTTTCAGCCGGAAAAGATCGCGCGCTATACGCCGAAGAAGATCGAGAAGCTGATGAACGACGCTGGCATCGTGCGCAACCGCTCGAAGATCGAGGGCGCGATCCTGTCGGCCCGCGGCTGGCTCGACATCATGGACAAGGGCCCGGGCTTCTCGGCGCTGCTGTGGGACTATCTCGACGGTGCGCCGAAGCAGAATCGGTTCAGCACCTTCAAGCAGGTGCCGGCGGAGACCGATCTGTCGCGCACGATCTCCAAGGACTTGTCGAAGCGCGGCTTCAAGTTCGTGGGGCCGACCATCGTTTACGCCTTCATGCAGGCTGTCGGCATGGTCAACGACCACTTGGTGAGCTGCCATCGCCACGACGCCTGCGCCAGGCTCGCCAACCCGGCCAAAAAGACAATCAAGAGGAAATGAGCAAGACGCCGGCCGCCAAGACGCAAGCGGGCGCGCCGCGCGCCTGGCAGCGCATGCTGTCGGGGCGGCGGCTCGATCTGCTCGATCCCTCCCCGCTCGACGTCGAGATCGAGGACATCGCGCATGGGCTCGCGCGCGTGGCGCGCTGGAACGGGCAGACCGAGGGAGCGCACATCTTCTCGGTGGCGCAGCACTCGCTGCTGGTGGAAGCGCTGGCGCGCGCCAAGGTGCCGCGGCTCGACGCCAAAGGCCGGCTCGCCACGCTGCTGCACGACGCGCCGGAATACGTCATTGGCGATATGATCTCGCCGTTCAAGGCGGTGATCGGCGACCGCTACAAGGCGGTCGAGCGCCGCCTGCTCGCCGCCATCCATCTGCGCTTCGGGCTGCCGGTGAAGCTTGGCGACGAGCTGCAGACATTGATCAAGGCCGCCGACCGCCACGCCGCCTTCCTGGAGGCGACGCGGCTGGCCGGCTTTTCCGCCACCGAGGCGCGCAAGTTTTTCGGCGCGCCACCCAAGTTCTCGAACGCCATCGAGCGCGATTATCTCCCCCCCTGGCCGGCCGGCGCGGCGGAAGCCCGTTTCACGGAGCGGATCGAAAAGCTGCTGCGCGGCTGAAGGGTTTTAATCCCGGCCAAGCGGTCATAGTTATGTCGCAAGACTTGTTATTCTCAAGGCCATCATGATCCACGTCTGCTCGCTCGCGCGCCTTTACGACACGGTCGAAGAAACCGGCGCGCTTCACATCGTCACGCTCTTGCGGCTCACCGACCGGGTAACGCGGCCCGGCCATATCGCGCCGGAAAACCATCTGGTGCTGGCGGTCGACGACATCAGCGAACCGGCGGAAGGCTATGCCGTGCCGGGCGAGGAGCACGTCGTCCGCCTGATCGAATTCGCCGGCGCCTGGGATCGCAAGACACCGCTGATCGTGCACTGCTTTGCCGGCATCAGCCGCTCCACCGCCGGCGCCTTCGTCGCCGCCTGCGCCATCAAACCCGACCGCGACGAGACCGAGATCGCCCGCGCCATTCGCGGCGCATCTCGGACGGCGCAGCCGAACGCGCGCATCGTCGCCATCGCCGACCGCCTGTTGAAGCGTAACGGGCGCATGATCCGCGCGGTCGAGACCCTCGGGCCCGCGGAGATCGCCAGCGAAGGCATCCCCTTCCGGCTCGATCTTCTCTGAGGACTTCGGCTAAACTGCCGCCCTGGCAAAAAGGGGTACGGGCGGTGGACAGCAAGAGCGCCGGCGTGGCGGCGGCCGAGATCATCAAATCACAAGACGGCCTCAGCTTTCTCAAAGCGATGATCGCCGGCGCGGTGCCGCAGGCGCCGATGTGCGACCTGCTCGGCATCCGGCTGACCGAGGCGGAAAACGGCCGCGTGGTGTTCGAGGGCACGCCCGGCGTCCAGCACTACAATCCGTTCAGCGTGGCGCATGGCGGGCTTGCCGCCAGCATGCTCGATTCCGCGCTCGGGCTTGCGGTCTATTCCACGCTGCCGACGGGCGACGCCTTCACCACGCTTGAATTGAAAGTGAATCTGGTGCGCGCCATCACCAAGGACACAGGTCCCTTGCGCGCAGAAGGGCGCATCCTGCATCGCGGGCGCACCGTCGCCACCGCCGATGCCGACCTGAAGGATGCGGCCGGCAAACTCTACGCACACGCGAACACCACCTGCATGATTTTTCCCGCACGGGCTTGAGCGATTTTTCGCGGGCAGCGGCGTCGCCTGCGCAAAATGCGGGCAGCATTTGCTCAACCATAACTGAATGTTGCGGCGCAGATGTTTTTCCACAATGCGTCGACTTCCGGAACTTCGTAACTATATATAGCGGGAGTCATCGCCGCTGTGTGCGTGCGCGTATCCTGCGCCACGACAAAATCGGCTGCTTTTTCAGGCGATTGCGCGATGTTCTCCGGCACGGCTCCGTGCTGTGAGTTCCGATGGAACTCTTTTCATGCCCGCGGCCTTTTCCACGCGCTACCGGGTGCCATTCATCAGTTGACGGAGGTTCAGCAGGGGCGCATGTGTGGAGTTTGCGGAGAAATGAATTTTGCCGGAGCCGCCGCGTCGACACGCGCCGTCTCCGCCATGATGGACACGATGGCGCCGCGCGGCCCGGACGGCGCTGGTTTATGGGCCAACCGCGCCGTCGCGCTAGGCCATCGCCGCCTCAAGATCATCGATTTGAGCGAACGCGCGCAGCAGCCGATGGTCGACGCCGATCTCGGCCTCTCGGTCGCCTTCAACGGCTGCATCTATAACTACAAGGAATTGCGCGCCGAGCTCGAAGGCAAGGGCTACCGCTTCTTCTCCGACGGCGACACCGAAGTCGTCATCAAAGCCTGGCACGCCTGGGGCAAGGACGCCCCCAAGCGCTTCCACGGCATGTTCGCCTTCGCCATCGACGAGCGCGACACCGGCCGGTTGGCGCTGGCGCGCGACCGGCTCGGCATCAAGCCGCTCTATTATTCCGAACACGGCGACAGCATCCGCTTCGCCTCCACCCTGCCCGCGCTCATTGCTGCCGGCGACGTCGATACCTCGATCGATCCCGTTGCCCTGCACTACTACATGACGTTCCACGCCGTGGTGCCGCCGCCCCATACGATCCTCAACGGCGTGCGCAAGGTCGAGCCCGGCACCGTCACCGTATTCGAACCGGACGGCCGCCGCGCGACCAGCCGCTATTGGTCGCTGTCGTTCGCCCGCACCTCGGAAGAAGCGCAGCGCTCAAGCGAAGAATGGCGCGACGCCGTGCACGCGGCGCTGCGCACCGCCGTCGACCGTCGCATGGTCGCTGACGTGCCGGTAGGCGTTCTGTTGTCGGGCGGACTCGATTCCAGTCTGATCGTCGGCCTCTTGGCGGAAGGCGGCCAGCAGCATCTCAAAACCTTCTCCATCGGCTTTGAATCGGTCGGCGGCGAACAAGGCGATGAATTCCAGTATTCCGACATCATCGCCAAACACTTCGGCACCGAGCACCACAAGCTGTTCATCGAATCGGAAAAGCTGATCGCCAGCCTGCCGGAAACGATCCAGGCCATGTCGGAGCCGATGGTCTCCTACGACAATGTCGGCTTCTACCTGCTCTCGAAGGAAGTGGCGCGCCACGTCAAGGTGGTGCAGTCGGGCCAGGGCGCCGACGAGGTGTTCGCCGGCTATCACTGGTATCCGCCGCTGATCGATTCCAACGATCCGGTCGGCGACTACGCCGCGCACTTCTTCGACCGCGATCACGCCGAGTACGCCGAAATCATGCAGCCGGGCGTGGTCGATGGCGATCACGCGCTCGACTTCGTGCGCGCGCATTTCGAGCAGCGCGGCGCCGACGACGCCATCGACAAGGCGTTGCGTATCGATTCGACCGTCATGCTGGTGGACGATCCGGTCAAGCGCGTCGACAACATGACCATGGCCTGGGGCCTGGAGGCGCGCGTGCCGTTCCTCGACCACGACCTCGTGGAACTCGCAGCCAAGGTGCCCGCCGCCGAAAAGGTGCGCGAGGGCGGCAAGGGCGTCCTCAAGGACGTCGGGCGGCAGATCATACCGTCCGAGGTCATCGACCGGCCGAAAGGGTACTTCCCGGTGCCAGCGCTGAAATATATCGAAGGACCGGTGCTGGATTTCGTGCGCAACGCGCTCGACGCGCCGGCTGCGCGGCAACGCGGGTTGGTCAAGCGCGAATATATCGATACCCTGCTCGCGAATCCGAAGGAGCACATCACGCGGCTCCGCGGCTCCAAACTATGGCAGGTGGCCCTGCTCGAGCTTTGGCTGCAAGCGCATCACATCTAAACGGGGAGCGCTGACATGCAGACGAAACCACGTATCCGTGAGGCCGCCGAGGACATGCTCTCGCTCAAGAGCTGGGGCGAACGGCCGGAATACAGCGGCATCCCGCAGGAGGTCACCGTCGATTGCGGTTGGGGCCGCCTGATCTTCGGCCAGACCTTCCAGGAGCCGGCGGCGCTCGCGGCCACGCTCGAAGAAGAAGCGAGCGGCGAACGCGACGTCGCGCTCTACGTGCACGAGCCGCAGGTCGTGCTCGCCGAAGCGCCGCAGGCGCTGTTTCTCGATCCTTCCCACACCTTCCGTCACTATCTCACCGGTCCGCGCGCCGTCACGCGGCCGCAGACCATCGCCATCCGCGAGGCCCGCGCCGAGGACGCAGCGGAGGTGAACCGGCTTTATCTCTCACGCGGCATGGTGCCGCTTCGCGACGGCTATCTTGAGGAGGACGGCCATCCCGACAGCATCACCGTGCTGGTCGCGGAAGGTGCCGACGACCGCCTCGCCGGCGTCGTCATCGGTGTCGATCACCGCGTCGCCATCAACGATCCGGACAACGGTTCGAGCCTCTGGGCGCTCGCCGTCGACCCGCAGGCGCAGATGCCGGGCGTCGGCACCGCATTGGTGCTGGCGCTGGCCGAGCGCTTCCGCGGGCTCGGGCGTGCCTTCATGGACCTGTCGGTGATGCACAACAACGAGCAGGCCATCGCGCTTTACGAGAAGCTCGGCTTCGTGCGTGTGCCGGTGTTCTGCGTCAAGCGCAAGAACGCGGTGAACGAGGCGCTGTTCGTGGGCCCAGCCCCGGAAGCGGAATTGAACATCTACGCCAAGATCATCGCCGACGAGGCGCGCCGGCGCGGAATCACGGTCGAGGTAGAGGACGCCGAAGCTGGCCTCTTCAAGCTCGTCTTCGGCGGGCGCTCGGTCTCCTGCCGGGAATCGCTGTCCGACATGACCAGCGCCGTGGCGCTGTCGCGCTGCGACGACAAGGCACTTACCCGAAGGCTCTTGAAGAACGCGGGGCTGCGCGTGCCCGAGCAGCTCAGCGTCAGCCGTGCGCACGAGGTCTCCGCCTTCGTCGAGCGGCACGGCCGCGTCGTGGTGAAGCCGGCACGCGGCGAACAGGGCCGCTCGGTGTTCGTGGATCTGTCGACCGAGGACGAGGTCACGCGCGCCATCGAGCACGCACGCCAAGTCTCCGACGAGGTGCTGGTGGAGGAATACGTCACCGGCCAGGACCTGCGCATCATCGTCATCGACGGCGCCGTGGTTGCGGCCGCCGTGCGCAAGCCCGCGACCGTCATCGGCGACGGCCGCCACACCATCCGCGAGTTGATCGAGACCCAGAGCCGGCGCCGCGCCGCCGCCACCGCGGGTGAAAGCCGCATCCCGCTCGACGCCGAGACCGACCGCGCGGTACGCGCCAGCGGCCGCAAGCTCGACGACGTGCTGCCGGAAGGCGAAAGTCTGGCCGTGCGCAAGACCGCCAACCTGCATACCGGCGGCACCATCCACGACGTTACCGCCGAACTGCACCCGACGTTGAACGAGGCCGCCATCGCCGGCGCCAAGGCACTCGATATTCCGCTCGTCGGTTTCGACTTCCTGGTGCCGGACGTCACCGCACCGGACTATGTCATCATCGAAGCCAATGAGCGGCCCGGCCTCGCCAATCACGAGCCGCAGCCAACCGCCGAGCGGTTCATCGACTTCCTGTTCCCGCAAAGCCGCACGCCCGCCTGACACCACATCAAACGCCGGACATCCGATGCACGACCCATCGATCGAGGACGCCTACCTGCTCGACGTTCTCAAGCGCCTGTTGGACACGCCCAGCCCGACCGGCATGACCGACGCCGCCATCGCGCTGGTGTGTGGTGAGCTGGAAGTGCTCGATATCCCGTTCGAGCTGACGCGCCGCGGGGCCATCCGCGCCACACTCAAGGGCAACGAGTCGGCTCCCGACCGCGCCATCGTCGGCCACCTCGATACGCTCGGCGCCATGGTGAAGAACTTCCGCGACAATGGCCGACCGGAGGTGGTGCCGATCGGCACCTGGTCGGCGCGCTTCGCCGAGGGCGCGCGCGTCACGGTTCATAGCGAGCACACGCAGTTTCGCGGCACCATCCTGCCGCTGAAGGCCTCGGGCCACGTCTACAACGAGGAAGTCGATACCCAGCCGACCGCCTGGAGCAATCTCGAAATACGTCTCGACGCCCAGACCGCCTCCGCCGCCGAGACCCAGGCGCTTGGCATCGCCATCGGCGACACCGTTTCGATCGATCCGCAGCCGGAGTTCGGGCCGAGCGGCTTCATCAATTCGCGCCATCTCGACGACAAGGCCGGCGTCGCCACCATCCTCGCGGCCGCGCGCGCGGTGCGCAAGGAAAGCTTGGCGCTGCCGATCGACTGCCATCTGCTGTTCACGCTGTCGGAAGAAGTCGGCGTCGGCGCCAGTGCCGTGCTGCACGGCGACGTGGCGGAGCTGGTATCGGTCGACAACGGCACCATCGCGCCGGGGCAGAACACCTCACCTTATGGTGTAACGGTCGCGATGCAGGATTCCTCCGGTCCATTCGACTGGCACCTGACGCGCGGGCTGCTCGGGCTCGCCGCCAGCTACAACATCGAGCATAGCCGCGACGTTTTCCGCTATTACCGCTCCGACGCTGCCTCGGCGATGGAAGCCGGCAATGACATCCGCGCCGCGCTGGTGTGCTTCGGGCTCGACGCCAGCCACGGCTGGGAGCGCGTGCACGAGCAGTCGCTGTTCGCGCTGGCGCGGCTTTTGGCGCTTTACATGCAGAGCGAGCCGCTCTTCAGCCGCGACCGCCAGGCGCTCGGACCGGTCGGCGACCTGCCCGCCGGCGATATCGGCGCGCAGAGCTGAGCAGGCGATCACGCGGCCCCGCGAATCTGGGACCTGGGACGATTGAGCGAATGACGGAGACGGCGGGGTTCCCGCAGGTGCGGAACCCGCACGGGGTACAAGCCAGCGGCTAGTTGTTTTCGGCGGTGAGCGACGGCCGGAGCACGACAGGTGCGCTCTTGCTGGCGTTGTTATGCGCGACGCGCGCAGGCCGGCGCTTGAAGGTGCACGAGGCAAAACCCAGCCCGGAAATCGAGCCCACGAACGTTTCGCCGCTGGTCTTCTCGAGGTTGAAGCAGGGCTGGAACGGCAGACCGCGCAGATGCGCGCAAACCTTCTCGCCCTCGACCCGCAGCGTGCCGGCCGGCAGCGCCGCATAATGCACGCGGCCCGAGCCCTGGAACTGGACCGAGCCGACCACCGCGCCGTTGGAGAAGATGCGGCCCTGGCCGCGCGTGCCTTCGAAGCAGGAATAGCTGAAGATCTTGCCGACGACGAACTGCCGCGCTTCCTTGGCGTTCATCTGCTCCCCGGCCAGCGCCGGGACGGCGGTCAGCAACCCGACCAGCACCAAAACAGCACGTAACATTCCCGCGACTCCAAGTGACGCCACACAGACTGACATGTTTCGGCGCCCCGAAACATTGGCCTGATTGTTAAGCCTAACAGTTTATCTCACGTGTTCGTCGACAAATCCTGAACGCCATTAACCGACTTTGACCACGATCCTGCCGCGCACCTGGCCGGACAGGATGGCCGGGGCCGTCTCCAGCACCTCGGATAGCGGGATTTCGGTGGTCATGGCGGCCAATTTCTGGCGGTCGAGGCTGTCCTCCAGGCTTTTCCACGCCTCATTGCGCCGCTCGAGCGGACACATCACCGAATCGATGCCGTAAAGACACACTCCGCGCAGAATGAACGGCGCCACCGACGTAGGCAGGTCCATACCGCCCGCCAGACCACACGCGGCTACCGCGCCGCCGTAGCGGGTCATGGAGAGGAGATTCGCCAGCATCGTGGAACCGGCGACGTCCACCCCGCCGACCCAGCGCTCCTTGGCGAGCGGCTTGACCGGGCCGGTGAGTTCGGCCCGCTCGACGATCTCGGCGGCCCCCAGACCCTTGAGGTAGTCCGCCTCCTGCGGACGGCCGGTGACGGCGTGAACCGCAAAGCCGCGCTTGGCGAGCAGCGCTGTGGCCACCGACCCCACGCCGCCGGCGGCGCCGGTGACGGCGATCGGGCCCTTGTCGGGGGTGAGACCGTGGCGCTCGAGCGCCAGCACGCAGAGCGCGGCGGTGTAGCCGGCGGTGCCGATGGCCATCGCCTCGCGGGTGGAAAGCCCCGCCGGCAGCGCCACCAGCCAGTCGCCCTTGACCCGCGCCTTCTCGGCATAGGCGCCGAGATGGGTCTCGCCCATGCCCCAGCCGTTGCCGATCACCTTGTCGCCCGCCTTCCAGGCCGGATGACTGGACGTCTCCACGGTGCCGGCGAAGTCGATGCCGGCGATCATGGGAAAGCGGCGCACCACCGGCGCCTTGCCGGTAATGGCGAGGCCGTCCTTGTAGTTGATGGTGGAATATTCCACGCGGACGGTCACGTCCCCGTCCATCAAATTCGCTTCGTCGAAGTCGGTGAGCGCGGCCTTGGTCGCCTTCTCACCCGCCTTTTCGATCACGATCGCCTTGAAGGTACCCACGCGCGGCCTCTCCCGTTGCTCCAACTGGCCCCTTCATGGCGCGATGGACAAAGACGTGCAAGGGGCCGGGCCGCGGTCGGAACCGGGCCTGCCGGACAGCGTTGACGCCAAGGATTTCCAACCTTTTCGCAAACGCATCAAGAACATTGGACCTGCACGTCATGGACCAGCACGTCAATTCTCAGTCCGCGCGCGCCCCCTTGAGCCGAGCGGACCGGCATCTCCTCGAGAACCTGCTGCGAGCCCGCGGGCCCTCCGGGCAGGAGGATGAAGTCGCGCCGATCGCGCAAGCCGCGCTGAAGGAAGCGTGCGGCAACTGCGAAATCGATGCCGCCGGCAATCTCGTGTCGATCATCCGCGCCGAAAACGCCACGCAGGAGCCGGTCATGATCGTCGCGCACCAGGACGAGGTCGCGCTCGCCGTCAAACGCATCGATCCGGACGGGCGGCTCGAAGTAGTGCCGGTCGGTGGCATCGAGCCGGTCAACTTCGGCACCGCGCCGGTGGAGATCATCGGCCAAAGCGAAACCATCAATGGCGTGCTGTCGCTCGGTACGCTTCACGGCACCGTTGACACCAAGGCCACGCGCGATGCCATGAGCGGCAAGATGTCGTGGGAGGATTTGCGGGTGCAGACCCGACGCTCGCCCGAGGGCTTGCGCGCCGCCGGCATCCGTCCCGGCAGCCGGGTCGTGCTGCATCGCGCCTACCGTCAACTGATCGACGTCGAGGACGCGCTTGCCGCGCACTTCCTCGACGACCGCGCGCTCGTCGTCGCGCTGGTGCAGTTGGCACGTCGGCTTGCGCGCCAGCGCGCGGCATTGAAGCGCCACGTGTATCTCGCAGTTTCGGTGCAGGAAGAGATGACCAATGCCGGCGCGCTCTATCTCGCGCGCAGGCACGAGGTCGAGACGCTCGTGGCGATCGAGGTCGGCCCGGTGGCGGCGGAATACGGTACGTCCCTCGACGGCGGTCCGATCGTCATCTTCAGCGACGAAAAGGGCTCCTACGACAAATCGCTGTCGGATGAACTCGTCGACATTGCCGACGAGGCCGGACTCGAACCGCAGGCGGCGCTAATGCCGGGATTTGCCTCGGACGCGAGCGCGGCCGGCGCCTCCGAACTCGTGGCCCGCGCCGCCGTGGTGGCGGCCCCGACAATCTCCACACACAGCTTCGAAATGATGCGGCCGGAAAGCATCGGCCACGTCGCCGACCTGCTCGAGCGCTGGCTGACCGATTAGAGAGCCGCCGCCAAGAGGCGCCATGCGTCAGGGCCGATGCCGGCTAAACCGGGATCGGCGCCAACCGCTCGATGGGCTTCTCGATGATCGGCAGGTTGATGATGGCGGAAATGACGCCGAGCACCACCGACAGCCACCACACCACATTATACGAACCGGTGACGGTATATAGCAGGCCGCCGAGCCACACGCCGAGGAAGCCGCCGACCTGATGACTGAAGAAGGCGAAGCCGAACAGGGTCGCCATCCAGCGGGTGCCGAACATCAACGCGACCAGCCCCGAGGTCGGCGGCACGGTCGACAGCCACAACAGCCCCATCACGCCCGCGAACACGAGGGTCGAACCCGTGGTCACCGGCAACGTGATGAACCCGATCACCGCGATCGACCGCAGCGTATAGATGATCGACAACAGGTAACGCTTGGGCATGCGGTCGCCGAGCCAGCCGGAGAGGACCGAGCCGATGATGTTGAAAAGGCCGATAACGCCGAGCGCCCAGGCACCGACCTCGACCGAAAGCCCGCGGTCGACCAGATAGGCCGGCAGATGCACGGTGATGAACAGAAGCTGGAAACCGCAGGTGAAGAACCCCAGCACCAGCAGGATGTAGGAGCGGTGGCCGAAAGCCTCAACCATGGCTTGGCGCAAGGACTGTTGGCTGGCCGCGTCGGTCTTGACCTGCGCATCCATCGGCGCCGTGCGCAACGCGGTGGCAAGCGGGACGATGCTCAGTGTAATGACGCCGAAGGCGATGAGCGCGTGGCGCCAGCCCAGCGTTTCGATAAAGCCGATGGCGAGCGGCGAGAACAAGAACTGGCCGAACGAGCCGGCGGCGGTGCCGGCGCCGAAGGCGAGCGAGCGCATCTCCGCGGGCATCAGCTTGCTGAAGGACGCGATGACGAGCGTGAACGAAGTGCCGGCGATGCCGAGGCCCATGAGCAGGCCGGCCGACAGGTCGAGGATCCCGGCGGTCGAGGAGTACGCCATCAGCGTCAGCCCGCCGGCATAGAGCAGTGCGCCCACGAAAAAGACGCGCACGGTGCCGAAGCGGTCGGCGATGGCGCCGGCGAAGGGCTGCGCCGTGCCCCAAACGATGACTTGGATCGCCAGCGCCAGCGAGAACACCTCGCGGCTCCAGCCGTTCGCCGCCGACATCGGCGTCAGGAACAGGCCGAGCGCGGCGCGCGGGCCGAAGCCGATGGCGCCGATCAAACAGCCGCATATCAGCACCACGGCGGGCGTACGCCAGCCGCCGCGGGCCGGCTTACCGGTCAAAGTCTCGCTCATTTGTTTCGCCCCCAGCATCCTACGCCGTGGCGCCACCCGACGCCGCTGACGAAGGACGGAACATAATGACCCGGCCGGGCATGTGAAGCGAATATTACTGATCGAAGCTATTTGCGGCGCGCATGGATCGCGCGGGCGCCACCTCTCAATTCTCGTCATTCCGGGACGGCTCGAGAGGGCCGGACCCGGACTCCAGAACTAGGCATTGAGTCCGTCGCCCTGGATTCCGGGTTCGCAGCCGGAAGGCCGCGCCCGGGATGACGGGAGCAAGCGCCGCCGTTCGCTACATCTGCTTGATCAGCTTGGTCTCGCGCGCGGTGGTCTTGGGGTCGCTCCAGCTCGGCTCGTCGGCGCCGTCACCCCAAGCGCGCGGCCGGTAGAACGTGTGCACGCCGATCTTGTCGATCCGGCGCATCTCGTGCACCCAGCTCGGGTGCACCCAGTAGGCGTGGTAGTGCGTGGACTTGGCGATCTCCGGCAACCACAGCTTGCCGTCGAGCATGTCGTGGGCGATGCGCTCGGCGCGCCGCCAGGCATCGGGCTCGTTGACCACGTCGGGAATGCCGTCGCAGGCGAAAGTGAACTGGCAGGCATTGTGGCGATTGGCGTTCTGGTAGACCACGCCACAAACGCTGTCGGGATAGAACGGCGAGAACACGCGGTTCATCACCACCTGCGCCACCGCGATCTGCCCGCGCACCGGTTCGCCGCGCGCCTCGAAGTAGACGGCGTTCGCGAGACACTTCTCCGAATTGGCGCGTTTGGTGCCGGCGAGCTTAAGCCGCGCGGCCGGCGACTGCGGATGGCGGTCGACGCCGGTGACCTCGCCCTTGTTGGCGATCGTCTCGCCGCCGGCAGTCAGCGCGGCGAGCTGAGCGTCGGGATCGCCGGTGTCGAGACCGGTCACCACCGGCGCATAGCCGGGCGCCCAGGGCTTGATCTCTTCCTGTTTGCTGACCAGCGGCTCGGTGGCGAAATAAACGCGCGCGGTGTCCTGGCCGAGCAGACGGTTGGTCGGCACGGCATGCGCATCGGCCGGCTTGACCGGCGCTAGATCGTCAGCGACTCCGGGCATGTCCTCGTGCGCGAACGGCGCATTGGCCGCCGCTTCCGGCATGGGCGGCACCGACAACAGCGGCGGCATCGGTGGCATCGGCGCCCGCGCCCGCGGCTTCAGCGCGTCGCCCTTGTCCTTGCGGTTGACCGTGGGGAATTGCACCGGCGCGTTGGGATCGCCGAGGAAGACCGCGCCGATCGAACGCGCGATATCGCTCGGATCGAAGTTGGCGAGCGCGTAGATCGGCGGGTGCGGAATGCCGGTGCCGATTGGACGCGGCAGGCTGAGCGTTGCGGCACGGGTGGCACCGACAAAGGGTCCGCCGAGAACGAAGCTGTGGACGCGCGCGCTGACGCCAGGCTCACGCGCGAGCAGCGCGCCGAGGTCGTCGAAAGCGGCGTGGCTCGGCAACGCCACCAGCACAAGCGCGATCACGCCGATCCGCGCTGACCGCCGCTGCAGCCCTCTATGCAATCCCCGAAACCGCACCCAACGCGACCCAACAACAAGATGACCGACGCAACACGTGGCTAGAATGCGACAGGTCTTCTTATGAGCCGGTTAACCTTGCGAAGCTCTTAAGATCGGACGCAGGGCCCGTTTAGTGCGGGCAAACACCATATCGCGACGCCGGACGCGCCCGGTTTTCTGGTAAATAATTACAGTTGTTAACCATATGGAAATCGCTGGCACCCAAAATCGCCGCGTTTTTTCACGCAACGAGCCGGATGCTGTCCTTGCCCCTTCAAAACATCGACGGGAGCACTTTAACCCTGCTTATCGGCTTGCCGGCCGCCGTCATCGGCGTCGCCGGCGTCGCCTATCGCCGCCTGCGCATGCAGAACCGCCGTCTGGTGCAAGCGGTCGAAAACATGTCGCAAGGCCTCAACATGTTCGACGCGCAGGGCCGGGTCATCCTGGTCAATTCGCGCTACGTCGAGATGTACAAGCTATCGCCGGATGTGGTGAAGCCGGGCTGTACGCTGCATCAGCTCATTCAGCACCGCAAGGACACGGGCCTGTTCACCGGCGACGTCGACTCCTATTGCCAGAATATCATCGACTGCGTTGCCCGCGGCGACAACACGGCCTTCTACGTCGAGGCCAGCGATGGGCGCGTCGTGCTCGCCAAGAACGAACCGCTCGTCGGCGGCGGCTGGGTTTCGACCCACGAAGACGTCACCGAGCAGCGTCGCGCCGAGGAAGAGCGCGCCGCCATCCAGAACCAGGAGCAGCGCCGCTCGGCCATCGATCTCGCGATCGCGTCGTTCCGCACGCAGGTCGAGGCACTGCTGTCGAGCGTCAGCGAAAGTGCTGCCGCCATGAGCGCGACCGCGGCGATCCTGTTCGGCTCCTCGGAGCAGACCAGCCAGCGCGCGGAAAGCGCCGTGGAGGCGTTCAACGCCGCCTCGGCCAATGTCTCCACCGCCGCAGTCGCCGCCGACGAATTGTCGCATTCGATTGCCGAGATCAGCCGGCAGCTTATCCGCACCAGCAACATCGTGGGGCTCGCCACTGAAGAGGCGCGCACCACCGACGGCGAAATCGCCGGGCTTTCCGCCGGCGCGCAGAAGATCGGCGACGTCGTCAAGCTGATCCGCGACATCGCCGAGCAGACCAATCTACTCGCGCTTAACGCCACCATCGAAGCCGCGCGGGCCGGCGAATCCGGCAAGGGCTTCGCGGTGGTGGCTTCGGAGGTCAAATCGCTCGCGGTTCAGACCGGTAAGGCGACCGAGGACATCGCCAATCACATCCAATCGGTGCAGGACTCGACCTCCGGCGCCGTCGACGCCATCCGCCAGATCGCCACGCGCATGCAGGAGATCAACGAATACACCTCTGCGGTCGCGGCGTCGGTGGAGCAGCAGAACGCGGCGACGGGCGAGATCTCGCACAACGTCACCAGCGCGGCCAAAGGCACCGGCCAGGTGGTTGCGATGCTCGGCGAGGTCGCGGGCGCGGCCACCGAAACGCGCGGCTCGGCCGAAGTGGTGCGCGATGCCTCGGCGTCGGTTGAGCACGCCGTCGTCAACCTGCGGCGCGAAGTGGACGACTTCCTCGCCAAGGTCGCGGTTTAAGAGCGCTAGCCATTCCGGGACGGCGCGTTAGCGCGTTTACGCGCGTCTTCGACGCGCTTATGGCGCGCCCCGGAATGACAGAATGCTATGCCTGGCTCGCCGCGGTCTTGCCGAGCGCGGCCTGCGCCGCCGCGAGCCGCGCGATCGGTACGCGGAACGGCGAGCAGGAGACGTAGTCGAGCTTGGTCTCGTGGCAGAAGGCGACCGAGGCGGGATCGCCGCCGTGCTCGCCGCAGATTCCCACCTTGAGCTTGCGGCGAACGGCCCGGCCACGTTCGACGCCGATCTTGACCAATTCGCCGACGCCTTGTTGGTCGATCGACACGAACGGATCGGCCGGCAGGATGCCGCGCGCGGTGTAGATGCCGAGGAAGCTCGCGGCATCGTCGCGTGAAATGCCGAAGGTGGTCTGCGTCAGGTCGTTGGTGCCGAAGGAGAAGAACTCGGCGCTCTCGGCGATCTCGCCAGCCATCAGGCAGGCGCGCGGCAACTCGATCATGGTGCCGACGTCGTAGTCGAACTTGGCGCCGGTCTCGTTGCGCACGGCCTGCGCGGTGGCGTCGATGCGCGCCTTGACCTGATCGAGCTCGGCCTTGGTCGCAATCAAGGGCACCATCACTTCCGGCACCACCGGCTTGCCGGTGCGGCGCGCGGCTTCCACTGCCGCCTCGAAGATGGCGCGGGCCTGCATCTCGGCCACTTCCGGGTAGGCGATGGCGATGCGGCAGCCGCGGAAGCCGAGCATGGGGTTGAACTCGGAGAGCTCACGCGCACGGTTGGCGAGCTTGCCCGGGTCGGCGCCCATGGCGGCGGCGACTTCCGCGATCTCCTCATGACCGTGGGGCAGGAATTCGTGCAACGGCGGATCGAGAAGACGAATGGTCACCGGGCGGCCGGCCATGATCTCGAACAGCTCGGCGAAGTCGGCGCGCTGCATCGGCAACAGCTTGTCGAGCGCGGCGCGGCGCGACTTCTCGTCGTCGGCGAGGATCATCTCGCGCACCGCCTGGATGCGGCCTTCGTTGAAGAACATGTGCTCGGTGCGGCAAAGCCCGATGCCCTCGGCGCCGAAGCGCACGGCCGCTTTGGCGTCGGCCGGCGTGTCGGCGTTGGCGCGCACGCCGAGCTTGCGCACCTTGTCGGCCCAGGCGATCAGCGCCGCAAACTCGTCGGACAACTGCGGCTCGATCATGTCGACTTTGCCGGCCAGCACCTGGCCGGTGGCGCCGTCGACGGTGATGAACTCGCCCTTGCGAAAGGTCTGGCTGCCGGCGGTCATGGTGCCGCTGGCGTAATCGACGCGAATCGAACCGGCGCCGGATACGCAGGGCTTGCCCATGCCGCGCGCGACCACGGCCGCGTGCGAGGTCATTCCGCCGCGCGTGGTGAGAATACCTTCGGCGGCGTGCATGCCGTGGATGTCTTCCGGCGAGGTTTCGACGCGCACCAGGATGACGCGCTTGCCTTCGGCGCGCAGCTCGGCCGCCTCATCCGACGAGAACACGATCTCGCCGGAGGCAGCGCCGGGCGAGGCCGGCAGGCCCGTGGCGATCACCTTGCGGTGGGCGCGCGGATCGATGGTCGGGTGCAGCAACTGGTCGAGCGTCAACGGATCGACGCGCAGCACCGCCTCTTCCTGGGTGATCAGCTTTTCCTTGGCAAGCTCGACCGCGATGCGCAGCGAGGCGCGCGCGGTGCGCTTGCCGTTACGCGTCTGCAGCATCCACAGCTTACCCTGCTCGACCGTGAACTCGAGGTCCTGCATGTCGCGGTAGTGCTTCTCGAGCTTGTTGTAGATGCGCTCGAGCTCGGCGTAGGCCTTGGGCAGAGTCTTTTCCATCGACGGCTTGTCGGAGCCGGATTCCTGTCGCGCCGCCTCGCTGATCTCCTGCGGCGTACGGATGCCTGCGACCACGTCTTCCCCTTGCGCGTTGATGAGGAATTCGCCGTAGAGCTTCTTCTCGCCGGTCGACGGATTGCGGGTGAAGGCGACGCCGGTCGCCGACGTCTCGCCCATATTGCCGAACACCATGGCCTGCACGTTGACCGCGGTGCCCCAGCTTTCCGGAATGCTGTGCAGACGGCGATAGGTGATGGCGCGCTGGTTCATCCACGAACTGAACACGGCACCGATGGCGCCCCAGAGCTGCTCGTGCGGATCCTGCGGGAACGGCGAACCCAGTTCATCGAGCACGCGCTTCTTGTAGCGCTCGGTCAGTTCCGCCCAGTCGTCGGCGTCGAGATCGGTGTCGAGCGTGTAGCCCTGCAATTCCTTGTGACGGTCGAGCAGCTCTTCGAAGTGCTCGTGGCCGACGCCGAGCACCACGTCGGAATACATGGTGATGAAGCGGCGGTAGCTGTCATAGGCGAAGCGGCGGTCGCCGGACTTTTCCGCCAGCGCTGCCACGGTCTCGTCGTTGAGGCCGAGGTTGAGGACGGTGTCCATCATGCCCGGCATCGAGGCGCGCGCGCCCGAGCGAACCGAAACCAGCAGCGGGTTCCGGGTGTCGCCGAACTTCTTGCCGGTAATACGGCCGACCTGATCGAGCGCCTTTCCGACCTGCGCTTCCAGGTCCTTCGGGTACTTCTTGCCGTTGGCGTAATAGAAGGTGCAGACGTCGGTGGTGATGGTGAAGCCAGGCGGCACCGGCAACCCGAGATTGGCCATCTCGGCAAGCCCCGCGCCCTTGCCGCCGAGAAGGTCGCGCATGTTGGATTTGCCCTCGGCGCGGCCGTCGCCGAACGAATAGACCCACTTGCCTTTGGTCGGCGATTTCATGAGGGCCTTGGAGGCCTTCGGCGCCGATTTCTTGGCAGTCTTTTTAGCAGCCGCTTTTTTGGGCGCCGTCTTGGTCATGGCTTTTTTGGCAGCAGCCTTCCTGCCCGCCGCCTTTTTCGCGGTCTTCTTGCCGGCGCGGGGCGCGGTGCGTTGAGCCTTCTTGCGTTTAGCCATTTCGCGTCAAACCGTTGTTTTCGCTGGAACGTAAGGGAAAAGAGGTGCCTGAAGGCAGGATGGAACTCCTTCAAAACACGGGTGGCGCCGGGGGTGCAACCCCGGAAACCTCCCTACCGGCGCGCCGCCGCCGGCCAAAGCCCCTCTAGCGGAGGATTCCGAGACCGATCAGGCCGACCAGGATCAGGTAGATCGCCACGATGTAATTGAGCAGCCGCGGGACGACCAGGATCAGGATGCCGGCGGCGAGAGCGACGAGCGGCTGCCAATGGGCAAGGCCGAAATGGCCAAAATGCATGGGATAAGGTCTCCTGGTGCGGGAACGCTGTTGAAACTGTTTGGGACCGCCAGAGTTCCATTAGCAGAGTCGCCGGCTTCGGGAAGCCCGGCCCGCGGACCAGCGACTAACCCTCGATGCGCGAGAAATCCGCCACCGCACGGGTGGCCGCGCGAATTTCGTTGAGCAGCTTGAGGCGGTTTTCGCGCAACGCCTTGTCGTCGACGTTGACGGTCACCTTGTCGAAGAAGGCATCAACTGTGGGGCGCAAGCGCGCCATGGCGCTCATGGCGGCGGCGAAATCCTCCTTGGCGATCGCGTCGCCGGCATCGCTCCTAGCCGCCGCAATCGCCTGCGCCAGCGCCTTTTCTTCATCCTGGGCGTAAAGCTTGGGCTCGGGCGCGCCGGTATAGGCGCGCTTGTCCTTCTTTTCCTCGATGCGGATGATGTTGGAGGCGCGCTTGACGCCGGCGAGCAGGTTCTTGCCGTCGTCGGTCTCGAGGAACTGGGCCAGCGCCTCGATGCGGCACACCGCCATCAACAAATCGTCCTGGCCTTCGAGGGCGAAGACCGCGTCGACCAGATCGTGACGGGCGCCCTGCTCGCGCAAGCGCACCTTGAGCCGATCGGCGAAGAAGGCGAGCAGCTCGTGGGTCTGCTTGAGAAAATTATGCGCCTGCACCAGGTGCGGCCCGCTCAGCTTGGCATCCTTCTGCGAGACCAGCACTTCGAGCTTCATGGCGAGCTCGACGTCGGTTTCGCTCAAATTGACGATCTGCGCGTGCAGCGGCCGCAGCACGGCAATGGCCTCGTGCAGTGTTTCGTCACGCGCGACCGCACCGAAATGATGCCAGAGCAGCATGGCGAGCGGCAGCCGAAGCTCGTTCTCGATTACGATGCGGATGACGCCGAGCGCGGCGCGCCGGAGCGCGAACGGATCCTTGGACCCGGTCGGCTTTTCGTCGATGAGCCAGAAGCCGACGAGCGTGTCGAGCTTGTCGGCAAGCGCCACGGTCATGGCGACAGGATCCGCCGGCACGAGGTCGTCCGGCCCTTTCGGCTTGTAGTGATCTTCGAGCGCGTGAGCGACGCTTTCGTCCTCGTTCTGCGCTTCCGCGTAATAGCGGCCCATGAGGCCCTGGAGATCGGGGAATTCGCCCACCACTTCGGTCAGCAGATCGGCCTTGCAGAGCGCGGCGGCGCGCGCGGCCTTCGCACCGTCGGCGCCGACCATGGGCGCAAGCTCGGCCGACAGCGAACCGATGCGCGCGATGCGCTCGGCCATGGTGCCGAGCTTTTCGTGGAAGATGATCTGCTCGAATTTCGACAGGCGGTCTTCCAGCTTGGTGTCGAGGTCGGTATCCCAGAAGAACTTGGCGTCGGACAAACGCGCGCGGATGACGCGCTCGTTGCCGGCAACGATCGCCTTGCCGCCGTCGGTCGCCTCCTCGTTGGCGACGAGGATGAAGCGGTTGACGAGCTTTGCGGTCTGCGGATCGCGCAACACGAAGCACTTCTGGTTGGCGCGGATGGTGGAGCGGATGACTTCATCCGGGATCGTCAGGAACGCCTGGTCGAACGATCCCATCAGCGTGACCGGCCATTCCACCAGGCCGGCGACTTCGGCAAGCAGGCCTTCGTCCTCGACCAGTTCGTAGCCTTGCGCGAATGCGAGATTACGGGCGTCGGCTTGAATCATCTCGGCGCGACGGGCGGCATCGAGCACCACCTTGGCAGCCTCGAGCTTGGCGACGTAGTCGTCGAAGCGGCGCACCTTGAACGCTTCGGGCGCCATGAAGCGATGGCCGCGGGTTTCGTCGCCCGCCACCAGACCATCGATGTCGAAGCGGACGATGTCGGGCTCTTCGGTCTCGGGGCCGAAGGTAGCGATGATGGAATGCAGCGGGCGCACCCAGTTGAGGCGGCCCGAGCCCCAACGCATGGACTTCGGCCACGGGAAACCGCGCACCACTTCCGGGATCATCTCGGCGATCAGTTGCAGCGCCGGACGGCCCGCCTTCTCGATCACCGCCACGTAGAAGTCACCCTTCTTGGGGTCCTTCTCGATCTTGGCTTCGTCGATGGACGCAAGTCCCGCCGCCTTGAGAAATCCGGCGATCGCCTGCTCGGGCGCGCCGACGCGCGGGCCCTTCTTTTCCTCGCGCTGGTCGGGCTGGCGTGCCGGCACGCCGTGCACGGTGAGCGCCAGCCGGCGCGGCGTCGCGAAGGCCTTGGCGCCCTCGTAGACCAAGCCGGCATTGACCAGCCGGTCGGTGACCATCTTCTTCAGGTCATCGGCGGCGCGCGCCTGCATGCGCGCGGGGATCTCTTCGGACAGGAATTCGAGCAGAAGGTCGGGCATAGGGACCGGCGGAACAGGATCGGATGGCGGTGCGGCGACTGCCTAGCAAGGTAGCCCGGGAATGTCATCTCTTGGGGCGTGATCTTATCCGAAAACCGGTGCCCACCTTTCGGGATCACGCGCTACCAGCCGCCGCCTCCACCGCCGCCGCCGCCCCCGCCGGAGCCGCCACCACCGCCGCCGGAAAAACCCGAGGAGCCGGAGGAGACCGGAATGGAGCTGACCAGCGCCGAGGTCGCGCCGGCAACGGTCGCGCCGACGGCATTGCCGAAGCTGGCGCCCGACCAAACCTGCCCGGTGTGCCAGCCCGGCCGGTAATAATGCCCGAGCGGATCGGGATCGTCCGGATGCGCCCGCTTGAGGGCGGCGGCGAAGGCATCCGCCCACGGCTTTTCCACATCGAGCGCCACCGCGTAGGGCAGCAGCGCCTCGAAATGGGCCGTGGTCATCTCCGGCGCCTGCATATTGAGCCGGTCCTTCTCCGCGGTCTCCATGTAAAGCTTGAAGCCCTCGAGCTGGTCCATGACCGGCCGGCCGAGCGCGGTCGGCGCGCGCATGAGATAGAAGAACAGGCCGTTGACGGCGGCAAAAGAGGTCACCAGCACCGGCGAGAACGGGTAGGCCTCCAGGACCTTGACGATCGTCGGCAGCACACTGCCGCCGCCGCGCGGGAAGAAAAATACCGCGAAATTGCTGGCAAGCGAGAACAGGATGCCGGCCACGAACAGGAGCACCAGGGTGCTGACGATGCGCTGGAAGCCGTGACCGCCGAAGATGGCCGTCAGCAGCGGCACACCGAAGCCGCCGACCATGGCGCCGACGAAGGCGAAGGCGGCGAGCAGGAAGACATCCGTGTCTTGCAGGCCCCCAAGGACGACCGCACCGAACACCACGGCGATGCTCAGGAACATGCCGATCATGACGAAGCCGAAGTTGCGCTTGAAGAAGCGGTTCTTGCTTTCGCGCTCGATGCTGCTGGTGAATTCGATGCCAACCGATTGCACCCGCGTGCCGTTGTCGCGGTCGATCTTGGCGATACCGCCCTGCCCTTTCACCCAGTCGTAGATGACGCGTTCGCCGGACGGCAGCGCATTTGCGCCGTCCTCGGGCTTCTTGTCGAGCGCCTTGAGCGTCAGCGCTTTGCCGCTGTCGTCGAGCTGGATCAACCCGCGCACGCCGAGCGAGAGCGTGGCGGCGGTGAAGGCGCGCCATTTCTCGCGCCCGAACCCCCAGCGGTGAATGTAATTGGCGAGCGCCGGTGAGATGCCCGCGGGCGGATGAAAAAGCGGAATGATGGTCCCGCGCTTAGGATCGCGGCCGACCGCGCGCCAGGCGACGAAGTAATAGCCGAACACCAGCACGAAGCCGACGCCGGCGATGATCCAGCGCAGATTGTCGCGCAGCGCCCACCAGAAGAGCTGCGACTGGGTCGGCGGCGCGACCGCGCCCGCCGGCAGCGCTGCCACCACGGTGAGCCCCTCGTGGGGACGAAGGCGCCTGGTCGTCGTTATCGTCAGTACGCCATTGTCGGTGACCGAGCCTTGCCAGTCGTGGCCGGTCGCGCCCAGCGGGCCGGTGTAGGCGATGAAGCGTTCCGGGCGCAGGCCGTCGACGAGATGCAGGTGATAGGTGGCCGACAGAATCGGGAAGGTCCAGAAATTGCCCGTGACGTTCCAGTTCAATTCAGGCCGGCCATCGAACCAGCGCACCTGCCGCCCGGTACGGTATCGGAACACGTAGGTGTGTTCGCCGTGACTGACGTAAGTATCCTTATCGCCGGCATAGATGCGCAGAGCATTGTTGAAGCGCTTGGTGAAATAGGGCTCCGGCTTGCCGTCGCGGATGACGCCGAGCAGCTTGAAGGTGACTTCGTGCACGACGCCCTTGGCATTCTGGAAGAACAAGGGAAAGTCGCGATAGATGCCGTGCCGGATCTCGCGCCCTTCCGCGTTGACGCGGATGGTTTCGGCGACGTTGAGCTCGCCGTCCTTGGCGAGCTGCACGTCGGAGACGAAGGATTGAATGGCCTCGGCGGCGACAGCATCCGCGGCGGCACCGAGCGACAACATGAGCGCCAGCGCCGGGATCGCCGCCAGCCGAAGAACGCGTTTGATCGCGCAGCGCATGCCAAGGCTCACGGCTGCGCTGGCGCGAGCGTCACGCGCGGCGCCGCGCGCTCAGCCTCGTCGGAAATTTCGAAGAAGGCGCGCTCGGAAAAGCCGAAGCTGTGGGCGACGATGTTGTTCGGGAACGACTGCACCAACGTGTTCAGGTTGCGCACCGCGCCGTTGTAGTAGCGGCGCGCCATCTGCAGGTCGTCTTCAAGGCTGCTGAGTTGCCGTTGCAGCTCGAGGAAGTTCGCGTTCGCCTTGAGATCGGGATAGTTCTCGGCAAGGGCGAACAGCTTGCCGAGGCCGAGCGAGAGCGCACCCTCGGCCTGCGCGCGGGCGGCGACATCACCCGCCGGCAGCGCGCGCGCGGCGGCGCGCAGCTGCGTCACCTCCTCGAGCACGGTGCGCTCGTGGGCGGCGTAGCCCTTCACGGTCTCGACCAGGTTGGGGACGAGATCGGAGCGCCGCTTGAGCTGCACGTCGATGCCGCTCCAGGCCTCGTTGGCCATCTGGCGCGTGCGCACTAGTCTGTTGAACAGGACGACGGCGGTGACCGCCACCGCCGCGATGACGATGAGGATGATCCAGGTCAGCATGCCGCTTTGTCGCCCCCCGGCCCGATGAGGTTCACATCATAGCGTGAAATGATGACGGGCTAAAATGGCGGCTGCGCTGCAGTGCAAACGGAATACGCCCTCGCCCTCCAGGGGAGAATGACTCCTTGCTACGGCGCTTTAAGCGGCGCCGCCGCCGTCGGTGGCGAGCCAGGCTTCGCCGCAGGCCTTCGCCAGCTCGCGCACGCGCAGGATATAGCTCTGCCGCTCCGTCACGGAGATGACGCCGCGGGCGTCGAGCAGGTTGAACACGTGGCTCGCCTTGATGCACTGGTCGTAGGCCGGCAGCGCCATGCGGTGGCGCGTATGCTCGGTATCGGCCCAGCCGTCGGCGAGATACTTGCGGCAGGCGGCCTCCGCCATCTTGAACTGCTCGAACAGCATCTCGGTGTCGGCGAATTCGAAATTGTGCCGCGAGTATTCCTGCTCGGCCTGCAGGAAGACGTCGCCGTAGGTCACCTTGGCGTCGCCCTCTCCGCCGTTGAAGTTCAAGTCATAGACGCGGTCGACGCCCTGCACATACATGGCGAGCCGCTCGAGCCCGTAAGTGAGCTCGCCCGAGACCGGCGCGCATTCGAAGCCGGCGACCTGCTGGAAGTAAGTAAACTGCGACACTTCCATGCCGTCGCACCAGCACTCCCAGCCGAGCCCCCAGGCGCCAAGCGTCGGGCTTTCCCAGTCGTCCTCGACGAAGCGGATGTCGTGCACGCGCGGATCGACGCCGATTGCCTTGAGCGAATTGAGATAGAGATCTTGCAGGTCCGGCGGCGACGGCTTCAGGATGACCTGGAATTGATAATAGTGCTGCAGCCGGTTCGGGTTCTCGCCGTAGCGGCCGTCCTTGGGCCGGCGCGAAGGCTGCACATAGGCCGCCTTCCAGGGCTTGGGCCCGAGCGAGCGCAAGGTTGTGGCCGGGTGGAAGGTGCCGGCCCCCACTTCCATGTCATAGGGCTGCAATATCACGCAGCCATGAGAAGCCCAGTACTGTTGCAGCGTGAGAATGAGCCCCTGGAACGAGCGCGTCGGGTCGAGGTTGGCTTGACGCGCGGGATCGCGGGCGAGAAGATCGGCTTCGGTCATAGGTTGAGAATGGCGTAGCTCGGTCACCGCGCATGGTGACGGCGTGTTAAGGACGCGGAATGCGCCGGACCCTATCGGCGCCCCCATGAGGGGTCAAGCAGCGGCCGATTTTATGGAAATTTGAACCGACGGGGGTAAGGATTCGACCAAACAACAAGAACAACGGTCGAAAGAGGGAAGGGTCGTCAGATGCTCGTATTCGAACTGGTCGGAATGGGGCTGGTCAGCCTGTTCTTTGGCGCCATGATTTCAGGCAGGCACCCCGGCGCCGACCGCTAGAGCGGCAGCGCGTTCAGCGTTCCTTGGGGCTTAAGGCCGGTATTCGCCGGTCGCCGGATCGCGCCGCAACGTCGGGCGCTTTTCCTGGTTGCGGATGCGCGCGCGAACCTTCTGCGCGTCGAGCTCCTCGTTGATCCGCCGCACCTCGCGCACCAGCCAGTGCACCACCATGGCGCCGCCCACGGCGCCGAGCGTCCATTTCACCAGCGGCGACATCACAAACGGCGACATGACGGCTCCTTCCTCGGCATCCGGCAGCATCCAGGTCCCGTGATCAGGCCGCGCAATCGCGGCGAATTCGGGGCCGGTACCAACGTACTGTTATCCCAAGGCTATCACAGCCCGTAGTGCGCCCACAACGCCCGCGCCTCGAGCGCCGACAGCAGGTCGTCGGCGAGCCCGGGACGGCCCTCGAGCGCGTCCGCGAGCGTCAGACCCTGCACCCGGCGGCCAAACAGGTTGCGTTCGCCCCGGATCAGCGGCATCCGCACCTTGGCGCCGTAGCGCTCGCGCAGGGTCGAACGCAGGTCGCCGATGCGATCGGCGAGCCCGAGTTCGATGGCGCGGCCGGCGGTCCAAAACTCGCCGGAGAACAGGGTCTTGTCGGTGCCCTTGAGATGGCCGCCGCGGCGCTCCTTCACCAGCGCGATGAAGTGCTCGTGGATGTCCTTCTGGATCGCCTTGATGCGTTTGACGTCCTCGGGCTTTTCCGGCTGGAAGGGATCGAGCATCACCTTGCGATCGCCGGAGGTGTAGAGCCGGCGCTCGACGCCGAGCTTTTCCATCGCCTTGGGGAAACCGAACGAACCGCCGACCACACCGATTGAGCCGACGATGGAATACTGGTCGCAGATGATCTCATCGGCCGCGCAGGCCAGCATGTAGCCGCCGGAGGCGCCGACGTCCTCGATGAAGGCGATGACCGACAAATTCTTTTCGGCCGCGAGCTGACGGACACGGCGGAAGATCAAGTGCGACTGCGTGGGCGAGCCGCCGGGCGAATTGATCAGCAGCGCCACCGCGCGTGCGTTACGTACCGCGAAGGCGCGCTCGAGCGAGCGCGCCACCGTCGCCATCATCAAGCCGGGCCGCAGCGGCGTTGCCACGCCGATGACGCCGTTGAGGCGCACCACCGGCACCACCGGAATATCGGAGCGGAAGCGCGCCGGCAGGATGGGTCGCAGTAAATTGAGGATGGGATGGACAATATTGGGCATCGGTCCTGACGCGCTGGTGGCCATGACGGGCAGTAAGTCAGTGATGGCAACCTGAGTCAAAGCCCGGAAGTTCCTGGCCCCTCGCTCATCCGGCGAGCGGCAGCGTGCCGGCATGGCGCAACACGGCCTCGGCGTCGGCGCTCGGGCGGCCGTCGCCGCCGTTGAGGACGAGTGACGGCAGGTGCGTCACATCGCCCTCTCCGCCCTTCGTCGCGCGTACCAGCACGCGGATGGCGGGCCGGTCCGGCGCCGGCAGCACCGGCAGGACCGCGACGGCGCCGAACGCTCCGGCAAGCGCCGCCAGCACATCCGCCAATTCGTCGGCGCGCCAGATCAGCGTCAACACGCCGCCGGGCCTGAGCAGGAAAACCGCGCTCGCGATCCAGCGGCCCAGCAGCCCAGGCGCGGCGGCGTGCGCGCGCCGCCGTCGCGGATCGGGCGAGGCATTCTGTCGACGGGTGTCGTGGAAGGGCGGGTTCATCAGCACGCGGTCGGCGCTGTCTGCCACAAGCCCGGCGCAAGCGAGCGCCGCGCTGCCCTCGGCATCGCACGCGAATGCCTGCACGCGGTCGTCGAGCCCATTGATGCGGGCATTGTCGGCGGCAAGCACGGTCAGCGCCTGGTCGATCTCGACCAGGCTCACGCGCAGCCCCGGCACACGCAGTGCCAGCGCCAGACCGGCGCCACCGACACCGGCGCCGAGATCGACCGCGTGTTCGCCGCTCACCGCGCCGGTCGCCGCCGCCAATAGCATGGCGTCGTGGCCGACGCGATGGCCGCGCAAAGGCTGGCGCAGACGCAGGCGGCCGCCGAGCACGGCGTCTTCACTCGTTTCGAGCGCGGCGGTTTCAGGAATCATCGGGCCTGAGCTCGTGCCCGAGGCCGGCGTCGGTCAGCAGCCGGCGCGCGGCGGCGAGGTCCTCATCGGCCACCAGCATGCGGCGCGGCAAGATGCCGAGCGAGCCCTCGAGCACGCTCATGTTCTGGTCGAGCACCATATGTGGAATCTCGGCACCGTCGAGCAATGCGCCGATTGCCGAGACCAGGACCATGTTGTTGGTGCGCACGAGTTCTCGCAAGACCGGATCACTCCCCCTCCGCCCGTATTCATTGTCCCGGCGGCGCCAACGTTGCCCCGCCGCGTGCCGACCGATAGGATACTCTAGCAGGTCCTCCGGGTGCTTCGCACGTCTCGTCCCCTCGCCCATAGCGCTCGCAAATGCCGTTTCGCCGTACCCTTTCGCGCGTCCTGAAATGGATGCTGGGCCCCGATCAGCCGTTCGAGCAGCTCATCCTGTTCACCTGGCACCGGGAACTCGTCGCGATCTGCGGCGCCATGATCTTCTCCTTCATGGTCGCTGGCTTCTGGTTTCCATATTGGCGCGTCGCCGACATGGATTTCTGGATCGTCTATAATGGCTTCCTGCTCAACGCCCACCTGCCGCAGGAATATTTCGACCACCCCGGCTATCTGTCGATCCTGTTCCTCGCCGAATGGCTGCGCGCGCTGCACGGGCTCGGCTTGGTCAACGTGATCTCGCTGACCGCGCTGCCGCCGGTCGGCCATCTCGCCGCCTTCAACGAGGCCTGGACGGTGGCCGCGCGGGCAGGCCGCGTATTGTCGCTCATCTACGCGCTCGCCTTCGTCGTGACCTTCGCCTATCTGCTGCGCGCGCTGGTGCGGGACTGGCACGTCGCACTCTTGGGCGCGATCTTCCTCGCCTTTTCCGGCGGCATGGCGATGCAGATGCGCATCCTGCGCACGGAGCTTCTCGCCTCCGGCTTTTTCTACTGCGCGCTCTTGATGCTGCTGGTCGTGGCGCGGCGCGGAGCGAGCATATGGCGGCCGGCGATTGTCGGCCTCGCGAGCCTGCTGATCACGCTGGCGATGCTGAACAAGATCCAGATCGTCTTTCTTATCTGCGCCGTACCGTTGATCCTGCTGCCATTCGGACCTTCTCTTGAGGTGAAGAAAGACGTCTGGCAGTCGCCCGGCCACACCGTTGCGGCGCTGGCCGCGGCCGCCGTGTTGGCGGCTCTCGGCGTCTATTTCGCCTTCGGTATCCTGTCGTTCGGGTTCACCACGACATCGACGCCCACCTTCAGCGTGCCCAACCTCACGCTCGGCGCCAAGGCTTATTGGATCTTGATCGCCGTCTGGTTCGGCCTCGGCATGACCGCCTATTGCGTGCAGTGGAAGGTGAACGCGTTGGAAGCGCTGACCACGGCGCTCGCCGCGGTCGCCGGCTGCGCGATCGGCTTGCTCGCGCTTTATGCGCGCTACAATACGAACGACGTGGTGGTGGTGTTCCATCCGTTCGAACAGATGTTCAAATGGGCGTCGGGCTCCGAGCCGGGATTGGCCAGCCGCGGCCTCAGCTACGACGTTGTCTTCCTGCTGCAATCCATCGGCCACGTGATCCTGCGGCGAACGTTCTTTCTGGAATCGTCACCGCGCCCGGCGATGTTTCTGGAATGGTTCGTCATCGCCGCGACGGTGATCGTCATCCGCCGGCGCGACTGGCAGTTGGTCGCGCAGGTCGCTGTGCTGATGCTGACCGATTGGGGTGTCGATACGCTGGGGATGAGCCGCGGGCTGAAGCAGGAGTATTTCCTGCTCACCGACCCGCTGGCCATCATCGCCGCCGCGCTCTTGATCACCAAACTCGCCGACCTGCAAAGGCATCGCTATGCCTATCCGATCGGCATGATGCTGATCGGCGCGCATCTGATCATCAGCCAGGCCGAACCGATCAAGCATGCCTATTTGAAACACGACGGTCCGCAGGTGTTGTGCGGGCTCTACCACAACGCCAAGCGGGTCCCGCACCTGCCGGTGTGCGAAAAGCGTTAGTGTTTCGAATGCCTTATGCGCCAAATGCGATAATTTTACTTTATGGGATATAGAACATAATCGATCTTTATGCGTCAAATCCAATATTGCGCTTTTATCGGATTTAGCTCATAATATCCAAATGGCAGACTTGGCACGCAATCCCAAGCAGATCGGCAGCGTCATCCAGCGCGCCCGCAAGCGGCGCGGATGGAACCAGACGCAGTTGGGCGAAAAGGCCGGGCTGCGGCAGGAGACCATTTCGCTCATAGAAACGGGAAACCGGGCCGCGAAGCTGGAAACTATCCTGGCCGTTCTGGCCACTCTCGATCTGGAATTCCGAATCATGCCGCGTTCCAAGGGACGCCCTGCCGACATCGGCGACATCTTCTGATGGCGCGCCGACGGCACTATGCGCCGCTGCGCGTATATCTGAATAACCGCCTCGTCGGGCAACTCCTGAAGGAACCAAGCGGGGCTGTCGCCTTCCGCTATGACGAGAGTTGGCTGAGCTGGGATCATGCCCTTCCGGTTTCCCTTTCCCTGCCGCTGCGGGAGAGCGCATACCGCGGCGAGCGCGTCGCCGCCGTCTTCGAGAACCTGCTGCCCGACTCCGACGCGCTGCGGCGCCGAGTGGCGGAAAAGGTCGGCGCGCGTGGAACGGACGCCTACAGCATGCTGGCCGCCATCGGCCATGACTGCGTCGGCGCCATGCAATTCATCGCCGACGAAAACAAAGCCATCGATGCGATCGCGGGGTTTGAAGGCGAGCCTGTCGATGACCAGGCCATCGAAAAGCTGCTTCACAATCTTGTACAAGCGCCGCTCGGCCTGAGCCGCGATGACGAATTCCGCATCTCGATCGCGGGCGCACAGGAAAAGACAGCCCTGCTCCACTACAAAGAGAAGTGGCTCAAGCCCCACGGCACGACACCGACGACGCACATCCTCAAAACCCAAATCGGGCAGTTGCCGAACGGTATCGATCTGTCGAACAGCATCGAGAACGAATACTACTGCCTGAAGCTGCTCCACGCCTTCGGCCTGCCGGCGAACGCGGCCGAAATCAGGACATTCGCCGGAACCAAGGCGCTGGTGATCGAGCGCTTCGATCGGCAATGGACAAGAGATGGCCGCTTGCTGCGCCTGCCGCAGGAAGATTGTTGCCAGGCGCTCTCGATTCCGCCGACGCAAAAGTACCAAAGCGATGGCGGACCCGGTATGGTCGCGATCCTTGATTTGTTGAAGGGCAGCGACAACCCCGCAGAAGACCACAAGACCTTTTTGAAAGCGCAGATCATCTTCTGGTTGATCGGCGCAACCGATGGGCACGCCAAGAACTTCAGCGTCTTTCTTGGGCCTGGCGGCACATATCACCTGACCCCGCTCTACGACGTGCTGACGGCGCAGCCAAGTCTTGATTCCCGGCAAATCGAACGCAAGCAAATGAAACTGGCAATGTCGGTCGGAAAGAACCGCCATTACCTGATCGACACCATTCTCGGGCGCCACTTCATACAAACCGGCGAGCAAGCCGGATTGCCGAAGTCGCTCGTCCAGTCGGCGATTCAAGACATCGCCGACAACGCTGACAAGACGATGTCTAAACTGGAAGCGGCGTTACCCGCCGATTTTCCGGAGTCCATTCACACTTCCGTATCGGCAGCCGTGAAAACGCGCCTGCATAGTCTTGAGCTTTCGGAAAAGACCTGAGCCGCGACCGGGGGCTCCAAAACGTATCACCGCTTGCGGCGTTCTTCGCCCGGCGCGCGGTGGCCGAGATAGGCGAGCAGCTTCACCTCCTGGCGGCCGCGCGTAACGGTGTCGAGCACCAGCCCGGCCACCCCCGACAGAAACGCCAAAAGCATCAGGCCGGTGGACAGCACCGCCGTCGGCAGCCGCGGCACCAGGCCGGTCTGCGCATAGGTGATGAAGACCGGGATGGCGAAGCCGATCGAGGCCGCGGCCAGCGCGATGCCGATGGCGCCGAAGAAGCCCAGCGGCCGTTCGGTGCGGTAGAGCTTGACGATGGTGCGCAGGATACGGAAGCCGTCGCGCCACGTATTGAGCTTGGAGGCGGAGCCTTCCGGCCGCGCATAATACGGCGTCTCGATCTCCTCGACCGCAAGCCCGAGCTCGAGCGCGTGGATGGTGAGCTCGGTCTCGATTTCAAAGCCGCCCGACAGCACCGGGAACGACTTCACGAAGCGGCGCGAGAACACCCGGTAGCCCGAGAGCATGTCCTTGAAGGTGGGGCCGAACACGGTGGCGACGAATCCGGTCAAGAGCCGGTTGCCGGTTCGGTGGCCGGCGCGATAAGCAGCCGGCTCGTTGTCGACCCGGATCGCGACCACCATGTCGAGCCGCTCCGCCAGCAGGCGTTCGATCATGCGCTGCGCGCTCGGCGCGTCGTAGGTTGCATCACCGTCCGCCAGCACGTAGACATCCGCTTCGACGTCGGTGAACATGCGCCGCACCACGAAGCCCTTGCCCTGGAGCTTGACGGGAAAGACCTCGGCGCCGGCGCCCTGCGCCACCGCCACGGTGTCATCGGTCGAATTGTTGTCGAAGACGAAGACGGCTGCTTCCGGCAGCGCGGCGCGGAAATCGGCCACGACCTTGGCAATCGCGGCCTCCTCGTTGTAGCAAGGGAGCAGGACGGCGATTTTATAGGGGGCGAAGCGCCCGATTTGGGCTTCCGCCGACTTCATGCCTGCACTGGTCAATCGGGTCCCCCTTGCCCGTGCGCCGCGCCAATAGGAAGATATGGCACTCTACCGCACCCACCGCGTTAATATAGCGTTTCTGTTGCCACTGAATTGACGCCGGAGAAGACAATTGGCCGTCATCGTCCCGTTTGAGAGTCCCGGCGCGGGCTCGCTCGCCCGTCTCACCGACCTGGTCGCCGCCGACATGGAGCGGGTCAACACGACCATCCTGGCGCGCACCGGGTCCGACGTCACCATGATTCCCGAGGTGGCTAACCACCTCATCGCCTCGGGCGGCAAGCGGCTCAGGCCGATGCTGACGCTCGCTATGGCCAAGCTCGCCGGCTACACCGGCGGCGGCCACGTCAAGCTCGCCGCGGCGGTGGAATTCATGCACACCGCGACGCTGCTGCACGACGATGTGGTCGACGAAAGCGACATGCGCCGCGGGAAGCTCGCCGCCCGCATGCTGTGGGGCAACGAGGCAAGCGTGCTGGTCGGCGACTTCCTGCTCGGCCAGGCCTTCAAGATGATGGTCGAGGTCGGCAGCCTGCACGCGCTCGATATTCTCTCGTCGGCGGCGACCGTGATCGCCGAGGGCGAGGTGATGCAGCTCGGCGCCGCCAAGAACACCGCCACCAACGAGGACGAATACCTCGCGGTCATCCGCGCCAAGACCGCCGAGCTGTTCGCCGCCGCCTGCGAGGTCGGCCCCGCGCTCGCCGGCAAGGATAAGGCGGAGCTCGCCGCCTGCCGCTCCTACGGCATGAACCTCGGCATCGCCTTCCAGCTCATCGACGACGCGCTCGACTACGGCGGCAAGTCCGCCAAGCTCGGCAAGAACGTGGGCGATGACTTCCGCGAGGGCAAGATCACGCTGCCGGTGGTGCTGTCGTTCCGCCGCGGCGACGCCAGTGAGCGCGCGTTCTGGAATCGGACATTGGCCGAGGGCAAAGTGGAGGACGGCGATCTCGACACCGCGATCGCGCTCGTCGCCAAGCATAACGCGATCGAGGACACGGTCGGCCGCGCCCGTCACTACGGGGCGATTGCCACCGACGCGCTGGCGCTGGTGCCGCCTTCCGACATCAAGACCGCGCTGGAAGAGGCCGTCGATTTCTGTATAGGCCGCGCGTACTAGAGCTTTTCCAGGCGAAGTGGAAACCGGTTCGCCGTCCGGAAATACGACAAAACAATAACTTCGACACGTTCACCGTTTCCTTGAAGCGGTGAACGTCTCTAGTGCAGCTGCGACATGTCGTAACCGGTTTCCGGATGGCGCTTGAGCTGCAGCCGAATAAAGGGATCGGGATCCTGGCCGACGAACTTGCCGTCGGCAAAGACCGGCGGGGCGCAGCCGTTCGGTTGCGCCGCCGGGTGGAAGAACAGGTCGAACCAGCTGAATTGGTAGGGACGGTCGACGCAGCGTGGCAGCGGGCGGTGCTTGCCGCGCGCGAGCGCCGGGCTTGAAGCGACGACGAGCGCCGCGAGCGCGACAACGATCCAGCTCGATTTCATGAACGGCTCCGGTTTGCACCCGGTGACAGCCAACGGGCAAATCACCGACGGAACCCTCCCGCGCAAAGCCGGCAAATTCAAGGGCGACTAGGTCAGCACCTGCGCGGCGTTGCCGAGACGCGTCGCCTCGACCCACCAGTCCGGGCGGGCGGTCTTGAGCTGCTGGGCGGCGGCTGCGGCTGCTCCAGCGGTATCGAAGAGCGCGAAGCAGGTCGGCCCCGAGCCCGACATGCGGACCCGCCGTACGCCCGGCAGCAGCGAAAGCGCGTCGAGTACCGCGCCGACCGCCGGCTCGCAGGCGACCGCCGGCGCGGTGAGATCGTTGCCGTGGGTATCGAGGAAGGCGAACAGCGCCTCCAGTTCGTCCGGCACGGCGCCGAGGGCCACGTCGCTGCCGCCCATCCCCGCAAACGCCTTGAACACGTCGCGGGTGGCGAGCGGCACGCCGGGATTGACCAGCACGGCCGGCAAGATCGGCAGCGCGACTGGCGCGGAGAGGATTTCGCCGACGCCGCGCATGACGCGCACCGCCGACGCCAGACACACCGGCACGTCGGCGCCGGTCGCAAGCGCCGCCGCGGCCAGCGCCGAATGATCGGCCGGCAGCCCGTTGACCCGCGCCAACAGCCGCAACGCGGCCGCCGCATCGGCCGAGCCACCCCCAATGCCGGCAGCCACCGGCAGACTTTTGGCGAGCCGGAAGCGGCCACCCTTGAGGCCGCTCACGTCGGCGCGGAGCGCGCGCTCTGCCTTCAACACCAGGTTATCGGCATCCGGCCCGCAGGCGGTGGCATTGGGCCCGTCGATGACGAGCGTCGTCTCGGACCCCGGCTCGAGCGTGAGCGTGTCGGCGACGTCCGCGAAGACCACGAGGCTTTCCAGCTCATGGTAGCCGTCGGCGCGGCGGCCTACGACGCGCAGCGTCAGGTTGATCTTGGCCGGAGCCCGTTCGGTGAGCAGCGTCGTCACGCGTTCGTTTGCCTTGGAAATGGTTCGACCGTGAATTCGTTCGTCATTGCCGGGCACGGGCTTAAGCCCGCGCGCCCGAAATCCAGAGGCTTGCGCGCAAACCATGTACCCGGATTCCGGGTTCGGCGCTAATGCGCCGCCCCGGAACGACGGACCTCAGCCGCCGTCGCCGGGCTTCTTCTTGTTGGCGTCGTTGGCCTGCGAGGAGTGCTCCTCGGGCAGCCCGTGCTTCAGCTTGGCCTCGATCTTGGTGAGCTCGTCGGGATCGGGCTTCATGTCGCGGGCGTGGATCCACTGATAATGGGCGTCGAGCTTGCGCCCGATGCGCCACAGCGCGTCGCCATAGTGGTCGTTGATGGTCGGGTCTTCCGGCTTGAGCTCAATGGCGTGCTGCAGCTGCTTGGCCGCCTCGTCGTAGTTTCCGAGCTTGTAGTAGGCCCAGCCCAGCGAGTCGACGATGTAGCCGTCATCGGGGCGTTGCTCCACGGCCTTCTTGATCATGGCCATGCCTTCGTCGAGGTGCACGCCCTTGTCGATCCAGGAGTAGCCGAGATAGTTCAGCACGTGCGGCTGGTCCGGAGAGAGCTTGAGCGCCTGCTTGAAGTCGGCCTCTGCCTTCGGCCACTGGTGATCGCGCTCGTAACAGATGCCGCGGAAGTAGAACATCACCCAGTTCGACTTGTCGGGGCTTTTGAGCGTGGCGATCGCCTTGGAATAGACCGGCCCGCACTTGTCAAACTCCTTGTGCGCGCGCAGCAGGTTGCCGAGCGCCATGATGGCTTCGACGTCGTCGGGCGACTTCTTCAGCACCGCCTCGAGCTGGGCCTTGGCTTCCGCCGTGCGATCGAGCGCGTCGAGATCGGACGCCATCTGGATCGCGGCGTTGCGGTGTAACGGCGAATCCGCAGGGATGCGCTCGTAGGCCTTGAGCGCCAGCTCAGGCTTCTTGATGGTGTCGTAGAGATCGGCAATCGATAGCAGCGCCAGCGCATGGTGCGGCTCGAGATAAAGCGCGAGCTGCAGATAGACGAGGCCCAGGTCTTCGCCGCCGCGGCGCCCGAGCGACGCGCCGAGCCCGTAGAGCAACTCCGCGGCGCCGCCCGCGGCCGACGCCACCACCGGCGGCAGCTTCTTGCCGGCCTTGAGCTTCTTCATCGCCGCCACCACGAGCGGATGGTTCGGTGCCTTGGCATTGAACGCCTCGAACACCTTCATGGCTTCGGCCGGCGACTTGTTGCGCGACAGCCAACTGCCATAGGCCTCGACCACGCGTAGCGCCGAGGAGTCGAGGTTGTAGGCCTTTTCAAGGCGCTTGCCGGCGTCCTTCTCGTGATCGCCGAGATCGAGGATCATGCCGGCGTGCAGGTCCTTGAAGATCGCGTACCAGTCCGGCCCGCTGAGGCGGTCGATCAGCTTGACCGCGCTGCGGCTGCGGTGCTCGCCTTCGAGGCTCCAGGCGGCGAGCAGCGTCGCGGTCAGATCGGTGATGGGTCCGTGCACCGACTTCATCAGGTCGGCGCGCGCGGCACGGTAGCGCTTCTCTTTCAGCGCGTGCACGCCCAGCACCAGCCGGCCGATGCGGTCGTTCTGGTCGGCGTGCACCACGCGCTCGGCGTACTTCACCGACGCCTTGATCTCGCCGCCGATGACCAGCGACAGAAAAGCGCGGTCGAGCAGGTCGACGTTCTTGGGGTCGCGCGCCAGCGCATCGCGATAGTACTCGGCGGCCTTCACCGCGTCGCGCATCTGGCTGGCGTGGCGCGCGGCGAGATAGCTGCCCGCGGCCGTCAGGTCGGAAGCGTCATTGGCTGGGTTGGGCTGGGCGAAACTCTCGATCGGCGCGGCAGCAAGAAGAACGGTGAGCGCGGTGCCGACGATGCACCGGGCGAGGCTCGAAGGGGTCACGGGCATGCTCCAATGCGGCGGCTCGCGCAGGGTCCCCACGCCGTGCCGCCAAGGTTGTGCCGAGAATGGCCTTTTTGCGCCGCCCCCGCAAGAACGGCGCCGATAGCGGACCGTCTTCCGCTTGAAGACCCGGATCGAGGCGGCATCGTGGCCGACCGCCGCGCCGCCGCCTCACATGTTGGGATAATTCGGGCCGCCACCGCCTTCGGGCGGCACCCAGTTGATGTTCTGATTCGGGTCCTTGATGTCGCAGGTTTTGCAGTGGACGCAGTTTTGCGCGTTGATGACGTATTTCGCGGAACCGCCCTCCTCGACCCACTCGTAGACGCCGGCCGGACAATAGCGCGCCGAGGGGCCGCCGAAGAGGTCGTGCTCGGAGTGCACCTGCAGGTCCATGTCCTGCACCTTGAGGTGCACCGGCTGGTCTTCCTCGTGGTTGGTGTTGGACAGAAATACCGACGACAGCCGGTCGAAGGTGAGCGCACCGTCGGGCTTGGGATAGTCGATCTTCTTGCACTGCGCCGCCGGCTTGAGCGTGGCGTAGTCCGGTTTGCCGTGCTTGAGCGTGCCGAATAGCGAGAAGCCGAGCGTATTGGTCCACATGTCGAGACCGCCGAGCGCGATGCCGGCGAGCGTGCCGAACTTGGACCAGAGCGGCTTGGCATTGCGCACGCGCCAAAGGTCCTTGCCGATGGCCGAGCCGCGCCAGGCGCCGGCGTAGTCCGCAAGCTCGTCGTTGCCACGCCCCGCGCCGAGCGCGGCGGCAACCGCGTCCGCGGCCAGCATGCCCGACAGCATGGCGTTGTGGCTGCCCTTGATGCGCGGGACGTTCATGAAGCCGGCATCGCAGCCGATCAGGGCGCCGCCCGGGAAGACGAGCTTGGGCACCGACTGATAGCCGCCTTCCGTGATCGCGCGCGCGCCGTAAGATAGGCGCTTGGCGCCGGCGAAGGTTTCGCGCACCAGCGGATAAGTCTTGAAGCGCTGGAACTCCTCGAACGGCGACAGATACGGGTTGGTGTAGTTCAGGTGCACCACGAAGCCGACCGACACCAGATTATCGTCGAAGTGATAGAGGAACGAACCGCCGCCGGTCGAACCGTCGAGCGGCCAGCCGAAGGAATGCTGCACGAGTCCTGTGCGGTGCTTGTCGGGCTGCACCTGCCACAGCTCCTTCAGGCCGATACCGAACTTCTGCGGCTCGCTGTCGTGCGCGAGGCCGAAGCGCGCGATGAGCTGCTTGCCGAGATTGCCGCGCGCGCCTTCCGCAAACAACGTGTACTTGGCGCGCAGCTCCATGCCCGGCGTGAACGAATCCTTGGGCTCGCCGTTCTTGCCCACGCCCATGTCGCCGGTGGCGACGCCGACCACGGCGCCGTTATCGTCGTAGAGCACTTCAGCCGCGGCGAAGCCCGGGTAGATCTCGACGCCGAGGGCTTCCGCCTTTTCCGCCAGCCAGCGGCAGACGCTGCCAAGCGAGACGATGAAGTTGCCGTGATTGCTCATCAGCGGCGGCATCATGAGGTTCGGCAGCCGCAGCGCGCCGGTGTGACCGAGATAATAGAAACGATCGTCGGTGACCGCTGTCTTGATCGGCGTGTGCTCGCTGCGCCATTCGGGCAGCAGCGCGTCGAGCCCGGCCGGATCGATCACCGCGCCGGAGAGAATGTGGGCGCCGACCTCGGAGCCCTTCTCCACCACCACCACGTTGATGTCGGCATTGATCTGCTTGAGACGGATCGCGCTGGCGAGCCCGGCCGGCCCGGCGCCGACGATCACCACGTCGAATTCCATCGCCTCGCGGGCGGGACTTTCCTGCGTACTCATCAAAGTGCCTCTTGCGCTATCCTTGCGCTCCCCCTGCAGCAAGCCAGGCGACTCTTCAGGTTGCGTTCAGGCTTGCCAATCCATGTGCTCGATCTGTTTCATGAATTTCCCCCTGTGACAATCGGCCCCGCATCGGAAGCCCGCATGCGCCAGGAACTCACCGAAGCGTGACGGCGCCGGCCCTAGCCGCAGCGGTTCACGCCGCTATGCTCCCGCCGATTTCGCCGGACTGCATGGGAGATATTCAAAATGACCGATATTTCACCGCTGGTGCCACGCCAGCCTGTTCCGACCCTCGCCGTGCCGCTCGTCGGCGGCGGCAAGTTCGATCTCGACACCGAGACGCCGGCGAAGTTCACGCTCGTTCTGTTCTACCGCGGGCTGCACTGTCCGCAGTGCAAGCGCCAGCTCGCCGACCTTGAAAGCAAGCTCGGCGAATTCGACAAGCGCGGGGTGGCACCGGTGGCGATCTCCGCCGACGACGCCGACCGCGCGACGCGTGCCAAGTCCGAGTGGGCGCTGCCGAACCTGCGCGTCGGCTACGGATTGGAGATGGCGACCGCGCGCGCCTTCGGGCTCTGGATATCGACCGGGCGCGGCGCCACCTCGGCGGGGATCGAGGAGCCGCGGCACTTCAATGAGCCGGGACTGTTCCTGATCAAGCCCGACCGCACGCTCTATTGCGCCAGCGTGCAGACCATGCCGTTCGCGCGCCCGCAGTTTGCCGACCTCCTGACCGCGCTCGACTTCATCGCCGAGCGCAACTACCCGCCGCGCGGCGAGGTCGTGACCCTGCCACAGGCCGCGGAATAACGCGGCTTGCACCGTCGGCCGCGCGGGTGTTTGGTCGTCGGGCGATGACCCCTCCCGAAGCCCATTCCGTGCGCGAATTGCTCGACTTCTACCTGGAAGCCGGCGTCGACGCACTGGTCGGCGAAGAGGCGATCGACCGCTTCGCGGCCGAGGAGATGCCGGCGCCGGCAAGGCCCGCGCCGCCGCCCGTCCGACGCGAGGAAATCGAGGCCCCGGCCCCGCCGCCCATCGGCGGCGGCCGCGTGCGGCCGCCGGCGAGCGCGCCGCCCGCCCCGGAAGAAGCCGTCATGGCCGCGCGCGAAGCCGCGAGAAGCGCCGGCTCGCTCGAGGAACTGCGCGCGCTGCTCGAACGCTTCGAGGGCTGCGCGCTCAAAGCGACCGCCACCCAGCTCGTGTTCGCCGACGGCAATCCGCAAAGCCGGGTGATGTTCGTCGGCGAAGCACCCGGCCGCGACGAAGACATCGAGGGCCTGCCCTTCGTCGGCCGCTCCGGCAAATTGCTCGACCGCATGCTCGCCGCGATCGGCCTCGACCGCACCCAAGTCTACATCGCCAACATCGTGCCCTGGCGCCCGCCCGGTAACCGCACGCCGACGCCGGCGGAATCGCAGATCTGCCTGCCGTTCATGCTGCGACAAATTGAACTGGCCGATCCCGAGATCCTCGTCTGCCTCGGCGGGCCGTCGGCGCAGACGCTGCTCGGCGTCAAGGAAGGCATCACGCGCATCCGCGGGCGCTGGTTCTCCTTCGAGACGGGCCAGCGCGAGATCCGCGCCATCCCGACCTTCCATCCGGCCTTCCTGCTGCGCAGCCCGTTGCAGAAGCGCTTTGCCTGGCGCGATTTCCTCGCGATCAAGAAGGCGCTCGGCGGCTGATGACGCGAGGCGCGTGCCGGCGAGAAGATCGTTAAGGTGTCATGGTGACGTGGTTTGAAGTGCGATGCCGGCAGGACTAAGGTGGTGTTGCCGGTGGAGCTGTCGATAATTCGCAATGCCGGTGCGCGCTCATGCATGCACGCCGGCTTGTGATGCGACGGGGGTGTGGAGTATCCATTCAATTCGTTGAATGCTTGAGGCCGAAGTCGACCGATGCACCTTGATCCCGTCCTGCTGTCCCGCGCGCAATTCGCCTTCGTCATTGCGTTCCACATTATTTTTCCGACCTTCACGATCGGACTTTCCGCCTACATCGCCGTGCTCGGCGCTTTGTGGGTGAAGACCGGCCACGAGCGCTTTCATACTCTGATGCGGTTCTGGACCCGCATCTTCGCGGTGTCGTTCGCCATGGGCGTGGTGTCGGGCGTCGTGATGTCCTACCAGTTCGGCACGAACTGGAGCCAGTTCTCGCATGTGGTCGGCAACGTGGTCGGCCCGCTCATCGGCTACGAAGTGCTCACCGCCTTCTTCCTGGAGGCGACCTTCCTCGGCGTGCTGCTGTTCGGCTTCGACCGCGTGCCGCCGTGGCTCTACGTGCTGTCGGGTTTTTTCGTCGCCGGCGGTACCGCCTTTTCCGCGTTCTGGATTCTGTCCGCCAACAGCTGGATGCAGACGCCGGCCGGCTTCGTGATGCAGAACGGCATCGCCTACCCGACCGACTGGCTACAGGTAATCTTCAACCCGAGCTTCCCGTATCGCTTCGCGCATATGGTCAACGCGGCGTATCTCACCACGGGCTTTGTAGTACTGGCGGTGGGCGCGCGCTACCTGCTGGCCGGCCGTCATGTCGAGGTCAGCCGCACCATGCTGCGCATGGCGATCGGGCTCGTTGTCATCCTGGCGCCGCTGCAGCTCCTGATCGGCGACCAGCACGGCCTCAATACGCTCGAGCACCAGCCGATCAAGGTGGCGGCGATGGAGGCGCACTGGGACAGCAATCAGGCCGGCGTGCCGTTCGAGATCTTCGCCTGGCCGAACGAAAAAACCCAGAGCAACGACTATTCGCTGTCGATCCCGCACGCCGCCTCGCTGCTGCTCACCCATAGCTGGGACGGCAAGTTCAAGGGGCTCGACAGCGTGCCGGCCAAGGACCGCCCGCCGGTGCGGGAGGTGTTCTTCGCCTTTCGCGTCATGGTGGGGCTGGGCCTCTTCATGATCGCGGCGGCGTTCGTCGGCGCCTTCCTGTGGTGGCGCGGCACGTTGTTCGAGACGCGCTGGTACCTCTGGATCATGTCGCAGTGCTGGTGGATCGGCTTTATCGCGGTGATCTCCGGTTGGGTCGTCACCGAGGTCGGGCGCCAGCCGTGGGTGGTCGAGGGCGTCTTGCGCACATCGCAGGCCGTCTCGCCGGTGCCGGCCGACAGCGTACTGACGACGCTGATCCTGTTCGTGCTCGCCTACGGCGTCGTGTTCTCGTTCGGCATCTACTACATCAACCGCCTGATCAACCGCGGGCCCGACGCATCGGCGGAGGCCGGCGGCGGCATCACCGGCGCGGCCATGGCGGCGGCCCATCGGACCACCGCCCAATCGCTACCGCGGCATTCCTGACGGCCGAGCACCAAGGGTGAACGCCATGGATTGGTATCTTCCCGTCATCTGGGCCGGCCTGATCGGCACCGCCGTCGCCATGTACGTCGTTCTCGACGGCTTCGATCTCGGCATCGGCATCCTGTTTCCCTTCGCCGAGAACGAGCGCGAGCGCGACCAGATGATGCGCTCGGTGGCGCCGTTCTGGGACGGCAACGAGACCTGGCTGGTGCTGGGCGGCGGGGGCTTGTGGGTGGCGTTTCCGCTCGCCTACTCGATCATCATGCCGGCGCTCTACATCCCGGTGATCGTCATGCTGCTGGCTCTGGTCTTCCGCGGCGTGGCGTTCGAATTCCGCACGGTGTCGCGCAGCAAGACCTGGCTCAACATCGCCTTCACCGTCGGTTCGGGGCTCGCCGCCTTCGCGCAGGGCGTGATCCTCGGCGGCCTCATTCAGGGCATCAAGGTCGCGAACGACGCCTATGCCGGCGGCCCGCTCGACTGGGCGACGCCGTTTGCGCTGATCTGCGGCCTGGCGATGATCATGGGCTACGGCCTGCTCGGCGCCACCTGGCTCGCCATGAAGGTCGAAGGCCCGGTCGCCATACGCGCGCGCCACCAGGCCAAGATCCTGCTCGGCGCCGTGCTGATCTTCATGGGCGCGGTCAGCCTGTGGACGCCGATCCTGGAAGCGCGGGTCGCGCAGCGCTGGTTCTCGTTGCCGAATATTCTTTATCTGTGGCCGGTGCCGGTGGTGACGGTGCTGGTCGCGTATCTGTGCTGGTGGTGGCTGGAGAACGGCCGCGAGGTGCCGCCGTTCCTGGCAGCGGTGGCGCTGTTCCTGCTCGGCTATGTCGGGCTGATCATTTCCTATTTCCCGTACCTCGTGCCGCCGTCGCTCACGGTGTGGCAGACGGCTGCGGCGCCGGCGAGCCAGATCTTCATGCTGCTGGGCACGCTGGTGCTGCTGCCGCTGATCCTGGGCTACGTCGCCTTCGTCTACTGGCTGTTCCGCGGCAAGGTCGCCGAGGGCGAGAGCTATCACTAGGTGCTGAGCGCGCGGCGCTAGCCCCACCGCCCCCTTGCGAAACGACGTGGGGCGTTCTATTTATGCGTCTATGCGCATAAGCAAATTAGGGCATAGCCAGGAACCCAAGGCCTAACCCCATGAATTCAGTGGCACTTCTCTCGGCGCTCGCGGAGCCGACCCGGCTCGAAGCCCTGCGCCTCATCTGGGACGGCGACGAGCACTGCGTCTGCGAGCTCATGCAGAAGCTGGGCGCGACCCAGTCCCGCATGTCGCGGCACATGACAACGCTCAAGCTCGCCGGCCTGCTGACGGACCGCCGCGACGCGCAATGGGTGCGCTACCGGCGCGCGCCAAACCTCCCGCAGGAAGTCGTCGCCCTCGTCGACGCCGCGCTGGCGTTGCCCCCCGAGCAGGAAAGGAACGCGGCATGAGCGTCCAGACCTGCTGCAAGGCCCCCGTCATCGCGCCCGCGCCAAATTCAGCGACCGGCAAGTGGCTGGCTTTGACCGTGCTCGGGCTCATCCTGTGGGCCCTCGTCTACAGCGAGCTCCCGGCCTTTTCCGCTTGGCTCGTCGCCGTGCTGCCGGTCAGCGCCGACAGCCATCTCGGCGCCGCCATCAGCTTCTTCGCCTACGACACGCCCAAGGTTCTGATGCTGCTGATGCTGGTCGTGTTTGCCATGGGCGTGGTGCGCAGCTTCTTCTCCGCCGCCAAGACGCGCGCGCTGCTCGCGGGCAAACGCGAAAGCGTCGGCAACGTGCTGGCAGCCGGGCTCGGCATCCTGACGCCGTTCTGCTCCTGCTCCGCGGTGCCGCTGTTCGTCGGCTTCGTCAGCGCCGGCGTACCGCTCGGCGTCACCTTCTCGTTCCTGATCGCGGCCCCGATGGTCAACGAAGTCGCGCTCGGTCTCTTGCTCGGCCTCGTCGGCTGGCGGGTCGCCCTCACCTATCTCGCCTTCGGCCTCGGCGTCGCCATCGTCTCCGGCTGGGTGATCGGCCGGCTGCACCTCGAGCACTGGCTGCAAGGCTGGGTGCGCGACCTGCGCACCACCGCGGCCGATCTACCGGCTGAAACCGTGACCCCCGTCGAGCGCATCAAGGCCGGCATCGAGTCCGTGCGCGACATCGTCGGCAAGGTGTGGCTGTGGGTCATCGCCGGCATCGCGGTCGGCGCCTTCATCCACGGTTACGTGCCGGCCGATCTCCTGACCACGATCATGGGCCGCGGCGAGTGGTGGTCGGTGCCCGCGGCGGTGCTGCTCGGCATCCCGATGTATTCGAACGCCGCCGGCATCATTCCGGTGGTGGAAGCGCTCATCACCAAGGGCGCCGCGCTCGGCACCGTGCTCGCCTTCATGATGTCGGTGATCGCACTTTCGCTGCCGGAGATGATCATCCTGCGCAAGGTGCTGACCGTGCGGCTGATCGCGGTGTTCATCGGTGTCGTCGGCAGCGGCATCCTGGCCGTCGGCTTCCTGTTCAACGCATTGTTCTCGTAACGAGTGGAGACGTTCCATGAAGGACATCAAGGTGCTCGGCCCCGGCTGCAAGCGCTGCGTCGAGACCGCTGCGATGGTGCAGAACGAAGCCGACAAGCTCGGCGTGCCGGTGACGATCGAGAAGGTGACGGACTATGCGGCGATCGCCGGCTACGGCATCGCCGCCACGCCCGGCATCGTCATCGACGGCAAGGTCGTGCACGCCGGCGGCCTGCCGAAAGCAGACGACGTAACGCGCTGGCTGGCGACGTAAACCAGACCGCCGAAACGCTCAGGGTTTGTTTTCGCTCTGAGGCCTGATCACCGCCCAGCCGAGACGAATCGAGGGCAGGAAACCCTGCACCGGCCGCTCGAACGACTGCGGCACGTCTGGCACCAGCGACGGAAACTGCTGCTTCAGACGTGCCGGCGGCGCTGTGCGCGCCGCGCTTGCTGGCCACACCAATACGCCGCCCGTCCTGCGCAGATCGGCCGCGCTTGCCCACGGACTCCATTGCGGCGCCCAGTCGAAATAGACGTGCGGGCGGCTCGGCGCGGCGAGCGCAATGAGCGGCGCCAGCCGCTGGTCGCCGGCGATGTATTGCAGCGGGGTGCCGGTGCGCCGTTCGAACGTCTGCGCAAAGAAGCGCCCCTCGGCATTGGCCGGCTGCGCCACGCGCGGATCGACCGAGGCGACCCATGGCAACACCACGATGCCGGCGGCGGCGACCAGCGGCGGCGCCACCAGAATGCCCACCCAGGCCGAGGAAACCAGCCGCTCGCGGTAGAGCAGCACGCGGTCTCCGGCGAGTGTGACGACCGCAAGCCCCGACAACACCAGGAGCGGCGCAGCGGCATCGAAAGGTCCGAGGTGCCGGCCCGCCGCCGCCGCGGCGATGGCCGCGAGCGCCGGCACCAGCGCGAAAAAGTAGATGTAAGTGCGCGCGAACGGCACGGTCGGGGGCCGGTCGATCTCCGGCGCGCGCGCGCGTTCGCGCCGCCCGCGCGGCCAGCCGGCGGCGAGCGCGATCAACAGCACCAGCCCCAGATGGCTCGCCAGCAGGAAGATCGCCAGCCAGGCCCAGGCCGGCAGGCGGCCGACGACGCTTGCGCTCGCCTGCCAGCCGGAGAAGGCGAGATGGCTCTGATGCGCGAGCCACCACGCATGCGGGAAGACAATGATCATCAACAGCAATGCCGCGATCCAGGGCTCGGCGTGCGCGAGCGCGCGGCGGCCCGCCGACGTGAGCGGCGTAAACAACGCCAGCAGCGCGAATAGGATCAGCCCGACATAGCTCGACAGCAGCAGCAGCCCCAGATCCAGCGCCAGCAAAAACCAGGCGCCAAGCTTGCGCTCCCCGATGGCGCGCCAGTAGTGCAGTAGCGCCAGCGCCCAGAACGGCGCAGCCAGCACCGTTGGGCCGAAATCGACGCTCGGCACCGTGAAGGCGGCAACGCCCACCATCAGCAGCACGGCGAGCGCCGCGTGGCGGACGCCGACGATGGCGCGCCCGAGGGTGAACACCGCCCAATAGGTGACGACGATGCAGGCCTGCGCCAGCACGTAGACGCCGACGATGCCGGCGACGCGGAACGCGAGTTCGCCCAGCCAGAAGGCGAGCGGCGGCCCGAGATAGCTGCCGAGCAGGAATTCGTGACCGATGGCGAGCGTGGTCGGCAGGTCGCCGGGCGGCGCGCTGTAGAACAGCGAGGGGATCAGCACCCAAAGCACGGCTTGCGTCAGCGCCGCGGTCCAGAACACCAGCCGCGGACGCCCGCGCAAGGCTTCGACGATCAGGGAGACGTAGTGCATGGGCCCGGTTTTTTGTCCCTCCCCGCTTGCGGGAGAGGGCAGCGAGCAGCAATAGAGAACGCGCGCTAAAGAGGCAACAAGTCGGCCACGACCTCGTCCGGAACGCCGCCTTCGAGGTCCGCGAGCTTGGCGGCCACCGGCGCGAACGAGCGGCGGTGGTGGATGGTCGGTCCGTGCGCGGCCAGCGCCCTGAAATGCTCGGGCACGCTGTAGCCCATGTGCCGCTCGAAGCCGTATTCCGGATGAACGAGGCCGATGCGCGCCATCAGCCGGTCGCGCGTGACTTTGGCGACGATGGAAGCCGCCGCGATCGACAACACCAGCGCGTCGCCCGACACCACCGCCTCGCAATCGCAGCCGCAGTCGATCTTCATGTTGCCGTCGACGAAGACGAACTGCGGCCGGACCGGCAGCGCCTTCACCGCGCGGCCGAGGGCCCAAAGCGAGGCGCGCAGGATGTTGTCGCGGTCGATGCGGTCCGTGGAGCCGAAGGCGACCGCCACTTCCGCCGTCGCGCAGATCTTGGCACAGAGCTTCTCGCGCGTCGCAGCGTCGAGCTTCTTGGAATCGTTCAGACCGCGCGGGATGCGCTTGGGATCGAGCACCACGGCCGCCGCCACCACCGGCCCGGCGAGCGGCCCCCGCCCCACTTCATCGCAGCCCGCGACCGGCCAGATGCCCTTGGCGAGCGCACGCCGCTCGCGCCGGAAAGTCGGACGCAGGTCCGGTTCCTTCAGCGGCAGCCGCGCGGCGGCTTTAGCCGGCGCCTTGCCGGGCTTGCCCGTCTTCTTGGCACCGGTCTTGAGATTGGTCTTGGCGCCCGCTTTGGGGCTCGTCTTGGGCTTGCTCGCCATGGGCCAACAAGGCCCCGCGCGCGCCGCGCTTGTCAACGGCGGTGCGGCGAGGCGCGGTGAAATGCGGGGATTTCCCGGGCCATGACGGCCGCAGTGGCGGAACCCGGCAGCCTCCACGCCCCACGCCGATTCGAAACGCAAATCTCGGGCGGCGCGCCTAGCCCGGCAAGGTCAACCGAGCGTCGGCGCCGCTCATGCGTCAAACAGGCTGAGCTGCGCGTCGTTGCGCTTGGGCGGGCGGAAATTCGCGGTCGAGAGCGCGAGCTTGCGCTCGTTCAAGCCGAACTTTTGGCAGGCCATCTCGAAGCGGCGGCCGAGCATCCAGGCGTACGGCCCCTTGCCCTTCATGCGTTCGCCCCATTTGGCGTCGTAATCCTGGCCGCCGCGCATGTCGCGGATGAGCTTGAACACGTGCTCCTCGCGGTGCGGATAGTTCGCGCTGAGCCATTCGCGAAAGAGGTCGCGCACCTCGAGCGGCAGCCGCAGCAGAATATAGCCGGCTTCCTTGACGCCGGCCGCCGCCGCGCAATCGAGAATGCGCTCGATCTCCTGATCGTTGAGCGCCGGGATCACCGGCGCCACCATCACCGCGGTCGGCACGCCGGCGTCCGACAGGCGACGCAGCGCCTCCAACCTGCGCGCCGGCGTCGCCGCCCGCGGTTCCATGGTGCGCGCGAGGCCGGCGTCGAGCGTCGTCACCGACAGCGCCACCTTGACCAGGTTGCGTTTGGCCATGCGCGACAGGATGTCGATGTCGCGCGTGACCAGCGCCGACTTGGTGACGATGCCGACCGGATGGTTGGCGCGGTCGAGCACTTCGAGAATGCGGCGCATCACCTGGTAGCGCCGTTCGATCGGCTGATAGGGATCGGTGTTGGTGCCGATCGCGATCACCTTCGGCTGGTAGCTTGGCGCCGACAGTTCGCGCGCCAAGAGTTCGGCGGCTTCCGGCTTCACCAGCAGCCGCGATTCGAAATCGAGCCCGGGCGACAGGCCGAGATAGGCGTGGGTCGGGCGCGCGAAGCAGTAGACGCAGCCGTGCTCGCAGCCGCGATAGGGATTGATCGAGCGGTCGAAGCCGATGTCGGGGGAATCGTTGCGGGCGATGATCTTGCGGCTGGCGTCGACGGCGACCGTGGTCTTGAACGCCGGCAGTTCGTCAAGGCTCTGCCAGCCGTCGTCGAAGGCGACGCGCGCCGTCGGCTCGTAGCGGCCGGAGGCGTTCGATTGCGCACCGCGCCCGCGGCGGCGCTCGAACTCGACCGCGACGCCGAGCAGTTCGCTGATGCCGTCGTAGGCGGCGGCGCCGTCGAGGTTTGCCCCATGCGCGCCCGCCGGCGCGGAGGGCAGCTCCTTTTCCGGCGGGCGCTTCAGGGCTTCGTGTGGTCGAGCCATGGCCGGCAACCTAGTGAGGGATTGTGAACATAACAAGAACATTTTTGAGAAATCCCGGATTTGAGAAAGCCCCGCCGGATGTCGTAGGGATCGGGCCGAACCGCCCATGATATGGTGGAGCGGTATTTAGGGACGGGCGGCTCGATGCTGAGCGCGATCATCGACACCCACGAATCGGAGCGCGCGCTGGTGCGCACGCTGGCCGCACTCGTGCCCGGCGCGACCGCCGGCCTCATCACCGAGGTGATCGTGGCCGATGCCGCCTCCTCCGACGACACCGAGGAAGTCGCCGATATCGCCGGCTGCCGCTACATGCGCTCGGGCGCGCCGCAAGGCACGCGGCTGAAGGCGGCCGCCGAGGCGACGCGCACGCCGTGGCTGATGTTTCTGCGCGCCGGAACCGTGCCGGAACCGGGTTGGATCCAGGCCACCGACCGCTTCATGCAGATGAACGACCTTTCCGAGAAGCAGAGCCGCGCGGCGATATTCCGCCCCGCCGCCTTCGCCGACCCGCTGCGGCCGGCCTGGAGCGAGCTCTTCGGCGTGCTGCGGCTGGCGTTCGGCAGACGACCCGGGCCGGAACAGGGCCTTTTGATCCCCAAATCGCTTTACCGGACCATCGGCGGTCATCCCGCCGGCGACGCGGCCGACGTAGCCCTGCTGCGCAGCCTCGGCCGCCGCCGCATCGCCATGCTGCCGGCTGTGGCGACCGCGCCGGAATGAGCGCGCGGCCCCGCGGGCCAATACTTGACTTAGTCAACTAATCGCGCGACGCTTCTCCCCATGCCCGGGAGCCTTCAGCAACGCATCGCCGCGGTGCGCCGCTTCGGCCGCTTCTACACGCGGCAGATCGGCGTGCTGCGCAAAACCTACCTCGACACCCCCTACTCGCTCGGCGAGATGCGCGTGATCTACGAACTCGCGCATGGCGCCGCGGATGGCGACGGCCCGACCGCCAGCGACATCGCGCGCGCACTCGACCTCGACGCAGGCTACTTGAGCCGCGTGCTGCGCAACTTCGAAAAGCGCGGGCTGATTGCGCGCAAGACGTCCAAGCAGGACGCGCGGCAGAGCCATCTCTCGCTCACGGCCAAAGGCCGCAAGATGTTCGCGCCGGCGGAAGAGCGCTCGAACAAGGACGTCGCCGAAATGCTCGGCAGGTTAAGCAGCGAACAACAGACGAGGCTGGTGAGCGCCATGGAAACGATCGAGACATTGCTGGGCGGCGAAAGCGGCGGTGCGCGGGTGCGCAATATCGTGCTGCGCGAGCCCCGGCACGGCGATTTCGGCTGGATCGTCAGCGCGCACGGCCGCCTGTACGCCCAGGAATACGGCTGGACCGACTTCGAGGGCCTGGTCGCGCAGATCGTCGCCGACTTCATCCGCAACTACGATCCCAAGCGCGAGCGTTGCTGGATCGCCGAGATGGAAGGCGAAAACGTCGGCTGCGTCATGGTGGTGAAGGACACCGACCAGGTCGCCCGCATCCGCCTGCTGCTGATCGATCCGAAGGCGCGCGGGCAAGGGCTCGGCACCAAACTGGTCGGCGAGTGCATCGCGTTCGCACGCGCCGCCGGCTACAGCAAAATGACGCTGTGGACCCACAGCGTGCTCGAAGCCGCCCGCGTCATCTACGACAAGGCCGGCTTCACGCTCACGGCAAGCGAATCGAAGCGCAGCTTCGGCAAGGACGTGGTGAGCGAGTTCTGGGATATGCAGCTCTGATTTTCGTCGTCCCTGCGTGGGCGGGGACGACGGCAGAAGTTGCTGCTAGACCGTCGCGCCTTTGGCTTTTTCCCGCCGCAGATGCTCGTCGAGCCGCGGCAGGATCTCCACGAAATTGCAGGGCCGGTAGCGATAGTCGAGCTGGTGCACCAGGATTTCGTCCCAGGCATCCTTGCAAGCGCCCGGCGAACCGGGCACGCAGAAGACGTAAGTGGCGTTGGCGACGCCGGCGGTGGCGCGGGTCTGGATCGCCGAGGTGCCGATCTTGGCGTGACTGACTAAGAGGAAGAGCGTGGCGAAGCCGTCCATGCGCTTCTCGAACAAAGGCTCGACCGCTTCGGGCGTCACGTCGCGGCCGGTAAAGCCGGTGCCGCCGGTCGAAATCACGACGTCGATCGCCTTGTCGTCGATCCACTTTTTCACCTGCGCGCGAATGGCGTCGACGTCGTCCTTGACGATGGCACGGTCGGCGAGCGCATGACCGGCCGCCTGCACGCGGTCGACGAGCGTCTGGCCCGACTTGTCGTCGGCAAGCGCGCGCGTATCGGACACGGTCAGCACCGCGATTTTCAGCGGCACGAACTGTTTGCTTTCGTCGATCCCGGGCATCATGGACATCCCTAAAGCGAGGCGGCGGAGAAGGTGTCGCACGCCGAGGGCGTGCCCGACTTCAAGCCGCGGCTGAACCAGCGCTGGCGCTGCGCCGAGGTGCCGTGGGTGAAGGCGTCCGGCACCACGTAGCCGCGTGCCTGCTTTTGCAGGCGATCGTCGCCGATCGCCGCCGCCGTCTGCAACGCCGCTTCGACGTCGCCGGGCTCGATCGAATCCCAGCGCTGGTTCGAATGATAGGCCCAGACGCCGGCGAAGCAGTCGGCCTGCAGCTCCACCTGCACCTGGATATGATTGGCCGCCGCCTTGCTGCCGGCGGCGCGCTGTTTGCCGTTCGCGCTCGACAACGTGCCGAGCAGATCCTGCACGTGATGGCCGACCTCGTGCGCGATCACGTAGGCTTCGGCGAATTGGCAGGCCTTGCCGCTGCAGCCGTTGAAGCGCACCTGCATCTCGCGGAAGAACGAGGTGTCGAGATAGATGCGCTGGTCGCGCGGGCAATAGAACGGCCCCATGGCGGCCTGCGCGAAGCCGCAGCCGCCCTGCTCTCCGCCGCGATAGAGCCTAAGCGGCGCCGGGCTATATTTGCGGCCGTTCGCGCGGAATATCTCGGTCCACACGTCCTCGGTGTTGCCGAGAACGGCGGCGACGAAGTCGCCGGTCCGGTCGGTGGGCTTGCCGGTGCGGTGCGCGGGCTGCCGATAAGGCTGCTGATAGTGGCTTGAGTTGTTGCTGATGAGCTCGGCGCCACCGATCAGCACGCCCGGATCGATGCCGAGCGCCCAGCCGATCAACCCGAGCACGACCACCGCGCCAATCCCGAGGCCGCCACCGCCGCCGATGCGGAAGCCGCCACCGGCGCTGTCAAAACCGCCGCCGCTTTCGCGGTCGTCCTCGATATTGTCGCTGCGGCGAAAATCGTCCCAACGCATTCAAATGTCTCCCCCGGTTGCCGCCACCATACTGTCATTCCGTGACGCAAGCACGAGAGCGCGCACGCATGGCACCGATGACGCGCAAGCCATAAGCGGACGCGTTTGCGGCGTCTTTCGGGTGTTCCATTTCGGTACGCCGATAAGGCGTAAGCACCTATGCGATAGGCAGAAATTGCCCAGCACAGCGGGCTTTTCATAAACCGCTTTTTTACCTTGCGGGGCCATATTGCAAACCAGTCGGTTGTAGGTCCCGCGTCGCCGACCGCGTCGTCCTTGAGTCAGAGTTCTGAGTCATGGTTGTCTCGCGTCGCGGGGCGCCCCATCGGGCGCCCCGTGGAGTTTCAGGCTCCACCCCATCTCACCGCGTCTTGAGCGGCGACTGCGTCACTTCCATGGCGACGTTGCCGGCGGAATGCGTCGACCTGGTCTTCGCCGACCCGCCCTATAACCTCCAGCTCCAGAGCGACCTCAAGCGCCCCGACGATTCGCGCGTGGACGCCGTCGACGACGACTGGGACAAGTTCGAGAGCTTCAAGGTCTACGACCAGTTCACCCGCGATTGGCTGGCCGCCTGCCGGCGGGTGATGAAGCCGGCCGCCACCATCTGGGTGATCGGCTCCTACCACAACATTTTCCGCGTCGGCGCCATCATGCAGGACCTCGGGTTCTGGATCCTCAACGACGTGATCTGGCACAAGACCAACCCGATGCCGAACTTCCGCGGCCGCCGCTTCACCAACGCCCACGAGACGCTGATCTGGGCGGCGCGCGAGCCCAACGCCCGCGGCTACACCTTCAACTACGAGATTCTCAAGGCCGGCAACGAGGACGTGCAGGTCCGCTCGGACTGGACCATTCCGCTGTGCACCGGCGAGGAGCGGCTCAAGGGCAAGGACGGCAAGAAGCTGCATCCGACCCAGAAGCCGGAGGCCCTGCTCTCACGCGTGCTGTTGTCGTCATCGCGGCTCGACGATCTGGTGCTGGACCCCTTCTGCGGCACCGGCACCACCGGCGCGGTCGCCAAGCGCCTGAGCCGGCGCTTCGTCGGCTGCGAGCGCGACCCGGACTACGCCAAGGCGGCGGAAGAACGCATCGCCGCAACCGAATTGCTGGAAGCGCCGACTTTGGCGCCCGTCATGACCGCGCGCGAGGCGCCGCGGGTGGCCTTCGCCTCTCTGGTCGAGCGCGGCATGGTGGAGCCCGGCGCGGTTCTCACCGACGCCAAGAAGCGCCACAAGGCGCTGGTGCGCGCCGACGGCGCGGTCTCCATCGGCGACAAGGTCGGCTCGATCCACAAGATCGGCGCGCTCGCTCAGGGGCTGGAAGCCTGCAACGGCTGGACCTTCTGGCACGTCGAAACAAAGAAGGGCCTCAAGCCCATCGACACCTTCCGCGCCCAGGTCCGCGCCGAGATGGCGGAAGCGGCGGAATAGGCTCGCCCTAGCGCAGTTTCACAGGCTTACCGGTTTCTTCCGCGATGACGGCCGAGTGGCCGGGGTCGCCGTCCGGCTTCGGCACGCCGCGCCGCAGCAGGAATTTCACGCCATGCGCGCCGGTGAGGCCCGCCGGAAACGTGATCTTCTTGTTGATCAGGAATTCGCCGAGATCGTTTTCCGTCAAGGCGCCGGATCGCAGGAGCTGCACAAGGCCGGCCTCCTGCGGCAGCACCGCGTAGGGTTCGGCCGGCACGTTGGCGACCACCTTCTTCGCATCGACCTCAATGACGCCGCCGGGATGAAAGCGGCGAAGCTCGCGTTCGATATTGCCGCTCGGGGTCACTACCCGGATCTTGCTGGAATCGCCGTTGATGGTGAGGGTACCGCCGCTTTTCTGGATGACCAGCAGCTGCGGCCGGTCGCTGGCGATCATCTCGATCTTGCCGGCCGGCACGACGAAGGCGCTCACCCCGTATTTCGCGGCAACCACATCGGGCATCTTGCCGACGTCCGCCTTGACCGCGCCCGCAGCCTGCGCCGAGGCGATCGACGGCGCCTCGCTGAAGTAGCGCAGGCATCCGAGTTGCTTGGGGAAGGTCACCCGCTCGGCCGGCAGTCCGGTGACGCCGGCGGCATAGTGCGGCTTGTGGTCGGTCTTATCTATGAAGGAGCTGGTCGTGGTGACCACGACGCGTTCGATCCGTTCAGTGGCGCCGTAGAAGCGCCAGATGGCCGGCCGGAACGACACGATGACGATATATAGCGGCTCCTTGCCCGGCTGGACGTTGACGCTGCCGACACCGGTGACCTCGTCCTGCGGCCCGAGCGCGACGGTCGATAGCGCCTCGGTCTGGTAGGCGCTGAGCAGCACCACCTTGGCGGCGGCCGATGCTTTCGGCATGTCGCAGACGATGCGCGCCTTTTGCTGCGTGTACTGGCGTATGGCATTGCTGTAGGCGCTGTTGATGCGCCGGCGCACCGCATCGAGCTCATCGAGCGAGATCGTGCCGTTGTTGTCGGTGTCCACGCGCCTGAAGAACGCCGTGGCCGCGGCTTCGAGCTCCGCCAAGGTCACCGCGGACTTTCCCGCCGGCGCCAGCGCCAACGCTTGGCGCGTCGTCATGCCCAGGCCATAGGCGTTGATGCGGTCGTAACCCGGCTGTTTCTTGGCGTAGTCGATCGCTTCCTGCCAGGTGACGCGGCCGTCCTTGTTGGTGTCGGCCTCCATCATTTTCGCCACGTCCTGATCGACGCGGGCGTCCGGCGAGAAGGCCGGCGCCCGGTGAAGAATGGCGTAGGACGACATCATGCGCCGGTCATATTGCAGCTTCTGGCGCAGCTCGTCAGCGGTGACGACGCCGTCGCCGTTGAGGTCGGCGTACATGATGCGCATCGCCGCCGAGGTGCGGAAGGAGGTGGCGCCGATGGCCTTGTGCACCGCTTCGTCGGCGGCGTCGATCTTGCCGTCGGCATCGGCGTCGATACGGACGAATTCGGAGCGGATGGCCTTGAGATAGCGCTCCAGCGTGCTGCCGCCGCTCAGATGCCTGAGTAGAAATGCCTCCGGGCTCTGCATCGGCCCCGCCAGGCCCGCAGCCGGCCAAAGCAGAACCGCCAAGCCAACGGCCGCAATCGCTCTGATCATGATGAACTCGCCCCTGTTCAACCGGGGTTATTGTCGACGCGCAATATGTCGCAAATGTTACCGCCGCCACGGCGACGCGGAGCAACATGAATGCCGTGTTAAAACATCAGCTCAAACGCGCGCGGAATTGCGGGACAGCACCGGCTACGCCACCAGTTCGGCGAAAAGCGACAGCGCGCGCATCGCAAACGCCCGCATGTTGGCTTGGCGGTCGTTCGCGCCGGTCTCCAGCGTGATCGCGCGTTCGATCCCGGGCCCGACCACCGCGATGCAGCTATGGCCGGCGGCATCGCCATAGCGGTTGCCGGTCGGCCCGGTGGCGCCGGTTTCGCCGATGGCCCATGTCGTCTCGTGCTTCTCGCGCATGCGGCGCGCGCACAGCAGCGCATAGGCTTCGGTAGACGCGCGCATGTCCGCCATATCTGCGTCGCTGATATCGAGCAGCGCCGCGCGCGCGGTGCGCGTATAAACCACCGCGCCGCCGACGAAATAGGCCGAGGCGCCGGCTTGCGCCAGGAGCGCGGCCGAGATCAGCCCCCCGGTCGAGGATTCCGCCACCGCAAGCGTCTCCTTGCGGTCTTTCAGCAGCGACGCGATCTTTGCAGCGAGCGGCAGCAGCGTTTCCATGGTCAGCCCCTACAGATCGCCGCGGCCGATGTGGCAGAGCACGCGGAAGACACCGACGTCGGTTGCGGGAAAAGCCTCTGCGAGCGTCGCGCCGATCTTGATGGCGTCCGCCTGGCGCAGCGTGTCGACCAGCAGGCAGCCGGCGATCTTCTTGTCGCCGCCGCGCAACTGCTCCTCTTTCGAGACCGGCATGTCTTTCGGGTCGAGCGCGATCCAGATCTCGCCGCCGGCGACCTTGGTCGGATCGGCCATCAGCCGGTCGAGCGCGGTGGCAAGCGCGGCCTCGTCCGGCGCTTGCTTGAAGCGCACCGTCACCGCATAGGCGCCGCGGAACGCGCCGCGCCGCGCGGTGCGGCGGCAGACGGTGCGGTTCATGTTGATGAACACTTCCGACATCACCGTTTGCGTCATGGGCGTCGGATCGTCGAGCCGCGCGAGATAGGCCTTGGAGGTGAGCACCGCCGGCCGCTCGGTCAGATAGAAATTGAAATAGCGGTTCGCGCCGGAAAGGGCCTCGTGGCGGCGGCCGAACAGGAAGCCGGGCACCGCCAGCCGCTCCTCCAGGTGCTCGCCCTGGAACCAGGCCTCGAATTCGGCCTCGCGGCCGTCGACGCAGTCGTTCCAGATCGCCAGAATGCCGGGCTCGGTCATGGCCTCATGCCTTTCCGCCGCGCGCGACGTTGGCGCTGCGCACCGGCACGCCGAATTCCCTGTTGCAGACCTCGGCCAGCACACCGATACCAGCACGTATGTCCTCGTGCGAGGGGCTGGCAAAACACAGCCGCATGCGGCTTCGGCTCCAGGCCGGGTCGGCGGACCAGTTCGGCCCCGGATTGATGGCGACGCCGGCGGCCAGCGCGGCCTCATAGAGCTTCATGCTGTCGACGTTGTCCGGCAGCTTGACCCAAAGGAAAATCCCGCCCGGCGGATAGTCGAATTCCGCCGCGGTGCCGAACTGCTCGCCGAGCGCCTCGACCAACGAGTCGAGCTTGGCGCGCAGGCGCTTGCGCAAGTCCGGCACGTGCGCCTCGAAATGCGTCGCGCAGTATTCGGCAAGCACCATCTGCTCGAGTGCGCCGGAACCGGCATCGGTCTTGAGCGCCAGCATGCGCGCCATGATCGGCCAGGGCGCGACGATGAAGCCGACGCGCAAGGCCGGCGCGATCGACTTCGAGAACGAGCCGATGTGGATGACGTTCTGCGTCTTGCTCAAGGCGTATAACGCCGGCGGCCGCTCGCCGCTCCAGGTGAGGTCGGCGTAGCAGTCGTCCTCGAAGATCGGCACGCCGTAGGCTTCAGCGAGAGCCAGCAGTTGATGACGGCGTTCCAGGCTGAGAACGGCGCCGGTCGGGTTCTGTACGGTCGGGATCGTGTAGATGAACTTCGCCCGCACGCCCTTGGCCTTGAGATCGGCGAGCGCGGCTTCCAGCGCGTCCATCTTCATGCCGTCGGTGTCGAGCGGAATCGCGACGACATTGACACCCAATCTCTTGTAACGATTGAGCGTGCCCTCGTAGCAGTCGCGTTCGCAGATCACGGTGTCGCCGCGGGCAATCAGAGCGCCGTTGACGAGATCGAGCGCCTGCAGCGAACCGGAAACGAGCATGATGTCGTCGAAGCTCGCCTTGATGCCGGCGTCGCGCGCGAGCTTCAGGCTGAGAAATTCCCGCAACGGCTTGTAACCCTGCGGCCCGCTGGCGAGGCCGTAGGTCGCCAACGTACGGCCCTCGCGCGCGAGCACGGCCTGCGCCGCCGCCGTCAGGTCCGCGACCGGAACGCCATCGGGATCGTTATTGCCGCCGATGAAGTGGTAGCGCGCAAGGCCCTTCCACTTCGCCGCCGCCGCAGGCGCGCCGGCGGGGACGAGCGGGTCGAAATCGAACGGCATGGGCCCTCCCTCGCGGCGCTGCCAGCCGGCGGCGCTATTTCGCCGCCACTACCATGATCTCGACCGTGTAGTCGGGCGTGGCGAGCTTGGCTTCGACGCAGGCGCGCGCCGGCGTGTTGCCGGGCGAAACCCAGGCGTCCCACACTGCGTTCATCTCGGCGAAGGTCGACATATCGGTGATCCAGATATTGGCCTTGAGCACCTTCGACTTGTCGCTGCCGCACGCGGCGAGATACGAGTCGACCTGCGCCAGGATGTCCTTGGTCTGCTCGGTGACGCTCTTGCCCTTCGGCTCGTTGGCGACCAGGCCGGCGAGATAAATGGTATCGCCGTGCACCACCGCCTTGCTCATGCGCGGGCCGACGTCCTTGCGTTCGATCGTCATCTTTTCTCTCTCTCCTTCTCTATCTCAACCGCTTCGATCAACCGCCGGCCACGCCCTGCGTGTTGACGTAAAGCGAATACAGCGAATGCCCGGCCGCCATGAAAAGGCGGTTGCGCTTCTTGCCACCGAAACAGACATTGGCGCAACGCTCCGGCAACGAAATATGCCCGATCGGTTCGCCCTGCGGGGAAAATACGCGCACGCCGTCGAGTTCCGACGTCATGCCCCAGCCGCACCACAGATTGCCGTCGACATCGACACGAAAGCCGTCGGGCGTGTTCGGTCCGGCGTCGATCAGCATTTTGCCGTTGGCGAGCCTGTCGCCGTTTGCAACCACGTCGTAGGCCAGGATCATGCGCGGCTCCCCGCGCGACGCAACGACGTACATCTTCTTCTCGTCGGGCGAGAAGGCCAGGCCGTTCGGCCCCTCGATGCCGTCGGCCACCACCGTCACCGCGCCCGACGTGCCGTCGACGCGATAGACGTTCATCGGCAATTCGGCTTCCGCCTTGCTGCCCTCGTAGTTGCCGAGAATGCCGAACTGCGGATCGGTGAACCAGATCGAGCCGTCCGACTTGACGACCAGGTCATTCGGCGAATTCAGCCTTTTGCCTTCGAAGCGATCGCAGATCACGGTGATCGTGCCGTCGTATTCGGTGCGGGTGACGCGCCGGGTGAGATGCTCGCAGGTCACGAGCCGCCCCTGGCGGTCACGAGTGTTGCCGTTGGCGTTGTTCGATGGCGTGCGGAACGGCGTGACGTTGCCGGTCTCTTCGTCCCAGCGATACATGCAGTCGCCAGGCACGTCGCTCCAGATCAGGCAACGGGTATCGCCGAACCAGACCGCCCCTTCGCTCCAGCGCGTACCGGTATAGAGCCGTTCGACGCTCGTCAGCGGCAGATGATATTGCTTGAAGCGCGGATCGAGCGCGGTGATGAGCGGATCGGGATAGCGCAGGCTCGGCAGCCACTGCCCGGATAGAGCGGCCGCCTTGCGGTCGAATGACATTGAGCGCTGCCTCCCCAAGTCTTTTCGAAAGTCTTTTTGGCGGCTTCAGTCTAGAGCGTGACTTAGCACCTTCCGCATCACATTGGGCAGGGCCTCGCCGGCGACCTTCGCGCGCTTGACCCAGCGCGCGCCCTTCGGCGCGCGCGTGCCACGCGGCACCTCCGCGACGAACACCGTAAGCTCGAGCGGGAAATGGGTGAAGACGTGGGTGACGACGCCCGGCAGGCGGCGCCACGTGATGTCGGCCGCCAAATGCGGCGCGCTCTTGCGCGCTTTGGCCGCGTCGAAGTCGTGGGTCCACTCGCTGCCCGGCACCTCCGTCATCTTGGCCAGCAGACCCTTGTCGGGCCGCTGTCGCAGCAACACGCAGCCGTCGGCGCGCACCGCGACGAAGGCGGCTCCCCGCCGCAGACGGCCTTCGCGTTTGGGCACCTTGCGCGGAAAGGCCTCCTGGCTGCCTTGCGCGCGCGCCATGCAGCCGTCGGTCCAAGGGCAAAGCGCGCAAGCCGGTTTCCGCGGCGAGCAGAGCGAGGCGCCGAGGTCCATCAGCGCTTGCGCGAAATCGCCCGAGCGCGCCGGCGGCAGCAGCGAAGCCGCGAGCGCCTTGATCTCCGGCTTGGCCGCCGGCAACGCCTCTTCGACCGCAAACAGCCGCGTGACTACGCGCTCGACATTGCCGTCGACCGGCACGGCGCCGAGATCGAAGGCGATGGCGCCGACGGCCGCCGCCGTGTAGTCGCCGATGCCCGGAAGCGCCCGCAACGCGGCGAGATCGGCTGGGAATTCGCCGCCATGACGTTCGACCACGGCTTGCGCGCAGGCGTGCAGATTGCGCGCGCGGGCGTAGTAGCCGAGCCCGGCCCAGGCGCGCAGCACGTCGTCGAGGCTCGCCGCCGCCAGCGCCGCCACCGTCGGCCAACGGTCGAGAAAGCGGGCGTAATAGGGCCCGACCGTCTTCACCGTGGTCTGCTGCAGCATGATTTCCGACAGCCAGACGCGGTACGGATCGCCGCGCTCGCCCGGGCGCGCCCGCCAGGGCAGCACGCGCGCGTGACGGTCGTACCAGGCGAGTAGATCGGCCGGGTCCGGCAGGGCGCGCGCTTTCTTTCGCGCCGTGGCGCGGACTGCTACGGTCATGGACGGACGATGGCACAAGAGCGCCCCCCAAATGAACAAGGCTAAGTCCAGTTTTCCCCGGCCGCTGTCGGCGATCGCCGGCGCCACCTTGAACGAAGCGCTCAAGCGCCAAGGCTTCGCCTCGACCGAAATCGTGGCGCGCTGGGCCGATATCGTGGGCACCGAGGTCGCCGCCTACAGCGAGCCGCTCAAGATCAACTGGCCGCGCCAGAACGACGAGCAAACCGCGGAACCCGCCACTCTGGTCCTGCGGGTGGAGGGGCCGGCGGCAATCGAGATTCAGCACCTCTCCGCCCAGATTCTGGAGCGGGTGAACCGTTTTTTCGGCTGGCGCGCCGTCGGCCGGCTGGCGCTGCGGCAGGCGCCGTTGCGCCGCCGGGGGCCGAAACCGGCACCCCCGCCGCCCGACCCGGCCGCCACCGCCCGCATCGCGCAGAGCCTGCCGCAGATCGAGGACGAGAGCCTGCGCCAGGCGGTCGCCCGGCTCGGCGCCGCCATCAAGCGAAAATGAGTGGTCCGCCGGCACCCGCCTTGGCAGGCTGGCGCGTCATTGCCACAATCGTGCTGTCCAGCTAGGCCCATGTTGGGCGGCACACTTTCGCAAGCCATCGAGGAGTTTCCGTTGCCAATCGATCTGCCGATCAATCGCCGCGAATTCTGCCGCACCGCCGCCACCGCCGCGCTGGTCACGGCCGCCTGCGGCAGTTCCCTGCTGGCGCTGATCCCGACCCCGGCCGAGGCCGATGCAGTGCCGATGACCGAGCTGATGGCGCCGCAGCCCCTGCCGGACATGGTGCTGGGCGCGAAGGACGCCCCGGTCATCGTGGTCGAATACGCCTCGATGACCTGCCCGCACTGCGCCCATTTCGACGAAACCACCTATCCGAAGGTGAAGAAGAACTACATCGATACCGGCAAGGTGCGCTGGATGTTGCGCGAATTTCCGCTCGACCCGCTGGCCGCAGCCGCTTTCATGCTCGCCCGCTGCGCCGCCGACGGCAGCGCGCCCAAGTACTACGACATGGTCAATACGCTGTTCCATCAGCAGGACACCTGGGCGGTCCAAAAGCCGATCCCGCCGCTCCTGGCCATCGCCAAGCAGGCCGGCATGACCGAGGACAAGTTCAAGGCCTGCCTGTCGGACCAGAAGCAGCTCGACAAGGTACAGGCCGAGCGCGAGCGCGCGATCAAAGAGTTCAAGGTGAAGGCAACGCCGACCTTCTTCATCGACGGCACCACGGTCGAGGGCGCGCTCGAATACGACGAGTTCGCCAAGAAGCTGGACGAGGCGCTCAAGAAGAAGAAATAGGCCGTTCCGGGCCGGCGGACCGTCCCTCGGGGCGGCCGCCCTTATTTCGCCACCGCGTGCCTCGAAACATTGGGAAAACCGCCGCCGCGGTGCGCTTCGTCATTGCCCCGGCGCGTGCGGCTGTCCATTCTCCCGCCAAATAGGCGCCTGAGGACAAGATTCCGGGCAAGTCCCGGACCGGTCAGCGAATCGGTTATCAAAAGACCCGGTGGCAGGGGCGCCGCCAACCTGCCGGGACGAGGCCTGAAGACCTATGAAGCTCACACGGCTGCGGCTGCTCGGGTTCAAGTCGTTCGTGGAGCCCACCGATTTCTTGATCGAGCCGGGACTGACCGGCGTGGTGGGACCGAACGGCTGCGGCAAATCCAATCTCGTGGAAGCCTTGCGCTGGGTTATGGGAGAATCCTCCTATAAGTCCATGCGCGCCTCTTCCATGGACGACGTCATCTTCTCCGGCAACAATTCCCGGCCCGCGCGCAACAACGCCGAGGTCGCGATCCTGGTCGACAATGCCGACCATTCGGCGCCGGCGGCCTTCAACGACCAGGAAGCCATCGATATCGCGCGCCGCATCGAGCGCGAGGCCGGCTCCACCTACCGCATCAACGGCCGCGAAGTGCGCGCCCGCGATGTGCAGATCCTGTTTGCCGACGCCTCGACCGGTGCGCGCTCGCCGGCGCTGGTGCATCAGGGCCGCATCGGCGAGATCATCCAGGCCAAGCCCGAGCAGCGCCGCCGCGTGCTGGAAGAAGCCGCCGGCGTCGCCGGCCTGCATGCGCGCCGTCACGAGGCCGAGCTGCGCCTGAAGGCCGCGGAATCGAACCTGCTGCGGCTGGAAGACGTGATCGGCCAGCTCGCCTCGCAGATGGAAGGGCTCAAGAAGCAGGCGCGTCAGGCCGTGCGCTACCGCACCGTCTCCGCCCAGGTGCGCAAGAACGAGGCCACCCTCTATCACCTGCGCTGGAGCGCCGCCGGCATCGAAGTGCGCGACGCCGAGCACGCCAAGGACGTCTGCCAGCGCACCGTCGCCGAACGCACCGGCGAGCAGGCCGAGGCCTCGACGCGCCAGGCGACCGCGCAAGCGGCGCTGCCCGAGCTGCGAGAGGCGGAAGCGCGCGCGGGCGCGGCCTTAAATCGCATCAACGCCGCAATGGCCGAGCTCGAGCGCGAGGAGCAGCGCGCGCGCGACCGCCTGACCGAACTCGAGATGCGGATCACGCAGTTCGCGGCCGACCGCGAGCGCGAGCAGAAGCTCGCCGCCGACGCCGAGGAAGCGCTCGCCCGCATCGCCGAGGAAGAAGAGGCCATCCGCCGCGACGCCCACGACAATGCCAGCCGCCGCAGCGGGGTCGAGGCCAAGGTGACGGAAGCCAACGGCGAGGTCGACGTCGCCGAAAAGATCTTTTCCGATCTCACTGCCAAGCACGCCGACCTTACCGCGCGCCGCAACCAGCTCGAAGCCGCCGTGCGCCAGCACGCCGAGCGCGCCGGCAAGGCCGAAGCCGAGCTCGCGGACATCGAACGCGAGCTTGCGACCTTGCAGGCGAGCGACGGGCCGGACCTTGCCGCGCTCACGGCCGCGGTCGACGCCGCGCAGGCCGCGGTCGCCGCCGCCGATACCGCCGCCGTCGATGCCGAGGTCGCCCACACCGTGGCGCGCCAGAAGCTCGAAGCCGCGCGCGGGCCGCTCAGCGACACCGAGCGCAAGGCGCAGCGGCTAGAGACCGAAGCGCGCACACTCTCCAAGGTGCTCGCGGTCGAGACCAAGAACATGTGGCCGCCGGTGATGGACAACATCACGGTCGAGAAGGGCTACGAAAAGGCGCTGGGCGCCGCTCTCGGCGACGATCTCGATGCGCCGGTCGATCCGTCCGCGCCCATGCGCTGGATGGGTTCGGCGGTCGACGCGGCCGATCCCAAGCTGCCGGAAGGCGTGGAAGCGCTGTCCGCCCATGTCGAGGCGCCGGCGGAGCTGGCGCGCCGGCTGCAGCAGATCGGCGTGGTCGACCGCGATGCCGGCAACCGGCTTGCCGCGTACTTGCGGCCCGGCCAGCGGCTGGTCTCGCGCGACGGCGACCTCTGGCGCTGGGACGGCTTCGCCGCCGCCGCGCATGCGCCGACCGGCGCCGCCCGGCGTCTGGCCGAGCGCGCCCGTCTCGCCGACATCGAGGCCGAACTGCAACTCGCCCGCGCCGAAGCGGAGACCGCGCGTACGGTGGTCGAGGCCGCCCAGAGCGCGCTGCAAACCGCCAGCCTGGCGGAAACCGATGCGCGCAACGCCGCGCGCGAGCGCCAGCGCGAAGCCACCGCGGCGCGCGACGCCCACGACGTCGCCGAGCGCGAGGTCAACCGCAATGCGGCGCGCGTCTCGGCGCTGTCGGAAGCGCGCATGCGCCTCATCGCCAACCGCGACGAGGCGGCCGGTGCCAAAACGGAAGCCGAGCAATCCCTCGTCGGGCTTGCGCCCGCTGCCGATCTCGAAGCCGAGTTGGCCGCCGTGCGCGACGACATCGCCGCCAAGCGCGGCAAGCTCGCCGAAGTGCGCGCCGAGCAACAGGCCATCGTGCGCGAGGCCGAGCTTGCCGACCGCCGGCTGGTGACGCTCGCCAACGACCGCGCCGGCTGGCAGCAGCGTCAGGAAGGCGCGACCGCCCAGATCGCCACACTCGAGCAGCGCAGCACCGAAGCCGAGCGCGACCGCGCCGAATTGCAGAACGCGCCCGAGCAGTTCGCCGAGCGCCGCGAGGCCCTGCTCAGCGAAGTGCAGCTCGCCGAAGCCGATCGCCGCGCCTGCGCCGACCGCCTGCAGGAAGCCGAAAACGCGCTCGCCCAGGCCGATCGCGACGCCCGCGCCGCGCTCGAAGCGGCGAGCGCCGCGCGCGAGGAACTGGCGCGCGCCGAGGAGCGTTTCGAAGCCGCCAAGCGCCGGCTCGCCGACATCGAGCACGAAATCCGCGAGATGCTGGAAGCCGAGCCCGCGGCGGTCGCGGAGCTCGCCGAGCTGAGTGCCGATCAGCCCCTGCCCGACGTCGCCGAGATCGAGGCGACCCTGGAGCGGCTGCGGCGCGAACGCGAGCGGCTCGGCGCCGTCAACCTGCGCGCCGACGAGGAACTGCAGGAGGTCGAGGCCCAGCATACTTCGCTCACCACCGAGCGCGACGATCTGGTGGAAGCGATCAAGAAGCTGCGCCAGGGCATCCAGAGCCTCAACCGCGAGGCGCGCGAGCGGCTGCTGACGTCGTTCGAGCAGGTCAACAAGCACTTCCAGCACCTGTTTACCCAGCTGTTCGGCGGCGGCACCGCCGAACTGCAGCTGATCGAAAGCGACGATCCGCTGGAAGCGGGCCTGGAAATCCTCGCCCGGCCGCCCGGCAAGAAGCCGGCGACCCTGTCGCTGCTCTCGGGCGGCGAGCAGGCGCTGACCGCCATGGCGCTGATCTTCGCGGTGTTCCTCACCAATCCGGCGCCGATCTGCGTGCTGGACGAGGTAGACGCGCCGCTCGACGACCACAACGTCGAACGCTTCTGCGACCTGCTCGACGAGATGACGCGCTCGACCGACACGCGCTTCGTGATCATCACCCACAACCCGATCACCATGGCGCGCATGAACCGGCTCTACGGCGTCACCATGGCCGAGCGCGGCGTGTCGCAGCTGGTGTCGGTCGATCTCGAAGCCGCGGTGCGCTTCCGCGAGGCGAGCTGAGAGCGGCTTCTAAAGGTCTGACCGAGGGCTAAGCCGCCGCGCTGCCCGGGGGAACAACCGCGCCGCGCGCCGTTTCCGGCGCGTCCGCAAGCCACGCCGAGCGCAACGCCCAGCCGTGCTCGAGGCCACAGGCCGGACAGGTCATCCGTCCCGGCAAGTTCGGCAACCTGTTGAAAACGATGGGCTCCATTTCGATCGCGGTCGACACTGCTCGGCCGGTCGTGGGGCAACGGATCATCACCGAGCTCATGGCCTGGCTCCCAATCGGTTCGATCGTCCCCGGTGATGCCACTGAACCCAGGGAACATGGCCGCGGTAAGACCGGGCCGTGTCCCGACCGCCGCAACTCGGTTAAGAATTATTTAGGAGCCCTCGCGAACGGGCCGGAACCAATCCCATGAGGGGGCGTTAGTTAGCCGAACGACCTCTGTCGGGCGGCTTCCCCCCTTACCCCCCGAATAGCCGCCTGGCGAAAGACCCCAAGCTTCGGCTTGGGGTCTTTTTTTGCCTGTTCAGGAGAATGTGACGAAACAGGAGAATGTGACGAAAGGACCTTCCGCGAGGGGCGCGGACGCGACGACGCGTTGCCGTCTAAGCCTTTGCTTTGTCGCATGTTCGCGGGCCGCAAACCTGCTTTCATCGAAGCCTCGGGATCGTCGCCCGCGCCATTGCCCGTTTTTCGCCGCTTCCCCATCTAGGATAAGCTGGTTCCATTCGAGAATCGCGACCTTTCAGGAGCCCCTCCTCATGTCCACAACCGTCTGGGTCGTCATCGGCGTGATCGCGGTCGTCGCGATCTGGTTCGTCATGACCTACAACGGCCTGGTCGCCATGCGGCAACGCGTGAACCAGGCGTTCGCCGACATCGATGTCCAGCTCAAGCAACGCCACGATCTGATCCCGAACCTGGTGGAGACCGTGAAGGGCTACGCCGCCCATGAACGCGGCACGCTGGAAGCCGTGATCCAGGCGCGCAACGCGGCGATCGCGGCGCCCGGCGTCGACCAGAAAGTGCAGGCTGAAAACGTGCTCAGCGGCGCACTGCGGCAGTTGTTCGCCTTGTCGGAAAACTATCCGAACCTGAAGGCCAACGCGAATTTCCAGCAGCTCCAGAGCGACCTCTCGGATCTTGAGAACAAGCTCGCCGCCTCGCGCCGGTTCTTCAACAACGCGGTGCAGGAATACAATACCGGTATCCAGCAGATGCCGGCCGCCCTTTTCGCCGCCGGCTTCGGCTTCCAGCCGCACGCCTTCTTCGATCTGGGCGAGCAGCGCGCCGCCCTGGAACAGGCGCCGGAGGTGAAGTTCTAGGACAAATAATGCCCTCCCGTGAATGGGAGGGCCTGAGCGCAAAGCAAACTGAAGCCGTCATGCCCGGCCTTGTGCCGGGCATCCACGTCTTCCTTCGCTTCAAGACATGGATGGCCGGGACGAACCCGACCATGACGCAGGAAGCGCCGAGAACACCATGGCCGCCTACGGTCTCTATACGCACATCCAGTCCAACAAGCGGCGCTCGATCGCGCTGCTGATCGGGCTGTTCGTGCTCGTCTATGTGATGGTGTTCGCGGGCGCCCTGCTCGCCGAAGCGCTGTCGGTCCGCGCCCCGCTCGATTATCTCATGCGCGCGGCGCTCTACGACTGGGTGAAGGCGGCGCCCTGGGCGACCGTCGGCTCGATCGTCTGGATCTTCATCGCCTACAGGTTCCACCAGTCGATGATCGACGCCGTCACCGGCGCGCGGCCGGTCACCCGGCAGGAAGAGCCACGCCTCTATAACCTGCTCGAGAACCTGTGCATCTCGCGTGGGATCACCATGCCGACCCTGCGCGTCACCGACGACAGCGCACTCAATGCCTTCGCCACCGGCCTCAACGACAAGCAGTATTCCATCACGGTGACGCGGGGCCTCATGGAGCGCCTCAACGACGCCGAACTCGAGGCCGTGCTCGGGCACGAACTCACCCACATCCGCAATGGCGACGTGCGCATGATGGTGATCGCGGTCGTCATTGCGGGGGCGCTGTCATTCTTTGCGGAACTGATCTTCCGCCTCTTCTTCCAGGCGACTTTCTTCGGCGGCTTCGGCGGTCGGCGCCGCCGTGGCGACGGGGAAGGCGGCGGCAACGGCGCCGCCATCGCCATCGTGATCGCCATCGCGCTGATCGTGGTGTCGTGGCTGTTGTCGGTGGTGATCCGCTTTGCGCTCTCGCGCCGGCGTGAATTTCTCGCCGATGCCGGCTCGGTGGAACTCACCAAAGACCCTGACGCCATGATCTCGGCGCTGCGCAAAATCGAAAACCGCGGCGAACTGCACGCGGCCACCTCGGCGGTGATGGAGATGTGCGTCGACAATCCGCGCACGGATTTCTCCGACCTCTTTGCCACCCATCCGTCGATCGATGCCCGCGTCGAGGCGTTGGTCAAATACGCCGGCGGCCACGATCCGGGTCCGCTGGCGCTGCCGGAACCGGATGAATCCGGGCAGATCGGCTACGACGACGCGGCGGAGCAAGGCCCTTGGGGCGATGCCACGCGGGAGCAGGCCGGCCAGGGCGGCACAGCCCCGCAGCAGGGCCCATGGGGCGCGCTGCCGCGCGTCCCCGGGATGACGAACATCGGCGGCCTGCCGCCGATTCTGCCGCTGCCGGGCGGGCCGCAGGCCGCGCCGGGCGATCGGCCAGAAGGCCACGCCAGCGGCGCAAGCACGGAAGGCCATGGTTCGGTGCCGGAAGTGCCGGGCGGGTCCGATCCAGCGACCGCAGATGGGTCCGAGAGCGGCGGCCAGGGCTCCGTGCCGGAAGTGCCGCAGCCGCCCGCAGGTGGCGGACCCTGGGGACCGCGCCGCGGCTGACGCCGCCTTCCCGACAGAGTGCGCGAAAAGGGGCTAATGCCCCTCGAACGCCACCAGCGTTTGGACCGGCACGCCCGTCTTGCGCAGGCGATCGGCGCCACCAAGCGCCGGCAGATCGATGACGAAGCACGCCGCCACCACCTCCGCGCTCAACTGGCGCAGGAGCTTCACCGCCGCCTCCGCCGTACCGCCGGTGGCGATCAGGTCGTCGACCAGCACCACCCGCTCGCCGGCGACCAGCGCATCGGCATGCACCTCGATCTCGTCCTCGCCGTATTCGAGCGCGTAGGTCATGCTCACGCGCTTGTGGGGCAGCTTGCCCTTCTTGCGGATCGGCACGAAGCCGGCCGACACCTGGTGCGCCACCGCGCCGCCGAGGATGAAGCCGCGCGCCTCGATGCCGGCGACCTTGTCGATCTTCATGCCGGCCCAGGGTTGCACCAGTTCGTCGACCGCGCGGCGGAAGGCGCGCGCGTTACCGAGCAGCGTGGTGATGTCGCGGAAGATGATGCCCGGCTTCGGATAGTCCGGGATCGAGCGGATGGCGTCGCGCAGGTCGGTTTCGATATCGGTGGAGCTCATCGGGGCTGTCTCTTCACTTCGCATTCACGGCGGGACCAACGGCGGACGGGCTGCCTGACGCGCGCTTGCGGCGGCAGTCTTTTACCCGTTCAGGATACGCCCCGCCACCGCGTCGAGTTTCTTCATAAGGGCCGGATCGCGCGCCTCCGGCGCCGTGATGATGGCGGTGTCGAGCGCGCGGTCGGAACCGATCGGGCACGGCTCGTGCTCACGCGGGAAATCCTTGGCGAGCCGGCCCACCAGCGTCTTGGCGCGCTCGGCGTTCTCGGTCAGCACCTTGACGATGTCCTGCACCGTCACCGCGTCGTGGTCGGGATGCCAGCAGTCGAAATCGGTGACCATGGCGACGGTCGCGTAGCAAATCTCCGCCTCGCGCGCGAGCTTGGCCTCCGGCATGTTGGTCATGCCGATCACCGAGTAGCCGAGCTGCTTGTAGGTCATGCTCTCGGCGTAGGTGGAGAACTGCGGCCCCTCCATGCAGACGTAGGTGCCGTCGCGCTTGACCTCGATGCCCTCCGCGCGCGCGGCTTCCGCAATGTGGATGCGCAGGCGCGGTGAAACCGGATGCGCCATCGACACGTGCGCGACGCAGCCCTTGCCGAAGAACGAGCTGGCGCGGCCGAAGGTGCGGTCGACGAACTGGTCGACCAGCACGAAGGTGCCGGGCGGTAGTTCCTCCTTGAACGAACCGCACGCCGACAGCGACACGATGTCGGTGACACCGGCGCGCTTGAAGGCGTCGATATTGGCGCGGTAGTTGATGTCGGACGGCGACAGGCGGTGGCCCGGCTCGTGGCGCGACAGGAACACCACCGGCAGACCGGCGATCTCGCCCCGCCGCAGCGGGTTCGACGGCTCGCCCCAGGGGCTCGCGATGCGCTCCTCGCGCACGTTTTCCAGTCCCGGCAGATCGTAAATGCCGCTGCCGCCGATGATTCCGAGCACCGCCTTGGTCATGATCGGTCAATTTCCTTCAGTGTCGTGGCGCTTGAAGGGACGCCCGCATTCGTAGGGCATCGTCAGCCCAAATACAAAGGGCCCCGAAATCCGGGGCCCTTCGCGTTCAACCGAGCGAGGCCGCTCAGGCCGTCTTGGAGGCGTCCTGGGTGCCGTCCTCGTGATGCACGTCGTGCCACACCTTCTTCTTGGTGAAGTACAGGAGACCGGCGAACACGATCAGGAAGATCATCACCTGGAAGCCGAGGCGCTTGCGCGCCGCCATGTGCGGCTCGGCGGCCCACATCAGGAAGGACGCGACGTCCTTGGCGTACTGGTGCAGCGTCTCCGGCGTTCCGTCGGTGTACTTCACCTGGCCCGCCGTCAGCGGCTGCGGCATGGCGATGTTGTGGCCCGGGAAATACTTGTTGTAGTGCCCGCCCGGCGGAACGTGGAAGCCCTTCGGCGGCTTCTCGTAGCCCTGCAGGATCGCCGCGATGTAGTCGGGCCCCTCCTCCTGGTACTGCGAGAAGATGTCGATGATGAACCACGGGAAGCCGCGCTCATAGGTGCGCGCGTCGGCGAGCGAGGACATGTCCGGCGGGGCGACGCCGAAGGCGGCCTTGGCCGCCAGTTCGTTCGGGAACGGCGCCGGGAAGTGATCGGCCGGCCGGCCCGCGCGCTCGATCGGATTGCCCTTATCGTCGAGGTCCTTGATCTTGTATTCCGACGCAAGCTGCTTGACCTGCGCCTCGGTGTAGCCGGGGCCGCCCGGCTCCGCCAGGTTGCGGAACGAGAGCAGGTTCAGCGAGTGGCAGTTGGAGCAGACCTCGCGGTAGATCTTGAAGCCGCGCTGAAGCTGGGCCGGATCGTATTGGCCGAACGGGCCGGAAAACGACCACGATTCCCGCGGGGGCGTCGGCTGCTCAGCCGCCCAGGAGGGCGCGGCCAGCGCGACCAGCGAGCCGGCCAGCACGAGCGCGAAGATGGGGGTCTTGAATTTCATGGTCGTCCTCCCGCTCACGCTTTCTTGCCCAGAACCGATTCCGAAATCGAGTTCGGCAGCGGCTTGGTCTTCTCGAATATCCCGAGCAGAGGCAGGATGACCAGGAAGAAGCCAAAGTAGTAAGTGGTGAAGATGCGCGCCAGGATGAGGTAGGTGCCGGTCGGCGGCTTGGAGCCGAGCCAGCCGAGCATGATGCACGTGATCACGAACAGCCAGAAGAACTGGCGGTAGAGCGGCCGGTATTTCGCCGAACGCACCCGCGAGGTGTCGAGCCACGGCATGAAGGCGATGATCGCGATGGCCGAGAACAGCGCGCAGACGCCGAGCAGCTTGTCCGGGATCGAGCGCAGGATCGCGTAGAACGGCAGGTAGTACCACTCCGGCACGATCTCGGCCGGGGTCACCGCCGGATTGGCCGGCGTGAAGTTGTCGGCGGCGAGCAGGTAGTGCGGGATGTAGAACACGAACCAGGCGAACGCGATGCAGAAGACGACGATGCCGAAGGCGTCCTTGATCGTGGCGTAGGGCGTGAACGGCACGGTGTCCTTGTCGGACTTCGGCTCGACGCCGGTCGGGTTGTTCTGGCCGACGACGTGCAGCGCCCAGATGTGCAGCACGACCACGCCGGCGATCACGAACGGCAGCAGGTAGTGCAGCGAGAAGAAGCGGTTGAGCGTGGGATCGCCGACCGCGTAGCCGCCCCACAGCCAGGTGACGATGGCGCCGCCGACGCCGGGGATGGCCGAGAACAGGTTGGTGATGACGGTCGCCGCCCAGAAGCTCATCTGGCCCCAGACCAGCACGTAACCCATGAAGCCGGTGGCGATCATCAGCAGGAGCAGGATGACGCCGAGGATCCACAGCACTTCGCGTGGCTCCTTGTAGGAGCCGTAGTACATGCCGCGGAACATGTGGATGTAGACGGCGAAGAAGAAGAACGAGGCGCCGGTGGCGTGGATGTAGCGGATGAGCCATCCGTAATTCACGTCGCGCATGATGGCTTCGACGGAATTGAACGCCATCGCGTCGTTGGGCGTGTAGTGCATCGCCAGCACGATGCCGGTGATGATCTGCACCCCGAGCATGAACGTGAGGATGCCGCCGAAGGTCCACCAATAATTCAGATTGCGCGGCGTCGGGTAGGCGATGAAGGAATCGTACATCAGGCCGCCGATCGGCAGCCGCTTCTCCAGCCATTGCAGGGCTTTATTTTGTGGCTGGTAAGTCCCGTGTCCGCTCATGGTCGAACCTTCAAAAAGCAATCGGATCGGAAGATCAGCCGATCCGGATCTTGGTGTCGGTGAGGAATTGGTAGGGCGGCAGATGCAGGTTCAACGGCGCCGGACCCTGCCGGATGCGGCCCGCGGTATCGTACTCCGAACCGTGGCAGGGGCAGAACCAGCCGCCGTAGTCGCCCTGGTGGGCGAGCGGGATGCACCCGAGGTGGGTGCAGATACCGATGACGACCAGCCATTGCTCGTGGCCGGCCTTGACCCGCGCCGAGTCGGGCTCCGGATCGCGAAGGTCCGCGACCTTCACGCTCTGAGCGGCCTCGATCTCTTTCTTGCTGCGGTGGAAGATGAATATCGGCTTGGAGCGCCAGAACACCTTGACGATCTGGCCCTCGGTGATCGGGGCGAGGTCGATCTCGACCGGCGCGCCCGCGGCAATGGTCGAGGCATCCGGGCTCATCTGGGAGATCAGCGGCGTCAGTGCTGCCGCCACACCCACGGCGCCGACGGCGCCCGTGGCTATGTAGAGAAAGTCGCGGCGCGTGTGTGCCGCCGAAGACACGGTCGTCACGTCTCTAGTCCCCTCCCCCCGTGGCTTGGACCTGGCGCCCGCGGCTGGCACCGGCAGGACGAGTCCTACGGGACGGCGGGCGCACCGATCAGCGGCTGCCCTGGCGGGCAGTGTGGCGCATCGGTGGCGTTCTATTGGCACCCTTGCGACGCCAGCGCAAGTCCAAGAAGGCGCCGGTGGCTGCAGGAAGCGCCCGTTTTGCGCGGAAGCGGACATTTGTTGATAAATGGCAACGCGGCTCCGCCGGGGCCGCCCGGTTTTTGTCCGGCGCCGATTCCGGACCCGGCACGCCCGCGCCAAAGCTTCGCATAAATGACGGGCGGCCGGCGCGGTTTGCCGCCCGGCCGACAGCGATTCACACGATTCGATAAGGCGGCCTCATGCGACTCGCGCTCTACGAGCCTGACATCCCTCAGAACACCGGCACGATCCTGCGGCTATGCGTCTGCCTCGGCCTCGAAGCCCACATTATCGAGCCTGCCGGCTTTCCGGTGTCCGACCGCGCCTTCCGTCGTGCCGGCATGGACTACCTCGATCGGGTGGCGCTGACCCGCCACCCATCCTTCGCGGCCTTCGAATCCTGGCGCCGGACCGCCGGGCTCGAGCTGGTGCTGCTGACCACCGCCGCGACTCTTTCTTATCTCGACCATGCCTACGGCCCCGACCAGGTGCTGCTGCTCGGTCGCGAGAGCGCCGGGGTACCGCCGGCCGTGCATGAAGCGGCGGACGTCCGGCTCAAGGTGCCGATCCGCGCGGACATGCGCTCGCTCAATGTCGCCATGACCGCCGCCCTGGTGGCGGGCGAGGCGCTGCGCCAGACGGGGGGATTTCCGAGCTAAGCGCACGCGGCGAACCTTGCCGCGCGACGTATATTACCATAATATACATCAATGATCGACTGGGCCCCCATCCGAGGTTTCGACTGGGATGACGGCAATGCCCGCAAGAGCCTCGACAAGCACGGCGTCACCCAGGCCGAGGCGGAGCAAGTCTTTACGGGCGAACCGCTCCTTGCGCTGGACGTTGGCCACAGCGACACCGAAGAAAGGTACAACGCTCTCGGCGAAACGGCGGACGGTCGATTGCTGCACGTGACATTTACGCTGCGTGCGGACAACACGAAGATCCGAGTTATCTCGGCACGAGATATGAATCGGAAGGAAAGAGCGATCTATGGCCAATAAGCTTAAGCCGATTCCCAAGTTCCGGAGTGAGGCAGAAGAGCGAAAGTTTTGGGAAACACATGACTCCACCGACTACGTCGATTGGAGCAAGGCGCAGCGCGCGCGCTTTCCCAATCTCAAGCTCTCGACCACGGCAATCTCCCTGCGGCTGCCGCAGGGTACGCTCGACCGCATCAAGATCGCGGCCAACAAGCGCGACGTACCCTACCAATCGTTGATCAAGGTCTGGCTGGAAGAAAAGCTGGACGCGGAATGAGCGCCGCAACCGACATCGAAACCCGCAAATCCCGCGCGCGTGCCTGGTTCGAGGCGTTGCGCGACGAGATCTGCGCCGCCCTGGAACACTTGGAAGACGCGCTCTCCCCCGCAGCCCCGCTCGGCGACGCCAAATCCGGCCGCTTCGTGCGCACCCCCTGGCAGCGCACCGACCACACTGGCGGGCCGGGCGGCGGCGGCCTCATGTCGATGATGCGCGGGCGCGTGTTCGAGAAGGTCGGCGTGCATTGCTCCACCGTCCACGGCGAGTTCGCGCCGGAATTCAGAAAGGATATCCCGGGCGCCGCCGACAACCCGAACTTCTGGGCCTCCGGCATTTCGCTGATCGCGCATCCGCAGAACCCGCACGTGCCGGCCGTGCACATGAACACGCGCTTCGTGGTCACCAGCAAGGCATGGTTCGGCGGCGGCGCCGACCTGACGCCGGTGCTCGATGCCCGCCGGACGCAAACGGACCCGGACAGCCTCGCCTTCCACGCCGCCATGAAGGCGGCCTGCGACGCGCATGCGGGCGTTGCGCCCTACGATAAATTCAAGAAATGGTGCGACGACTACTTCCACCTCAAGCACCGCAACGAGCCGCGCGGCATCGGCGGCATCTTCTACGACTATCTCGAGAGCGACTGGGACGCGACTTTCGCCTTCACGCAAGCCGTCGGCCGCGCGTTTCGCGATGTCTATCCCACGCTTGTGCGCAATAACGTCGAGAAGCCCTGGGACGAGGCCGCGCGCAACGAGCAGCTCGTGCGCCGCGGCCGCTACGTGGAGTTCAACCTGCTCTACGACCGCGGCACCATCTTCGGCCTCAAGACCGGCGGCAACGTGGACTCGATCCTCTCGTCCATGCCGCCGCTGGTGAAGTGGCCTTGAAGCCGCTCAGTCGGCACGTGGCGCCAAGAGCCGCGTGCCGAAGAGCACCAGCAGCGCGATTGCCGCCGGCAGCAGCGCCAGCCAGGTGCCGGCGGCGGCGAGCGCGGCGGTGCCGGCCCAGGTGATCGACGAGAAGGCTTCCGCGAAGGTCGCCATGCGCGAGGAAGTCTGCCGGCGGCGGAATTGGCTGCGCTTGGCTTGCGTTCTGAACCAGAGTTGGATGGCGGTCGCCGAGCCGGCGGCGACGAGAATGCCGGCGCCCGCGATCAGCGCGAAGTAAGGCGCCGCCCAGGCGAGCGGCAGCACGAAGAGCGCGAACACGCCCGCGATCACCATCATCACCGCCTCGACCTTGGCGCGGATGATGGCGCCCGCGGCGACCGGCGCGGTCGCCACCAGGTCGGGCGCGTCCTCGCCGGAAATCGCGAGCCAGGCGAGACCGCCGGCGAGTTGCCCCGCCGCCATCACCAGCACCGGCACCAGCAGCAGCAGCGAGCCGTGGCCGTGTCCGAACCCCTTCCACAGCAGCAGCGCCGGCGGCAGCAGATACAAGAGTTGCATCAGCGTCTGCGACACCAGCCACGGGTCGCGCTTCAGCAGCATCCACTCCTTGCGCCGCAGCGCGCCGCGCGCCGAGCCGCCGCGGAACAGGCCGACGGCGCGTTGGCGGCGATGCTCGAAGGCAACGCCCGCCGCCGCCACCACGTGGTCGCCGAACGAGTCGGAAAACGCCGCGATCGCCAGCACCACCGAGAGCAGCCCGATGCCGAGGACGGCAAGGAGTGCGCCCGGATCGCCGAGCGCGGCGCGCGCCGGCCACCAGAACAGGCTCGTCAGCGCCGGCGCGTGGCCGACCACCGCGGCGGACTCCAGCACCGAGAACCGCGAGATGGTGCCGTAAGAGAGGATGGCCGCGACCTGCAGCCCGATGACGAAGGCGGCGCCGATCACCGCCGCCACGATCTGCGCGACGAGCCGCGTGCGCTTCGGCCCGATCAAGCGGAAGAGCGCCACCGTCACCGCCACCGCCAGCGCCGACGCCAGCAGCCCCATGGCCGCCACCACGCCGTAGGCGGCGAGCCAGTAGGCGCCGCCGATGAGCGCCAGCACGTTGATGACGGGTGCCGCCAGCACCAGGCCGAGCAGCGCGGTCGACGCCGACAGCGCGCCGATGCGCACGGCGAAGACCCGCGTGGTCGCGACCGGGGACGACAGGATCAGTTCCAGATCGGAGCGCGCGTAGAAGGCGCGCGTCACGGATTCCATCGCCTGCGACAGCATGAGCGAGAACGACAGCAGGAGCGAGCCGGTGATGCCGATGAGCGCGGCCTTATCTGGATGATCCCCGACCGCGGCAACATGCGCCACCATCGACCACGCGAACACGTGCATGAGCGCGATGAAGACGAACAGCACGGCGGCAACTACGCGCGCGCGCCGGCGCTTGCCCGCGGTCATCATCGACAGCCAGTCGCGCCACGCGAGACGGAATTCGTGGCCGGCGAACCAGGTGAGGGTTGCGGTATCGTTCACGCCGCGGCGACCTCCGCCGGCATGTCCTGCTGGGCGACGAGCGCCAGGAACGTATCCTCGAGCGAGGCGTCGCCGTCGCCGACCTGGCGGCGCAGTTCTTGAAGCGTACCTTCCGCCACCAGCCGGCCCGCATTGATGACGCCGATGCGGTCGGCCATGCGCTCGGCGATCTCCAGGATGTGCGTGGTCATGATCACGGTGCCGCCGGCCGCGACGCGCTCGCGCAGCACGCTCTTCACCTGCCGCGCCGAGGCGGCATCGAGCCCCGTGAGCGGTTCGTCGAGGATGAGCAGGTCGGGCTCATGCACCAGTGCGCCGGCAAGCGCCACCTTCTGGCGCATGCCCTTCGACAGGCTTTCGCAGCGCTGGTGCGCGTGCGGCATCAACTGCAGCCATTCCATCAGGGTGTGCGCGCGCGTCTTGGCGGTGACGGCGCCGACGCCCCACAGCCGCGCGACGAAATCGAGATATTCGAGCGGCGTCAGCTTGTCGTAGATCATCGGCTCGTCGGAGACCCAGGCCATGACGCGCTTGGCGGCGACCGGATCGGCGAGCGCGTCGATGCCCTCGACCGTGATGACTCCGTCATCCGGCTTCAACAGTCCGCTAACCATGCGCAACGTCGTCGTCTTGCCGGCGCCGTTGGGCCCCAGCAGCGCGTAGAACTCGCCCTTGCGCACGGTGAGATCGAGGTGATCTACGGCGGGGCGCTCGAAGCGCTTGCACAGATTGAGGATTTCGAGGGCTGGGCGGGCATGCGGCATCGGCGGCGGCTTTCCGGTTCGTGATGCCGGCGACGTTATCCGCAAAACCGTTTCGGCGCAGTGAATCGCAGGTTGTACGGTTCCGGGCGCGCGCCTCGCGCACCAGACCTCAATCCGCGCTTGGCAACCGCCGCATGGTGAACTCGATGCGGTCGTCGGGCAGGACGCGCCAGCTTTCGATCTCGGTCATGTAGGCCGCCTTCGGAAAGCGGGCAAACATCTCGCGCGCCTTGGCGCGGGCGGCTTCGCGCGGCAGCGCGAAGGTCTCGCGGCGGAACGAGTCACGCTCGCGCCGTCGACGGGCGCCCGATTGCGCCATCCGCTCGGCCAGGTCTCGGGGACGATCGCTGCGTGACATCGTCGATAGTCCAATCCGCTCGCCGTTAAAGTTCGGATGCCGCCGCGGGCTTTGCAAGCCGGGCCTTCTTCGGACCCCTGTGGGCGGCCATTGGCCGCCTTTCCCGGAAAGCGCGTGCCGATCCCGTTGACTGTGGAACACAACATCTAAAGGTAGCAATCTTCTACCATAAGTGTTGCATCCGGACAACAATTGAGGCCCATAGCGTGTAAAATATATATTTAAGGCTGTATTTTCTTGTTGCTGCCAGTGGATTGTTTAACCCTGTACCCCCAGTCGAACTGAAGGCTCTGGCGAGACTCACCGGACGCCCGAGGCCACAGAATGGACCGCGGCAGCGCCCGTGCTGATGCAAGAGGGGGCAATGATGCGTCGATTGATAATTATACTTCTCGGAACGATGGCCTTGGGCGCGGTCAGCGCGAACGCGGCCGATATGCCGATGAAGGGTCCGATCTACAAGGCACCGCCGCCCGCGCCCGCATATAGTTGGACGGGTTTCTACGCCGGCCTCAACGCCGGCGCCGCCTGGGCTGACCCGGAATTCACTTGGACGGCAAATCCCGCCGGCTTTGGCGGCGCAGCCGGCGCCGCTGATGTCAATAACGTTGGCAATCGGAATATCGACGGCGTCGGCTTCGTCGGTGGCGGACAAATCGGTTACAATTATCAGTTCAACAATTTCCTCATCAGTGCCGAAGCCGACATTCAGTACACAGGCGCGCGCAGCTCTTACAATTCAACGGTCACCTTTGCGAGTGCCGGAACGACTGGCAACGTCCATGAATCATTTTCCAGCGACTGGCTGGCAACCGTCCGGGCACGGTTGGGATACGCGGACGGACCATGGCTGTTCTACGGAACCGGCGGATTGGCCGTCGGCCGCATCTCGTTCAGCGACTATGTCTATTATGACGCATCAGGCACTTTTAACGCAGCGAGCGGGGCGTCCACCAACGTCGGATGGACCGCAGGCGGCGGCTTTGAATGGGCGTTCGCGCCGGGGTGGTCGCTGAAGGCGGAATATCTTTACGTCGATTTGGGCAACGTCAGTTACTCGAGCGCCAACAGCAATCCGGCCCTCTTTCCCCTGGCTACGATCGCGCATGATCACTCGTTCACCGAGAACATCGCGCGGATCGGCGTGAACTATCGCTTCTTCCCTTGAGCCCTTGCACATAGCGTTTGCTGACGGCGCGTTGGGCTGCACACTGGCCGAACACTGAGAAAGCCCCGGTATGAAATCCGGGGCTTTCGTTTTTCCGGCAGCGATTTGAGATGCGGCCTGCCGGATACCCTGGCAACTTCAACGGTTCGCCGCCGCCGCCTCGACAAGCGCGGTGACAGTCCGATCATCTTCCGGAAAATCCGCTTCGATCCATGCCTCTTCCGCGGCGCGCATGGCGGCGCCGAGTGCCGGGCCCTTCTCCACGCCGCGTTCGATGAAGTCCGCCGCCCTGATCGGGAAAGCGGGCGCCGTCCAGCGCTGCGGTAGCGTCGCCAGATCGCGCCAAGCCTTGTCGTGCGCGCCGGCGCCCGCGCGCGACCAGGCGAGCAGCGCAGCATCGGTATAGGCCTGCGGCTTCAAGCGATAGGCCAGCGCGCGCCGCGCGGGCTCGCCAAGCGCCGGCGACAGCCGCCGCCAGCCTGCGCCCATCGCCATCAGCCGCGCCTGCTCGACGTTGCTCAGCCGCAAGCGCTGCCACAGCCGCTCGGCGTCCTCGCCGACGGCGACCCCGAGCGCGCCCAGGCGGCGCACCGGATCGGCATTGAGGCCGGCCGCGGCCTCGACCTTTGCCATCATCTCGAACGAACCGAGATAGCCGACGCCACCGAGGACGCGCAGCAGCAGCCCCCCGTCGGCCATGGAGATCAGCGACAGCAGCGCATGCGGCGCGACCAGGAGCTTCATGAGTTCCTGACGCACGCGCTCGCGCGAGAGCCGGTCGAAGCCATCGCGGCCGGCAATGCATGCGGCGATGCCTTCGGCGTCAGGGTGCTCGCTGGTGCCGTAAGCGGCGTGGAAGCGAAAGAAGCGCAGAATGCGCAGATAGTCTTCTTCGATACGCCGGCGCGGATCGCCGATGAAGCGCACGCGCCGCTGGGCCAGATCGGCAAGCCCGCCGACATAGTCGTAGACGGCGCCGTCCGCCGTCACCGAAAACGCATTGATGGTGAAGTCGCGCCGCTCGGCGTCGGCGCGCCAGTCGCGCCCGAACGCGACCTTGGCATGGCGGCCATAGGTTTCGACGTCCTGGCGCAGCGTCGTCACTTCGAACGGCGCGTCGCCCACCACCACAGTGACGGTGCCGTGCTCGATGCCGGTGGGGACCGGCTTGAAGCCGGCGGCGGCGACGCGGCGCGTGACCTCGTCCGGCGTCGCGGTGGTGGCGACGTCGATCTCATGGCTCGGCATGTCGAGCAGCGCGTTGCGCACCGCGCCGCCGACCACACGCGCCTCCTCGCCGTCGCCATCGAGCACCGCGAGCAGCTTCGGCAGCGCGCCACCCGTCAGCCACGGCACGCCGGCGAGCTTGCGTGCGGTGACGCCGTCGCGCGTCATTTGCGGATCGTCCGTGCCGGCACGAACTTGCCGTTTTCCACGTGCGCGGGAATGTAGGCCGAGCCCGGCGGGGCGCCGCTATAGTTCGCGAAATAGAGGAAGCTCCCGAGCACCAGTGCGAGCGCGCCGATCGCGAGCCAGACGATACGCGACAGCGGCCAGGCCTTGGGATCCATGATGCCGGCGCGCGTCGCCCCCAGGAACACCGCGTAGAGCACGAACGGCGTCAGGAACAGAGCGATCTCGGTGAAGCCGACGCGGATCATGATTCACTCCCGATAGATCCGGTCGTAGAGGTTGCGTAGGATTCCCGCGGTCACGCCCCAGATATACCGCTCGCCGAAGGTGATGGCGTAGAAATGCCGCGTCATGCCCTGCCAGTCGCGCGAGTGGCGCTCCACATTGTCGAGGTTCATGAGGAACGACAGCGGCACCTCGAAAGCGGCATCGACCTCGCCAGTATTGAGCGTGAGCGAAAAGCCCGGCGCGAGACGCGCGACGGTCGGCACGATGCGGTAGCCGAGCGTGGTCATGTAGAGGTCGAGATAGCCGAGCGGCTCGACGCGCGCGCGGTCGAGGCCGATTTCCTCTTCGGCTTCGCGCAAGGCGCTGTCGAGCGGGCTCTTGTCGGTGGCGTCGATCTTGCCGCCGGGAAACGATATCTGGCCGGGATGCTGAGGCAGATGCTGGGCGCGCTGTGTCAAAAGCACCGTCGGCTCGCCGGGATGATCGATGACCGGCACCAGCACCGCGGCCGGGCGGATCGGCCGGACCTCGGCAATCTTCTGCATGACGGGATCGACATCATGATCGCCGCGCGCGGGGGTAATGCCGGGGTCGGTCAGCCCCGCCGGCACGTCCAGCGTGAGCCGCGCCTTGACGCGTGCGTAGAATTCTCCGGCCGACAGCGCCGTCTCGGTCGCCGGCTCCATCAGGCGAACTCCCGGAGCCAATCTGCGTCGGCCATCGCGAAGAATGCGCCGCCCGAGGCGACTCCGAATTTGGCCACGCCGTCGACCACGCGCTCCTCGCCCGCCTCCACCAGATCGTAGAACAGAGCCCGCGTCACTTTGGCCCAGAGGTTACGGCGCACGAGCACGTAAGGCTTCATCCCGGTGGTTTCCGGTTCCGCCTCGAAGCGCAAGGGGTGTTCGGGGCCGGCATCGATCCACTCGTCCATATTGGTCCTGAAACTCAGATTGGCGCCCGCCCGGCGCATTTCGACCGCGAGAAAGGGGGCGTCTTCGACGACGATCCCGACCTTCTCCACCGGCGTGACCAGGAAGTACTTGTCTCCTTCCCGTTTGACCACAGACGCGAACAGCTTGACCAGGGCCTGACGGCCGATCGGGGTCTTTTGGTAGAACCAGGTGCCGTCCGCCGCGATTCGCATGTCGATATCGCCGCAGAACGGGGGATTCCACTGCTCTACGGGCGGCGGGCCGCGCTTTTCGCGGGGGAGCGATGCGGTAATCGCGTCGAGTGATCCCTGCCCTTCCTTCGCCATTGTTTCCCTTCGATATGCATACGGCTTCATAGCTGTTCACAGGGTCGTAAATGGGCCCTGCCGGCGGCGAAGGATAGCGTAAGCTCGTCCGTTAATTGAGGCAGATTCGGCCCGCCGGGCGGCGCAAATTCGGGCTGGTGCAGTAGTTGCATGGCTTCATTCGAGCCTGAAATGCACGGGCCGCCGGCAGAGGCGGAGCCTCGACCCTCGCGCGATGAAAGGATGAAGGACGTCATGGCGTCGGCAAGCGGTGAAAGTCTGGAAAAACTGGAAGATATGATCGTGCGAGCGGCCGAATCGACGGCCGCCCACGTGCGCGCCGCCAAGTCTGCCATCGGCGACGTCATCTTCGGCCAGGATGTCGTGGTCGAACGCGCGCTGGTGACGGTCCTTTCCGGCGGTCACGCGCTCCTGGTCGGCGTGCCCGGCCTCGCCAAGACCAAGCTGGTCGAAACCATGGGGGTTGCACTCGGCCTGGATGCGCGCCGCGTGCAGTTCACGCCCGACCTGATGCCGTCCGACATCCTCGGCTCCGAGGTGCTGGAGGAAGGCATGGGCGGAAAGCGCAGCTTCCGCTTTATCCCCGGCCCGGTCTTCGCCCAGTTGCTGATGGCCGACGAAATCAACCGCGCCAGCCCGCGCACTCAGTCGGCGCTGCTGCAGGCCATGCAGGAGCAGCACGTCACCGTCGCCGGCGCCCGCCACGACCTGCCCAAGCCCTTCCACGTGCTGGCGACTCAGAACCCGCTCGAGCAGGAGGGCACCTATCCCCTGCCCGAAGCCCAGCTCGACCGCTTCCTGATGGAAATCGATGTCGACTATCCGGACCTCGAATCCGAGCGCAAGATTCTATTCGACACCACCGGCGCCGAGGACAGCAAGGCCAAGGCGGCGATGACGGCCGAGGAGCTGATCGCGGCGCAGCGGCTGGTGCGCCGGCTGCCGGTCGGGGAATCGGTGGTGGAAGCCATCCTCAAGCTGGTGCGCTCGGCACGTCCCGGCAGCGAAGCGGGCGAAGTCTCCAAGCAGATCGCCTGGGGCCCGGGCCCGCGCGCGAGCCAATCCTTGATGCTGGCGGTGCGTGCCCGCGCGTTGCTAGACGGCCGCTTCGCGCCGTCGGTCGACGACGTGCTGGAACTCGCCGAGCCCGTGCTCAAGCACCGCATGGCGCTCACCTTCGCCGCCCGCGCCGAAGGCGAGACCGTCGGCAATGTCATCGCGCAGTTGAAGGCGCGCCTCGGATAGGACGATGGCTGAGCGGCAAGCAAGCGACAGCGACAAGGCGGTCCAGTCGGCCGTCGGCAAGAGCCGCAAGCTTGCCGCGCGTGTGCCGCGTCTGATCCTGGAAGCGCGCCGGGTGGCATCGACCATCATCCACGGCCTGCACGGACGGCGCCGCGCCGGATCGGGTGAGAACTTCTGGCAGTACCGTCACTTCACGTCGGGCGAGCCGGCGCAGAACATCGACTGGCGGCGCTCCGCGCGCGACGACCATCTCTACGTGCGCGAGCGCGAATGGGAGGCCTCGCACACCATCTGGCTCTGGGCCGACCGCTCGCCCTCGATGGATTTCTCCTCGCACATGACGGAGTGGAGCAAGCTCGACCGCGCGCTGGTGGTGGCGTTCGCCATGGCCGAGGTGCTGGTGCAGGGTGGCGAGCGCGTCGGCATACCGCAACTGATGCGGCCGACCGCCAACCGCAACATCATCGAGAAGATGGCGCAGACGATCGTGCATGACACCGGTGCGCGGGCGAGCCTGCCGCCGGACTTCGCGCCCGCGCCGTTTTCGGAAATCCTGCTCTTGTCCGACTTCTGGAGCCCGGTCGCCGACTTCCGGCGCATCATCGGGCAACTGGCGGCCAACGGCGCGCGCGGCCACGTGGTGCAGGTGGTCGATCCGGCCGAAGAAGCCTTCCCCTATGGCGGCCGTGTCGAGTTCGTCGAGCCGGAAGGCCTCGGCAGCGTCACTGCCGGGCGCGCCGAAACCTGGCGCGCCGACTACCAGCGGCTGCTCGCCAACCACCGCACCGGCTTGCGCGAGGCCTGCGAGCAATTCGGCTGGAGCTTCACCGTGCACCGCACCGACCGCGGACCGACCGAGCTGCTGTTCGCGATCCACGCACGCATGATGGCCGGCGCGCACGCCATCACGCCTAAACGCAAGGCGCAGCGCGCCGAGGCGCAGGCCGCGCCATGATCCCATCGCTGCCGCTCGCGTTCGCACAGCCCCTGGTCCTGATCGGCCTTATCAGCCTGCCGGCGCTGTGGTGGCTGTTGCGGCTGGTGCCGCCGCGCCCGCGCGTCATCGACTTCCCGCCGACGCGGCTCCTGTTCCAGATCGCGCCCCGGGAAGAGACGCCGGCGCGCACACCGTGGTGGCTGACGCTGCTGCGGCTGCTGCTGGCGGCGATCGTCATCATCGCCGCCGCCGGACCCATGTGGAATCCGCCGCTCGCGGCCGGCGACCGCAAGGCGCCGCTGCTGATCATGATCGACGACGGCTGGGCGGCCGCCGCGGCCTGGCCCGAGCGCCTGCGCACCGCCGACGAACTGATCGTGCGCGCCGCAGCCGACAACCGCGGCGTCGCGTTGCTGCCGCTGTCGCACCCGACACGCGACATCTCGCTGGAGGTTGCCGACGCCGCGCGCGTGCAGGCGCGCGAGCTCAAGCCGGTGCCCTACACCATCGACCGCAGCGCCGCGCTGCCGGCGCTCAGTCGGTTCCTCCAACGCGCGCCCACCGCCGATATCGTCTGGCTGTCGGACGGCGTCGGGATGAGCAACGATCCGGGTAACGGCGCGGCCTTCTTAAACGGCCTCAAGTCGATCCTCGGCGACCATCGGCTCACCGTCGTCAACGGCGGCATCGCCATTCCGCACGCGCTCGCCGCCGCCGACAACGCCGCCGGCGCGCTGACCGTGAAGGTGCTGCGTGCACAGACGGGCAGCGCGGAAAACGGACTCGTGCGCGCGATCGATCTCAAGGGCCTGTCGCTCGGCGAAGCGCGCTTCAGCTTCGGCGCAAGCGCGCGCGAGACCACGGCTTCGATCGACCTGCCGGTCGAAATCCGCAACCAGGTGGCGCGGCTCGAGATCGTCGGCGAGCGGTCGGCCGGCGCGGTGCAACTGCTCGACAAGCGCTGGCAGCGGCGCACGGTCGGCATCGTCTCCGGCACCGACGCCGACGAGTCGCAGCCGCTGCTTGGCGCCGCCTATTATCTCACGCGCGCGCTCGGGCCCTTCGCCGACGTGCGCAGCGCCGGTCCGGTGGCGCCGGCGGAAGGCATCACGCGCTTCCTCAACCAGCATCTTCCCATGCTGATCCTCGCCGATGTCGGCAACGTCGCCGAGGCGCACAATGCGCTGCTCAAATGGATCGACGACGGCGGCGTGCTGGTGCGCTTCGCCGGCCCGCACCTCGCCGGCCAGGAAGACGACGACCTCTTGCCGGTGCGACTGCGGCGCGGCGGCCGCACGCTGGGCGGCACGCTGAGCTGGGACAAGCCGCAGCATCTCGCCGCCTTCTCCAGCGCGAGCCCGTTCGCCGGCATGAAGGTGCCGGATGACGTCACCGTGCGCCGCCAGGTGCTGGCGGAGCCCGACGCCACGCTCACCGACCGCACTTGGGCGACACTCGGCGACGGCACCCCGCTGGTGACGGCGCAGAAGCGCGGCAAGGGCATGATCGTGCTGTTCCATGTCACCGCCGACACGCGCTGGTCGGACCTGCCGCTGTCAGGCTCGTTCGTCGAGATGCTCAAGCGCATCGTGTCGCTGGCGGGTGCGACACCGGCGACGCAAAGCGCGGGCAAGTCCGGCACCGCCGACACGGCCGGCCAGAGCGCGCAGGTGGTGCCACCGACGCGCATGCTCGACGGCTTCGGCGCCTTCACGGCACCGCCGCCGGACGCCCGCCCCCTGCCGGTCGACTTCAAGAGCCACGGTAGCGCCGACCATCCGCCGGGCTTCTATGGACCGCCCGAGAGCCTCGTTGCTGTCAATACGCTCAGCCCCAATGACCGGCCGGCGCCGCTCGATTTCGCGGGGCTCAACGCGACCTTCGACGTCTATCGCCACGGCGAGCCGCTCGACCTGCGCGGCCCCGTGTTCGTCGCCGGCCTCGCGCTGCTGATGCTCGATGGGCTGCTGGTGTTCTGGCTCTCGGGCGGCTTCGGCGCGCTGCTGCCGCGCCGGCGCACCACCGCCGCGCTGCTAGTGTTCGGCTTCGCCGCCGCGTTGAGCCTGCCGCACCCGGCGCACGCGCAGGCGGCGTCACAGACGCAGGCGCAGGCGCAACTTAAACCGCAGACCAAAGCCGCGCCGCCGCTGACGCTCACCGCCCAGCAGGAAGCGTTCGCGCTGAAGGCGACGCGCAAGACCCACCTCGCTTATGTCATCACGGGCGACGCCGCGGTCGATAAGATCACCAAGGCGGGGCTCGAAGGCCTCTCGCTGTTCCTGGCGCAGCGCACCGCGCTCGAGCCCGGCGATCCGATGGGCCTCGATCTCGCACGTGACGAGCTCTCCTTCTTCCCGCTGATTTACTGGCCGATCTCGCTGAACGCGCCGAAGCCGTCGCCGAAGGCGCTGGAGCGCATCGACTCCTACATGAAGAACGGCGGCACTGTGCTGTTCGACACCCGCGACGCCGTCGAGGCGCCGCCCGGGCCGGACGGCGCCAACAGCACGCCCGGGATGATCAGGCTGCGTTCGATCCTGTCGTCGCTCGACATCCCCGAACTCGAGCCGGTGCCGCGCGACCACGTTCTGACCAAGACCTTCTATCTGTTGCAGAGCTTCCCCGGCCGCTTCGAGAACGGCCAGATGTGGGTGCAGGCGCTGCCGGCGGAAAAGCCCGGTCAGACCGATCGTCCGGTGCGTGCCGGCGACGGCGTGTCGTCGATCCTGATCACGTCCAACGATCTCGCCGGCGCCTGGGCCATCGGCCCCGACGGCCAGGCCTTGCTGCCGATGGTGCCGGGCGCGCCGCGCCAGCGCGAATTCGCCTTCCGCGCCGGCGTCAACATCGTGATGTACGCGCTCACCGGCAACTACAAGGCCGACCAGGTGCACATCCCGGCGCTGCTCGAGCGGCTGGGGCAGTAGGGGCGATGCCATGAACCTCGGCGTCTCATTCGCCCCCCTGGTGCCGGCCTACGTGGTGTGGACCGCGTTCGCAGCGGCGATCGTCATCTCGATGCTGCTGCTGTTGACGCGCGGGCGTGGCGCCGTGGTGCGCGCCATCGCCATGGGCCTGATAATCCTGGCGCTCGCCAACCCCTCGTTCACGCGCGAAGACCGCCAGCCGATCCCCTCGGTCGCGGCCGTCATCGTCGACAAGAGCCCGAGCCAGAGCTTCGGCGACCGCGAGAAGCAGACCGCGGAAGCTGCGGCCGCCGTCACCAAGGCGCTCAAGCGCATTCCGGGGCTCAACGTGCGCGTCGCCAACGCCGCCGAGGCGTCCGGTGACAACGACGGCACGCGGCTGTTCTCGGCGCTGTCGGCGACGCTTGCCGACGTGCCGCCCGACCGCGTCGCCGGCGCCATCATGATCACCGACGGCCGCGTGCACGACGTGCCCTCCGGCATCAAGGAACTCGGCTTCAACGCGCCGGTGCAGGCGCTGATCACCGGCCACGCCAACGAGGTCGACCGCCGCGTGGTGCTGACCGAAACGCCGCGCTTCGGCATCGTCGGCCAGCCACAGACCATCGGCTTCCGCATCGAGGATCACGGCGCCAAGGTCGGCGCCGCCGAGGTGACCGTGCGCCGCGACGGCCAGGTGCTGGAGAAGCGCGTGGTCAGCGTGCACACCGACCAGAAGGTCGAGGTGCCGATCCCGCACGCCGGACCCAACATCGTGGAGATCGAGGCGGCGCCGCTCGATCACGAGCTGACGCAGGTGAACAACCGCGCCGTGGTGTCGATCGACGGCGTGCGCGACAAGCTGCGCGTGCTGCTGGTCTCCGGCGCGCCGTCGCCGGGCGAGCGCACGTGGCGCAATCTCTTGAAGTCCGACGCCTCCGTCGACCTCGTCCACTTCACCATCCTGCGGCCGCCGGAAAAGCAGGACGGCACGCCGATCAACGAACTGTCGCTGATCGCGTTTCCGACGCGCGAACTGTTCCAGCAGAAGATCTCGCAATTCCAGCTCATCATCTTCGATCGCTATTCGCGCCAGGGCGTGTTGCCGACGCTCTACTTCGACAACATCGCCCGCTACGTGCGCAACGGCGGCGCGCTCCTGGTCGAGGCCGGCCCGGACTATGCCGGTCCCTCCAGCATCTGGCGCACGCCCCTCGACGCCATTTTGCCGGCGGAGCCGAGCGGCGACGTCACCGAGACGCCGTTCCGTCCGACGCTCAGCAAGCTCGGCGACCGCCATCCGGTGACGCGCGGCCTCACGGGCGCGCAGAGCAATCCGCCGCATTGGAGCCAGTGGTTCCGCGTCATCGACACGCGCCGCAACACCGGCACCGCTTTGATGGAGGGGCCCGACCACAAGCCGCTTCTGGAGCTCGCGCGCGCCGGCAAGGGCCGCGTCGCCATGCTCTTGTCCGACCAGATCTGGCTGTGGGCGCGCGGCTTCGAGGGCGGCGGGCCGCAACTCGACCTGCTCCGGCGGCTGTCGCACTGGCTGATGAAGCAGCCGGACCTGGAAGAGGAAGCGCTGCGGCTCACCGTCGAGGGCCATAACCTCGTCGTTCACCGCCAGACCATGGCGGACGGCGTTGCGCCGGTGACGCTGACCTCGCCGACCGGCAAGACCGAGACGGTGACGTTGAAGCCCGACAAGCCGGGCTTGTGGCAGGCGTCGCTGCCGGTGAAGGAGCTCGGGCTGTGGCGCGCAAGCGACGGCAAGTTGACCGCGCTCACCAATGTCGGACCCGCCAACCCGCGCGAATTCCAGGAAGTCACCTCGACCACCGGCGTGCTGCAGAAGATCGCGGAAGCCACCGGCGGCTCGGCGCGTCGCCTGATGAACGGCAACACATTCGACGTGCCGCGCATCGTGCCGGTGCGCGGCGGCACGCGGTTTTCCGGCGACGACTGGATCGGGCTCAAGATGCGCGACGTGTCGGTGGTGCGCGGCATCGGCGTGCTGCCGATCTTCGCCGGCCTCATCGGCCTGCTGCTGCTGATCGGCTCGCTGGCGGCGACCTGGGCGCGCGAGGGGCGCTAGCCCTTATTTGGGCGCCGGCGCAGGCGCTGCCGGCGGCTTCGCCCGCTCCTCGTAGATCGCGTCGTCACCGGCGGCCACCAGGTTGGCCTGCGGATTGGCCTTGCAGTAGTCCTGCAACTTGCCGACGCCGGCCTTGATCTTCTCGGGATCGATGACGCGCGGATCCTGCTCTTCGGTGTAGAAGCCCAGCATCCAGGTGACCACCTGTTCGACCTGCTCCGGCTTCATGTCCGGCAGCTCGCGGCACAGGATGGTCGAGAGATCGAGCTTGCCGCTCTGCCCTTGCGCCCGGGCCGGGCCGGCAGCAACGGCAATCGCCGCGGCCGCCGCCAACAACAACATCGCAGGAATTTTTTTCATCGCACGCCCCGATGACCCATGCGCGCCGCGCGCGCGGAGCCGAAAGCTTCGCGCGGACGCAACACGCGGACAAGCGTCGCCATGCGTCGAGCGGTACGATCGTGTCAGGGCTTACGTAGTTTCTTCCCAGTCCGGCAAGATCATACCCGACACGTTGTCGAAGGCGCCGGGTTCGAGCACGGCGACCATGACGCGGGCGGGGTCGACCGGCCCCGGCATCGTCACGCGGCCCTTCTCGACGCGCTCGAATCCGGCGCGGCTGTAATAGGCCTCGTCGCCGACCAGCAGCACCAGCTTGTGACCGCGCGCCTTCGCCTCCTCGAGCGAGCGCTTGATCAGCGCGCGGCCGATGCCGCGTTCGCGGAACGGCGGCTCGACCGTCACCGGGCCGAGCAAGAGCGCCGGCGTCTCCCCCACGCGCACGGGGGTGAGCCGCACGGAGCCGACCATGAGCGTGCCGATGCGCGCGGTGAACGAGAGCGCGAGATCATGCGCGCGCCGCTCGCGGATGCGGTAGGCGCTGCGCGCATAGCGGCCGGGCCCGAAGGTGCGCGCGTTCAGGCGCTCGATCGCCTCGGAGTCGGCGGCCGTTTCCGGCAGGATGCTCAGCGACAGTTCGCTCATGGCTCAAACACGCGCGGCCCGAGGCCGGCGGCCTCGCGATAAAGAGCGATTAGCACCCCGCCTGCTTGCGGTCCATCGGTGGCGCCGGGCCGCGTTAACACCTAAATGTGGCGGGGCGACCCAGCAAGACGGAGGAGCGGCATGGGACTTCTGGTTGACGGCGTCTGGCAACAGGATGGCGTGCGCACCAAAGACGGTCATTTCATCCGGCCGACCACCCAGTTCCGCAACTGGGTCACGCCCGACGGGACCGCCGGCCCGTCCGGCGAGGGCGGGTTCAAGGCGGAGGCCGGCCGCTATCACCTCTACGTCTCGCTCGCCTGCCCGTGGGCGCACCGCACCATCATCTTTCGCAAGCTGAAGGCGCTGGAGAACGTCATCGGCCTGTCCATCGTCTCGCCCGACATGCTCGACGATGGCTGGACCTTCAAGACGGACGAAGGCTCGACCGGCGACAGCGTCAACGGCAAGGCCAAACTTTCTGAGGTCTATCTGCTGGCGGACCCGAAATACAGCGGCCGCGTCAGCGTGCCGGTGCTGTGGGACAAAGAGCGCAAGACGATCGTCAGCAACGAGTCGTCGGAAATCATCCGCATGCTCAATTCGGCGTTCGACGCCTTCACCAATGAGCACGCCGACTACTGCCCGAAAGAGCTCAGGCCCGAGATCGACCGCGCCAACGAGACGGTCTTCACAAATGTCAACAACGGCGTCTATCGCGCGGGCTTCGCGACGTCGCAGGAGGCCTACGAACTCGCGTTCCGCAGCCTGTTCGACACCCTCGACGAACTCGAGCAGATCCTCGACCGCCAGCGCTATCTCGTCGGCGGGCAGCTGACGGAAGCCGACTGGCGGCTGTTCTGCACGCTGATACGTTTCGACGCCGTCTATTACGCGCACTTCAAGTGCAACTGGCGGCACATTTACGAGTATCCGAACCTGTCGAACTACACGCGCGATCTCTACCAGGTGCCGGGCGTCGCCGAGACCGTGAGCATCGCGCAGATCAAGCGGCACTATTACAACAGCCAGCGGCGGGTGAACCCGACCGGCATCGTGCCGGTGGGCCCGCAACTCGATTTCGCCGCGCCTCACGACCGGGGACGATTTGGATAAGCGGCCCTTTGTTTTTGTTCTCTGCGGGAAAAAAGTGGCGAGCGCCGAAAGGCGCAAGCCGGAGGATGCCGCCTAGTCGTCACCGTAGAAGATGAAGTGCAGATCGCTCTCGGGCACGAAATTCTTGGCCTCCCAGCCCTTGCCGCCGGCGGCGCGCTGCAAGCCCTTAGGCACGCAGAAACTATGGAACGCATTCTTGTCGGTGATGGTCAGATGGAATTCGCCGATCGGCCCGTGCCAGTTCCGCGCAGTCTTGAGGATATAGCCGACCGTGGAGGGCTCCGGCGCCGGCTCGTCCTTTGCTTGCAACGTGGCGAACTTCCGTTTGACCGCGTCGCCCAGGCAATAGGCTCCCGCTTCGCTCCCGCCCGGAGCATAAGCCTCATACGCGTTCGAGGCGCCAATCAAAGGTGTATAGCTGATATCGACCTCGGTCCTTCCCGGCGCGAAGGTCTGCCGCCATTCGTAGACCGACTGATAGAGCCACTGCGGGACCAACCAATGGTCCACCTTGTCGCCCTCGACGAGCTTGTCGCGCGCGAGCGCGCGCACCGTCGGCGCGGGTAGCTGCGCGAGCTTGGCGAAGAGCGCGGCCGTGCCGGCGTATATCGGCACACCCAGGCGATGGAGCTTCGCCGTGACGTTCTTGCCATCGAGCCAGGCGTATTCGTGATGCTTGAGCCTTGTCACCGGCTTGCCGTTCACGGAGACCTTGAAATCCATGTAATTGCGGATGTCGCCCTTATCGCCCGCCTGGCTCGTGTTGGAGATGCCGTCGGACGAATCGTCCTGCGGCACCTTGGCGAGCGGAAACCCGATGGTCCGAACCAGCGGCTTATGCGCCGACGAGCGAAAGACGTAGTGGACGTGAATACGGCTGACTCCGATGTCGAGGTCCTCGCGCGCGATCGCGATGGCGTTCTCGTGCTTGAAGGTGACGCCGCCCGCTGCGAACTCGGAGACCGCGCCGTTGGCGTGGGCGTCGCTGGCGCCGAGTAGCGGCAACACGGCGGCGACGAAGATCGACAAGCTTGTCGGAGACTTCATGGGCCGAACCTCCCGGCCATCATGGTAATCCGGCCGTCTCGCGGCGCTCAACCCGCCCCGCCCGCGCGCGCGACATCGGCGGCAAAGCACAATCGCCGGGCGCGAGGCCCGGCGATTTGAAATTACGCGACCGTCTGGAGACGCCCTAGCCGCCCATATCCTTCTTCTTCTCGAGATATTCCTCGCGGTTGATCTCGCCCTTGGCGTAACGCTCTTCGAGGATGTCGAGCCCGGAGGAGCGGCGCGGGCCGGGCGGCGGCGGCACCGTCATCGGGGCGTGGTGGTGGCCGGTGCCGGTGATCGCACGCAACGCCCATACGACGAAGAACACGATCGCGACGATGACCGCCACACTCACGGCGGTGTGCAGAAGCCCAAAGCCCCAGCCGTACCCGCCGTAGCCGCCCATCATGCCGTAGCCCGAGCCCGGTCCATATCCCCACATGACTATTGCTCCGGATGGAAGAAGCCGGTGTGGCGGTTGACCACGATCTTCTGCACCAGCACGTCCTTATCCTTGGTGACGATGGTGGCGACGATCTCGTCATCGCCCTGCTGCTTCACGTCACCGATCTTGAGGTTCGGGTTGCGCATGGTGCGTTCGAGGTAGGTCTTCACGTCGTCGGTCGAGAGGTTGAGATCGCGGCCGTAGCCGGGGCCGTACCCGGGCCCATAGCCCATCATCATGCCCGGCCCGTAGCCCGGCCCCATCATCGGGCCGTAACCGCCCATCATGCCGGGGCCGTAGCCGCGCATCATGCCCCAGCCGGGTCCATATCCACCCATTCCGTAGCCCGGGCCATATCCACCCATCATGCCGTAGCCCGGACCATAGCCGCCCATCATGCCGTAGCCGGGCCCGTAGCCGTAGGGCTGCGCCACCGCCGGCGCCGCAAAGCCGATCGCCGCAAGCGCGGCGCCGATCGCCGCAACACGAAGTTTTCGCATGGTTTGGCTCCTTCGAGAACGAGACGCCCCACCGAACGGTCGGAGCGTGAAAGCAAATCGTGACGAGGCCGTGGTTCCGTCTACTTGCAGGGCGCGTAGTAGCCTTCATCCCCGTCGGAATCCGTCGCGTGCCAGCACAGGCGCTTGCCGCGATAGGTTTCCCCTTCACGGTAGCCGCCGCGGCCATAACCGTAGCCCGGGCCCATCATGTAGCCGGGCCCATAGCCACCCATGTGTCCATAGCCGTAGCCGCCCATCATGCCGTAGCCGGGGCCATAGCCGCCGCCGTAGCCGCCCATCATGCCGCCGCCGTAATAAGGTTGCGCCTTAACGGCCGTCCCCATGACCGCCGTCGCCGCCAGAAGGCCCGCGAGCGTTGCGGTGACTTTCAGAAACTTGCGCATGGCAAGGCTCCAAAAAAAGCATTCGTTTGCATGGGAAAATTGCGCCGCGCCTGCCACAGCGGCTTTGATCAATATCAAGCGCCGGCCGGCGAGCGGCTCAGGAAAAATACAGTACGGGCCAGAGCCTCGCCGCGCCTGCGCCTCTCCCCGCCGCTCACGTGGCTCGCGGCAGGGGCCGATCTCACCACAGTTCGCTCACCGTCACGCCCTTGAACACCTCGTCGATGCGGGCGCGGGTGGCGCGTCCGGTATCGGGCGGCAGCGCATCGAGGGGGAAGAAGGCGTGGTCGACGATTTCGCGGTTGGGCTCGGGCGGCGATTCCTGATGGAACTCGCGCACCAGGAACAGCGCCACGTGGTCACGCCGCGAGATCCGCTTGTTGAAGAACAAGCCGTGCAGCACGGGCGGCGCCGTCAGCTTGATGTTGCCCTCCTCGGAGAGCTCGCGGGCGAGCGCGGCCTGCACGCTCTCGCCCTTCTCCACCCCCCCGCCGGGCAGGTGCCAGCCGTCGACGTAGGAATGCTTGACCAGGAACACGCGGTCGCGGCCGTCGAGCACCATGGCGAAGGCGCCGAGCGTCATCGGCCGCTTCCAGCGCCAGACCAGGTGCAGGACGGGGTGGATGACCGGTTTCAACAGGCGGCGCAGGCGGGGCAAATTCTTGGTCCTCTAGTGGGCTAATCGCTTATATGCGACCCCGATCTCAAGCTATCAAACGGGGCCGATTATCGTTTAGAATGGTTCCAACCTAACAACCGCCCTGAGCCCCGACCTAGAGGCCCCTTGTGAAACGATTTTCCGACCTGACCGAGCAGGAAGTGCTGGCGCTGGCCATCACCAACGAAGAAGAGGACAGCCGCATTTACCGCGGTTTCGCCGAGGGTCTGCGCGAGCAGTTCCCCGCCTCCGCCAAGGTTTTCGACGAGATGGCCGAGGAGGAGGTCACTCACCGCACCATGCTTTATGATCTATATCGGCAGAAATTCGGCGAATACCTGCCCCTGATTCGGCGTCAGGACGTGAAGGGCTTCATCCACAACAAGTCGTCGCTCTGGCTGATGCGCCCGCTGCGGCTCGACGAGGTGCGCAAATACGCCGAGAACATGGAATACGAGGCCGAGCGCTACTACCGCCGGGCGGCCGAAAGCGCCCGCGACGCTTCGGTGCGGCAATTGCTGGTGGAACTCGCCGAGGCCGAGGCCGGGCACGAGAGCCTGGCGCACAAGCTGAGCGAGACCATCCTGACCGAAGGCGCGCGCGAGGCCGAAGACGAAACCGCGCGCCGCATGTTCGTGCTGCAATACGTGCAGCCGGGCCTCGCCGGGCTGATGGACGGTTCGGTGTCGACCCTGGCACCGCTGTTCGCCGCCGCCTTCGCCACCCACGCGACCTGGTCGACCTTCCTGGTGGGCCTCGCCGCCGCCATCGGCGCCGGCATCTCCATGGGCTTTGCCGAGGCGCTCTCCGACGACGGCTCGCTGACCGGGCGCGGCGCGCCCTGGATCCGCGGCGGCGTGTGCGGCCTGATGACCGCAATCGGCGGCATCGGCCACGCCCTGCCCTATCTCATTCCGCATTTCTGGGTGGCGACCGGCATCTCCCTCGTCGTGGTGTTCGTGGAGCTGTGGGCGATTTCCTGGATCCGCACCCGTTACATGGACACGCCGTTCCTGCAGGCGGCGTTCCAGGTGGTGGTCGGCGGCGTGCTGGTGTTCCTGGCGGGCATCCTGATCGGGAGCGCGTGATATCAGGGAGCAGCGGACCTCGTGCTCCTCGTCACCTCTCCCTTGGGAAGAGGCATAGACGATGACGTTCACGCTCGCCCATCTGTCCGATCCGCATCTGGCGCCGCTGCCCCCGGCGCGCTGGCGCGATCTGCTCAACAAACGCCTCACCGGCTACATCAACTGGCGCCGCAAGCGGCATCGCGTGCATGACGCCACGGTGCTGGCGGCCATCGTCGCCGACATGCTGGCGCAGCGGCCGGACCACATCGCCTGCACCGGCGACCTCGTCAACATTGCGCTTGCCGACGAATTCCCGCTCGCCAAGGCCTGGCTCGACAGCCTGGGCAGCGCGGAGGACGTCAGCCTGGTGCCAGGCAATCACGACGCCTATGTGCGCGCGGCTGCCGCTTACCGCACCGGCCAGTGGGGCGGCCACATGCGGGGTGACGACGGCGCCGGCGAATTCCCTTATTTGCGCCGGCGCGGCAACGTGGCGCTGATCGGGCTCTCGAGCGCGATCGCCACCGCACCGTTTATGGCGACCGGCCGTCTCGGCGACGCGCAACTCGGCAAGCTCGCGACGCTGCTCGATGCCATGAAAAAGGAAGGCCGCTTCCGCGTGGTGATGGTGCATCATCCGCCGATCAGCAAAGCCAAGTCGCACAAACGGCTCATCGATGCCGCCGCGCTTAAGGCCGTGATCGCCGCACGCGGCGCCGAACTCGTGCTGCACGGCCACGATCATCTCGCCATGCTGAACTGGCTCGCCGGCCCCGACGGCAACGGCGTGCCCGTCGTGGGCGTGCCGTCGGCCTCGGCGGCGCCGGGCCTGAGCCACGACGCGGCGGCCTATAACCTCTACCGGATCGACGGCGCGCCGGGCGCCTGGACCTGCGAGATGATCGCGCGCGGGCTTACGGCCGACGGCGCCGTGGTCGAGCAGAAGTGCGTGGTGCTGTAGCGCGAGGCAAGACATCGTGTCCCGGGCGCAGCGCGGCATGAAATGACGCGCCGCAGACCCGGGACCCCGGTGGCTCAAAGAATAAGAAAGCTGGGCCCCGGATCAGCAGCGCAACACTTCGCTCACGCTCGTATTGCGCAGCATCCGGGGCACGAGGCCTTACGAATTCCCGCTCAGCAGCGCCAGGATGAACAGCAGCGCGACGCCGGCGATGAGCCCATAAATGAAGGTGCCGAACGCGCGCCAGCGGCGGCGGCGGCGCTCCTGCTGCATGACCTTCTGCGCCGACGCGATACCGGCGGCGGCATCGTCGGCGAGCGCGCGTTCGCGCTCCACCAGCCGGCGCGCCACGTAGCGCGTGACCGCCTGCACCATCTCCGGCACGTCGTAGCTTTCGGCCAGCACCGCGCGGCCGTAGCGGGTGTCCTGCACGAAGCGGTACTGCCGCTTGTCCTTGCCCATCTCGATATGCGCGATGACGTCGACCCACAGCCGCGGCACGTCGCCTCGGCTTACGCCGCGGTCGAACAGTTCGACGTTGTCAGGCACCTCGTTGAACAGCGGATCGAGCGCCTCGTTGAGCAGTTCGAGGCGGGCGACTTCGGCATCGCGCAAATCGACGATCACCGCCGAGCGCTCGGCCGTCTCGATGCGCGCCTCGCGCACGGCGTCCTTCAGCGTAGCCGCCCCTGCGGCCGCCGCCGGCTTCTCCGCGGCCGCCTTTTTGCTCCGTCCGAACATAAGGTTAATTTACCACCGCCGCGACCCAGGGCAAGGCCGAAAAAGTGTTCCAATTCAACATGATTGCTGGTTAACCGCGAGGCGTAATCCCGTAGCGGCGCGCCCACCCCAGCCCCTGCTCGGTCGTCCCCCGGGGCCGATATTCCGCCCCGATCCAGCCCTGGTAGCCCAGCCGGTCGATGGCCTCGAACACGGCCGGATAGTTCACCTCGCCCTCGTCCGGTTCATGGCGCCCCGGCACCGAGGCGCACTGCACATGCCCGACCACCGGCAGGCAGGTCTCGAAGCGGGTGATCAGGTCGCCGCCCACGATCTGCGCGTGATAGAAATCGAACTGCATGCGCACATTGGGTTTGCCGACCTTGGCGATGATGTCGGCGGCATGCTCGGCGCGGGTGAGAAAATAGCCCGGCCGGTCGCGCGGGTTGATCGGCTCGATCAAGACCGTGATGCCGCGCTCGGCCGCCCGATCCGCGGCGCGGATCAGATTGGCGACGAAGGTGCGTTCGGCTTCCACGCGCGACTCCGGCGCGACGACGCCAGCCAGGCAATGAACAGCGCTGCCGCCGATAGCGGTGACGTAGTCGAATGCCGTGGCGAAGGCGGTGTCGAAATCGCGTTCGCGGCCCGGCATCGCGGCGAGGCCGAAATCGTCGTTGTCCGCGCCGCGCGGCGTGTTGACGCCGAGGACGGTGAGATTGTTGCGCGCGATGGCGGCCTTCACGTCGGCGGCCGGCACGCTGTAGGGCGTTTGCAGTTCGATGGCCTTGAATCCGGCGGCGGCGGCGGCGTCGATGCACGCCGGTAGCGGATGCTCGGTGAACAGAAAGCCCAGGTTGGCGGCAAAGCGCGGCATTGGCGATTCCCCTGATCCAGCCTTGCGCGCGGACGCGCGGACGTATTGATTAGCCTTCCATCCTGCCGAAGGCCATCCCGGGGAGTTCTTCCATGTCCGCCAATTCCGCTTTTCACATTGCCGTACTGCCCGGCGACGGCATCGGCCACGAAGTGATGCAGCCTGCCCTCGATGTGTTGCGGCGCATCGAAGAGACCACGCCCAGCCTCGCCTTCCGCTTCACGGAAGCGCCGGCCGGTGCGGAGGAATACCGCGCCACCGGCAAGTCCATGTCCGACAAGACCGTCAAGCTTTGCGAGGAGGCCGACGCCATCCTGCTCGGCGCCTGCGGCCTGCCGAGCGTGCGCTATCCCGACAACACCGAGATCATGCCGCAGGTCGAGTTGCGCTTCATCTTCGATCTCTATGCCGGCGTGCGGCCGGCCCGGCTGGTGCCCGGCGTGCCGAGCCCGATCGTCGGCGCGCAGGAACGCGGCATCGACTTCGTGCTGGTGCGCGAGTCGACCGAAGGCCTGTTCGCCTCCATGGGCAAGGGCGTGACCACCGACACCGAGGCGCGCGAGACCTTGGTCGTCACCCGCAGAACAACCGAGCGGCTGTTCGACTTCTGTCTGCGGCTCGCCGAGCGGCGCAAGGCGCGCGGCAAGCCGGGCCGTCTGACGCTGGTCGACAAGGCCAACGTGTTCAAGGCCTTCAACTGGCAGCGCGCGATCTTCGACGAGCGCGCGGTCAAGTTTCCGGATGTTACGACCGACAAGCTCTATGTCGACGCCTGCGCCGCCATGATGGTGCGCCGCCCGTGGGACTTCGACGTCATGGTGATGGAGAACATGTTCGGCGACATTCTTTCCGATCTCGCCGCCGGGTTGGTCGGCGGCTTGGGCATGGCGCCGTCGGCCGATATCGGCGACACCCACGCCGTATTCCAGCCGTGCCACGGCACCGCGCCCGACATCATGGGCCAGGGCAAGGCCAATCCGAGCGCGATGATCCTGTCGGCCGCGCTGATGCTCGACTGGCTCGCCGACAAGCACGACCATCAGCCGGCGGCGGAAGCCGCGCAGCGCATCGAAGCCGCGGTGGACAAGGCCTTCGCCGGTGGCCTCAAGCCGATGGAATTCGGCGGCGACGCCGGCACCACGGCGATCGGTAAAGCGGTACTGCAAGCGCTGGGGTGATGTGAGGGACCTGAGGCTCACACAATTCAATTTGTTTCCGCCGCGGTATTCCGTGCTTATCGAGGCTTCGTCTTCCTTCTAGCGGCTATGCGTCACGGCCCCCTCCGCGCGGTATCGAAGGTGGCCGAAATCCGCTAATGTCCGCTCATGCACGAGCCCCTGCCGCAACAGGCGCGCGACGCGCTCGCAGAGGAGGCCCCGCAGGCCCGGCCCGGCGCATTCGAGACATTGCGGCTGGTATTGTCGTCCGGCGGACCGGGACGCGCCGAGTTCGCGCTCAACAACGCCTGCAACGCCAATTGCGGCTTCTGCAGCTTCGCGCGCGACGCGCTGCCCAAGGAACGCTGGGAATACGCCCCGCGCCAGGGCGCCTTCGACGCCATCGACATCCTTTACCGCAACGGCATCCGCTATCTCATCCTCACCGGCGGCGAGCCGACGCTGCATCCCGAACTCATCGACATCATCGCCCACGCCTCGGGCAAGGGCATGAAGGTGATGATGGTGAGCAACGCCGGTCTGTTGAAGCCGCGTCGGCTCAAGGACTACGCCGACGCCGGCCTGTCGAGCTTCGTGATCTCGATCGATGCGGCGAGCGCCGACCTACACGAGGAAAACCGCGGCCTGCCCGGCGTATGCGAGAAGATCCGCGAGGCCAACAAGGAACTGACCGAACTCGGCATGATCGCCACCGCCTCGGTCACTTTAAGCCGGCTGCTCGACCTCGATGCGCTGCCCGACTTTCTCGCGGACCTCGGCTTCAAGTCGGTGACGTTCTCCTATCCGCTCACCAACCTCAATTCGAGCTTTCTGGGCTTTCGCGAGAGCAGCCTGGTCGACTTCACGCGCGAGGAGCTGATCGCGCTCTACGAGGAGGTGAAGACGGTGAAGTCGCGCATGCACGTGGTCAATCCCACGCGCTCGCTCGAGGAGATGCAGCGCTTCGTGCGCGGCGAGCCGCAGCACTTCCCGTGCCTTGGCGGCTACCGCTATTTCTATCTCGACTGGCACCTCAAGCTCTGGCGCTGCCACTATTGGGACGAGCCGCTGTGCTCGATCTACGATTTCGACGAGAGCAAGCTGGTGCGCGACGGCTGCACGCGCTGCTCGATCGACTGCTACCGCGACGCCAGCACCATGCAGCACATCGCGGTGTCGGCGCACGACGCGGCGCAGGCGCTCAAGCGCGGCGATCTCGCCGGCACGGCGCGCGCGCTCGGGCGCAAGGGCAACGGCGGCTCGCTGCACGCGGTGTTCGAGCAGATCCCGTGGCTGCTGAAATTTTAGCGCGGCTTCCCGACGACACGGAATAAACCGTTCGTTCTCGCGCAAGCGGGGACGAACGGAGTGCGTTGCTCCGCCTACAATTCCGCCGCGCGCCGGCGCTTGAGCTCGCGCGTCTCGTGCGCGTGCCAGACGAACAGGAAGGGTGGCCCGATGATGAGCTCCGGCACGCGCTTGACCAGCGAGAGCGCCAGCGACGGCGCCGCCGGAATTCCGAACGCTGAGCAGATGGCGACGAAGCCCGCCTCCTGCACGCCGAGCGCGCCCGGCACCAGGAACGCCGCCGCCCGCACCGCCTGGCTCAGGCTTTCGATCACCAGCGCTTCGGAAAATCCGATGTGAAAACCCATCAGCCGCAACGCCACCAAGATCTCGAATACGCCCACGAACCAGACCCCGATGTGGACGACGAGGCTGAGCGCGAGCCGCGGCACGTCGGCATAGATGCGCATCAGGTTGTCGTGCAGACTGGCGACGTTGGCGAGCGCCGACCAGCCGGTGCGCTCGGCCATCGTCATCAGCGCGCGGTCGAGCAGCTTGGCGCCGCCGTAGCGCTGCGCGACGAAGAAACCGGCGAGCGCCAAGCCCATGATGCCGACGCCCATGAGGATCGGCCCGAGCATGGCGCCGTCGGCACCGTCGAGCGCGAACAAGCCGATGCCGACCAGCGTGAACAGGAACAGCGCCACCACCTGCATGAAGATGTCGACCAACAGCGTGGCGCCGGCAAGCGCCGCCGGAATGCCGGAAAACGTCACCACGCGCGCGCCCGCGATCTCGCCACCGACCTGCGCCACCGGCAGCAGCATATTGATCGCCTCGCGGATGAAGCGCACCCAGATGCACAGGCCGACACGTGCCTTCGCCTCGGGGGGAAAGATGATCCACCAGCCGATACCCGCGCCGATGAGTTCGACGACGCGCACGAGCGTGACGACGATGAGCCCATAGCCCACCGCGGCAAAGGCTTTGGTTACCGCGCCGACGCCCTCGTGCACGATGAAGGCAACCGCCAGGATGAGGCCGAGGCCGGCCGCGACGAGAAGCAGACGTTTCATGCGGTGTCTTTGATCAGGGTTCGAAGCAAAGCGCCAGCCGGTCAGAGCTCGATGAACGCTTTGATCGCGCTCAAGAACGCCTCCGGCTGCTCGAGCGGCGGGCAATGGCCGCAGCCGGGCAGCTCGGCGTAGTGCGTGTCCTTGGCGTGCGCGACGATCTCTTTGTTGAGTGCGGGCGGCGTCGCCTGGTCCATCTCGCCGCCGACGACAAGCGTCGGCACGCGCAGATGCGTAAGCAGCGGCACCAGGTCGGTCTCCTGCAGCACGCGGCAGGCGGCGAGAAAGCCCTCCGGGTTCATGGCCTTGAGCGCGTCTTTGCGCGCGCCGACGGCCTCCGGATGGGCGTCGAGATAGGCGGGCGAAAACACGCGGCGCGCGGCGGTCTCGGCAATCGATGCGAGGCCGCCGTCGGTGACCTTCTGCGTCATGGTCGCGAAAGCCGCGCGGCCCTCGGGCGGATACGTGGCGGCGGCATTGCTCAAGACCAGCTTGCCGATGCGCTCGGGGTGCGCGATGGCAAACGCCAGCGCGATCATGCCGCCGAAGCCGTTGCCGAGAAGAACCGCGTCGTCGGCGATGCCGAACTCATCGAAGCCGTCTTCGATCGCCGCCACATAGGCATCCATCAGCGCCAGCATCGCCGGCTTCGAATCCTGGAAGCCCGGCAGATTGAAAAGCGTCACGCGGAATTTGGCGGCGAGCGCGGGCAGCACCGGATCGAAGGAACTGCGGTCGGCGAGCAGCGAATGCAGCAGCACCAGATCGGGGCCGCTCCCCGTGCGCACGGCGGTGAGCGCGCCGTGGCCGGCGCTGAGTTGTTCGAGTTGCATTCGTCGCTGTCCTCTCGGTATCGCGATCCTGATTTTAGCAGGATGAAATGGTTTGGCGCACCTTGTCGTGGGCCGGTTGTGGGCCGGGCCCGGTGGGCCGGCATTGCCGTCAAAGGCTTGAAGATAATGAGCGAACCATCGCCTGCGTTTCTTCCCTGGCCCGCTGTCCTTGTGTAAATATCCCAAGCACGACGTGAGGGTGCTTGGGTGCCGCCGTGCGCCGGCTCGCATGGCCGGCCTGCGGCAGATAGACGCAAGAACCTCGAATGCAAGAAGAAGCCGCCATCCAGGGCGGCAACAGGGAGGAAAATACCATGTCCAACCTAACGCGCGGGCGCCTGCTGCGACCGCTGAAACTGCTGGCGGCCGCCGCGGCGGCCATGAGCCTGAGCGGCGGCATGGCCGCGGCGCAAACCTACGCCTTCGCCACCCTGCCGCCCGGCACGCTGAACTACACCACGGCCTCCGCCATTGCCAAGGTGCTGAAGGAAAAGGCCGGCATGAACGTGCTGGTGCGCCCGACCGCGGGCGACGCCGCCATCCTGCCAATGGTCAACAACAACGAGGCGCAGATCGGCATCTCCAACATCCTGGAAGTCGCCGACGCCATCAGCGGCGAGGCCAAGGTCGGCAAACAGCCGAACCTGCGGCTGATCGGTTCGCCGCACACCTTCCGCGGCACCTTCTGGGTCAAGAAGGGCTCGCCGATGAAGACCGTCGCCGACCTCAAGGGCAAGCGGGTGCCGATGGGCTACACCGCCATGCCGACGATTCAGCGGCTGGCGAACGCGATCCTCGCCGCCGGCGGCCTCACACCGAAGGACGTCTCGTCGGTGCTGGTGCCCAACGTCGTGCGCGGCGCTGACGCCTTCGCCAATGGCGACGCCGACATGTTCTTCTTCGCCTTCGGCGCGCCGAAGGTACGCGAAGTCGACGCCACCGTCGGCGGCATCCGCGCGCTCACCATTCCGAAGAGCGGCATGCCGGCGGCCAAGAAGATCTTCCGCTACGGCTATCTGACCAAGGCGGTGCCCAATCCCTTCTTCATCGGCGTCGACCATCCGATGGACGTCTACGCCTGGGACAACCTGCTGATCACAAACGACAAAGTGCCGGCCAAGGTGGTGGAAAAGATCATCGCCACGCTGGTCGCCAACAAGAAGGACCTGGTGGCGGTGCAGCCGGCGCTGCGCGAACTGTCGGCGCAGAACATGTACAAGGATTACGGCCTGCCCTACGCGCAGGGCGCTCTCGACTACTACAAGGCGCATAACATCCAAGCCAAGGCCGCTCAGTGAGCGAACACGAAGCCCTCGAAGGGGCAGCGCCGCAGGCGACGCCGTCGGCCACCGTGAGGTGGCTGACGGACGTCATCCAGGCGCTGCTTCTCATTTGCGTCGTCGGCTGGGTGCTCGACCTGCCGCGCCGCCTACTCGGCATCAGCTTCTACACCGAGCAGATGCTGGCCGTCTGTCTCGGCCTGTCGCTGGCGCTGATCTTCATCACCGGCAAGAGGGGAAAGGCGCCGAACTGGTTCGACTGGACCGCGGCGGCGCTTTCGATCCTGCTCTGTTGCTACGTCGCCTTCCGCTACACCGACATCACGTTCAAGATCTACAGCCTGCCCGCCGACCTGGTCGTCGGCGCCGCGCTGCTCGACCTGCTGGTGCTGGAAGCAACCCGGCGCAGCGCCGGCGGCGTTCTGGTCGCCATCATCGCGGTGCTTTCGGCCTACGTCTTCATCGGGCCGCACATGCCCGGCAACTTCGCCACGCTGCCGGTGTCGCTGCCGCGGCTGACCACCTATCTCGGCTTCGACACCAACGGCATGATCGGCATCATCCTGCAGGTGGCGGTGCTGATCGTCATTCCCTTCACGCTCATGGGCCAGGTGCTCGGACGCACCGGGGGCGCCAACTACTTCGCCGATCTCGCTATGTCGGCGATGGGGCGTTACCGCGGCGGCGCCGCCAAGATCGCGGTCGTCGGCTCCTCGCTGTTCGGCATGATCTCGGGCGCGGCGGTGAGCAACGTGGTGGCCGTCGGCGTCGTCACCATCCCGCTGATGTCGCGCTCGGGCTTTTCGCCGACGCGCGCGGCGGCGATCGAATCGGTCGGCTCGACCGGCGGGCAGTTGATGCCGCCGGTGATGGGGGCGGCCGCCTTCATCATGGCCGAGTTCCTGCAGGTCTCCTACGGCACCGTGGTGATCGCGGCGATCATCCCGGCGCTGCTGTACTACGCGGCGCTCTTCATCCACGTCGACCTCGAAGCCGCCAAGCAGCGCATCGGCGCGGCCCAGGTCGAGGATATCCCGCGTTTCAGCGAGGTCGTGAAATCGGGCTGGCATTTCCCGATTCCGCTGATCTTCCTGATCGTGGTGATCGCCTACCCGAACGTGTTCCAGATCCCGATCGAGCGCGCGGCCATCTACACCACCGCCTTGCTGATCATTTTCAGCATGATCTTCGGCTATCGCGGACAACGTGTGACGTGGCGCGAGATGGTGCGCGCCGTGCTCGACACCGGCCGCGCCGCGCTCGATATCGTCCTGATCGGCGCCGCCGCCGGCATGGTGGTGGGCGCGCTCAGCGTGTCCGGCATCTCCTTCGGACTGACGCTGCAGCTCATCACGCTGAGCGGCGGCAACCTCGTCCTGCTGCTGATCCTGACGGCGATCATCAGCATCATTCTCGGCATGGGCATGCCGACGGTGAGCGTCTACGTGCTGACCGCGACGCTGCTCGCGCCGTCGCTGATCAAGCTCGGCGTCTGGCCGATGGCCGCGCACATGTACGTGATGTACTTCGGCATGTTGAGCATGATCACGCCGCCGGTGGCGATCGCGGCCTATGCCGCCGCCAACATCGCGCGCACCTCGGGCTGGACCACCGGCTGGCACGCGGTGATCGTGGGGTGGAGCACGTTCTTCATCCCGTTCCTGTTCGTATGGGAGCCGAGCCTGCTGATGCACGGCAGCGCCGGCCTGATCGCCTGGAACCTGGCGCGCAACCTGCTCGGCATCTTTATGGGCACGGCGGCGCTCGTTGGCTTCGCCAGCGGACTCTTGTCGACGCCGATGCGGTTCGCCTTCGGCGCGGCGGCGCTCGTGATCCTGCTGCCGGCGCACGCCTTCGCCGGCGCGGAAGCGCTCGACTGGATCGGGCTCGGAGGATCTGTGGCGCTCTTGGTGCTCAACTACATGCAGGCGCGCAGCCAAAAGCAAACGGCCCCGCAGGCAGCGGGGCCGTGATTATTGCTTAGGGACGCAGCCTTTTTCACCTCTCCCCGCTCGCGGGGAGAGGGAGGAAGCCTCACTCCCCTTCCCGCCAGATGCCGAGCGCCTGCTGCGCCGGCTTGTCGGAGATCGAGAACAGCACCGCCTCGCCGTCCGTCTCATGGTGATAGCGCTTCCACGGCGGCACCACGAACACGTCGTTGACCGCCCAGTCGAAGGGCTTGCCGTCGATGACGGTGCGGCCCTGGCCTTCGGCCACCGCAAACACGGTGCCGTCGGTCGAGCGGTAGGGCTCGCCCTTGAAGCCCTTGGGCAAGAGCGACAGCCAAGCACCCATGGTCGGCAGCACCGGCCCGCCGTTGATCGGGTTGGCGTAGTGCACGCGCGCGCCGTGGCGCTTGTCGACGTCGCCGGTCTTCTTCAGCCGCTCGAGGATCGGCTTCATCTTCTTGTAGGGGTAGTTGATCACCGGCGTGCGGTTGGTCACCGCCGGCATGCCGTCCGGCAGCACGCCCATGGCGTAGCGCTCGAACGAGTCGCCGTCCTCGTGATTGACGTTCTGCATCTTCTCGTCGAAGTGATGCGCGAACGAGGTCTGGAAGTGGTTGATGGTCGGCATGTCCAGCACGTCGAGCCACATCACCGGCTCGTTGCCGGTATTGCCGTGGTCGTGCGGCGCCCAGTTGGCGGTGATGATGAAGTCGCCGTGCTCCATCATCGATTTCTCGCCTTCGACCGCCGTGTAGGCACCCTTGCCCTTGAGCACGAAGCGGATGGCGGAGGCGACGTGCTGGTGCGCTTCGGCGATCTCTCCCGGCATGATGAGCTGGATGCCGGCGAACAGCGAATTGGTGACGCGCGACTGGCCGCGGTCGCCGGGGTTTTCCAGCACCAGCACGCGGCGCTCGGCCTCCTCGGCGGTGATGACGTCGCCGGCCTCCAGCATGAACTTCTCGACCTCGGGGAACTTCCACAGGGCCGGCACCATCTGGGTCTTGGGCTCGGGCGTGACGAGGCCCTTGAGCACTTCCCAGAGCGGCGCGAGGTTGTGGCTGGAGATCTTGTCGTAATAGGCCTGCCGGGCGCCCTGGATGTTGTGCTTCTTGTCAGCTGTGGCTTCCGCGACCGCCATGGCGTCCTCCGTTCGAACGAGATTGGTTGAATTTGCAACCATCATAGCCGGTTTTGCGCCGGCCGGAAATGGCCCCGCTTGTCCCGCATGGCGGGCGCCGGACCGCCCTGAAGCTAATTATTGACCGAGCCGCCGTCCACCACGAGCGACTGGCCGGTGACGAAATCGCTGTCGCTGGAGGCGAGATAAACCAGGCTGCCGGTGAGGTCCTCCGGATAGGCGTCGCGCTTGAAGGCGCGCGAGCGGCGCACCGGCTCGCGCTCCTCCTCGACGTGGGTGGCGTTTTCGAGCCCGGTGTCGCTGAGGATGTAGCCGGGCGAGAGCGAATTGACGCAGATGCCGTAGTCGCCGAGTTCGCGCGAGAGCGCGCGCGTGAAGGCGATGATGGCGCCCTTGGAGGTGACGTAGGGCAGCATGCGCGGCACGCCCTTGTAGGGCGCGCCGGAAGCGATGTTGATGATCTTGCCGGCGCGGCGCTCCTTCATGTGCGGCGCCACGTATTTCACCATGAGCCAGGACCCGCGCACGTTGACCTGGAACACCTTGTCCCAGGTGGCGATGTCCCATTCATCGTAGTCGCGGGGCTTGAGCTTGGCGTAGAGCGCGGCGTTGTTGACCAGGATGTCGATCTGGCCGAAGCGTTTCAGCGTCTCGGCCACCAGCGTCTTGACCGCGTTCTCGTCGCTGACGTCGGTGATGGTGCTCGCGGCGCTGTCCTGACCGTGCTGTCCGGCGATCTCGGCGGCGACCGGCGTGCCGTCGGCGATGTCGGCGATCATCACCTTGGCCCCTTCCGCCGCAAGCGCCAGCGCGTAGTGGCGGCCGATGCCGAGCGCGCCGCCGGTGACGATGGCGACTTTTCCTGTAAGCCTTGGCATTCATTTCCCCCGTGCGGCGTCATGGCCGGGCGTGTCCCACAACTCGGATATCCCCGACTTGTGGCAAGCCCTTTAAGGTCGCATCTCGGGTAAACCCGAGTTGCGGTTAGCATCCACGTCTTGTTAATTCGAGACCATAAAGACGTGGATGGCCGGGACAAGCCCGGTCATGACGATGGAGAGCGCTTTCCTCATGTCCAATATCGAAGACCGCCTCGCCATCCGCGATATCGTCGAGAACTGGGTGCTGTGGCGCGATGCCCGCCGGTGGGACCGCTTCCGCACGCTCTGGCATCCGGAAGGGGCGATGTGGGCGACCTGGTTTCAGGGCAGCTACGAGGATTTTATCATCGTGAGCCAGCAGGGCTTCGACCGCGGCGCCCGCATCATTCATATGCTCGGCGGCCACACCGCGGACATCGCGGGCACGCGCGCCGTCGCGCAGACCAAGCTCACCATCAGTCAGCGCGCGCCGGTCGAAGGCGTCATGTGCGACGTCGCGTGCATGGGCCGCGCTTACGACTTCCTGGAGAAGCGCGACGGACGCTGGGGGATCGTGCTGCGCCGGCACATCTACGAGAAGGACCGGCTCGACGCGGTCGATCCCAGCGTCACGCTCACGCTCGATCCCGCGCTGCTTGCGCAATTCCCGGAAGGTTATCGTCACCTCGCCTATCTGCAGACCAAGGTCGGCTACGACGTCAAGCGCGACCTGCCCGGTCTCGAAGGCGAAGCGCTCGACGCGCTTTATGCGCAAGGCGCCAAGTGGCTGCAGGGCGAGGCGCTCTGACGCCTCCCCACGCGGCCCGCGAGGCGAACGCCACTGCCCGCGCTGCCCCTCGGTCACACGTTTGTGCCCACCCTTGGCGGCGCCTACGGAGCGTGTCAGTTTGATGCCAAACCAAAGGCCGCAAACGGCCGTGGTGGGGGATACGCGGGGAAGCCATGTTGCCGGCCGACAAATTCAACCTGTTGAATGAATTCAACCGCCCGCGCGCCACCTCATGGTCGCCGCGGCGGCCACCTGCGCGCTTACCCGCTGCTTGATCCGGGTGATCGGCGGCGCCGGACCCGTCAGACCGACAAAACAAGAGGACTTCACTCACAATGGCCAGCGTACTTCTCTCACCCATCAGCCTGCGCGGCGTGACGATCCCGAACCGGATCGCGGTGTCGCCGATGTGCCAGTACAACTCGACGGACGGCAGCGCCAATGATTGGCACCTCATGCATATCGGTCAGTTCGTGCTCGGCGGTTTCGGCCTCATCATCGCCGAGATGACGAACGTCAATCCGGTCGGCCGCATCACCCACAAATGTGCCGGGCTCTATTCCGACGACAACGAGAAAGCGCTCAAGCGCGTGGTCGATTTCGCACGCCAGTACGGCAACTCCAAGCTCGGTCTGCAGGTCGGCCACGCCGGGCGCAAAGGTTCGACCAAAGTGCCGGCGCTCGGCGGCACCCCGCTCGGCAAGGACGAAGGCGCCTGGGAGACCGTGGCCCCGTCCGCCATCCCCTACGATCCGAGCTGGCACGTGCCGCGCGCCATGACCAAGGACGAGATGAAGGCGACGCTCGACGACTATGTCTCATACGTCCAGCGCGCCGAACGGGTCGGCTACGACCTGCTCGAACTGCACGCCGCGCACGGCTATCTGCTGCATCAGTTTCTGTCGCCGCTGTCGAACCAGCGCAGCGACGAATACGGCGGCTCGCTCGAGAAGCGGATGCGCTATCCGCTGGAAGTGTTCGCCGCCATTCGCGCCGCCTGGCCGAAGGACAAGCCGCTCGGCATTCGCGTGTCGGCGGTCGATTGGGTCGATGGAGGCACCACCATCGAGGACACCGTCAAGTTCGCGCACGAGCTCAAGGCGCTCGGCTGCGACTACATGGACGTGTCCTCGGGTCAGCTCGAACTCGCGGCAGAAGATTCCCTTCGCGCCGGCCTTCAATGTGCCGTTCAGCGAACGGGTGAAGAAGGAAACCGGGTTGGCGACCATGTCGGTCGGCCTCATCACCGGCGCCAAGGAAGCGGAAGATATCGTCGCGTCCGGCAAGGCGGACATGGTCGCGCTCGGGCGCGGCGCAATGTACGACCCGCGCTGGCCGATCCACGCGGCGGTGGAGCTCGGTGTCGAGCCGCCGATCGTGCCGCGCATGACGCCGGCGCATCCCAAGCTGCGCCCGATGATCTTCCCGAACTACAAGCCGGCGGCGGGGTGATACCGGCGCACGTCGTGCCGGCTTGAGACGCCCCGCGCCCTCAAGCCCGCACGCGCCGGATGAACTTGACGAAGCCCTCGAGCTGCTGCTTGACGAAGCCGCGCGTGGTTTCGTCGGTCAGCTTGAGGTCGGCGTCGAACTTGCTCGGGGCATTGGCGACGATCACTTCCGGCGTGCCGAAGGTAAAGGCCTTCAGGTACACCATTGATTGGCGCAGGTGGTACTGCATGCGCGAGCCGCCCAACGGACCGCCCGAGCAGGACTGGATCGCGACCGGCTTTTCGGCGAAGGGCTGGTCCTTCATGCGCGAAACCCAGTCGATGGCGTTCTTGAGCGTACCGGGGATGGTCCAGTTGTACTCCGGCGAGACGATGATCACGCCGTCGGCGGCGCGGATCGCCTGCGCCAGATCCTCCGCCGCCGGCGGAAAGCCGGAAGTGTCCTGGATGTCCTGGTTGTAGTGCGGCATGGCCTCGTAATCGGGGGCGTCGGTGAACGTCATCTCCGGCGGCGCGAGCTCGGGCAAGGCGCGCGCGAGCGCCGCGTTGTACGACTTCTTGCGCAGCGAGCCGCAGATGACGAGCACGTTGAGTTTATCGGCCATAACGCTCCCTTTTCAAATCACCTCAAGCCACGTGTCGGCAACGCCGCCCCCGCGGTGCCGGTTCAAATCGCGCCGAAACCGTTCGTCGCCGGCGCGCGCCTTCAGACCTTCTCGTCCTCGATCGGGTTGACCAGGGTACCGACGCCCTGGATCTCGACCTCGACCTTGTCGCCGGCCTTCATCCATACCGGGTTGGGCTTGCGTGCATGGCCGACGCCGGAGGGCGTCCCGGTGAAGAGGATATCGCCGGGCTCCAGCGTGATGCCCTCGGTCAGATAGACCAAGGACTCCGCCACCGGGAACATGAAATGGTCGGTGTTGGACGACTGCATCGTGTTGCCGTTGAGCCGCGTCTCGATCTTGAGGCCCTCGGCGCCGCGCGGCAGCTCGTCCGCGGTCACCATCCAGGGGCCGACGCTGCCGGTCTGGTCGAAGTTCTTGCCCATGCCCCACTGCGTGGTGTGGCGCTGATACTCGCGGATGGAGCCCTCCATGCCGCAGCAATAGCCGGCGACGCAGTCGGTGGCGTTCTCGAGCGTGAGATGCTTGGCGCGCTTGCCGATGATCACGACCAGCTCGCCTTCGTAGTCGAACTGGATCGACTTCTGCGGCCGCATCAGCGGCTGCAGGTGCGGCGTCAGCGAGGACGTCATGCGGAAGAAGATCGACTGGAATTTCGGGATGTTGTCCTTCTGCGGGCCCTCCTTGACGTGGTCGAGGTAGTTGAGCCCAAGGCAGATGATCTTGCCCGGCGTGCGCACCGGCAAGCCGAACTTCAGGCCTGCCAGCGGCCGCCGCGCCGCTGCCGGCGCCTTGGCCGCGAGATCGGCGAGCGCCTTGAGGTCGCCGTTGCTGCGGCGCAGCCAGTCGCCGAGCCCGGTGGGCGCGCTTGAGTTCGCCGCCTGCAGGTCGATGACGTTGTCGCCCTCGACCACGCCGAGATGCGGGCCGCGGTCCTCAAAACTCACGATCTTCATGGGCCTGTTTCCTGCCTGCCTTTGTCCTGAAGCGAGATCATTCGGATTGCGAAATCCGAATGCGGCGCGTGGGGCCGGTCGCAGGACCGCCCGCCGCGCATGAGCGGCAAGGCTTAGCGCGAGAACTTACGGGAATCCAGGGGCTGGAAGATGAGATCAGGGATCGCGAAAAGAGGCGCATCGGCCTGAGTTGCATGTCATTCCGGGGCGCACGCGCCGGCGTGCGAACCCGGAATCCAGGGCCATGCGACCGCCCTTTGCGATTGAGCCCTGGATTCCGGGCCCACGCGCCTGTCGGTGCGCGTCCCGGAATGACGAGACCGAGAAGCTACGCCTTGCGCGTTTCGGCCTTGTCGGCGTCGGCCTCGAGCTTGAAGGCCTGGATGGAGAAGTATTCGTCCGCGTCGGTCCACACCTTGACCGGCGACCAGCCGACGCCGCGCGCCAGCGCCGACAGCGACTCCACGCTGTACTTGTAGCTGTTCTCGGTATGGATGGTTTCGCCGGCGCGGAAATCGAAGCACTCTCCCGCCGCCTTCACCTTCTGCCGCTTGAGGCTGGCGAGATGCATCTCGATGCGGTTGCGCTCGCGGTTGTAGATGGCGTGATGCTCGAAGGCGCCGAGGTCGAACGTGCCCCCGAGCTCGCGGTTGATGCGCTTGAGCAGATTGAGATTGAACTTGGCGGTGACGCCCTGCTGATCGTTGTAAGCGGCCTTGAGCACTTCGACTGGCTTGATCAGATCAACGCCGACGATGAGGAGGGCGCCGGGCCCGAGGATCTTGCCGACGTTGGTGAGGAAGGCGGCCGCCTCGTGCGGTTCGAAGTTGCCGATGGTCGAACCGGGGAAGAAGCCGACGCGCGCGGGCGCCTGGCTCGCCGCCGGCGGCAGCTCGAACGGCTTGGTGAAATCGGCGGTGACCGGCACCACTTTCAGCTTCGCAAAATCGTGGCGCAGCTCCACGGCTTCGCGTTCGATCATCTCGCCGCAGATATCGACCGGCACGTAGATGCCCACATGCGGCGCGGCCTTGAGCAGAATGCGCGCCTTCTTGTTGGAGCCGGCACCGAACTCGACGAGCGCCGCGCCTTCCGGGATCAGCTTGCAGATCTCCACGGCGTGCGCCTGGAGGATGCTCATCTCGCAACGGGTCGGGTAATACTCGGGCAGATCAGTGATGCGATCGAACAGCAGCGAACCCGCGTCATCGTAGAAGTACTTCGCCGGAATGCGCTTGGGCGTCGCTTTCAGACCGCGCAGGACATCGGCTGCGAAGGCCGAATCCTCCTCACTGTCCGAATGCGACTGAGTTGAACGGGCAAGGGCGACCATTGGTCCTCCTGAATATGACTTTCCGCGTAACTGTCCGATGGCCGGATCAGGCGCCGAATGCGGCGAGTCGTACGCCGCTGAATTGCCAACGCGCTGGGGGATAGAAGAAGTTGCGGTAACTCACGCGCTCGTGACCCTCCGGCGTCGCCAATGACGACCCGCGCAGGACCATCTGATTGATCATGAATTTGCCGTTGTACTCGCCGAGGGCGCCTTCCGCCGCGCAGTATCCTGGATACGGTAGATAGGCGCTACGCGTCCATTGCCAAGCGGTGCCGAACGCGTCGGCCAGCAGCCCGGATCGGGCCGAAACCTCCCATTCCGCCTCGCTTGGCAGGTGTTTACCCGCAAAACGCGCGAAGGCATCGGCTTCGTAATAGCTGACATGCGTCACGGGCGCAGCTGGATCGACCGGTTTCAGGCCCGCGAGCGTCATGGAAAACCAGGTCCCGTCCTGCTGGCGCCAATAGCCCGGGGCCTCCCAGGCCTCCGCCTGCACTGTGGCCCACCCGTCGGACAACCAGAGCGAGGGCGTGGCGTAGCCGCCCGCATCGATAAACTCGAGCCATTCCGCGTTGGTGACCAGATGGCGGCTGATGCGCATCGGCGGGATCAGCTCGTCGTGGCGCGGGGTCTCGTTGTCGAAGCAGTAACCGTCGCCGTCATGGCCGGTCGGATGGATGCCCGCCGGCACGTCGACGAAACCGCGCGGTCCCAGCGCCGGTTGCGGCGGCCGCCAGTCGGGATCGTAGGCGGGATCGGTCGGGTTTTGTGCGAAGGCGTGCAGAATGTCGGTGATGAGCAGCTCCTGATGCTGCTGCTCGTGGTGCAGCCCGATCTCCAGGATGCGGAAGACGTCGTCGGCCTGTGCGGCCGGTACGCTCTCGATCAGCTTGCCCACGGCGGCATCGACGTGGGCGCGATAGCCGGTGACCTCATAGTGGTTGGGCCGCGTGATCAGCCCGCGCTGCGGACGCGCATAGCGCGGACCGGCGGCGACGTAATAGGAATTGAACAGGAACGGAAAGCGCTCGTCGTAGATCTTGTACGCGGGATCGTTGGGCACCAGCAGGAAGGTCTCGAAGAACCAGGTGACATGGGCGCGATGCCACTTCGTCGGGCTGGCGTCGGCCATCGACTGCACGATCTGATCTTCCGCGGAGAGGTGCGCCGCGCGCGCCTCGGTCTCGCCGCGCACGCGGCGGAATGCGGCCAGCCAGTGCGCCCGCGCCGCGTCGAGCGCCGCCGCCGGAGACGCGCCGCCGCCGGCGGTCTCGCGCGGAAGGGAAGAGCTTGCGGTGCGCGCCATCACGGCCTCCATTGCTCTCATCAGGGAAATGGCGGTTTTGGGACTGTGGCTGCTGTCAGGAACATGGTGTAACGCCCGCCGTAACGACGAACGAGCGGCCGGATTGTTCCATTCCCCTTGCGCCGGAGCAACCTCAAACCCGGATCTCGCTTGTGGACCAACGGGCTTGTGATCAGCAAGACGCGGTAGCGCAATAGGTGCGGCCGCGGAACTTTCGCAGCAGGCTGAAGGCGGAGCCGCGTGCGACACGGTCATACCGTTGTCAAATATGTCGAAATTGGCTCGAGGCCGACACGCGATCGATCGCCGGCGCCGCCCTACGAGCCGGCACCGACTATATTATAATGAGTGCCAAGCGGATTCAGGGGACTATGCGCGATATGAGTAGGCGAGGTGCCCGGGCAAACCTCTGCGAGGCCCGGCCGCTGGCGACGCCCGCGCACTATCCGTCCATCATTTGACATGACCGAAAGGTTCCAGACGGCGTCACCGCGACCGCGCGGCGCGCACCGCCGTCCAACGCCGCCCTGCCCCCTGCGCGCCGGCGCACAGGCTGCGCCGCCGACCGCCTCCGCCCGTTAGCGCAATAAGAGCGGGCAGCCCGGCAGGGCGTTCACCGCCTCGATGAAACGGTGAACGTCCGGCGTGCCTAGGAGGCGGATATACCGCGCAGCTTTTCAGCCCGCCGTCGCATGAATTCGAGGCTGCCCAGGAGGCTCACCGCGAACGCCAGGATCAACGTGGCGACCGACAGGATGGTCGGATCGATGGTGTAGCGCAGATTGGTCCACATCTGCAGCGGCAGCGTCTTCTGCTCCGGACCCGCGATGAACAGCACGATCACCACTTCGTCGAAGGACGTCATGAAGGCGAAGAGCGCGCCCGAGATGATGCCCGGCAGGATCAGCGGCATTACGACCTTGAAGAACGCTGTCCGGGGCGTGGCGCCAAAACTCAAGGCGGCGCGGTAAAACCGGTCGTCGAGACCGCTGAGCGTGGCCGTGACCGTGATCACGACGAACGGCGTGCCGAGAATCGCATGCGCGATGATGATCCCCACATACGTGTTCACGATGTGAAGATATGAGAAGTAGAAGAACAACGCCGTCGCGGTGATGATCAGCGGCACGATCATCGGCAGGATGAGGATGCTGGTGATCGCCGTCCGAAACGGCATATGGGGGCGCGTCAATCCGAGCGCGGCCAAGGTGCCGAGCGTGGTCGCGACCAGGGTCGCGATGGGCGCGATGATGAAGCTGTTCTTGACCGCCCGGATCCAGACCGGATCGGTGAAGAACTTGTCGTACCACTGCGTCGAAAACCCGTGCGGGTTGAACGTCAGCATTTCATGGGTGAACGTGAAATACGGCGTGGCGTTGAACGACAGCGGCACGATGACGACGAGCGGCACCACCAGGAACACCAGCACGACGAGTCCGTAAAAACGGAATACGTAGAACCAGCCGTGCTCGGCGGGGCTCAAATAGGATGGGAGTTTGTTTCTCATCCGAATGAGACCTTCCCCGCGCCGGCGATGAAGCTGTAGATTGCAAACAGCCCCAAGGTCAGCCCCGTCAGCACGGTGCCCAGCGCGGCCGCCAAGCCCCAATTCAGCGATTGCTGCACGTTATAGGCGATGCGGTTGCTGATGAACTGGCCGCTCTGGCCGCCCACCAGCTCGGGCGTGATGTAGTAGCCGATCGACAGGATGAAGACGAGCAGTGCGCCGGCACCGATGCCGGGCAATGTGAGCGGGGCGAACACGCGCCAGAAAGCGCGCCACGGGTGCGAGCCCAGCGAAACCGCCGCGCGCATGTAGAAGTCCGGGATGCCGCGCATGACGCTGTAGAGCGGCAGCACCATGAACGGCAGCAGCACTTGCGTCATCACGATGACGGTGCCGAGCCCGTTGTTGATGAGCTGGGGCCGGTTGTCACTCGCGATCATACCGGAGGCCACCAGCGTCGAATTGATGACACCGTGCGATTGCAGCAGCACGATCCAGGCGGTGATGCGCACGAGCAGCGACGTCCAGAACGGCAGCAGGACGGCGATCATCATCATGTTCGCCTTGCTCTCGGGCATGCGCGAGATCCAGTAGGCGAGCGGATAGCCGAGCACCAGCGTCAGCACGGTGACGAGCAGGCTCATCCAAATCGTGCGGATGAAGAGCGGTATATAGACCCGCGCGTAGGACGGCACCCTTTGGATGCTGCCGTCATCGCCGTATTGCAGGTCGAGCGCGGCAAGATAGAAATCGGCGGTGAAGTAAGAACTCTCGCGCTTGAGCAGCCGCCAGACCGGCAGCTTGCCCCAGGCCGGGTCGATCTTTTCCAGCGTCGCTTTCCACGACGGCGGCGGCGCCAGATGCGCAGTGCGGAAGGTCGACTTATTGATGAGACCGAACGAGCCGGGCGATTCTTCGTTGAGCCGCTTGCCGATGCGGCCGAACGTATGGTGCTTGAAGGCGGTCTTCAAATCCGCGGCGACGGCGGCGTAGGCCGCCTCCGGCGGCAGCGCCTTGCCGTCCCAGTTCGACAGGGCCGCGACGGTTTTCGGCATGTAAGACGGGATCGTCAGGTTCGAGACGCTCAGCCAGAACATGCTGGCGAGCGGAACCAGAAACATGACGACAATGAAAAGGAGCAGCGGCACGGTCAGAAGAAAGGCGCCGCGGCGCTTTTTCCGCTCTGCCCGTCGCAGGCTGGCTTTCAGGGTGGAGGAGCCGATTTCCATCGGCTCCTCCGTGGCTGAAATGGCTGCAGCGCTCACCGCACCGGCCCTAGCTGGAGAGCCAGGCCTGGAAGCGCTGATTGAGCTGCGGCCCGTAGTTGGACCAGAAGGCAACGTTCTTCGGAATGGCGACCTTCAGATGCTCCGGTGAAGTCGGCATGTACTTCATCATGTGGATATCTTTGTTCTTGTAGTAGGTCAGGTTCGCCATCTGCTTGAAGGACGACTTGCGCGCCGGGGAATAGGCGATGTAGCGCGCCTGGTTCACGAGGCTCTCGGTGTTGGTCGAGAACTTCAGGAAGGCCATCGCGCGCTCCAGCCGGTCCTTCGGCAGCCCGGCCGGCACCACCCAGCCGTCCCATTCGTAGAGACCGCCGTCCCAGATGAAGTCGAGCGGCTGGTTGTCGGCGGCGATGGCGTTGAAGATACGGCCGTTATAGGCCGACGCGATGACCGCGTCCTTCTGCGCCAGCATCTGCGGCGGCTGGGCGCCCTGGCTCCACCAGATCGCGTGCGGCTTGAGCTCGTCGAGCTTCTTGAACGCGCGGTCGACGCCTGCCTTGGTCTTCAACGTGTCGTAGATCTTGTCGCGCGAGACGCCGTCGGCGTAGAGCGCCCATTCGAGATTGCCCG
>CAVZAO010000016.1:0-109493 GCA_963773225.1 uncultured Pseudomonadota bacterium
TCGTCCCCCGTTTCCGAGCACGTCATAGGTCGCAAAGATATTTGGTAGCAAGAATTCGCGGACAATTTTCTCCGCCGCTTCTGCAGTTCGGCGTGAGATGCCCATGGTGATTTGAACGCCATTGGCTAAATTATCGTCTAGGGTTACGCCCAGAAGTTTGCGCAGGTGCTCGGCCTTTTCCGGTGACCAATCCTCCGCCGAAAAACCGTCCCACGGCTGCTCGCCGTCGGCTAGGGGATCGTTCCGATAGGCTATGTGCAGGACAAGACAAATACGAGCAAAGTAGCCTTTCAGTTTCCCTATGGCGCCAATCAATGCCGGAGAGAACCCGTCGACCAACTCAAGCTTGTGTAGATAGTCGGACATCCGGTCGCGTACCTCCAGTGCGTCCTCTTCAAATTGAAAGTCTGCCGGTTCGGCTGCACTAATTTTTTTGATCAGGGTGTCATAGTTGGCTTCGGCCTGCACGACGGGATGGTACGCACTGCCACGCTCAGCGGAAGACATCAGAACCGGCAGAAACCGCTGCAGCAGCCCGTCACTCGTGAGGTCGCGCAGCTTCGCAAGCTTTCGGGCTGGATGCCACCCAGTATGCCGAGCGCAAGGTTATCCACATGGATTTCAGATGCAGGATCGCTTGGCCCTTTGGCTATGCGATCCTTATTGAAAGGTCCGCCGTTCCAGCAGCTGAGATAGAACGCGCGCGACGAGCCCGAGTTATTGCGCTCGAAGCTTTCTAACAAAGCCGCAAGTTCGTCATGAACCATAAGCGAACCGGCTGGGTCGCGAGATAGGATTTCGGCGACCTTTTCGGATGTAGCGTCGTTGATGACACACCGTGGAGATTTGGCCGGCGGAGGACCTTTGATGCTCACTTTTGCTTTTGCCATATCGCGTACTCCTCCTTCCAGCGCTTGGAACGCTCGTGGTCGATCTCGTTGAGAGGCTTCGCCACCTTCGAGATAATGGGTGACTTCATCGTCGATGGCGGACCCAGTAGGGCGGTCCAAAGGATGGGTTTTTCCCACCAGCCTTCGCCGGCGCGTATTCGGCTCTCGGCATGGATCGCGCCCGCAACGACGGTCAGCGCTGCCATTGCTACTGCTGACGGGTCAGCGCCCATAGCGCGATGTTCGGCTTCCACGAATTCTGAGCGTCGGCGGAAGCGTATCTAAGGGAAATGGGGGCCCGACGAATTCCGAGTAAGGGTCCACAAATTCTGGCTCCGGCGAGGGCGAGGGTGGCTGCCTGACAAGGTTAAAAGGTGAATTGATCTCACCGCGGTGGGGACATCCCGCACAAAGTTTGCAGCCGGCGTCCTCGATCGCCTTGCAGCTTGGCCATCCTAGCCCTTTCTCGCGATGCTCGCCCTGCTTACGTTTGTGCATTGCTTCGGTGGAACTGTGCGTGTAGCCGGGATGACCATTCCCCAACTCGTGCGCCAGCGTCCGCCCATTCTGCATGAATACGGTACCTAACACCGTCAGGTTCCACAGCGGTTGGCTATGGTCCTTTCCATGGGTGATAAACGCATCCCGGTAGAACGGGCAGCCCTTGAGGATAGGCGCGGGGTCGAGCGGCGGCAGGTCGTTATGCTCGATGCCGGCAGCGAGGCTATCCTTGGGGTCGAGCGCGGCGAATGCAGCGGCCGGCGCCTTCCCCTGGAACGCCGACAGATCGACCGGCGGGATGTCGCTTACCGTGGCGGGAAATTTGCACCGGCGCCATCGTGCACAGGTGCGGCATGACCTGGGCGAAGTTATAGTCGGGGGCCAGCGAAAGGAGCTTCACCTCCTTTGGCGGATCGGTCTTGTAGTTCTTGGTGCCGGGCACGCGGAGCACGCGCGCAGGATCGGTGGTGACGCCATAGTCTGCGCGCAGGCCATGCTTCTGCGCTGCCGCCTTCAAACCTTCTGCGTAGGGGCGCCACTCGTCCACGGTCAGCGCACGGTCGCTGATCCAGTACAGATGAAGGCCGCCGCCCGACGCGACGATAGCATTTGGCCATGGGATGTTGGCCGCGAGCACGAACTGCTTGAGCACCTGGAGCGCTTCGCCTCGGTCAGCGTAGCCCTTCGGGGGCGCCTTCACATCCACGTCCAGCCAGATCGCCTTGAGCGCGAGCGCATCAGCAGCGGAGCGGGCAGCGGTCGCCTTGCCGCGACCGGACTTGCCGACCTTCGCCTGTAATGACAGGCAGTAGTAGATATCCTGGATCGTCTGCGGGCGACCTATCGCCCACTGCACAAGATTAAGGAAGCCGGTGAGTTCGGTGTGGGGGCGCCCACCCCAGAACTTGGAACCGGTCTTGGGATCGCGGATCATCCAGTGCACGTTGACGACGCCCGATTCACCAGCGGCGGGCCAGGGAATCACGCGTGAAAGAAAGCTCGCTGCATCTGCGACGGCTCCAGGATCGTTGATGTGCGCGCTCATTTTTTCTGCCGACGTTACTTTTTGTGGTGCTGTACTGCGTGTTAGACTTCGCCACTGCGTTCGCCACGTCGGCATTTTTCGCGTTCGCGCAGCCAAGCCTGTACGCTGGACCGCCGATAAAGAACGCGACGCCCGATCTTGGTGATCGGCGGGCCCTCGTTGAGCCTCTGCCAGCGATCAAGCGTTCGCCTGCAAACCCTCAACTCGGACGCCGCTTCTTCCTGCGTTAGGAAGTCGGCCAAAAGGTCTTCGGTGATGCTCATCTGTTGCCTCAGTTTCGACTATTGGCGACAGACGTACCTTCCGAGGAACTGTGCAACTAGAGGAGGGTTCCAAGATTTTTGAGGGGGATTATTCCTCCCCATCCGCGCAATCGTTGATTCGCCGCCCTATCTACGGGAACATTTGCGCGCGTATTTGACGGCCTCTAATACGTAACCCTTTGCCGTTTTTTGGTCTTGGCCTACTGCGGAAAGAAATTCTTGTAAGAAGTCGGCAAAATGTTTGGCGCCCATTTTGGGTCTGCAACCGGTGCTGCGTTGATACACGCCGGCAAGCGCTACTACATCCTCAATCGGCAAAATTCCGGACCCTCGTTGGGGGCCGGGCCTTATGGGCACAGCGTCGGCGGCTCTGCCGGCTGCGGCACGTAAATTGTCTAGGTTCTTCAGCGCCTGTTCGATTTTGTCGAAGATGTCAGTGGGTGCCTCCCAGTCTGAAACCGATGTTTTGTTGGCTTCCGCGCACCACCCTTTGAAGAGATCGTACCTAAGTTCTCCGCGCATCGCCCTGTGCGTCGAGTTTTTTGCCTTGCTTAGAGCTTTTTCGAGTTCGCGTAGTCGTTCGACCCGCTCAGCTGGCAGAACTCGCTTTCTATTAAGCTTAGGTCGAATAAGATACCACGAAGCAGCACGCATGAGCGCGCGCCACGCTCCATCTTCGTCGAAGGATTTAGAGTCGGGTGGTCCATCGGGAGAGTTGCGTAAAATTAAAAGCAGACATTCTTTGTGCCGCGCAAACTCGGAGAGTCCTGCCGCAAGCTCGTTCGATGCTCTATCGGAAATCTGCTCGTTAGGAATCATAAAGCGACCTTCATCCGATGATCGTTAAGCGTTGCGACGTTCGACGGTGCGGGATTCAAGATGCTTTCAATTATTGCGGCGAGTTTTTCGAGAGCATCTCGTTTTTCTTCTGCGTAGGAGTGCCGATCGTAAGTGCCCTCGACGCCAGCAATAACGTGCCCAAGCACGCGTTCGGAAATGTCTGGTCGAACGCCGGCGCGCACCATCAAAGTCTTCGCTGTCCTCCTCAAGTCGTGAAGGGTCCAATTCGGCAAAGGTTCAATCGTTTCAGGTTCCTTGGCCTGCTTCTGCATTGTTTTTAGGGCGGCTTTATCAAGCTTGGCCTTGCTCTTCCCGAAGCCTGAGAAAGGCGTTCTCGATCGCGAGGGGAAGACGAATTCGCAGCCATTGAGCACCGGCTGGGCCTGTACTAATGCGAGCGCGGCCCGTGAGAGCGGGATATGGTTCGGGCGTTTGGTTTTGTAACGTTCGGCGGGAATTGTCCAAATTCCGTCTAATCCGATTTCCTTGCGACTCATCCGGGCGACTTCATCACGTCGCTGCGCGGTCAGGAGCAACATTTTGACCATTGCTCCGAATGTGCCCATAGTCCCCAGCAGAGGCCAGATTAGGCGGATTTCGTCGTCAGATAAGACCCTCGTGCGCGCTCGTTCTTTCGAATTGGCCCTCGAAGCAACGCGCACTACCGCTGCGGTCACATTGAATTGATCATCTCTTTCCGCGTGCCAGGTCAAGGCTTTCCTCAAATATGCGCGCGTTCGGTCCGCCATGACTGGTCCGACTTGCGTTTCAATCCAATCCAGCATCTCCGCTATGTGGGAACGCCGGAGGTCATATATGCCATGTTTTCCTATTCGAGGTTTCACAAGACGGTTAAACGCGCTTTCGATGTGGTCGGCACTTCGCAGTGGCCGTTCACTGCTTCGAACATATCGAGTGACAAATTCATCTAGAACATCGGTGACGGTTTTGGTCTTTGGGATCGGCTTCCTGTCATCGAGAGGGTTCTCCCCTCGGTCGATCCGCTGGCGCTGAATGCGCGCCTCTCGCACTGCTCTCAGCGGCGACCAATCTGGCCACGCTCCGATGGTGTACCGATATTCACGCCCGCGAATGCGATAGTTGAGGATAAAGGCCCGTGCCCCACTGGCCGTCACACGTACGCCGAAACCACGGGGAGCCTTTGCGCCTTGGATCACGGCACCAACGAAATAGACAACCGAATTTCCCTTGGCCGGGACCGGCAGCTGCTTGATCGTTTCCTCGCTTAGCCGTTGGGGCTTCATGGCGAAAGTCGTGTCCGCATTGTGTCCGCACTATCGGTTCACCTGAATGTCGGAAAGTGTGCGTTCAACGCCAGCGGGTGTCATCAAGAAACGGTTGATATTATTAATTTATTTGCGTCTCTCCACACCAGGACAAGCAGGACAGGAGTGGTGTGGAGAGCGTGGTACATGACTGAAAATCACGGTGTCGGTGGTTCGATCCCGCCCCTGGGCACCACTCGGCTGATCGCCCAAGCCGCATTTCCGAGTCCGTGCGACAGACGCAGCAGGCGGCGTCGCTGACGTCTGCCCGCAGGCTGCAAACGCGTCCCGCGTGCCCCCCGCTTCCTCGCACCGCAATTCGTCAGTATGGCAATCGTCAGTACAAGGACGAATGCTCAATTGGGCGGCGCGGTTGCCCGCAATCTATGCAGCCCGCGGCGTTCCGGGGCGGAAAGCCGCAGAAAGCCGGCGCGATAGGGCGCACACGGGTGGCACGGGCCTTGCGACCCCGCGTGCGAACTTGCGATCGTAGCAGCGATCGCAGGGCGGGCGCCGGGGTATGACGGGTGCAACCCTCGTCCCTCACGCCGCGCGCAACAGGCTTTGGAATGTCGGGTTTATGAGCGAGACAAACGGCAAACGCGCGGGCATCGGAGCCTCGGTGCCGCGGCTGGAAGACGATCGCTACCTACGCGGGCGCGGGCGCTTCGTCGGCGACATCAAATTGCCCGGCATGCTCGAGGTCGCTTTCGTGCGCAGCCCCATTGCGCACGGGCGCGTGCGCGGGATCGTGAAGCCAACGGGCCTCGAAGCGTCGGTGTTCGTGATGGCCGATCTCGAAGGCGTCGCGGGCATTCGCGCCGACACGGCGTTGCCGGGATTCCGCAGCTCGGTGCAGCCGATCCTGGCGCACGAGAAGGTGCGCCACGTCGGCGAAGCGCTTGCCGCCTGCATCGCCGCCACGCGCGCCGAAGCCGAGGATATCGCCGAACAGGTGACGCTCGATCTCGCGCCACTGCCGGCGGTGGTCGACATGACGCGGGCACGCGACAAGGACGCGTCGCTGCTGCACGAACACTGGCCGGAAAACGTCTTCCTTGAATCGTCGGCGGAGGTGAATTTCGAGGCCGCCATCAAGGACGCGGCGGTGAAGGTCAAGCGCACCTTCCGTACCGCACGCCAGAGCATGGCGCCGATGGAAGGCCGCGGCGTCGTCGCCACTTGGGACAACCAGGCCCAGCAGGTCGTCGTCTATACCGCGACGCAGATGCCGCACATCGTGCGCAATGGGCTCGCCGAATGTCTCGGCCTCGAGCAGGGCATGATCCGCGTGGTCGCGCCCGATGTCGGCGGCGGCTTCGGCTACAAGGGCATCCTGCTGGGCGAAGAAGTCTGTCTCGCCTGGCTCGCCATGAAGCTGAAACGTCCGGTGCGCTGGCTCGAGGACCGGCGCGAACACCTCACCGGCAACGCCAATTGCCGCGAGCACCATTACGAGATCACCGGCTATGCGGCGGCCGATGGCCGGCTGCTGGCGGTCGATTGCGAAGCGATCGTCGATTCCGGCGCCTATTCGGCCTATCCGTTCTCGGCCTGCCTGGAAGGGGCGCAGGTCGTCAGCATCCTGCCGGGGCCTTATCAGTTTCCCGGCTATCGCTGCCGCACCTGGTCGGTCGCCACCAACAAGCCGGCAATCCTGCCGTTCCGCGGCGTCGCGCGCACCGGCGTCTGCTTCGCCATGGAAGTGCTGCTCGATTCGATCGCGCGCGAGCTCGCCATCGCGCCCGAAGAGATCCGCCGCAAGAATCTGGTGCGGCTGGAGCAGATGCCCTTCGTCAACATCACCAACAAGATCTTCGACAGCGGCGACTATGTCGAATGCCTTGAGCGTGCCGTGAAGGTGATCGATCTGCCGGCGGTGCGCGCGCGGCAGCGCAAGGGCGAAGCCGACGGCCGCAAGCTAGGCGTCGGGCTCGCCATCTTCTGCGAGCAGGGCGCACACGGCACGTCGGTCTATTCGGGCTGGGGCATTCCCATGGTGCCGGGCTTCGAGCAGGCGACCGCGCGGTTGACGCCGGACGGCGGCCTCGAGCTGCGCGTCGGCGTGCAGAGCCACGGCCAGAGCCTGGAAACCACTTTGGCGCAGATCGCCAACGAGTTGCTCGGCATCGCTCCGCAACGGGTGAAGCTGGTGCATGGCGACACCGCGCTGACGCCGTACTCGACCGGCACCTGGGGCTCGCGCTGCGCCGTCATGGCTGGCGGCGCCGTGGCGACCGCCTGCGAGGCGCTCGGCGTTCGTATCCGCAAGATTGCCGGCCACCTGCTGCAGGCCGATCCGGACACCATCGTGCTCGCTGACGGCATGGCGCGCGCCGCCGCGGGCGAGATCGCCATCAAGGACATCGGGCGCGTCTGGTATCACCGGCCACAGGATCTGCCGGCCGATGTGGATCCCGCCGGCCTCGAGGTGACGGAAGGCTACAAAACGGTGCGCGACACCGGCACGTTCTCTTACGCCTGCCACGCGGCGGTGGTCGCGGTGGACACCGAAATCGGCGACGTCGAAATCCTCGACTATCAAATCGTCGAGGACGGGGGCGTGCTCATCAACCCGATGGTCGTGGACGGCCAGGTCTATGGCGGCGCCGCGCAGGGCATTGGCACCGCGCTCTACGAAGAGATGCGCTACGACGACAGCGGCCAGCCGCTCGCCGCCACGTTCGCCGATTACCATCTGCCCGGCGCGCCGGAAGTGCCCACCTTTGCCGTCGATCACATGGAGTTTCCGTCGCCCATCAGCCGCTTCGGCCAGAAGGGCATCGGCGAGGGCGGCGCCATCGGCCCGCCCGGCGCCATCGCCAACGCCATCAATGACGCGCTCGCGGGGCTCGGCGTCGAGGTGGACGCGCTGCCGATGACGCCCGGCCGCCTGCTCGCCAAGCTTGCCGCCGGCAAGCGGGAGCCGGTGGCATGAAGCCGGTCGCGTTCGCCTATGCCGCCGTCGATAGCGCTGCCGCGGCGAGTGCGCTGCTCGCGGAAGCAGACGGCGCCAAGCCGATCGCCGGCGGCCAGTCGCTCGGGCCCATGCTGAACCTGCGGCTGGCGCGTCCCTCCGCTGTGGTTGATGTCTCGCGCGCGTCCGACATGCGCGGCGTGAAAGACGAGGGCGACGCCATTCTTTACGGCGCTGCCGTCACCCATGCCGAGATCGAGGACGGCGTCGTGCCCGACGCCACGCCCGGCTGGCTCGCTGCCGTCGCGGGCCGCATCGCTTACCGCGCCGTGCGCAACCGCGGCACCATCGGCGGCTCGTTGGCGCACGCCGATCCCGCGGCCGATTGGGTCAACGTCCTGACTGCGCTGGGTGCCGAGGTGGTGCTGACGGGTAACGGTGCTGCGCGCACCGTCGCGTTGAGCGAGTTCTTCACCGGGCCGTTTACCACCGTGTTGACCGAGGATGAGGTGATCGCCGGCGTGCGGGTGCGAAAACGCGGGCCTGACGCGCGCTGGGGCTATTGGAAGTTCTGCCTCAAGGTCGGCGATTTCGCCAAGGCCAGCGCTGCGGTGCTTGTCGATCCCGCGCGCCAAGAAACCCGCGTGCTGCTCGGCGCCATCGAGCGGCCGCCGGTGTTGCTGCCGGATCCGGCGGCGCTGGTTGACGGCAAACGCGCGCTCGCCGACGCCGTGAAAGACGCCGCGCCGCATCTCTCGGACGAATCGCACACGCTGCATGTGGCCGCGCTGCGCCGCGCCATCGCCATCGCAAAAGGCGGGGAAGGCGCGCCATGACTTCGACGATGAGTTCGACCAAGAGTTCCCAGATGAGTTCGCTCACGTTGCGCGTCAACGGCGCCGAGGTCACCAAGGATGTGGCGCCGCGCACCCATCTCGCCGACTTCGTGCGCGAGGAGCTCAACCTCACCGGCACCCATATTGGCTGCGAGCACGGTGTCTGCGGCGCCTGCACCATGATGGTCGACGGCCGACCGGTGCGCGCTTGCCTGAGCTACGCCGTCGCCTGCGCCGGCTCGGACGTGCGCACGGTGGAAAGTTTCGATGACGATGCTGTCATGGGCCTCCTGCGCGATGCCTTCAGCCGCCACCACGCTCTGCAGTGCGGCTATTGCACGCCGGGCATGCTGGCGACGGCTTACGACATCGTCACGCGGCTGCCGCAGGCCGACGACAAGCGCATCCGCGAGGAGCTCTCGGGTAACCTCTGCCGCTGCACCGGCTATGTCGGCATCGTCGCGGCGATCAAGGACGTGCTGGCGCAGGGACCACATACCAGCGCCTTGCCGAAGGCGGCGCCGGCCGCCGCCGCGACGGCAATGACAACGTGGCGGACGCCCGCAGCGGCGTCGGCGGCGGCCACTGCCACCGAGACGTTCGCCGTGCCGGACACGATCGACGGCGGCGTCACGCTCAGCCGGTCCGTCGCGGTTGCGGTTCCGGTCGACAAGCTGTGGGCCACCTTGAAGGACATCCACACCGTCGCCCGCTGCCTGCCGGGCGCGACCATTGAGAGCATCGCACCCGACGGCGCCATCAACGGCGCCTTTCAGGTCGCTATCGGTCCCATGCGCGCGCGCTTCGGCGGCACGGCGCGGGTAGCTTTCGACGATGCGGCGCGCAGCGGCGACGTGCGCGGCGCCGGCGGCGACCGCGTCAGCCGCTCGCGCGCGGAGGGCGCCATCCGCTTCGCCGAGCAGCAAGAAGGCGTGGCCGGCGCCCGTCTCGTGCTCGACATGACGTATAAGCTCAGCGGTCCGCTCACCCAGTTCGGCCGGCCGGCGGTGGTGGCCGGTGTCGTCGATCAGCTGCTGGCTACATTCGCCGGCAATCTGGCGCGGGCGAGCGCGGGTGAGGCCATCGCCGCGCCGGCGCCGATCGGTGGCTTCGGCCTGCTTGCCGGACTGCTGCGCCGGTTGTTTTCCGCCCGCCGATCATAGAGAAGAAGCCAACTCCTGGAATCCCGTCGGCGAGGGCGCGCAATGCTTCGGAAGGCCAAACGATCCAACACCGCGTCCGTGGATGATTGGCACGCGAAGCCGCTGCAGGAGCGCCCCGGCTTTCTGATCCGACGCCTGCACCAGATCCATGTCGCGCTGTTCATGGAGGAATGCACGGAGGAGAACATCACGCCGGTGCAGTACAGCATCCTCTCCGCGCTCGATCACCGGGGCACCGCCGAGCAGATCGTGCTGGCGCGCGCGGTCGGCCTGGACACCACCAACGTCGCCGACGTGCTGGCGCGGCTGGAGCGGCAAAAGCTAGTGCGGCGGCGGGTGTCGCAGCAGGACAAGCGCATGAAGGTCGTGTCCCTCACCGAGGCCGGCCGCGCGCTGCTCAAGCGCATCGACGCCGGCGCCGCGCGCGCCCACGAGCGTACGTTGGCCGCGTTGAACCCAAAGGACCGCGCGCGCTTCATGCGCGACCTGTCGAAGCTGGTCGCCTTCAACAACGACATCAGCCGCACGCCGGTGGGCCTGCGATGAGCGGATTGCGTTGTCGCGGAAATGGCGAAATGAGAAGCGGTTCGCCGTCCGGAAGCGCGACAAACGAAACCAGTCTAAGTGAAGTCCCAGACCTTGCGGGCGCCGCCCGGCGGATTGCGCTCTACCGCTGCCGCGTCGACGGCGACGGCGCCGTTCTCGATGCGCACCGGATAGAGCTTGAGCGCGTCGACCTTCCAGCCGCGCGAAACCGCGCCGTCGGCGAGCGAGTAGGACGCCAGATGCCGCGGGCAGACGAGCCGGCCGGCCTCGATACGCCCTTGCGACAGGTCGGCCTTCTCGTGCGGGCAGGTCGCCTGGAACGCGTGCACGACGTCGCCCTGACGCGCCAGCACCAAGCCGTGTCCTTCCAGCACGATGGCGCGCATAGCCCCGTCTGGCAGGGCGTCGAGATCGGCGACCGCGACGAAGCGGGATTCGGTCATGACGTGCGACTCCATCATCGAGCCCGAGACCGAAGCAGATGAATGAGCCCTTGTCCAATAGCGCGACCGTTGAGTCCTTCGAACGCCTCAAGGCGGTGGTGCCCCAGTTCGATCGTTGCGTGCCGGCGTTCGAGACGCTCGCGCTGCCGGACAAGACCCTGCTGCATGCCGGCCCGCCCTTGCGCGCCGGCGCGGTTTCGGCGCCGCTCATCAACAGCGCGGCGGCTGCTGCCGTGTTCGAAGGCTGGGCGAAGGATGACGCCGAGGCGCGCGCCGCCATCGGCGCGGACGCTATACGTCTGGCTCCGGCGCAGGATTACGGCGTGGTCACGCCACTCGCTTTCGTGGTGTCGCCGTCCATGTGGCTGCTGCGCGTTTCCGACGCGGCCGGCAAGGCGTCGCCCCGCTACACGCCGATCAACGATGGCCCGCCGCCGGCAGCCTTGCGGTTCGGCGCCCGCCAGCAAGGCCAAGACGAACGGTTGGCATTGATCGCGCGTGCCGCGCCGGGCTTGCGGGACGCCTTGCAGCAGCCGGTCGCGGTGCTGCCGGTGATGCGGGCCGGGCTCGACGGCGGCGACGATCTGCACGGCCGCGTGTCGGTGGCCAACGCGGCGTTGACCGTTATCCTGGCGCCGCGCCTGACCGGGGATGCGGCCGCATACGTCGCGCTCGCCAATCAATTCGTGCTCAATGTCGTCATGGCGGCCTGCGCCGTGATGATTGGCGCGGGCGCCGGCGTTCCGGATAGCCGCATGGTGATTGCGGCCGGCGGCAACGGCGCCGATTTCGGCTGGCAGCGCGCGAACACGCCCGGCGTCTGGCGCGCCCGGCATGCGCTCGCCCCGGTCGGACCGCATTTCCCGCAAGCCGCGACCCGGCGCTTCCTGCCGGCGATCGGCGACAGCGCGGTGATCGATGCTTGCGGCTTCGGCGCCGCCGCCTTGCGCCATGCCCCCGAGATGATGGCCGCGCTGAAGGGTCATGTGCCGGACGGCTATTTCACCGAAGCGGCGAGCGCGCCATTCATCGGGCCGCACCCGGCATTCCCGCCGGATCTGAAGTTTGGCCTCGACCTTGGCCGCGAAACGCCGCTGCGCGGCGTCATGCTGGCCGCGCTCGACGCCGATGGCGAAGCCGGCCTCGCCGGCCGCGGCGTCGCCCCCTGGCCGCAGGGCTGATGCGCCGGGGGCCGCCTTAGGCGTCACTACTCTCTCGACTTTGCGGTCCGGCAACGGGGTCAAACAGGACCTGCGGCGTGCACGTGCTCGCATTCTACACCGAGCTGCGCAACGTCTGCGCCAACTTGTAAGGGCCGACTAGCGGCACTCTCAACGCGGCGGGCGGCGCGCGCGCAGCCCGTCGACGAAGACGTCGACCAGCCGCAACGCGCTCTTCTGCCAGCCGGCGTGGTCGCGCGCGTAGCAGATCGCCAGCACCGCATGCAGCAGATCCTCGGCGCTGACGTCGCCGCGGATTTCGCCAGCGTCGACCGCGCGGCTCAGCAATTCGTCGATTGCGTGCGTGAGCAGGCCGGAGGAATAGGAGACGAGGGCCGAATCCTTGGTGACGACCAGCGCCAGCGCCTCCACCATGCCCCGTTTGGTCGCGACGAACCGAATGAACGAGCGCATCCACTGACGCAAGGCTTCGATGGGCTTGGCCTCGTGCTCCAGGCGCGTGGCGAGCGCGGCCATTTGCTCGGCCTCATGCCGGTAGACGGCTTCGAACAACGCCTCGCGGGTCGGAAAATGACGGTAGAGCGTGCCGATGCCGACCCCGGCCGCGCGCGCGACGGCTTCCAGGCTCGCGTCCGCGCCGCCCGCACTGAATACCTCGCGGGCGGCCGCCAGCACGCGCTCGCGGTTGCGCGCGGCGTCGGCGCGGGGCTTGCGTGACGGTTTTTTGTCTGTGCTCCGGACTGACGTTTTTTTGCCCGGAGATTTTTTGTCCAAGGCCCTGGCCTTTGGCACGGTCGACCCCTTGAAAAACGGAGGGTTCCTCCGCATATGCCGCATGGCGACCCCGACACATAGCATTTTGGCGTCGGGCAAGGCCACCGCACCGGGAGAGGCGTCTCCCGGCGCCCCATCCGTCGTCGCGTCCCTCGCGGCGGTGTCTCGTTACGCTCTTATGGAGCAATCATGAGCCTTTCCACCACCCTCACCATCAACGGCGTCACGCGCACCATCGCGCTCGACGATCCGCGTGTCACGCTCCTCGACCTGCTGCGCGAGCGGCTGGACCTGACTGGAACCAAGAAGGGCTGCGATCGCGGCCAGTGCGGTGCCTGCACGGTCCTTGTCAACGGGCGGCGCATGAATTCGTGCCTGGCGCTCGCCATCAGCCTCGACGGTGCCGAGGTGCTGACGATCGAGGGCGTCGCCGACGGCGATGAACTGCATCCGGTGCAGGAAGCGTTCATCGCCTGCGACGGCCTGCAATGCGGTTATTGCACGCCGGGTCAGATCATGAGCGCCATCGGCCTCATCCAGGAAGGCAACACTGACGGAGATCCTGAGCGCGTGCGCGAAGGCATGAGCGGCAATCTCTGCCGTTGCGGTGCTTACAAGGGCATCACGGAGGCCGTGCTGAAAGCGCAAGAGACGCTCGCCGCCGCGGGCCGCAAGGAGGTCGCATGAAACCCTTTGATTACGTGCGGCCGTCGACGGTCGCCGAGGCCGTTGCCGCTGCGCGTGCGCCCGGTGCCGCTTATCTCGCCGCCGGCACCAATCTCCTCGACCTGATGAAGGGCAACGTCAGCCGCCCCGAACGGCTCGTCGACATCACGCATCTGCCCGGTCTCGACCGCATCGAAGATCTTCCCGGCGGCGGTGTGCGGATCGGCGCGTTAGTGCGCAATGCCGATCTCGCCGGCGACGCCGATTTTGCCCGCCGTTTCCCGAATGTCGCAGAGGCCTTGCTGTCCGGCGCGTCAGGACAGTTGCGCAATGCCGCGACCGTCGGCGGCAATCTCCTGCAACGCACCCGTTGCGCCTATTTCTACGACCCAGCCAGCGCCTGCAACAAGCGTGAGCCCGGCACGGGTTGCGCCGCGCGTCATGGCGAAAATAGGCATCACGCCATACTGGGCTGGAGCGACGCCTGCATCGCCACGCACCCGTCCGATTTCTGCGTGCCGCTGGTCGCGCTCGATGCCGTGGTTGAAATCGAGGGCCACGAGGGCCGGCGCGAAGTCGCGCTCGACACCTTCCACCGGCTGCCGGGCGATACGCCCGAGCAGGAAAGCGTACTCGCGCCGGGCGAGATGATCGTCGCGCTGCGGCTGCCCGCCGAGGCGGAGCGCTTTGCGGCCCATGCCCGTTATCTGAAGGTGCGCGACCGCACCTCGTATGCGTTCGCCATCGTCTCGGCCGCGGCCGCTTTGCGCCTCGACGGAGGCCTCATTGAGGAGGCGCGGCTTGCGCTTGGCGGCGTCGCCCTGAAGCCGTGGCGGGCCCGGGCGGCGGAAGAGGTGTTGCAGGGCGCCCGCCCCGAGGAATCGCTGTTCCGCCGCGCCGCCGAGGCGGCGCTCGCGGACGCCAAGCCGTCGGGTGATAACGCCTTCAAGATCGAGCTCGCCCGCCGCGTGGTCGCGCGCGCGTTGACGCTCGCGGCCGCCGGTACCCCGGCGCGCATGCCGGCGCTGCCCGGTTCACCTTTTGCCGCTGCTTCTGCTGCTGCTGCTGCTGCTGGAGTTTCCGCTCATGGCTGACATCGCCACCACGCAAAATCCCGTTCACGCCCGCCACGGCTCCAATATCGGGCAGCCGCTCACCCGCCGTGATGGCATGCTGAAGGTGACCGGCAAGGCGCCGTACGCCGCCGATCATCATCCGTCCGGCATGCTCTACGCGGTACTTGCAACATCGAGCGTTGCGCGCGGCCGTGTCGTGTCGCTCGACGTCGCGGCGGCGAAGGCGCATCGCGGCGTCGTCGATGTTATCACGCCGGCCAACCGGCCGCCGCTCGCCATGGATCCGGACGAGAAATCGAATCCGTTCATGTTCCGGCTCGATCTGCTGCAGAGCGACAAGGTCCGCTATGCCGGCCAGCCCATCGCAGTGGTCATCGCCGAGACGCTGGAAGCCGCCACCGAGGGCGCCAACCTGCTGGCGCCGCGCTACGAGGTCGAACCGGCGCGGGTCGGGCTCGATGCCACCGACAGCGAGCCGCTGGCGGTGGTCGGGCCCGGCTTTCCGGGCGAAGAGCACCGCGGCGACGTCGAGGCCGAATTCACCGGCGCCGCCAAGACCGTCGTTGCGGCTTACGAGACACCCGCGCAGTATCACAATGCTATGGAGCCGCACGCCATCGTCGCTACGTGGGACGGCGATACGCTCTCGATCGACACGCCGAGCCAGGGACTTGCCATGGCACAGCAGCGCCTTGCCGGCATCTTCGGCATCGCGCCCGAGAACATTCACATTCGCAGCCCGTACCTGGGCGGCGGTTTCGGCAGCAAAGGTCTGATGTCGGGCCCGCAGGTGCTCGGCGCGATTGCTGCGCGCGTCGTCGGCCGGCCGGTCAAGCTCGTACTGCGCCGCGAGCAAATGTACGGGCCGGTGGGCCATCGCGGTGCGACGCGGCAGACGCTGCGGCTCGGCATCGATGGTGGCGGCAGGCTGGTCGCGCTCGACCATCGCACCCGGACGGTATCGAGCACATTCGACGATTTCTTCGAGCCGGCCTCCAGGGTTTCGCATACGCTGTATGCGAGTGCGGCGGTTGCCACCTCGCACGAAGGCGTACGGGCCGATATCGGCACGCCCCTGTTCATGCGCGCCCCCGGCGAGGCGCCCGGTTCGATCGCGCTTGAAAGCGCCATCGACGAGATGGCTGAGGCCTGCGGCATGGACCCGCTCGTCTTCCGGCTGAAGAACTACGCCGAGGTCGAGCCGATCTCCGGCAGGCCATTTTCGTCAAAGGCCCTACGCGAATGCTACCAACAAGGCGCCGAGCGCTTTGGCTGGGTGGGCAGGCCGCTCGCGTCGCGGCAGATGCGCGACCGCGACGGCTTCCTGGTCGGCTTGGGCATGGGGACGGCGACGTTTCCGGCGCTCATGTTTGCGGCGCAGGCGCGGGCGGTGCTGCGCCGTGACGGCAGCGGCGTTATGGAGATCGGCGCCCACGACATGGGGCAGGGCGCCTGGACGGCTTTGGCGCAGATCGCGGCCGATGGCCTGGGGCTCGATATCGAGCAACTCGAATTCCGCTCCGGCACGTCCGATCTGCCCGATGCCGGCATTGCGGGTGGCTCGGCCCACACCGCGACTGCCGGCACGGCCATTCATAATGCCGGCGCCGACGTGATCGCGAAACTTGCGGACTTGGCGACTAGCGACGAGCGTTCGCCGCTGTTCGGCGCCGGCAATGCCGGGGTGGTGGCGCGCAACGGCCGTCTGTCCCGCCGCGATGACGAAAGCCGCAGCGAAAGCTATGGCGCCATTCTCGCCCGCGCCGGGCTCGCCGAGATCGAAGGCAGCGGTGCCGGCGGGAATCCTAACCCCATGGACCCGCATGCCCAGCCGGACCATGCCATGCATGCGCACGGTGCCGTATTCGCCGAGGTCAAGGTCGATCCCGATCTCGGCCAGATACGTGTCACCCGCATGATCGGCGCCTTCGCCGCCGGCCGCTTCATCAATCCGCGCATGGTGCGGAGCCAACTCTATGGCGGCATGATCTGGGGCGTGTCGTTCGCGCTGCACGAGCAGGCGGTCATGGACCCACGATCCGGCCGGCTGATGAACGCCAATCTGGCCGAGTATCGCATTCCGGTGAACGCGGATATCCCGTCGCTGGAGGCGATCCTGGTCGAGGAGCACGATCCGCACGTCAACGCGCTCGGCATCAAGGGCGTCGGCGAAATCGGCATCACCGGCAGCGCCGGCGCCGTCGCCAACGCCGTCTGGCACGCCACGGGCATTCGCGTGCGAGAATTCCCGATCACGCTCGATCGGCTGATCGCGCCGCAATGAGCGCGCGCTGTCCCGCCGGGTAGCGTCTACTCGGCGGCGTCTTCCACCGGCGTTGGCCCGAGGCGCGGGAGCGGCTCGGGTACTTCGCATCCGGTCGCGCAGCAGCGGCCGGGCTGCTTCGACACGCGGCGGCCTGCATCCAAAATGCCGCGGTCGAGCAGGGTCTCGACCAGCTCGGCTTTCTCCATCACCGGATAGTTGCGCCAGATTTCGCGCTTCATCGCTTCCGGCGATCCGCCGCCGTGCAGCGAGATCAGCGAATACCAGCCGGCTTGGTGCGAGATCGTCAGGTCTTCGAGCAGGCGCGCGACTTCCGCGCGCTGCTCGGCCGGAATGTCCGGCCGGCCGCCCATGACGGCGGCAAGCGAGGCCTTGGTTTCGGGATTATGGTCTTCGTCCGGCCCCGGCAGCGCGACGATCAACCCGCCCGACACGTAATGCGCCACCCGGTGCATGTCGTAGATCTTGGTGGCGAGCAAGAGCTTGCCGATGTTGGAGAAGACCGCGTCCGGCATCACCGATCCGCCCGGATCCTTGGTGCAATACACCGATGACGCCACGCCGCAGGCGTAGAAACTCTCGGTGATGGTGATGAGTTCGACCATGGCCTCGCGGATGTGCGCGTGGCGCTCGACGTCGAGCCCGTTCGCCTCGATCATCAGGGCGCCGGCACCAATCAGGAGATCGCCGAAGCCCGCGCGCGCGCCGATGCAGGAGTGCCGGTGGTGCGTGGCGTAGGAGGTGGTGAGAACACCTCCTTCTTCCGTTTCGCCGGCAAGAAATACGCGGTCATGAGGCACGAAGACGTCGTCGAAGATGACGGCGCCGACCGACTGGCCGTACTTGGCCGAGAACTTGGCCGCCGCCTCGCCAGGGCGGCCCGCGGGGCGTGCGACGATGGTGACGCCGGGCGCGTCGCACGGCACCGCGCAGCAGACGGCGAAGTCCTTGTCCTCGGGCGCGTGCGTGCGGCACGGCATCACCAGGAACTCATGCATATAGGGCGCGCCGGTGACGATCGCCTTTGTGCCGCGGATGACGATGCCGTCCGGGCGGCGCTCCTTGATGTGGACGTAGACGTCCGCGTTCACCTGCTGGCCGGGGCGCTTCGAGCGGTCGCCCTTGGCGTCGGTCATGGCGATGCCAAGGGTGAGATCCTTGTCCTGGGCCTCGTGAAGATAGGCGAGGAAGCGCTGGCTGTAGTCGGTGCCGTGCCGGTCATCCGTCAGCTTGGTCGCCTGATAGAGCCCGTTGAAGGCGTCGTGCGCGAGATAGCGCTGCGCGCAGCCGGAGGTCTTGCAGACGAGGCGCACGGCCTCGAGCTTGTAGAGCAGGTCCTGCGAGGTCTCGTCGATGTGCAGCATGCGGTTGACGGTCTTGCCGGACGTACCCTGCCGCGCCGTCATCAGTGTCGTGTGTTCGGGCCGCAGCGCGAAGTCGTAGGTGACCCCGACCCCGGCGATGCCGGGCGCGAGCAGCGGCTCGTCGGCGACGCTTTCGACCGCGTTGCCGTTGATGAACACGTGCGGCTTGTAGCCCCTGAGCGAGTCCCGGTAGTCGGCCGCCGACATCAGCATTGCATTTGCCCCTGCATGACGCTTCCGCGCACTATCCGCAATTCTACTAGTGGGCGGGAGTCGTGAACAGGGCCAAAAAGCGCGCTGTCTGGCCGGCGGCCTACGCGCCGAGCGTGGCCGCGTGCACGACGCGGAACTTTTCGCCGTCCTGGCGCGCGATCACCAGGCGATCCAGGATCAGCCGTTGCACGGCGGGCGCTTGCGTGAATGCTTCGCTCAGCCATTCAAGCGCGCGCGTGCGCGCGTCTTCTGCGAGCGGCCCCGTCAGCGTCATGTGGAACCGGAAGTCCTCGAACACGTAAGGGTAGCCCCAGCGGTCGAGATGCTGCTTCTGCCGTTCGGTGAGCGGCGCGGCGAGGCGGCGTTCGCGCTCGCGCTCGTTCATCGGCGCGCGCAAGCGGTCGAAGGCGCGCACGCAGGCGCCGGCCAAGGCATCGAGCGCCGGGCAGGGCCCCGCCGGCGTGAGCGCGATGAAGGCGCCGATGGCGCGCACCTGCAAAGGCCCGACATCGACCACGCTTTGCGATGGCGCGAAGGCGTCGAACGCAGCCTTAAGGTCGTCGAACGTCACGTCGTCCGCCAGCCGAAACGGCGGCTTGAGCGTGGCGTGGAATCCGTAGACGCGCGGCTCAAGCACCTGATCCGCCCAGTCCGGCGCCACGCCGGCAATAAACGGCACATCGTCGCCGCCATAGGCGTCATAGCCGAGAACCGAAGCGCCGAACCGATAGAGCGCCGTCTCCGCCGGCGGGACGAAGTAGATCGCGTAGCGCGGCACGGGCGCGTTGGCGTTCATCCAAAGCTTTCAGGAGAGCCGGTGCGCATCGGTCAGATGCACCAGCCGCCCGTTGGTGATGGTGGCGACCACGCTCGGATGGCGCAAGTCATCGGCGTCGACCAGGATCACGTCGGCGCGCTTGCCGGTTTCGAGCCGGCCGCGGTCGTCGAGCGTGGCGGCGCGTGCGGGCCCTTGCGCGACGTAGTCCCAGGCGCGCGCAAGCGGCGCCACGCCGTCCGCCACCAGCCGGAAGGCGGCGATCAGCGGGGCCGGGTAATAATAGTCCGAGGCCAGAACGGTGCAGAGGCCGCGGCCGATCATGTCGGCTGCGTTGATCCAGCCGATATGGCTGCCGCCACGCACCACGTTGGGCGCGCCGAGCACGATGTCGTCGCCGGATGCGGCGGCCGCGTGCGCGGTCTCCGCGTTGGTCGGAAACTCGGCGACGCGGCAACCGAGCGCGCGAAATGCCGCGCGGTGATCGGGGCTGGTGTCGTCATGCGAAAGCATGGGTACGCCGCTCGCGCGTGCCGCGGCGGCGAGGCGCTCCGTCGCCGGCCGCACCTCGTCGGCGCGCGCCTGCAGGCGTTCGATCAGCGCGGTGAAATCCTCGAGCGCCAGTCCGGCCCGCTCGGCCATCTGCGCCAGCTTGCGTGTGCGGGGCGGCGCGTGCGGCGAGGGCATGTGGTCGTTGAAGCCGAGCATGGCGACGCGGCGCGTGGCGAGCCAGTCGATCGTTTCCGCTTCGGTGTCGAGATTGTAGGCCTCGAAACGCAGATGCAGTCGGGTATCGGCGGCGAGTTCATCGCGCAGCGCTTCGAGCGCATCGAGGATCGCGCGCGTGTTGTCGATGCTGCGCAGGCCCGGCTCCCAGGAGGCGGTGACGCCATGATAGACGGTGGTGATACCGTTGCTCACGACCTGCCGGTCGCTGTCTTTGAGCGCGATCGGCATGGCGAAGCCTACGCCCGGCCGCGGCATCACCTGGCGCTCGAAGGCGTCGCCGTGAATGTCGACGATGCCGGGCAGGACGGTGAGGCCGCGCGCGTCGAGGCAGCGCCCGGGCGCCGTCTCCGTGCCGAAATCCGCGATATGGCCGCCGTCGATGTCGAGCGCGGCGTCGACCAAGTTGCCGCCGCTCAGAACCTGGCCGCCCTGGATCCGCAAACGCATGGTCACGCTTGCCCGGCGGCGGCGAGCGCCGGCGCGTCCGCCGGCTGCTCGTATTTGTCGAGGAACGCCTCGGCGCTGAGCGCGCGGAAATCGGCGAGCGCTGCGTGCAGCCGGTCGTGCGGCCAGTCCCACCAACGAAGCGCCAGCAGGCGGGCGGCAATAGCGTCGGGAAAGCGCTGGCGGATCTGACGCGCCGGATTGCCGGCGACGATGGCGTAGGCGGGCACGTCGCGGGTGACCACGCTGCCGGCCCCGACCACGGCGCCGGTGCCGATGGTGCGGCCGGCGAGCACGACGGCGCCGTGCCCGATCCAGACGTCGTGGCCGATGCTGACATGATGACCGCGCCGCCAGGCGAAGAATTCTTCTTCGTCCGCGGCGCCGTCGAAATAGGCGCTGGCGCGGTAGGTGAAATGCGCCTGGCTCGCGCGCTGCATGGGATGGTTGCCGGGATTGATGCGCGTCATGGCCGCGATCGAGGTGAACTTGCCGATGCTCGTATAGGCGATATCGCTGTCGTTGACGACATAGGAGTAATCGCTCAACGAAACCTCGAGCAGTTTGGTGCGCGCGCCGACTTCCGTGTAGGCGCCGAGCGTGCTCCGGGTCACCGCGGCGGTCGGATCGATCAGCGGCGTGAGGGAAAGTTTCTTGACGGTCATGACGGTCTTCGTGTTGCCGGTTCCGGGGTGGCCGGTTTGCCGATAGACAGCATCTCAGTGACGCCGCCGTGACAACCCTCAGCTTTCGACAATGAGCGCGACCCGGTCGGCGGCGAAGCGGCCGTGGGTGGTGAGTAACGGCGTGCCGTCCGCGGCCACGTCTACGCTGTCGACGATCAGGATCGGCCGTTGCACGGAAAGCCGCAGGCGTCCGGCGTCGACCGCATCGGTGAAGCCCGCGGTGACGCGCGTCCATTGCCGCCGGTAGCTGTCGATGCCGTATTGATTGAGCATCCGGGTGACTGAGCGCACGCTGCGGAAAATCTTGGCGGCGTCGCGATAGCGCTCGGCGCAGAGCCAGGTCGTCGCCACCGATACGGGGATACGGTCCGCCGCGCGCACGATTTCCAGCCGAACCACGCTGGCGCCGGGCGTGAGGCCGAGCCGCCCGGCGATCTCGTCGCTCGCCGGCTCGATGCGGTGGCCCTGCAAGCGCCCTTGCGCGTCGTGGCCTGCCGCGGCGACGTTTTCGGAAAAGCGCGTGCGCGCGCCGATGCGATAGTCGAGCTTGTCAGTCTTGACGTAAGTGCCGCTGCCGCGCTCGCTGCGCACGAGGCCGCGCTCCGCGAGCTCGGCCATGGCGCGGCGCACGGTGTGGCGGTTGACGCCATAGTGCGCGGCGATCTCGGTTTCGGCCGGGAGGCGCGTTCCGTTCTCGTATTTACCGAGCAGGATCAGTTGCTCGTAATCGTCGGCGATGCACCGCCACAGCGTGATGCCACGAGTGAGCAGGTGGTCCTTGGCCAGGGCATTGCGCGGCGTTTTTGTGAGCATGGCGCCGAATGTCATAAACGCGTCACGGGACGCGGTCTAGATGGTTGTCTAGTTCACTAGACAACTTTATAAGGGTTGTCTAGTGAACTAGACAACTCGACCCGGGCCCGTTGATGAAGCCAGACCAGGATTTGAACGCCGGCAGGCGCGCCGCCATGGCCATTTTGGCGCAGTCGGATGCGGCGGGCATTGAAAGCGGGCTTGCCGCTGCCGATTGCGATGCTGAATTCGTCGATTTGCGCGCGCCGGAAATCGGGCTCGTCATGCTGCGCGGGCGCATCGGCGGTAACGGGGCGCCGTTCAACGCCGGCGAAGCAACGGTCACTCGCGCGGCGGTGCAGCTCGCCACTGGCGAACAGGGCTTTGCTTATATTTTAGGCCGCGATCCGAAGAAGGCGCGGCTGGCCGCGCTCTGCGACGCGCTCTGGCAGGCGGACGATTCGCGCGATGTGATTGAGCGGCACGTGCTGGCACCCTTGCGGGCCGTGCACGCCCAACGCCAGGAACGCGAGCGCGCGCGTACGGCGGCGACCAAGGTCGACTTCTTCACCCTGGTGCGCGGCGAGGATGGGACATGAGTGAGGTCATGTCTGCGGCTGCGCCGGCAACCGACCCCGTCACTGCCAATCAGGCGACGTTCCGCGCCGTCATGGACGCCATGGCGCGGCCGGGCGAGATCAAGGCGCTCGGCAGCCTCGATGCACCGGCGCCGCTCGCGCCCGGCGCGGCCGCGATCGTGCGGAGCCTCGCCGATTACGAGACGCCGGTTTGGCTCGACGCCGCGCTTGCTGAAGAACCGGCGGTGGCGGCCTGGATCAAGTTCCAAACCGGCGCGCCGATCGTCACCTATCCGCGGCAGGCGACATTCGCGCTCGTCGGCGACGCCGATAGCCTGCCGGATTTCACCACGTTCTCGCCCGGTACAGCCGACTACCCCGATCGCTCGGCAACCGTTATCGTCCAGATCGAGCGCTTCGCCGGCGCTGGCTTCTCGCTCGCCGGCCCGGGCATTCGCGGTGAGCGCATGCTGGCCGCCGAGCCCTTGCCGGCCGATTTCGCCACGCGCTGGGCTGCCAATGGCGCGCTCTTTCCCTGCGGCATCGATCTCGTGCTGGTGGCGGGCAGCGATGTCGCCGCGCTGCCGCGCACGGTTCGCCTGGTGCGGAAGGATTGAAGCCATGTACGTTGCGGTCAAAGGCGGCGAACGCGCCATCGAAAACGCCCACGCGCTGCTCGCCGACGTCCGGCGCGGTGACCGTGCTGTGCCCGAGGTCACGCTTGCGCAGATCGACCAGCAGCTCGCGCTCGGCGTCGACCGCGTCATGTGCGAGGGCTCGCTCTACGACCGCGAGCTCGCCGCCCTCGCCATCAAGCAGGCGCGCGGCGACCTGATCGAAGCCGTCTTCCTGCTGCGCGCGTATCGCACCACGCTGCCGCGCTTCGGAGCTTCCGAGCCCATGGACACCGGTGCCATGGCGGTCCGCCGGCGCATCTCCGCCGCCTTCAAGGACCTGCCGGGCGGCCAGGTGCTGGGCCCGACCTTCGACTACACCCACCGCCTTCTGGACCACGATCTTGCCGAGGGCGGCGACGTCCCGCAGGCGCCAACCGCCCAGGCCGAGCGCGCGTCCTTCCGCTCGGTTGCCGATCTGCTGGCGGGCGGCGGGTTGATCGAGGAAGAAGCCGCGGGCGAAGGCGAAGTGGGCGATCTCACCCGGGAGCCGTTGTCGTTTCCAGCCGAACGCGATCTGCGCCTGCAGAATCTCGCGCGCGGCGACGAGGGCTTCCTGCTGGCGCTCGCCTATTCGACGCAGCGCGGCTATGGCCGCAACCACCCCTTCGCTGGAGAAATCCGCTACGGCGAGGTCGAGGTCGAATTCTTCGCCGAGGAAGTCGGCTTCGCCGTGCCGCTCGGCACGATCGCGCTCACCGAGTGCCAATCGATCAACCAGTTCACCGGTTCGGCGACCGAAGCCCCGCGCTTTACGCGCGGCTATGGGCTTACCTTCGGGCAGAGCGAACGCAAGGCCATGTCGATGGCGCTGGTCGACCGGGCGTTGCGCGCGCGCGAGCTCGGCGAAGAGACCGGCGCGCCGGCGCAGGACGAGGAGTTTGTGCTCAGCCACTCCGACAACGTGCAGGCTACCGGCTTCGTCGAGCACCTCAAGCTGCCGCACTACGTCGATTTCCAGTCCGAGCTCGGCCTGTTGCGCAAGCTGCGCGCGGAGTTCTTCGCGCGCGAGGGCGCCGACGGCGATGACGCCGCTATGCAGGACGCCGCCGAATGACCGCGCCCGTCTACAACTTCGCTTATCTCGACGAACAGACCAAGCGCATGATCCGCCGCGCCATCCTGAAGGCGATCGCCATTCCGGGCTATCAGGTGCCGTTCGCCAGCCGCGAGATGCCGATGCCCTACGGCTGGGGTACCGGCGGCGTGCAGGTCACGGCGTCGATCCTCGGCCCCGACGACACGCTCAAGGTGATCGACCAGGGCTCTGACGACACCACCAACGCCGTCTCGATCCGCAAATTCTTCAGCTGCACGGCGAACGTGCGCACCACGACCGCCACACAAGAAGCGACCGTCATCCAGACCCGGCACCGCATCCCGGAAACGCCGCTCACCGAGGATCAGGTGCTCGTCTATCAGGTGCCGATCCCGGAGCCGCTGCGCTTCCTCGAACCGCGTGAGACCGAGACGCGCCGCATGCACGCGCTCGAGGAATACGGGCTGATGCACGTGAAGCTTTACGAGGATATCGCGCATCACGGTCATATCGCCACCACCTATGCCTATCCGGTGAAGGTGGCCGAGCGCTACGTGATGGATCCGTCGCCGATCCCGAAGTTCGACAACCCCAAGCTTTCGAACTGTCCGGCGTTGCAATTGTTCGGCGCCGGCCGCGAGAAACGCATTTACGCCATTCCGCCTTACACGGCGGTCGCCTCGCTCGACTTCGAGGATCATCCATTCGAGCCCTACCGCCACGACGCGCAGTGCGAGCTGTGCGGCGCCACCGACAGCTATCTCGACGAGGTCATCACCGACGACGCCGGCAGCCGCATGTTCGTGTGTTCGGACACCGACTACTGTGAGAACCGTCGCGCCGACGAGCAGCACAATAGGGAGCAGGGCGCGTGAGCGACAGTCTCCATATCCGCGCGGCGCAAAAGGCCGACCTGCCGGGCGTGCTGGCGCTCTACGCGCAGCCCGCCTTCGACAGCGGCGCGGTGCTGCCGGTCGAGGAGGCCGAGCGCATTTTCGCGAGCTTTGCGCGCTATCCCGACTACACCCTCTACGTCGCCGAGCACGACAAGCAAATCGTCGGCAGCTTCGTGCTGCTGATCATGGCGAAGCTCGGTCACCTCGGCGCGCCCGAGGCCATCGTCGAGGACGTGGTGGTCGATCCGGCGCTGCACGGCGGCGGCATCGGCCAGGCCATGATGCAATTCGCCGCCGACATCGCGCGCACGAAGAACTGCTACAAGCTGGTGCTGTCGTCGAACGTCAAGCGCACCGCGGCGCACGGCTTCTACGAGAAGCTCGGCTTCGAGCGCCACGGCTACAGCTATCGTCTCAGCCTCGACGCGGTGACCGCATGACCCTGACTGCCGACGAAAGCCCGCTGCTCAAGGTCGAGGACCTGGCCAAATGGTACGGCGGTCGCCTCGGTTGCCGCGACGTCGGCTTCGACCTCTATGAGGGCGAGGTGATGGCGGTGGTCGGCGAATCCGGTTCCGGGAAGTCGACGCTCCTGCAGCTCCTGTCCGGGCAGATGGCGCCGAGCGCCGGCCGCATCCGCTACCGCATGCGCGACGGCAGCGAGGCCGACATCTGGCAGATGAGCGAGCCGATGAGGCGCTTCCTGTTCCGCACTGACTGGGGCTACGTGCACCAGGACGCGCAACTGGGCCTGCGCATGGGCATCAGCGCCGGCGGTAACGTCGGCGAGCGGCTGATGGCGGTGGGCTGGCGCAACTACGCCGCCATCCGCGCATCGGCGGCGGACTGGCTCGGCCGCGTCGAGATCGACGAAGCCCGCATCGACGACACCCCGCGCACCTACTCGGGCGGCATGCGTCAGCGCCTGCAGATCGCGCGTAACCTCGTTACCGCGCCGCGCCTCATCTTCATGGATGAGCCGACCGGCGGCCTCGACGTCTCGGTGCAGGCGCGCCTGCTCGACCTCCTGCGCCGCCTCGTCGCCGACTTGAACATCGCGGCCATCGTGGTCACCCACGACCTCGCGGTGGCGCGGCTCCTGTCCAACCGCATCATGGTGATGAAGGCGGGCGAGGTCATCGAAACCGGCCTCACCGACCAGGTGCTCGACGATCCGCGCGAGCCCTATACCCAACTGCTCGTGTCCTCGATCCTGCCGGTATGAGATGAAAGCCATGCAGCCCCTCGAACTCACCGGCGTCAGCAAGACCTTCACCATGCACCTGCAGGGCGGCCTGCAACTGCCGGTCATACGCGACCTCGCCTTTGCGGTCGCGCCCGGCGAATGCGCCGCGCTCGTCGGGCCCTCCGGCGCCGGCAAGTCGTCGGTGCTGAAGCTGATCTTCGGCAACTACCGCTGCGACGCCGGCCGTATCCTGATCCAGGACGGCGACACGGCACGCGACATCGCGCAGGCCTCGCCGCGGCAGATCCTGTCGCTGCGCCGGCGCCGGCTCGGCTACGTCACTCAATTCCTGCGCGCGGTGCCGCGCGTTTCCGCGCTCGACGTCGTGGCGGAGGCTTTAACCGACGTGCCGCGCGAGACGGCGCGGGCTCGCGCCGCGGCCATGCTCACGCGCTTCAACGTGCCGGAGCGCTTATGGAGCCTGCCGCCGGCGACGTTTTCCGGCGGCGAGCAGCAGCGCATCAATCTCGCGCGCGGCTTCCTGCCGCAGACGCCAGTGCTGCTGCTCGACGAACCGACGGCCTCGCTCGACGCCGGCAACCGCGACGCCGTGATCGCGCTGGTGCGCGAGCGCAAACAGCAAGGCACCGCGATCGTCGCCATCGTTCACGACGAGCCGGTGCGCGACGCCATTGCCGATACCCTGATCGACGTCACCCGTTTCGCCACGGCGGCCTGAGCCATGCACCACGGCAGCACCTTTACCGTTGAAAACGCCCGCATCGTCCTCGCCGATCGCGTGATCGAAAGCGGCCACGCCGTCGTCCACAATGGCGCGATCGCCGACGTGGGCGAGGGCGCCGCGCCCGAGCGCGGCATCGACTTCGCGGGCGACTTGCTGCTGCCCGGCCTCGTAGAGCTGCATACCGATCATCTCGAGGCGCATTACATGCCGCGCCCCAAGGTGCGCTGGGATCTGACGGCGGCGGTGATGTCCTACGACGCGCAGATGGCCACCTGCGGCATCACCACGGTGCTCGATTCGCTACGCGTGTGGCGCGAGCCTGGCGTCGACGCCATCGACGGCCAGGCGAGCGACCTGTCGGAAGCCATCGACGATGCGCGCCGGCGCAAGCTGCTGCGCGTCTCGCACTTCCTGCACCTGCGTTGCGAGGTGCCGATGCCGGACGTGGTCGCGGACGCCACCGCGCTGATCGGCCGGCCCGACGTGCGGCTGATGTCGCTCATGGATCATACGCCCGGGCAGCGGCAGTTCCGCGACCCGGTGAAGCTGCGCGAATACTACCGCGGCAAGAGCGGCATGACCGACGCGGAGCTCGACGACGTGTTCGCCCGGCGCATCGATTGCCGGGTGCGCTACGCCGCCGACAACGAGCGCGCCCTGGTGGCGCTCGCCGGCGCCCACGGCACGACGCTGGCGAGCCACGACGACACGACGCTCGAACACGTGGAGCAGTCGATCCGCGACGGGGTGCGCGTCGCCGAATTCCCCACGACCCCAGAAGCGGCCGCGCGCCTGCACGAGGCCGGCGTCAGGGTGCTGATGGGTGCGCCCAACCTCGTGCGCGGCAGGTCGCATTCGGGCAATGTCGCCACCGCCGATCTCGCCCGCAGCGGGCAGCTTGACATACTCTCCTCCGACTACGTGCCGTCGAGCCTGCTGATGGCGGCGCTGCGGCTGCCGCAGGCGGCCGCGGGTTTCGATCTGCCGGCGGCGATCCGCACCGTCACCAAGACCCCGGCCGACGTCGTGGGCCTGGACGACCGCGGCGAGATTGCGCGCGGCAAGCGCGCCGATCTCATCCGCGTTCACATCAACGGCGGCGACGCGGCGGTGCGCTGCGTCTGGCGCGAAGGCGAGCGTGTGGCATGAGCGCGCTTCCGACAATTCCGCTCGCGCAGACCGAGCCGATCGGGCCCGGCCGGCTCGTGCTCGTCGTCGGGCCGAGCGGCGCCGGCAAGGATTCGGTGCTGGCCGGCGCCAAGGCGATCTGCGCGCGCGAGCCCGCGATCGTCTTCCCGCGCCGCATCGTCACCCGGCCGGTCACCGCCGACGAGGATCACATCAGCGTCAGCAGCACGGGCTTCGAGGACGCGCGCCGCGGCGACGCGTTCGCGCTCTGGTGGCAGGCGCATGGCTTGAAATACGCGCTGCCGATTTCGGTCGATACGGATATCCGATGCGGCCGCACGGTGGTCTGCAACGTGTCGCGCGGCGTCATCAAGGATGCGCGCGCGCGCTATCTCAACGTGACGTGCGTATTGATCACGGCGGGTACCGAACTTCTCGCGGCGCGGCTCGAAAGCCGGGCGCGCGACAGCGACGGTTCGCTCGACGATCGTATCGAACGCAACGCGATATACGCCGAACTGTCGGCGGATATCGTGATCGACAATTCCGGGGCGCTACAAGATGCCGTCGATACATTGACGTCCGCGCTTCGCGGCGACGGCGCACGATAGCGAAGTCTGATTTGCAGCGCCGCGTCTCGTGTTTTCGCGAGACGCGCGGCGAACGATTCGCGTCGTCATGCGCGCATGCATCAAAAATCAAAATGTGAATCGCTTTAAAGCGGAGTCGTTTTTCATGTGAGTGTCATACGTGATTGTTAGATGCGAGGTGGCGGTCGGTAGCAAAGCGCGACGACATCGTTCCCCGACCGCCCGCAAGCCTCTTCGTTCAGACGCTGCAATGCTCTTTTCAATGTCATCGAGATAGCGACGCGAGCATGAAGAAACGGATGTCTGACAACGATGGCCGCGATCGTCGGCGTTGCCGGACGAAAGGCGACTCGTTCGGCCGTGCGCCGGTTCGGAATTGCGCAGCGCCAACCGGGCTGCGCGACGAAGTGCGACCGTTCTATCGATCAACCTCGCAGGAGCAATCACCATGCAACTGAAACACGTTCTGTCGGCGGGCGCCCTGGCGCTCACCCTGTCCCTGCTGGGCGGCGTCTGGGCCGCGCCGGCGGCCAAGGCCGCAGCGAAGGAGCCCGACACGCTCACGATCGCCTGGCTGCCGAACAACTCCTCGGACACGCTGGCCTCGATGCGGGACGAAATCGCCAAGGCTATTTCCAAGGCCACCGGCAAGAAGGTGGAGAATAAGCTCACCACCGACTACGCCATCGCCATCGCCGCGCTCGAGAACGGCCAGGCCCAGATCGGCTGGTTCGGCGCCAACGAGTATCTGACCTCGCACGCGCGCGACCCCAAGGTCATTCCGCTGGTGGTCAACACCGGGCCGTCCGGCACCCTCAAGGACGCGCTCTATTACAGCCGCTTCGTCGTGGCGAAGAAGAACGCGGTCAAGTACCAGAAGGACGGCGTGCTCGGGATCGACAACATCGTCGGCAAGCGCATGTCGTTCGTCTCCACGAACTCCACCTCCGGCTTCAATATGCCGGCCGCCGCCATCCTCGGTCAGTTCAAGAAAGAAGCGAAGTGGAAGAACCTGACCAAGGAGGACTTGGCGCAGGGCGGCTCGGGCAAGTTCTTCAAGCAGGTGATGTTCGGCGGCTCGCATCAGCTCTCGCTGGTCAACGTGCTGACCGGCCGCTCCGACGTGTCGGCCGTGTGCGACTTCCTGGTCTCGGCTTATGTCGACCTGCTCTCGGGTAAGGACAACACCGCCGGCGCCGTCTACGCGATCAAGAAGGACGCCGGTGCGCCGTTTGCCGGTGTGCGCGGCAAGGAGTTCGAGATCATCAAGTCGATCCCGGTGCTGAATCCGCCGGTCGAGGTCAACAGCGCCTATCTGAGTCAGAAGACCATGGACGAAATCGCCAAGGTGCTGACCTCGGACGCGGTGGCCAACAACCCGAAGATCTTCGCAGCCGCGGGCAGCAAGAACTCGGACTTCACGCGCCCGGCGCGCTTCGTGAAGGTCTCGGACTCCTGGTACGACCCGATGCGGGACGTGCTCGGCATCAAGAAGTAACGCGCGTGCTTCCGGGGTCCGGCCGTTGCCGGGCCCCGGAACCGTTTCCGGCTTTGTGCCTTCTGCGAGGGGATGAACGATGACCCAGGTTTCGCCGCTTCCCGGCCAGCCGCTGCTGCAGATCAGCCATCTCGTGAAGTCCTACGACGGCACGAAGCCGGCGCTCGACGACATCAGCTTTTCCATCCGGAAGGGCGAGTTCGTCTCGGTCATCGGCCCCTCGGGGGCGGGCAAGTCGACGCTGCTCCGCTGCATCAACCGGATGATCGAGGCGAGCCGCGGCGAGGTGCGCTTCGAGGGCAGTCCGGTCGGCGACCTCAACCGGCAGGATCTCAAGAAGCTGCGCAGTAAGATCGGCATGATCTTCCAACACTACAATCTCGTCGACCGCCTGACGGTGATCGAGAACGTCCTGCACGGCCGGCTCGGGTCCAAGTCGACCTTGGCGGGCGCCATGGGCCGCTATAGCCGGGACGAGAAGCGGCAGGCCGTCGACGTCATCAACATGCTCGGCCTCGGCGACCAGATCTATCAGCGCTGCGACCGGTTGAGCGGCGGCCAGAAGCAACGCGTCGGCATCGGCCGGGCGCTGGTGCAGGACCCAAAGGTCATTCTCTGCGACGAGCCGATCGCCTCTCTCGATCCCAATGCCTCGCGGATCATTATGGAGCAGTTGAAGGGCTTTTCACGGCAGATGCACATCACGCTGATCGTCAACCTGCATCAGGTGGACGTCGCGCTGAAGTATTCCGACCGTATCCTGGGCATCAACAAGGGCCGGCTCGTGTTCGACGGTCGCCCGGACGAACTCACACCCGATCGTATTGCGGCAATCTACGGCACCGAATCCGCGTTCGCGCGTGAAATCCATCGACCCGAGGCGCGCGCCGAGGCGAGGTATGCCAGCTGACATTTTCGTCCAGCGCCGCAACAGCGCCCTGGTGTTCTTCGGCGCGCTGGGCGCGCTGACCGTCGGCTCGATCGTCATCACGAAGTACGACGTGGTGACGGGCTTCACCAGCGTCGGCAAGGCGCTGGTCTGGGGCGCCAGCAACTTCTATCCGGACGCACATTCCCTCACCAAGCTCCCGGACATCCTGGAGAAGCTTTGGGAGACCATTCTGATGTCGGTGGCCTCGACCACGGTCGCCGCCATCTTTGCGGCGCTGCTGGCCGTGCTCGGGTCGCGCACGACGCGCGTCAACCGCGTCTTCAGCGTGCTGGCGCGCGGCCTTGCTTCAGTGTTTCGCAACATCCCGCTGGTGGCCTGGGCCATGATCCTGATGCTGGCGTTCAGCCAGAGCCTGCTCACCGGCTATCTGGCGCTGTTCTTCGGCTCGCTCGGCTTTCTCACCCGCGCCTTCATCGAGACCATCGACGAGGTCAGCAGCCATGCGGTCGAGGCGTTGCAGGCGACTGGCGCCAGCTATGCTTCGATCGTCCTTCAGGCCGTGTTGCCGTCGAGCCTGCCGCAGATGATCAGCTGGCTTCTGTTCATGATCGACACCAACATTCGCGACGCGACGCTGGTCGGGCTGCTCACCGGAACCGGCGTCGGCTTCTCCTTCGACCTCTATTACAAGAGCTTCCATTTTCACGACGCCAGCCTGGTGGTGCTCCTAATCGTCATCACGATCATGGTGATCGAGGTGATCTCGAACTACATCCGAAGGATCATCCTGTGACCCAGATGCAGGAGGCCTTGACCCGGCCGGACCGGCTGACGGGCGGCACCGACGCGGCCGGGCTCCGCGTTTCGGTCAAGCCGCTGACCAAGCAGACCATCGTCATCCGGCTCCTGCTGGCGATGCTGGCGCTGACCACGCTCTACGCGTTCACCACCCTCGACTGGGGCGCCGTCGACCTCGGCCAGGCCATTGTCGATACGCTCGCCAACCTGAAGCTCATCTTCCTCGAGCCCGGCGGCCCGCACCTCACCTTCAGTAAGGCTCTCTACGAGGTGGTCATCACGCTCGGGCTCGCGTTCCTGACGACCTTATTCGGCGGCGCCATCGCGCTGCTGCTGGGGTTGCTCGGCGCGCAGAACCTGGCGCCGAAGTGGGTGACCAACGTCATCAAGGTCTTCGTCGCCCTGATCCGCGCGGTACCGACGATCCTGTGGGTGCTAATCTTCGCAGTGACGGCGGGGCTCGGCGCCACCGCGGCGGTCGTCGGCATGACGTTCCATTCGGTCAGCTATCTCACCAAGGCCTATGCCGAAGCCTTCGAGGATCTCGACCGCAGCGTCATCGAGGCTCTGAAGGCGAGCGGCGCCAACTGGTGGCAGATCGTGTTCCAGGCCGTGATCCCGTCGTCCTTCACCTATCTCCTGTCGTGGAGCTTCCTGCGCTTCGAGATCAATTTCGCCAACGCCGTCGCCATGGGCGCCGCGGCCGGCGCCTCCGGCGTCGGGTTCGATCTCTTCATGGCGAGCGGCTACTACTTCGATCTGCGCGAGGTGGGGCTGATTACCTACATCATCCTGGCCTTCGCCATCGCGCTCGAGACCGTCGCCACCCGGCTGAAGAGCCGGATCAAGGATCACCAGCCCTGAGGCGCGCGGCCGCCCGCTAGTCCTCGCTTTGCGGCGGTCCGGGATTGCGCATCTCGTAGACCGCGAGCGCCAGCACCAGCACGCCGGCCACGATGAAGTTTGCGCTCGCGGCGCCGCCCGCGCCGACCGCCCAGGGCGCGACGATCAGCCAGGCGCCGAGCACCACGTTGAGCCATTCCTCCCAGGCGCGGAAGGCCGAGAGCGTGACCGCCTCGACCAAAAGCAGCAGCACGCCGGTAATCACCGAGGCGTGGGTAGCGGCCGGCTGAAACTCGAAGCGCAGCGCCCAGGGCGCGATCAGCAGCCAGAGGCCGAGGGCCCAGCTCATCCAGTCTTCCCATTGGCGCGGGGGCGTGAAGCGGGCGGCCGGCATGCGGGGCTCTCCTTCGGTCGGGCTTTGGTCGGTTCGTTGTCCGTCGCCGCCGGCGAGTCTACAACGTCTGGCGCGGGCCTGAAAACGCACGCCGGGGCGGCGTTGTCCAGCGTCGAGGAACCCTCCATGCCCACGATGAACCGCCAGGTGCTGCTGACGTCGCGGCCGGCCGGCATTCCGCAGGCCGAAAATTTCACGCTCGCCGAGGCGCCGCTGCCGTTCATGACCGAGGGTCAGTTCTTGGTGCGCAACCACTACCTCGGCGTCGAACCCGCAATGCGCGGCTGGGTGTCGGCGGTGGCCAACTATTCCGAGCCGGTGCCGCTCGGCGGCGTCATGCGCTCGTTCGCCGCTGGTGAGGTGGTGGCGTCGCGCCATCCTGATTTCAAGTCGGGCGAGCGCGTCACCGGCATGTTTGGCTGGCAGGACTACGCCGTGTCCGACGGCACCGACGTACGGCGGATCGGCGAGCCGGACCTGCCGCTCTCGCTCTTCCTCGGGGTGCTGGGGCTGAACGGCCTGACGGCTTATTTCGGCCTCCTTGACATCGGCGCGCCCGAGGCCGGCGAGACGGTCGTGGTATCGACCGCGGCCGGCGCGGTCGGCTCCTGCGTCGGACAGATCGCCAAGCTGAAAGGATGCCGCACCGTCGGTATCGCCGGCGGAGCCGAAAAGATGAAACTGTGCACCGACGAATTCGGTTATGACGTTGCGCTCGACTACAAGGCGCCGGATTTTACGCAAACCTTGGCGCGGGCGTCGGACGGCGGCGTGGACGTCTATTTTGACAACACCGCCGGCGCGATCAGCGATGCCGTTCATCGGCATCTCAATGTCGGCGCCCGCATGATCATCTGCGGCACCGCTTCGATCGCGAGCTGGGATCCGTGGCCCGTCGGCCCGCGCGTCGAACGCACACTCCTAGTCAAGCGCGCACGCATGCAAGGTCTGATCATCTTCGATTACGCCGACCGTTATGAGGAGGGCATCGCGCAACTCGCCGACTGGGTGCGCGCTGGCAAGATCCGTTATCGAGAGGAGATTTTGCCGGGCCTCGAATCCGCGCCCGACGCCATCGCCGGTCTTTACCGCGGCGAAAACCTCGGCCGTCGGCTGATCGGGTTAGTGTAACTCAGCGCTAAACACCCGCCAGGATGTCGGCGTTCAAGGCCGCGCGCGCTTCGTCGCCGTCGGCCCGCGCGGGAACGGCCTTCAACGCGGCGATGTAGTGATCGGGCACGGCATGCTCGCGCGCGCCTTCCACGACGAAGGCCTTGTACCAATCGTAAGGGGTGAGGCCGGGGCTGGTATCAATCGCCACGTAGAGCCATGCTTCGACGGTCTCATCGCCGATATGTATGGCGGCGCGCTTTTCGGTGTAGCCGATGCCGAGGGCTTCCGCTTTGTCGAGGTCCGGTTTTTCCGCAGCGTCGAGGGTATAGAGCACGCCCCAGACGGCATCGTCGTCGCGGCCGGTGTGCACCACGTCGCATTTGCCGGAGCCGTCGGCGCCGGTTTTGTGCCACTTGAGGACATGGCCCTTGAGCCGGCCGGCGCCGAGCGGCCTCGCTGAGGGCGTACGCGCCTTCAGCCGGCTCGAGCGCATGTTGGAGCCGTAGGCGAAAATGACGACGCGGTCGGGCGTAGCCATCCGTCACACTTGTTCGGCATTAAGATAGGCAAGCCGCGCGCCGCAATAGGCGCAGACGAAGCCGACGGCCAGCGCGGTCAGTGCGGCGATCACGTCGACCGTGCCGCCCACGTTGTCGGACTTGCTCATGACGGCGCCGGCGGTGGCGACCGCGAACACCACCGCGATCAGGAAGCGCTGCGCCAGGTGATAGACGAAGGTGCGCTCGCGCGCGGCGGCGATGAGGTAGGCGCCGGTGCCCCAGCCGCCGACCAGCCCGGCCGCGGCAATCGCCCACCAGGCTAACGCGCCTGTGAATTGCGCATGGGTGCCCGCGGCCCAGTCGTGCAGCGCCGTGTCGAGGCCGACCCCGAGCATCGTCAGCACGATATGCACGACCAGCGCCGCGAAGACGCCGCAGGCGATAGCCGCGGCGTAGTGCAGGCGGCGGAGGGCTTCGGTATCGGCTTCCATCAAAGGGTTCCGGTAGGTCAGTGTGGTTCGGCGCGACATTAGCGTATTCGCGGCGCTCGCGCGAACCCTGAGGCGGATGGGTTCAAGCGCGCGGCTTCGTACGGCATGATGGCGGCCGGGGCGGAAAGGCGAGGGCACCATGGCGGCCGAAAGTGGCATCGGCGGCATCGTTGAAAGCGATATCCCGGCCCGGCTCGACCGGCTGCCCTGGGGCCGTTTCCACACCCTGGTGGTGGCGGCGCTTGGCGTCACCTGGATCCTTGACGGGCTGGAGGTGACGTTAGCCGGCGCGCTCGCGGGCGCGCTCAAGGACAGTCCGGTGCTGCGCTTCTCCAATGCCGACGTTGGTTATGCGGCGAGCGCTTATCTCGCCGGCGCGGTGGCGGGCGCCATCCTGTTCGGCTGGATGACCGACCGGCTCGGGCGCAAGAAGCTGTTTTTCATCACGCTCAGCGTCTATCTCGTCGCCACCGCGCTCACCGCCGCCTCCTGGAACCTCTGGAGCTTCGCGCTCTTCCGTTTTCTCACCGGCGCCGGCATCGGCGGTGAATACGCCGCCATCAACTCCACCATCCAGGAGCTGATCCCGGCGCGGGTGCGAGGCTGGAGCGATCTGTGCATCAATGGCAGCTTTTGGATCGGCGCCGCCATGGGCGCGCTCGGCTCGCTGGTGCTGCTCGACCCCAACGTCATCAACCCTGAGATCGGCTGGCGGCTCGCCTTCCTGATCGGCGCAACGCTCGCGCTCATCATTTTCTTTATGCGGTTGTGGCTGCCCGAGAGTCCGCGCTGGCTCATGACCCACGGTCATGAAGCAGAAGCCCGCCGCGTCGTCGCCGGCATCGAGGCGCGTTTTGCCGGTCTGCCGCCGGCGCACGATTTGCCCAAGGTGACGCTACGCTCGCGCCGCGCCACCCCGCTCGGAGAGGTGGCGCAGACCCTGTTCAAGCGCCACCGCCAGCGCACGGTCGTGGGTTTGAGCCTGATGGCGGCACAGGCCTTCTTCTACAACGCCATCTTCTTCACCTACGCGCTGATCCTGACCGATTTCTACCATGTGCCGTCCGATCACATCGGCTGGTACATTCTGCCCTTCGCGGCCGGCAACTTCCTCGGGCCGGTGCTGATCGGCCGCTTCTTCGATACCGCCGGCCGCAAGCCCATGATCGCCTTCACCTACATCATTTCCGGACTGCTCCTGGCCGGCACCGGTTGGCTGTTCGAACAGGACCTGATCAACGCCGAGACGCAGACCCTGTGCTGGATGGTCATCTTCTTCTTCGCCTCCGCCGCGGCGAGCTCGGCCTATCTCACCGTCAGCGAGACCTTTCCGCTCGAGATCCGCGCGCTGGCCATCGCTTTCTTCTACGCCGTCGGCACCGGCATCGGCGGCATCATCGGCCCGTCGCTGTTCGGCTGGCTGATCGAGACCGGCTCGCGCGCGAGTGTCTTCAGCGGCTACCTCGTCGGTTCCGTGCTAATGATCCTGGGCGGCCTCGTCGCCTGGCGATGGGGCGTGGCCGCCGAGCGCAAGCCGCTCGAGGCGGTGGCGCGGCCGCTGACGTTCATCGATATCGACTAGAGGTGCGACCGCAGATGCCGCTTTTCACGCTCGACGAGCTCGAACCCGCGATCGACGTGGTGCGCAGCTTGGTGCCGCCGACGCCGGCTTATGCCTGGCCGCTGCTCGCCCGCCGCACCGGCACACAGGTCATCGTAAAGCACGAAAACCACACGCCGACCGGCTCCTTCAAGGCGCGCGGCGGGCTGGTCTATGCCGACTCCCTGCGGCGGGCCGGCAATCTGCCGCAAGGGCTGGTCACCGCGACGCGCGGCAACCACGGCCAGTCCATCGCCATCGCCGCGACCCGGCTCAGGCTGCCGGCCGCCATCGTGGTGCCCGAAGGCAATTCGACGGAGAAGAATGCCGCGATGGAGGCCTTCGGCGGCGAGCTGATCGTCGCCGGCAAGGATTTCGACGAAAGCCGGGTTACCGCTGCACGCATACAGGCGGAGCGCGGCTATCACTTCGTGCCGTCATTTCATCGCGAGTTGGTCAAAGGCGTCGCGACCTATGCCTACGAGCTGTTCACCGCCCAGCCCGATCTCGATGTCGTCTACGTTCCCATCGGCATGGGCTCGGGTATCTGCGGCCTGATCACGATCCGCGACCTGCTCGGGCTCAAGACGGACATCGTCGGCGTGGTTGCTGCCAACGCGCCTGCAGTCGCGCTGTCGCTGGACGCCGGCCGGATCGTATCCACGGACATGGCGCGGACATTCGCCGACGGCATGGCCTGCCGCGAGCCTCAAGCTGAGCCGTTCGAGATCATCCGGCGCGGCGCTGCCCGCGTCGTCACGGTGAGCGAAGACGAGATCGCTCAAGCCGTGCGTGCGCTCTTCACCGATACCCACAATGTCGCGGAAGGGGCGGGTGCTGCGGCCTTCGCCGCGCTCTGCCAAGAAAGGGAGCGATACCGCGGCAAGCGCACCAGCGTGATCCTGTCCGGCGGCAATGTCGATATGCCGGTGTTCGCGCGGGTTCTGGGTGGCGAGACGCCGCCAGTCTGACCGGCGGCGGCCTCAGGGTAGGGCAGTTGATTTCCGCCGCGGCCCGGTGCGACCATGATCGCAACATGGCCCTAACAGATGGCCCCTCCATGAGAGCCCGGGTGAATTGCAATGAAGATAGTCCAATTCTCGCGCTTCGGTCCGCCGGAGCAGGTTGCCGAATGCATCGAGGTCGATGACCCGCCGGCACCGGCCGACGACGAGGTGATGCTCGACGTCCTGGCCTTCCCGATCAACCCCGCCGACACCCTGATGATCGAAGGTCTCTACGCCATTCGTCCGGCGCTGCCCGCGCGCGCCGGCGCCGAGTGCATCGCGCGCGTCAGGTCCATCGGCAGCGCCGTCGCCGATTTGCACATTGGCGATCTGGTGATTCCCCTCGACCGGGACAATTGGGTGCAGCGCAAGCTCGCCAAGGCGGACCGGGTGATGAAGGTGCCGGCCGGGGTCGACCCGCTCCAGCTCGCGATGCTGAAGGTCAATCCGCCGACCGCGTACCTGATGATGACCAAATACGTATCGCTCGCGCGCGGCGACTGGATCCTTCAGGACGCCGCCAATTCCGGTGTCGGCCATTGTCTCATCCAGCTTGCCAAGGCGGAGGGCTTCAGGACCGTCAACATCGTGCGTCGCGAGGGGCTTGCCGAGGAACTGACCGCGCTCGGCGGCGATGTCGTGCTTGTCGACGGTCCCGATCTCGCCCAGCGCATCACGGCGGCCACGAACGGCGCGCCCATCAAGCTTGCCATCGACGCGGTCGGCGGCGGCCAGATCGTGCGCTTCGGCGATGCGCTCGCGGACGAAGCCATGGTGCTCAATTACGGGCTGCTGTCGGGCGAGAACCCGCAACTCTCCGCCCACCAGTGCGTGTTCAAGCGCATCATGCTGACCGGCTTCTGGCTGCTGCCGTGGCTACAGAAGATGCCGCGCCCGGAGATCGCCACGCTCTATGGCGGACTCGCCAAGCACGTGGCCGACGGCTCCCTGCACGTGCCGATCCAGGCAACGTTCTCGATCGAAGACATCAAAGAGGCATTGGCGCTCGCCAACGGCTATCGTCGCGCCGGTAAGGTGCTGGTAACGCCGAACGGCCCGCTCAACTGAGGTACCTGAAAACATGGCACTGCTCCTGACGCCCGTCTTCGGCGGGCCCGATGTTTGGCGACGCGAGATCGCCGCCGTGATGCCCGACCTGGAGGTGCGCATCTGGCCCGATGTCGGCGATCCGGCCGATATCGAAGCCGCCGCCGTCATCGCGCTGCCGCCGGGTACGTTGGGCTCGTTCCCGAACCTGCGCCTCATCCTGTCGCTGACCGCGGGCACCGACTCGCTCTTGCGCGACCCGAACCTGCCGGATGTGCCGATTGTACGGGCCGGCGACCCCGCCGGCGACGGCATGATGAACGAGACCGCGCTTCTGCATGTGCTGCGCCATCACCGCGACTTGCCCGAGTATCTGCGCCAGCAGGCGCGGCACGAATGGAAGAAGCTACCGATCAAACCGGCGACCGAGCGCAGCGTCGGCGTCTTGGGCCTCGGCGCCATCGGTCTCGCCTGTGCCGAGGCACTCGCGTCGGTCGGCTTCAAGGTTGCCGGATGGGTGCGAAGCCCGCGCAAGGCCGGCGATGTTGAAGTCTTTGCCGGGCGCGAACAGCTTGGCGCGTTCTTGGCGCGCAGCGAGATCCTGCTCAACCTTTTGCCACTCACGCCGGAGACGCGCGGCATCATCAATACGGAAACGCTGAAGCAATTGCCGGTCGGCGCTTGCGTCATCAATCTCGGCCGCGGTGAACACGTGGTCGAGGCCGATCTGGTGGCGGCACTCGATTCCGGCCATCTCGCCGGTGCGACGCTCGACGTCTATCCGGTCGAGCCTTTGCCGGCAGACAGTCCGCTTTGGGGCCATCCCAAGATCACCGTCATGCCGCATGTGGCGCGCCGCCTCGAACCCACCGGCATCGCGCCGCGCATCTGCGCCATCCTTCGCGATTTCCGTGCCGGCAAGCCGCTCCACCAATTGGTCGACCGCGCGCGCGGCTACTAGGAAGGCCTCTTACGCATCGATGGAACTTCGGCCCTGACGCCGCGTTGGAACTTCGTCGGTTCCATGAGGAGCGTAGGGCGGGGAGAATTCGATGAGCGAGAGATCTGCGCGCGCAGGCTTCGGTACCTGGATATTGTTGCTGGGTGCATTGATCGGCCTGGCCGAGGCGGTGTTCGACTATTTCTGGACCGGCAACGGCGTTCACGGCACGGCCGGAGTCGTGCTGGTGATCGGGACCATGGCACTCATGGTGCTCGCCGCCGGCGCGCTTGCGATCTGGCCCGCCATGCCGCGCTGGCTGCGCGGCGTTCTCCTATTCCTGATCCTGCTCGACATCTTCGGCAGCGGGTTTGCCAGCTACATGCTCGAAGCCTGGTGGCTCGTCGGCGCCATGGTGTTGGCGTTCGTCGGCTGGATCATCCACCTCGCGGCCGATCCGGCCCCGCGCCCGGTCCCCGCGCACGCGTGAGCATCATGACAAGCATCCGTACTGTCGTTTCGTTCGCCGCGATTGCCGGCGCTCTCTTCGTGGCCAATGGCGCTTGGGCGCAGAACGCCACCCCGGCGCCCACTGCCACGCCAAGTGCGTCACAAAGCGCGCCATCAAGCGCTACGCCAAGTGCCGCGCCCGGCGGAAACCCGGCAACCACGACGCCCGCGCCGGCGGCCCCGGCGCCGCAGGCGGCCAAGTCCACCACGACGCCCGGCCAGCAGCCTTCCAACCCGCCGGCCGTCGCGGCGCAGAAGCCGGCGCCGCAGCCGCCTTCCGAGAGGCCAGTCGTCGGCGCCACCCATTACAGCGGCTGGTACACCTTCAACGGCGATCTGATGGACCAGAAATATTCCAAGGCCGATCAGATCACCCCGCAGAACGTCGGCAAGCTGACGAAAGCCTGGGAGGTGCACACCGGCGACATGTCAGACGGTTCCGGCGGCAAACCGAAGAGCGACTGGTCGGCGACGCCTTTGTTCGTAAACAACACCGTATACGTGTCGACGCCGTTCTATCGCATCTTCGCGCTCGCCCCCGACACCGGCACGGTGAAGTGGGTGTTCGATACCCATGCCGTGCTGAAGGCGGAAACCCAGCCCGACCTGAAGACGCGCGGCGTCGCCTACTGGCAGGCCGCCAAGCCGCAGGCCGGTAAGCCGTGCCAGAAGATCGTCTACATCGGCACCATGGGCGCCAAGCTGCACGCGGTCGATGCCGACACCGGCAAGGTTTGCGCGGGCTTCGGCAAGAACGGCGTGCTCGATATCAACAAGTGGAACACGACCAACAACAAATGGCCGCTCTCGATCCTGCAGCCGCCGACGGTCTACAAGGACACGCTGTTCGTCGGCTGGGCGGGCAAGGACTGGGCCGACAGCGAAGCCCCTCCCGGGCGCGTCTTCGCGGTCAACGCGCAGACCGGCAAGCTGAAGTGGACCTTCGACGCGCTGCCCAATCAGCAGGAGAAGATGACCGGCACCGGCAACGTCTGGGCCAGCATGTCGATCGATCCCAAGCACGGCATTCTCTATCTGCCGGTATCATCGCCGAGCCCTAATTTCTGGGGCGGCAACCGCACGGAAAAGCTGCCGCTCGCCACCTCGGTCACCGCGCTCAATGCCGACACCGGCAAGGTGCTGTGGAGCCGGCAGATCGTGCACCATGACATCTGGGACTACGACACCAACGCGGCGCCGACGTTGGTCGACATCCATAAGGACGGCAAGACCATTCCGGCCCTGGTGCAGACCAGCAAGATGGGCATCATCTTTGTGCTCAACCGGCTGACCGGCGAGCCGATCTATCCGATCACCGAACGCAAGGTGCCGCAGTCGCACGTCAAGGGTGAGAAGTCGTCACCGACCCAGCCTTACGTGAAGACGCCGGAACCGACCGTGCCCGACCGCTTCCCCGGCATTTCGACGCTGGCCGACTGGGCGAGCGCCGGCGAGTGCAGCAGCACCTTCAAGAAGCTGCGCTACGATGGCCGTTACACGCCGCCGAGCGTGCAGGGGAGCCTCGCCTTCCCATCGACCGCCGGCGGCATCGAATGGGGCGGCGGCGCCGTCGATCCGACAACCGACACCTATGTGGTGAACAGCTCGGCGGTGGCGCAGATCTACCGGCTGATTCCGCGCAAGAAGTACGAGCAAGAAACCAAGGGCATGAAGGACCCTGGCAGCCACGGCTATTATCCGCAGAAGGGTTCGCCCTTCGGCTTCTACCTCACCAACTTCGTCAACAAGTGGGGCATGCCGTGCTGGAAGCCGCCTTACGGCACCATTTCCGCCTACGACCTCGACACCGGCAAGCTCAAATGGCGCAAGCCCTTCGGCGAGGTGCAGAAGTGGGGCTTCTACATGCCGAAGTCCTGGGGCTCGGTGACCATCGGCGGGCCGCTCATCACCAAGTCGGGGCTGATCTTCATCGGCGGCTCGATGGACGCGCGCGTGCGCGCCATCGATCTCAAATCCGGCAAGGTGCTGTGGCGCTCGCTGGTGATGGCGCCGTCGGTCGCCAATCCGGCGACCTATATGTACAAGGGTCGGCAATACGTGGTGTTCGTCGCCGGCGGCAACGCCATCCTCAAGCCGCAGGTCGGCGACCAGGTCGTCGCCTACGCGCTGCCGAAGGGAAGCCAGTGAGGCTTACGTGCGGGCAGCCCGCGCCGCCAGCACCTGCTCGGCGGCGGCGACGCCGGTCAAAAGCGCGCCGTGCGCGGTGGAGAAGTCGTGCGTGGAGCACGCTTCGCCGGCGAAGAACAGCCGCCCGTCGACGGGTGCCGCCAGTATCTGCCGGCAGCCGGCCCTGCCGGGCAGCGCGAACGAGTAGGCGCCGCGCGCCAGCGGATCGGCGCCCCAGCGGTGGATGGCGATCGGCTTAACCCGCTTGGCGAAGTCGTTGCCGAGACGGGACTTGAGTTCTTCAAGCGCGAAGGCGGTGAAGCCGGCGTCGCCTTCCGCTTCCAGGTCGGCCGCCTGCCGGCCGCCGAAATAGGCTTCGATCATGGGCCGGCCGAACGGCCGGAACTGATAGACGCCGGTGCCGGTGCGGTCGACGGCGCCGAATAGGGCACAGTCGGCGTCGAATTCTTCGGCCTGCGTTAGCGACAGGAACAACTTGTCGGCATGGCCAAGCGGCAGGCCGTGTGCGGCTTCGGTCTTTTGCGGTAGCGCCGGCAAGAAGCGCACGGCGTTCGCGGCGATCAGCGCCGTTGGCAGCGTGACGATGACCTGCCGCGCGGTGAGCGTGCCCTTGGCGGTGTCGATCCGGATCGGCGTGCCGCTGTGGTCGATCGCGCGCACTGCATTGCCGAGCGCCACCGGCACGCCGGCGCCGTGGCCGGCGATCGCGGTGCCGTAGCCTTCGACCACGCGCCAGTTCACGTCGTTGCCGTCGTAATTGGCGAGGTCCGCAAGCGATAGCCGGTCGAGCTCGGCCCCGCTGATGTAAGTATTGAGCGCGTCGATGAGCGCGTTCCAGCGCCCGCCCGGCAGCAGCAGCGACGCCGCGGCGCGGTCGGGTCCGCCGTCGGCGTTCTCGATCTGGGCAAAGTAGCGGCCGAGCACGGCGCGGAAGTCGTCCTGCGCTTCGGGCGGAAAGCCGTAGGGCAGGGCGCGTTTCGACCAGGGCGCCGGCGAAGGGTCGATGGTGCGGCCCTGGGTGCGCGCGATGGCGACGAAAGGATTGCGGTCGGCCGAATGCAGCCAGCCGCAGCCGAGGTCGAGCGCGAAACCCGACACGGTTTCGGTCCAGCCGCGACCGCCGAGCCGGGCGCGCGCTTCCACGATCAGGCAGGACAGGCCGGCGTCATGCAGATGGCGGCCGGCACCGATGCCGGCGGCGCCGCCGCCGACGATGACGACGTCATAGTCAGGGGGTCTCATGGGCGAGCATTTGCCCGTCCGGCGCTCTCGCCGCAAGGGCGGGTCCGCGCTATCCGGGCTGGAATCCGTCGTCTTCGCCCACGGCCTCGACCTCCACGCATTGCGCGTGGTGGGTCCAGTGCTCGATATGCTCGAGTTTTGCGAACTGCGCTTGCGCTTGGCGGCAGGCCTCTTCCGGCGTCTCGGCGTCGTCTACGCGCACGACCCGCTGCACGGCGCTGACGGGGTGGCCGTCAGAGCTCAAAAGCGTGTTGATGAACTTGACGCGATATGCAGGCACGGCGCCTCCTCATCGACGTCATCCCGGACAGCAGTCCCGGGCGACTTGTTCGGACGGATAGTCCAAGCGTGTTGACCGGTGACCTTCCCGCCCGGCCCGCAGCCCTCATGGGAAGGCGGAACCGGCCCGGCAGCCGAACTTGCGGAAGATCATGGCAGCCGGACAGAAGCCGGTAAAGGCCGCCTGCAGCATGTTCAGCCCGATGAAGGCGGTGAACAGCAGCCACCACGGGCTCACCCACACCGCCAGCACGACGCTCAGCAAGGTCATCACGCCTGCAAAGGCCATGACGGCACGATCGACGTTCATTTCAGTCTCCATCGTTCAAGCTTTATGCGACTTGTTGGGTTCTCACGCCGCCTGCGCCAAATGGCCGCGTGTCCAGTTGACGATATGGCGCGTGTCCATTACGCCGGCGTTGCGGGCGACCAGCCGGCCACCCTGAAACAGCAGCAGTGCCGGAATGCCGGAAACGCCATAGTCGGCGGCGACGCGCGGCTGCTCGTCGGCGTTGACCTTGACCAGCCGCACCTGCGGCTCGAGCTCGGCGGCCGCCGCCTCGAACATTGGCGCCATCATGCGGCAGGGGCCGCACCACGGCGCCCACACGTCAACCAACAGCGCGATGTCGTTATGGTCGCGATGCTTCGCGAAGGCCGCGGCGTCGACCGCGGCCGGATGACCGTCGAACAGGGCGGCGTGGCACGATCCGCACTTGGCCGCCTTCGCCGGCTTGCCCGCGGGCAGACGATTGGTGGCGGCGCAGTGCGGACAGACCACGTGCAAGTCATGCATCAGGCCGGCTCCTTGGTGGTGTCCTTGATCTTGCGCAGGTTGAGCTTCTCCATGAGAAATTTCTCGTAGAATGGCTCGCTTTCGCCGCGGCGGATCTTGTGCATGAAGTACTTCTCGAACCCGACCTTGGCGTAGTGCACCCACTGGCCCTTGGCGGCCCAGTTCAGGTTGCGCGGCGGGATTTGCGGCTGCGCCACGAAGGCGACGCCGCTGTCGCCGAAGTCGGCGAGGCACACCGCGTTCCAGGTCGGCTCGCTGGTGGGCGCCTTGCCGCGCAGCAACGCGCCGATATTGAGTGCGGTGGCGGTCACCATGGACTCGATCATGAAGCCGGTCTTCGGCACGCCGGTCGGCACCGGCGTCGCGCTCACCGGCGCAATGGCGACGCACACGCCGATCGAGAACACATTCGGGAAAGCCGGGTTGCGCTGATGCTTGTCGACCACGATGAAGCCGCGCGGATTAGTCAGCTTCTCGATGCCGCGCACCGCGGCGACGCCGCGGAAGGCCGGCAGCATCATCGAATAGGCGAACGGCAGCTCGTGGGTCTTCTTGACCGCGCCGGCCTCGTTGAGCTCCTCGACCGTCATGGTGCCGGCATCGACCTTCTTCACCTGGGCATTCGTGATCCACTTGATGTGGTGGTCGCGCATCTCGCTCTCGAGCAGACCCTTGGTGTCACCGACGCCGTCGAGGCCGAGATGGCCGATATAGGGCTCCGACGTGACGAAGGTCATCGGCACCTTGTCGCGGATCTTGCGGCGGCGCAGCTCGGTATCGAGGATGAAGGCGAACTCGTAGGCCGGCCCGAAGCAGGATGCCCCCTGCACGGCGCCGACGACGATCGGCCCGGGATTCCTGGCGAAGTCCTCGAACGCGCCTTTGGCGGCGACCGCGTGGTCGACGTGGCAGATCGACTGCGTGTTGCCGGTGGGACCGAGGCCCTCGATCTCATCGAAGGCGAGTTCGGGGCCGGTGGCGATCACTAGGTAGTCGTAGGCGACCGAGGTGCCGTCCTCGAGCTCGAACTCGGTTCTCGCCCGGATGCACGCGCTTGGCGCCCTGCGGCAGGTAACGGATGTTCTTGCGGCTCATCACCGCGTCGAGGTCGACCTCGATATCCTTGCGCTCGCGCCAGCCCACCGCCACCCAGGGATTGGACGGCACGAAATGGTAGCGCGGCCCCTGGCCGATGACGGTGAGGTTGTCCCCCTTGCGCAGTTGCGGGACCAGTTCGTAGGCCATGATGGTGCCGCTCAAGCCGGCCCCCAACACCACAACCTCTGCCATGACGTTTCTCCTGAATGTCTTTGGGCGCGCGGGGTCGTCCCCCGCCGCCACGGTTTAGATATATTCAATTTTTTGAAAGTGTACCGGCGCTGCTCAAAAAACGCGTTGAGGCAGATCAAGTGCCGCGGCGATTGCGCGCGCTGGGCGAGCGCCCATCGGCGCGCTACCGCCGTCCCACCGAAACTATTCATACGGCTTGGTTTTTGCCGCCGGCCCCGGTTAAGTTGCGGCCGCAATTGACCGGAGCGGGGCCCTATGAAATTCGCGCATTTTTCGCACGTCTGGAAAAAACCGGGCTTGAGCCCGCATGAGCGCTACGAGCAGCTCTGGCGCGAGCTCATGCTCTGCGATGACCTCGGCTTCGAGTATTCGTTCTGCGTCGAGCACCATTTCCGTCCGGACGAGAGCTGGATGTCGTCGCCGGCGCTATACGCGGTCGGTGCCGGCGCCCGCACCAAGCGGATGCGCGTCGGCTCCATGGGCTTCATCGTGCCGCTCTACCATCCGCTGCGGCTCGCCGAGGAGATCGCCATCGTCGACCAGATGCTGGGCGGGCGCATGGAATGCGGCCTGGTGCCGGGCATCAGCGCCGACTATTTCACGCCGTTCGGCATCGACTACAATTTCCGCAAGTCGCCGACCATCGAGTTCGTCGACTATCTGCAAGCCGCTTATGGGGAGAGCCAGCCGTTCTCTTTCCACGGTGAGGTGCACAACACCGACTCGGCGGAAATCTCGGTGCAGCCGGTGCAGAAGCCGCATCCACCGTTGTGGATGATGAGCCGAGATCCTCGCACGCTTGAGTTCTGCGCCGAGCGGGGCATCAATCCGGGCTATTTCCTGGTCTATCCGCGCGTCGACGCGGCGCCGCGCTACCGCAAATTTCTGGAGGACTGGGCCAAGGCCGGCTGGCCGCGCAAGCCCAACATCGCCTATTGCACGGTGTGCTATGTCGACGAGAGCGATGACAAGGCCATGGACATCGCGCTTGAGCGGGCTTCGCGCGCTTACGAGGGCTTTCTGGCGCGGCCCAAGCCGGGCGACACCTTCGAAGGCCGCGTTGCCGAATTTGCCAAGAAGTTCATCGGGCGCGGCGAGCCGGGCGCTTCCGAAATCATGCAGAACCTGTTTGATCCCGAGTACTTGATGAAGAATGACCTGGTCTTCATCGGCTCGCCGAAAACCGTGGCGGAAAAGCTCCGCGCTACCGCCGAAGCGGGCGTCTTCAACGTCTTCATGGGCGAGTTCAATTTCGCCGACCTACCCGAGGAGGACCTGCTACGCTCCATCCGCCTGTTCGGCGAGAAGGTGATGCCGGCGCTGAAAGACTACGAGCCGTTCTGACCGCCGGCCCTTGCGTGTCCTTCAGCGGAGGACGAAGTAAGGTGAGCAACGTCGAGGAGCCATTTTGATGAGCAAAGCCTACCCCGTGTCCCACACCGAAGCCGAATGGCGCAAGATCCTCAGCCCTGAGCAATACGCGATCATGCGCGAGCACGGCACCGAGATGCCGGGCAGTTGCGCGCTCAATTTCGAGAAGCGCGCGGGCACTTTCGTATGCGCGGCCTGCGATCAGCCGCTGTTCGTCTCGCACAAGAAGTTCGAGAGCGGCACCGGTTGGCCGAGCTTCAACGATCCCGAGCCGGGCGCGGTCGAAACCGACGAGGATATGAGCCACGGCATGGTGCGCACCGAGGTGCATTGCAGCCGCTGCGGCAGTCATCTCGGGCATGTCTTTCCCGACGGCCCGCCGCCGACGGGTCTGCGCTACTGCATCAACGGCGTCGCGATGAAGTTCATCCCGGAATAAGACTGCGCAGATCCGGCGGCGAGGCGCTAGGCCTCGCCGATCTCGCGCAGGATCTCCGCCGTGTGCTCGCCGAGCAGCGGCGCGGGGTTTTCCGAGGCCGCCTTCCAGCCGTCGATGACGATCGGTGTGCGCACGCCCGGGATAGTGCCGCCTTTGGCCGCGGCGCTCGGCAGTTCGAGTTTCATGCCGCGGTGGATGACCTGCGGGTCGTTGAAGACCTGCTCGAGGTCGTTGATTGGCCCGGCCGGCACGCCCTGCTGCTCCAATTGGCTCAAGAGGTCGTCGCGCTTCATCAGCTTGGTTCGGGCAGTGAGCTTGGCCACCAGTTCGTCGCGGTGCGTCAAACGGCCGACGTTGTCCTTGTAGGCGGGCTCTTCCGCCAGTTCCGGCGCTCCGATCACCTTGCAGAACTTGACGTACTGGGTGTCGTTGCCGGTGGCGACGATGGCATAGCCGTCGGCGACCTCGAACACCTGATAGGGCACGATGTTGGCGTGCACGTTGCCCATGCGTTTCGGCACTTTGCCGGAGACCAGGTAGTTCAGCGCCTGGTTCGAGAGCACGCCCACGGTGGAGTCGACCAACGCGGTGTCGACATAGGCGCCCTTGCCGGTGGTCTCGCGCGCGTGCAGCGCCGCGAGGATGCCGACCACTGAATAGACGCCGGTGAAGATGTCGGACATCGGCACGCCGATGCGGGTCGGCTCGCCATCCGGTTCGCCGGTCAGGTCCATGATGCCGCCCATGCCCTGCGCCATCAGGTCATAGCCGGCGCGTTTGGCGTAAGGACCGTCCTGGCCGAAGCCGGTCACCGAGCAATAGATCAGCCGCGGGCACTCGGGCGCGAGGCTCTTGTAGTCGAGCCCGAACTTGGCCAGCCCGCCGACCTTGAAGTTCTCGATCAGCACGTCGGAACGCGCCGCCAGCTTGCGCACGATGCGCTTGCCCTCGTCGCTGTCGAAATCGACCTCGATCGAACGCTTGCCGCGGTTGGCGCCGTGGAAATAGGCCGCGCCGATGTGCTGGCCGTCCTTGCCCTCGACGAACGGCGGGCCCCAGCCGCGGGTGTCGTCGCCGGCGCCCTTGCGCTCGACCTTGATCACGTCCGCGCCCAGATCGGCCAGCATCTGCCCGGCCCAGGGCCCGGCCAGGATGCGGGCCAGTTCGAGGACCCGAAGACCCGCCAACGGCTTCGCCATGCGAAAAAGCTCCTTACAAACGTACAGGATTCAGGGGTGATGGCCGGGGTTATAGAGACATCGGCCGTGGCTGACCAGGGTCGGTAACCGCTGGCGCAATCGGGAGCCGGCGGCTAAGGTCGCCCTCGGATGATAAGGGGGCGCCTTAACTTCCGTGGCCGGCCGCGTGCGCGGCCGTGCGGTGGTTCGCCTCCATAAAAAGCCTAGCAACGTGGAGGAGAACCCAATGAGAACGATTCAGACCATTTTGGCGGGCGCGGCGGCGGTCATGCTGTTGGCGGGCACGGCGCAGGCCCAGGTGACGCTGCGGGCGTCACACCAATTCCCTGGCGGCAAGCACGATATCCGCGACGACATGGTGCTGCTCATCGCGAAGGAAGCGCAGGCCGCGGGCGTCGGCCTCAAGGTGCAGGTGTATCCGGGCGCCTCGCTGTTCAAGCCGAAGGAACAGTGGAACGCCATGGTCAACGGCCAACTCGACATGGCGCTGTTCCCGCTCGACTACGCCAGCGGCAAGGTGCCGGCCTTCAGCGCGACCTTGATGCCGGGCCTCATCCGCAACCAGGACCGGGCCAAGCGCGTCAACGCCTCGCAGTTCATGAAGGACATCCACGCCGAGATCGAGAAGCAGGGCGTGATGGTGCTGTCCGATGCCTGGTTCGCCGGCGGCATCGCGGCCAAGGACAAGTGCATCCTCAAGCCGGCGGACCTGAAAGGTCTCAAGGTGCGCTCCGCCGGCCCGACCTTCGCGGCCATGTGGCAAAGCGCCGGCGCCTCGATCGTGAGCCCGCCGTCGAACGAAATCTATAACGCCTTCCAGACCGGCGTGGTCAGCGCCACCGACACGAGCCTCGGCACCTTCGCCTCGATGCGGCTCTACGAGGTCACTAAGTGCCTCACCGCCGGCGGCGCGAACGCGCTTTGGTTCATGTACGAGCCGGTGCTGATGTCGAAGAAGAGCTTCGCCAAGCTCAACAAGAAGCAGCAGGAAGCCATCCTCGCCGCCGGCAAGAAGGCGCAGGAGTTCTACGAGGGCAAGGCTGACGAGGTGAACGAAGCCGCCATCAAGACCTTCCGCGATCACAAGGACAAGGTGGTCAGCATGAGCGACGCCGACTACGCCGAGTGGCTCGCGGAGGCCAAGAAGAGCTCGTACGCCACGTTCGCCAAGCGCGTGCCGAACGGCCAGAAGCTGATCGACGAGGCGCTGGCGGTCAAATAAGAGCCGAAATACCGAACGACCGGCCGGCGGGCGCGCCCCGCCGGTCGGCCCGGTTGCGGGAGGCTCGCATCGCCGCGGTCGGCGGCGAGCCGAAGCGTTTCAGGGCGGACACTCAAACACGACAATCGAAATCATGGACACCTATATTCGCGCCGTCACGTTTCTGTCGCGGGTCGCAGGCGTGATCGCCGCTCTTCTGATCGGCTTCGCCGTGCTCGTCATCTGCGACATGGTGATCGAGCGCTACATCTTCAATCGCACCACGATCTGGCAGATCGACGTGGTGACCTACAGCATCATCGCGGCGACCTTCATCGGCAGCGCCTACGTGCTGATGACGCGCGGCCACGTGAACGTCGACGTGCTGCCGCTGCACCTCAAGCCGCGCGCGCGCTTCTGGCTGGCGCTGTTCACCGGTGTCCTCGCTTTCGGGTTCTGCCTGGTGCTGTTCGTTCTCTGCACCGCCTACTGGTACGAGGCCTGGACCAAGGACTGGCACTCCGACACGGTCTGGCGCGCGCCGCTCTGGGTACCCTATTTCGCCATGCCGGTCGGGCTCGGCATCCTGTGCCTGCAATACGCCGCCGAGCTCCTCTCTCTGATCACCGGCCGCACCCCGCCGTTCGGCATTTCGGACCAGGCCGGGGCCGAAGAGGTCGCGCGCGAGCACGCGCGTGAAGCGCTGGGAGGCGCCGGATGAGCCCGACCGAACAAGGCTCCATCGTCCTCGTCGTCACCCTGCTGATGTTGTTGTCGGGCGTGCCGGTGGCCTTCGGCCTCGGCGCCATCTCGATCATCTTCCTGCTGATCTTCCAGGGCATCGGCAGCATGCACGTGGTGGCCGAGACCTTCTATTCCGGTCTCGACGAATTCACCCTGGTCGCCATCCCCATGTTCGTGATGATGGGCGCGGCGATCGGCTCTTCGCCCGCCGGTAAGGATCTCTACGAGGCGCTCGACCGCTGGCTCTACCGCTTCCCGGGTGGGCTGGTGATGTCGAACCTCGGCGCCTGCGCCATCTTCGCAGCCCTCACCGGCTCGTCGCCGGCCTGTTGCGCAGCCATCGGCAAGATGGGCATTCCGGAGATGCGCCGGCGCGGCTATCCGGACGAAGTCGCCACCGGCTCAATCTGCGCCGGCGGCACCCTCGGCATCCTGATCCCGCCGTCGATCACCTTCATCCTCTACGGTATCGCGACCGAGACCTCGATCGGCCGTCTGTTCATCGCCGGCATCATGCCCGGGCTGCTGCTGACGGTCATGTTCATGGGCTGGTCGATGTTCGCGATCTGGCGCTCGGGTTTCCGCTCGCACGCGGCCGACTTCCGCTACACCTGGAAGGAAAAGTTCGCCGGCGTTCCCAAGGTCGCGCCGTTCCTCGCCATCGTGGCCGGCGTGATGTACGTGCTCTACGGCGGCGTCGCAACGCCGTCGGAGGCCGCGGGCGTCGGCGCCGCGCTCTGCGTCGCGCTCGCCGTCCTGATCTACCGGCTGTGGGACCCGAAGGACATCTGGCAGATCCTGCGCGACACCATGCGCGAGTCGGTCATGATCCTGACGATCATCGCCGCTGCGGTGCTGTTCGGCTACATGCTGACCTCGCTCTACCTCACCCAGACGCTCGCGCACGCTATCGCGGACGCGCACTTCAACCGCTGGGTGCTGATGTTCATGATTAACCTGTTCCTGCTGGTGTGCGGGTTCTTCATCCCGCCGGCGGCGGTCATCCTGATGACCTCGCCGATTCTGCTGCCGATCATCACGGCGGCCGGGTTCGACCCGGTCTGGTTCGGGGTGATCCTGACCATCAACATGGAAATCGGGCTGATCCACCCGCCGGTGGGTCTTAACATCTACATTGTGAATGCCATCGCCCCCGACGTGCCGGTAACCAAGGTTATGTGGGGGACGCTGCCATACGTGCTGTGCATGATGCTGGCGATCGTGATCTTGTGTATATTCCCCGAAATTGCCACATGGCTTCCGAACCATCTGATGGGTCCGGGGCGTTAACGGACAGACGGGGGCCGGATCGTCTGCAGCAGCACGGAGCGTGAAATGAATGCCTCGTTTTTCGGCGAGATGTTGCAGTCGATTTCCGAGCGCGGCCGGGCCCTGATCGACAGGGCCCGGGAGCGGCGAGGCTCAGATGCCACCCGCTCCGAGAGTCTGGTGGAGCTGTGCGACCACCTGCTATCGGGCCGCGGCGAGGCCTCCGGGGTCGCCATGGCGCGCGATATCCTCACCCGCTACGCCGAGCTGACTACCGGCCCCCGCATCGCTTTCTTCGAGGCGCTGGCGGCGCGCTTCGGGCCCGATCAGGCCCGCCTGGAAAGGGCGATCGCCGTCTGGCGCGATAATCCGACCGACGACACCGCGGCCGAGGTGCATGCGGCCTCCGAGCCGCGCCGGCAGGAGCTGTTCCGTCGGCTCAACCTCGCCCCCGGCGGCACCGTGGCGCTGGTACGCATGCGCGAGCAGCTGCTCGACGTGCTTGCCCACCGCAAGGATGACCTCGGGCCGGTCGATGACGACTTCGTCCATCTGTTCTCGTCGTGGTTCAACCGCGGCTTTTTGGTGCTGCGGCGTATCGACTGGTCGACGCCGGCGAACATCCTGGAGAAGATCATCCGCTACGAGGCGGTCCACCAGATCAGCGATTGGGACGACCTGCGCCGGCGCATCGATCCGCACGACCGGCGCTGCTTCGCCTTCTTCCACCCGGCGCTGGTGGACGATCCGCTGATCTTCGTCGAGGTCGCGCTCACCCGCGACATCCCCGGCGCGATTGCGCCGATCCTGGCGAGCGAGCGCGATGTCTTCGACGCCGGCAAGGCGCGCACGGCGGTATTCTATTCCATCTCGAACTGCCAGCGCGGGTTGGCGGGCGTGTCCTTCGGCAATTTCCTCATCAAGCAGGTGGTCGAAGAAGTCTGCCGCGAGCTGCCGAAGCTCTCCAACTTCGTGACCTTGTCGCCGGTGCCAGGCTTTGCGAAGTGGCTGAAGCGCGAGCGTGAGAACGGGAGTTCAGCCGCGCTGAGCGAAGCCGACAAGACGGCGCTTGCCGCCCTCGACGAGGCCGGCTGGTGGGCCGACGCGGACGTCGCCGACAAGCTCAAGGACCCGGTCATGCGCGCGGCCGCGTGGTATTTCCTGCGTGCGCGGAGCCCACGCGGGCTGCCGGTCGATCCGGTGGCGCGCTTCCATCTCGGCAACGGCGCGCGGCTCGAGCGCATGGATTGGCTCGGCGATATCTCTGAAAAGGGCATCGCTCAGGCTTACGGCCTGATGGTCAACTACCTTTACGATCTCGACGACATCGAGAAGAACCACGAGGCCTTTGCAGAAAGCCGCACCGTGGTCGCCTCCAACGCCGTGCAGCGCTATCTGCGCCCTGCGCTCGAACTGGTGCCTGCGGCGGGGTAGGCTTCCCGCTGCCGCAACACTTCGCCGGCATTCCGGGCTCGCCTGCTATGCACAGGCCCCGGAATGACAGGATTGTGATTGCGGGATGAGGGAAACTCACACCTTCCCGTACACCGGCACCACCGCGCCGCGCGTGACGCGATTGTCGGGCGAGGCGAGGAAGGCGATCGTCGCCGCCACTTCATCCACCTTCGGCCAGGTGTCGTGGTCGGCCTGCGCCATGGCGGCGCGGTTGGCGGGCGTATCCATGATTGACGGCGCCACCGCGTTCACCAGGATGTCGTCGCGCGCGACTTCCTCGGCCAGCGCCACCGTGAGCGCGGCGACGCCGGCCTTGGCCGCGGTGTAGGCGGTCATGCCGGCGCCGTGGCGCCATTCCAGCGCCGGCCGCGCCGCCACGTTGACGATGCGTCCACCCTGGCCCCCCGCGCGCATGGCTTTAACGGCGGCCTGGCAGCACAGGAAGCAGGTGACCAGATTGCCGTTCAACTGAGCGGTCAAGGTCACCTTGGCAGTGTCGGCGATTGCGCCGGCCGCAAATCCACCGGCGAGATGGATCGACGCCCAGGGTGTGATGCCGTCATAGAGCTTGGCGATCGCCGTTTCGTCGGCGAGGTCATGCACCGCCACCAGCTTGACGCGCTCGTGCTCGGCGTGGGCGAAGCGTTGCGCCTCGCCGAGGTGCACGAACGACACCGTGCAGCGCGCGCCCGCGTCGAGCAGCGCGCCCACAACCGCGCTGCCGAGTGCGCCGGTGCCGCCCGTGATGACGACGTGCCTGCCGGAAAAATCCATGACGACAGCTCAACCTCGCCCGCGGCGCGCGCGCTGCGGCAGCACCTGGAATTCGATCCAGTTCGCCAGCTCGCTCACCCGCAGTTCCTTGTCGAGCACATTATGGCTGATGCCGTAGCGCCAGGACAGCCGCTTGCAGGCCGGATTTTGGTCGAGGGTGTCGAGGTCGTCGGCGAAGCGGGCGACGTCGGCGTCGTCGGCGAAAAAGCCTTCCTCCACCAGATGGTGGCCGGTGCGGCGCGTGATGGTGGCAAGCTCGCGCAACGGATATTCCGGATGATACTGCACGGCCCAGGCGGTCGAGCCGCTGGTGTGGATTTCGACTGCCTGAACCGCCGACATGGCATTGGTGGCAAGCACTGTCGCGCCCAGCGCCAGCGTCTCCACCTCGTCGAGATGGAAGGTCGGTGCGTTGAACACCGCCACCTTGCCCACATACATCGAATGCCGGCGGCCGTCGTCGGTGAGCCGGATGCTGCGACCGAAGCCGACCTCGCGGCCCTTGGGATTGCGCCGCACCTGCCCGCCGGCGGCGACCGTCAGCACCTGCAGGCCCCAGCAGGAGCCGAACAGCGGCGTGCCTGTCCCTAAGGCCGCGCGCACCAACTCGATCTGCCGTGTAACCGGCGGCGTCGCGGCATAGATGTGCAGCGCCGAACCGGTGATGGCGATGCCGTCGAAGCCCTCGAGTGCCGACCCCGCCGGCAGCGATGCCGCCGGATCGGCCGGGTAGCAAATATCTACCGTCGCCCCCGGCAGCAACTCGCGCAGCAGGGCGGCATAGCCCTGGCTCGCCGGCGTGCCGCCGAAAGAGACGTGTTCCGCGATCGTTTCGGGGGGATTGCCTTCGATAACGAGAAGGTGGGGTCCGGGCATAGGAATGGGCGTCAGGGTCGGGGGGGAGCGGGCGGCAGTCTTTAGCACAAGCGCGTTTTGCCGGCGGAAACAAGGCCCTCATGGCCAAATAAGGCGCCCCCGCAACGCTTTTTCAGGGTTTGTCTGCTTGAGTGCGTGTGTTCTGCCACCCTTGCCGCGGCCTATCGCGGGCGAAACGACGGTCATGGCCGATTACGACCTCGCCATCATCGGCGGCGGTATCAACGGAACGGGTCTGGCCCGCGACGCTGCCGGCCGCGGTCTGCGCGTGCTGCTGGTCGAGATGAACGACCTCGGCAGCGGCACCTCCTCGGCCTCGTCCAAGCTCATCCACGGCGGCTTGCGCTATCTCGAGCACTACGCCTTCCGCCTCGTACGCGAGGCGTTGAGCGAACGCGAGGTGCTGCTGCGCGCGGCGCCGCACCTCATCCGACCCGCGCGCTTCCTGCTGCCGGTGATGCCGGAGCGGCGCTCGCCGATAATGTTGCGCATCGGTTTGCTGCTCTACGACGTTTTGGGTGCGCGCAAGCGCCTGCCGGCGAGCCGCACCGTCGGCCTCACCCATCACCGGCTCGCCGGGCCGCTCAAGCGCTTCTATCGCATCGGCTTCGAATACTCCGACTGCCTGGTCGACGACGCGCGCCTCGTTGTGCTCAACGCGGTCGATGCCGCCGCGCGCGGCGCCATCGTGCGCCCGCGCACCCGCTGCGTGCGCGCCGAGCGGCACGCAGAGTGGGAGCTGGTCCTGCACAGCCACGGCCGCCGTGACGTCGCGAGCGCGCGCGTGCTGGTCAATGCCGCCGGCCCCTGGATCGGCGAGGTGGCCGAGACCGTGATCCGCCGTCCGCTGTCGGCGCCGGTGCGCCTCGTCAAAGGCAGCCACATCGTGGTGCCGCGGCGCTGGGACCACGACGACGGCTATCTCTTGCAGGCGGCCGACGGGCGCGTCGTGTTCGTGCTGCCGTTCGGGGACGACTTCAGCCTGATCGGCACCACCGACGAAGACTTCGTCGGCGACCTCAACACGCCGGCGCCGAGCGCGGCCGAGGTGCTCTATCTGTGCGAAACGGTGAACGAATATTTCCGCGACAAGATCGCGCCCGACGAGCCGGTGTGGTCGTTCGCGGGCGTGCGCGCGCTATACGATGACGGCGCCGGCAAGGCGAAAGACATCACCCGCGACTACGTGCTCACCCTCGACGCGCCGTTCCGCGAGGCGCCGCTCCTGACCGTCTACGGCGGCAAGATCACCACCTACCGCAAGCTCGCAGAGTCCGCGATGGCGCGCATCGGCCACTTCTTCGAGGCGGGCCCGCGGTGGACCGCCGAGGCGCAATTGCCGGGCGGCGAGTTTCCACCTGAGGATTTCGACCGGGTGGTGGCGTCCGCGATTGATCGTTGGCCGTTCCTCTCCGCGGCGCACGCCAAGCGCCTGGTGCGTGCCTACGGTACCCGGATCGAGCATATCCTCGGCGAGGCACGGAGCTTGGACGATCTCGGCGAGCGCTTCACCGCCGATCTCACCGCGGCGGAAGTGCGCTATCTCGCCGACAACGAATGGGCCGAGACCGCCGAAGACGTGCTGTGGCGGCGCTCCAAGCTCGGCCTCAAGGCGAGCGAGGACGAGGTCGCGGCGCTCGCGCACTTCCTCGCTACGCTGGGGGATGAAGAACGGCTCTAATAGCGTCCGTATGCCCTGTTCCCGGACGCGGTTAACGGGACGTCACGACGGAAGGCGTAATTTGAACGTCCGCGCACACACCGCGCATCGAACCGTTAACCGCCGCGTGTGAATATGCACCGCGCCGCGGCGCCGCCGGCATCGCGTTAAGGCTCCGGTGACCCTGAGGCGCGCAAGGTCGGTCGTTAACGGGACCGCGAGCAGTTCATGGGTGTCAATCCGAAGCAGGTCGATCTGATGATCCGGCATCTCACGGTGCTGGTCGTCGACGACAACCAGTTCATGCGGAAGCTCGTGCGTGGCCTGCTGCTCAATATCGGCGTCAGCCAGGTGCTGGAGGCCGGCGACGGCCTCGAGGCGCTGGAGGAGATTCGCAGCTCCCACCCCGACATCGTCATCCTGGACTGGGAGATGCCGCTCTTGAACGGACCGGAGCTCGTGCGCATCGTGCGCTCGCCCGGCGCGTTCCCGTCGCCCGATATTCCGATCATCATGCTCACCGCTTTCGGTGAGCGCCGGCGCATCGTCGAATCGGTGCAGATCGGCGTGAACGAGTTTCTCTGCAAGCCGGTGTCGGCCAAGGCGCTCTACGATCGTATCGTCTCGATCATGTTGAAGCCGCGCGCCACCGTTCAACTGGGCGAGTACTACGGGCCCGAGCCGCGCCGTCCGATCGCCGAGATGGAAACCGCGCCCGAGCTCGCCCAGGACGCCCCGCCGGCTGGCGGCGTGCTGTGGGATACGTTCCCGGCCGCGAAGTAGCGCCGCGTTAATCGCTGCGGCTCGGCCCCGGCGGGCGCAACAGGTACACCAGGAACCAGACCGGCACGATCACCATGGCGCCGAGCGCCACGTTGGGCCACACCCAGGCGAAGCCTTGGCGCGCGAGCTCTTCCACGCGCGTGGCCGACAGTCCGGTCGCGGCGATGACTTGCTGGGGCGTAATGCCGAAATGGGCCATGATCGTACCCACCACCAGCGAGGCGAGGGCGATCTTGACCAGGGTCCGCAGGGCGCCGTGCAGCATGCGCGTCCGACCAGGTGATTCGGCGACGCGGCAATCATAGAGAAATGGCGGGGTTTGAGCACGCGGCCTTACCCGTCCGCCCGGCTTCGCCGCGCTCGGCTGACGGCCTCCCCCGCCAGGGAGATGTGAAGATGGGGCGTTCTACTTGCCGCCGGTCAGCCGCTCGATCACCGAGCGCAACGTTTCGCCGACGTGTTCGCGGTCGTGCACGGCGTTGAGCAGCGGCGCGGCGGCGCCGGAGCGGCGCAGCAGCGCCTCGGCGTTCGGCCGCATGATGGGATCGTCCCACGAGCCCCGGACCACGAAGGGCAGGGCGAAGGGCTTGGCGGTGGCCTTGTCGCCGCTGTCGGCCGTCACCAGCGTGGCGGTGCCGGTGAGGTCGAGATCGCGCGCGGGGATCGAGGCGCTGCCGGCGAGCGCCACCGTCACTGCCGGGCCCGCGAGCTTGATATCCTCGACGTCGGCCTTGCCGTGGGTGATCTTGAGCGCGACCTCGAGCGTGGTGAACTGGGTCGAGCCGCTGCGGAAGTCGCCGACGCCGGACAGCGGGCGTCGCTTCAGGCGGCGCAGCAGCTCCTCGACGTTGAGGCCGACTAGCGCGCCCTTCTCGCCGCTGAGCGTGGCCGAGCCGTTCATGTTGCGTGCGACGCCCAGCACGCTTTCGCCCTGGCCGTCGACGGTGAGCGACAGGTTGCCTTTGCCTTCAAGCCGGCGCAGGCCGAACAGCTGGTCGAGGCAGGGCTGCAGGTCGACGCCGGTGAACTGCAACTGCGATTTGAGGTCGACGCCGGACTTCAGATTGGCGAGCGCGATCGAACCCTTGATGATGCCGCCGTAGGCCTGCGCCTCGCCCACGGTGATGACCATCGTGCCGTCGCGCAGATTGGCGCCGATGGCGGTGCGCTCGAGCTTAGCGTCGCCGGCGATCACCTTGGCCGCAGACAGGCGCAGGTCGAGGTTCATCCCCGATAGGCCTTCCAGGCTGATGCGCGTGTCATTCCATTCGCGTTGATTCGCGGCGAGCAGCCGCGCGGTCGAAAGGTAGGGCGTCAGGTCGAGCGTGTCGGCCGCGAGCGTCCCCTGCACGGTGCCGTGGCCCATGGAATCGAAGGTCAGCACGCCCTCGGCGGTGTTGCCGTCGAGATCGACGTTGACGTTGGTCAAGCCCACAATGCCGCCGGTGACATCTGTCTTGGCCTTGATGGCGAAACGCCCGAAGCCGCCGCCGGGCAGCGGCGGCTGGCCGACCCAGATCATGGCGTCGCGCAGCGACTGCGTATCGGCCGCGAGCGTTCCTTTGATCTTCAGAGTCGGCTTCACGCTCATGGTGCCTTCGAAGGCGCCCTTGAGCGAATTGCCGGCGACGCGCAATTTGACGCCGGTCTTGTTGCCGGCGAGCGCGGCGGCGAAATCGCCGAGGGTGAGCGAAGCGTCGACCGGCTCGTCATGCCAGATGAAGCGGCCGGTGGCGCCGAAGCTGGTCGAGATCGAAGGCCAGGCCAGCGACACCTGCACGTCGTCGAGCGTCTCGGACAGCTTGCGCTGGGGATCGCGCACCACGACGGTGCCGCTGTCGATGCGCATTTCGGAGAACGCCGCGGCCGAGCGCTGCGCGTTCGGCTTCTGGCTCGCCGCCAGCGACTGCATCAGCCCCGACCAGTTGGAGTGGCCGTCGGCGCCGACGTCGACCATGATCACCGGGTGGTCGAGTGACACGTCGGCGATCTCGACGCGGCCGATCAGCAGCGGGAAGAAGCGCAGGCGCGCGGTCAGGTGCTGGGCGGTGAGCGCCGGCCTGTCGGTCGGGCCCAGCGTCACGTCGGCGAAGCTGACGCGCCCGGACGGGAACAGCGACACGCTGACGCGCCCGCGCAGCGTCGGGTTCAATCCGGTGACGGCGCGGATCTCGCTCAGCACCTGACGGCGCACGGTGTCGGCCGAGATCAGGGCTTTGGCGCTGAGCAGCACCCCGGCGGCAACCGCGACGAGCGCGAGCAGCACGAGACCCACGCGTTTGAGGCCGTTGGCGGCGGTCAAGGGGAATTCCGGTCGTTGTTCGGTATCGATTGCCGAGGAATTATATCATCGGCTCTGGTTGCGCCAACCATGGTGGCCCTCTGTGACCCTTTCATGGCCGCGGATTACCGCCACCGCCGCGCTGCAACTCGCGGTGTCAGCGGTGGTACAAGCGTCGCTCAGCTCCCCACAGGGTGCTGAAGCAGGCTACTGCGCCAGCACGCGCGTCGCCGGGAACGCCACTTCCACCAGCGTGCCATCGTCGACGCGGCTGGAGATGGCGAAGCGCGCGTGGTTGGCTTCCGCCAGTGCCTTGGTGATCGGTAGCGCCAGCCCGGTGCCGCTCGCGCCCCAGCGCGTGGTGGTGGCGAGCTGGCGGAACGGCTCGAGCGCGTTCTGCAGTTCCTTCTCGCTCATGCCGGTGCCGGTGTCGCGCACGCGCAGGACCACTTCGTGGCCGTCGGTCAGCGCGGTGGAGACGATGACCTGCCCGCCGGCGCCGGTGTACTTGATCGAGTTCGACAGCACGTTGAGCGCGATCTGGCGGACCGAGCGCGCGTCCGCCACGACCGCGGGCAGGTTGGGCGGCAGTGAGGTGCGGATGATGACGCGGGCGCGGTTCGCTTCAGGCTGCATCTCGGCGACGCATTCCTGCACCAGCTCGTTGAGATTGACGCTGACGAAGGAGAGTTCCAGCTTGCCGGCTTCGATCTTGGAGAGGTCCAACAGGTCGTTGAGCAGCGCCACCAGGTGGCTGCCGGAGTCATGAATGTCCTTGAGGTATTGCTTGTAGCGCTCGTTGCCGAGCGTGCCGAAGCGCTCGTCGATCATCACTTCGGAAAACCCGATGATGGCGTTGAGCGGCGTGCGGATCTCGTGGCTGATCTTGGCGAGGAACTCGGATTTGGCGGTGGACTCCTTTTCCGCCTGGCGGCGCGCGGCGATCAGTTCTTCTTCGCTGCGCTTCCAGGCGGTGACATCGCGCAGCACCGCGCACAGCTTCTCGCCGTCCTCGACGCGCCCGATGGTGACGTGCAGCGGCACCAGCCCGCCTTGGCGCACGCGGCCGATGGCCTCGCGCCCCGCTTCGAGGCCGCGCCCGCGCGCCACGCGGTCGAGATAATCGGTGATGCCGTGCCGGCTTTCGGCCGCGAACAGGTCGCCGAGCGACAGCTCGGCGAGGTCGGCGCCTTCGTAGCCGAACAGCGCCTGGGCGCTACGGTTGCCGGAGAGCACGCGGCCGGCGCGGTCGAGCACCAGCACCCCGTCGGTGGCGGTGTCGAGGATTGCCTTGATCTCGCGGTTTTCCGCTTCCAGCCGCCGCAGCGCCGCGTCGCTGGTGCGCGCCTGCGCGGATTCGGTCGGCTGGGTGTTGATCATCAGCACCAGCGCGTTGTCGCCGTTCCATGCGACGCTGAACAGGCGGCCCTGCACCGCGCGCTCGTGGCCATTGACGGTGGTGATGGTGAGCGGCTTGGAGCCGTTGGTTGCGCCGTTCCTGACCTCCTTGGAGGCGGGATCCTCCTGGGTCTCGATGAACAGACTGTCGAGGCCGCCGGCCTCGTTAAGGGTGCCGAGCGAGTCGTAGCCGGTCCAGTCCAGGAAAGCCTTATTGGCGTAGAGCAGGTTGTTGAGCCGGTAGACGAGGATACCGACCGGCAGCTTGTCGAGGATCGGGCGGCCTTCGCTGGTGTCGCGGGCGACATCGCCGTTACGTGCGGCGCGCGGCGGCTCGGCCAGCCGCGGCGGCGGCGGGTAGGCGATCATGGGCGTTTCCGGCGGTGGCGGGGCTTTCGGCGGCGTTGATGCCTTGAACGGCGACGGCGCCGCGGTCGGCGGCGCCTCGGGCGCGCGTTTGAGGCGTTCGCTCAGTTCGCGCGCCAGCTCTTTGAAGGCACTGTGTTCGCCGGGGCTGAGCGCCGGCGCTGGCTCGTGCGCGAGCGGCAGGACCTCCTGGGGCGAGAGCGAATCGCTTGCCGGCGGGGCGGCCTCGCTCGGCGCACCGCGGAACGGCACCACCTTGAGCGCCGGCTGCTGCTGCTCCTGCGGCGGCTTCTGCTGTTGCGGCGTCTTCTGCTCTTGTTGCGCTTGCGGTTGTTGCGGCGCTTGCGGTTGCTGCGCTTGTAGCGGCTGCTGTCCGCGATGCTGCTCCAACATCGCCAGCTTTTCCATGTCGCGACAAATTCCGAACCCGCGATACCCGGCGTATTGACGGTCGCGATCGAACACCGGCAGGGCGGACATCTCGATCGGCAGCCGTTCGCCAAGCTCGTCGGCCGGCCAGTCGACGACGATGCCGCTCCACGTACTGTGCAGATCGATCGCGCGCGCGATCTGCCCACTCTCGTCAATCTTCAGGGTCGCGGCGATCTCGGACCATGGCCGGATCAGCACCGCGGCGGTGTTGGGCCCGAGCAGGCGTGCGAAATCCTCGACGCCATGGGTGAAGCGGTTGCTCGTATCCATCTGCCAGACGAAGCGCAGCGGTCCGCGGCGCTGCGGCGTTTCGGCACGCTCGGCAGCAGCCGGATTGGGTGCGGTCGGCGGCGCCGGCACCGCCATCATCTCGGGCGCGAGTGCGGGTGCCGGCTTCGGTTCAGCCGGCAGCGGCGGCGCTTCGCCAATGAAGACGGCGAGTAGCAGAAAGAGGCTTGGACCCGCGCCCAGGCGCCAGAGCGCAAGATGACCGGCTGCGCAGTTGCCCAGGGCCTTGCCGTTGAGGGTCGCCTCGCGCGCCAACTCGGCGGCGCTCAGCGCGCCGAGGTCTCGGCCGTGCGCGAGGCGGTCGCGCGCCTCATCCTTGGCTTCGATCAGTTCGCCGTCAGGCGAGAAGATCGCCGCCGGCTGATCGATGTCGGCGAGCACGCGGCGCGCGCGCTCGGGCAAAGGCAGTTCGATGCCGGCCCGCTCGGTCGAGACCACCAGCACCGCTGTGGTGTTGTCGGCAAGAGTTACGCACGAGCACAGGCACACCAGCGCGCCGCCGAGGCTGGCGCCGAAGCCGCGCAAGCGCTCCAGCCGCGGCGTGCCGCCTTGCGGCAGGGTGGGGGCGAGGCGCGCAATTTGCGCCGCGGCGGGATGATCCACCTCAAAGCGCGAGGGCACGAGCGCGGCCGGGGTATCGCCGTTGAAGACCGAGGCGCCGGCCGGATTGGCCCACAGAATCCGGCTGCCGTCGGGCGACCACAGCCACGCCGGCTCTGCGCGCAACGCGAGGTCGGCGAGCCGCGGGTCGCTCAATCCGATGCTGTGAATGTCGCGCCCCATCATCGATTCGCCACAGGAATTACACCTAATGAACCATTAATACGGCTGCCGGCCGGGGCCGTAAACGCAGGTCCCGGCTACCCCCGGATTCAATCGGTGCTAACCTTAACGGCGCCGGTCCTGGAACCGGTGTGGCGGTCGCCGCAGACCCGGTTAGAGTGTTAACGCCGGATGCCGGGCCCGGTTTGCGGGGATCGCATTTCGCAACGCGGGTTTGACGACGAGGGAGATGGTCATGGCCAATGAGAGCGGCAACAAATTCGAGGTTCCTGCGGAAATGCGGGCAATGGCCGAAAAGAGCGTGGAGCAGGCCCGCCAGGCCTTCGACAGCTTCGTCGCCGCCACCAAGCACGCGGTGACGACCGCCGAGACCCACGCCAAGGACGCCCAGAGCGGGGCCCGCGAGGCCGGCCAGCTCGCCATGCAGTTCGCCGAGCGCAATATCGCCTCGTCGTTCGACTATGCCCAGAAGCTGGTACAGGCCAAGGACGCCCAGGAAGTGCTGGCGCTGCAGGCCGAGTACGCCAAGAAGCAGATGGCGGCGCTCACCGAGCAGGCCAAAGAGCTGGGCCAGAAGGCGACCAAGATCACCGGGCAGGGCTCGCACTAGCGCGCAGGAGCCCGCCGCCGTCCCATCGGGAGTCGCCGTCCGGCGGGAATTTATATTTAGAATCAAGCCGGTAAGGGCGCCGGAACGGACGCCCCTTGATATTTTTGTGCAGTGCAATATATTTGTTGCGTCGCACCCAATATGGTGCTATGCAGAATGTCGCAGACGGTCCGCGCCGGGTTTTGTCCGCGGACCACGAAATAAGCGCGGACTCCTTGCTGCCGAGGGCGGACGGTTCGCGCAACCGGACGACTTGCCGCCCTCATTGCCGAGGAGCCGTGCCATGACCGACACGACCGATGAAATGCCGATCGAGACCGCGGCCGCGCGTGAAGCGGTGGCGGTATCGGAGGCGGTCAGTGAGGCCGCCGCCGAGGCCCCGATCGAGACTGCCATTGAAACCATGAAACCCACAGCCACGGTGTATCAAATGACCCAGTTCGCGATGCCCAAATTCGAAATGCCGACGATGGAAATGCCGAAGATGGAAGTGCCGGCGGCGTTCCGTGAAGTTGCCGAGAAGAGCCTGGCTCAGGCCAAGGACAACTACGAGAAGATGAAGTCGATGGCCGAAGAGGCGACCGACATGTTCGAAGAGACCTACAACACGGCTTGCCAGGGCTGCACCGGCTATGGCCTCAAGCTGATCGAGACCGCCCGTGCCAATAGCGACGCCGCCTTCGATCTGATGACCGGCCTCATGGGCGTGAAGTCGTACTCGGAAGCGGTCGAACTGACCTCCGCCTATATGCGCAACCAGTTCGAAAGCTTCACTGCGCAGGCAAAGGATCTCTCCGAGCACGCGCAGAAGGTCGCGACCGAGACGGCCGAGCCGATCAAGGCCACCTTCAACAACGCGCTCAAGAAGGCCGCCTGAGGCGCCTGACCCGCTTTCGTCCGCCACGCGGACGGCGACTGCCAGCCCGGGCGTTACGCCCGGGCTTTTTTGTGGTCGCGTGCGGGATAAGGCGCGGGAAGTGCCCGCCGCGCCCCCAACGCGGGCCGAATCCACCGCAATCCGGGGTCAAACACGGCTTGCCAAACCGGGGGGCTGAACCTAGGTTGCGCCCGCAACGTCCCCCGGGCCTGAAGCCTTGGTGGACGGGCGCGGCCGCCGCCAGAGGCGGGCCGTTTGTGCAGGTGTAGCTCAGTTGGTTAGAGCGCCGGTCTGTGGAACCGGAGGTCGGTGGTTCGAGCCCACCCACCTGTACCACCCCTTCTAATACCGCCCCTTCTCGACAAGAGCCTTCTCTCACGCAGCAGCGTGCGCGCGGGCCTGTCCGCAAGCACAAAGAAAAACGCCGGCGAGAACCGCCGGCGTTTGTCGTTTCGGATGAGGCGTCGCTTTCAGCGGCGCGAGTAGTAATTGCCCTCGCCGCGCACGTTCGGCCCGATGAAGCGCCGGTGCTGGTAGGGGCGGTAGGACTGCTGCCCGCCGTTGCCGCCGAACAGCCAATCGAAGAAATTGGGGCCGCCGCCTTCGCCGTAGCCGCGGCCGACATAGCCGCCGTCACCGTCGAGCGCGCCCACCGGCAGCCGCACCGGCTTCGAGGACGTGTTAGGCGGCCGCTCGACCGGGATATAGGCGATGCGCCGGTCATGCGTGTTCTTGAGAATGGCGATCATGCGGGCATCACGGCCGTACACGTCGTCCCGGAACTGCAGCTTGCCGTCACGATCGACAAAGGCGGTCTGGTAGGTCAGGTGCACCGGAATCGGGCGCGGGAAGTTGATGTTGATCTCGCCGTCCCCGAACATGCTCTCGATCTTGGCCGGCGTGTAGTGGTCCTGCGGCAGCTCGAGGCTGAGCAGCTTGGCGGCGTACTCGGCCGGGTTTTGCACCCGCATGCAGCCGTGGCTGTAGGCCCGCTTGGCGCGCGCGAACAGATACTTGTCCGGCGTGTCATGCTGGTAGACCAGGAACTTGTTGGGGAAGTTGAAACGGATGCGTCCCAGCGCGTTGGCGGCGCCCGGCGGCTGGAAGATGTGCACGGTGCCGTCGGGATCCTGGCGGATCTTCAGGCCGATGCGCTCGAGCGCGTCAGGATCCTGCTGCAGCGCCGGCAGGTACTCGTTCTCGATGATCGAGGGCGGCACGTTCCAGGTCGGATTGACCGTGATGTACTTCATCGAGGCCGTGGTCATGGGCGTCGCCTTGCTCGGCTTGCCGGCCACGATCTTGGTCTTCCAGTAGGTCTTGCCGTCGTGCACGAGTTTGAGCGTGAAATCCGGCACGTTGACCATCACGTAATCGTTGTCGGCGTTGCCGAGTTTACGCGGCAGCCAGCGCCAGCGCTCCATGTTGACGACGACGGTGTCGATCGGATTGCGCGGACGCGACGCGATACCGTGCGTCCCGTTGAGCGCCGCAACCGTGTTGGGGCCGAGCATGCCGTCGACGCCGATGTCAGCCTGCATCTGGAAGGCCTTGACCGCGTCGATCACCGACTTGTCGTAGACCGGGTTATTCTTGTCGCCGGGGATGTCGAGGCGCTTGCGCAGCAACACCACGCGCTGATCCTTCATGCCCGGGCGCAGGATGTGGCCGCCGGGAATGCGCACCACCTTCTTCTCGCTCGGCTGCGCGGCGGTTTCGCCCTTGCGCAGCTCGGCGAGCTTGACCTTAAGCGCCTTGAAGCCCGGTTGCGGCGGATTGTAGCCGTCGAGCGCGGCGGCGACGTCCTTGCTGTCGGCCATGTGGGCGAGCACGGCGGCCGGTTCGGGCGCCTCCAGCTTGAACGAGATGTCGCTACCGACGCGCGTGTAATTGATGCGGCCGACCTGCGCATCGTGCGCGTAGATCAGCACCGAATTGGTGAGTTCGAGCTCGGCGGCGGCGAGATCGCCGGCGCTCTTGGCGTTGTCGAAGCTCGGGGTCGGATAGTCGCTGGGCTCGAGGCCGTCCGCCGCGACCGAGCCGAGATAGGCGATCGCCGCCTTGGCGCGCGGATCGGCGGCGCCGTTGGCGATCCAAAGCGGCTTATAGTCGTGCTTTTTGTAGAAGGCTTCGACGCCTTCACGGTCTTCCTTGCGCGGCACGTAGCGGTCGAGCCGGCCGGCGATGATGCTTTTCAGCGCGTCGGCGACGGCGCTCTCCGCGACCGCCGGCGAGGTCTGAGCCGGCGTTACGGCCGCCTGCTGGCTTGCGGGCGCCGGGGCGGGCTTGGCTGCGGTCTCGGCCGCCGCCGGCTTCTGGGCCGGGGCACTGGCGGTGTCGGTCTTGCTGCCGGCATTGGCCGGCGCCGCGAAATGAACGTCGCTTTCCGTCGGGGCGACGATGTGGGGCATCGGCACCACCACCGGAGGCAGCGCCTGGGAGGTCTTTTCGGCGTCGGGCTTTGCGTCGGGCTTGGCGGCGGCGGTGTCGGTCTTATCCGCGCCCTTGGTGGCGCTCGTATCGGCGCTCTTGTCGGCGGATGGGGCGGCGGTCGTCGATTCGGCCGGCTTGGCAGCCGTATCCGGCGTGGCCGAAACCTGGGGGGTGGTCTGGGCCTGCCCGGCGCCCGACGACTGCGCGTGCCCAGGCTGACTGGACAGCGCCAGAATCAGGGCCAGGGCGGAAGAGGCCGCGAGGCCGCTCAAACGAACCGCTTTCACCAAAGTCTCCCACTTTCCATTAGGGTCGGTGCCAATCCAGGGACCGTTGACCTTTATTGTAACTGATAGCGCAAGATGGGTTACGCTTTTCCCTACAGCGCCGGTTCGATCGATTTCGGACTGTGGCCAATTTTGCACAGTCGATTCGGTCCCGTCCGACGCGAAGCGCCCTAGACAGGCATTATAGCAGAATCTGATCTCTAAGACGCGGCCTGCCGCGATCCGGTTCACCCGGGAATGGCGCTTTTCCACCTGTTGCTGGTAGCCCGGTCGGGCGTTGACGCATTCGTGATCGCACCCGCGCGCCATATAGAGGGCCTGCCTGCGCCCCACGGGTGCGGTGCGGTGTACGCCGGTCCGATACGCGGTTGTGGCTTTGAGGCGTGTCCACGGCATGGGCCAGCGGCCTTACGAGCGCGCGCCTTGCGCATCATGTCGCGCGTCATCCGGTCACAACACGCGAGCCCCCAAAAAAACCGGGCCCCACGAGGGGGCCCGGCTTGAGAGATATTCGCCGGTGTGGGGACCGACGACATCTTCCAGAGGGGAACTGCTGAAGGCCGGCAGGACTCTGGGAGGAAATACGACCGGCGCCCCAGCGTTTGAGCACTTAGCCTCAAGGCTTGCAGCGCAGCAATGGGATGGGCCGCATGTCAGCCATGCGCAGGATCAAAGCGTATCGCATAGCGATAATGGCGATAAACGCGAAAGAACAACGACTAGAAGTGCCAGCGCTGTGCGTTAGCCACCAGGAAGTCGCGGAAAACCTGAATGCGCGCCACGGTCTTGAGCTCTTCCGGGTAGACGAAATAAGCATCGAGCGCGAGCGTGTCGGCTTCGCCGAACAACTGCACCAGCCCGCCGTTCTCCTCCACCAGATAGTCCGGCAGCATGGCGACGCCGAGACCGCGTTGGCATGCACGCAGCACGCCGAGCACGTTATTCACGCTCAGCGCCGGCATACGTGCGCTCTTGCCGTCGCGCGCGACTTCCAACAGCCATCGACGGTTGGCGAAGTGCGCCGGCACTGCGCCGCCCAAGAGAATGATGCGGTGGGCATCGAGGTCTTCATGGCTGCGCGGCGTGCCGAAACGCTTGAGATAATCGGGCGACGCGTAGGCGTGGAAATGCACCGAGAACAACTTGCGCTGAATGAGGTCCGGCTGCGTCGGCTGGCGCAGGCGGATGGCGACGTCGGCCTCGCGCATGGCGAGATCGAGTTCTTCGTCGGTCGTGATCAGCGTGATCTGGATGTCGGGATAGAGATCGAGGAATTCGCCGAGCCGCGGCGTCAGCCAGTGCACGCCGATGCCGGCGGACGTCGACACTTTCAATTCGCCGTGCGGGCGCTCGCGGCTGTCGGTGAGCTTGGTGCGCGCCGCTTCCAGCTTCATGAATACTTCATGCGCCGTGCGGTAGAGCAGTTCGCCCTGTTCGGTGAGGATGAGGCCGCGCGCGTGGCGGTGAAACAGCGACACGCCGAGTTCGGTCTCGAGCGCCGAGACCTGGCGCGACACCGCCGATTGCGACAGGCCGAGCCGCTCGCCGGCATGCGTGAAGCTGCCGGCTTCGGCGGCAGCGTGGAAAACCTTGAGCTTGTCCCAGTCCATGGAACTGTGGGGGGAAGGGACGCTCATTCCGCCGCCGCCCGTTCGTGCTCGTGGGCGGCGAGAAATTTCTCCGCCTCGAGCGCCGCCATGCAGCCTTGGCCGGCCGCGGTCACCGCCTGACGGTAGATGTCATCGGCGACGTCGCCGGCGGCGAATACGCCCGGCACCGAGGTGGCGGTGGAATGGCCGGCGGTGACGATGTAGCCCGAGGGCTTCATCTCGACCTGGCCGACGAAGAGCTCGGACGCGGGCTGATGGCCGATCGCGACGAACACGCCGTCGACCTTGCGCTCGGTGACGGCGCCGGTCTTTACGTTCTTGAGCTTGACGCCGCCGACCTTGAGCGGCTCCTCGCTGCCGGTGACATCCTCGAGCACCGTGTCCCAGAGGACGTCGATCTTCGGATTCTTGTAGAGCCGGTCCTGCAGGATCCGCTCGGCGCGGAAGCCGTCGCGCCGGTGCACCACCGTGACTTTGGAAGCGAAGTTGGTGAGGAAGAGCGCCTCCTCGACCGCGGTGTTGCCGCCCCCGACCACGATCACTTCCTTGTTGCGGTAGAAGAAGCCGTCGCAGGTGGCGCAGGCGGAGACGCCGTAGCCTTTGAATTTCTGCTCGGAGGGCAGGTCGAGCCAGCGCGCCTGCGCGCCGGTGGCGATGATCAGGCTGTCGGCGATATAGACGTCGCCGGAATCACAGGTGAGCCGGAACGGACGGCTGCTCAGATCGGCCTTGGCGACGAGGTCGGTGACGATCCTGGCGCCGACGTGTTCGGCCTGCGCCTGCATCTGCTCCATCAGCCAGGGGCCCTGGATCGCCTCGGCGAAGCCGGGATAGTTCTCGACGTCGGTGGTGATGGTGAGCTGGCCGCCGGGCTGCAGGCCCTGGATCAGGATCGGCTCCAGCATGGCGCGGGCGGCGTAGACCGCGGCCGTGTAGCCGGCCGGTCCCGATCCGATGATCACGACCTTGGCGTGGGTGGTATTAGGCATTCAGTCTGTGCCCCCGGGCGACGTTCGAGCGCTGTGGTGCGCCCGCGGCGCCCGGTTGATCGGGCCCCCTTGCCGGACTTTCCGGCTTAATGCCGGTTGTTCCCGGCGCGGCGCCGGACTTTGCCGGCTCGATTGGCCTCAACATAGGTCTTCCGCCGAGCCATGCAAGATACGCAACCCACACTCGTCCACAGATGAGGCCGGAAGGGCCCCAGCGCGCAATAATCTTTCGCGAAACTTTATTTCGCGGTAAGACCCCGGGGCCCGGCCAACCGGAGGGAACCGCCCGTGCCCGCCAGCCTCGACGATATCGACCGCCATATCCTGAAGGAACTGCAGGAGGACGGCCGCATCACCAATGTGGAACTGGCCCGCCGGGTCGGTATCTCGGCGCCGCCCTGCCTGCGCCGGGTGCGGGCGCTGGAGGAGGCGGGGTTCATCAAGGGCTACCGCGCGCTGCTCGACGAGAAGAAGCTCGGTTACGAGGTGGCGGTGTTCGCCATGGTGCACCTGTCGAGCCAGGCCGAGGCCGACCTCGTTGCCTTCGAGGACTTCGTGCGTGGCCAGCCGCTGGTGCGCGAATGCTGGATGCTCTCCGGCGAGATCGACTTCGTGCTCAAGTGCGTGGCGCCCGACCTCAAGACCTTCCAGGGCTTCGTCGAGAAGCTCACCGCCGCGCCCCAGGTGCGCAACGTGAAGACCTCGCTGGTGCTGCGCCCGTCCAAGGACGCGGCCATGGTGCCGATGGAGGATTAAGGCGGCCCCGCGCAGAATGCGCGAGGACGTTGGCGTGCGATAGCGCCCGTCGGGCGGGCGCCACAACAGGGCCGATCAATCCGGAAGGATGCGCGCCGCGCCCTTGTCGGCGGAAGCGGCGAAGGCGGCGTAGGCCTTGAGCGCGGTCGTCACATTGCGCTGACGCGGGGCCGCAGGCTTCCAGCCGCGCTTGTCCTGTTCGGCGCGGCGGGCCGCCAACTCCGCATCGGAGACAGCCAGCTTGATCGTCCGTTTGGGAATGTCGATCTCGATGATGTCGCCGTTGCGCACCAGGCCGATGGTGCCGCCCTGCGCCGCCTCGGGCGAGACGTGCCCGATGGACAGGCCCGAGGTGCCGCCCGAGAACCGCCCGTCGGTGACGAGCGCGCAGGCTTTGCCCAAGCCGCGCGATTTCAGATAGCTGGTCGGGTAGAGCATCTCCTGCATGCCCGGCCCGCCCTTGGGCCCTTCGTAGCGGATCACCACCACGTCGCCGGCGTTGACCTCCTTGCCGAGGATGCCTTTCACCGCCGCGTCCTGGCTTTCGTAGACGACAGCGGGGCCGGTGAACTTCAGGATGGATTCGTCCACGCCCGCGGTCTTCACGATGCAGCCGTCGAGCGCGAGATTGCCCTTGAGCACGGCCAGACCGCCGTCCTTCGAGAACGGATGCGCGAGCGAACGGATCACGCCCCTTTCGCGGTCGAGGTCGAGTTCGTCCCAGCGCGCCTTCTGGCTGAAGGCGACCTGGGTCGGAACGCCGCCCGGGGCCGCGCGGTAGAAATCGCGCACGCTGTCGCTTTTGGTGCGGTCGATGGCCCAGCGGTCGATGGCTTCGCCCAAGGTCGGCGCATGCACCGTCGGCGTATCGCGATGGATCAGCCCGCCGTCGTCCAGCTGGCTGAGGATCGCCATGATGCCGCCGGCGCGATGGACGTCCTCCACGTGCACGTCCTGCTTGGCCGGCGCGATCTTCGACAGGCAGGGCACTTTGCGCGACAGCGCGTCGATGTCGTCCAGGGTGAAGTCGATGCCGCCTTCATGCGCGGCGGCGAGAATATGCAGCACCGTGTTGGTGGAGCCGCCCATGGCGATGTCCAGCGACATGGCATTCTCGAACGCGCGCTTGTTCGCCACGTTGCGCGGCAGCACCGAGGCGTCGTCCTGTTCGTAGTAGCGCCTGGCAAGATCCACGACGAGGTGGCCCGCCTCGACGAACAGCCGCCTGCGGTCGGCGTGGGTGGCGAGCACGGAGCCGTTGCCCGGCAGCGAGAGGCCCAGGGCCTCGGTCAGGCAGTTCATCGAATTCGCCGTGAACATACCCGAGCACGAACCGCAGGTCGGGCAGGCCGAGCGCTCGATGACGTTCACATCGGCATCCGAGACCCGTTCGTCCGCGGCGGCCACCATGGCGTCCACCAGGTCCAGCGCCTGCGTCTTGCCGTGCAGGACGACCTTGCCGGCCTCCATCGGCCCGCCGGAAACGAAGACGGCCGGGATGTTCAGCCGCATCGCGGCGTTGAGCATGCCGGGCGTGATCTTGTCGCAGTTCGAGATGCAGACCATGGCGTCGGCGCAATGGGCGTTGACCATGTACTCGACGCTGTCGGCGATAATCTCGCGCGACGGCAGCGAATAGAGCATGCCGTCGTGGCCCATGGCGATGCCGTCGTCCACCGCGATGGTGTTGAACTCCTTCGCGATGCCGCCGGCCGACTCGATTTCGCGCGCCACGAGCTGGCCGAGATCCTTCAGGTGCACGTGTCCCGGAACAAATTGGGTGAAGGAATTGACGACGGCGATGATGGGCTTGCCGAAGTCGCCATCCTTCACACCGGTCGCGCGCCAGAGGCCGCGGGCTCCCGCCATGTTGCGGCCATGGGTGGTGGTTCTGGAACGATAAGCTGGCATGGGGATGGCGCCTTTCACGTCGATGTCGCGCTGAACCAGAGCAAAATCGCCGCGCCAAGTAAACCGGGCCAAGCAAACCGGTTCAAGTAAACCGGGCCAGCTAAACCGCGCCGAGCAAAGCGAGCTCGTCAAATGAACCCGCGCACCGTCCGGCACCGGGTTTCATGCCGTCGCAAGACGGAATGGCCGGGACGAGCCCGGCCACGACAGTCTCTTTGAAGACGGTCTCGTCGATGTGCTGAGGCGTCGAGCGGCTCAGCGCCACTCCACCTTCTTCACCTCGTAGGCCTTGGCGCCGCCGGGCGTGTTGACTTCCACCGAAGCGCCCTTGGCCTTGCCGATCAGCGCACGCGCGAGCGGTGAGGTGACGGAAATCTTGCCGGCCTTGGCGTCGGCTTCCGGCTCGCCGACGATCTGCCACACGCGCTTTTCCTCGGTGTCCTCGTCGATCAGCGTGACGGTGGCGCCGAACTTGACGGTGTCGCCGGAAAGTTTCGAGACGTCGATTACGTCGGCACGCGCGAGCTTGTCCTCGAGCTCGGCGATGCGGCCCTCGTTGAGCGACTGCTGCTCCTTGGCGGCGTGATACTCGGCATTCTCCGACAGGTCGCCGTGCGAGCGCGCTTCGGTGATCTGCTGGATGATGCGGGGCCGCTCGATCTGCTGGCAGTGTTTCAGTTCGTTTTCCAGCACGGAGTAGCCCGCTGCCGTCATCGGAATCTTTTCCATTTTTCGTCTCCTCCTGGCGGCCGCCGAAAACAGCTTACGTTAGCGTTCCGCGCCACCAAGCCCTTCAGCTCCAGAATAGTTGCCCCAATCGACTCGCAATACAACTCCGGCCACGGATTTCCGCGCACCGGAGCCATGAAACCCGACCGGCAAAACCCCATCGCGGCCCGACTGACCGAACGTCGCATCGGTGGGGATTCCCGGCCTCACGTGCCGCCGTCCGCCTTGAGTGGAGAACCCGGCGGCTGCCTCAAGCCATCAGGTCCGGCCATTATAGCTTTGCAGGGCCCGGACTTGGAGGTCGCCCCCCAGATAGGCCTTGATTCCCTGCGCAGCGGCGACGGCCCCCGAAAGAGTGGTGTAGTACGGCACTTTATGCAAGAGGGCCGCGTGACGGAGCGACCGGCTGTCGGCCAAGGCCGCGGCGCCCTCTGTGGTGTTGAACACGAGCTGGACCCCGCCGTTCTTGATGGCGTCCACGATATGGGGCCGGCCTTCCAGCACCTTGTTGATCTTGGCGGCTTCGACCGCGTGCTCGGCGAGATAGCGCTGGGTGCCCGAGGTGGCGATGATCTTGAACCCGAGGCTCGCCAGGAGCTTCACCGAGGGCAGGATGCGCGCCTTGTCGGCGTCGCGCACCGAAACGAACACCGTGCCGGTGCGGGGCAGGCTGGTACCGCTCCCGATCTGGCTTTTGGCGAACGCAATCTCGAACGAAGCGTCGATGCCCATCACCTCGCCGGTCGATTTCATCTCGGGGCCGAGCAGGGTGTCGACGCCGGGGAAGCGCGCGAACGGGAACACCGCTTCCTTCACTGCCCGGTGCTTGACCTGCGTGCGCTTCAGCCCGAACGAAGCGAGCTTCTCGCCGGCCATGATGCGGGCGGCGATCTTGGCGACCGGCAGGCCGATCACCTTGGCCACGAACGGCACCGTGCGCGACGCGCGCGGGTTGACCTCCAGCACGTAGATGTCGCCGTCCTTGATGGCGTATTGCACGTTCATCAGGCCGCCCACGTTGAGCGCGAGCGCGAGTTCGCGCGTCTGCCGCTCCAGTTCCGCGATGGTCTTCTCGTCGAGCGAATGCGGCGGCAGCGCGCAGGCCGAGTCGCCGGAGTGAATGCCGGCTTCCTCGATGTGCTCCATGATGCCGGCGATGAAGGTGTCCTTGCCGTCGGCCAGACAATCAACGTCCACCTCGGCGGCGTCGGAGAGATAGCGGTCGATCAAGAGCGGGCTCTTGGCCGAGACGACGAGTTCGCTCGGGCGGTCGAGATCGCCGGCGAGCCGGGCCACGTAGCGGTCGAGCTGACCGCTATCGCGCACGATCTCCATGGCGCGGCCGCCCAGCACGAAGGACGGCCGGATCACGACCGGATAGCCGATGCCCTCGGCGATGGCGCGCGCCGCACCGGGCGAGGTGGCGATGCCGTTCTCCGGCTGGCGCAGCTTGAGCTTGTCGAGCAGGTGCTTGAAGTGGTCGCGGTCCTCGGCGAGGTCGATGGCGTCGGGCGAGGTGCCAAGGATCGGCACGTCGGCCGCTTCCAAGGCGCGGGCGAGCTTGAGCGGCGTCTGGCCGCCGAACTGCACGATGACCCCGTGCAGCGTGCCCTTCGAGCGCTCGGTGTCGATGATCTCCAGCACGTCTTCCGGCGTCAGCGGCTCGAAATAGAGCCGGTCCGATGTGTCGTAGTCGGTCGACACCGTCTCCGGATTGCAGTTGACCATGATGGTCTCGTAGCCGGCCTCTTCGAGCGCGAAGGCGGCGTGACAGCAGCAGTAGTCGAACTCGATGCCCTGGCCGATGCGGTTGGGGCCACCGCCCAGGATGACCACCTTCTTTCGGTCGGACGGTGCCGCCTCGTTCACGGCGGCGCCGGCGAACGGCGCCTCGTAGGTCGAGTACATGTAAGCGGTGGGCGAGGCGAACTCGGCCGCGCAGGTGTCGATGCGCTTGTAGACCGGCCGCACGTCGAGCGCGCGGCGTTGCTTGGCGACCTCATCGTCGCTCGAGCCGGTGAGCTTGCCGAGCCGCTTGTCGGAAAAGCCCATGGCCTTGAGCCGGCGGAACGCGCCCGCCGTGGTCGGCAGGCCTTTCGCCTTGATCTGCGCTTCGGTTTCGACGATGCCGCGCAGTTCCGCCAGGAACCAGGGATCGATGCGGCAGGCATTGTGGACGAGCTCGTCGCTGGCGCCGAGCCGCATGGCCTGCGCCACCTTCAACAGCCGGTCCGGCGTCGGCGTGCCGAGCGCGGCGCGGATGGCGTTCTTGTTGTCGGTGTCCTCGACGCTCTTGTCGGGGTCGAAACCTTCGATGGCGATCTCGTCGAGGCCGGTGAGGCCGGTCTCCAGCGAGCGCAGCGCCTTCTGCAGGCTCTCCTGGAAGGTGCGGCCGATGGCCATGGCCTCGCCCACCGATTTCATGGAGGTGGTGAGCGTCGGCTCGGCGCCGGGGAATTTCTCGAAGGCAAAGCGCGGAATCTTGGTGACCACGTAGTCGATGGTCGGCTCGAACGAGGCCGGCGTCGCGCCGCCGGTGATGTCGTTGGCGATTTCGTCGAGCGTGTAGCCGACGGCGAGCTTGGCCGCGACCTTGGCGATGGGGAAGCCGGTCGCCTTCGACGCCAGCGCGGACGAGCGCGACACGCGCGGATTCATCTCGATCACGACCAGCCGGCCATCCGCCGGGTTGATCGCGAACTGCACGTTGGAGCCGCCGGTCTCGACGCCGATCTCGCGCAGCACCGCCAGCGAGGCGTCGCGCATGATCTGGTATTCCTTGTCGGTGAGCGTCAGCGCCGGCGCCACCGTCATCGAGTCGCCGGTATGCACGCCCATCGGATCGATGTTCTCGATCGCGCAGATGATGATGCAGTTGTCGTTCTTGTCCCGCACCACCTCCATCTCGAATTCTTTCCAGCCCAGCACCGACTCTTCCACCAGCACTTCACTGGTGGGAGACGCATCGATGCCGCGCTCGACGATGTCGATGAACTCGGCCTTGTTGTAGGCGATGCCGCCGCCGGTGCCGCCGAGCGTGAAGCTCGGGCGGATGATCGCGGGCAGGCCGATGTCGTCGAGCGCTTCCAGCGCCTGCGGCAGCGTCTTGATCTGGTGCGAGCGCGGCGACGGCAGGCCGATCTTGGTCATGGCCTCACGGAACAGCTCGCGGTCTTCCGCCTTGTCGATGGCTTCGGCGGTGGCGCCGATCATCTGCACGCCGAATTTCTCCAGCGTGCCCATTTTGCGCAACGAGAGCGCGCAGTTGAGCGCGGTCTGCCCGCCCATGGTGGGGAGCAGCGCATCGGGCCGCTCCTTCTCGATGATCTTCGCGACGATCTCGGGCGTCACCGGCTCGACGTAGGTGGCGTCGGCGAGATCGGGATCGGTCATGATCGTCGCCGGGTTGGAGTTCACCAGGATGACCCGGTAGCCCTCCTCCTTCAGCGCCTTGCAGGCTTGCGTGCCCGAATAGTCGAATTCGCAGGCCTGGCCGATGACGATCGGCCCGGCGCCAATGATCATGATCGATTTGATGTCGGTGCGTTTAGGCATCGGTTCCCGGAAAATCGGCACAAAAAAAGAACGCGCAAATCGCGCGTCCCCCGGACCGCGCCGAGGGGCGACCCCCGCGCGCGAGGGGGTCTTAGACCAGATTCGACGGGTAGGGAAGGGCGGGCGGCAGCGATCCACCAAAGGGTGACTTAAGCCCGCGGGAAGCCGATTTCCAGCCCTTTCCCCGCGGGGCGGTGCCACTCCCGGCTTAAACGGCGGCCCGGGCAGGCTGCCGACCGGTTGCGACGCGCCGTTGCGCGATGTAAGCAGTCCGCTTACATTTGGTCGTGATCAAATCGTTCCGAAGCAAGGCCCTCGCCGAACTTTGGGAGACGGGCAGTACCCGGCACATTGACAGGCGCGTGCACGGCGGGGTGCTGCGCCGCCTGGATCGCCTCGAGATCGCGGAACGCGTCGAAGAGATGAACGTCGCGGGGTTTGATTTCCATCGCCTGCGCGGGTTCACGCCACCGCGCCACACGGTTCACGTGAACAGTTCCTCGTGTATCACTTTCGAGTTTGTCGAGGGCGACGCGTATCTCGTTGATTTCGAGCAATACCACTGATCGGAGCTGCCATGGCTTACGCCGCAAAGCGCAATACCAAGCGGTGCCCGACCCATCCGGGCGCGCTGCTGCGCGAGGACATGATCCCGGCCACCGGTCGCAGCAAGGCGGAGATCGCCACCCTGCTCGGCATCTCGCGCCAGCACCTCTACGACATTATCAACGAGCGTAAGCCGGTGTCGCCGGAGATCGCGGTTCGGCTTGGCAAGCTGTTCGGCGATGGTGCCGGCGTCTGGACGCGCATGCAGGCGGCTTACGACACCTGGCACGCTGAGCGCCGCGTCGACGTCAGCCGCATTCCGACCTTGAAGATCGAGGCGGCGTGATCCGGCGGCCTTCGCGGCGAATTGAAAGGGTAGCTCGCCGATCGAGCGGCCTTGACCGCAAAGCTTGGAGGCCCGGCCTGGAATCGAACCAGGCTGTGAAGACCGTGCGCGGCTTCCGCGTCGCCACTCCGCCACCGGGCCGGCAGCAGTCCTAAGCCTCCGGGCCTTGCTGGAAAGTGTACAGGCGCATGCGTATCGCTGCAGCCGTCGCGGCGGTTAACGCGGGGTTACCGGCGCCGCGCCCTCACGGCTTCCAGAGCCGCAGCAAGGGCCCTTCGGTGCCGAACAACGGATCGCATTCGGGCAGCGGGACCTTGGCGATGGCTTCCCGCGCCTCGCCATGGTCGGACGGCTGAGTGCGCTGCAAGTCGTAGCGGCCGTTGCCGGGGTAGCCGCCGATCACGCTGAGCCGGTCGTCGCTGGCGAGGCGCTGATGGGCGGTGCCGGCCGGCAGCACCACCACGTCGCCGGCCTTGAGCTCGACTTCCTTGCCATGGGTGCCGCCGAGGCGCACGCGCGCACTGCCGCGCGCGATGGCAAGCACCTCGTGGGTCGCGGAATGGAAATGCGGGTACGGGAAGATGCTGTCACGCCACAGCCCGTGGCCCCAGCCGTTCGCCATGAAGATCTGTTCGATGGCGCTTTCCGGATCGTGTGCCGCGGCTACGTCGACGGCGTGGCGATAAAGCAGCACCGGGAGTGTCGGATTGTTGGGGACGTTGCCGTCGGCGGCAAACATGAAGGTCAGCGGCTCGGTCGCCATGGGCAGGTCTCTTTCGGCCATCGCGCGGTCAATGCTGCCGGCGCGGCGGCGTTCCCTTTATGGCACCTATCGCTATGGGAGAATAGCTGCAGTTATACTACTACTGCGGGATTTAAAATACAGCCCGAGGCTGGAAAATCGCCGCAGGCCATATCCCGCGGGCCTTCAGCGCCGGCTCTGCCGCATCATGTCGGTGAAGCGCGTGAAGAGGTAGTGCGAGTCACGCGGGCCGGGCGAGGCTTCCGGGTGGTACTGCACCGAGAACACCGGCTTGTCTTTCAATGCGATGCCGCAATTGGAGCCGTCGAACAGCGACACGTGCGTTTCCGTCGCGTTCGCCGGCAGCGATTTGCCGTCGAGCGCGAAGCCGTGATTCATCGAGGTGATCTCGACCTTGCCGGTGGTGAGGTCCTTCACCGGATGATTGGCGCCGTGATGGCCCTGATGCATCTTTTGCGTCTTGCCGCCGACTGCGATGCCGAGCATCTGGTGGCCAAGACAAATCCCGAAAGTCGGCGTGCCGCTATCCACGAGCTTCCGGATCACCGGCACGGCGTATTCGCCGGTTGCCGCCGGATCGCCGGGGCCGTTCGACAGGAAGATGCCGTCGGGCTTGAGTGCCAGGATGTCCTCCGCCGCGGTCGTGGCAGGCACTACGGTCACCTTGCAGCCGCTGCCGGCGAGCAGGCGCAGGATGTTGCGCTTGATGCCGTAGTCGATGGCGACCACGTTGAATTCAGGCTTTTCCTGGCGGCCGAAACCTTCGTTCCACACCCAGGGCGTCTCGTCCCAGGTGAAGCGCTGCGCGCTCGTCACCATCGGCACCAGGTCCATGCCGACGAGGCCCGGCCAGGTCTTGGCCTCCTTCTTCAGCGCGGCGAGGTCGAACTTCCCGTTCGGCGCGTGCGCGATTACGGCGTTGGGCATGCCCTTTTCGCGGATCAGCGCGGTGAGCGCGCGGGTGTCGATGCCGGCCAGCCCCACGATGCCGCGCGCCTTCAGCCATTCGTCGAGGTTGCGCTTGGCGCGGTAGTTCGAGGGCGCCGTGATGGCCGAGTGCAGGATCACGCCGCGGGCGCCGGTCGCGGCCGCCATGTTGACGGTCTCGATGTCTTCGTCGTTGGCGCCGACATTGCCGATGTGCGGAAAGGTGAAGGTGATGATCTGTCCGGCATAGGAGGGGTCGGTGAGGATCTCCTCGTAGCCGGTCATGGCGGTGTTGAAGCACACCTCGCCCACGGCCTGGCCGGTGGCGCCGAGGCCGAAACCCTCCAATACCGTGCCGTCGGCCAGCACTAAAACGGCCGTGGGGGCGGGTTCGTCCCAAGGGCCGGTCAAAATCGCTTGAGTCTGGGTCATGGGCCCTTAGTTGCGTATTATAGGGGCCGAAGCAAGGGGCCGCCGGGCGCCGCCAACAGCAACCCGCGGCCGGCAGCGGGAGAGACATCCATGACGGGCGCAAGGCGCGACAACCATCGTGAGGACGTGGCCGGCCGCGCCAACGTCGAAGACACCCCCGACCTCATCGCCTATTACGACGAGCTCGAGCGCTTCGACGCCGCCGCTTTGTGGACGGTCGCCAACAAGATCGAGCCCTGGGAGCCGAAATCGGATTCTCACGCCGTGCTGTGGCGCTACGCCGACCTGCGCGCGCACGTGCTGCGCTCGCTCGATCTGGTGGCACCGGAAAAGGCCGGCCGCCGCGTCATCTACCTCAACAATCCGGGGCGCCGCGACGTCGCCGCCTGCTGCGGCTGGCTTTACTCCGGCCTGCAGGTGATGAAGCCGGGCGAGGTCGCTTCCGCGCATCAGCACTCGGCCTCCGCGTTGCGCTTCATCATGGAAGGGCGCGGCGCCTACACCATCGTCGACGGCCACAAGATGACGCTGGGCGAGAACGACTTCGTGCTGACGCCGAACGGCAGTTGGCACGAGCACGGCGTTGCCGGCGACGGCACGCCCTGCATCTGGCAGGACGGCCTCGACATCCCGCTCGTCAACGCGCTCGAGGCCAACTTCTACGCCGTCCATCCCGACCTGGCGCAACCGGTCACCTATCCGGTTGACGACGCCGCCGGCAATTGGGGCGCGCCCGGGCTGGTGCCGGCGGGCGCGGACTGGAACAAGCCTTATTCGCCGCTCCTGAAATACGAATGGGGTCCGACCTACGAGGCGCTTTCCCGCTACGCCAAGGTCACCGACGGCTCGCCCTACGACGGCGTGCTGATGGAATACGTCAATCCGCAGACCGGCGGCCCGGTGATGCAGACGATCGGCGCGTCGATGCAGATGCTGCGTCCGGGCGAAAACACCAAGGCGCATCGGCACACCGGCTCGTTCGTCTACCAGGTGGCCAAGGGCGAGGGCTATTCCATCGTCGGCGGCAAGCGTTTCGACTGGAAGCGGAACGACATCTTCTGCGTACCGTCCTGGACCTTCCACGAGCACGGCAACGGCTCGCAGAGCGAGGACGCCTGCCTGTTTTGTTTCAACGATTTGCCGGTCATGCGCGCGCTGGGCCTTTACCGCGAGGACGCCTTCGGCGAGAACGCCGGCCACCAGCCGGTGAACTGAATTCGGAAAGGACGCTCATGCTGCGCGACGACATCAACACCGCCCTCAAAGAGGCGATGAAGGCCAAGAACGAGCGCGCGGTGTCGACCCTGCGCATGGTCAACTCCACCCTCAAGAACGCCGACATCGAGGCGCGCGGCGCCGGCAAGCCCGCGCTCGGCGACCCCGAGGTGATCGTTGCGCTGCAAAAAATGGTCAAGCAGCGCCAGGAATTGGTCGAGCTTTACAAGAAGGGCGGCCGCGAGGATCTCGTCAGGCAGGAAGAGGAAGAGATCGCCATCATCTCCGGTTACCTGCCCAAGCAGATGTCGGAAGCCGAAATGACCGCCGCGATCGATGCGGCCATCGCCGAAACCGGCGCCGCCGGCATGAAGGACATGGGCAAGGTCATCGGTCTTTTGCGCGGCAAGTACGCCGGTCAGATGGACATGGGCAAGGCGAGCGCGATGGTGAAAGCGAAGTTACAGTAACCCGCTCCGGGGTAGCCCGTTAACGCGCCTGCGTTTCATGGACAAAGGTCGCGCGCGGCGGCACTAGCTTCGATGTCAATGCCCAGTTGAACAAACCGACCGGCATGGACTGCTCGCGGGCGACCGAGCGCCTTTCCGGCAACCATCGAGGTCGCTGCCATGATCAACCGATTTCTGCGCACCCTTCCGCTCGCCTTGCTGGCATTCAGCCTGCCGGCCTTCACGATCGCCGCTTCAGCCGAGCCCGCATCGATTAAGGTCGAGCTCTCCAACAAGGGCGGCAAAGACCGCATCATCATGAGTGCCCACCAGGCCAAACCTGGCCCGGTCGAATTTCACATCACCAATACTTCAAAGAGCGAACTGCACGAATTTCTGATCACGCCTTGGAAAGGTAAGGTCACGGCGCTGCCCTACAACAAAAAAGAAGGCCAGGTTATCGAGCACAAGCTTACGCATCTTGCCGGCGTCGAGGACATGAAGCCGGGCGCCAAGGCGATTCTGCGACTGCCGCTCGCGGCTGGCAGCTATGCCGTGTTCTGCGACCAGCCCGGCCACTACAAGCTCGGCATGGTCACGCGCTTCACCGTGAAAAAGTCGGCGCGCGTCGCCGGCGCGAAATAAGCGATCGCGACGTCGCCGCCGCGGGCCGCGCTCAGGTCCGCGGCGGCGTTTGCTTCAGCGTCTGGCGCCATTGGGCGCGCAGGCGTGCGGGCCTTTCCGGATAACGCTCGTCGAGGAAATCCGCCGCCAGCACGCGATCGGTGCGGAAGTGGCGGAAGTCGTTGCGAAGCTCGCACCACGCGATCAGCAGCCGCACCGTGTCGAGATAGCCGACCGCGATCGGCCAGATCGTGCGCCGGCTCTCGCGGCCGGCTTCGTCGCGGTAGTGCAGCGCGATCTTGCGCCCGGCATGGATCTGCGTGCGCACCTGCGCCATGTCGATGGTGTCTGCTTCTTTCCGGAAGGTCGGCGGCGCGCCCGCGGCCGGATCGAGCGCGTGAGGCCTCAGCTTTTCGGGGACGGAGGCCGCGATCTTGGCGATCAGGTCGAGCGCGGCGCGCGCCAGCGCCGGCTCGCCGCGGCTCGACACCCATTGCGCGCCCAGCACCGCCGCCTCGATCTCGTCGGCGGTGAGCATCAGCGGCGGCAGGTCGAAACCGTTCTCCAGCACGTAGCCGATGCCCGCCTCGCCGCGGATGGGCACGCGCTGACCGATGAGGTCGGCGATGTCGCGGTAGACCGAACGCTTCGAGACCTCGAGCTCGGCCGCGATGACGTCGGCCGTCACCGGCCGGCGGCTGCGCCGCAGGATCTGGATGATCTGGAAAAGCCGGTCCGCGCGCCGCATGGACGGACCCTAGCCGCCTGCTGCTGACACCATGTTGGCAGCAGGATGGCAGTAGGCAGGGGCTCCAACAAGGAGCTTGTCCCATGACCGCCGTCACCCCTATGACCCCTGCGACCCCCACGATCACGCTCTATGCCTTCGGCTCCAAATTCGGGCTCCCCGAAGTCAGCCCGTTCTGCACCAAGGCGGAAGTCCAGCTGAAGATGGCCGGCCTTTCTTATCGGAAGGAAATGGCCATGCCCGAGGATTCGCCCAAGGGCCAACTCCCGTTCATCGCGGACGGCGGCGAGCGCATCGCCGACTCGCATTTCATCCGCGCCCATATCGAGCGCAAATACGGGGTCGACCTCGATGACGGCCTCGATGCGGCCGCGCGCGCGCAGGCCTGGGCGGTGGAGCGCATGCTGGAAAATCATCTCTATGGCGCGTTGGTCTATGCGCGCTGGATCATCCGCGACAATTTCGCCATCGGTCCCGCGCATTTCTTCGACGACGTGCCCGAGCCGATGCGCGAGAAAGTGCGCGAAGAGGTGCGCGGCCGGGTCGCCAATCGGCTGTTCGAAGTCGGTATCGCGCGCCACACGCCGGACGAGATCGTCGATCTCGGTGACCGTTCGTTGTCGGCGCTCTCGGCCTTGCTCGCCGACAAGGCCTATCTGATGGGCGAGCGTCCGTGCGGCGTCGACGCCACCATGTTCGGCATGCTGTCCGGCATTCTCACGCCGTTTTTCGAGTCGGAGCTGCGGCGCCGGGCCGAAGGCTATCCGAACCTCGTCACCTACACCGACCGGCTGATGAAGCAATACTATCCCGAGCACGTCTGGCACGCCGCTTTGGCGGCGTGAGAAGTCTGCGCTCATTCCGGGGCGCCTGCGCACGCGGGCGAACCCGGAATTCAGCGGCTAGCGCCGGCAGCGACAGCTACGCCCGCTCTTTCTTTCTCTTCTGTTCCATATAGGAGCGCAGCACAGCGTTCATGCGCCGCTGATAGCCGGCGCCTTCGGCCTTGAAGTAATCGAGCACGTCCTCGTCGACACGGATCGAGATCGGCTTTTTCTTCGGCGGGATGACGAGGACGGCATCGCCCCAGTTCCAGTCTTCGCTCCAGTCGGGATCGTTCTTGATCGACGCGTCGATTTCCTCGTCGGTCAGCTCACGCAGCTTGTCGAGATCACTCTTGATCTTTCGCGGCGCTTCGCGGGAGCCGACTATGGTATTTTTTTCTTTCATCTCGCCTCGCTCGTCGCGCCGATACGATCCAACACACGTCGTCGCGGACGTACACACAAAGACGACTTCAACGTCGTCGAGAAATCCGAACACCATGTAGCGCACTTCGCTCTTCCGATCAGACCGTCGCACCGTGATCGGTCCCTGAAAGACAATCGGTGCGTCGTCGAAGGCAATGTGCCGCTCGCTAAACGTCTGCTCGCGTTTGTTCGGATCTCAATCGAAACCGCGAACACTCTCCAGCAGCCGCAGAAATTCTTCTTCCGCCATAGCGAAGCTGCCCCAGACGGAGGTTGCGACAAATAGCTTATCGCCGAGGGTTCGCTATGACGGGGTCGAAGCTCGCTCATCGGTTACCCGGTCCGACACGCCGGATCCTGCTTCGTCCGCACCTCAATCAATTTGTATATACAAATGTATCCTATTTCCGTCAAGGGCGACGCGGCTCGTCCCCTCCTGTGGAAAACACGGAAAAGGCCCGGATTCCGGTGCCTGACTATGGTCTTGGCCGTTCGCCCCGGAAAACCTCATTTCCTCGCCCTATTATAGGGAGACCGATTCGCTCCCGAACCGCCGAACCGATACCCGCGCCTAAAAGGCCGCACCAACCCCCATGCGCTTCTCGCCCCAGTTCCTTGAAGAGCTGAAAGCCCGGCTTCCGGTTTCGGAAGTCGTCGGCCGGCGCGTAAAGCTCATGCGGTCGGGCCGCGAGATGAAAGGGCTGTCGCCGTTCAATAAAGAGAAGACGGCGTCGTTTTTCGTCAATGACCAGAAACAGGCGTGGTTCGATTTCTCTTCCGGCAAGAACGGCAGCATCTTCGACTTCGTGATGCAGACCGAAGGCCTGTCGTTCCCGGAGGCGGTCGAGCAGTTGGCGAACCTCGCCGGCATGCAGTTGCCCAAGGTCTCGCGAGAGGACGAGGCGCGCGCAGCCCACCGCAAGAGCCTCTATGAGGTCATGGAACTCGCCGCCAAGTTCTTCGAGGCGACGCTCGCCGGGCGCACCGGTGCCAAGGCGCGCGGCTATCTCGCCGACCGCGGGCTTGATCCGGCGATCCAGCAGAAGTTCCGGCTCGGCTACGGTCCCGCCGAGCGTTTCGCGCTGAAAGAACATCTGGGCGCGCAAGGCGTGCCGGTCGAGGACATGGTGGAAGCCGGCCTGCTCATTGCCGGCGACGACATCCCGGTGCCGTATGATCGCTTCCGCGACCGGGTCATGTTCCCGATCACCGATATCCGCGGGCGCATCATCGCCTTCGGCGGCCGCGCGCTGGAGAAGGACGTTCCGGCCAAGTATCTCAATTCGCCGGAGACGCCGCTCTTCCACAAAGGCGCCAACCTCTACAATCTCTTCAGCGCACGCCAGGCCGCTTACGACGGTGCGCCGGTGGTGGTGGTCGAGGGCTATGTCGACGTCATTGCCATGGTGCGTGCGGGCTTCGACGCCGCCGTGGCGCCGCTCGGCACCGCGCTCACCGAGGATCAGCTCACCCTGCTCTGGAAGCTGAACGACGAGCCGGTGCTCTGCTTCGACGGCGACGGCGCGGGCTTGCGCGCCGCCTTCCGCGCGGTCGACATCGCGCTGCCGCGGCTGGCCCCCGGCAAGAGCCTGAAGTTCGCGCTTCTTCCCCAGGGACAAGACCCTGACGATCTGGTGCGCTCGGCCGGGCCGGAAGCGGTGCGCGAGGTGATCGGCGCCGCGCGGCCGCTCGCCGCCATGCTGTGGGCGCGTGAGACCGAAGGTCACACCTTCGATACGCCCGAGCGGCGTGCCGCACTGGAAGCGCGCATCAATGCGGTGACGGCGGGAATCGCCGACGAGGCCGTGCGCAAATACTACCGTCAGGACTTCAACGACCGGCTCGCCCAGTTCTTTGCCCCGGTGCAGAGCGCTGGCGCCCTGCGCGGTGGGCCCGGCCGCCGGCCGAACTGGGGCGGGCAGGGAGGCGCCTGGCGCAGCGCCCCCCGTAACGGCGATTGGCGCGGCCGTAACGGCGGCCCGGGCGGGCGTCCGCCGCTCAACAGCCGGCCTGCGGGCCCCTACGTTGTCATGAGCCAGCAGCTTGCCACGAGCCCCGTCCACCGCGGCCACCACAGCGTGCTGTCCCGGCGCGAGGCGCTGATCCTGCAGGCGGCGCTCAACCACCCCTGGCTGCTGCACGATCACATGGAAGAGCTCAGCCAGCTCGAATTCCGCCATCCGGAGGCCGAGCGCCTGAAAGGGGCCCTGATCGACCTCGCGGCCCACGCCGCCGCTGAAGACGCCGAAACCCTAAGGGCGGAACTCGAGGGGCGGGGCCTTGGACCCCTGGTCGAGCGGGTCACCGGCGCCATCACCACGGTTTCGGTCTGGGGTACCTCCCAGGAAGCCGCCCCCGATGACGTTCTGGTGACATGGGCGCAGCTGATTGCCTTGCATCGGCAGTGGCATTCACTAATTAAGGAGCTCAGGGACGCCGAGATGGCGCTTGGGCAGGACAACAGCGAGAGCAACTATCTGCGCTTGTGCGACGTGAAAACGCGCCTTGCCCGGATGGAGGGAACCGAGGCCCAGATCGAAGGGTTCGGGGCCTCTTCCGGTCGCGGCGGTCGTGGCGTATGAGCAGCGGCTGCCGGGCAGGGTTTGCGACAAGGCGGCAGGGCCGCCTCCGGCAGCAAAGACAGGATGGCGTGGCGCGCGCGCCCCGCGCGGAACACTCGGGTCCGGTTCCGGGCATATACGGGGCCGAAAACGAGGTTAATCGGAGCTTAAGTGGGCTCCGACACACTGACGGCTCGATTCGGGGCGCGGCGCCTTGCGGTGCGGCCCTTTTGGCCGTGCGATCCGGGCTGAAGGGCAGCCGGTCCGGGGCGCGCTAGACCAGGAAGGTCCAGGAGAGTTTGATGGCGAGCAAGGTGAAAGCAGCGGCACAGGTCAAGGAAGAGGCCCCGGAAAAGGAGGCCGAGAACACGCCCGATACGCCGCTGCCGTTGCTCGACCTGTCGGACGCCGGCGTCAAGAAGATGATCAAGGCCGCCAAGAAGCGCGGCTATGTCACCCATGACCAGATCAACGCCGTTCTGCCCTCGGAAGAAGTGACTTCCGACCAGATCGAAGACGTCTTCGCCATGATCTCCGAGATGGGCATCACCATCGTCGAAAACGACGACAGCGACAACGAGGACGGCGAGGAGAAGGCGACCGACGAGGTCGACGACGACGATGACGACACCGGCAACGAGCTGGTCGAGTCGAAGACCAAGGCGCTCGCCACCACCGAGAAGAAAGAGCCGTCTGAGCGCACCGACGATCCCGTGCGCATGTACCTGCGCGAGATGGGCTCGGTCGAATTGTTGTCGCGCGAGGGCGAAATCGCCATCGCCAAGCGCATCGAGGCCGGCCGCGAGGCGATGATCGCAGGGCTGTGCGAAAGCCCGCTTACCTTCCAGGCCATCATCATCTGGCGCGACGAGCTCAACGAGGGCAAGGTCTTCCTGCGCGACATCATCGACCTGGAAGCGACCTACGCCGGTCCCGACGCCAAGCAGCAGCAGCCGCAGGTGAACGGCGAGGGCGGCGCGCCGGCCGCCAACGGCGCCGGCAACGGCGCAGCGCCGCATCTGCAGGTGGTGCAGACCGCAGCGCCGCCGGCGGCGCCCACCGGTGCCACGCCCTTCAAGGCGAAGCCGGGCGGCGCGGAATCGGACGACGAGGAAAAGGACCCCGGCGAGAGCGCCGCCGAGGGCGATTTCGACGACGACGACATGGAGGGCTCGCTCTCGCTCGCCGCCATCGAAGCCGAGCTCAAGCCCAAGGTGGTCGAGACCTTCGACACCATCGCCGACACCTTCAAGCGCCTGCGCCGCCTGCAGGAGCAGGACATCGAGTTCCGCCTGAAGAACTCGACGCTGTCGCCGGCGCAGGAGCGCAAGTACAAGAAGCTGAAGGAAGAGATCATCGCCGAGGTGAAGTCGCTCAGGCTCAACCAGGCGCGTATCGATTCGCTCGTCGAGCAGCTCTACGACATCAACAAGCGCCTCGTGTCGAACGAAGGCCGGCTGATGCGGCTCGCCGAGAGCTACGGCGTCGCGCGCGAGGATTTCCTGAAGAACTACATGGGCGGCGAGCTCGATCCGCGCTGGCTCAACCGCGTCTCCAAGCTCTCCGCCAAAGGCTGGAAGAACTTCGTCGCGCAGGAGAAGGAGCGCATCAAGGACATCCGCGGCATGGTGCACGACCTTGCCGCGCAGACCGGCGTGCAGATCGGCGAATTCCGCAAGATCGTGCAGATGGTGCAGAAGGGCGAGCGCGAGGCGCGCCAGGCCAAGAAGGAAATGGTGGAGGCGAACCTGCGCCTCGTCATCTCCATCGCCAAGAAGTACACCAACCGCGGTCTGCAGTTCCTCGACCTGATCCAGGAAGGCAACATCGGCCTGATGAAGGCGGTCGACAAGTTCGAGTACCGCCGCGGCTACAAGTTCTCGACCTACGCCACGTGGTGGATCCGGCAGGCGATCACGCGTTCGATCGCCGACCAGGCGCGCACCATCCGCATCCCCGTGCACATGATCGAGACCATCAACAAGATCGTGCGCACCTCGCGCCAGATGCTCAACGAGATCGGCCGCGAGCCGACCCCGGAAGAGCTCGCCGAGAAGCTCGGCATGCCGCTCGAGAAGGTGCGCAAGGTTCTCAAGATCGCCAAGGAGCCGCTCTCGCTCGAGACGCCCATCGGCGACGAGGAGGATTCGCACCTCGGCGACTTCATCGAGGACAAGAACGCCATCCTGCCGATCGACGCGGCGATCCAGTCCAACCTGCGCGAGACCACGACGCGCGTGCTCGCCTCGCTGACGCCGCGCGAGGAGCGCGTGCTGCGCATGCGCTTCGGCATCGGCATGAACACCGACCACACGCTGGAAGAGGTCGGCCAGCAGTTCTCGGTGACGCGCGAGCGCATTCGTCAGATCGAGGCCAAGGCGCTGCGCAAGCTGAAGCACCCGAGCCGCAGCCGGAAGCTCAGGAGCTTCCTGGATAACTGATCGTGATGAGCAACGAGAGCGGCACGCAACGCGATTTCACCGTCGTCGTCGAACGCGACGAGGACGGAAATTACGTCGCCTCGGTGCCCGCACTCGCCGGCTGCCATACGCAGGCCCGCTCGCTGGATGACTTGATTGAGCGCGTCCAGGAGGCGATTGCCGTGTGCCTCGAAGACGACGATGTCGCCGCGCGCCCGAGCCTCGAGTTCATCGGCGTTCAGCGCGTGACCGTGCCGGCATGAGCCGGCCGCCACGGTTGACGGGCGCCGAAGTCATTGCGGCGCTCGCGAAGGCCGGGTTTGTCGATTCACGGGTCAAAGGCAGTCATCACCGGCTGCGCCACGCCGACGGCCGGGTCACGACCGTGCCGGTCCACGGAGCCGAGATCATCGGCCCCGGGTTGCTGGCGAAAATTCTGCGGGACTGCGATCTATCGCGTGAAGAATTCGACACGCTGCTTTGAGCCGGCGCCGACGCTGGCCATGGCGCCGCGCCGACCTCAGTTCGTCCGGCTCGCTTCTTTCACCAGCACGGGCTTGGCCCGCCACACGTCCGGAAACAGCCGCTTCAGGTTCGCGACCTTGGGCGCGTCGTTATAGGCGATGTAGGGCTGCGAGGGGTGCCGCACGGCGTAGTTCTGGTGATAGGCCTCCGCCGGATAGAACGCCGCCTTCATGGTGCCGGTCTTGGTGACGATCGGACCCTTGAACACGTGCGCGGCGTCAAGCTGCGCGATGTAGGCGCGCGCGGCCTTGGCCTGCGCTTCGCTCTGCGGGAAAATCTCCGAGCGGTATTGCGTCCCGGAATCCGGCCCCTGGAAGTTGAGCTCGGTCGGGTTATGCGCGACCGAGAAATAGATCTGCAGGATCTTGCCGTAGGAAACCTGCTTGGGATCGAAGGTCACCTGCACGCTTTCGGCGTTGCCCGTGGTGCCGGTGCTGACCGTCTCGTAGAAGGCGTCCTTGCGCGCGCCGCCGGCATAACCGGAGACGGCGTCGGTGACACCCTTCACGTGCTGATAGACGGCCTGCATGCCCCAGAAGCAGCCGCCGGCGAGCACCGCGGTCTCGAGCCCCGCGGTGTGGTCGGGCGCTTGCTGCGCGGGCGGCGGAATGACGACGGCGGTCTCGGCGCGCACCGCGAAGGGCGCGGCGGCGAAGGGGGCGGCAAAGGCGGCGGCGATGATGAAGGCGGTGGAACGGCGCATGGTCGGTTCTCCGGGCGTTGTCGCCTTATCTAGCGCCGCGCGCGTTTGCCCGCACGTCACAAGGTTACACGTCTGCGTGAGAGGGGCGGGGCGCGAGCGCCGAGCACTGGCGTCTTTCGCAGCGAAGCGGAGGGCCATGTCCTGCCTTCGCGCTTGCGCCGGAATGGGCGGAAGGGCGACGCTGTGCCCTGACATAGGCCTGAGGGGGACGGCGTGGGAGCGCGGTCGGCTTCGTGAGCCCTTTGAACGCGTCCCCGGAGCGGATACCGAATGATCGAAATCATCAAGGTCTTGGAAGCGCGCGCGCTCGACGCTCACCGGCTCTGGATTCGTTTTTCCAACGGCAAATAGGGCGTGCATGATTTTGCCGGCATGCTCTCGGAGGGCGGCGTGATGGTCGAGCCCTTGCGCGATCCGGCCATGTTCCGGCGGGTGTTCCTTGAGTTTGGCGCGCTCACCTGGCCGAACGGCTTCGATCTCGATTCCATCGCGTTGCACGATCGCATGGCGGCGGCGGGAGAGCTGACACCGGTTGCGGCGGAGTAGGCACCGGCGCGTTCGAGCGAAGTAGCCAAGACCGTTCGTCCCCGCGAAAGCGGTGGCCCAGTACAGAATAAAGCGGTCAGTCAAAGATCGGCCGCATCGCACTCAGGCCGCATCATTCAATCGTAGGGTGGGTTAGCCGAAGGCGTAACCCGCGAATGTTATCGCGGCGGCGGATTACGCTGAGCTAATCCGCCCTACGGCTTATCTAATGCGGCGTGCCAGGAATGCTCGGCCGCTAGAGCCTGAGTGGGTGCGGTCAATCCGTGACCAATGCAGGTCACATGGTGTTGCATTCCACTTCAAGCAGTGGGGCGGCACCAACAAGAAGCGAACGGGGAGGATGCTTGATGGTCGAACATGGGACCAGTTGCCAAATAGTAGAACGGCAGAACAACCGGCTTTGGCTCTTTAATCCGTTGTTGCCCGGTCATGTTCCAAGCGGCCTGCTTCCCATAGGCTGAGCGGGACACATTGAGGGCTCTATTTCAGATGCTTGGTTCGGCTTGTTGACTGCTTCAGATAAGACCATATTCCTGCCATAATCTAGGACCACATTCCCCTTCACCTCCCCCGCGCGAGGGGCGTTCTGCAGGACACTGCCGGATGTGGGGAGGGGCGGCGCCCGCCGGCGGGGCTTGTAACCCCGCCGCCGGGAGGCCCCGGTCACCGTCCGGCCCCGCTACGAGGGCCTGCCTTCAATGGCTGGACGCGGCGCGGACGAAGGGCGGCGAAAGCTGCCCGGATCGGGGGCCCGGCTCGGGCTCCGTCCGTGTCCGGAAGCACGGTCCCGGGGACAGAAAAGCCGTCACGTGGAGCGCCGCAAGGCGACGCGCTCGTCGCCTGAGCGCGCCCCGCCGAAGCCCGAAAGGGCCGCGGCGGGAGAACGTAAGTGGTTGCGCCTTGCGGCGCTCCACGCCCTCGCACTTCCTTTGTTTGGAGACGCGGGGCTGAGGCGGAAGGGCAACCCTCCGGCGCGGGCCGTCCGCGCGCGGCCGATGACGACGCGCCGCCGATCGACATCGACGAGCTGCGCTACGAGCTCGCGCGCCGCATCAGCCGGTTCATCGGCGATGAGCGCGCGGCCTGGCGGCAATGCCAGGAGCCGGCCTGCCGGCGCCATCGGCACTGTCAGGCGCCGCGCAACACGTGCAGCAACGGGCCCAGGCTGCGGCCCGATCCGGACGGCCGCCGTCGGCGGCGCACCATGGCGCAGGTGAGCCGCACGCTGCGCGAATTGCAGGGCCGGGTCACGGAGCCGGGGAATCAGGCGATCAAGCCGCGCGCGCCGATGTGCCGGCCGTGGACGTGACGCCGGTGTTGCGCAAACCGGGCCGCCGGGCTTCCATGCAGCCGAAACGCAGACGAGGCTGAGGGCCAAAATGACCGACGACACCAACCCGCGCGGGCAGCTTACGGTGCGCATCAGCGCCATGCCGGCGGACACCAACGCTAACGGCGACATCTTCGGCGGCTGGGTGCTCTCGCGCATGGACCAGGCCGGCGGCATCGCCGGGGTCGAGCGCGCCCGCGGCCGCGTCGTCACCATCGCCCTCGACGCCATGAAGTTCATCCGGCCGGTGTGGGTGGGCGACGTGCTCGAGGTCTATACCGAGGTGGAAAGCGTCGGCCGCACCTCGATGAAGATCCACGTGGAGGCCTGGGCGCGGCGCTTCCAGACCCATTTCCACGAGAAGGTCACCGACGCCAATTTCACCTTCGTCGCCATCGACGACAACGGCCGGCCGCGGCCGATCCCGCCGCTTTGAAGGGCGGGCGGCGGCCGCCGGGCCCAGTGATGGCAGCCATGACAAATCTTGATCGGTCAGGGCGGCGGAACGTGCTAGGCAGTGCCCGTCACCCGCCTTCCGTCAACATCTCCATAGAGCCTTTCCATGTCGCTTGCCGCCGGCCGTGAATTCCTCGCCATCCCGGGCCCCACCGTCATCCCGGATGCGGTGCTCGCCGCCATGCACCGTCCGGCGATCGACATCTACGCCGGCTCGATGATCGCGCTGACGGACGGTCTGATCGCCGACCTCAAGACAATCTTCCGCACCAAGGGCCACACCTACATCTATGCCGCCAACGGCCACGGCGCCTGGGAAGCCGCGCTTACCAACGTGCTGTCGCGCGGCGACAAGGTGCTGGTGCTCGAAAGCGGGCGCTTCGCCACCGCCTGGGGTGCCGCCGCCGACATGCTGGGCGCCGAGGTCGAGGTGCTGCGCGGCGACTTCCGCCGCGCGGTCAAGCCGGACGCCGTGGAGGCGCGGCTGAAGGCCGATGGCAAAGGCGAGATCAAGGCCATCCTGGTGGCGCAGATCGATACGGCCTCGGGTGTCGTCAACGACATCAAGGCGATCGGCGAGGCGGTGCGCGCCGCCGGACACGGCGCGCTGCTGATGGTCGATACCGTCGCCTCACTCGGCTGCATGCCGTTCGAGATGGACGCCTGGGGCGTCGACGTCGCCATGGCCGGCTCGCAGAAAGGGCTGATGACGCCGCCGGGCCTCGGCTTCGTCGCGGCCTCGGCGCGCGCGCACGACGTGCATCAGAAGGCCGGCATGCGCACGCCCTATTGGGATTGGACCTTCCGCGAGGGCAGCGAGCACTACAACAAATATTGCGGCACGCCGCCGGAGCAGCTCGTGTTCGCGTTGCGCGCGGCCTTCGACATTCTGCTCGGCGAAGGCCTCGAGAACGTGTTCGCGCGCCACCGCGCGCTCGCCGAGGCGACGCGCCGCGCGGTCGCCACCTGGGCCGAGGGGCAGGCGCTGCGTTTCAACATCGCGGAGCCGTCCGAACGCTGCAACACGGTGACGGCGGTGGCGACGCAGAACGGCGAGAGCGCGCAGCCGCTGGTCGACTATTGCGCCAAGCAGTGCGGCGTCGTGCTCGGGCGCGCGCTCGGCGACATCGAGGGCAAGGGCTTCCGCATCGCGCATATGGGCCACGTCAACGCGCCCATGGTGCTCGGCACCCTCGGCGTCATCGAGATGGGGCTTTCGGCGCTCGGCATCCCGCGCGGCAAGGGCGGCAGCGCCGCGGCGATCGAATACCTGGCCGAGGCCGCCCCGGCGTGAGGCGGATCGGCGGCCTGCGTCCAACGGCACCTTTCGCCGGTCCCCCCGCCATGCCATCCTGCCGCCGTTTCGGGGGAAACGACGAGGTCTTTTTCATGATCCGGCGCGTGCTCGCGGCTTTGCTGTTCTCCTCGCTTCTCGCGACTTCCGCTTTCGCCGCGCAATGCGGCGGTAGTTTCAATTCGTTCCTCGCCGGCATGGCGCGCGACGCCGAGGCGCAAGGGATTTCCGCGCGGGTCGTGAACGCGGCGTTCGCCGGGCTGACGCCCGATGCCCAGATCATGGCCTTCGACCGCCGCCAGGCGCACGCTTTCCGGCGCGAGGGCAGCTTCGAGAAGTTCGCCCGCACCCGCATCACCGCCGCCCGGCTCAAACGCGCCACCCGTCTGATGCATCGCTACGCCGGTTTGCTCGCCCGCATCGAGAAGCGCTTCGGCGTGCCGAAAGAGATCCTGCTCGCGATCTGGACCATGGAAAGCGACAACGGCTATGGCGACATGGGCCACAAGCCGGTGGTGCGCACGCTGGCGACGCTCGCGCATGACTGCCGGCGCTCGCAGCTCTTCCAGGGTGAATTGATTTCGGCGCTGCGCATCTTGCAGCGCGGCGACCTGCCGCCGCGTGAGATGATCGGCGCCAATGCCGGCGAGATCGGCCAGACGCAGTTCCTGCCGTCGTCCTACATCAAGTACGGCGTCGACTTCGACGGCGACGGCCGCGTCGACCTGCGTCATAGCGTGGCGGACGTGCTCGCCTCGACCGCCAATCTTTTGAAGACGAACGGCTGGCATCGCGGCCAGCCTTACGAGATGGGCACGGCGAATTTCGACGTGATGCGCGAATGGAATCGCTCGGAGATCTATCGCCGCGCGCTGGTGCTGTTCGCGCAGAAGCTCAAGGGGCAGTGATGCCGTGGCGAGGCTAGTCCGCCTTCTCCATCTTCTTCTTCGGCTTGGCGCCGGTGCGCGCGATGCTCTTGATCTTGAGCGGCGCGCGCCCGGACTTGTCGGCGATCTCGCGGTCCTGCTCGATGATGAAGCCGCGCGCCGGCTCGTCCTTTTGCAGCCCGCCGAGCAGGTCGGCCGGCACGCGCCGGTTGGAGCGCTGCGAGCCATCCTCGTAGATCACGTCGAACAGCACGAATTCGTTCTTGGGGTTGCTGCCTGGCTTTTTCGCCATGTTCGGCCTCCGTATGTTCGGCCTGTGTCGGAAACGCAAAACCCCGCGCGGGGCGGGGCCGGTTTGTTGGCCGCGATATAGGCGCCTATGACCGCAATTGCAAATCGGGGCCTTTTGCCGTTGCCCGGCGCGGCTACCGAAAGGCGGAGGGTCTGATCACGCGCTTCGCCTGGAAAGACGTGGGCGAGCCGGCCGAGACCGGCAAGCCCATGCAGTTCTGGGTGAAGGCGCTGTAGTGCTACTCAAGCCCCTCGATCAGCCGCACGTCGCGCACGGCGCCGTCGCCGAGCACACGCACGGCCTCCTGATAGGCCGGGCTGTCATGGGCGGCGATCGCTTTTTCGAGGCTGTCGAATTCCGTCACCACGATGCGGTCCATTTGCCCCTGCTCGTAGACCTTCTGCGCCGTGCCGCGGCAGAGGTAGCGCGCGCCGAAGGGTGCCGTCGCCGGCCCGGCGAGCTTGGCGTAGGCCGCGAGCTTTTCCGGGTCTTTCACCTCGCGGTAGCAGGTGATCCAGTAGCCTTTAGGCATTCAATTCCTCCCTCATTTGCGAAAAGTCGCCTCGGCTTGTTCTAGCCTCTAAGGCTCCACTAGTTCTACCCGCCTGTTGAGCGCGCGTCCGGCCTCGGTGGCGTTGGAGCCCACCGGCGACAGGAAGCCGACGCCGGCCGTGTGCAGGCGGGTTCCGGCAATTCGATAGTGCTTTACCAGCGCCGTGGCCACGGCCGCTGCGCGCTTGCGCGACAGCTCCATGTTGTAGGCGTATGTGCCCTGGTTATCGGTGTGGCCCACGATGAAGACGCTGAGCTTGGGCCTCGATTGCAGGAGCTTCGCAATCTGCGCGAGCGTCGGCGCGCTCGCCGGCTTGATCACGGCCTTGTCGGTGTCGAAGTAGATGCCGTAGAGCGCGATGTGCCCCTTTTCGCCGAGGCCCTTGGCCATGGCGGCGGCGTCGACCATCTTGTTCTTCATTGAACCGACCACTGCCACGACGAGTTGGGTGGTGATTTGGTCGTTGTTCTTGCTGGTCACGACGCTGGCGTAGATATCCTGGCCGCCGTCCTTTTTGTGCGCGGCGACATAACGGAAGTTGAAGCCGTCGACCCACATTTGCGGGATCGGCAGCACGTCGATCTGCTCGCTGAAGGGAATGCCGCCGCACTGATCGGTGTCGCAGGCCAGCAGCGTTTCGAAGCCGGCATCCTTGAGCTGGTTCTCGAAGTTGCGCGAGACTTCCAGGATCGAGGGCCCTGGGCCCGCCGATAGGCGATGCGCGTGATGCGGCCTTCGAGCCTGAGCGGCTTGACCGCCTTGCTCTGCGCGAAGGGCGCGGCCTGCATGCGTGCGGCGTCGAAGTCCTTGGCCTGATAGCCGGTGATCGTGCTGCCCTTGAAGCGGCCGATGCCAGGGTAATCCTTGGCCCCGGGCGCGTCGCGGGAGGCAGCGGCGGCGGTGAGGGCGCCGGCAAAGACAAGAGCGAAGGTGAATAGCAGGGCGGCGGCGGGACGTGCGCAGGGCATGGCGTCGGTCTCCTCATACGCGAGGCGCAATGGATGGACGGCACGCGTTAGTCGCCCCGCGGCCCGAAAAGGTTCAAGAATCTAGAGATGGAAGATCGAAGACGCCACACGCCGGGGACATCGGCGGCGAGTGCTCACACGCGCGGCTTGGACGCGAACGCCATGGCCTTGACGGGCTTGCCTCCATTGCCGCCGCGAGGCTTACGCGGCGCGCCGAGCGCCATCACCGCGGTGCCCATGGCGGCGCTGCCGAAGGTGATGAGAAACCCGAACAGCAGGAGAGCGAGCGCGGCCGCGGCGTCGCGGTCGGCAAAGATCAGGTGACGGAGGTCGAGCGGGTTGAGTGCGAGCAGGCCGCCGACCATCAGCACGGCCATGCCGATGCCGATCAGGAGATTGATGGCTAGAAGCCGCAGGAGCGGCTGACAGATATACGACATGGAGCGGTCTGGCGCGGATGATCTCGACGACAAATAGGGCCGGCGCGGTGCGTGATCAAGCCTGCCGCCGCCGCCTGCACGCCGCATACGCGTCTAGTGCATGCCCGATCCCGTCGCCATGCGCGCGCGGTCGACCGAGGCGTCGCCCTGCGGTCCGCGCCCGAGGGCCATGATGGCGGTGCCCATGGCCGCGCTGCCGAAGGTGATGAAGAAGTCGAAGACCAGCACCGCCAACACCGCTACGGGTTCACGGTCCGAAAAGATCATGTGACGGATGTTGAGCGGATTGAATACGAGCAGCCCGGCGATCATCGCCAGCGCGATGAAGGCGCCGATGACGAGGTTGATCGCGAGCAGCCGGAATAGCGGCAGTTTCAGCAGGTGCATGGCCACGCCCCTCTTGGGCTCCCTGAGATGGCGCGTCTTGGCGGCGCCTTTGTTGCAAATCTATCGCGATGACGTGGCGGCGCAATATGGTTGCCGTGCGGTGCACAATGCGCTTTCGGGCCGATTTGGGGCGGATATTGCGCCTTGAGGTCACTTCCGGCCGCGGCTGGGCTCCATTACCATCCGCGCCCGCGCCGAAATCAACACAAGATCAAATAGGGACTACGCTTATGAAACTGCCCAGCCGCATGGTCGACATCTCGATCTCACTCGACAACGAGACCGTGGTCGACCCGCCCTTCATGCGGCCGAAAATTGCCTATCAGACCAACAAGGACACCGGGCCGCTGGTGGCGAGCCTGTTCCCCGGGCTCACGGTCGAGGATCTGCCGGATGGCGAGGGCTGGGCCGTCGAGCATGTGACGCTTGCCACTCACAACGGCACCCACATGGACGCGCCCTATCACTTCCAGTCCCATGACATCCACGGCAACCGCATGATCACGATCGACGAGGTTCCGCTCGATTGGTTTTTTCGGCCGGGGGTGAAGCTCGACTTCCGACACCTGCCCGACGGTCATGTCGTCAGCGCGGCCGAGATGGAGGCCGAGCTCAAGCGCATCGGCCACGACTTGCAGCCCATGGACATCGTGTTGGTCAACACCCGCGCCGGCTCGCGCATCGGTCACGACGACTACATGGCGGCCGGCATCGGCATGGGGCGCGAGGCCACGCTCTATCTCACGTCGCGCGGCGTGCGCGTCTGCGGCATCGACGCCTGGGGCTGGGACGCGCCCTTCGTGCACATGGCCAAACACTGGCAGGAAACGCACGATCCCGCGATCATCTGGGAGGGCCACAAGTCCGGCCGCGAGATTCCGTATTGCCACATGGAGAAGCTCTGCAATCTCGAGCAGCTTCCCGCCGACGGCTTCATCGTCGCCTGCTTCCCGGCCAAGATCAAAGCTGCCTCCGGCGGCTGGACCCGGGCGGTGGCATTGTTCGATTGAGGAGTAATGTGGTGCCGCCTTCAGCGGTTTGTTACCGTAAAGTCGGGATCAATTTCCGCCCTATCTGCGTTTTAGGTTCCGGGCAATGTAGTGATGGGGTGCTCAATGCGATTTTTGGCTGCGATTGGCGTACTGGCGATCTGTGTGGCGATTGCCGGCGCGGTGTATTTCTATGGCGGGTTCTATGACGTCTCCGCTGCCGCCGGCGGTAATCCATTCGTGGAATGGTCAGTGCGCAGTGTGCGCGAGGCCTCGGTCAACAAGCATTTTACGGCGCCGTCGCCGCCCGCGTGGTTCTCGACCCCGAAGGCGATCCAAGAAGGCGCCCATGAGGTCACCGAAGAGGGCTGCGTCAACTGTCACGGCGCCCCGGGCCGCAAGCCAGACCGGTTCGCCCAGGGCATGGACCCCAATCCGCCGGATCTCGGCAAGGCCACCAAGGATGATCCGCCGGCCAAGGTGTTCTGGACCGTCAAGAACGGCATCCGGATGACCGGCATGCCGGCGTTCGGCGGCCACATGAAGGACGAAGAGATCTGGCGCGCGGTTGCATTCATCCAGCACGAGGAAAGCGTCACGCCGATGCAATACCAGCAGTGGAGTCAGGCTGGCGAGAAGGGCGAGAAGGGCAAGACCGAGGCCGGCGAGGCCAAGCCCGGCGCGGCTGGTGCTGAAGCCAAGCCGGCGAGTCCGCCGCCCGCCAAATAGATCGGCCGACGCACGCGTTTCCAACAAGCGATGCAGATCCAGCGGGGCAGCCTTTAACGGCCCCCGCTGGACAAGTTTGCCGCGCCCGCGCGGATGCGTTGTGTTTGGACGCCCAGCGTTTCGGCTCTTACTCCCGTCCGGTCTTCAGCTCGACGTCCTCGAAAGTCACGTCCGCGCCTTGCGCGAAGCGCTTGCCGTTGACCTTGTCGTGGCGGTGGAATTGGGGTGCCGGAAAGCTCACGCGCAGGCTATAGATGCCGTCGCCCGGAAGCACCCAGTTGCGGCCGTAGTGGTAGAGATAGGGGTGCCACAACAGCGGATGCCGGTGAGTGCCGATCTCCGTACCGTTCTTGCCGATGACGGTTACGTCGATATCGAGGCCGGGGATGAGCCGTCCGTCGGCGCGGTCGCGTACCGCTACCTCGATATGGATGTTCTCGTCGACCGGAGCCTGCCATTCGAGGTCGCCGTCTTTCGGCACGTACATGCCCTCGGCTTTCTCCATGGCAAATGCGATGAGGTACTCGCCGCTTTCGATTTCGCGGCCGCCGTCAGCGACGTCCTCGAGCATGTGCTTGAGGGTCCGCCCGAAAGCCTGGCCTTCCGCACGCCCGAGCGCCAGCCCGTGGTCGTCGCCCTCGTCGCTGACCGTGAGAGATTTCTCCATCGTGGACATGATTGCGTTCGCCTCCATTGCCATGTGGGTCTGATAGGAAAACGCGATCGGGACCGAATCTTTCCGCCCCGGTTGACCTCGGTCTCGATAAGCCCCTTGCGGCCCCGCCGGATACGGCCGCCGGCCTCAGCGGGCAGAGGGGCCCATCCGCTGCCCATGCATAAATGAATATCTAGCCCGCGCGGCACGCGTGAATCGCATGCCTCAGGCGCATATGGCTTATGCTGGTATACCAGTTGTGTGCATTGCAAAATCATTTATATCGCAATGCAACAACAATAAGAAACCAAAGGGGAAAACGCCCGGGACGGACCTTTGAAATAGGAGCTGACCCCATGGCTTTCGCCCACATCACCACGACCGCCCGCGACTTTGCGGTCCCGCAGTCCACGACCCGCCACCGCGGCCTGATGCGTCGCATTCTCGACGCCCTGATGGCCGCGCGCATGCGCCAGGCCGAGCGCGAGATCGCCGACTTCCTTCAGGCCGGTGGTGGCCGTTTCACTGACGAAACCGAGCGCGAGATCGAGCGCCGCTTTCTGTCCAATCGCGCCAACTTCTGAGCATCTGAAGGAGAACGAAGTGTCGGTCATTGAAACCCACGCCCCCGCGCTGCCCAAGTTGTGGTCGGTGCCCTACATCGTGCTGTCGAGCGTCGCCCTTTACGCGCGGGCCGTCTCGCAGACCTACTCGGAAGCCCTGCGCATGGCGCACGAAGCCCAGCGGCGCTATCCGTTCTGCAACTGGTAAGTAAGTCGATCGTGCGCGGCTTGCGCGCACGAGGGTGACGTCATGCGCGGGGCTTGCCCCGCGCATCGTCTTTTTTGGCGGGCCTATTCGACGCCTTCCACCACGCGCATGTCCCGCACGACGCTGTCGTTGCCGAGCGCGCGCAAGGCTTCCAGATATTCCGGGGTGTCGTGGGCGGCGATCGCCTGCGCCACACTGTCGAACTCGACCATCACCACGCGCTCGTCCATGCCGGCTTCCCAGGTCTTGGCCGGCTTGCTGCGCACCAGGAAGCGCCCGCCCGCGCTCGTGATTGCCGGCACCGCCAGCTTGGCATAGGCCTGCCAAGCCTCCGGATTCTTCACGCTGCGATAGGTCACCACCCAATAGGCCTTCGGCATTCTCCGTCCTCCCTGATTTTTTGACGGACAATTTCTACCGGCTTTCCAGAGCGGGGTCTAAGGACCGCGATCCCGAAATGACGGACGTGCCGGGCTTCACCTGGACCTGTCGTGGTCCGGCGGGAGTATTTCGCCTTCCGCCGCCGCCACGTTGCTGTCGGCGGGTTCCATGGGCGGCGCTTCCGCGGCCGGCATCTCGACATCCGCCATCTCGACCGGCGGCGCCTCCGCTGGCGGCATGTCCGCTTCGGGGGCCGGCGGATAAGGCTCCGGCACGATCACCAGCGGATCCTCCGGATTGAGTTCTTCCGTGGTCACTACGGCGCCCACCGGCGAAGTGGCGGCGAGATCGAACTCTGTCTTCTCCGGCGGCGCCAGCGACGGCTGCACCCGGATGCGATGGAAGACGTAGATCGCCAGCGCTGCCTCCACCACGCCCGTGAACAGGAACAGCGAGCGCGGTCCGAGTTCGTCCATGACCGGCGGCGCCAGCAGCGGCCCGATGGTGGCGCCCACTGCGTTGGCGAGCAGCACAGTGGCGGCGGTCGGCACCATGTCCGCGATGTCGGTCTTGTCGTAGGCATGTGCCGCGGCGAGCGCGTAGCCCGGCAGCGCCAGCCCGCCGTAGACGAAGCCGAAGCCCACCAGCAGCAGACTGTTGGTGGCGAACTGCCACAGCAGCAGCCCGCTCACCGCCGCGGCGACCAGCAGCACCAGCAGAACCCGCCGGCGGTCGATACGGTCGGACATGCGGCCGGCGGGCCACTGCGCCGCCGCGCCGGCGAGGGTCGCAGCGCTCATGAACACCGCCACTTCCGCGGTACTGAGCCCGGAGCGGGCGGCCGAAACCGGCGCCAGCCCGAAAAAGGCGCCATTGACGGCGCCGACGGCAAAGCTCGCCACCAGGCCGACCGGCACCGTCTTGTAGACCTGCCACGGGCGAAAGCTGACCATGGTGATGGCGGCCGGCTGAGCGGAGCGGGTGAGCGCCACCGGCACGATGGCAAGCGAGGCCATCATTGCCGCCAGCATGAAGTCCTCCGTGCCTTTGATCGGATAGAGCGTGACCATCATCTGGCCCGCGGTGAAGGCGCCGTAGATCACCATGACGTAGGACGACATGATGAAGCCACGCGTCTCGTTGCTGGCGCGGTCGTTGAGCCAGCTTTCGATGACCAGATAGAAACCGGCGATGCAGAAGCCGTTGACCAGACGGAACACGATCCACGGCCACACCGCGTTGGAGAGCGGATAGGCGAGACCGGTCACCACCGCGACCGCGACCAGTGCCGCGAAGGCCCGGATATGGCCGGCGCGCAGGATCACATAGGGCGCCAGCAGGCAGCCGCCGACGAAGCCGGCATAGTAGGCCGAGCCGATGGCGCCGATGTCGAGCGAGCTGAATCCTTCGGCGTGGCCGCGCAGCGGCAGCAGCGTGAACAGCAGGCCATTGCCGGCGAGCAGAAAGGCGACGCCGAGCAGAATCGAAGCGATGGGGCGCAGGTTTTCGCGCATTCGTGAATCGGAAGTTTTGCGGCCGGCCGGTGCCGACTCCAATGCGCGGGCGGCATAGACGGAAACGGCGCACAGGCCAAGAGGCGATTGAGCGCGGGCGCCATGCTCGCGTCGGCGGTTCGTGGTCCGCGCCGGTGCCGGCGCTAAGCGTGCTGCGCGCGCACGTGAAGCCGGCTCATGTGGATAAAAAAAGAAAGCCGGGCGAGCGGACACTGCCATGTCCCTGGCCCGGCGCGCGTCCGTCGAGTCTCGCGGCCTTCCGTGCGCCGCCCGACCCGCGAAAAGGACGCGATGCTCGATGTCGACGGTTACTTGGTGTGCTTTGGATAGCCGTGGGCGTAATGGTCGGCCCACGCCAGCGCGGCGGCGAACAGGACAAACATCGCGCCGATGGCGCTGATCCAGATGGCGGTCTCGGTCGGCATGGGGTTCGGTCTCCCGGCTTGAAAGTTACGGCGGCAACTATCGCCCCTCGGGAACCGGGAACCTTGATCTGCATCAAGGCGATACATGGTAGTGGGGTCCGGTCGACTCACGATCCGACGCGGCGCGCAACAGGGAGATGCAATTCGTGATGGAACCCGCCATGGGTGGCATGCTTTCGTCACATGCTTGCCCGACTTGCCCTTGAAAAGGCCGATGTCCGCAATGCACAGAACGCCACCAGCGCACCCCGGGGAGGGTCCATGATCCGCGAAGCCTGCCTTGCCACGATCCTGTTCGCGGTCGCCGCGCCGGTATCGCTCGCGCAGGCTGGCGAGCGTCACGCCCGTTACGACGCCAACGGCAATCTCGACGCTTTGATCGCCCGCTATGCCGCCGCCAACAGCGTGCCGGAAGGTCTCGTGCGGCGGATCATCCATCGCGAAAGCCGCGGGAACGCGCGCGCGGTCCACAACGGCAATTATGGCTTGATGCAAATCCGCCTCGGGACCGCCCGCGCCATGGGCTACCGCGGCAGCGCGCGCGGCCTGCTCGATGCCGAGACCAACATGCGCTATGCTGTGAAATATCTCGCCGGCGCCTATCATCACGCGCGCGGCAACGTGAAGCGCGCGGTCTATTACTACGCTGCCGGTTATTGAGGCGCGTCCTTAGAGCGCCAACGCCGTTACCCGGCCCGAATGCTTCCCCGCCTATTCGATCTCGCCGCTCTGATATTGCGGCGGCTGGAAGGGGTTCAGCTTTATCGGCTTGAACGAGCTGTCGGCGGCCAAAAACGGAAACATCAGCGCTAAGAAATCGATCCGCGGCGCGGCGTGCTTGCTGCTCTTCACCCCGCTCTTGATGCGGCCTTTGGCATGGGCGCTACTGCGCATCGCGCGCCGCCGACGCTCGAGCTTGCCCTGGCGCGCGTGCCGCAGGTCGAGCGATCGCAGCACGGGCGGGCGCTCCCGTGGCATGATGACGTCGATCTCGGCCGACGACGCTTCGCCGATGCCGACGGGAATGGTGGCGCTGTGGTCGCGTGACTGATCGATCGAGCCGGTGATGTCGTCGCTTTGCAATTGCGGTCGTTCGGCGAACAGGGCGGCGACCTTGGTCGCGTCCGGCGCCGGCGGCACAGGCGGCACCACGGGCGGCGGCGCCGGAAGCGCGCCGAGATGGGTGCCGGTGGTTTCACGCTTGACCGCGGGCAAGACCTTCTCCGGCGCAGGCGTCGTGGTGGCCTGGATCGCGGCGATCGGCCTGGCCGGCGTTTCGATATGCTCCTTGGTCGGCGCTTGGGGCTGCGGCGCCATCATGATGGGCGCGGCTTCGGCCGGCGTGATCGACGCCGCCCGCACGGGCACCGCGCGCATCGGCTTCACGGCAATGGACACGGGCACAACTGCTTGCGGCGCGGCGTCGAGCGGCGTGGTGACGTGCGGAGCGGTCCTGGCGGGCGCGGTCGCGCGCGCAGACTTGTCAGCGGCCGGCGGACCGGAGGTCGTTGTCTCAGGATCAGGCGTCGTTGTCTGAGGAATTGCTGCCGCAGCGGACGATACAGTGGCCGGCTCGGTATCGGCGGGCCCGGTGGCGGGCTTTGACTCCGTAACGGCGAGCGCAGCTGCTGCCACATCATCGTCGGCCGGCGCGGGGCCGCCGGCTGCGAGCGGCGTTGCCTCGGCCGGCATCGGTGCAGGCGGGCCGGGGTCGGCTGGCGTCATCGCGATCGGTGCTTCTTCGGACTGCGCCGCTTTGACGGGCGCCGCCGCCATCACAGGTGCCGGGCCGCCGGCCGCAAGCGGCGTCGCGTCATCGGCCGTCATGCCCATGGGCGCGCCGGCGGTCGGCGTATTGTCGATCGGCGCGGCCGGGTCATCGGCTGATGCGGTTTGGATCGGTGCGGGACCCGGCGGCTTGGCGACGGGGTTGGCGACGGGCTGGGCCGAGGCAGCCGTCTCGGCGACCGTCTTGTGCGGGGCGGCGGCGGGCGCAGCCGGCTTTGCCGGCGCGGCACGCGACACCGTGTCGTGCAGATTGCGCAATTGCTTCAGTTCGTCGGCGCGCCGCCAGGCCGCGAGAATAAGGAATTGCCGCCATTCCGGATGCTCGTTGCGGTCAATCAGGGCGCCGCGCGCCGGCACAAGCGCGTCCTGCGCGGAGCGACTCGTCGCCCGCGGCGGGTTGAGCGCCAGCAGAAGGATCGCAATGGCGAGAAATACGCCGCCAACCGGAATGGCTCGAAAAATCGGCAGCATAGCTTGTGAATAACTGAGTCGCGGCTAATGCCAAAGCCACTCCTGCGCGCCATGACTGGTGCCGTGATGGCGTGCGCTGACGCGCGCGCCTCGACCACAGTCTGGGGACCGGGTGCCCTGCGGCGCCACCGTCTCGTCCGGCCGGCGTCCGGCAGCCGGGGCGGGCCGATTGCAGAGAACCTGCCCGCGTTGATAGAAGGGTGCGCCCCGCGACGGGCCCGTAGCTCAATGGTTAGAGCCGGCCGCTCATAACGGTCTGGTTGGAGGTTCGAGTCCTCCCGGGCCCACCACGCATTCATGATATTGAATATATTTTCCGGTCTCTGCCATTTTCGCCCGCAAAATGGGCCTTTTCTTCGCCAGAGACCGTCTCTCTGTCGACACTAACACCGGCACATCGCGAGTTTGCGCGGGTTGTCTCTGGGGCCCAAAATTCCGTTTCCTGAAAATTTTAATGCGACCAGGTAGAGACCAGTTCGAGTCTTGCGAGGTTGGGCATGTGTCAACATCGAACCGAGTCTCCGCTCCCAAAGTTCCGTCGCTCGCGGCCGCATCGCCGATACGCGTGAAACGCGGTCCCGCGGGCTCGGATCAGCGCGTTCGTAATCATCCTGCCTTGGCAGCACGGCGAAAATTTCTTGTCGTCGACAGTGACCAGCCCGAAAATGGTTGCCACTGCTTCCCAGCAGATCGTGGAACGCATGAACACTAAGGTTAGTCTTACTTGCCCACGAATGATCATCGGTCCTGTCCTGAGGTGTGAGCGCGCATGACAGGGGACAATTCCACTGATAAGGAGATTGTGGATCTCCAAAACCGACTCGCTGAACTCGATCGCGAGCGCAACAATGTTCTTGCCGCGCTTGAGCAGTTGAAGCAACGCTGCGTAGTTGAGGTGCCGCCTGCGTCAGTCTCTCAAATCGCGGGCGTTGCGACTCCGACAGTATCCTCCAATGCCGAGAAGGTTGCCTTGTTTCGTTCGCTCTTCCGGGGGCGCGATGACGTCTTCCCTCGCAGGTGGGAAAACGCGAAGACGGGTAAGGTAGGCTACGCGCCCGCATGTCATAACGAATGGGTTCGCGGCATCTGCGAGAAGCCGCGGATCAAATGCAGCAACTGCCCGAACCAGGCATTCATGCCCGTCGTCGAGGACGTTGTGAGAAGCCATTTGCAGGGACGGGACGTTGCCAACCCAGGAAAGGCTGAACCGTTCACGGCAGGCGTCTATCCGCTGATGATGGATGAGGCCTGTTGGTTTTTGGCGGCCGATTTCGACAAGCAACCTTGGCAGCGTGATGTGCTGGCGTTCCTAGCGACGTGCCGGGACAAGGGTGTACCCGCAGCGCTTGAGCGCTCGCGCTCCGGAAAGGGCGGTCATGTCTGGATCTTCTTTTCAGAACCGGTGCCGGCATCCGAGGCGCGCAAGCTCGGTGCCCATCTGGTGACGGAGACGATGGAACGCTGCCCCGATTTGGGGTTCGAATCGTATGACCGGTTCTTTCCCAGCCAGGACACCATGCCTGCCGGCGGGTTCGGCAACTTGATTGCGTTACCATTGCAACACGGTCCTCGGCAGGTTGGGAACAGCGTCTTTGTAGACGACGAACTGCGACCATACGACGATCAGTGGACTTTCCTGTCGAGCCTCAAACGCATGAGCCGTGTCGAGCTCGCCAAGCTGGTCGACCAGGCGTCGGCCGTAGGACGCATCATGGGTGTGCGCCTTCCACTCGCCGATGATGAGGAGGAGCCTTGGATGACTCCGCCGTCGCGGCGAAGAGCCGAGCAGCCGATCGTTGGCGAGGTTCCGGAGAAAGTTGAAACCGTCTTGGGCAATCAGGTGTACATTGATCGAAGCGTCTTGCCGACGACGCCTATCAATCGTCTGATCCGTCTGGCGGCATTTCAGAACCCTGAATTCTACGCCGCACAGGCGATGCGACTACCGACCTTTGGAAAGCCGCGGGTGATTTCCTGTGCGGAACTTTTGACCAAGTACATTGCGTTGCCAAGAGGCTGTCTCGATGCCGCTGTAGACCTTTTGGTTTCCAATCATATCCGCCCCGACCTGCGTGAGGAGCGATATGGCGGCACGCCCCTCGGGACGCGCTTTCTCGGTATCCTCACCGAGGAGCAGCAGGCGGCAGTGGATGCTCTCATGGCCCACGACACTGGTGTGCTCGCAGCCACGACGGCCTTTGGTAAGACTGTAGTTGCGTGCAGACTGATAGCCGCGCGAAACACCAACACACTGGTTTTGGTGCATCGGCAGCAACTGCTGGATCAATGGGTGGCGCGGCTGCGCGCCTTCCTCGACATCGAGGCGGATCGCGTTGGCGTCGTCCGCGGTGGACGTAAGCGGCCGACGGGTTTCATCGATGTGGCGACCGTGCAAAGCCTGATAAGGAAAGGCGAAGTTTCCGACCTGTTGGCGAACTACGGACAGCTAGTTGTTGACGAATGCCATCACCTGTCGGCCGTCAGCTTTGAGGCTGTGGCTCGCGCCGCCAAGGCGAAATATGTACTCGGCCTATCCGCGACCGTAACAAGGAAGGATGGCCACCACCCGATCATCTTCATGCAATGCGGCCCGATCCGTTACCGCGTCAACGCGAAAAAGCAGGCAGCCGCAAGGCCATTCTCACATCGTGTGGTGGTCAAGAAGACAGCATTCCGCGCAGAGCGGCAGGAGCCCGATACACCGTTAGCGATTCAATAGCTTTACGGTCTCTTGGCTCGCGATGTGGCTCGCAATAATATGATTTTCGATGACATCCTGACGGCTCTCGATGCCGGCCGTTCCCCGGTCGTTATTACCGAGCGCAAGGACCACCTGCAGGCAATCGCGGAGCGGCTCGCGAAGTTCGCCAAGAATGTCATCGTTCTGAAAGGCGGGATGGGAGCTAAGCAACGCCGTCAAGCGGCTGCTGCTCTGGCCTCCGTGCCGGACGACGAGGAGCGTGTAATCGTTGCAACTGGTCGATACCTCGGGGAGGGTTTCGATGACGCGCGCCTCGATACGCTGTTTCTCACAATGCCCATTTCCTGGCGCGGCACCCTCGCGCAATATGCGGGTCGGCTTCACCGGCTGCATGCGGCAAAGCGGGAGGTTGTGATTCACGACTACGTCGATGCACACGAGCCCCAGCTGGTCAAAATGGCCTCAAGGCGGGAGGCCGGCTATCGGTCGCTCGGCTATGACGTGACCCACGCGGACGACCTGTTTTCCCGTTAGACCGCGGCTCCCATAAAGAAAATCGTCCGAATTTCACGGCTTTCCGCGACGCGCGGCCCTCAGAGACCGGTTCGCTCGGACTGCGTGCTTGGCACGCAGTTCGAGTCCTCTGGAGACCACCACGCATTCCCTCTTGCGCAGAGATTTCCCGGGTCGACGCGAAAGGGCCGCTTTAAGCAGGCCCGCGCGCATCGGGAAAGTCTCTGCTGGCCTCGGAATGAGCGGCTGGGCGGATCTGCGACCCGAAATCTCTGGCCTCAAATTCTGTTTTCCCGGAAACAGAGACGGGCCAGGGCAGAGACCGGTTCGACCCGTCTTGATTTTATAGGCTGAGGCCGAGCGCCTGGTGCTGACGCGACCATTCCGGCGGCATATCGCAGAGCCGGGTTGCTCCAATGCCTCGGGGCAAGCGACCGTCAAGCGCGGCCTTGACCAAGGTGGGCGATAGGAATGCCAGTGAGATCGTCATATTTACTTTGCGCGGACTGCAGCCTTCACGCCGTGCAATGGTTTCCGCGGTTGCTCCCGGCGTAGTGACGATCTCATTTAACCAGTGCCGCCCGCGTGCAATCGATGCAATCAAAGTGGCCCGCGTCTCCGAGCGGATAGGACGAGCATCTACCCGAGCTTGCGAATCTGGAATGAGCACTTCGCGCCGTCGCTTGGATTGCTGCTTTTGCCACGGCACTCGGATGACCTCGAGCGCTTTTGGGGTCTTGTCTGTTGCTGAATTCTCAATAAGGCGGATCGATAATTGTTGCAGTTGGACATCGACGCGGTCGACGTGTGTGTCGATGACGTCCTTATCCCCGACTGCTTGCGGCAGTTTAAGATGCTCGCGCACTGAACGAGCGACAAC
>CAVZAO010000017.1:0-121406 GCA_963773225.1 uncultured Pseudomonadota bacterium
CGCGCTGGCTCATGACTTCGACGCCCTGCGGGCTCATGCGATGGGTCGAATTAGCGATGATCAGGCCGGAGACGGTCTGGGCGCTCGCACAGCCGCGCCCTGCGCCACCATGCCGCCCAGGGAGCAGCCGACAAACAGGGCGGGGCCCCAGCCATGCGTCCGCGCCAACTGGACCACGTCGGCAGCGAGATCGTCGAGTGAAAAGGGTTCCTGCGGCCGTGCGTTGGCGCCATGTCCACGCAGGTCGATCAGGATCGACTGATACCGGTCCTTCAGCAGGTTGGCCACCGGACGCCAAAACTCGCGGCGCATGGCGATCGGATGGAGGAATACGATCGGGGCACCGGCGCCGATCACCTCATAAGCCAAGTCGTATGTCGACGGGTTTGTCGCGTTCATCGGTTCGCGGCTAGGCGCAAAAACCGGGCGATCATCCCGGGCAGCGCAACTAGCCGGCTTCCTCCATATTGCTCGCAGGCATAGGTGGCTTCGCACCGCCCATCTGCCGAGTGATGCGGTCGGCGCAGGTAATGACGTGGCGGGCCAGGCGGTGCTCGCTCGCCCGATCGAAGCGTTGCTCGGGCAACGTGATGATAGCGTCGCCGACCACGTCACCGGTCGGCCCGAAGATCGGCGCGCCAATAGCGACAGCGCCCGGCGTCCTCTGGCCGACGGAGCAGGCGTAGCAACGCTCACGAACAAGCTCGAGCTGGTGCTCGAGCTTGTAAGGCTCGGTAATGGTTCGGTCCGTGACGGGGGCAAGCCGTGTGCGCGTGATGATCTCTTGCCGCTCGGTTTCGGGGAGATACGCCATGATCGCGAGACCACTCGCACCTGCGTAGAGCGGCATCCACTCCCACATCTTGTTGACGTAGCGCAGAGGCTGATTCGACTCGGCCACCGCCACAAACATCATCTCATGTCGAAGCGGATCATAGGCCCCCACCAGCGCCGTCTCGTTAGTGGCGGCGACGAGCTCGCGCAGGTGCGGCAGTGCGACTTTGTCCAACGGCAGGCGGTGCGTTGCCAAATGCGCGAGGCGGACCATCTCGAGGCCCACGGAATAATGCCCCGCCTCGTCGACCTGCTTAACCAGGCCTTCTTCGACGAGGCCGGCGAGCAGGCGGTGGACGCTGCTCGGCGCCATCTCCAAATCGGCCGCGATTCGCCGGACGCCGACGGCGTCTTCGCTACTGCGCAGTAAATAGCGCAGAATCTGGAAAGCGCGCGCCAGCGGATTACGACTGCCGTTCTTCTTCATCGATAGACGAGTGCCCCTCATGCCCGGCTGCACCGGCCGGCTCGGAAGCCGGCCATTTTCGCCGATTGATATGCCGATTCTGGACAACACTATCTATCCGATTGGGCCGTATTGCTGCAACGCATCGGGGCGCGGTCGGCCGCCGTCTTGGCTCACCCTTCGATCGGGACGAGGATTTTGCCGTGGTCGATCTTCTTGGCGCCGTCGACGTAAAGTGTCGGGTGCAAGATGACACCGTCCATGTGAATCTTCGACTTCACCGAACCGCCGACGTCGACGTTGGTGCCGAGTCCGAAGTGAAGCGTGCCCATGATGTTCTTGTCCTCGCGCTGGATGCCGCGCACTACTGCCTTGGCGTTGACGCCGACCGAGGCTTCCGCCGGACACATGTAGGCGTTTTCGTCGCCATAAACGTCGAGGTAGTCGCGCAGGATGCGCGCCTCCGGGCCACCGTCGATCTTGATCACCCGGCCCTTTTCCACAGTCAGCTCGATCGGCGTCAACAGCCGTCCGATATGGTGCATGGTAAGATCGATGACCAGCTTGCCATTGGCGCTGCCCTCGACCGGGGCGACGTTGAATTCACCGGTTGGGAACAGATAGTACAACAGATTATTGCCCGGCCGGTTTTCGTCCTTGGCGAAATTGATGATCTTGTACGGGTCGAATTTGTCGGTCGGCAAGGGCGGCTGGGTGATGCGGTTGGCGACGCTGTAGGTGAAATCGGTGCCGAATTGCGATGTGACGCGGCATTCGCGCGCGTTCGGGCCGAAGACATTCTTGGCGACGTAGTGCTTGCGCACCGCGATCTGCTTCATGTCATCGGTGACCGCGCCCGATTGGAACCACTCGAGCTGCATGCCGCCGTCCATGCAGATCGCTGGGATGCCGGCGGCCATGGCGGTGAAGTTGGCGTGGCTGTGCAACATGCCGGTGGAGGCGAGAAGCACGTTGAAGTCCGACTTCATCATCGCCTCGCAGACGGCCGCCGGCGGATCGTAGTAGTCGGCCGGACGGCGCTCGAACAGGGCCACGGTGGCCTCGGCGCCGAGCTCGGAACAAGTGCTCTGAACTACCTGCCAGACACGCGGATCATGCGAGAAGTCGCTGAGGATGAGGACGCGGTGGCCAGGCTTGATGTTGGCGACAAACGGCCGGCGAATGTAATCCATGTTGCCGGTAACGAACGAGCCGGAATTCATTGAATGACCTCATCGTGGGGACGAAAGTGTGGAGACGGCCGGGGAGGGCGGCGAGCCCCTCGCAGCTCGCCGGGGCGCGGCGGTCGGCATCGTGCGGGGAGCGGTACGCGCCCATGCCCGGGTACCGCCGGCATCATTTGTGCGCCGGGCGCTATCAGCGGACGGCCTCTTTCTTTGGCGTCTCTTGACATGGATGGCGCTTTAGGCCGGCGTTTGTGTTCTGTCCAACAGAACAATTGATCCGTATAACGCAAATTATAGCCGGCTCGATGGTCGAGTCAATTGACTCGCCGCGCGGCTCAGCAGTATCAACGACAAAACACCGCGCCAATAGCAGACGCGAATTTCCCGGGTGGAGGACAACGTGCAGGAAGTATTCGTCGCTCGGTTTGATGAAATTCCGGATAAAGGAAAGCGCGTCGTCAAGTATAATGAGAAAGAAGTTGGCGTATTCCGGATCGGTGACGAGGTCTTCGCCTGGGAAAATCGCTGCGCGCACCAGGGCGGCCCGGTTTGTCAGGGCCGGCTGTTTCCGAAGGTGCTGCAGCCGCTCGGCGAATATCAGACCACGGAGCACATGAACTATTCCGATGAGGACCTGCACATCGTCTGCCCGTGGCACGGCTACGAATACAACGTGAAGACCGGCCGGAATTCGGGCCACCCCAATCTGCGCCTGCGCCCGATCGACGTGTTCGTGCGCGATAGAGATGTCTATGTCCGCCTCTGATCGCGACGAGCAAACCAACAATCCGTACGACTGGATCGAGGCCGCGTCGGAACGGCTGTGGCAGGACAGCGAGCGCGCGATCAAGGAAGGTGAAGCGGGTCTCATCAGCGACGATGCGGTGCGGCGGCTGATGACCGCGGCTGTCAAGCTCTACGTCGCCAAGACCGATGGCGAGGAGCGGACGTTTAGGCCGCTGGTTGGTTCGGATGACCGCCAAATTACCGCTACCGAAGTGCTGTCGGCGGTAGCTGAGTTGCTTCGCGCTATGCGGCTTGGCCCGATGGAGCTCGGACTCTGGTATCGGCGCCGGCCTGACGAGTGAATTGTCGTCCGCGCGCCCGCGGCTGAACAAGAATGCGCTCGGCTATGTAGGGAGAATATTTCTATGGATGCTAAGGTGAGCCAGCCTACGGCGATGGAGGAAATCGGCATCTATTCGGATACGCGCGATATCCTCGCGCATGCCCGGCACGAAGCGGTGCGGCATGGCATCGACGATTGGTTCATAGTCGACGTCGACGCCCACCACATGGAGAGCATTTCCTGGGCCGAGGTGGTAGAGCACATCGAAGACCCGGTGATCCGCGATCAGGCCGTCCGCTTCCAGAAAGAGCGCGTGGGCGCGCCGCCTTACGGACTAAACGCCGATCTCGGGCTCCGCTATCAGGACGTCGGCGGACGTATTCCGCACCAACTCGACCTGCGCGAAAAGATCGATGATACGAGTGTTCATCGCGACGTAACGCTGACGCGGCGCGCCGTAGAGGGCCTGTGCCTCGATTATATTGTCCTTTTTCCGACGCCGATGCTTCAGCTCGGCATGCATCCTCAGATCGACATGGAGGTCACGCTCGGCCGCGCCTACACGCGCTGGCTCGTGGAAAGGATTTTGCCCGCTGACAAGCGTTTCAAGTCGTTCGCCTATCTGCCGTTCAATTCGCCGCAGGCGGCCATTAAGATGGTCGAGGACTTCGGCGACTGCGACGGCATCATCGGTTTCTGTGTCACCAGCGCGCGCTATAAGCCAGTCTATCATAACGACTATATGCGTCTTTATGCCATGCTGGAGGAGCGAGGCCTGCCGATCGCGTTCCACGCCGGCTATCACTGGAACGACCCGTCGTTGGCCACCATCAACCGGTTCCTTGGCATGCATGCACTCGGCTTCGTCTGGTGCAACATGGTGCATATGACTAACTGGGTGCTGAATGGGATTCCGGCGCGCTTCCCGAAGCTCAAGAGTTTGTGGGTCGAAAGTGGGCTCGCCTGGGTGCCCTTCCTGATGCAAAGGCTCGACGAGCAATATCTGATGCGCACGTCGGAGGCGCCGCTGCTCAGACGGCTGCCGAGCGAATACATGCGCGAGAATTGCTGGTATTCGAGTCAGCCGATGGAATGCACCAACATGAAGGCGACGCAACTGACTTTCGAAATGATCAACGCCGAGACGCAACTGCTTTATTCCTCGGACTGGCCGCATTTCGACTTCGACACGCCATCAATCGTGTCGAAACTGCCGTTCCTCAGCGAGACCGCTCAGCGCAACATTCTCGGGCTGAACGCCGCGAAGCTGTTCAATCTGGACGTCACGCGCCGCTGAGCGGCGAGGTCCGGTGCGTGCGCCTTCCCGCGCACCCGCCGCGCCCAGCCGCGATCCCAGGCAGGAGTCGCCGCATTACGCGGTGGCTCGTAGATCCCAGCAAAACAATTGCTACCAATACTTAGAATCTATGCCCCAGGCGGGTAGAAAGCGCCTTTTTACTTGGTGCAATCAAGGCCCTGCTCCGCGAGGAAAGGCAAGATGACGACGATTGACAGCGGAAGCCAAAAGAGGTTGAATTCGTTGTACGGATCAAATGTTCCGCTAAGAAGAACAACCCCAGTTGCGATGGAAACGGCCGATACGCCCGTAATTGATGACGTCTCGCCGTTCGCCGTCAGCGAGGGCGCGTCGGCGGCGCCAGGGTGATGGCCAAATGGTCCGGAAGGCACCGGACGTGAGGATTGGTCGCGTGCAAGACACGGAAGCACGGTCGCGAACGGGTCAGGTGCGTCGGGTCGTCGACGTGGCGATTTGGTTCGCCGGTCTGTTCGCGATATGGCAGAGCTTCGTCGTATTCGGCCATGTGTCCGACCTGATCCTGCCGGCGCCCAGCAGCTTTCTGGCGCGGATCGTTACCAGTGCGAACGCCATTTTCCCGCAGGCGCTGTTGACCACCGAACTGGTGGTCGTCGGCTTTCTCGCAGGTGCGGTGCCGGCGCTGCCGCTTGGCTTCATCGTCGCAAATTCATCATTGATGCAGCGGACACTCTATCCGTTCCTCGTGTTTCTGAACGTCATTCCGAAGATTGCGCTGGTACCGTTGCTGCTGGTGTGGTTCGGCTTCGGCGGCCTGCCTAAGGTCATCGTGGCGGCGCTGCTCGTGTTCTTTCCGATCATGGTCGACACGATAAGCGGCTTTCAATCAGCTGATCCGCGCCTTCTCTATATTTCGCGTTCAATGGGTGCGAGCAAGCTCCAGACGCTCTGGTACGTGCGGCTTCCGCTGGCGCTGCCGCATATCTTTTCGGGGATGAAGATCGCCATTGTGCTCGCCGTCACGGTGGTCGTGGTCGCCGAATTCGTCGGTTCGAACGAAGGCCTCGGCTATCTGATCCTGCGCGCGACGGCCAACCACGATCTGTCGCTCGCGTTCGCCGCGCTTTTCGTTGCCGCCTCTATCGGGCTCGTTCTCAGCTTCGCGGTCAGCCTGATCGAGCGGCTCGCGCTGAAATAAAAGAATCTCGTAACGATCAACCACGAGAAGAATAAGGGGAGGAAATCAATGGTGAAGGTCAAGTATCTTTGTTGTGTGCTCGGCGTGAGCGCCATGCTCTTGAGCGGTGGCGGGGCGCGGGCCATGGATCACATGAAGCTGACGCTTAACTTCCTGGCGCAACCGGCTCAGGCCGGGTTCTTCCTCGCCAAGGAGCGCGGCTACTACAAGGATGTCGGCATCGATCTGACAATCATCCAGAGCAAGGGCTCGTCGACGACCGCTCAGATCACGGCCGCCGGGGGGAACGATATCGGCTTCATGAACGGTGCCATTGCGTTGAGCTTCATTAACAAAGGCGCGCCGCTGAAAATCATCGCCGCGCCCATTCAGGGCAATTTCATGTCGCTCGGCTTCTTGGCCAAAGAGCACATCAAGACGCCAAAGGATCTGATCGGCAAGACTATTGCCGTCTGTCCCGGCTGTGCCCAGATCCCGATGCTGAAGGCTATGCTGGCCAAAGCCGGCATTCCCGAATCGAAGGTACACATCATCAACGTGAGCCAGGCGGCTCATATCAGCATGCTGGAAGAGGGCAAGATCGATGCCGCCGCCGGCGATCCCAACAGCATCTCGATCGAGATGAAGCACCGCGGCGACAAAGTCGAGGACATGTTCTTTCAGGACTGGGGCATCAAGCTCGTCAACTTCGTCCTGGCGGCGCGCACCGACAAACTGAAGGCAAATCCCGACCTTTACAAGCGGTTCGTGGCCGCCTCCCTGAAGGGCTGGCACGCCGTGTTGACGAGTCCGGGCGACGCCATCACCGCGCTGCAGCATCAGTACCCGGAAATCAAGCTTGACCGTAAGACGCTGTTGACCCAGCTCGAGGTCGGTATTGCGCCGTTCATCTGCGTCAAGGATTCTCCCGGGGTCGGCAAGGCGTCGAAGGCGAGCTGGGACTCGACCTATGACGTGATGAAGAAATACATGGGCCTGAAGCCCAAGATGCCGGTCTCGGCTACCTATACGAACGCCTACCTGCCGGCCACGCTACCGGCTTGCCACTAGCAGCCAATCCCGCCGGCCGGGCGCGCTTCGGCGTCCGACCGGCAATTGTTCGGTAGAGCGGGTATAAAACGTGAGCGACGCCATCAGAATGAAGTCGGCGATGCGGATGCCGAGCTTACCCTTCGACTTGTCCCTCGACGGCCGAATCCTGAAGGTTCTGCTGCCAGTTCTAACTATGGCGGCGACGCTCGTCGCCTGGGAACTGGCGGAGATCTATTTCGATATCCCGTCATATCTGGTACCGCGGCCGTCGGAATTTCTGCTACGCTTCTACACCGACTTCCCGGAGATCTGGCACCACACCTTCGCGACTGGCAGCGTGGTCGTCATGGCTTTTGTGGTCGGCAGCGTGGTTGGAATTGCGCTCGCTTACCTGATTGTCACGTTTGAATCGCTCAGCGGCGGCGCCTACCAGCTTATTCTGTTCCTCCAGATCGTGCCGAAGACTATTACGGCGCCCTTGTTCGTGACGTGGTTCGGCGTCGGCGTGATGCCGAAGTTGGCCATGACGGCCTTTATCACTTTCTTCCCCGTCTTGGTCGACGCGATTACCGGTTTCCGCTCGATCGACCGGCGGCTGTATTACCTGTCCCGCTCCATGGGCGCGAGTTGGTGGCAGACGTTCATCCGCTTGCAGCTTCCCGCGGCGTTGCCGTACGTCTTTGCCGGCTTGAAGATCGCAACGGTCTATGCCGTAACCGCGGTGATCGTCGTGGAATTCGTGGGCTCGAGCGAGGGGCTCGGCTATCTCATCGTCCAGGCACTCGGCACGATGGACATGTCGTTGATGTTTGCCGCCATTCTGGCGACATCACTGCTCGGCTTGTTCTTCAATCTCATGGTCTCGTCGCTTGAGTACGTGCTGATGCCCTGGTTGAAATTCAGGGCGTAAAATGGTGCCAAGGGAAACAGCGTCCAAGAGAAGCGGACACGCGTGAGGGCAGGAAATGAACATAGAAGACACGTTGGTTGCTCAACCGGCACCGACGCTCAGGCCCGGTGCCGCGATCGTCGGTCAGCACATCACCAAAATCTTCCAATCTAAGGCCGGCATCAACCATGCCCTTGGCCCGGCGGATTTCGAGATCAAGCCAGGCGAGTTCGTCAGCATTATCGGTGCCTCGGGATGCGGCAAAAGCACGCTGATGCTGATCACTGCTGGGCTCATTCCGCCGAGCGAGGGCGCGATCCTCGTCGACGGCGAAAAGCTGGAGCAACCGCTCACCGACATCGGAATCGTCTTCCAGGACCATCTGCTGCTCGACTTCCGGACGGCGATGGACAATGTCTTGCTTCAGCAGCAGATCCGACGACTCGACCGTCAGGTCATTGCCGAGCGCGCATCGAGCTTGTTTCAGAAGCTGGGTCTGTCCGGGGCGGAACAGCGTTACCCGTCGCAGCTTTCCGGCGGCATGCGGCAGCGGGTTTCGATTGCGCGGGCGCTCGTGCATGAGCCGTCCATCCTGATGATGGACGAGCCGTTCGGCGCACTCGATGCGATCACGCGCACCCAGATCCGGCACGATCTCGAACTTCTGTGGATGGAGACGCGGAAGACGGTTTTGTTCATCACGCACTCGATTGAGGAGGCCATCGGCCTGTCCGATCGCGTGCTGGTAATGTCGCGGGGGCCCGGTCGCATCATCGAGGAGATCAAGATCGATCTGCCGCGGCCGCGCCCGGTGCATCTCGGCGATTATCCCGAGTTCGCGGAATATGCCAACCGCATCTACGACATCTTCGAGCGCATCGGGGTCTACAATTTCGCGGCGAATAACGCGGCGCCCGCAAGTGCCCCGGTTGGCTGACGAGGACCGCGTCCAGCCGGATGCACCTTGCGGCTGCGTACGTGGACGACCTAAGGCGTCACCAGATTGCTAACGTGTCCGACGGCACTGCCTTCGCGCAGCGGAACACAAACGTCGGGGAAATCCTGAACGGTTTCGACACCCATATGACGTCGGTAAATCGGGGAGGCGCTCGACCCCGATCCCGCGTGGCAGTCGTCCTTCGAGGGCTGCCTTCACCAGTGTTGGCGACAGGAAGGCCAGAGAGATCGTCATGTTCACCTTGCGGGCGCTGCAGCCTTCGCGGTGAGCAATCGTCTCGGGCAGTCGCTTCCGGATTTTTGATGAGTTCATCGAGCCAGCAGCGGCCGCGCGCGATTGATGCAATCAAGGTCGCGCGGGTCGACGATTCGTCCACGTGGCTGCCCGCGGGTGGTAGAGGTCCTGCCCCCGCGCATCGATCGCCGGGTCCGTAGATGTGAGATCAGCTCCTTCTTCAAGACCCCGCGAGCTTGGACAAACAGGCTCTTGTAGATTGTCTCGTGCGATATCCTCATCGGCGGGTCATCAACGTATTCGAGCTTCAGCCAGCCGGAGATTTGCTGAGGCGACCATCCGTTGAATCCACCGCGGCCTACTTCGCGAAGGAATCGACGTGAAGTTCGCCTTCATCGCGAAGCACCGGGGATTATGGCCGGCGGATTGGATGTGCGGGGCGCTCGGTGTCTCGCGTGGCGGGTTCTATGCCTGGCTCAGGCGCCCGCCCAGCAGGCGCAGCCGAACCGACGAGGTGCTCTCTGCGAAGGTGCGGGCCAGCTTCATCGGCAGCGCCCGAGCCTATGGCGCCAGGCGCGTGTGGCACGATCTGCTGGCGGACGGCGTGAGCTGCGGGCTGCACCGGATCGAGCGATTGATGCGCAGCCAAGGCTTTAAAGCACGTCCGCGCCGGCGTCGGCTGCCGCCCGACCTGGGTGAGCGGCAGGCCGCCGCCGTCGCTCCGAACGTGCTCGATCGCGCCTTCGTGGCTCCCGCGCCCAACCGCCGATGGATTGCGGACTTCACCTATATCTGGACGGCAGAGGGCTGGCTCTACGTGGCTGCCGTGATCGACCTGTTCTCTCGCCGGGTGGTCGGCTGGTCGATGAACACTGCGATGACGGCTCAGCTCGTGACCGACGCGCTGGTGATGGCGATCTGGCGGCGGGGTAAGCCCGATGCGCTGGTGCCCACTCTGATAGGGGAAGCCCAATACACCAGCGAGCAGTTCCAGCGGCTGATGGCGGACCACGGCGTCGTCTGCTCGATGAGCCGCTCGGGCAACGTTTGGGACAACGCGGCGATGGAAAGCTTCTTCTCGTCGTCAAAACGGAGCGCACGGCCAACAAGACATACAGGACGAGGGACGAGGCAAAGGCGGATGTGTTCGACTACATCGAACGCTTCTATAATCCGAAACGCAGGCACTCCACGATCGGCTATCTAGGCCCCATGGAGTTCGAGCGGCGGGCCGGAATAGCTTAAGTCGGTGTCATCCAAACCGGGTGCAGGCCAGTCCGGCTCTGCATCAGCCACGCGCTGTGGTCTCGACTTTTTCGGCAGGGATCACATTGCTTTCGCGAGTGACTTTCCGTTTGACGCGGAGGGCGGCGGCTACCTCGTGCGCAAGACCATCGAAGCGCTCGACGTGCTGTCGCTCGATGCCGCATCAGAGCAAGCCATCTACCGGTCGAATGTTTTCGACCTGATGACTTTGCGCCCGGAAGCCGCCGCGTAGGCGCACCTCATCTGCCATTGCTGGGAACGTTGATCGTGGGCGCCGCGCAGTCGCGCGGGCCGGCGATTGCGAACCTATGCGCCGATGAGGCCCGTGCGCCGCAAGCGCCCTGTGCGGCTCACGTCTTTGAGCGGTTGACGGATCGGCACATCGCCGCCTACTATGGATGAAAATAATTTCGCATTCCGAAAAAAAAAGAAACACAAGTTTCGCGGACGGATGTTGCGGAGAGGGAGCGGAGACGAAGCAGGGTGAAGGTAGCTCGCCAAAATTCGAAAGCAGCGCGCGGCGAAAAGGCCGCGGGCCCTAGGCGTGCGCCAGCCAAGACGAAGGCGGCCAAGCAGGGCGCTGCGGCTGGGGCGGACGACGATCCGCGCAATACGGTCAACTCGCTGGCCAAGGGCTTCCGCGTGCTCGAAGCGTTCACTGCCGAGCGGCCGGAGCTGACGCTGACGGAAGTCGCCACGCTCGCCAAACTCGATCCCGGCACGGCATTCCGCATGCTCAATACGCTCGTGATGCTCGGCTATCTCAGCCGCGTGCCCGAGGGCCGCCGCTTCCGGCTGACGCTGAAGGTGACCGAACTCGGCTTCCATGCCATCGGCGGCGCCGACCTGCGCGAGATCGCGCGGCCCATTCTGCGCTCGCTGGTCGGAGAGGTGAGCGAGGCGGCTAGTCTCGGCGTGCTCGATGGCGCGGACATCGTCTATATCGACCGCGTCCGGGCCGGACTGACGCGTATTGGCGTTGACATCCGCATCGGCACAACCATCCCCGCGGTGTGCAGCGCGATCGGGCAGGCGATCCTGGCGTACCTGCCGGCGCCCGAGGTCAAGCGGCTGCGGGCTCTGACGCCGCGTTCGCGCGAACTCCCGACGCTGCCGATGAGCGACGCCGAGATCAAGCGCGATCTTGCCGATGTCCGCGAGCATAGCTTCGCGCTGCGGGACTCGTATTTTGGCAGCGGCCTGCGCATCCTGGCCGTTCCGATATTGGACATCGACGGATATCCGGTCGCCGCGCTCAGCGTGGCGGCGCCCCCCGTGCGCGCGCCGAGCGGCGAATTCAAGCGGCGCGCCCTCGAACCGGTGCGCCGCGCGGCCAAGGACATCGCACGCGCGATCGAGGCCAGTGGCTCCATTTCGGCAATTGCTTGAGTCGTCATAAGACCAAAGAGGGAGGATGGAATGCGAATAAGCAAATTTGTCGGGCTGGCGGCCGCGGCCGCGATCCTGATGTCGGCAAGCGGCGTGATGGCGAACGATGCGCTGCAGATTGGCGCCATGCGCGTCGGCACCGGTTGGTACGTGGCGGCGGCTTCGATCGCGCAGGTGCTCAAGCCGGTGCTCAAGCGCGATGTCGAGGTGGTGGCCCGCGGCGGCGGCGTTGCAAACCCGATGGTGGTGGAAAAGGGCAAGGCGCAGGTGGCGTTGTCGAACGTCGCCACGTCGGTGTGGGCCTCCAAGGGCGAGGAACTCTACCACGGCAACAAGGCGACGCACATCCGCGCCCTGATCGGCGGCCTAAACCCCGTCTATTTCGCCATGATGGTGCGCAATTCCTTCATCAAGAAGACAGGGCTCGACACCATGGACAAGATCTTGTCCTCCGGGAAGCCGCTGCGCATCGTCATGAAGCCGCAGGGCTCCAACGTGCCCCCGACGGTCGACATCGTGCTCGCGGCCTATGGCCTGAGCCGCGCCAAGATCAAGGCCAACGGCGGCGAAATCATCCAGGTCACCCCGTCGCAAATTCCCGGCGTCTTGCGCGAAGGCCGCGCCGATATCCTGTTCGACACGGTGCTCAAGGGGCATCCCATGATCACCGAGGTGGCCGACACGGCGGATATCCGCTTTCTGAATCTGTCCAAGAAGGCGCGCGAGGCGGTGGCGAAGAACGGTCTGAAGCCGGCCAAGTTCCCGGCCTGGTTCAAGGGTCAGAGCGGTCCCACCTGGGGTGCGGATTTCGGCACCGAGTTGATCGCGCGCAGCGATGTCCCGGATGACGTCGCGTACAAGATCGTGAAAGCGTTCATGGATAACCGGGCTGCCCTCGTGAAGGCCTATCCCGCCTTCGCCGCTTTCAAGCCCGCGGATGCTGCCAAGAAAGAGAACACCGGCATCCCGCTGCATCCGGGCGCCATCAAGTACTACAAAGAACATCACATGATGTAGCGCGTGAGGAGCGGGCGGCCTTCCGGGCCGCCCGCTGACCTCGCCGCGCCAATCTTGTCAGTCAACCGGAACTGATGGCGATGTCGTTCGACATGCGGATTCTGCGCGATGTAAGGCTGTGGGCCGGCGTTCTGCTGGTCGGCTTCCAGTATTGGATCCTGGTCTATCCGCAGCCGCCGCTCGTCACGCGCCCCGTCCATTTGATTTTGGCGCTGCTGCTGGTGCTGCTGTGGAATCCGCTAGCGGCCGATAAGCTTCCGGCCTGGCTCACCCGCACGATTGATCTCGTCCTCATTGCCGCCGTCGCCGGATTCGCCATCTACTACTGGCAATCGCTGCCGCGAATCCAAAATCGAATCGAAGACGTTTCGCCGGTCTTCAATACCGACGTCGTTTTTGGCGTCATATTTGTCGGCCTGTTGCTGGAAACGGTAAGGCGAACCACCGGCTGGATTCTAGTCTGGGTCATCGTGGCGTTCCTGACCTATGGGTTTCTCGGCTTTCTGCTGCCGGTGATCGGCTTCAGTGGCTTCGGTCTGCGGGAATTCATCGAAATCATCATGATGACGACGAGCGGCGTGTTCGGCATTACGACCGAGACGTCGGTGACTTTCGTGTTCTACTTCATTGCGTTCGGCGTCGTGTACGCTGCGATCGGCGGGGGACGGTTGTTCATCGATCTGGCCATTCGCCTGGTCGGCCGCGCAACCGGCGGCAGCCAGAAGGTTGCCGTCATTGGTTCGAGCCTGATGGGCACCATCACGGGCAGCGCCGTCGCCAATGTCGCGGCGGTCGGGGTGTTCACCATCCCGCTCATGAAGGAATCCGGCGTCACGGGCGACCGCGCCGCGGCGACGGAAGCGATCGCGTCCACCGGCGGCCAGCTCATGCCGCCGGTCATGGGCGTCGCCGCCTTCGTAATGGCGGAGCTCCTCGGCGTGCCCTACGGCAAGATCGCGCTTGCCGGTGTCATACCGGCGCTCGCTTATTATGTGGCGCTGTACATGCTGGTCGACCTCAGCGCCCGTAAGACCGGCGCCGGAACGCTGCCCGCAAGCAAACTGGCGGATATCGAGCCGGTCATCCCGCGCCTCTATTTGCTGCTGCCGCCGCTGATCCTCATCGGCCTGATGATTGAGGATTATTCGGCGCCGACGGCCGCCATGTACGCCACGCTCGCCTGCTTCCCGATTGCCTTCCTGAAACGGGAAAGCTGGATCGGACCCGGACGCTTCCTGGAGATCGTCAGCGCCACGGGACGGCAGGCGGCGGAGATCGCCGTACCGATCGGTGCCATCGGCATTGTGATTGCGGTGGCGATCCAGTCCAACCTCGCGCTCAAATTCTCGTCTGGCCTCATTTCGGCCGCGGGCGGAACGCTGGCCGGATCACTCCTGCTGATCATCCTCGGCTGCATCATCATGGGGATGGGTCTCCCGACGGTGGCGGCCTACGTTATCGGCGCCGTGCTCTACGCACCGGCGCTGGAAAAGCTCGGTATTCCGGATCTCGCGGCACATTTCTTCGTCATGTACTATTGCGTGCTGTCGATGGTTACGCCGCCGGTGGCGCTGGCAGCCTACGCTGCGGCTGGCATTGCCCGGACCAGTCCGTGGAACGCAGGCTGGTATGCCTTCCAGATGGCCTTTGTGGCCTTCCTGGTCCCCTTTGCATTCGTTGCCGATCCGGCGCTGCTCGGACAGGGCCCCATCATCAAGGTCATCATCGCTTCCGTGGGCCTGCTGGTGCCGACGGCGCTGTGGGCGGTCGGTCTGACCGGCTATTTCCAGCGCAACCTATGTTGGCCGGATCGCATGCTTCTGATGGCGTGTGGCGTGGTCGCCATCGTGTCGCCCACTGGGGCGGTGTGGTGGTGGACCGGAATCGTGGTCGGGGTGGCGTTTCTCGCGCTGAACTGGCGCTTTCCCGCCGTCAGCATCGGTTCGCTGTTGCCCTGGAGGGCGGCCGCCAAGTCCGTCGGGGGCACGCCGTGAAAGGGCGGCGCTACAAGGATGAGCAGCGGGCCAGCGTCGACACGAAGTCCAGACGCCGCGTCCGCCAGGTGACCGACCATCCGAGCATCCATCACCATCCGTTCTTCTTCGTACCCGCCTACGATCGAGACGACCGCGGGCTCTTTTTCATTTCCCATCGTACCGGCGCGCCACAGATATTCTGCGAGGAAAGGGTGAGTGGCGATCTCGTTCAGGTGACGGACCGACCCGACCTTGCCGAATGGTCGATCTATCCGTCGCCGGATGGCCGCTATGTCTATTTCACGGCGGGCGTCGGCGCGTGGCGGGTAAATCTGGACGATTTTTCGGAGATCCAACTCGCCGATTTCGGCGCCGTCGAAATGCGCGAAAAGGGCATGGTCGGCGCGGCGATGGGAACGACCGCGCTGTCCGCCAACGGCCGCTGGTGGGCCATTCCGGTCAAGGCCGGCACGTCGAGCCGCTTCGTGTTGATCGATACCGATACCGGAACGAGCCGCGTGATCCTGGAGCGCGACACCATCGGCCACCCGCAATTCTGCCCCGATGACGACGATCTCATTCTGTACGCGGGGCCCTTGACCGATCGCGTCTGGGTCGTCGACCGCGCCGGCACCGCCAACCGGCGTGTCTACGAGCGCGAAGAGCGGATGCAATGGGTCACCCACGAGGTCTGGGTGCCGGGCCGCCGCGCCATTGCATTCGTCGATTGGCCACGTGGCATGCGCTCCATCGATATCGACACGGGCGCGGTCTCTTGGCTGCATCGGTTCCCCGCCTGGCATGCCGCGCCCGACGAGAGCGGCAGCAAGTTTGTTTGCGACACCAATTATCCGGACGCCGGCTTGCACCTCATCCCGTGGGGCGGGGAGGCGCGCTATCTATGCAGCAGCGACGCTACGTCCGAAGGCGCGCATTGGGCGCATCCGTTCCCCTACAACAATGGCCCGGTCGCCGTGCAGGCGCGCCAGCACACCCATCCGCACCCGCGCTTTTCGCCTGACGGATCGCGCGTGGTGTTCACATCGGACCGCACCGGGCACGCACAAATCTACGAAGTCGAGCTCGCTTGAGCCTTATGTCTCGGGATATGGAGTTGAAGGACGTGGGAATGACGCAGAGTGGCCCAGGATCGTTACGTTTGTCCGCCGACGTCGGCGGCACCTTTACGGACGTGGCAGCCTTCGATGAGCCCACCGGGCGCTTGCAACTCGGCAAGACGTTGACGACACCCGGTCGGCTGGTCACGGGGATCGAGACTGGCGTCGAGAAGGCGGGCGCCAGTTTCCCCGCGGCGCAGCTGTTCCTGCATGGTACGACGGTGGCCATAAACACGATCCTCGAGCGCAAGGGCGCGCCTTGCGCACTGCTGACCACGCAAGGATTTCGCGACATCTACGAGATCGGGCGCGTCAATCGCCCGGAGGCCTATAACCTGTTCTTCCAGAAGCACGTGCCGTTGATCGATCGAGACATGCGTTTCGATATCCGGGAGCGCGTGGATGCCGCCGGGCGTGTGCTGATCCCGCTCGACGAGGAGCAGGTGCGGGCGGTGGTGGCCGACGCGGTGAAGCAGGGCATCAAGGCGGTCGCCATTTTGTTCCTGCATTCCTATCGCAATCCGACCCACGAAAAGCGGGCGAAGCAGATCGTCGAAGAGGCGTTTCCCGACCTGTTCGTCACCGCCTCGCACGAGCTTTCGCAGGAATATCGGGAATACGAGCGCACCTCGACGACCGCGGCCAACGCCTATGTCGGCCCGCGCGTGCGCAGCTATCTCGGCGAAATGGACGCCCACCTGAAGGATACCGGCTTCGGCGGCACATTCCTGGTGGTGCAGTCGACCGGTGGACTCTTCGATGTCGCGGAGGCGCAGAATTCCTGCATCAGGATGCTCGAGTCCGGCCCGGCGGCCGGCGTCATTGGAGCCAGGACCCTGTGCCGGAATATCGGCATCAGGAACGCCATCGCATTCGACATGGGTGGCACCACCGCCAAGGCGGGCGTCATCTACGATGGTGAAGTCTTGATGACCGGCGGTCAAATCGTCGGTGGCTACGCGTCGGGCCTGCCGTTGCAGATTCCGATGATCGACATCCAGGAGGTTGGCACCGGCGGCGGCAGTATTGCGCATGTCGAGGCTGGCGCGTTGCGTGTCGGGCCGGAGAGCGCCGGCGCCGAGCCGGGGCCGGTCTGCTACGGCCTCGGTGGCACGCAGCCGACGGTGACGGACTGCAACCTGGTGCTCGGCCGCCTGGCCGTCGACCGCTTCCTCGGCGGCGAGATGAAGCTCGACCTCGACGGCGCCCGCGCCGCGCTTGACGACAAGATTGGCAAGCCATTCGGCCTTTCGACGACCGAAGCGGCCGATGGCGTCCTGCGCATCGCCGCGACCAAGATGTCGCATATGGTGCGCTGGGTAACGACCGAGCGCGGTTTCGACGCCGGCGATTTCGCCATGGTCGCTTACGGTGGCGCCGGGCCGCTGCACGCCGCGATGATTGCGCGCGAGCTGCGTATCGGCGAGGTGATCATCCCTTATGCGCCTGGGCACTTTTCAGCCTACGGCATGTTGTTTGCCGATCTGCGCCGCGATCTCGTCAACACCTGGTTCAAGCCGTTCGACGAGGCGACCTTCGAAGAAATGGAAGCGCTCTATGGCGCCATGGAAAAACAGGGTGCGGACGACCTCGCGCGTGGCCGGCGCATGACGTCGGACGTCGTGGTGCAGCGCGGCGCCGACATGCGATATGTCGGCCAGGAGCACGCCGTCACCGTCGACATTCCGTTGGAGCTGTTCGCGCGGCAGGACCGCGACGGCATCAAAAAGATGTTCGATGCCGTACACGATACTCGCTATGGCTATCACAACGCCGACGAGAAGGCGGAGATCGTCTCGCTGCGCTCCGCCACGATCGGCCTGATGCGCAAGCCGGAACGCGCCCCGCTCGCCAAAGGCAGTGCGGACCCGGGCGCAGCTTTCCGTGGCACGCGGCCGGTCTATTTCTCCGGCGCCGGTACCGTTGAGGCGCCGACCTACGACCGCAACAGCCTCGCCGCCGGCAACCGCATTGCCGGTCCGGCGCTGGTCGAAGAACACGCTTCCACCACGGTCGTCCATCCTCAGGACGTCATGACCGTCGACGCTTTCGGCAATCTGCGAATCGAAATCGGAAGAGCCTGAACCCATGGACGCCGTCACCGTGAAGAAAACGAAACAGAGCGCCGCCGTCGATCCGGTCGTCACCGAAATCGTGCGCAACGGTCTCATCGCCGCGACCGAAGAGATGAAGACCAATCTAATGCGCACCGCCTACAACATGATCATATATGAGGCGCTCGATTTCACCGTCGGCCTGTTTGACGCCGAGGGCAATACGATTTCCATCGGTCTCGGTTTGCCGATGTTCATTCGCGGCATGAGCGAAACGGTGAAGGCCAAGATCGCGCACTTCAAGGGCGATCTCGATCCAGGCGACATCCTGCTCACCAACGACGCCTATATCACCGGCAGCCATCTCAACCACATGACGTTCACCGTGCCGATCTTCCACGACGGCGAACTGGTCGGATTCTCCTGCTGCATGGCGCATTGGCCGGATGTCGGCGGTACCTTGTCCGGCTCGACCACGGATATCTATTCCGAGGGTCTCCAGATGCCGATCGTGAAGATCTATCGAAAGGGCGAGATCAACGACGAACTGGTTTCGATCATCAAGACCAATGTGCGCCTCGCCGAGCGTGCCATGGGCGATTTCCGCGCGCAGGTCGCGGCGGTGAAAACCGGCGAGAAGCGCTTTCTCGAGATGATGCGCAAGTACGGCCGCGACGACGTGCTCGCGGGCATCGACGCGATCATGGACCAGAGCGAGCGCCTTGCGCGCGAGCGGGTCGAGGCCATGCCGGACGGGACCTACGAGGCCGAATCGTTCATGGACGATGACGGCATTTCGGTCGGTGCGCGCGTGCCGATCCGGGTGAAGGTTGAGGTCAAGGGTGGGCGCATGACCGTCGATCTCACCGAAGTCTCGAAGCAGGTCGGCGGCTTCTACAATTCCGGTGCGACCGCGGGACTATCCTGCTGCCAGGTCGCGTTCAAGTGCCTGACCTCGCCCCTCGACATGCCGATCAACGAAGGGCAGTTCCGCGCGCTCGACGTCGTTCTGCCGCCGGGCCGGGTGGTGAGCGCGGTGAAGCCCGCGGCCATGCGCATGTGGATGACCTATCCGATGACCGTCGTCGACACGATCTTCAAGGCGATGGCGCCGGCGATGCCGGAGCAGGTGGCGGCCGGCCATCATGCCGACCTGGTGGTCGCGCGTGTCAACGGGCGCCGCGCCGCCGACAATGCGTTCTACATCTATCTGGGCGGCCTGATCGGCGGCGGCTGGGGTGCCAAGCACGACAGCGACGGCATGAGCGCCACCATTGCAATCAATGACGGCGACACCCACAACGGACCGTCGGAGCAGGTGGAGGCGAAATATCCGCTGCTGGTCGAACGCTACGCGCTGAGATCCGATTCCGGCGGCGCCGGGCGATACCGCGGCGGGCTCGGCACCGAGCAGGTGGTGCAGGCGCTCAATGAGATTCGATTCTCGTCGCAGATGGATCGCGTCCGCTGTAAGCCGTGGGGGCTCGAAGGCGGCATGTCGGGGCTCGGCAACTCGGTGGGGCTGCATCGCTACGGGGCTGAGACGGAAACGCGGTTTCCCAACGGCAAGGCGTTCAACCAGGTGCTCAAGCCGGGGGATGCCTACATCCTGCGGTCGGGCGGTGGCGGCGGCTACGGCTCGCCCCTCGATCGCGACGTTGCGCGTTTGGCGCACGATGTGCGCTGCGGCTATGTCAGCCGCGAGACAGCGGAGTCGCTCTATGGCGCGGTTTTCGGCGCTGACGGAGCCATTCTGCCCGACGAGACGGCGCGCCGCCGCGCCGACATGCGGGCGAAAGGATTGCCGCTGGACGAGCCGGTGACGGAAACGCCGTTGCCCTTCGGCGCCGCGCCGGAACTCCCAACGGCGCAATCCGCTCCCGCCGCCGAGCCGTTGAGCGAAGAGGAACGTGTCGTCTTCGCGATGACCTGCCGCTGCTGTTCCTGACGCGGGCGCGCGGCGCCTCGGTGGCCATTTCATGCGGACCCCTCCTGCCGCGCGGCTTCTTTGTCGCGCGGAGGGGGGCAAAACGGCACTCAGCAAGAGTTGTGCGCGGCGGCGATGCAACTCGTCTCCCTGATATGCCGCTCGCGGTCCCTGATGTCCCCACAAAATTCGCTGTTAGCTAGCTTAGCGAATTTGAAAATAAGTCATTGAAAATTCTCGTAATTGCGGCCTGAAGCATAATAGGGCCGCTCCGTTTCTTCGATTTTCCCAGTACTTTTCCCTGATAGCAGGGATTTCTGGCCTAGAGACGCGCCTTCGATCAGGACTACGTCCGCCACCACGACCCTCTCAAGAAGACAAGATAGTCGAACACTGCATCCTGGACGCCGTTGCGCCGGGTTCAAGCGACACATGCCATTGGCCGTAACGCGGGCGCAAAAGATCGGGACGGTATTTCCCTTAATTGTACTGCTTGACACCCTTAAAAGGATGTTTTAAACATCAATATCGAAACTTGAGACTCATTAGCATGGACGTCTCACGAGGGCCATGATCACTGCTAGCCAAATGCGTGCCGCTCGGGCCCTGCTCGGCATCGATCAGCGTGAGTTGGCGTCCCGCTGCGGGCTGTCGCTGCCGACGATACAGCGCATGGAAGCCAGCAACGGGGTGGTACGCGGCAATGTCGACTCGCTGATGAAGCTGGTCGAAGCTCTCGCCAGCAATGGCATCGAACTGATCGGCGAGGGCGCGACCTCGAGCGGCGGTGGCCGCGGAGTGCGGCTGAAATGATCGACAGCGCGGTACAAAGCCAGGGAAGGGACCAGCGGAGGGGTTGATGGTCGTTCCCGCGCTTTATGCCGTGGCGGCACTGTTCGTGCTCGCGCCCCTTGCGATCGCGATGGGCCGCTCGAAGGCGGCGACCCCGGTCGTTTATGGCGCGAGCCTCGTCGTAACCCTGATGTTGGTCGTGGTCGGCTTATTCGGCCTCGTCGGCACGCCGCCATCGAGCGTGATGCTCCCGCTCGGCTTGCCGTGGCTGGGCGCGCATTTCCGCATCGACGCGCTGTCGGCGTTCTTCCTGATCGTGGTCGATCTCGGCGGCGCAGCGGCGAGCCTCTACGCGCTCGGTTACGGCCGGCACGAGGAATCGCCCGGGCGCGTGCTGCCGTTCTTCCCGGCCTACATCGCCGCGATGAACCTGGTGGTGCTTGCCAATGACGCTTTCAGCTTTCTGGTGGCGTGGGAATTCATGTCGCTAACCTCGTGGGCGCTGGTGATCGCGCATCATAAGGAGGGCGACAACCTGCGCGCCGGCTTCGTCTATCTGGTGATGGCGAGCTTCGGCACGCTGGCGCTGCTCTTGACCTTCGGCCTGCTCGCCGGCGCCAATGGCAACTACGTCTTCGATGCCATCCGCGCGTCTCATCCCGCCGCGTGGCTGACGGCTGTCGTCTTGATCCTTGCGCTGGTCGGAGCCGGTTCGAAGGCGGGCGTGGTGCCGCTGCACGGCTGGCTGCCGCTCGCGCACCCCGCCGCGCCCAGCCACGTTTCCGCGCTGATGAGCGGGGTGATGACGAAGGTCGCGATCTACGGCTTCATCCGCATCGTGTTCGATCTCCTCGGCGCGCCCGATTGGTGGTGGAGCCTGCTGGTGCTGGCGGTCGGCGGCACCACCGCGGTAATGGGCGTGCTTTATGCGCTGATGCAGAACGACATCAAGCGCGTGCTCGCCTATAGCACCATCGAGAACATCGGCATCATCTTCGCCGCGCTCGGCCTCGCACTGGCCTTCAAGGCAGAAGGGATGATGGTGCCGGCGGCGCTGGCGCTCACTGCCGGCCTCCTGCACGTGTTCAATCATTCGCTGTTCAAGAGTCTGCTGTTTTTCGGCGCCGGCAGCGTGCTACATGCGACGGCTGAGCGCGACATGGACAAGCTCGGCGGGCTCATTCATCGCATGCCGCAGACGGCCTTCGTTTTTCTCGTCGGCGCGGTGGCGATCTCGGCGCTGCCGCCGCTCAACGGCTTCGCCTCCGAATGGCTGACCTTCCAGGCCATTTTGCTTAGCCCGCATCTGGCCTCCTGGGGGCTGAAATTCATGGTGCCGGCAGTGGGGGCGCTGCTGGCTCTGTCGGCGGCGCTTGCCGCAGCCTGTTTTGTGCGCGCCTTCGGCATCGCCTTCCTCGGCCGCGCGCGCAACCCTTCGGCGGAAAGGGCGCACGAGACCGACGGCTTCTCGCGCGTGTCAATGTTCGTGCTGGCGGCGTTGTGCCTCGTTGCCGGCATCGTGCCCGGCGTGTTCATCGACGCGCTGGCGCCGATCACCCATGCGCTCGTCGGCGCCAGCATGCCGCAGCAGACGCAGGTGCAATGGCTGTCGATCGTGCCGATCGCGCAGAGCCGCAGCTCCTATAACGGCCTGCTGGTGTTCGTGTTCATGCTGGTGTCGGGCGGGTTGGCCGCCTTTGCCATCCATCGCTTGGCCTCCGACCGGCTGCGGCGCGCGCCGGCCTGGGACTGCGGCTTTCCCAATGCCGACCCGGCGACACAATATACGGCGTCCAGCTTCGCCCAACCGATCCGCCGCGTTTACGGCACGCTGGTGTTTCGAGCGCGTGAGCGCGGCGAGATGCCACCGCCCGGGTCGCTTGCACCCGCGCGGCTGACGGTTGAGGTGCGCGATCCGATCTGGGACACGCTCTACGCCCCGCTCGCGGGGCTGGTCGCCATCGCCTCCGACCGTCTCAATATTCTGCAATTCCTCACCATTCGCCGCTATCTCTCGCTGGTGTTCGCGGCGCTGGTGCTACTGCTCTTGGTGCTGGCGATATGGCAATAGTGCGCGAATTCGCCTTCCAGGGCGCGCAGATGCTACTGGTGTTATGCCTCGCGCCGCTGCTCACCGGTTTCGTGCGCAAGATGAAGGCGCGCCTCCAGCGCCGCCGCGGCCCGCCGCTGCTGCAGCCTTATCGCGATCTGCTGCGGCTCATGCGCAAGGACGTGGTGCTGGCGGAAAACGCGTCCTGGCTCTTCCGCATCATTCCTTATCTCGTCTTCGCCGCCACCTGGGTCGCGGCATCATTGGTGCCCACCTTCCGCAGCGGACTTTATTTCTCCTGGACGGCAGACCTGATCGCCATCATCGCGTTGCTCGGCAGCGCGCGTTTCTTCCAGGCGCTGGCCGGGCTCGACGTCGGCACGTCGTTCGGCGGCATCGGCGCGAGCCGCGAGGTGATGATCGCCTCGCTCGCCGAGCCCGCCATGCTGATGATCATGTTCACGCTGGCGCTGGTCGCGGGCTCGACGCAGCTCTCCACCATGGCGGCCTACATGTTGTCCTCCGAAGTGGGTCTGCGCGTGTCGCTCGGGCTCGCGTTGATCGCCATTGTGATGGTGGCGATCGCCGAGAACGCGCGCATTCCGGTCGACAATCCGGCGACCCATCTTGAGCTCACCATGGTGCACGAAGCCATGGTGCTGGAATACTCAGGCCGCCATTTAGCGCTGATCGACCTCGCCGCCGAGCTGAAGTTGCTTCTCCATTTCTCGCTCATCGCCTGCCTGTTCCTGCCCTGGGGGCTGGTCACCGCCGAATATGGGCCGCAAGCGTTGGCCATTGCGATTGCCACCTACGTCGCGAAGCTCCTTGGCCTCGGCTTCCTGCTGGCGGTGTTCGAGACGGCGATCGCCAAGATGCGCGTGTTCCGCGTGTCGGAATTCCTCGGTGCCGCGTTGATGCTTGGGTTGCTTGCGACGTTGCTGTTGTTCGTGTCGGGAAGCTTGTAATCATGCACGGGCTCGACTTCGATGTGGCCCATTTGCTTGCCGGCACGCTGGTGTTGGTGAGCTTCATGCTGCTCTACCAGAGCCGACTCTACGCGCTGCTCAATATCTTCGCGCTGCATGCCGTGGTGCTGGCTGCGTCGGTCGGCTGGCAGGCCTTGGCACAGGACGCGCCGCATCTTTACGTGACGGCGGCCATTGCGCTCCTCTTCAAGGGCATCGTCATTCCAGTCGCGCTTCATCGGATCATCGTACGCCTCGGCATTCACCGGCAGATCGAAAATGTGGTCGGCGTCGGCCTCACCATGCTGCTCGGCATCGGCTTGGTGGCGTTGTCGATGGTCGTGATGCTACGAGTGACGGCAGGCGCCGACGCGTTGGCGCGCGAGGACCTCGCCTTCGCACTCTCGGTGGTGCTGCTCGGCCTGTTGATGATGGTGACGCGGCGCAATGCGGTCAGCCAGGTGATCGGGTTTATGTCCCTGGAAAATGGCTTGGTACTGGCGGCGACCGGCGCGCGCGGCATGCCGCTGGTGGTCGAATTCAGCGTCGCCTTTTCGGTGCTGATCGCCTTCATCGTCATCGGCATCTTCCTGTTCCGCATCCGTGAGCGCTTCGACACGGTCGACCTGCAGGCGCTCGACAAATTCCGGGGAGAGCGGCGATGACGTTCGACGCGCTCTCCGCGGTTCTGCTGATCCCCGCCATCTCGGCGGTGCTGCTGGCCATGCTGCCGGGCTATCGCCTGACCTCGCAGCTCAACGTGCTCGCTTCGCTGCTCGCGTTCCTGGCGGCGGTTTCGTTTTTCTTCGTGACGCCTGCGTCGGGCCCATATCTGCTGGTCGACGATCTCAACAAGGTCTTCATCGTTCTCAACACCTTCGTCGGCTTCACGACGGCGGTGTTCAGCGCCAGCTATATCGGCCACGAGATCGAAACAGGCAAGCTGACGCCGCGCTTCGTGCGCTTCTACCACGCCATGTACCAGGTGCTGATGTTCGGCATGAACCTCTCCCTGGTCGCCAACAATATCGGCCTGATGTGGGTGGCAATCGAGCTTGCCACGCTCTCGACCGTGCTGATGGTCGGCATCTACCGAACGCACGAGGCGCTCGAAGCGGCCTGGAAATATTTCATACTCGCCAGCGTCGGCATCGGGCTCGCGCTGTTCGGCACCATTCTCATCTACATGGCGGCGCAGCCGGTGGTGGGCGAGGGGTTGAACGCGATGGTCTGGACGGTGCTGATGACCAAGGCGCAGCACTTCGACCCGGCGCTGCTCGACGTCGCCTTCGTGTTCCTGCTGCTCGGCTATGGCACAAAGGTGGGGCTGGCGCCGCTGCACGCCTGGCTGCCCGACGCCCACGCCGAGGGTCCGACGCCGATCTCGGCAGTGCTCTCCGGGCTCCTGCTCAATGTCGCGCTTTACGCGCTGCTGCAATTCAAGATGCTGCTGGCGCTCAATCCCGTTGCGATCGCGCCCGGGCCGCTGATGGTGACCATGGGGCTGATTTCTTGTTTGTTCGCAGCCTTCATGCTGTATCGCCGCAGGGACATCAAACGTCTGTTCGCCTATTCGTCGATCGAGCACATGGGCATCATCGTATTCGCCTTCGGCATGGGCGGGCCCCTCGCCAATTTCGCCGGCTTGCTGCACATGACCATGCATTCGCTGACCAAGTCGGCGATCTTCTTCACGGTCGGTCACATCTCCCAGGTCAAGGGCACGCAGAAGATCGCCGACATGGGCGGGCTGACCGTTACGCATCCGGTGCTCGGCTGGGGCCTGGTGCTCGGCGTGGTGGCGATCGCCGGCCTGCCGCCGCTCGGCATTTTCATGAGCGAATTTCTAGTGGTGACCTCGACCTTCGCGCGCGAGCCGTGGTTGGCCGCGCTGCTCGGGCTCGGCATCCTGGTGGCGCTCGGCGGGCTCTTCTTGCGGCTCAACGCCGTTGCCTTCGGCGAGCCAAAAGGGCCGGCGGGGCCCGTGCATGCCTCTTATGTGCCAATGTTCGCGCACCTCGCCATCGTGTTCATGGCCGGCATTTACCTGCCGCCGGCCCTGGTGACCGGCTTTGAAAACGTCGCGCGGTTGCTGGGATAGCGTCATGACCGTGACCCGCAGCAGAGTGAGCGAAGAAGGTTGGCGCGAAGCCATCGCGCGGCTTGCCGGCGGGCAGGTGACCTTGCTGGGGCTATGGGGCGACAAGCCGCACGTGCACATGGCGCTGCTCGACGAAGGCAGCGGCGACATTGCTGTGCTCACTTACGGATGCGTCAACGGAAAGTTCCCTAGCGTCGGCGCGCAGCATCCGCCGGCAATCAGGCTGGAACGGACCATTCGCGATTTGCACGGATTGGAGGCGGCCGGCGCCGAAGACACGCGGCCATGGCTCGACCACGGCGTCTGGCACGGTGGCGCGAAGGTGCCTTATCACTTCCTGCCGGTCGAAGGCGAGGGGCTGCACCAGATTCCTGTTGGGCCGGTGCATGCCGGCATCATCGAGCCCGGGCATTTCCGCTTCACTGCCAACGGTGAATTTACCGTGCGGCTGGAGCAGCGACTCGGCTATGTGCATAAGGGCATCGAGTCGCTGATGGCCGGTATGCCGCTCGACAAGGCAGCGACGTTCGCTGGGCGCACCTCCGGCGATAGTACGGTCGCTTATTCTTACGCGTTTGCACTTGCGGCCGAAGAAGCGCTGCACATAGAGGTCCCGGTTCGCGCCATTTATATCCGTGCGCTGATGGCAGAGCTGGAACGGCTCGCCAATCATCTTGGTGACATCGGGGCTATCTGCAATGACGCGGCGTTCGCGCTCATGCACGCGCAGACCGGCGTGCTGCGCGAACGGGTCTTGCGCACGGCGCAAATCGCCTTCGGCCACCGTTTGATGATGGACGGGGTCGTGCCCGGCGGCGTCGCCGGCGACATCGCGCCGGAAGGCGTGAGTGCGATCACCGTGCTGCTCGCGGAACTGCGCCGCCGCTTCCCGCGCCTGATCGAGCTTTACGACAACACCGCTTCGCTGCAGGACCGCACCGTCACCACTGGCATCGTCAAGCCGGAATATGCGCATCGCTTCGGCGCCGGCGGCTTCGTTGGCCGCGCTTCGGGCCGGGCCTTCGACGCCCGGCGGGCGCTCGCCTATGCGCCCTACGACCGGTTGACCTTCGAAGTGCCGGTGCGTGGCGAAGGCGATGTCAATGCTCGGGTGTGGATCCGCATCCGCGAGGTCGAGCAGAGCCTGTCGCTGATTGCTCAGATCCTCGATGCACTGCCCGACGGTCCGGTTATGGCCGAGGTCAAGAGCGCGAAAGAACCGCGTGACGGCTTGGCGCTGGTCGAGGCTTTCCGCGGCGACGTGCTGGTGTGGATGCGGCTCGATGCCGACGGCCTTGTCGCGCGCTGTCATCTGCGCGATGCGTCCTGGTTCCAGTGGCCGCTGCTGGAGGCTGCGATCGAGGGCAACATCGTCGCCGACTTCCCGCTCTGCAACAAGTCGTTCAACTGCTCCTATTCGGGCCACGATCTCTAGAGCCATATCATGCGCCGCACGTTGTTCGAAAATCTGACGCACAGCCCGCTCACTGAGCCGGCGCCCGCACCGGATGAGATGGCGCTGAAGGAGTTGGTCGAAGGCGTGAACCGGGCGGCAAAGGCGCGGCTAGGCCGCTCGCTGTCGATCCGTCAGGTGGATGCGGGCTCCTGCAACGGATGTGAATTGGAAATCCATGCGCTCAGCAACGCCCTCTACGACCTGGAGCGTCTCGGGCTGCATTTCGTGGCGTCGCCCCGCCATGCCGACGTGCTGCTGGTGACCGGGCCCGTCACCAAAAATATGCGCGAGGCGCTCGAGCGCACCTACAACGCCACGCCCGATCCCAAATGGGTCGTGGCGGTCGGCGCCTGCGCGGCCAATGGCGGCGTGTTCGCCGGCAGTTATGCGGTCGCCGGCGGCGTTAAGGATGTGCTCCCGGTCGATCTGCACATCGCCGGCTGTCCGCCGGCACCGATGGATCTTCTGAAAGGATTGATGGCGCTCCTACACTGGAGCAGCGGAGAGCCTTCCTTGGCCGGGGTAGGTCCCTGACAGGCCGCTCGTGGTCCCCGATGCCGCTGCGAAATTCCGTTCCCGAGTTGCGGGCCGTGACTACGGATTATGGTAGAGGCTGCCGATTGCGGCCACGAGAAGAAGGGGCGCCCCTTCAAGTCTCCGATTGCCGCAGCCCTCTTCTTCGCTGGCTATGAATCGAGCGTGGAATAGCGTCGGCCACGACGGCCGACGCGACAATCGAACCGCGCCGCTTTAGAGCGTCGGCCGTTAACAAGCAGCGAAGCCATTGATCAGGAATCGTATTTCGTCGATTGCGGTGCCTTGGATATTGCAGGGTTTCGGGGCCTGAGGGGCCATAACCCTGCGATTTCATTTTTGCGTTTGCGGCGCGGCGCATTCGTGATTCCCTGGGACAGCGGAGGGGATCATGCGGCCGAAGCAGCAGCAGACGACGGGATCAGCAGATCTGTTCCGGGCCAGGCTCGACCAGATCATCAACATGAAGCACGAGCTGGTTCAGCTCGCCGCCAAGATCGACTGGCAGTGGATCGACGGTGAGATCGCCCCGCTCTACAGCGACAAGGGCCGGCCAGGGATCGCGACGCGTTTCGTGATTGGCCTGCTGATGCTCAAGCACATCTACTGCCTCTCGGACGAGGGCGTGTGCGAGCGCTGGGTCCACGATCCCTATTTTCAATACTTCACCGGTGAAGAGTTCTTCCAGCACGCCTTCCCGCATGAGCGCTCTGATCTCAGCCATTGGCGCAAGCGCCTGGGTGCCAAGCTGGAGTTGCTCCTGGCCGAGAGCCTACGGGTTGCACATGAGAGCGGCGCGTTGCGCACCAGGGACCTGGCGCGGGTCACCGTTGACACCACCGTGCAGCCCAAATCGGTCAGCTTCCCGACCGACGCCAAGCTGCTGCACGCAGCGATCAGGGGGCTCAATCGGCTGGCCCGCCAGCACGGAATACGACTGCGGCAGTCCTATCTGCGCGTCGCCAAGCAGGCTGCCATGATGGCGGGCCGCTATGCCCATGCCAAGCAATTCAACCGGCATCGCAAGCAGTTACGCCTGTTGCGGTCGCGCCTCGGCCGCCTCATCCGCGACATCGGCCGCAAGATTGCTGGCCAGCCGGCATTGCAAGAAGCGTTCACTTGGCCACTGACACGCGCCCGTCAGATCCGCGCTCAGCAGCAGCGGCAGCGCGGCTTCAAGTTCTATTCCTTCCATGCCCCGGAAGTGGAGTGCATCGGTAAGGGCAAAGCTCGTGCACCCTACGAGTTCGGAGTCAAAGTCTCGATCACCAACGCCCGCGCTCCAGGTGGCCAGTTCGTGCTGCACGCGGCGGCATTGCCGGGCAATCCCTATGACGGCCATACCCTCAAACAAGCCATCGAAGGCGCGGAACGCCTCACCGGGCGTCCCATCGAGCGCGCTTACGTCGACAAGGGCTATCGCGGCCACAATGCGCCCAACCTGCATCGCGTATTCCTGTCCGGACAAAAGCGCGGCGTATTCGGCGTCATCAAGCGAGAGCTCCGGCGACGCTCCGCCATCGAGGCTGTCATCGGTCACATGAAAACCGACGGCCATCTCGACCGCTGCTATCTGAAGGGAGCCGAAGGCGATGCCGCCAACGCCATTCTCACCGCGGTCGGCCACAACTTACGCCTCATCCTCGCTTGGTTGAGGATGCTTTTGCGCCTGATCCTGATCATCCTATCCGGCACGTTCACTGCCGGTCCGATGCTCAATTCGGCTTCTTAACGGCCGACTAGAGCCCCAGCAGGCGCTTGGCGTTGCCGCCCGCCAGGGCCGCACGCGTGGCATCGTCGAAGCTGTCGACCGAGGCGATATGGCCGATCGGATCGTGCTCCAGCATATCGAACGGGTAGTCGGTGCCCATGACGATGCGATCTGCGCCGAAGGTCCTGACGAGCGCCTCGAGCTGATGCGGCGTGAACACCACCGTGTCCAGATAGACGTTGCGCTTGAGATAGCTCGTCGGCGGCTTGGGCAGATCGCCGTGGGCGTCCGAGCGCGCGCCCCAGGCGTGGTCGATGCGGCCGGAGTAGGCGCCGAGATAACCGCCGCCGTGCGCGGCCATGACGCGGAGGTTGGGATGGCGTTCGAACACGCCGTCGAAGATCAGGAAGTGCAGCGCCATGGTGGTATCGAGCGGATTGCCGATGACGTTGTTGAAGTAGAAACGCGCAAAACGCTGCGGCTGAGTGAATCCGGTCGGATGGATGAACACGAGCGCGTCGAGTTCCTCCGCTTTCTTCCAGAACGGCGCGAATTCCGGATCGGACAGCTCCTTGCCGTTGACGTTGGTGAGGATCTCGACGCCCTTGAAGCCGAGCTGCGTCATGCCGCGCTCAAGCTCCTTGGCTGCCTCTTTGCCGTCCTGCATCGGTACGCCGCCGAGCGCCAGCAGCCGGTCCTTGTGAGTGCCGACGTATTCGGCGATGCCGTCGTTGAGCGCGCGGGCCGCTTCTACGCCGACCTCGACCGGCAGATTGTAGTAGATCTGCGGCGGCGCCGGACAGATGAGCTGCATGTCGACGCCCATGGCGTCCATGGCGGCGAAGCGGTCGTCGGTGGTGCTGATAAGGGAGGCGATGTCGGCCGCCTGTTTGGCCATGAGCTCCTGGGTGTCCGGTGTCGAAGCCGCAACCAGCGGGTCGGTCGCCTTCTTCAGGTGCGGTGTGACGATATCCGTGACGCGCGGCACGGCGACATGGCAGTGCATGTCGACGGTGAGGCCCTTCGGCCGCAGCTCGCGTCCCGGCTTGCCGTGCTGGCGTGCGGCGGTATCGGCGTATTTGTTCCAGACCGTCATTCTCATCTGCCTTTGTTGTCTGGCGTCATGCCCGGCCTCGTGCCGCGCACCCACGCCCTTCTTCATTTCCCGGTCGTGAATGGCTGGGTCGAACCGGCCATGACCGTCCCATGGGGGCTCTAGAAAACCCCCAGATGCTGCCGTAGAGCCGCGTCGTCCGCCTTCAGCGCCGCCGGCGTCGTGACTTCCGCGACCCGGCCGGTGTTGAGCAGCACGATGTCATCTGCGACGTCGAACACCAGCGTCGGGTTCTGCTCGACCAGCACGATCGACAAGCCGCTTTCCTTCAGTTTGCGGATGGTGTCCATCACCTCGTGCACGATCTGCGGTGCCAGGCCTTCCGATGGTTCGTCCATCAGCAGCACGCGCGGATTGCCCATGAGCGCGCGGCCGATCGCCAGCATCTGCTGCTCGCCGCCGGACAGATGCGCGGAAATCTGATGAGCGCGCTCATTGAGGCGGGGGAACATGGCGAACACGGTGTCGATGGTCCAGGCCTCGTGTTTAGTGCCGTGCTGGCCGTTGGGCTTGCGAGCGGCGACGACCAGGTTCTCGCGCACCGTCAGGCTTCTAAAGATGCGACGCCCCTGCGGCACCAGGGCGACGCCATGTGCCGCAATCTGTTCCGGCGGCATGCCGCTGACCTCGGTGCCGAACACGCGCACCTTCCCGCGGCGCGGCGGCACCAGCCCGACGGTCACGTTCATGCAGGTCGACTTGCCGGCGCCGTTGCGGCCGAGCAGGCCCAGCATCTTCGCCTCGCCCAGGGAAAAGGAAACGTCCTGCAGCACGTGGCTGTCGCCGTAGTAGGCGTCGACATGGCTGAGCTCGAGCGCGCTAGTGGCCAAGATAGACCTCCCGGGTGCGCGGATCGGCCACCACTTCGGCGCGGGTGCCCTCGACGATCACCTCGCCGAAATGCAGGAGCGTGATGCGTTCGGCGAATTCCAGCGCCACGTCCATGTTGTGCTCGATCATCACCATCGTGACGTCGCGCGGGATTTCCATCAGCAACTGGTGCACGTCGCGCCGTTCGTCGATGGAAAGTCCCGCGAACGGCTCGTCGAGCAGCAGCACCTTCGGCTTCTGCGCCAGCGCCATGGCGATCTCGACGCGGCGGCGCTCGCCATAGGAGGTCTGCGACAGCGGCCGCTCGGCGACGTGGCCGAGCCCGATGCTCTTCAGCGCCGCATGCGCCTCCTCGACGATGTGGCCCTGGCGCTTGAGCATGATGAGCGGGTTCCACCGCAGCGGCGATATGCCGAGCAGCGCCAGCGACACGTTGTGGAGGATGGTGCTTTCCCGGAACAGGGTGATGATCTGGTAGGTTCGCGCCATGCCGAGATGCGGACGGCGCCGGCTCGGCACGCGCGTGAGGTCGACGCCGAACAGCTTCACGGCGCCGCTGTCCGGGGTGATCTCGCCGGTGATCTGGTTGAACAGAGTGGTCTTGCCGGCGCCGTTGGGGCCGATGATGAGCCGACGCTCACCCGGCGCGACGTCGAGGTTGACGTTGCGGGTGACGTGCAGGCCGCCGAACGACTTCTGCAACTGGCTGACGGTGAGCGCGCTCATGGTTCCGCTCCCGTAGGCTTGGCCGCCGCCCGCCCGCTGCCGGCCATCCGCCGCATGGCGGCGCGCCACAGCCGCACCGAGCCGGGCACGATGCCTTCCGGCATGAAAATCACGATAGCGACGAAGATGGCGCCAAGCAGCATGTTCCAGCGCGTGACGTAGGCGCTGACGACGCTCTTGACGATCACCACCAGCGCGGCGCCGACGACAGGGCCGAGCAGGGTGCCGGCGCCGCCGGCGATGACCATCAGCAACACCTCGGCGGAGGCGGTGAGGTCGAGCGCCTGCGGGCTGATGAACTGGTTGTAGTAGACGAACAGGATGCCGGCGATCGCGGTCAGCAGGCCGGACAGCATGCAGGCCCAGAAGCGGATCGCCCAGACGTGGTAGCCGAGCGCGTTCATGCGCCGCGGCTGGTCGCGGGTGCCCATCAGCGCGGCGCCGAGCGGGGAGTGCACGAAGATCGTCACCGCGGCGACGGCGATGGCGAACACGATCAGTGTCATGTAGTAGAAGGCCACCGGCGACATCAGCGCAATGCCGAACGGCATCGGGCGCGTATGCACGTTGATGCCGTTGTCGCCGTTGGTGACGCTGATCCAGCGATAGGCCACGCCCCAGATGATTTCACCCAGCGCCAGGGTGATCATGATGAAGCCGATGCCGGTCGTGCGCAGCGACAGCACAGCATAGATCGCCATCGCGGCGAGACCCGCGACCAGGGCGCTGACGATGGCGACGGGATGACCAAATCCGGCCTGCAGCATGTAGGCCGTCGCGTAAGCGGAGATGCCGAGCAGGCCGGCATGGCCGAGCGAAACCAGGCCGCCGTAGCCGGCCAGGATGTTCAGGCCGAGCGCGAAGATCGCGTAGAAAAGAATCTGGCTGGCGACGTTGATGTAATAGGGGCCGGGCGCCCAATACGGCACCGTCAGCAGGGCGGCCAGCGCAACGAGGAGTGCGGCGATACGCGCGGTCATGACGCCACCCTCATGGCACGAATCGGCCGAACAGGCCTTGGGGGCGCAGCAGCAGCACCAGCACCATCGGCAGGAACAGCACGAAATAAGCGAGTTGCGGCAGCAGCGCCTGGCCGAAATTGTACAGCACGCCGATGATCAGACTGCCGACCATGGATCCGACCAAGCTGCCCGAACCGCCGAGGATCACGACGACCAGCGCCAGCGGCAGCATGGTCTGGTCGAGGCCCGGATAGACCGTCAGGATCGGCGCGCCAATGACGCCGGCGAAGGCGGCGAGCCCGGCGCCGAGCGCGAACACAAGAGTGAACAGCCGCGAGACACGGATGCCGACGACCCGCGCCATGTCGGGATCGTCGACGCCGGCGCGGATCATGGCGCCGAGCCGGGTGCGGTCGAGCAGAACCCACAACGCCGCCGCGACCACCGCGGCGATCACGATGACCGCCAGCCGGTAGACCGGAAACACGAGCGGACCCTCGTGGATGAAGCCGGTGAGACCCGCCGGGGTCGCCACCGATACCGGATCGCCGCCCCAGACCATCAGGCAGAAATCGGCGACGATGAAAGAGATGCCGAGCGTCACCAGCACCTGCGCCAACGGCTGCCCGGGTAGCTGGCGCAACAGGAAGCGTTCGATCACCGCGCCGAACACGGCGACCAGGATGGCCGCCAGCAAAGTCGCGATCCAGAAGTTGAACATCAGCCCGAGCATGCCGCCGACGAACGTCGCGCCGAAATAGGCGCCGATCATGAACAACGAGCCATGCGTCAGGTTCGGAATGCGCATCAGGCCGAATATCAGCGAAAATCCCGACGCCAGCAGGAACAGCAGGCTGCCGAAGGTGATGCTGTTGACCGTCAGCAGCAGCCAGAAGGTCATATGGCAGGTCCTGTTCGCTTCGGTTAGACGCCGTTCGCCTAACCCTTAACCGTCGTTCCGGGCGGCGCGGGTCGCGTGCGAGCCCGGAATTCAGAGCTATAGATTGAGTGCTTGTCGCCCTTGTATCCCGGGTTGGCGCCGCCGGCGCGTCCCGGAATGACGATTGTGGAACCGCGGGCGCCACGTGCGGCGCCCGCGGTATTAAGCGTTTCAGATCAGCACTTGGTCAGCGGCGGATAGTTGCGCGAGTAGACCGGGTGCGCCAGGAACTCCTTCTCCGGCCAGGTCCAGAACTGGCTGACGTTGTGATACGTCTTCACCGTGTGGTTCCAGAGCTTGAGGCCGTAGGGGTTCTTCATCTTCTCGCAGCGGCGGACGAAGAAATCGCCGACGACGTTGCCGAGATGGTCGAAGCTGATCGGCCCGCGCGGGGTGTCCTTCAGCTTGACGGCCTTGAGCGCGGCCATGAACTTGGTCTTGTCGTCGATCTTGCCGCCGGTCGCTTCGAGGCCGGCGTTCACCACGTCGCAGTTGACGTAGAGGCCGGCGGCATAGAAGCCGGGCACCACATTGAACTGCTTGTGAACGGCCTGCGCGAACTTCTTGTTGGCGTCGGTGTCGAGGTCGAGCGTGTAGGGGCAGCAACTCATCATGCCGAGCGCCTCGTCACCGAAGGCGTGCAGCAGCGCGTCGTCGCAGCCGGTTTCGCCGGTTACCACCGTCTGCTTGAGCCCGAAATTGGCGTACTGCTTCATGAAGGCGAGCGGGCCGGACCCGGCGAAGCCCTGGCAGAGGACGTCGAAGTTGCTCATCTGCGCGAGGTAAGGCGTGTAGTCCGGGGTGCCGAGCGGCGCCCACAGCTTGTTGGCGACGCAGCCGCCGTCTTTCTGGAACGCGGCCTGGAAGCCACCTTCCTGCTCGTAGCCGAAGGCGAAGTCGAAATCGATGGTGATCGCTCTCTTCTTCCCCATCTCGGTGGCGGCGTAGTGTCCCATCGGCTGCATCGCCTGCGACGACGAGGCGGAGGGCCGCAGGAAGTAGGGGTTGGGTTCGCGTTGCGTCAGGTTGTCGGCGCCGGCGAGGCTGAGCGTCGGGGTCTTGTGCTGCTTGATATAGTCGGAGATCGCCAGCAACTCGAATGCTGCGAGCGGCCCGAGGATGACGTCGACCTTGTCGCGCTCGATCAACTCCTGCGCCTTGGTCTTGGTGCCGGCCGGCTTGCCGCCGGTGTCGGCGGAGATGAAATCGACCTTGCGGCCGGCCATCTTATAGTCGTGCAGCTTGAGCCAGGTGAGAACACCTTGCTCCATCTGGATGCCGCCCTGCGCAAGCGGTCCGGTCTTGACCGTGAGCAGGCCGAGCTTGAATGGGGCGCTCTGCGCGATCGCAGGCGTCGGGAACTTGAACGTGGCGGCCGCGGCGCCGGCCGCCGTCGCAGCCATGAACTTACGGCGACTAACCTTGATGGACATTGGTAACCTCCCTTTGTCGCCCCTGTCGGGGGTGATGGCCGACCGCGCTTCACGCCCGGCCTTATATCGTTTGGCCGTTACGGCCTTTGGTTCGCGGCCCTAGCGGCGGATTGCGATGGGTCGTCACGCCCCACCGCAACGAACCTCGCGAGTCACATGATCGTTCATTGCGGTGCACCGTGTAAAGCCTGTTGCGGTATGATAACGGCGGCAACCATAGGCCGCCGGCCTTTCGGGACGATGAATGAAGCGCGTTACACCGTTTGCGGGATCGTTGTGCGTTGCGAACGCAATCATTTGTCGCAGGCTGAAACGGCAAACACGAACCGTAATCGTCTAGCCGTGGGCCATCCTTTCACAATGCGCATTCCGGATGGCCCGTTGATTGTTCGGGTGGCGAAACTTAAGCGTGACCGTGCAGCGATTACGGCGCCGCACGCGAGCGCCATACAACGGTTGATATAGGCGACCGGCTGGCCGCACTGCGCCGCGTTACGGTTAGGCCCGCTTCGCGGCCTTCTTGCCGCCCGGCTTTTTGGCGGTTGTCTTCGACTTCGGTGAAATGATCGGCAACAGCACATAGGGCATTTTCACGCTGCTAAAATGCAGCGTTGTCGTGTTGTCGAAGATGGCCGGCGGCCGGTCGCGCGGATCGTTATGCAGGAACGGCCCGCAGCCGGTGAGCTCATTCTTGAAGTTCGACAGCTTGCCGCCGCTGCCGCCGGGATAGACGTAGTCCCGCCCGCGCACCGACAGGCCGATGCGGTAGCCGGCCGGCACCACGATCGAGGTGGGCCAGATCTCGATATCGAGGTCGACTGCCTGTCCCTTCTTCAGCGGCTGCTTCTCGTCGTGGGTATGATAGGGGCGGTAGGGTAGCGACAGCTTCTTGTCGAGCTTGCGGTGCGATGCACGGAGCCAGCCCTGCGCGACCGGCGTGTGCGGGTCGATGGCACCCTGGAATACGATCTCCTTCATGTCGGGCGAGAACACCCGCAGCACGATGAAGAAGTCGGCGTCCGCGGTCGTGGATGAGGCGGTGAGCTTGAGCGCCGACGGGCCGGTGATCTCGGTCTCTTCCTTGAGCGGCGGCGTGAGGAAGGTGAGGCCGTCGCCCATGGAAGCAAAGCTTAGCTTGGTGCCGCGCGTGGGTTTCTTCGTCGTCAGCGCCATGCCGGCGGGATCGAGGTAATACTTCGTCCACTTGGTGCGCTTCAGCGGCCATTCGTTCTCGGCGCGGCCGACGAATTTTTCGCCCGGATGCCGGACCTGCAAAAACACCTTGGGCTGCTTCGACCAGCTCGTGTCCTTGCCATGCAGAAAGTAGTCGAAGAAGCGGAGCTGCTGCTCGCGGCCGTAATCGGTATAGAAGTGCGTCCAATGCTCGATGCCGTGTGCTTCCAGCCATTTCTGCTTTGACGCGGCGCGGACAAAGCCTTCGAAATTGCCGCGTGGGTGCAGGCCCTGGCCGCCCCAATTGGCTGCGGAAAACAGCGGCACGGTCACCTTCGACCATACCGGCGAGCGGTCGCGGTGATACTTGTCGTCGAGCGGATGAGCGACGATCTCGGCGCCGAAATCGGCACGGTTGCGGGCCAGTTCTTCTTCCGGCAGCGTTTCAGGGCCGCACACGAGCTCGCCGGTGACGCGGCTGCGGCCGCCGCGCTCGCCGGCGCCGTATTGCACGGTCTTCACCTGCATGTCGTACCAGTTTTCCCAGAAGGTGGAGACGATGCCGCCATGGTGCGTCATGTCGCGGTACCAGTCGGCGGAGCCCTCCCAGACGCAGATGGCGGCGAGGTGCGGCGGCTGCAGGCTCGCTACGTGCCATTGGTTGATGCCGTAATAGGAGATGCCGTTCAGGCCGACCTTGCCGTTCGACCAAGGCTGCACGCCCGCCCATTCGATGCAGTCGTAGAAATCCTTCGTTTCGCGCGGCGAGAAATGGTCGACGAATCCGGGCGAGCAGCCGGTGCCGCGCGAATCGACGCGGACGCAGACATAATCGTGCGGTACCCATTTCTCCGGATCGACGACTTCCCAGCTCTGATACAGGTTGCTGGAACCGGCGGTGACGTCGGGATGCTTCTCCGCCATGATGTTCCAGGCGCTTGGATAGCCATCCTGGAACGCGAGGTTCTTGGCGTAAGGGCCGTAAGTAAGAATGACGGGATAGCGGCCTTCTTTCGCCGGGCGAAAGACATCTGCACGCAACACCACACCGTCATCCATGGTTATCGACGCATCGAAGTCGATGTGCATGCCGTCGCGGAGTTCGGAGCGTTGTTCGAGCACGGCCATCACATTTCATCCCTTGACAACAATGTTTTGATTGAGGGTAAGGCTATCGAAGCTTGATGCTTTCGCGCAAGCGGTCAATCGTTCGCGGCTTCCATAGGCGATCGAACGGGCGAACCTTAACTGTTCTTCCAAGCGCCGCCGCGATCGCTTATCGTGCGCGCAAAGACAAGGTGGGAGGAAACATGAAAATCGGAGTAGCGGGTCTTGGTGCCATGGGCGCCGCCATCGCGGCGCGGCTGATCGAAGTCGGTCAGGAGGTGATCGTCTGGAATCGCACGCCCGAAAAGGCGAAGCCATTGGCCGACGCCGGCGCCAAGGTGCTCGGTTCGCCGGCCGAAGTGGCGGCGGCATGCGACGCCGTCATTACCATCCTCACCGACGGCAAGGCGATCGACGAGGTCTACAATGGTCCTAACGGTCTGCTGTCCGGCGACGTCAAGGGCAAGCTGTTCATAGAGATGAGCACCGTCCCGCCGAAGGTCGAGACCGATCTCGCACCCAAGGTGCGGGGCAAGGGCGCAACGCTGGTGGAATGCCCGGTGGGTGGCTCCACGGCGCCGGCACGCAAAGGGCAATTGCTCGGCCTCATGGGGGCGGAGCCGGACGATGCGCTGCGCGCGCGCCCGATCCTGGAGCAACTCACGCGCCGGCTCGAGCACTGCGGGCCGGTGGGCTCCGGTTCGGCCATGAAGCTTGCCATCAACCTGCCGCTGATGGTGGCCTGGCAGGCCTATGGCGAAGCTTTCGCGATTGCGCGCAGCGTGGGCTGGGATGCCAAGCGCTTGCTCGACCTGTTCGTGGAAAGCAATGGCGCCAACAACGAACTCAAGACGCGCGCCGACATGATCGTCACCATGATGAATGGCAAGGATCCGGGCCCTGCGACTTTCACCATCGCCAATGCACTGAAGGACCTGCGCACCATGGTGGAGACCGGTCAGTCGCTCGGCGCCGACATGATAGCGACCAAGGCTGCGCTCGCCGGCTTCGAAGACGCCGTGCAGCACGGCATTGGCGGCGGTGATGGGTCCAGGATGACGGTCTACTGGTCGCAGAAGAAGGTTAAGTAAGCGGCCGGTCAGGAGGCCGCTGTGGGGAGGTCGAGGTGAAGCTGTTTTCCTATTGGCGCTCGCTCGCTACCTATCGGGTGCGGGTTGCGCTCAACCTCAAGGGGCTCACGCCCGACGAGGTGATCGACGTCAACCTGCATACGGGCCAGCAGCGCGAGGATGCCTACGCAAAGATCAACCCGATGATGGCGCTGCCGGCGCTGATCGAGGACGACGGCACGGTACTGTTCGAGTCGCTGGCGATCCTGGAATATCTCGACGAGACCCATCCGGCGCCGCCGTTGTTGCCGAAGGCTCCGAAGGCGCGCGCGCGGGTGCGGGCACTGTCGCAGATGATCGCCTGCGACACTCATCCGCTCATCGTGCCGCGCGTGCGCGAATACCTCGCCGGCCGCTACAAGGTCGACGACGCCGGCGTCAACGAATGGGGCCGGCATTGGCACGAGGCGGCGCTCAAGGCGTTGGAGGCGAACCTCGCGTCGTCGCCGGAAACCGGGCGCTATTGCCAAGGCGATGAACTCACCATCGCCGACATCTGCCTGTCGGGGCAGGGCGTCGGCGCCGCCTATTTCAAATGCGACCTGACGCCGTACCCGACCGTACGGCGGATCATCGACGCATGCGCCACGCTCGACGCCTTCGCGCGCGCCCATCCGCTCAAGCAGCCGGGGGCGCCGGCGGCGGTGTAGTTTAGATCGTCAACCTTGGCGGAATGTCGAACATGAAAACGCACTGCATTTCGCCATCGGAAAGCATCATTAAATCAGGCGGACTATAACAAATTCAAACGTTGCCACGCTGCGCGTGAGCAACGACACGATCGCCGGCTCGGTCCGGTGTGAACATTGATCCGGGAAACGATCAGATGAAGCTCGGCTTTTTCACCATGCCCATCCACCCGCTGGCCAAGGATTGGCGGCAGTCGCTGCGCGAGGACCGCGAAGCCTTCATGCTCGCCGACGAACTGGGCTTCGTCGAAGGCCTGTGTGGCGAGCACGTCACCGACCGCGCCGAGAACATCACCTCGTGCGCGATCTTCCTCGCCAGCCTCGTGGACAAGACCAAGACCATGAAGCTCGGCACCGGCACCATCAACATGCCGAACACGCATCCGGCCGCCGTCGCCGCGCAGATCGCCATGCTCGACCACATGCTCGACGGACGCTTTCTGTTCGGCATCAGCCCCGGCGGTCTGCTGTCGGACGCGGAAGCGTTCGGCAATCTCGACGCCAACCGCAACGAGATGTTCCTGGAAGCGATCAATCAGGTGCTGGCGATCTGGGACGGCGAGCCGCCCTATAACATCAAGGGCAAATACTGGACCATCAACGTCGAGCGCCAGTTCATGCCGGAGCTGGGGCAGGGCTTCATCGCCAAGCCGTTGCAGCGCCCGCACCCGCCAATCGTGGTCACCGCGGTGGCGCCGTTCTCCAAGGGCGTGACGGAAGCGGCCGCGCGCGGCTGGGATCCGATCTCGGCGAACTTCCTGATGCCGGCCTGGGTGAAGAGCCACTGGCCGAAATACGTCGAGGGCTGCGAGCGGGTGGGCCGCCAGGCCGACCCGGCCAACTGGCGCGTCGCGCGCTCGATCTTCGTCGCCGAAGACGAGAAGACCGCGAAGGCCTATGCCACCGACCCGAAAGGACCTTATCGCTACTACTACAGTCAGCTCTTCACCAAGCTGAAGAAAGCCGGGCGTATCGAGCTGTTCAAGACGCGGCGCGACCAGCCCGACGACGAGGTGACGCTCGACAACGTCTGCGACGCGCTCATCACCTACGGCACGCCCGACAAGGTGGCGGACGAGCTCCTGAAGTATCGCGAAACGGTCGGCGATTTCGGCACGCTGCTTTATGCCGGCAAGGACTGGACCGACCGCGAACTCGGCCGCCGGTCCATGATCCTGCTCGCGGAGAAGGTGCTGCCCAAGGTGAACGCGGCGATCAAGGGATAAACGAGCCACCAACCTGGCGCGTTCAGACCCCCAGCAACCGTTCCGCGTTACCGTGCGCGATGCGTTCGCGATCGCTTTCGCTCACCGGCAGATGTTGCAGGAAGGTCTTGCCCTCGGTCATCGTGCCATACGGGTAATCGACCGAGAACATGATCCGGTCGACGCCGATTTCCAGCAGCAGGTCGAGGAACGTCGGCATGAAATTGAAGCCCCCGAAGGTGTAGTGCACGTTCTGCCGCAGGTAATCGCCCACGGGCCGCGCCAGCTTCGTCACCTGCGGCGGCAGCGTGCGGTTCATCCGCTGCAGCATGAAAGGAAGCGTCTCGCCCATGTGGCCGATGGCGACCTGGAGCTTTGGATGCCGGTCGAACACGCCGCCCAGGATCATGCGCAGCAGGTGCACGGCGGTTTCGATATGCCAGCCCCAGCCGTTGCCGGCCAGGATGCCGCTCACCGCGGGTGAGAAGCCGCCATAAAGCGCGTCCATCACCGGCTTGGGCGGCATCGTCGGGTGCAGGTAGATCGGCACCCCGAGCGTCTCGGCGCGCTCGAGGATCGGCGTGAACGCCGCATCGTCGATATAGCGGCCCCGGGTGTGGCCGTTGATGTTGGCACCCTTGAACTTGAGCGTGCGGACGCAGCGGTCGAACTCCTCCGCAGCCCTTTCCGGCGCCTGAATCGGCAGAGAGGCAAAGCCGGCGAAGCGCGTCGGGTGGCGTTTGATGGCGTCAGCCAGGAAATCGTTGGCGTCGCGCGCGCAGGCGACCGCGTCGTCGGGCTCTGCCTGCTCGACACCCGGCGAATTGAGCGACAGCACCTGCATGTCGATGCCGGCCTCATCCATCTCGCGGATGCGCTTGTCGCCCAGTTCGCAAAGCTGCTCCGCCATGCGCGCCCCCACCGGGCCCGAGTTGCGAAAGCGATCGAAAAAATTTTTGCCCGGACCGGCAAGAAAGCCGGGCGTGACGAAATGCTCTTCGACGGTGATCGTTCTCATTGTTGTTCCAGACTTTGGTTTCGCGTGACCTATTTCAGCTTCAACATGAACAGCTCGATCGCGTTGGTGCGCCCGATCTTCATGCGGTCGGCCTCGTCGATCTCGGCCTTGTCGAACCACACCGCGGCCTCGTCGACCGCTTCGAACGGCCAGTCGACCGAGAACATCACCCGGTCGGCCCCGAGCTCGGTGATGCAGTTGTTCATCGAAGGCGTGTGAAAGTTGCCCGACGTGGTCACGTAGAAGTGCTTGCGGAAGTAGTGCGCCACGCTGTGCTTCGCCGGGTAGTGGTGCGGCTCGTTCATCCAGCCGTTGCGATGGTCGATGCGCCAGAGCTGCACGGGGATGCCTTCGCCCAGGTGGCCGAGCACGATGCGAAGCCCGGGGCATTCGTCAAAGAGGCCGGAGCCGATCAGTCGCAGCGCGTGCACGGCCGTCTCCGCCGCGAAAGCCCAGTTCGGGCCCCACAGCCACTGGTGGCCCTGGTAGAACTTGGTCCAGCCGGCGATCGGGTTGCGCGGGTGCAGATAGAACGGCACCCCGAGCGCCTCCACCGTCTTCCAGAAGTCGCGGTATTCCGGCAGATCGTAATAGAGAAGGTTTTCCGGCGTGCCCCGCTGCGAGAAGCCGTTGACCAGGGCGCCGACCATGCCGAGTTCCTTCACGCAGCGCGTCAGCTCGGCGCATGCCGTGTCCGGGTCCTGCATGGCCAACGCGGCAAAGCCCTGAAAGCGGTCCGGCCGCTTGGCGACCTCCTCGGCCAGTTTGTCATTGGCTTCGCGCGCCACCGCAGTTGCGCGCTCGACGTCGTGAATCGCCTGCACTGCCGGCGCGTTGAGCGACAGAATCATCAGCTCGACGCCGTGCTTGTCCATCTCCTTGAGCCGGATGTCCTGCACATCGAGCAACCGTGGCCCCAGCGACTCCCAAACGTTTGGGCCAAACACCTTCGAATCGTTCAGCGTCGCCGAAATGGCGAAATGCTCCTCGAGCGCGATCTTGCCTTGCATTTTTGTCTTCCTCCCGGGCCGTCATCATGCAATGCCGCGCCGCCTTTGTCAGCCGGTCGCTAAAGCATCGAGAACGCAATGTGTGTTGGCGGCGTGGGACGGAGAGTGGGCGGATAATTTCTTGACGCGAAAATGGCCGTGCGACACCCTCAGAGCCGGCTTAGCGCGCGGCCGACCTTGGCGATGAAATCGCGCCGCTGCGCCTCGCTGGCGACGTTCAAATGATAGAGCGCGTGATAGTCGGTGCGGGCCCGCCCGCCGGTGAACCAGCGCAGATAGCGCCGCACGATCTTGCGCGGCGGATCGCCCATCCACAGCGCCATGTGGCGCGGGCGGCCGTAGGTCACGATCCCGACGATGCGGGAGATGTTGGTGAGCATCGGCTTGACGTGGGCGGGGTCGTCGATGTCGAAGGCAACGCCCGGCATGATCATGCGGTCGAAATAGCCCTTGAGCATGGCCGGCACATTGAAGCACCAGGTCGGGAACTGCAGGATCAAGACTTCGGCGGCGCGCACCCGTGCAATGTAGGATTCCAGCCCGGCCTGGTTGCGGCTCGTGTCGTGATAGTGCCGCCGCGCGTCTTCCGACAGCACCGGGTCGAAGCCCTCGGCGTAAAGATCGAGCAGGTCGACCTCATGACCGGCTTCGGCCAGCGCCGCGAGCGCGCGCGCCCGAATGCCGGCATGAAAGCTCTCCGGCAGGGGATGACAATATATATAAAGAATACGCATGCCCGGACTACGCGTCCGCCAGGGCGCGTTCGCGCAATTCCGCTTTAGCGATCTTGCCGGTCGGTGTCATGGGAAACGCGGATATGCCGATCAGCGTCAAGGCTGCGAGGTCATAGGGCACCTGTGCCGCAATGGCTTCCTTCAGGCCGCCGAGGTCGACGCCCTCGCGCGCGAATGTCACATAGCCGACGGCGCGATGACCGCGTACGGGGTCGGGCAGCGCGACGACGGCTGTCTCCTTGACGCCATCGACGCTGCACAAAGCTTCCTCGATGTCGCGCGGAAACCAAGTGCGGCCGTCGACCGTGATCAATTCGGCGAAACGCCCGCGCATGGTGAGATAACCGTCGCGATCGAGCGTTCCGGCGTCACCGGAATGGAGCCAGCCGCCGCGCAGGGTTTCCTTCGTCTTGTCCGGCTTGCCCCAGTAGCCGGCCATGAAGCCCCCGCGCATACAGACTTCGCCGACCTCGCCCGCCGGCACTTCCTGGCCTGCCGCGTTGAAAATGCGGACCTCCTTGTCGGGCAAGGGACGTCCTACGGCGCCTAGCCGGGAGTCGGGCAGCAGGACAGGCTCGCCGAGCCCGAAGAAGCCGCCCAATTCGCTTTGGCCGTAACTTTCGGCGAGTGGCAATTGCAGCTCGTCGCGCAACGCGGCTTTCAGCGACGGCGGCACCGGCCCGCCGCCGGAGACACCGACGCGCAGCGCCGGCGGTGCGCGGCCGTGCAGGCGCGCCTCCGCCAGCAGTTCGCCCAGCACGGTCGGATTGGCGACAAGGATCGTCGCGCCGGTCTGTTCCAGCGCGTCGAAGCCGGTCGCTTGCACCCACTTGCCCATGACGTTGACGGTGGCGCCGCGACGCAACGGCGGCAGCAGGTTGCCGACCAGTTGATAGGAGCTCGACAGCGCGGTCGGCCCGAAGGAGACGTCGTCGGCGACGATCCGCAACCTTTCGGCGATGCAACTGCACGCGCGCATGGTCGGCTCGTGCGCCAGGCACGCGCCCTTGGGCTTCCCGGTAGTCCCGGACGTATAGGAGAGATGTGCGATGGCGTCTTCGTCCGCCGGATCGGGTGGGGCAGGAAGCTGTGCACCGAATAGCTCGGGAAGGCTGTGCGCGCCGTCTTGCGGTCCATCCATGCAGATCAGGTGATTGATGCCCGGCACGCGCGCGGCCGCCGCGCGCACTTGGCCGTGCATGTCGTGGGTGTAGATCACCACGCTCGGCGTATGGTCGGCGAAGTAATAGCCGAGCTCGTCGGCAAAGCGCACGTTGACGAGCGCCGCAATAGCGCCGAGGCGCCAGCACGCGAAAAGACCGAGCAGATAGTCCATGCCGTTGTGGGCGAAGATCGTGACGCGGTCGCCCTTTTTGACGCCCAGCGCATGAAGCGCGCCGGCGTAGTGCTCCATTGCCTGAACGGATTCGGCGAAGGTCAGCGCAATGCCGCGGTCGACCCAGCGCAGGGCGATCTTGTCCGGCGTTCGATGGGCGCCGTCGCGCAGGACTTGATGCATCAACATGGTGTCGCTTCTCCGTTCCGCGCGGCGCTCGCGCCCGCTACGCGCTGTCTTCGGCCCAGAGCTCGGAATAGTCGGGCGCGCTTTCGGTCAGACGCCGGCCGCGATCGATCACCAGGCGGTCGGAATGCGGGCGGCTCAGGATCTCGTTGAGGGAGCGCGCGTTGAACACGACCAGCCGCGCCGGTACGCCGGCGGCAAGCCGGCCGTGGCCGTCGAGCCCGCCGATGAGCGACGGCGCGGCGCCGACCAGTGCCGGTGAATCGGTAAGCGGATGGTCGAGATGCAGGATGCGAACGGCCTGCCGGTAGGTGTCGACCATGTCATGGTCGCCATAGGCATAGAAACTGTCGCGGCAATTGTCGCCGGCGGCGGCGACGCGAATACCGCGGTTGAGCATCTCGTGCACCACCGTGACGCCGCGCCAGCGTGGCGTGCGGCGGCTCTGCCGGTCTTGCAGATACATATTGACGGTCGGCAGCGTCACGACCGCGATCTCGGCCTCCGCCATCAGGTCGAGGGTGTGGTCGACGTCCGCCTCGGGCTGCACCGCGAGGCTGCAACAGTGACCGCACACCACGCGGCCCTTGTAGCCGTTGCGCAGCGCCGCCCGGGCGATGAAGGGCAGCGTCGCCGCCGCGGGATCATGCGTTTCGTCGACGTGCAGATCGACATCGAGATCGTGGCGGGCGGCGAGCGCGAACACGCGGTCGAGCAGCGCATCGATATTCGGCGGCGGCGCGCCGTGGTTGTCGCTCATCGACCGCGTCACGCCGCCCAGCAGGCCACCGGATTGCGCCACGGCGGCGGCGACGCGATCGCCAAAGTCGCCCTCCAGCAGGTCGATCGGACACAGCGAAACCGCCTGCAATGCGATGCGGTCGCGCCACTCGCCGATCATCTCGCGCACGACCGGCCAGCTGCGGTCGATCGTTTCCGGATAGGTATCGATGTGGGTGCGGATGGCCGAGACGCCGTGCGCATAGCCGCAGCGCAGGCCGAAATCCATGCGCCGGCGTAAGTCCGCTTCGGTCCAGTGCGGCCGGTCGGCGGCAGTGGCGAGCCGGGCGTTGAGGAACGTGCCGTCGGGATTGGGATTGCGCTCGACCGTGTGGCCCTTGTCGAGGTGGGTGTGGATGTCGATGAGCGTGGGCCAGACTTGGCGTCCGTTCAGGTCGAGGCGCGGCGTGTCGTCGGTCGCCGGCGCGTTTGCCGGCACGATGCGCACGAGCTTGCCGTCCTCGACCAGGAGGTCGGCGCGCACTACGCCTTCGCCGTCGGCCGCGGGCAGTCCGGCCGTGGTCGCGAGCAGACAAGCCGGTACCCGCGCGTTGACGAGCCAGTAGCGCGCGGCGGTGGGCCAGGCGATGTCAGCGAAGGGCGTCGGCATCGGGCAGATGAAGGCGTTCGAGGGAAAAGGCAGTGATGTCCCGCAACAGCAAGACGAAGCCGTCGACCTGATGCTGCGCGGTGAGGCGGCCTTTGTCCGCGGTCGCGATGCTCGCGTCGCCGACGGCGCCCTCCGGGTTGAGATCCTGCGCGATCCAGCCGAAGCCGTGCGGACCCGTCGGCCGCAGGTGCGTGAATTCTTGCTCCATCATGGCGCCGCTCGAGATGAACTTCTTGGCCTTGTCCATGCGCACGAGATCGGGCCGGAAGTGCAGCATCAGCGAGGTTTCGATGTCGCCGGCGTGGATGCCGTGGCGGTCCTCGATGGTGTCGTAGAGGCCGACCGGCAGCCCGAAGCGCCGCCAATGGGTGGCAACGCATAGCATGCCGTGGCGGACACGCAGTTCGCGCGCCACGATGCCGAGCACCTCGGCGTTGCCGCCGTGAGAGTTCATGAGCACCAGCTTGCGCAGGCCCGCGCGCGCGACGCTGGCGCCGATTTCGGTCAGCGTCTCGATCAACGTCGCGGCCGAGAGGGTCAGCGTGCCCGGGGAGAGCAGGTGTTCGTTCGACTTGCCGTAGGCCTGGATCGGCAGCACCAGCACGTTCAGGTCGTCCGGCAGCGACGCCCGCAACGCGGCAATCATGCCCTCGCCGATGGCGGTGTCGGTCAGCACCGGAAGATGCGGCCCATGCTGCTCGACCGCGGCAACGGGCAGGACCGCGATGGTGCTCTCGGGATCGAGGGTTCGAAATTCGGCGCTGGTCAGCTCGCCCCACACAAAACGTCGCTCAGCCACGCTGCACTCCCCTCGAGACCACCGATCGGCGCATACCGTGGGCCAGGGCGCGACTGCTGGGAAGCACCGTCTTGTGTCCGCCGTGGTGCCTATTTGTCATCGTTCGAAACCCATCTCAGCGCCGGCATGGCCGCGCGCAGTTCCTCGACCAGGACGCTGGGGAATGCATCGAGCGTGCCACGCGCCCTGATCGCCAGCTTGATCGTGATCGGGTCGCTTCTGAGGTCGTGAAAGGGGATGTAGGCGAGCTCGCGGCGGGCCAATTCGCCGTCGATGTCGACCGGATTGAGGAACGTCACGACCCGGCCGCTGCCGGCGAGCCGCTTCATGAAGGGGATCGAGTTGGATTCGATGGTCGGGTGCAAGGGCAGGCCGGCACGGGTGAAGGCAAGGTCCACCACCGGCCGGATGGTCATCGAAGGGTCCGCGACCACCAGCGGATATTCCAGGCAGTCGGCGAGCCAGGCGGGGCGCCGCTTGGTGAGCGGGTGATTGGCCGCCACCACGGCGCCGAGATAGAGGTCGTGGTTGGCGACCACGCGCAAGCCCGGGCTGGACGGCAAGTTGTATCCGAGCGCGATGTCGGCTTCGCCCGTCAGCACGGCGTTCGGAATCTGGTCGAGCGGCAGCACCTTCAGCCGAACGTGCACGCGCGGATGCGTATCGAGCACGTGATCGATGAACTCGGGCAGGGGGCCTGCCGCCAGTCCGTCCATGGTGGCGATGGTCGCTTCGCCGCGTTTGAGGCCCTTGAGCGCCTCGATCTGGGTGGCGACGCGCTGGTGGGCTTTGAGGGTTTCGCGCACGTGGGCGATGAGGATTTCGCCGGTCGCGGTCAGCCGCAGCCGGCGCGGCATGCGCTCGAAGATCGGGGTTCCGAGCTGAGTCTCGAGCGCCAGGATCTGACGGTTGATAGCCGATGAGGCAACATTGAGCCGTCCCGCCGCCCGCCGGATCGAGCCGAGCCGCGCCACCTCATCGAGGTAGGTCAAAATTCGGGCATGTAACATGACCGGGTCGGTCTCCTCCCGCTAGATTTTACAAGGCATTGGAATGGCGGAACTTTGTGCGCTGCCCAAGCCGCATGCGTATGCACACAATCTGATCATTGATGCCGCAATGGCAGCGCTCCGCACTAAATATGATGCTTTCTCATATCATTCTTCTTTGTTCAGATCGACGCAAGTGGGCGGGGCTCGCGCGCATGTCGGGCCCCAATCCTCGCAACCCGCACGGTCAATGGATGGCGTCATGAGCACAATGGCAGGGACCACCTGGTCACGGATTACCCGCGCGGCCCTCGGCGGCGCGCTGTTGGCGGGCGTCGCGCTGGCGCCGTCAATGGCCTCAGCCGCGGACAAAATCACCTTTCTGACCAGTTGGTTCGCGCAGGCCGAGCACGGCGGCTTCTACCAGGCCAAGGCGACCGGGCTTTACAAGAAGGTCGGGCTCGACGTGACCATTAAGATGGGTGGCCCACAGGTCAACGGTTTGCAGCTTCTCCTCGGCGGCGAGGCCGACGTCATCATGGGCTACGACATTCAGGTCCTGAACGCGGTCGAAAAGGGATTGCCGGTGATCACCATCGGCACGTCTTTCCAGAAAGACCTGCAGGGCATGATGACTCATGCTGACGTCAAGAGCCTCGGCGGGCTCAAGGGCAAGACCATCCTGATCGCCACCTCCAGCCACACGACCTTTTGGCCGTGGCTCAAGCAGCGGTTCGGATACACCGACGCGCAGGTGAAGCCCTACACCTTCAACCTGCAACCCTTCTTCGCCAACGACAACGTCGCCCAGCAGGCCTATCCGTCATCGGAACCGTTCCAGGCGATGCAGCATCACGTGCCGGTCAACTTCTTTCTCTTCGCCGACAGCGGCTATCCGCCGTATGGCACGACCATGGTCACCACCACCAAGCTGCTGAAGGAAAAGCCGGAGGTGCTGAAGCGCTTCCTGAAGGCCTCGATGGAGGGCTGGAAGAGCTATCTGACCGGCGACCCGTCACCGGCCAATGCCCTCATCAAGCAGGACAATCCGAAGATGACGGACGCCCAGATCGCGTTTGGCATCAAGCGCATGAACGAGCTGAAGGTGGTGAACGGCGGCGATGCGGCGACCAAGGGGATCGGCGTGATGACCGATGCGCGGTGGAAGGCGACCTACGAGTTCATGGTCAAGGGTGGTCTGCTCAAGAAAGATGTCGATTACAAGAAGGCTTACACCACCAAGCTCATCGACGGCATGCACATCATGATGAAATGACGTTGGGGCGGCGCGTGAGCGTGCGCGCCGCCTGACCGGTTCCCGTCTCGAGCCAATTCTGCATCCCATGGCACGACCCACGAAAAAAAAATCGGTGCTGACCGAGGCATTGCCGCCGCTGGTCGTCGGTCTGATCATCCTGGTCGGATGGGAAGTGGCTTGCCGGGTGTTCGCGATTCCGTCGTACTTGTTTCCCGCACCCAGCGCCATCGCCCACAGCATCGTGACCAATGTGCCGAGCCTGATGTGGGCGCTTTGGAGCACACTCAAGGTGGCGTTGACCGCGCTCGTGCTTGCGACCGTGATCGGTTCGTTGTCGGCGTTCCTGTTCGTCCAGAACCGGATGATCGAGCGTAGCTTGTTCCCCTACGCCGTCATTCTTCAAGTGACGCCGATCGTGGCAGTCGCGCCCCTCATTATCATTCTGGTCAAGAACACCGAGGTCGCCCTGGTCATCTGCGCCACCATCATCGCGGTGTTCCCGATCATCTCGAATACGGTCATCGGCCTGCGCAGCGTGGATGCCGGGCATCAGAATCTCTTCGAGATCAGCCACGCGACAAGGCTACAGAAGCTGATTTACCTGCGCATCCCGAGCGCATTGCCGTTCTTTTTTGCGGGGCTGAAGGTCGCCAGCGGCCTGGCGCTGATCGGCGCGGTCGTTGCTGAATTCGTCGCCGGCACCGGCGGACGCAGCGCCGGGCTTGCCTATCAGATCCTGCAGGCCGGCTTTCAACTCGACATCCCGCTCATGTTCGCCGCGCTCTTCCTCATCACCGTCACCGGAATTCTGCTGTTTCTGGTCATGGTCAGCCTGTCCAAGCTGGCGCTGGGCCGCTGGCACGAGAGCGAGACCGAGCAGGAAATCTGAAAAGAAGGCTGAAGTCTGAGACCAAAACCGAAGTCTAAAACCAAAGCCAATGTCTGAAACCAACACTGAAGTCTGAAACCAAAACCTATGTCCTGATGCAACACCTGACGAGGGTTCGATGCTCACCACCCAACAAAAAGTGCTCCGCCGGTTTTGGTACGCGGTTATGCCGCTGGAGGATTTGAAGGACGGGCCCAAGCCGTTCAAGTTGCTCGACGAGGATATCGTCCTCTTCATCGGCGCCAACGGCGAGCCGGCGGCGCTCAGGGACCGCTGCTGTCACCGCACCGCTAAGCTCTCCAAGGGCTGGTGCAAGGGCGGCAACATCGTTTGCGGTTATCACGGCTGGGCTTACGATCATACCGGCAAGCTGGTGGAAGTGCCGCAGTTTCCGGTGCAGCAGGAGGTACCCAACCTTTCGACGCCGGCTTTTCACTGCACGGCGCGCTACGGCTATGTCTGGGTGGCGCTCGACGAGCCGTTGGCGCCGATCTTCGAGGTGCCGGAGGACCAAGACCCCACGTTCCGAAAGATCCCGCAGTTCTACGAGAAATGGAACACGGCGGCGCTGCGCCTGATGGAGAACTCGTTCGACAACGCGCATTTTGCGTTCGTGCACAAGGGAACCTTCGGCCAGCTCGAACAGCCACTGCCTGAAAAATACGAGATCAAGGAAACGGACTACGGCTTCGAGGCGGAGACCCTGATCACCGTCGCCAATCCGCCGATCCAGTACCCCATCTCTGGCACCGACGCGCCGACCACCAAGCGGCACATGCGCAACAAGTGGTACATGCCGTTCTGCCGCCGGCTGGACATCGAATATCCGTCAGGCCTGCGCCATATCATTCTTAATTCGGCGACGCCGATCGACGACGGCCACATCATGGTGGTGCAGTGGCTCTACCGCAACGACACCGAAGCCGATTGCCCGGCCCAGCTACTGATCGACTGGGACTACAAGATCACGCGCGAGGACAAGGACATCATCGAGTTCGACTGACTTCGACACGCCGATCGACGTCGGCCGGCGCGCCGAAGCTCATATGGTCTCGGATCGCCCCGGCATGATCATGCGCAAGCGGCTGATGAAGCTGCTCGAAGAGCACGGCGAGACGGAAGTCTTCCGCGCAGCCTGATGCAGCATCCGGTCCCCGATATTGCGGCTGACGATCCCCCCGGGCCGGTACCCGGGGTGGGGGCGGCGCCGCGCTATCCGATCGAGGCCTTCCTTGGTGCGATCGGCGACGTTCCGGTCAGCGTCGAGGCGACGGACCGCAAGCGCAAATCGCGCGACTTCTTCTGGTATTCGCCGCCGCTGAACGCGATCCTCAAGGACAAGGTCGCCGACGCCGTCGTGATCGCGCGCGATGAAGGCGACGTTATTCGTGTCGCCGCCGCCTGCGCGCGCTTCCGCATTCCGCTGACCGTGCGCGGCGGCGCTACCGGTAATTACGGTCAGTGCGTTCCGCTTGAGGGCGGCGTGGTGCTCGACGTCACCGGCCTTTCGGCGCTGGAGTGGAGCCGGCCCGGCGCGGTGCGGGTGGGGGCGGGCGCCAAGATGGACAAGCTCGACCGCGACTTGCGGCCGACCGGGTTCGAGCAGCGCATGCACCCTTCGACCAAGCGCTCCGCCACCGTGGGTGGGTTCGTCGCCGGCGGCTCGGGCGGCATCGGCTCGGTGACCTATGGCGGCTTGCGTGAGCCGGGCAACATCCTGGCGGCACGGGTGGTGTCGCTGGAATCGACGCCGCGCATTGTGGAACTGCGTGGCGACGCGGCGCAGAAGATCAACCGCGCTTACGGCACCACCGGCATCGTCACGGCGCTGGAAATGCCGCTGGCGCCGGCCTGGCCCTGGGTCGACGTGGTCTTCGCCTTCGACGACTTCCTCGATGCCGTGCGGTTCGGCCGCACGCTGGCGCTGGCCGATGGCGTCGTGAAGAAGCTGTTGTCGGCGGTGGCGTGGCCCTTGCCGAGCTATTTCGGTGCCTTTCGCCGCCATTGTCCGGACGGCAAGCATCTCGTACTGGCAATGATCGCCGAAAGCTCGCTTGAAACCTGCAAATCGTTGCTTGTCGGCGCGCGTGGCGAGGTCGTCTGCGAGACGCCGAGCGACGACTCGCCGGGCACGATCCCGCTTTACGAATTCGCCTGGAACCACACCACGCTGCAGGTCCTCAAGAGCGACCGTTCGGTCACATACCTGCAATGCCTGTTTCCGCACGACCGGCTGCTGGAGGCGGTCGAGGGCGTGAACGTGCGCTTCGGCGACGAACTTATGCAGCATCTGGAGTTCATCCGCTTCGGTGGCCAAGTGACCGCGAGCGCGCTGCCGGTGGTGCGCTATTCGACGCCGGAACGGCTCGACGAGATGATCGCGCTGCATGAGGCCGCCGGAATCATGATCGCCAACCCGCACGTCTACACGCTTGAAGACGGCAGCCGCCACAAGCGTGCCGACGCCGACCAGATGGGCTTCAAGCACGAAATCGATCCGCTGGGATTGCTCAATCCGGGCAAAATGCGTAGCTTCATCCCACGCCTGCCGGGGGCTCCACGATGAGTGTGAATGTGGCGCCCATGTTGCCGAAACTGCATCTGGAACGTGCCGCGGGCGAGGTGGTGCCGGCGCGTGCGTTGCTGACGCTCAGCGGCATTTCAAAGACCTTTGCCAACGAGACCGTGGCGTTGGACGGCGTCGACCTGACCATTCGCCCGGGCGAATTCCTGACCCTGCTCGGCCCCTCGGGCTGCGGCAAGTCCACCTTGCTCAAGATGATCGCAGGGCTGGGCAAGCCGTCGACGGGCAAGATCGATTGGCCGCAATCGGACTACGACGCCCACGGGGAGCCGGATCGCTCGCTCGGCTTCGTGTTTCAGGAGCCGACACTGCTGCCCTGGTGCAGCGTCTTCGAAAACGTCTACCTGCCCTTGAAGCTTGCCGGCCGGCCCCGGGCGGAGGTGCGCGAACGCGTCATTGAGGCGCTGGCGCAGGTCGGGCTCGCACGTTTCGCCGAGTCCTATCCGCGGCAATTGTCCGGCGGCATGAAGATGCGCGTTTCGATCGCCCGCGCGCTGGTGACCAAGCCGCGCATCCTGTTGATGGACGAGCCGTTCGCGGCGCTCGACGAGATTACGCGCACCAAACTGAACAACGATCTGCTGAAGCTGTTCGCCAACCGGGATCTGACGGTCGTTTTCGTCACCCACAGCGTCTACGAGTCGGTCTATCTGTCGTCGCGCATCGTGGTCATGAGCGCGCGTCCCGGCCGCATCAGCAGCGAGCTCCACATCGCAACGCCCTATCCGCGGGCAGAAGAGTTTCGGATGTCGTCCACCTACACCGAGTACTGTCGCCAAACTTCGGACGCGCTGCGCCGCGCCATGTCGGAAAGCCCGATCGAGCAGGATCTCTAGGGGTCCGGGAGCATGCTCTGATGGCTCCGTTGCGGCATTTTTCACCCGACGGTCCGCGCGCGCCCTTTGGAAATTACAGCCACGCGGTCGAGATTCCGGCGGGCGCACGGTTGCTCATGGCCTCCGGTCAGCTCGGTATCACGGCCGAAGACCAAATCCCCGAAGGTGTCGAGGAGCAGGCCGCCCTTTGCTTCGAAGCCATCAAATGCTTTCTGGCGGCGGCCGGCATGGACTTTTCCAATCTGGTCCGCATCAACGCCTACGTCACCGACCGCACACATATGCAGCCCTATATGCGCGTGCGCGATCGCTACGTAGCCAGTCCGCCGCCGGCGTCGACCTTGATGATTGTCTCGGGCTTCACGCGTCCGGAATTCAAGGTCGAAGTCGAGATCGTCGCCGCCAAATAGGATAGCTGGCTTCTTGCTCTGATGCTCTCAGGCGTAGTTGGCCTGCCCGGATTCCGTGCAAGCTGCTGTCTGATCGTGCTGATAGATGCCAGCCACTCGGCGATCGCCTAAGTCATGTCGACCAAAAATCAACCAAGGTGCCGTTACCTGGGCACCGGGTTTAGTACCGGCGACGGGGGCGCAATACCGGCTCAGCGCGCCCTTGGCGACCGGTGCGCGGCCATCGCCAGACGCTTTGCTGCATCGCACGTCCGCGGCCCGAAAATTGCTACCAAGCCTCTCGTGCCCCTGACGCAAGCCGGTTCAACCAGCGAGACGTCGCACCGTGCCACACCAAGTTGCCGCTTTGTATCCCGTAAGTCGGCGCTTGCGGCTATTCACGTGACCACCTAAGCTTCGGCAACAAAAGAGGGGAAGGTTGCCATCATGATGTTCAAACGGCTGACGCTTGCGGCTGCGTTTATCGCCGCGGCCGGACTGTCGGTGCCGGCGGGTGCCAAGACTCTTCGTTATGCTTTCCAGGGCACGCTCAATTCGCTTGATCCCTATTCGCTGAATGAAACCTTCACGCAGGGCATGCTCGGCAATGTCTATGACGGTCTGACCAAGCGCGACAAGAATCTGAAGATCATTCCGGGCTTGGCGACGAGCTGGGAGCAGGTCGATCCGTTGCATTGGGTCTTCCACCTGCGCAAAGGCGTCAAATTTGCAAACGGCGATCCCTTCACCGCCGATGACGTCGTCTTCTCCATGAAGCGCGTCGAGATGACCGGCTCCGATTACCGGGCCTATATCCCTGCCGACTCGGTCTGGACGAAGAAGGACGATTACACGGTCGACGTAACGCTGAAGACGCCGAATCCGATCCTCACCGCGCAGCTCGACACCTTGTACATCATGGACAAGACCTGGAGCGAGAAGGTGGGTCTCGCGAAGCCGGTCTCGGCCAAGGACGTCAGCTCGACCAAGGCGGCTTTCATGTCGAACGGCACCGGGCCGTTCATGATCGTCAGCCACCAGCCGGGCGTGAAAACCGTCTTCAAGCGCAATCCCCACTTCTGGGGCAAGCTCAACAGCAATATCGACGAGGTCGTGTTCACGCCCATCGCCTCGGACAGCACGCGCGTCGCTGCGCTGCTCTCCGGTCAGGTCGATCTGATCGAGCCGGTGCCGGTGCAGGACGTCAACCGTGTCAACGCCGATCCGAACACGCAGGTGCTGTCCGGCCCCGAATTGCGCGTCATCCACCTCGGCTTCAACCAGCATAGCGATGAACTGGCGAGCTCGAACATCAAGGGCAAAAACCCCTTCAAGGATGTGCGGGTGCGCAAGGCGTTCTACCAGGCGATCGACATCAACGCGATCGACAAACGCATCATGCGTGGCCTTGCCAAGCCGGTCGCGCTGCTGATCGCGCCTCAGCTCTTCGACGGCTCCAAGGACTTCAAGCGGTTGCCATATGATCCCGCCGCTTCGAAGAAGCTGCTTGCGGCAGCCGGCTATCCGAAGGGCTTCACGGTCGGCATGGATTGCCCGAACAACCGCTATGTCAACGATGCCCGGATCTGCGAAGCCGTGGTGTCGATGCTCGCCAAGATAGGGGTCAAGGTAAACCTCGCGGCGGTGCCTAAGGCGAAGTACTTCGCCAAGGTATTGGCACCAGGCGGCTACAACACCGACTTCTATCTGCTCGGTTGGACGCCGAATTCGTTCAACTCTTGGAACGTCCTGACGAATCTGGTGACCTGCCGCGATGCCAAGGGTAATGGCGGGCCGTTCAACCTCGGCGACTACTGCAATAAGAAGGTCGACGCGCTCGCGGCCAAGATCGTGATGGAGACCAACAAGACCAAGCGCGACGCGCTTATCCATCAGGCCTACGAGATCATGACCAAGGACGTGTCGCACATCCCGTTGCACCAGCAGTACCTTGTGTGGGGCAAGCGCAAGAACCTCGACATCGTTCAGCGTCCGGACGACGAGGTTCTGTTCTACTGGGCAAATCTGCACTGACGGCGGGGGCGCCAACACGGGCCCGGATCCCAGCGATCCGGGCCCTTCAGTTTCAGGACAGCTAATTCATGCTTGCGTTCGCCATCCGGCGGCTGGTGCAGTCGGTCGGCGTCATCCTAGCCGTGGCGCTGATCTCCTTTGCTATGTTCCGTTTCGTCGGCGATCCGATCAACCAGATGGTCGGTCAGGACACGACACCGGCAGAGCGAGCCCAGTTGCGTCAGGCGTTGGGACTTGACGATCCCGTCGTCGTTCAGTTCGCACGTTTCGTCGACCACGCCGCCCAGCTTGATTTCGGCATCTCGTATCAGTTCAAGCAGCCGGTCTCCCAGCTCATCGCCCAGCGCATGCCGGCGACCCTCGAACTGTCGATCCTTTCGGCGATATTCGCCGTGGTCGTCGGGGTGCCGATGGGTGTCTATACCGGGCTTTACCCGGCTAGCTGGCTGTCGCGCGCTTTCCTCGCCACCAGCCTGCTCGGCGTGTCGCTGCCGACTTTCCTGATCGGCATCCTGCTCATCTTCATTTTCTCGGTCGATTTGGGGTGGTTGCCGTCCTTCGGGCGTGGACACGTGGTGACGGTCTGGGGCTACTGGACGACAGGACTGCTGACGTTGTCCGGTCTGCGCTCGCTGATCCTGCCCATGATCACGCTCGGCCTGTTCCAGATGACGCTGATCATGCGGCTGGTGCGCGGCGAGATGCTCGAGGTGTTGCGCACCGACTACATCAAGTTCGCGCGCGCCCGCGGCTTGAGGCGCCGGGCCATTAACTTCGGCCATGCGCTTAAGAGCACGCTGGTGCCGGTCATTACTATCACCGGCTTGCAGCTCGGCTCGATTTTCGCCTTCTCGATCATCACCGAGACCGTGTTCCAGTGGCCGGGCATGGGCCTGCTGTTCCTGCAGGCGGTGCAGCAGGTGGATATCCCGATCATGGCCGCCTACCTGATGCTCGTCGCCGTCATCTTCACGGTGGTCAACTTCATCGTCGACATCCTGTACTTCGCCGTCGATCCGCGCATCCGCGTCAAGGGGATGGCGACATGAGCGAGCTCACCGGCGAGGTCAATATCCCTCCGTCCGCGCGCTCGGCGCTGCGACGCTTTCTCGACAGCGACTTGTTCTATTCCTTCATGGGCTCGCCGGTGACGGTCGCCTCCGCGATTATCACGTTGCTCTTGGTCGTTGTCGCGGTCGCCGCGCCCCTGGTCGCGCCGCATAATCCCTTCGATCCGGCCTCGCTTTCGATTACCGACAGCCTGCTGCCGCCGGCCTGGCTCCATGACGGGACCACGCAGTATCTGCTCGGCACCGACGACCAGGGCCGCGACGTGCTCTCGACCATCATCTACGGCATGCAGATTTCGCTGTCGGTCGGCTTCGCCAGCGTGCTGCTCGCCATCGCAATCGGTGTGCCGCTCGGGCTGGCGGCGGGCTATTTCGGCGGCACCACCGACGCGGTCATCATGCGCGTCGCGGACGTGCAACTGACGTTTCCGGCTATCCTCACGGCGTTGCTCATCGACGGCATCGCGCGCGGCATCGCGGGGCCGCAGGCTTACAACGACGTCGTCTTTCCTGTGCTGGTCATCTCGATCGGCCTGAGCTTCTGGGTGCAATATGCGCGCACGGTGCGCGGCTCGGTGCTGGTCGAGGCCAACAAGGAATACGTGTTGGCGGCGCGGCTCATCGGCTTGCGGCCGGTGGGCATCCTGTTCCGCCACATCCTGCCGAACGTGCTGGGGCCGGTCCTGGTGATCGCCACCATCAACCTGGCGCTCGCCATCATCACCGAAGCGACCTTGTCCTTCCTCGGCGTCGGCGTGCCGCCGACGCAACCGTCGCTCGGCACGCTGATCCGCATCGGCAACGACTATCTTTTTTCGGGCGAGTGGTGGATCACGATTTTTCCCGGCCTCACGCTCGCCATCCTCGTGCTCGCGGTCAACCTGCTCGGCGACTGGCTGCGCGACGCGCTTAACCCGAAGCTCCGATGACCCCGACGCTGTCCATCCGCAACCTGAAGGTCGAAATCCCGACGCGGCACGGGACGCTGACCGCCATTGATGATCTGTCATTCGACATCGCGCCGGGCGAGGTGCTCGGGGTCGTTGGGGAGTCCGGGGCCGGCAAGTCGATCACGGGCGCGGCGATCATCGGCCTTCTGGAGCCGCCCGGAAGGGTCGCCGGCGGCGAGATCCGCCTTGCCGGCGAGCGCATCGACAATCTGCCGCCCGCGCAAATGCGGCGTCTGCGCGGAAAGCGCATCGGCATGATTTTTCAGGACCCGCTGACCAGCCTCGATCCGCTCTATCGCATTGGCGATCAACTGACCGAGACGATCCTGACGCACGAAAAGCTCTCGCCGGCCGCCGCGCGCGACAAGGCCGAGCGGCTGCTGGTCGAGGTCGGAATTCCGGCGGCCGGCCAACGGCTTTCGTCCTATCCGCACCAGTTCTCCGGCGGTATGCGTCAACGTGTCGTTATTGCGCTCGCGCTTGCTGCCGATCCGGAACTCGTCATCGCCGACGAGCCGACCACGGCGCTCGACGTCTCGGTGCAGGCGCAGATCATCGCGTTGATCAAAAAGCTGTGCCGCGAGCGTGGCGCCTCGGTGATGCTGATCACCCATGACATGGGAGTCATTGCCGAGACCGCGGACCGCGTCTGCGTGCTGTATGCCGGGCGGCTTGCCGAGATCGGGCCGGTGCGGGACGTCGTCAAGCACCCACAGCATCCCTACACCGCGGGACTGATGGCGGCGATTCCGTCGCTCGCCGACGAGCTCGGCACGCGGTTGGCGCAAATTCCCGGCGCGATGCCGCGGCTCGGCGCCATCCCGGACGGCTGCGCCTTTCATCCACGCTGCGCCAGCGTCTTCGAGCGCTGCGTCGCCGAACGGCCGCCTGTCTACCCGACCGGAACAGGCGGGACGGCGTGCTTCCTATGCGATCCCGCGCGGGCGCTCTTAGCGGGAGGCGCGCCATGAGCGAAACGAAGCACGCCCCGCAGGCGGACGCCACACCAGGAAGCGAACCGCCACTGGTGCAGATCGAGGGGCTCTCGCGCGTCTTCGACCTGTCCAAGAAATGGCTCAACCGCGTGATCGAGGGTGGCGGCAAGGTGATCCTGACCGCTGTCGACGGCGTCGATCTCACGATCGGCCGCGGCGAGACTTTTGCGCTGGTCGGCGAGTCCGGCTCGGGCAAATCCACCATCGCCAAGTTGGCGGTGGGGCTGCTTCTCCCCAGCCGAGGCCGCGTCGTCATCGGCGGGGTCGATATCTGGTCCGAGCACGATTCGGGGACGCTCAGGCGGCTGCGCCGGCGCATCCAGATGATCTTCCAGGACCCTTACGCCAGCCTCAATCCGCGCTGGCGCGTCGGAGCCATCGTCGCCGAACCGATCAAGGCCTTCGGGCTGATTAATGACCGGCAAGCCCGCGATGCGCGCGTCGGCGAACTGCTGTCGCTGGTCGGGCTCGACCCGCGCGACGCGCGCAAGTTTCCGCACGAATTCTCCGGCGGCCAGCGCCAGCGCATCGCCATCGCCCGCGCGCTCGCCTCGAACCCGGAGTTCATCGTCTGCGATGAGCCGACCTCGGCCCTTGACGTGTCGGTGCAGGCCCAGGTGCTCAACCTTTTGCGCGAATTGCAGGAACGCCTGGGCCTCACTTATCTCTTCATCAGCCACAATCTCGCGGTGGTGCGTCATATCGCGACCCGGGTGGGCGTGCTTTATCTCGGCTGCTTGGTCGAGGAGGCGCCAGCGAGCACCTTGTTTGCCGCACCGCGCCATCCCTATACCCGGCTTCTGCTCGACTCCGTGCCTGATATCGAGATGACCGGGCGCGAGCGCGTGCCGATCGCGGGCGAAGCGCCGAACCCGATCTCGCCACCGTCAGGCTGTCATTTCCATCCGCGCTGCCCCTATGCCTTCGATCGCTGCCGCGTCGAGGCACCGGCGCTCAAGCCTGCCGCGGCAGGGCATGCCGTCGCCTGTCATGCGGTGGAGCAGGGCATGATCTAACCGTTCGACGCCATTCACGTCTCATTCTGTATTCGTCCGTTCGAGGAGCCTTACGAAAATGCCGATCATCAACCGCGTTGCGGACCTTCAAAACGAAATCGCCGAATGGCGGCGTGACATTCATGCCCATCCGGAGCTGCTGTTCGACGTGAACCGGACGGCGGGGCTGGCGGCCGAGAAGCTACGCGAATTCGGTTGCGACGAGGTGGTCACCGGCATCGGCCGAACCGGCGTCGTCGGCGTCATCCACGGTCGCAAGGGGCCGGGCCGGGCGATCGGGCTGCGCGCCGACATGGACGCACTGCCGATCGAGGAGGCTAACGACCTGCCCTACAAGTCGACCGTGCCTGGGAAGATGCACGCCTGCGGCCATGATGGTCATACCGCCATGCTGTTGGGGGCGGCACGCTATCTCGCCGAGACCCGCAATTTCGCCGGCACCGCGGTGGTGATCTTCCAGCCGGCTGAAGAAGGCGGAGCCGGCGGCAAGGTCATGGTGGACGACGGGATGATGGAGCGCTTCAAGATCGGCGAGGTCTACGGCATGCACAATCATCCGGGTCTGCCGGTCGGCCAGTTCGCGCTGCGGCCCGGTCCGCTGATGGCGGCCGCCGACTTCCTCACCATCGATATCGAAGGCAAGGGCGGTCATGCCGCGCATCCGAACGCTGCGGTCGACACTATCGTGGTCGCCGCGCAGATGATCGGTGCGATCCAGTCGATCGTGTCGCGCAATGTCGATCCGCTGGAGCCGGCAGTTATCTCGATCACCCAGATTCACGCTGGCAGCACCCACAACATCATTCCGCAGACCGCGCAGTTGCACGGCACCGCGCGCAGCCTGTCGCCGCAGGTGCGCGATTTGCTGGAAAAGCGGCTGCACGAAGTGGTGGAGCGCACGGCCGCCGCCTACGGCGCGAAGGCGAAGCTGACCTATGAGCGCGGCTATCCGACGGTCATCAACCACGCGGCGCAGACGGACTTCGCGGCAAAAGTCGCCGGCGAGGTGGCCGGCCAGGACCGGGTCAAAACTGACATGGCGCCGGTGATGGGCGGCGAGGACTTCGCCTTCATGCTCGAGGCGCGCCCCGGCGCCTTCATCTTCGTCGGCAACGGTGACAGCGCGAGCCTGCACCACCAGTCGTACAACTTCAATGACGAGGTAATTCCTTTCGGAACTTCCTATTGGGTGAAGCTGGTCGAAACAGCCCTGGCAAGCTGATGGTTCGCTGGCCTCTGGTCCGCTCAAGAACGAATAAGCCACGCCTCCTCTTCGAGGTCCGCGGCGTTTTGAGTCAAAGCCGAGCGGTATTCGGCGGCGAGCCGCGCGCGCCCATTGCGGTGGCGACCAGTCGCTCTACGCGACATTCGTCATCGGTGGCAAATACGCCACCTTCAAGCGAGTCGACCTTCCCGTCATGTTCGAGCGCATCGAGCGCGAGAGTCTCACTTGGACGCCGTACAGGAGGCTTGCGTGTTCGGCGTGCCGGACGCGCATTGGGGCGAGACCATCAAGGCCGTGCTTGTGCTGCGGGAAGGCAAGGCCGCCGGGAGCGACGAGATCGAGCGCTGGTGCCGCGAGCGCCTGGCAGGCTACAAGCGCCCGCGCTACCTGCAATATATGCGCGCGGACGAATTGCCCCGCAGCACCACCGGAAAATTGCAGCGTCACGAACTGGCGCGCCTGCCGCTGACCGACGAACAGCGCGTCGGGTGAGCGCGGCGCCTTGAGGTTCGTGCCAGGGTACCGGTCCAGCGCCTTAAGCAGCCGTGTATCGGCAGAACACACAACTGCCCCGGGCAGGCCGGCGACCCCAGTGCGGTCCACGGCGCTTTCGGCATCACTTGAGGCCGTCAGATACCGGCTTTGGGAAGTTTTTCGGCCCGCGCGCGGCCGATCCGAACCCGCCTTAACACCTTCATTCAGGCTGCGTTCAGGTTCGCCGGCCCATTTTCCCGCCGTCATAAACGCAGCTAACCATAAGAAATGCCGGGAAAAGTGGGGGGCTCTCTCAGCGACTGCCGAGGCGACGGCGGCGGGACCTATCGTGCGGCCGTGTGGTCGTGCGCCCACGCTACGGCAGTCGGCGCGGCGGGGCGATCTTCGTTCCACAGGCCGGCGCCCTAAAGATAGAGACGCGCCTTGCCTAAAACGCTGACAAACACCCTGACCAGCATTTCCGCCCACGGCCCGAACCGCGCAGAAGCCGCGGCGGCACCCTTGGCGCTCGCCGGCGACGGCGACAACGCCATCCGCTGGCGGCCCGGCGAACGGCTCAACCACCTCATTTCGCAGCGCTGCGCCGAAATGGGCGCCGCCGAGGCGGTGGTCACCGAACATGCCGTCCTGACCTTCGCGGAGCTCGACTCGCGCGCCAATCAACTCGCGAGGTATCTCGCCGGCCAGGGCATTGGCGCCGGAGACCGGGTCGGACTGCTGTTCGACAAGAGCGCCGAGACCTACGTGGCGCTGCTGGCGGTGATGAAGGTTCACGCGGCCTACGTGCCGCTCGACGGCGGCTTTCCCATCGACCGCATCCGCTTCATCGCCGGCGACGCCGGCCTGAAGGCGATCGTGTCGATGTCGGCGTTCCGCGAGAAGCTTACCGCGCTCGACCTGCCGCATGTGCTGGTCGATCTCGCCAAGCCCGCGATCGATATGGAATCCACGTCGCCGCTCGGTCCCGACGAGGTGGCGCCGGCGTCCGACCCGCTCTGCTACATCATCTACACCTCGGGTACGACCGGCAATCCCAAGGGGGTGATGGTCGAGCACCCGAGCATCTGCAATTTCGTGCGCGTCGCGGCCGAGTGCTACGGCTATGTCCCCGGCGACCGCGTCTTCCAGGGCATGACCATCGCCTTCGACTTCTCGATCGAAGAGGTCTGGGTGCCGTTGCTGGCGGGCGCCACATTGGTGCCGGCGCGGCCGGGCGCGAGCCTCGTGGGCGAGGAGCTTTCCACCTTCCTGCGCGAGCGCGAGATCACGGGCATGGCGTGCTGCCCGACGCTGCTGGCGACCATCGAAGAGGATGTGCCGAGCCTGCGCATCCTGCTGGTCGGCGGCGAAGCCTGCCCGCAGAACTTGGTGCGGCGCTGGCATCGTGCCGGCCGCACGATCCTCAACACCTATGGGCCAACCGAAGCGACCGTCACCGCGTCGTATACCGAACTGGTGCCGGCCAAGCCCGTCACTATCGGCCGCCCGCTGCCGACTTATTCGCTGGTCATTCTCGACCCGCAGGAGAGCAAAGCGCTGCCGGCCGGCGAATTCGGCGAGATCGGCATTGCCGGCATCGGCGTCGCCGCCGGCTACCGTAACCGCGACGAGCTGACGGCGCAGAAGTTCATCCCGGATTTCCTCGCTATCGCGAACAACACGTCGGGACGCATCTACCGTACCGGCGACCTCGGCCGCATCAACGCCGACGGCGAGGTCGAATATCACGGTCGCATCGACACCCAGGTGAAGATCCGCGGCTACCGCATCGAGACCGGCGAGATCGAATCGATGCTGCTGGAACTGCCCGAGATCGCGCAGGCCGCGGTCTCCACCTACGAGCCCGAGCCCGGCATGCCGGAACTCGTTGCCTACTATTCGTTCAAGCAGGGCGTGCACCTCGCGCGCGCCGACATCGCGCAAGCGCTGCGCAGCCGGCTGCCGGCCTACATGGTGCCGGCGTTCCTGGAAGAGCTGCCGTTCATTCCTATGCTGGTCAGCAACAAGGCCGACCACAAGAAGCTGCCGAAGCCGAAGAGCCCGCGCTGTCAGGCCGACACCGATTACGTGGCGCCGCGCACGGACAACGAACGCGTTCTGAGCGAGGCGCTCGCCGAGATCCTCAAGGTCGAGCGCGTCTCGGTCGAGGATCATTTCTTCGACGCGCTCGGTGCCCATTCGCTCCTGATGGCGCGCTTCTGCGCCCGCCTGCGGCAGGACCCGGCGATGTCGAATGTGTCGATGCGCGACATCTACCAGAATCCGACGGTGGCGCGGCTCGCCCGCCATTTTGACGGCGCGGCCAACGAGAATCTGGTGACGGCGCGGCCGGAGCCGGTGCACGTGCCCTCCGACCTGTCCTATTACACCTGCGGCGCGTTGCAGCTCCTGTACTACGTGGCGTACGGCTTCCTGGTGCTGAAGGTCGCGGTCATCGACCTGGAATGGACCTACCGCGACATCCAGACGCCGTTCGATCTCTATCTGCGCGGCATGGTCGCCGCGGCCGCGACCTTCGCCTTCCTGACGGCGGTGCCGATCGCCGCCAAATGGCTGCTGATCGGCAAGTGGAAGAACGAGCGTATTCCGATCTGGAGCCTGCGCTATTTCCGCTTCTGGGCGGTGAAGACGCTCATCCGCACCGCGCCGGTTTCCGCCTTCGTCGGCAGCCCACTCTACAATCTCTACCTGCGCGCGCTCGGCGCCCGCATCGGGCGCGGCGCCGTCATCCAGTCGCGCTTCATTCCCGTCACCACCGACCTGTTCGCGGTCGGCGAGAACAGCGTGCTGCGCAAGGACTCGATCGTGCTCGGCTATCGCGCGCGCGCGAATTTCATCGAGATCGGGCCGGTCGAGATCGGCCGCGACGCCTTCGTCGGCGAGGCGAGCGTTATCGATATCGATACCGAGATGGGCGACGGCGCCCAGCTCGGCCACGCGTCCTCGCTGCAGAGCGGCCAGCGCGTGCCGGACGGCAAGCGCTATCACGGCTCGCCGGCGGTGGAGACCCAGTCCGACTACTGCCCGCTCCCCGCGGCGGATCGCTCGATGCTGCGGCGCGGAACCTATGCGGCGCTACAGCTCTTCGGCATGATCGGCATCGCCGCGCCGGCGATGATTCTGGTGCTGAACTACTGGTACGACCTGTTCGCCTTCGTTACCGGCATCGACGCGGGGCATTACCACGAGCTGACGCCCGCCTTCGCAGGGCTGATGCTGATCGTGTCGGCGGCGCTCACGCTCGGGGGCCTGCTTGCCGGGCTCGCTGGGATCTACGCCGTGCCGCGCCTGTGCAACCTGCTGCTGAAGCCCGGTCGCGTCTATCCGCTCTACGGCTTCCACTACTGGCTGCAGAGCGTGGTCTCGACGGTCAGCAACTCGCAGTTCTTCAACCTGCTGTTCGGCGACAGCTCGTTCATCGTCCACTACATGCGCTTCGTCGGCTGGAAGCTGAACGAGGTCGAGCAGACCGGTTCGAACTTCGGCACCAACCAGCGCCACGACAATCCATTCCTGTGCGAGGTCGGTAACTACACGATGATGTCCGATGGCATATCCATGATCAACATGCATATGTCGGCCTCGTCGTTCCGCCTGAGCCCCACGCGCATCGGCGAGCGCAACTACCTAGGCAACGACATCCACTATCCGCCGGACGGGAAGACGGGCGCGAACTGCCTGCTCGGCACCAAGGTGATGATCCCGATCGACGGCCCGGTGCGCGAGAACGTCGGCCTCCTGGGTTCGCCGGCGTTCGAAATCCCGCGCATGGTCGAGCGTGACAAGGACGTCAACGCCGCGCTCTCGCCCGACATGCGCCGCAGCCGCCTCGCGCGCAAGAACGTCTACAATCTGGCGACGGCGCTGATGTTCCTGGTGACGCGCTGGCTGTTCCTGTTCACGACGCTCGCGGCAGGCCATCTCGGTCTCGAGAACTATTCGGTCTACGGCACTTGGTCGTTGCTGGGGTCGGCGACCTTCATTTCGCTCGCCGCCATCGCCTACTTCGCGCTGATCGAGCGCGCCAGCCTCGCCTTCGGGCGGCTCGCGCCCAAGATGGTGTCGATCTACGACCCCGAGTTCTGGGCGCACGAGCGGCACTGGAAGCTGTCGGACTCGCCGATCATCGAGCGCTTCGGCGGCACCCCGTTCAAAAACGTGGTCTCGCGTATGGTCGGCATGAAGATCGGCCGCAAGGTCTACGACGGCGGCTGCTCCATCACCGAACGCACGCTCACCGAGATCGGCGACGGCGTGAACCTCAACGAAGGCAGCGTGCTGCAGGCGCATTCGCTGGAGGAGGGTGTGTTCAAGTCCGACTTCGTGCGTGTCGGCAACGGCTCCACGCTCGGCCCCGGCGCGTTCGCGCACTACGGCGTCACCATGGGCGAGAACGTCGTGCTCGACGCCGACTCGTTCCTGATGAAGGGCGAGGTGCTCGACGACAACACGGTGTGGCGCGGCAACCCGGCGAAGCTCGTGGGGGTCAATCGCGCGCAGGCCCAAGCGGTCGGCCGCGCCTTCACGCAGGCGCCCTCGGCCGACGACCTACTCGACATGAAGGTCGCGGCCAGCGTGCCGGCGGAGTAGGGGCGGCCCAAAACCTGAACCACGGTCATGTCGGCTCCGATCGATACATCGCTGCAACACGCGCTCGAACGCCTGTCGTCTCCGGGCATCCTGGTCGATTGCCGGCGCATCCAGTTGGGTGACGAGCGCGCTCTGCTGCCGGAGGAGGCGCGCTCGATTGCGTCGCCGCTGCCGCGGGTGCGGCGTGCGAGCGGCGCGGCGCGCGCGCTCGGCCGGGACCTGCTCACGCGGCTCGGGCAGATGCCGTGCGCGATCCCGAAAGCCAGCGATGGCGCGCCGCAATGGCCGGCAGGCTTCGTCGGCTCTTTCGCCCATGACGGTGACGTTGCGGTTGCGGCGGTGGCATCTGCCGGTGCCGCCGAGACTGTCGGCGTCGATGTGGAGCCGGCCGAGCCGCTGCCCGACGAACTGCGCGATCTGGTGGTGACGCTGCGTGAGCGGCCGCGCCTTGGCGAGGATCCTTTGCAGGGCCGGCTGCTGTTCGCCGCCAAGGAGGCGGTCTACAAGGCGATCGCCGCGCGCGAGGGATTGCTGCTCGATTACCAGGATATCGACGTCGATCTCGCCGCGAGCCGGGCACGCCTGCGCGACGGACGTGAGCTCGACCTGCGCTGGTCCGTGTCCAGTTACGTCGTCGTGCTGGCGTTGATGCCGCAGGCGGTGGAACCGCTCAACGCGGCTATCGCCCGGAAAAATTCGGCACCCGCCGCTCCGCCATCGCCCTGACGCCTTCCTTGAAGTCGTCGGTCGCCCGCAGCCGCGTCTGCACTTCGAGCTCGTGCTCGGTGGCCGCGCGCACGCGGTCGGCGAGGTCGCCGCGCAATGTCGCGCGCGTTTCGATCAGTCCGAGCGGCGAATTCTCCGCGATCTCCGCGGCGAGTTTGAATGCCGCCTCGCGCACCTGATCTTGCGGCACCAGCACGTCGGCGAGGCCCATTTTGACGGCTTCGTCGCCCGGGATGCGGCGGCTGGTATAGAACATCATCGCCGCCTGGGTCTCGCCGATCACCGCCGGCAGCGACACCGTCAGCCCGAAGCCTGGATGAAAGCCGAGCCGGGTGAAGTTGGCGCAGAAGCGCGCCTCCGGGCAGGTGACGCGGAAGTCGGCAACCATGGCAACGCCTAAGCCCCCGCCGACCGCAGCGCCGTGCACTGCGCCGATGATCGGCTTTTTGGTGCGGAACAGCCGGTTGCCCTCGATATAGAGATGTTGCACCGCTTTCTGGCGTGCGAGCTCGCTCGGCTGCTGGCCGTCCTTGTCGAGCGCAGAGCCGTCGCCGAAATTGGCGCCCGCGCAGAATGCCTTGCCCTGCGCCGCCAGTACGATGGCGCGGATGTCGACGTCCGTGTCGAAGCTTTCGAACGCACCGGCGATGTCCTGGATCAGCGCAATATCGAAGAAGTTGTTGGGAGGCCGGCGCATTTCGACCAGCGCCACGTGGCCGTGCTTTTCGATCGCAATATCGCTCATGGGTGAAATCCTCCGACTGTCACTCGGCCGCGCTAGCGGCCCTGTTCTTGCCTGGCACGCTTGACGATCAGCGCGTCCACCACGGATACGCCATGGCCCTTGTCGTGCACGATGACCGGATTGAGGTCGATCTCCGAAATCGTATCGGCGTGGTCGGCGGCGAAGGCGGCAAGCCGCACCATCAGGTCGGCGAGCGCCTCGACGTCGGCTTCCGGCTTGCCGCGAAAGGCGCCGAGCAGCTTGGCACTCTTCAACTTGGCGATCAGCGACAGCGCGGCCTCGGGCGCGAGCGGCACCGGCGCCAATGCCACGTCGCCCATCGCCTCGACCAGGACGCCGCCCAGGCCGACCATCAGCAGCGGGCCCCAGCGCGCATCGCGATTGATGCCGAGAATGACCTCGCGCCCGGCCGGCGCCATCGGCTGCACCAGCACGCCGTCGATGGTTGCGCCCGGCGCATAAGCTTTCGCGGATGCGAGCACGCGCGTGTAGGCCGCGGCGGCGTCGCCCGGCGCGATGCCGATCGCCACCGCGCCGGCTTCGGTCTTGTGTGGAATGGCGGCCGACTGCACTTTCAAGGCGACCGTACCGCCCGCGGCGTTGGCGGCGGCTTCCGCCTCCGTTGCCGATTGCACGAGCCTACCGGCATTGCAGCCACCGATGCCGTAGGCCTCGAGCAGCGGCCGCGCCTGCCATTCGCACAGCACGGCAGGTGCCTGCGCGAACAGGCCGCGCACGCGATCGCGCGCGCCGGCCGCGATTGCCGGCGCTCGCACCGGCCGCAGACTGTGCTCGTGCAAAGCCCGATAGTTGGCGAGCGCCGCAATCGCCCGCGCGCAGCCGGGCGCACCGGTGAACAGCGGATAAGCCGCCTCGTTGATGATCTCGATGCTGCGTTCGGCCGGCAGCGTATAGGTCCACAACAGCACCGGCTTGTTCGAGGCCGCCTTCAGTGCCTTGAGCTTCGGCAGGTCACTCTCCAGGAAAGCCGAGCGCCGCGCGGTGATCACCACGACGACGCTATCGACGCGCGGCGACTGCGCGACCAGCCGCGCGAATTCGCCATAGCCGAGCTTCTGCACGCCTTGCGCGGTTGAATCGACCGGGTTCTGAGAGGTGCCGTAGGACGGCACGAAGACGTCGAGTTCCTTGCGCGTTTCGTCATCGAGCACCGGCACGTCGAGCCCGGCGGCGGCGCAAGCGTCCGCCATCCACACGCCCGCACCCCCCGACGCCGTGCAGATGCCGACGCGCTTGCCAGCCGGCAGCCGGTCGCCGCAGGCCAGGAATGCCACCGCCATGTCGAGCATCTCGTCGAAATCGCGGCCCTCGATCAGGCCATATCGCTCGAAGATGGCGCGGTAGGCGCCGTCGGCGCCGGCAAGCGCCGCGGTGTGCGAGGCGACCGCGCGGCTGCCGGGCTCCGACTGGCCGATCTTGCCGACGATCAGCGGCTTGCCGGCGGCAAGCGCCTTCTCGGCGGCGCGCTTGAATTTCTCCGGCGATTTGATGTCCTCGATCAGCAGCAGGAAGACATCCGTGCCGCCTTCGTCGAGCATGGCGTCGAGCAGGTCCGCGACATTCAGCGCGCCCTCGTTGCCGGTGGTGACCACGTGGCGGAAGGTGATGTTGCGTGGCCGCGCCCGGTCGAAGAAGGCAAAGCCCAAGCCTCCGCTCTGCGAGATCACCGACACCTGGCCGCTGCCGAGCGGCAACGTCGGCTTGATGCCGCCGGCGCTCTTGTCGAACACCGGGCTGAAGGTGGGACAGAAGCCGGCGGCGATATTGGCAAAGCCTTCTGCGTTGGGCCCGATCACCGCCATGTCGTAGCGTTTGGCGGTCGCCGCGATCTCAGCCTGCATGCGCGCGCCGGCGCCGCCCGGCTCTTCGGCGAAACCGGAAGAGAGAATGACGGCAGCCTTGATGCCGCTCTTGCCGCAGCGCTCGAGCTCCACCGGCACGAACTGCGCCGGGATAATCAGCAGGGCGAGATCGACCGGCTCCGGCAGGTCGTCGATGGATTTGTACGCCTTGAGCCCCTGCACGGAGTTGGCGCTGCGGCTCACCGGATAGACCTTGCCGGCGTAAGCGTGGCTGAGGATGATTTCCAGCACGCGCCCGCGCAGGCCGTGCAGGTCGTTAGAGGCGCCGACCACGGCGACCGTTTCCGGCCAGAGCAGCTTCAAGATATCCGGCACGGTGCGGTCTTTCCTAACGCAGCCCTAAGCCCCGCGCGATGATGCCGCGCAGGATTTCCGTGGTGCCGCCCTGAATGGTGAGCTTGGGCGCAACGGTGGTGGCAAACGCGAGCTGGTCCTCCAGCGTGGCGCGGTTGCCGATCTCGGTTTCGAGGAAGGCGGTGAGCTCGCGCACCCGCTGCGGCAGCTTCTGCTCCCAAAGGGTGCCGAGGTCCTTGACGATCGAGCCTTCCACCACGGGCTCCTTGCCCGCTTGCAGCATGCCGGCCACCGACACCGACATGCGCCGCAGGGTGTGCAGTTGTGCCACCAGCCGGCCGAGTCCTTCGGCGCTGCGGGTATCGGGCTCGTTTCCGAGTGCGCGGATCAATTCGATCATGACATAGAAAGTTTCGAGGAAGCGCTCCGGCCCGCTGCGCTCGTAGGCGAGCTCGCTGGTCGCCTGCTTCCAGGCGCCGTCAATTTCGCCCAGCAGGTGGTCATCGGGCACGAATACGTCGTCGAACACGACTTCGTTGAAGTCGTGCTGGCCGGTCATCTGGATGATCGGATTGACGGTGATGCCCGGTGTCTTCATGTCGACCAGGAACTGGGTGAGGCCGTGGCGGCGGTTCTCCTTGGTCGGCGGCGACGTGCGGAACAAACCGAGCATGTAGTCGGCGATGTGCGCGTTCGAAGTCCAGATCTTAGAGCCATTGATCTTGAAGCCGCCGTCGACCTTGGTGGCCTTGGTTTTGGCGGCGAACAGGTCGGAGCCGGATCCGGGCTCGCTCATGCCGATGACGAAGCACAATTCGCCGCGGCATATGCGCGGCAGAATATCGGCCTTGATGTGCTCGGGCGCGTATTTGATCAACACCGGCCCGCTCTGCCGGTCGGCGACGAAGTGCAGCCGCACTGGCGCGTTGGCGACGCGGAACTCCTCCGTGACCACGTAGCGCTCGAGGAAGCTGCGTTCGCGGCCGCCGTATTGCTTGGGCCAGGTCATGCCGATCCAGCCTTTGGCGCCGACGCGCTTGCTGAAATCGCGGTTGTGGCTGTCACCGTGGCCGGGGCGATAGGGATCGAAGGTGCCGGCGGCGACTTCGTCGGCAATGAAGGCGCGTACCTCGGCGCGCAGTTCCTCGCATTCGGGCGGCAGGCGGATCGGGTCGAAACTTAGGTTCGTACTCATCGCGATGCCACCAATGGCCAGAAATCGTCGGCGCCGAGCCGCGCTACGCGGCGGCCGAGTTCGGCCGCCCACCAGCTTTCGTTGCCGAAGTCGTCGCGCCACGCCAACAGGCGCAAGGTGAAGCGGTGCAATACATGTTCGCTGGTGAAGCCGATGGCGCCGAAGACCTGGTGCGCGATACTCGCGCCTTCCTGGGCCGCTTCGGCGCAGCGGATCTTGGCGGAGGCCGCTTCCAGAAAAGTCGCATCGTCGAAGGCGCCGGCTTGCGCCAGCGTGTCTGCGGCCGAGGTCGAGACCGCGAGTGCCGCAGCGGCTTCGCCCGCAAGCCGTGCGAGGTTCTGCTGCACCGCCTGGAATTTGCCGATCTTGCGCTCGAAGGCGACGCGCTCGTTGGCGTAGTCGGTCGCGCGCGCGAGGATGGCTTCGAGCGCGCCGGCGGTCTGAACGCTGCGCACGGCGGCGGCGAACAGCATGAGCGCGGTTTGGTCGCAATCGGCGGGCGCGTGGGCGCGCGGCGTCACGCCGTCGAAGATCACCGCGTTCAGGGGATCGCCCGCCAGGCTGGCGCCGTCGTTCAACCGGCAGTCTATTGTTTCGACCAATGCGACGACCGCGCCGCCATCGCCTTGCGCAAGGACCGCGATGTGGTCGCTGTCGTGCGCGAACGGTACGGCGGTGGCGCGGCCTTCCAACGTGCCATCGCCGTTGAACCGAATCCGATCATGCGGCCGCGCCGGCGCGACGGTCATGGCGCCCTGCGGCGGTTCAAGCCCGGCGCGCGCCAGCAGCCAGCCGGCGATCAGCGTTTCGGCGAGCGGAACGGCAAGCGCGCAGCGCCCGGCCGCGGCCAGCACCTCGAAACCTTCCGCGAGGCTGACACCGGAACCGCCGAGGTTCTCCGGCACCCACGCGAGCGGCAGCCCGGCTTCGCTCAATGCGTGCCAGAGCGGCGCTTTCCAGGCGTCATTCTTCGCCGCGGTGACGGTCTGGGGATCGGCGAGGTCCGTGAAAATCCGCGTCGCCATCTCGGCGACGATATGATCGCTTTCTCCTGCCACGTTTCCCCGCGTCATTCCGTTATTGCCGCCGACCAATGCGATCGACGGCGTATTTGTTGCCGCCATCGTGGCGGCTGGCGCCGCGCTTGGCAAGCGGGCGTGCCGGTCGCGGGGTATGTGGATCGCGCGGGGCTCGGCCTGTATAAAGCGGGCTTTGCAGGAGTCCCAGGTCCCGCCATGTGTGCCGACGTTTCCAAGATCAATCCCAATCCTTTCACCACGCGCCCGGAGATCGAAGGCACCTTCGGCGTGGTCGCGTCCACGCACTGGATCGCCACCGCGGTCGGCATGAGCATGCTGGAGAAGGGCGGCAACGCGTTCGACGCGGCAGCCGCTACCGCCTTCACGCTGCAGGTGGTGGAGCCGCACCTGAACGGACCGGGCGGGGATGTGCCCGTCATTCTCTATGACGCGCGCAAGCGCGCACCCGAGGTCATTTGCGGGCAGGGGCCGGCGCCTCAGTCGGCGACCATCCACCACTTCCATGAGCTCAGCCTCGACATGATCCCCGGCACCGGATTGCTGGCGGCCTGCGTGCCCGGCACCTTCGAGACCTGGATGCTGATGTTGCGCGACTACGGCACCATGCGCGTTGCGGACGTACTGGCGCCGGCGATTTACTATGCGCGAGAGGGCCATCCGCTGCTGGAGCGCGCCACCGCCACCATCGCCATGGTCGAGGGCCTGTTCCGCGAGCATTGGAAAACCTCGGCCGCGGTCTATCTTCCCGACGGCCAGGTGCCGGCGCCCGGAACCTTGTTCACCAACCGAGCGCTCGCCGACACCTATGCGCGTATCGTGCGCGAAGCCGAAAGCGCCGGCGGCGACCGCGTGGCGCAGATCGAGCGCGCGCGCCAGACCTGGTCGCAGGGTCTCGTGGCGGAAGCGATCGACAGGTTCTGCCGCACGCAGGACGTCATGGACGTGTCGGGCGAGCCGCACCGTGGTCTGCTCACCGGCGACGATATGGCCAAGTGGCAGGCGAGCGTGGAAGCGCCGCTGACTTATGATTACGGGCGTTACACCGTGTGCAAGGCCGGCATCTGGAGCCAGGGGCCGGTGCTCTTGCAGCAGCTTGCGTTGCTGAAGGGCTTCGATCTCGACGGTCTCGATCCGGCGGGGCCGGAGTTCATCCACGCCCAGGTCGAGTGCGCCAAGCTGGCGTTTGCCGACCGCGAAAGCTTCTACGGCGATCCGAAGTTCGTCGACGTGCCGGTCGAGACCTTGCTGTCGGATGCCTACAACGACGCCCGCCGCAAGCTCGTCACCGACAAGGCGTCGCTCGAGCTGCGGCCGGGCATCATCGAAGGCTACGGTGCGACCATCGACGTGCGCCGCGCGGAAGGCGCGCGCGCCGCCGTCGGCAGCTTCGGTGCCGGCGAGCCGACCGTGGGCCGCATGGGCGAGGTCAACGGCGACACGGTGCATTTCGACATCGTCGACCGCGCCGGCAACATGGTGTCGGCGACGCCGTCAGGCGGCTGGCTGCAATCGTCACCAGTCATTCCCGAGCTCGGCTTCGGGCTCGGCACGCGCATGCAGATGTTCTGGCTCGATGAGAAGCATCCGGCGGCGCTCAAGCCGGGCAAGCGGCCGCGCACCACGCTGTCGCCGACCTTGGCGCTGCGCGACGGTGAGCCCTATGTCGCCTGGGGCTCGCCCGGCGGCGACCAACAGGATCAGTGGACCACCCAGTTCTTCCTGCGGCACGTGCATGCCGGCATGAACCTGCAGGAAGCGATCGACGCGCCGGCCTGGCACTCGGAGCATTTCCCGATCTCGTTCTGGCCGCGCACCGCGCGCCCGGGCGTACTGGTCGTGGAATCGCGGGTGGGCGAGGCGACCATCAAGGAACTGCGCAAGCGCGGGCATGAGGTCGAGGTCGGTCCGGCGTGGTCGGAAGGGCGGCTTACCGCGGCCTCGCAGGTGGGCCCGCGCCGGCGTGCCGCCGCCAACCCGCGCGGCATGCAGGGTTATGCGGCCGGGCGCTAGCAGGCTCTCGTTTCGGCGTTCTGCGTTGCGAGCGCCATCTCCACCACCTGGCGGATTTCGCCGGCGCTGAGGCTGAGGAAGTCGGCGCGCGTGCGCGCGAAGAAGGCGTCAATCGCGGTGCCGACGTCCTTCACCTCGCGCCCGCGCAGGTCGGCTTCCAGGTCGAGGATCACCCGCGGCGGGGTGACGAAGAAATCGCCTGTGATCAGCGCCTCGCGGATGCGGTCGTTCTGCGCGCCTTCAAGGCGGATGTCGGCGCGCACGGTGCCACCGCGGCCGGTGAGCGAGGCGCTCACCAGGTCGTGCGCCGCAGCCGGTGCGTCGGCGCCGGCGACGAACTCGTCGGTGCCGATCTCGTCGCGATAGAGCTGCGCCGCGAGCTCTTCCTCGTAAGGGGTGATGGCGTCCCATCGCGGCGCGATGCCGAGACCTTCCTTGAAGCCGGCGAGCAGGCCGTCGAAGATCGCCGGCAGACCGGGCAGCTTGTCCCCTAGCACTTCGCGCATGGTGATGACGCGTTGCGTCGCCGACGTGAGATCGCGCTTGGCTAGTTTCTCGGCCGGGACGTTGAGGCAGGCGCCGATCTTGGCGGGATCGAAGTCGATCAACAGCGTGCCCTGATAGAAGATGAGATTGCGATCGAAGAAGCCGCCGGTGCCGCTGATCTTGCGGCCGTCCACCTCGATGTCGTTGCGCGGGCGGTAGTTCGCCGGCACGCCAAGCTTGTTCAAGCCGAGCGCGCAGGCCTCGCAGATGCGCCGGGTGACGTCGGCGAGATCGCGCACGCCCAAGGTGTCGCGGTCGAAGATCAGCTCCCAGCCGATCTGACCCTCGTCGAGGTAGAGACCGCCGCCGCCGGTGATGCGGCGACCGAGCTCGATGCCATTCGTGCGGCAGTAGTCGGTCTTGATCTCCTGGCGGAGACGTTGATGCACGCCGACCAGCGCCGACGGCCGGAAGCGCAGGAAGCGGATGGTGTCGGGGATCTTGTCGGCCTGCCGCGCCTCGATCAGCGCCTGGTCGAACGCGATGTTCTCGCGCCCGTTGCGCAGGCCGGTGTCGATAACGCGGAAGGGGGCGGGCATCAGGTCGGCATGCCCTTATCAAGCTGCCGGCGCACCTTGCGGACGTCGTCGCGCTTGAGCTTGAACGGGTAGGACGCGATGTTGCCGGGCGGTGAATCACCGTAAGGCCGGTCGCAGGCCGAGACGTCTTCGGCTTCCTTGCCGGGGCAGCCGGAGGTGCGGAAGGCGGTGCCGGCTTTGATGACCTCGTCGATCTCATCCCGCGGCAGGCCGAAGTCGATCAGCTTGCCGGTCTCGTCGAAGCGCATCTGCTCCAGGCGGTGATTACGGTAATCGATCAGATAACGCGCAAGCTGGATGCGCCGCCACTGCGGCCGCGGCACCGGCGGCAGGTGGTCCATCAGCGAGCCCTTTTCGGGGAAGAACGCGAACATGTGGCTGTGGCCGCCGAGGTCGCGGATTGTTTGTACTTGCGTCAGCACGTCGTGGTCGCTCTCGCCCATGCCGACGATCAGGTGTGCGCCGAACTTCTCCGGCCCGAAGATCTCCTTGGCGGCATGCAGGATTTCCCAGTACTTGTCCCAACTGTGAGGCAACTCGACGCCCTTGCCGCGCGTGCGGTCGAAGACGTCGCGGTTGCAGGCGTCGAGCGCCACCGTGAAGATGTCGGCGCCGAGATCGTGCAGTTCTTGCACGTCGAGCCGCGTCATGGTGGTCGGGTTCGAAAGGATGGACACCGGCACGTGTTTGATGCGCTCGGTCCACTTGCGCAGCACGACGCGGGTGTCGTCGTCCGAGCGCGGATGTGTGATCATGCTGATGCACATGCGGTGGAAGCGGCCGCCGTCGCCACCGGCGGCGACGATGTCGATCACCTGGTCGTAGGGCACCGCCGGCCAGTCGACGCGGATGAAGTTGCGGTCGGCGTAGTTGCGCTCGGCTTCGCGGTGGCGGGCGAGGCCGCAATAGGCGCAGTTGGCGCGGCAGCCTTCCGGGTAGGTCAGCAGCAAATTGAGGCAGCGGGTGCAGGAAGTGCGGTGCATATAGCCCGACATCACTCCCAATGTGATGGCCGCCGCCGTCGACATTTGCACGTAATCGGGCGAGCGCATGTTAGGGGTGAGGAAATTGTAGTTCGGCCGGTAGACGCCTTCCGGCGCGACGTTCTCGGCTTTCACACGGCCGCCGTTGCGCGCGTCGGCGGGAATTCGACCCGGCGTACGCGGCTGCATGCTGCCGGCGTCGTTGAAGTCGCGCGTCTTGCCGTCGAGGAAGTCGGGCACCGGCTGACGCGGCATCTCGAGACAGCTCATCGGGTCCTCTCCTCGACTTTTGCGCCCCTGGCTTCTTCTTCTGCTGCCGCTTCTGCTGCTGCTTCGGGCCGCCAGTAGCGCGGCGACCCGATCCAGCCGTCTTCCAGCACGCGGGCGTCCGGCTTTCCGCCGCCGGCGTAACGGCTAAGCACTTCCTGCCGCCGCCGCACCGCGCGGTTGAGCGCGGCATCGAAAATATCGCCCAATTCTTCCTCGTAGTCGTCAAGCGCACTTGCGCGCCCGCGCACGAAATCGACCGCCGCGCGGCCGGCCATGGTGCCGGACTGTACCGCGGAGGCGATGCCGGCGCCGGTCACCGGGTTGGTGAGGCCTGCGGCATCGCCGGCGAGCAAGACGGCGGTATCGCCCAGTCTGCCGATGGCGTGTAAGCGCCCGCCGACGGGAATGGCGCCGCCGGTCAGGCTCCAGCCGCGGGTGCCGATGCGCCGCTCGGTGGCAAGCCGGGTGAGCAGGTCCAACAGCATGGTCTTGAGGCCGCGCCGCGTGCTCTTGTCGTCGGACAATGCCCCATCGACGCTGATGCCGAGGCCGACATTGGCGACCGCGCCCTTCGGGAACAGCCAGCCGTAGCCGCCACGGTAATCGGCCGAGAGGAAAATGTCGGTGGCGTCATGCGGCAGCACCAGCGGCACCGTGACCTGACGCGTTTCCACCAGCTCGCGGTTGATGGAGCCGATGGCGGCGCCGACGCGCGAGCGCGGGCCGTCGGCCCCGATCAAAACCTTGGGCTTGAAGTCGGCGCCATCATTGCAATGAACGGTGCCGTCGGGGTCGATCTCGCGTACTTTCACCGCATAGCGGCAGTCGGCGCCGGCCATGGCCGCATCGTCGGCCAGCATCTGGTCGAAGCCGGCGCGGTCGATCATGCGGCCGCGGAATTCGGGCGTTTCGCGCGGCCGCCCGTCGTCTTCGACGAAGGTCAGCATGCGTGCGATGGTCTGTTCGCTGACTTCGGCGACTGTGGGTACGTCGCGCTCGATCATCGAGGGCACGAACTCGGCGCATTGCACCGGCGTGCCGGCGGCCGGGCGTTTTTCGAGCGCAATGACGGAGAGTCCCGCCTTGGCGGCGGCTTGCGCGGCCCGGGCGCCCGCCGGGCCCAGGCCGATCACCAGAACATCGGGTGTTGCGTGGGCCAAGGCTTCACCTCACGCGGCGCAGGCGCGGCGGCCGTTGAGGCCGTCGAGATTGATCGAGCAGCAGGCGTGCTCCTGTTCGATCGGGCGGCCGACCGCGCGGGCCAATTGCACCGTGCCCTCCGCCGGATAGGCGATGCCGTCGAAACCGGCCATCACGGCATAGGCGTCGGTGATCATCTTGTGGGTGCCGGCGGGTCGGATGCAGCCGAGCTGCACCGGCGCGTTCGTAATGCGCTGACGCGCGGCGACGAACACCTTGGCGACGTCTTCCGTCGGCACGGTGGCGAACGGCTTGGTCTCGGGCGCATAGATCGGCGACACGATCACCAGGATCAGCGCTGAAATGCGGTGGCGCGAAATGATGTCGAGGGCATTCTCCTCGCCGAGCAGGCGGCCGTAATGCAGGCCGATGACGATGTGCGGCACCACATCCATCGAGGTGGCAGACAGCGCGGCCAAGGTCGTCTCGAAGTCCTCCACCGGGCGGTCGAGATGATAGACGTCGCGGATGGTCTCCTGCGCGCCGATCACGTCCATCATGGCGACATCGACGCCGGCCAATTCCATGCGCTTGGCGCGGGTTTCGTCGAGCAGTGCCGAGTGCACTGCAATACGAAGCTGCGGGAAGTCGCGCTTCAGCTTCTCGATGGTCGGATAATAGCGCTCATAGGGCACTTCATTGCGCCGGTTGGAGCCGCCCGAGAGCAGGAAGCCGCCCAGATCCTTGAGCAAGACGAGGTCGCGCACCTTGCGCTCCAACTCGGCCGGGCTGGTCGCCGCGATCATGGGCTCGAGGATCTTGGCCTGGCAGTGATCGCAGTTGAGCGCGCAGGCGCCGCCGGTGATGGAGAAGGCGGGGAAGCTGGCCTTGCCGCAGCCTTTCAACTCGTCACTGGCATAAGAGCGGAAGGTGGGTGTGTAGAAGCGCATGGGGCCGAGCGGACGTTCGCGCGCAGCGTCTTCCAGCGCATCGACCAGCACGCGGTCGAACGGCAGATCCTCGAACGGCTCGATCTCCTGAAGCACCTCGTACCAGGCCATCGTTTCCTCGTTCTTTTATATAGCGGAACTTATATATGTTATGGCCGCCGTCGGCTAGTATGTTTGCCGGCTCCCACCACGCGAACGGATTGTGCGCTGCGATGAAGACCTTATGCGTCCTTCAGCACGTCGAAGCCGACTATCTCGGCCTGATGGAGGACCATTTCGAGGGCCGGAACATCCGCTTCCGCTATCACCGGCCCTTCACGCCGGGCGGGTTGGTGCCGTTCACGGCCGACGAATACGACGGTCTCGTGCTGCTCGGCATCGGCCCTTACGGCATCGTCAGCGGCCCGCTCATCGCGAGTCTCGCGGCGGAACTCCGGCTGACCCAGGACTTTCTCGCGCGCGGCCTGCCGGTGATCGGCTGCGGTATCGGTTCGTGCATCCTGACCGTTGCCGCCGGCGGCGGGGCGGACGAGGCGCCGCTGCGCTTCACCGTCGAGCGGGCGCGACGCTTGGATCCGGATGCGCTCGGCGGTCATTTGCCGCAGACGTTCCCGGTCGCAAGCTACATGCGCGATCGCCCGGTATTGCCGCCCGACGCCAAGGTGCTGGCAGTCGGTGACGATGACGCGCCGGTCATATTCCAAATCCGCGATAATTGTCTTGGCTTCACCGGCCATCCGGGTGTCAAATCGGCGATGATCGAAGACGTGATCATGGCCTTCGACGAGGTGCCGGACAGCACCGCCGAGACGCTGGCGCGCTTGCGCGCCGTGCAGGCCGAACTCGCCGCGGCTTTGGCCGAAATCATGGTGGGGCTCGTGACGCTGACTGGGCTCATGCAGCCAGATCGTTGAATTCATTGGAATTCCGCTTCCGACATTTTTGAATATTAGCACTGGCATCTATTCAATAATTAGAATATGTAAGAATGATCAGCCGCGATGCGCTCTGCCTCTTTGGAGGCGTGACGCAGCGCCAATAACAAAAAGAATTCAAAAGAATCTGGCTTTGGAGGGTGCCCGAGGACGCTATGGCGAAAAAGCTCATCATCATCATGGTCAACACCGACCCGCGCAACGGCGAGGAGCTGGGCGCGCCGTTTTTCCAGGCGACCGTCGCTGCGGCCATGGATTACGAAGTCGAGGTGGTGTGCACGGCGACCGCCGGCCAGCTCATGAAGAAGGGCGTGGCCGAAAAGCTGGTGGTGAAGCCCGGATCCCCCAAGACCGTCTACGACTTCATCAAGGACGCCCATGACGCCGGGGTGAAGTTCTATTGCTGCTCTCCCAATCTCGATCTCTTCGACATGACCAAGGACGACCTGATCCCCGAATGCGAAGGCATCGTCGGCGGCGCCAAGGTTATCGAGGACGTCATGGAAGACGACGAAGCGAGAGTGCTGACCTACTAGCTCCGACGAACGACCTCTTTTGAGCGAGGCGCGCAATGACGGCAGCGGCCACGACGGCGGAAAGGCGAAGCATCGGCGATCCGGTGTCGGACAAGCCGGTCGTGCCTTATGAAAAGCTCGAAGAGATCTTCGACGATATCCGCGGCCACATTCTCTACGACCACGAGCTGCACGGCTGCCTGAACTGCGGCATCTGCACCGCCACCTGTCCCTCGGCGCACTACTACGATTATTCGCCGCGCGAGATCGTCCAGCTGCTGTGGACGGAAAATCTCGAGGGCATCTATGACGCCATGCAGGAAAAGATCTGGGCCTGCGCACAGTGCTACACCTGCGCCGCGCGCTGCCCGTTCCAGAATTCGCCCGGCGGCCTCGTCATGATCATGCGCGAGACCGCGATCAAGCACGGCATGGAATCGGCCAAGGAAGTGTTGCGGCCGTTCTCGCGCGTGCTGCTCAAGGTGATTTCGACCGGCAACCAGCTCGCGCCCAACATGATCACGCGCGACGCCTTCCCGGACTGGGGTCCGAACGTCACCAAGGTGGACGCGCCGCTCAACATCCTGCGCAAGGCCATTCCGGTGCCGACCATGCACACCATGGACACGGCCTGGGAGGTCAATCTCAAGACTTCGGTCGAGCTCTACTCGATCTGGGAAGCGACCGGCGTGCTCGACCAGCTCGAGAACGTTGACGAGAACCTGTTCGACGTCGTCAACGACGTGATGGACGAGAAGCGCGACGAATACAACGAGTGGCTCGAAGAGCAAGAAGAAGACAGCGACGACGATTGATTCCGGCGAACGCGACTGACCAAGGAGCGCCCCATGGACAAGCCCGGTGACAGCAACATGACCTTTACCGGCCACGGCAGCGAGTGGAAGCCGTCGAACCTGACGCCGGCCGAGGCGCAGAAGGCCACCGCCTGGGTCGAGGCCAAGATCGACCGCCGCTCCATGCTGACCAACAAGGACCGCGTCGAGGACATCCGCGACGCCATGTGGCAGCTCGAAAAGGACGGCGAGATCCTCGTCCACCGCCTCGACGATCGCCACGCGCCGGTCACCGCGCGCACGCTCTACGGCTGGGAAAAGAAGATCCCTACCAATAATCTCTGGCACCACAAATCGTGCGGCCAGTGCGGCAACATCCCCGGCTACCCGTCGAGCGTGATGTGGCTGATGAACACGCTCGGCACCAACTATCTCGACGAGACCGACCAGACCTCGTGCACCGCCTGGAACTACCACGGCTCCGGCATCGGCAACGTGGTCAGCCTCGCCGCCGTGTTCCTGCGTAATTTCCACCAGGCCTATATGTCGGCGAAGGCGCAGGGGTTGCCCGAGGGCACCTATTATCCGCTCGTCCACTGCGGCACCTCCTTCGGCAACTACAAGGAGATGCGCATCTTCCTGATGCATTCGGCCGAGCTGCGCGCCGAGGTGAAGAAGATCCTCGGCAAGCTGGGCCGTCTCGTCGACGGCAAGTTGCTGATCCCCGAAGAGATCGTTCACTATTCGGAGTGGCTGCACGTGCAGCGCGAGCGCATCAAGCAGCACCAGGTCGTCGACTGCGGCAATATCCGGGCGACCGTGCATCCGGCCTGCCACGTCTACAAGATGGTGCCGGAGGATGTGATCTACGACGAGACCGTCATGGAGGGGAACCGCGTCGCGGTCTCCACCGGTCTGTTGCAGACGCTCGGCGCTAATGTCGTCGACTACTCGACCTGGTACGATTGCTGCGGCTTCGGCTTCCGTCACATCATCGGCGAGCGCGAGTTCACGCGTTCCTACGCCATCGACCGCAAGGTCAAGGTGGCGGTGGAAGAGGCCAAAGCGGACGTCATGATCGGCCACGACACCGGCTGCATCACCACGCTCGACAAGAACCAGTGGATCGGCCGCGCCGTCGACAAGGTCTACGCGCTGCCGATCATGGCCGACTGCCAGTTCGCTGCGCTGATGTGCGGCGCGCATCCCTACAAGCTCGCGCAGCTGCACTGGCATGCGTCCCCGTTCGAAGGCTTGCTGGAGAAGCTCGGCATCGACTGGGAGAAGGCCAAGGCCGAGTTCGAAAGCTATCTCGAGGAGGTCAAGGCTGGCCGCATCGAGACGCTCTACGATCCCAAGCGCGCGATCACGTCGGGCCCCGGCTATGTGAAGCCGCAGCCCGCCATTCCCGCACATTCCGGAGGTGCCGAGTGATGACCCGTCCGGTTCTCGTCGTCGGCGGTGGCCCCGCTGGTTTGTCGGCCTCGCACGCGCTCGCGAGCGCGGGCCAGAAGGTGGTGCTGGTCGACAAGGCCGCGCTGTTGGGCGGCGCTCCGATCCAGTCCGGCTACGCCAAGCTGGTGCCGTCGGGCGAATGGGCCAAGGACGCCATCGGCGGCATGGTCACCCGCGTCGAAAACAACAAGCTTATCGACATCAGGAAGAACGTCACGGTGAAGAGCTTCACCGGCGGGCCCGGCGACTTCGTCGCCACGCTCTCGGACGGCGCGAAGGTCGAAGCCGGCGCCGCCATCCTCGCCACCGGCTTCACCCATTTCGACTCGGTCAACAAGCCAGAATGGGGCTTCGGCACCTACCCAGACGTGGTCACCACGACGCAAGTGGAGCAGATGCTCTCTTCCGGCAAGGGCGTGCGCTGTCCCTCGGACGGCCGCGCGCCGGAGCGCGTCGCTATCCTGCTCTGCGTCGGCTCGCGCGACCGCCAGATCGGCCGCGAATGGTGCTCCAAGATCTGCTGCACCGTGTCATCGAACCTGGCGATGGAGATCCGCGAGCAGCTGCCGAAGTGCAACGTCTACATCTACTACATGGATATCCGAACCTTCGGCCTCTACGAAGACCTGTACTACTGGCAGAGTCAGGAGCAGTTCAAAGTCAAATACATCAAGGCTCGCATCGCCGAGGTGACCTCCGACGGCAAGCGGCTGATCGTGAAGGGCGAGGACACCTTGGTGAAGCGCCCGATTACCATTCCCTTCGACATGGTGGTGCACGCCATCGGCATGGATCCGAACGTCGACAACATGACGCTGTCGGCGGTGTTCGACGTCAAATTGCAGAAGCACGGCCACATCGAAAAGGCTTCGACCTATTCGAACATGTCGGCCACCTCGCGCCCCGGCGTGTTCGCGGCGGGCGCAGCGACGGGGCCGGAAACCATCGACAACTCGATCGCGCAGGGGCAGTCGGCCGCCATGGCGGCGCTCAATGCCGTGCGCGGGGTGATGAGCGAGGCGGCCGAATGATGTTCTCGCTGCTACGGACCAACAAGCAGAAGGCCCCGGCGCCGAGCCGGCCGGTGCTGCATTTGTCGGGTCTGCGGCTGCGCGCTGCCTTCGAGAACCTGGTTGAAGCCGCAGAGCCGACCGGCGGCGTCGAACGCTATGTGGGCGCGTTGGCGCTCAAGGCCTCGCTGTTTGAGGAAGTGCTCGGCAAGGGCCGGGTGCACGAATTGACCGAAGCCGAATTCCTCGATCTCGCATCGTTCATTACGCCGGTACGGCGGCGCATCGGTGCCTGGCTGGCGCATAACGGTTTCGAGAGCCTGCATCCGCGGCTCGTCAAGCTGCTCAACGGCTGGTCGGACGTTTCCACCACGGATCAGCGCATGGCGACGTTCTGCGCCGGCATTCCCGAGGATCGCGAGCATCGCTGGGTTCGCGATCTCGGCGCCGAAGTGCTGCACTACACAGCGCCGCATCACTACCCGCTGATGACCCGCTGGGTGTGGGACGCCCGCGTCAACACCGGTGTGCTGCGTGAGATCTGGCACGATGACAACTCCGTACCGGCCGGCAAGCTCCATATCGCCCACGACTTCGTCACCTTCGCCATGTTGCGCGAGGAGCTGGAGGGCTTTCTTGCCGAGAACGGCGTTTTCCGCGACCTGCCGTTCTACGTCGATGTCCTCTGCGCTCATGTCTATGCCGGCTACATCAACGACAAGGGCGGCGCCTATCTGCGCGGCGATTTCTGCGGCCAGACCCAGGAAGATTCCATGGCGCATACGCGCCGGCTGCTCGGGCTCGACGCGGTCGACACCGAATCCGGCCGCACGCGCCTCAAGCTGATCGACGGCGAGGCGCATGTGCTCGGCGAGCAGCGCCGTTTGAGTTCATAAGGGATACCGATGCCGATCCACGAAAAATCGCTGATCCGGCCCGAGAACCTGGTGACTCACGAGCACTTGGAGCTCGAAGGCGTCGACGTCTCCGGACACTGGAGTACGTTCATCAATTCGCGCGCCGTCACCGACTATAACGAAGAAATGCAGGAGGAGATTTCGGCGTTGCCGGGCGGCGAATACATCCACCGCTGCTGGCAGTGTGGCTCCTGCACCAACGCCTGCACCGTCAACGCCATCAATCCGGACTTCAACCCACGCTATTGGATCTATCTCATCCGCATGGGCATGCAGGACGAGCTCCTGCGCGACAAGGACATCATCTGGCAGTGCGTCTCCTGCAACAAGTGCACCTATGCCTGCCCGCGCGACGTCAATCCGGAAGGCGTGATGAAGGCGACCGCGCACTGGCTGGAGTTGAAAGGCTTCACCGAGAAGAAGCCGTCGACGGTGTTCGACGAGGCGTTCTCCGAGCAGGTCTTCGCCACCGGCAAGATCGAAGATGGCCTGGTGCTGCGCCAGTTCTTCAAGCGCATGGGTGTCCCGCTGATGCAGGACTGGCTGGTGGCGATGGTGCGCGGGCTCCTCATGAAGCTGCCGGTCGCGCTGATGATGAAGCTGGGGCTCGCCACCGTGTTCCGGCCGCGCACGCGCAACTGGGCGGCGGCAAGCCGCGCCATCGACGAATATGTCGCCGAGCGGCACGCGGCCGATGCCCGCGCGCTCAAGCTCGACACGCATGGAGCGGAATGATGAGCAGCGGCAAATATAAGAACGTCGCCTATTACCCCGGCTGCGCGCTCGAAGGCACCGGCCACGCTTATAACCGCTCCACCAAGGCGGTCGGCAAGGCGCTCGGCCTCGAACTGACCGAGCTGAAGAACTGGAATTGCTGCGGCGCCATGGAGGTCAAGAACGTCGACCCCAAACTGCAAACCTACCTCTCGGCGCGCAATCTCTCGATCGCCGGCGACATGGGTTTCGATACCGTGATGGCGCCGTGCAACGGCTGCTATCACAACCTCAAGAAGGCCGAATACGACCTCGCGAACGACGGCGCCTCGCGCGAGGTCAATGCGCGTATTGCCAACAAAGCCGGTCATACCGTCTACGAGCCCGGCAATGTCGAGACTATCCACGCGCTCGACTGGATCAAGGAAGGCATCGGCGAGGAGGGGCTCAGAGCGCGGGTCAAGAACTCGCTTAAAGGACTCAAGGTCGCGAACTACTACGGCTGCATGTACACGCGTCCGCGCCACATCTTCCCGGAGAAGGATCGGGGGCCGGGCTCGGAATCGACCTCGAAGCCGCATTTCATGGACGACCTCTTGGCTGCCGCCGGCGCCGAGAACGTCGAATATCCGCTCAAGACAGCCTGCTGCGGCGGCGCCCATACGCTGTCCGACAGCGACACCTCGACCAAGCTGGTGCTCAATCTCTTGACCACGGCGGAAGCCTGCGGCGCCGACGTCATCGCTACCGAATGTCCGACCTGCCACACGGGTCTCGAAATGCACCAGGTGCGCGCCGAGAAGGTGTTCGGCCGCAAGACGACCGTAAAGATCCTCTATTTCACCCAGTTGCTCGGCATGGCGCTCGGCCTGTCGCCGCGCAAGGTCGGCGTGCAGGAGAACTTTTCCGACGCCACCGACCTCATCCGCGAGAAGGGTCTGGCCTGATGGGCACCGTCCGCAAATTCAGCCTTGACGATGTCGTCGTGCGCCTCGACGTGATCGATAGCGCGCCGGAGGCTGTGTTGCGGAACAAGGCTCTTCTCTATGCCGACGAACAGCTGGCGCTGGGCGAGACGATTCTGGAGCGCTGGCTGCTGGCGCACGACAAGACTCCGACAAACGACGCGGTCGAGGGCTTCCGCCTGCTGGCGCTGCACCGGCAGGCCGCGCGCGGGGAGCCGAGCTTCAATGCCTGCCGCGAAACCTGCCGCGAACTGGTCTATCATCACAATCTCGTTCGCCTCGATCCCGCCCACCCCGACACCGCCCGCCGGCTGCGGCTCGGCGCCATGGTGGCGCGGCATCTCGCGCTGTTCGTCGGCGGCAAGCTGGAGGTGGCGGGGCTCGGCGAGTTCTGCTGCGCGTCGCGGCCGCTGCGCCAGGACGAGGCAATAGGCGAAACCGTTTCGGAACGAACCGCTTGATTTGAGAAGGAGAGGGATCAATGCCGAGCGTGCGGGGCTGCAACCTTCCCGACGAACTGCTTTACGACGTCGAGAACAACATCTGGTACCGCGAAAACCCGGACGGCACGGTGACGCTCGGCATGACCGCCGTCGCCGCCGCCATGGCCGGCCAGCTCGTCGCCTTCACCGCCAAGAAGGCGGGCCGCAAGGTCGAGCCCGGCAAGTCCTGCGCCACGGTCGAATCCGGTAAATGGGTAGGCCCCGCCAAGATCGCGTTCAGCGCCGAGGTCGCGGAAGTGAACGACACGCTGGTGGGCAATCCCAAGCTCGCCAATGCCGACCCCTACGGCGAGGGCTGGATGGTCAAGGTCAAGCCGACGGATTGGGCGGCGGCCAAGGCCACGCTCACGCCCGGCTCGGCAGTCGCCGGCCCCTACGAAGCCAAGATGACGGCGGACAACTTCGCCGGCTGCGAATAGAACGCTGGCCGGCGCGCGGCTGCGCCGGAGGAGATGAGGAAATGACGGACGGAAATACCAACACTAAATCGATGTCGCTGATCGTCACCAAGGGGTCGCTCGACTGGGCCTACCCGCCCTTCATCCTGGCGACCACCGCGGCCGCCATGGGCCTCGACGTGACGATGTTCTTCACCTTCTACGGCCTGACGCTCCTGAAGAAGAAGCTCGACCTGAAGATCTCCACCCTCGGCAACCCGGCCATGGAAATGCCGATGATGGGCATGCACATGGGCATGCCGAACATCGTCTCGGCCATCCCCGGCGTCGACGCCGCGGCGACCGCGATGATGAAGAACCTGATCAAGAAGAAGGGCGTCGCCTCGATCGAGGAGCTGCGCGAGATGGCGCTCGAGGCCGACGTCAAGATGATCGCCTGCCAGATGACCATGGACCTGTTCGAGTACACCCCCGCCGACATGATCGAGGGGCCCGTGCTCGGGGGGGCGGCGACCTATATCGAAACCGCAACCAAGAGCGACATCAACCTGTTCATCTGAAGCCACACGGCATTTGCAACGTCTGAGGAAATGACATGGCCGACCAGCTGCTGGACGTCAAAGGACTGAACTGCCCGCTGCCGATTCTGCGCGCCAAGAAGGCGCTCAAGGATATCCCGACCGGCGGCACCCTCGAGGTGCTGGCGACCGATCCGGGCGCGGTGAAGGATTTCGAGGCTTTCTGCCGCACTACCGGCAACGAGCTCCTGGAGTCCAAGAACGAGAACAATGTCTTCAGCTTCGTGATCAAGCGCACGGCTTGAGAAAAATCAAAACAACCATCGCCCTTCTAGAGAACAATATTCCATGGAGTTGGATCCTGGTTAGAATAATCTGCTAGAAGACGATTGCGGGCGGAGGATTGAACGATGGCGTCCAACACGTTGTACATCCTGCTTTGCTCCGGCGAACATGAGAAAGTGCAGATGGCGGCGATGATGGCTTCGGTCGCCGCCGTCTCCGAGCGGCCGGTCGAGGTGTTCGTCAGCATGAATGCCGTCCTGGCCTTCGCCAAAGGCGCCCCCGCTAGCGAGCGCTATCACGGCGGTCCGTTCTCCAAGCTGCTCACGGAAAAGAAAGCGCCCGATCCCATGACCCTGTTCCAGCAGGGCAAGGAGCTCGGCGACCTCAAGCTGTGGGCCTGCTCCATGGCGCTCGACGTCAAGGGCTGGGAGCTCGACCGTCTCGAAGACGGCATGTTCGACGGCCCCATGGGCCTCACCAAATTCCTGTCGGATGCCGAGGAAGGCCAGTTCATCACCCTGTGAAGGTTCAAGAAAGCACGAGTGAAATGGTGAGAGAAAAGATCGACGCACGCGGCGCCTTCTGCCCGGGACCGCTGATGGAGCTGATCGCCAAACTCAAGCTGGTCAACATCGGCGACGAGATCGAAGTGTGGTCGAGTGACAAGGGCTCGGTCGCCGACATCCCGGAATGGGTCAAGAAGGTGAAGCACGAAATGGTCGGCGTCACCCAGGAGGACGGCTACTGGAGCATCGTCGTGCGCAAAGCCAAATGAACTAACGCGCGCCGGCGCGTTGGGTGCCGGTGGCGTTGACGAGGGGAGGAGACAAGAATGGCCAAAAAGATATTGATCGTCGGTGGCGGTCTCGCCGGCACCATCGTCGCCAACGGCCTGTGCCGCCAGCTCCGCGAGGAGATGTCCGCCGGCAGTGTCACCATCACCATGATCGGCAACACCGACAAGCACATGTACCAGCCGGGGCTGCTCTATGTGCCGTTCGGCAAGATGCGCGAGTCGGAATTATTCCGCGAGCAGCGCAAGGTGCTCGACCGCCGCGTGCCCTATATCATCGACGCCGCCAAGCACATCGACACCGACAAAAAGACCGTCACCACCGAGTCCGGTAAGACGCACACCTACGACTTCCTGGTGATCGCCACCGGTTCGCGTATCCGCCCCGACAACATCCCCGGCATGGCCGAGGGCGGGCACTGGTTCTACGATCTCGACGGCGCGCGCAAGATGCGCGACGCGCTCGCCAACTTCAAGGGCGGCAAGATCGTCGTCAACGTCAATGCGCCGCACAAGTGCCCGGTGGCGCCACTCGAGATCACCTTCATGCTGCGCGATTACCTGGCGGCGAAGGGCCTGCTCGATAAGAGCGAGATTACCTACACCTATCCGATCGGCCGCTTGCACGCGCTCGAACCGGTGGCGCACTGGTCGGTGCCGGAATTCGAGCGCGCCGGGATCAAGTCGGAAACCTTCTTCAACACCAAATCGGTCGACGCGCAGGCCAAGACCATCACCTCGGAAGAAGACACGACGCTGCCTTACGACCTGCTCATCACCATTCCGCCGCACAGCGGGCAGGCGGTGATCACCGACTCCAACCTCGGCGCCGGCGGCTGGGTGCCGACGGTCAAGAACACGCTGCTCAAGGAAGGCTCCGACAACGTCTTCATCGTCGGCGACACCACCAATATCCCGATCTCCAAAGCCGGCTCCACCGCGCACTTCGAGGCCGACACCATCGTCGACAACCTGTCATCGCTCATCAAGGAAGATCGCTGGGCACGCGACTACGACGGCAAGGTGTTCTGCTTCGTGGAAACCGGCTTCTCCACCGGCACCTACGTCTGGTTCAACTACACCACACCGCCTAACCCGGGCCCGCCGTCGCAAATGGTGCATTGGTTCAAGCTCGCCTATAACCGGCTATACTGGCTGTCCGCGCGCGGCCTGCTTTAAAGGGAGGCGGCAATGGACGACATGACCAATCAATCGCCGATGGACGAGATGGCGCGGCTCAGCCTCGCCGCGCGCGAGGCGCTCACCGACAGCATGGTCGAGCGCCTCACCACCATGGGCGGCAACGCCCTTGAGCTGCTCGACCGGTTGAACGACCCCGACACCAGCGCCGCCGTGCATTCGCTGGTCGACCGCCTGACCGAGCTGCACAAGGTCGGCGCCATTGATACGGTGTGCGATCTGGCGCTCACCGTTCACGCGGTGCGTAGCGCGCTGACCGACAACATGGTCGAACGGCTGTTCATGTTCATGGAGAGCATGATCAACACTGTCGGCAACGAAGCCATGGGCGAGCTCGCTGAGAACACGCGCGTGGCCTTCGAGGAAGCGGCCGAGGAAACCCGGCAGGCCAAGCCCTCGGGCGGCATCATGGGCATGATGTCCATGTTGTCGAAGCCGGAGACGCAGAAGAGCCTCGCCTTCCTGCTCGCGTTCTCCAACAGGCTGCAGGCGGCCTCCGGCAAGGGACCAGCGCGCGCGTAACGCGGCGCTTGGCCACGGACAAAACAATACCGGCGCCGCACGCGGCGCCGGTTTGTTTTTTTCGGTGATGCCGAAGAAAATTGTCGCTCAGCCCGTCACTTGTGCTGCGTCGCCGCCGCCGGCGTATCCGGCGCGAACTCGTAGGTGTAACCCAGGGTGAATTGGTACTGGTGCATGCTGATGTCGATGTTGCTGCCGCCCGTGGTCGTGAAGGGCGGGGCCCCCGTCTTTTCCGGCCCGCTGACGCTGTTGGGCGGCACGTAGGCGGCGGCGAACTCCAGCGTCGAGTGCGGTGTCGCCTTGTAGGCAAAGCCGGCGGTGAAGTGGTCGGTAACCACGCCCGGCGCCAGAATGTTGAAGGTCACGTCCGGCGACGAAATCGGGTTGCTGTTGTGCGCCCAACCCGCGCGGAGGGTCCATTGCGGCGTGGCCCGCCACTCGGCGCCGAGCTTGACGACGTCGACGTCGTGCCAGCCGAAGCCGGGCCCGTTGGACTGGCCGAGAAGACCCGGCGAGGACATCGGATTGGCGATCGAGGCGACGCTGCCGTAGAAGATGTGCTGGTAGTCGACCATCACCGTGAAGTCAGGCATCACGTCCCACGCGACGCCAGCGGTGAGGTTAGCGGGAATGTCGAAGCCGCCGCCTTCGGCGAACAGGCCGGCGTATTTGTGGAACTTGGTCATCCACATCGGCGTCTGGCCCGAGAAGCCGAATCTCACGTCGGGCATGACCTTCCATTGCACGCCGAGGCGCAGGCCGCCGCCATAGGAATAGTCATAGTCGCCACTGCTCAGGTTAGCGGCGTCGGACGAAACACCCGCGAACGCGCCAAGACCCTGCACGCGGATCCGCTGGATCGCGGCGACCGGCGAGACGCCGACCGAAAAATTGCCGAAGCGGTGCGCGTAGCCGACCGCGACGAAGGCCTGCATCAGATCGACGTGCAACTGACTGCCATCGCAGAACACGCCGATCGACCCGCCCGAAAGCACACAGTTGGCCGCCGTGTTGTTCATGTTGGGCCAGTTCGTGTTCATGCCGCCGTTGCCATAGAGCGCGATGCCCCAGGCCAACTCGGAGTCGATCGGGCTCGCGTAGGCCATGTTCGGTACCGGGAAGATGTTGCCCTTGCTGTTATAGCTTCCGGGCGCGACGAAGTTCGTGCCGGTCGCCGTGTAGCTGCGGTAGGGCATGAACAACGCCATGCCGATCTGCAATTGCCGGTCGACGTCGACGAGACCGGCCGGATTGAGCGCGAGAGCCATGGCGTCGCGCGAGTCGGCGACCCCCGCGCCGCCGGTCGCGCTCTGGCGCGCGCCATAGCCGTATTGGAAGTAGCCGTCGGTTGCGTGCGCGGCACTGCCGCTCAGCGTGATAACGCTCAGGCCAAGGGTGATCCCGGCGACGATAAGCGTGGAGGCGCGCACGGCGGCACGCAGGCATTCCGACCCCATGGTTCGTTTCCCCGTATCAGATATTATTATTGTGATATTCGAATAATTCGATACGAAGGCCGGTGTTACGTCAAGCGGTTTACTCGCTGCGGCGCAAAACGAGCCTGGTCGAGCAAGTCAACCTGCGGGAAATCCTAGCGAAATGGCGGCTCGGGCCGAGCCGGGCGGGCCGTCTGCGCAAGCTGCGTGGTTTTCCAATTGGCCGCAGCTCGCAGTGCGCGGGCCGCGGCGGCCTGCTTAGGCAGTCGGCCGTTAACAAGCAGCGAAGCCATTGATCAGGAATCGTATTTCGTCGATTGCGGTGCCTTGGATATTGCAGGGTTTCGGGGCCTGAGGGGCCATAACCCTGCGATTTCATTTTTGCGTTTGCGGCGCGGCGCATTCGTGATTCCCTGGGACAGCGGAGGGGATCATGCGGCCGAAGCAGCAGCAGACGACGGGATCAGCAGATCTGTTCCGGGCCAGGCTCGACCAGATCATCAACATGAAGCACGAGCTGGTTCAGCTCGCCGCCAAGATCGACTGGCAGTGGATCGACGGTGAGATCGCCCCGCTCTACAGCGACAAGGGCCGGCCAGGGATCGCGACGCGTTTCGTGATTGGCCTGCTGATGCTCAAGCACATCTACTGCCTCTCGGACGAGGGCGTGTGCGAGCGCTGGGTCCACGATCCCTATTTTCAATACTTCACCGGTGAAGAGTTCTTCCAGCACGCCTTCCCGCATGAGCGCTCTGATCTCAGCCATTGGCGCAAGCGCCTGGGTGCCAAGCTGGAGTTGCTCCTGGCCGAGAGCCTACGGGTTGCACATGAGAGCGGCGCGTTGCGCACCAGGGACCTGGCGCGGGTCACCGTTGACACCACCGTGCAGCCCAAATCGGTCAGCTTCCCGACCGACGCCAAGCTGCTGCACGCAGCGATCAGGGGGCTCAATCGGCTGGCCCGCCAGCACGGAATACGACTGCGGCAGTCCTATCTGCGCGTCGCCAAGCAGGCTGCCATGATGGCGGGCCGCTATGCCCATGCCAAGCAATTCAACCGGCATCGCAAGCAGTTACGCCTGTTGCGGTCGCGCCTCGGCCGCCTCATCCGCGACATCGGCCGCAAGATTGCTGGCCAGCCGGCATTGCAAGAAGCGTTCACTTGGCCACTGACACGCGCCCGTCAGATCCGCGCTCAGCAGCAGCGGCAGCGCGGCTTCAAGTTCTATTCCTTCCATGCCCCGGAAGTGGAGTGCATCGGTAAGGGCAAAGCTCGTGCACCCTACGAGTTCGGAGTCAAAGTCTCGATCACCAACGCCCGCGCTCCAGGTGGCCAGTTCGTGCTGCACGCGGCGGCATTGCCGGGCAATCCCTATGACGGCCATACCCTCAAACAAGCCATCGAAGGCGCGGAACGCCTCACCGGGCGTCCCATCGAGCGCGCTTACGTCGACAAGGGCTATCGCGGCCACAATGCGCCCAACCTGCATCGCGTATTCCTGTCCGGACAAAAGCGCGGCGTATTCGGCGTCATCAAGCGAGAGCTCCGGCGACGCTCCGCCATCGAGGCTGTCATCGGTCACATGAAAACCGACGGCCATCTCGACCGCTGCTATCTGAAGGGAGCCGAAGGCGATGCCGCCAACGCCATTCTCACCGCGGTCGGCCACAACTTACGCCTCATCCTCGCTTGGTTGAGGATGCTTTTGCGCCTGATCCTGATCATCCTATCCGGCACGTTCACTGCCGGTCCGATGCTCAATTCGGCTTCTTAACGGCCGACTAGGCACCGCTCCCGCGTACGATCAGCGCGCTTCTTCCGCCATGACGCGGGCGACCGCCGCCGGCGTGCAGTCTCCATCCGGCAATCCGAAGAACGCCTGCATCGCGACGAGCTGATGGTCCATCATCACGTGTCCCGGCTGCACGTGGCAGCCGCGGGCGGCCGCGGCGGAGAGCCAAGGCGTCATGACGGGATGCACCACGACGTCGACAGCAATCGCGCCTTCATCAAGACCGGCGGGATCAATCGGCAGCGGATCGTTCGGCTTCATGCCGAGCGGGCTCGCATTGACGACAAGATCGAATCCCTTGGCTGCCGAGGGCGCAATCCCAGATACCGTGCCTGCTGCTGTGAGCCGTGCCGCCAGGTCTTCGGCGCGCTCCGGCAAGACGTCGTAGACGTGAACCGACGCGGCGCCCGCTTCGGCGATGGCAAAGGCGATGGCGCGGCCGACACCTCCAGCGCCGACTACCAGCGCGCGGCGGCCCGTGATGCGCTGGCCGGCGGCCAGCAGCCCGCTGACGAGGCCGACACCGTCCACGATATCGCCGGTCCATGTCCCGTCCGCTTCACGACGCATCAGATTGGCGGAACCGACCTGCCGCGCCCGGTCGGTCAGATTGGCGGCGTAACGTGCGGCGGCCGGCTTGTGGGGGATCGTGACGATGATGCCGAACAGATTCTGCACCATGTGCAGCCCGGCGAAAAAGCCTTCGAGTTCAGCCGCGCTTACGTGGAAGGGGATGCAGACCGCATTCACGCCGTTCGCTCGGAAGACCGCGCTCCAGACCTCCGGTGCGCGCACCTGCGCGATCGGATCGCCAACGATACCGAGCAGCCGTGTCGCGCCATCGACGATTTTCACGTCACATCCTCCGCTGTCAGGGCGTGAGGGGCGCTCCGGCGCCCTCACTCAGCCCCGCTGCTTCTCGTTCAGCCGCTTGCCGAGCCGCGCGAGGTCCACCACCGCGCGCTCGTGAGTGCCGTTGCCGATCTCCTCGGTCTCGTCGCGCGCGCTCACCTTGAATTCGATGCGCCGGCCGTCGACCTTGGTGACCTCCGCTTCCGCGGTGACTTGATGCCCGACCGGTGTCGCCGCCAGATGTCGCACATTGACCACGGTGCCGACCGCGCTTTCGCCCGGCTCCAGGTATTCGCGGATGGCGTTGAGCGCGGCGTTCTCCATCGCTCGCACCATCATCGGCGTCGCGAACACCGGCGGCAAAGTCGAATCCTTGAACTGGTTGGCGAGATGCGCGGGCGTCACCCGCAGCGTATCGGTGCCCTTGGCACCAACCGGAATCGGGCGCATGGCGTCAGGTCTCCTCGGCGCGGCGGACGTGATTGATGGCCGGCGACAGCAGCGCCAGCACGATGCCGCAAAGTCCGATCGGCAGGAAGGCCATGGCGGGGATGTGGGTCCAGTCCCACAGGAAGCCGCTGATGATCGGCACCACCACCGCCCAGCTGTAGCTGATGGTGAACATCGCGGCGGTGACGCGGTGCACGTCGTCGGGTGGTGCCAAGAGCGGTGGCAGCGCCAGCGCCAGGATCAGCACGAAGGCGGCAGAGAAGCCGATGAGGGTGCCCGCGACGACGACCACCGGGCCGGAACCGAGCACCAGGCCGACGATCGACAGCGTGCACAGCAGCCCGCTTGCCACGAAGGGCCAGGCCTTGAGTTCCAGCCAACTCGCGAAGGCGAGCAGCAACGCCGAGGCCGGCAACTGGCCGGCGTTCAAGCCGGTGAGCGCGGCGCTAATCCAGGCGCCTTGGCCGTGATGGGCGAGGTAGTCCGGCAGGAACGCGTTGGCGCCGAAGTAGAGCGCGTTGACGGTGCCGAGCATGAAGCCGAGCCGCCAGATCAGCAGGCTGCTCCAGTCCGGCCACCAGCGCCGCCGCACCGGCGTCGCCGCCGTTGCATTCTGGCGCGGCGCTAATATCAGCGCCAGCAGCCCGATCACCGCCACCGGCACGCTCCAGAAGGCGAAGCCGCGCTGCCAGTTGCCGACGAGCGGCAGCACCAGCGGCAACATGAGCGCGACCGGCGCCAGTTCGCCGATCAGCAGCCCGTTGGTGTAGACGGCGGTCGCAAAACCGATGCGCTGCGGCATCCAGGCGCGCACGGCGGGCGGCATGCTCACCTGCATGACCGCCACGCCCGCGGCCATGACGATGGTCATGGCATAGAGCCAGCTCACGTCGGGGTACGCCCCGCGCAAAGCGCCGCCGGCGGCGGTCACCGCGAGGCCGACGATCATGGCGGTTCGGACGCCGAGCCGCGCGATCAGCAGCGAGCCCGGCACGGCGGCGAGGGCAAGCAGCATCGACGGCAACCCGGTCAGCACCCCGATTTGGGTCGCGTTCAGGTTGAGGTCGTGGTGGATGAGCGGAATGACCGGCGGTACCGCCAGGATGGCGAGCCGCAACGCGGTGCCCACCAGCCATAGCAGGACGAGCGAGGTGACAACGCGCGCCCCGGATTGCGCGCCGCGCGTGTCGGCGATCGATGACTGACTCATTTCAAGAAGGACGCCCCGGCGGCGACAAATTGGTATTCTAATTCTGTCAGCGGAGATAACACAGCCGGGACCGCCTTGCACCCGGTGCCGCCCTCAATTCTTGTGATGTCGACTTTCGAAATATGAATATCCCGGATGCCGACGAAAACGCCCCGCTTTATGTGATCGGGGACATTCACGGCCGCCTCGACCTATTGGAGCCCCTGATCGCGGCGATCCACCGCGACGCCGGCGCGCGCGGCGCCGACAGCTTGACGGTGACGGTCGGGGATTATGTCGACCGCGGACCCCAGTCGCGCGCCGTCATCGACCGGCTGTTGGCGAACCCGTTTCCCGGCCGCTATGTGGCGCTCAAGGGCAACCACGAAGCGGCCATGATGGCCTTTCTGGACGATCCGGGCTCCGGGGGGATCTGGTGGCGCAATGGTGCGCCGCCGACCCTGCGCTCGTTCGGCGTGCCGGTGTCGGATTCCTGGCAGCCGTCGGAGGCCGCGCCGGCGGCGGAAGCGCTGCGCGCCGCGCTCACGCCGGAAGAAATCCAGTTTCTGACCTCGCTCAGGCCGGCCTTCACGGTCGGGCGCTATTTCATCTGCCATGCCGGCGTGCGGCCGGGCGTGCCGCTCGAGCACCAGCGCGAGCGCGACCTGCTGTGGATCCGCGAGGAGTTCCTGCATAGCGGCGCGGACTTCGGCAAGATCGTCGTGCACGGCCATACGCCGGTGCGCGAACCCGAGGTGCGCGCCAACCGCATCAACGTCGACACCGGCGTCATCTTGTACAGACGCCTGACCTGCGTGGTGCTGGACGAGGGCGGGCATCGGTTTCTGACGTCGTCCTGACAAACGTGATAGGCTGAACGCCGAGTTCGGCTTGTTACGGAGGGGTGGATTGCGGCCCGATCCGGCACCGCGCAGGAGGGCGTTGTTCACGCGCACCCTCACGCTCGACCTGGCCGAGCGCGCCATCGTGGTTGTGCTGTTCGCCTTCTTTGTGCACCGCATGCTGCCGCGTCTGAGCGAGTTGGTGCTGATCGAGCGCGCGTATCCGCAATTGCTTACGGCGGCGGCCGGTATCAACGTGCAGCTGTTTCTGATGGTGCTGTCTGAGCTGCTGGTTGCGCTGCTTCTGCTGCTGCGCCCGCTGTCTGCAAATTTTTCCCGCCGCCCGCTCGATTGGATTGTGAGCTTCCTGGCGGCAAGCCTGCCGTTGTTCGCCGAACCGGCGCCGCCGCACGGATTTATTCCAGTGGACGTCGCGGGGGTCATCATCGGCGCGGGGCTGCTTGTTCAGATCGCGGCGAAGCTCGCACTCTGGCGCAGCTTCGGTGTGGTGCCGGCCAACCACGGTGTCAAAACGGGCGGACCCTATGCGCTCATCCGCCATCCCATGTATGCGGGCTACATCGTCTCTCACATCGGCTTCGTGCTCGGTTACCCGCTGTTGCAAAATGCGTTGCTTTACCTGGCGACGTTCGGGGTGCAGGTCGTGCGCATCTTGCGCGAGGAGGCGATCCTCCACATCGACCCGGACTACGCGCGCTATGCGCGGCGCGTGCGTTATCGCCTGATTCCGGGGCTGTTTTGAGCGGGCGCGCATCGCGATACCGCGCCCGCTCTTGACCGATCGGCACGCATGTTTATGTGCCTACCAGAAAGTTCCGCCGGCGGCGGATGCGCGGCGCTGTCGAAGCGTCAGAGTCGACCAGGGGCGTGACGCATGGCCATCGTCATCACCTCAATTCCCGCGCCCTGTCAGGTCGCGCTGTTCGACGCCATCGCGCGCGAGGAGCCCGATTTCAGGGCGGTTTACCTGGCGCGGCACGACGGCAGCGCGGGCTGGCGCGATACGCCGTTCCAGCACGAGGGCATCTTTCTGGAAGAGCCCGGCGACGCCTACCGGGTTCTGCTGCGATCAATGGATTCAGCCGACCTCGTGGTGTTCGCGGACTATGGCTCTGGCTCGGTGCGCGATGCGATGCGCCGCCGCGAAGCGGTCGGCAGGCCCTGGTGCTTCTGGGGCGAGCGGCCGGGCGGCGGCTGGGCCGGCCGCATGTGGCGCAACATCTATCTCGCGCCGCTGCACCGCAACCGGCACGCGGCCATCTGGGGCATCGGCCGCGGCGCCGTCGAGGAATATCGGCGCGAATTCGGCGATCACCGGCTCTATTGCAATTTCCCCTACGTCTCCGATCTGGCGCGCTTCCGTGAAAGCGGCGCGCGCCGCGCCGAAGCCGGCGCGCTGCGGATCCTGTATGCGGGCGCCCTCACCAAGCGCAACGGCGCCGACCTTGTCGCCGCCGCCTTTCGCCGCCTCGCCGAGACGCATGCCGATGCGCGGCTGTCGGTGATCGGCAGCGGTCCGCTGCGGCCGGCCATGGCGCGCTGGCTCGGCCCGGCCGCCGCCCGCACCGATTTCCACGACGCCGCCGGCTGGGACGATCTGCCCAAGCTCTGCGCCGAAGCGGATGTGTTGTGCGCGCCGTCGCGCAACGACGGATGGGGCCTGGTGGTGCCGGAGGCCATGGCCGCCGGCTTGCCGGTGGTCGCCAGCGTCGGCATGGGCGCCGCGCTCGATCTGGTCGAGCCCGGCAAGGACGGCTGGCTGGTGCCGGGGGACAGCGCGCCTCAGCTCTATGAGGCGCTGCGGGCCGCGGCCGACCTGTCGCCGGCGCAGCGCACCGCCATGGGGGAGGCGGCCCGGTCGCGCGCCGCCCAGCAGGATATCCCCGCCGGCGTGCGGCGCTTCCAGGAGGCCAAGCAGGCGACCCTGCGCGCCTGGCGCGATTCCCGCGATCCCGCCGCGCGGGGGGCTGCGGCTTAGCAGCGCCCGCGGGGGCCCAAAGCGCAGCAAAATCGTTCAGCCGGCCGGCTTGCGCGGGCCGAACGGCCCACATCCCGCGTCACTCAGCCGCAATGGGCGAAATTTATCACCCAACAGGCCAAAGTTGCCGTGAATTTTTGCAGAAAACCCGCTATGGTTGCTACAATTTCTGGTATGGCGTAGGTGGAATTACACCAAACTACACGGGCCATCCGGGGGATGGTGTCCGGTGTTCGAGGTGAACATTGATCGACCTTCATTCTCATTTGCTGCCGGGCATCGACGACGGGTCGAAGAGCCTGCGGATGTCCGTGGAGATGGCGCGCATGGCGGCCGCCGACGGAATCCAGGTGATGGCGTGCACGCCCCACATCCTGCCGGGCGTGTACGACAACGCCGGCCCGACCATCGAGGCGGCCACCGCGATCCTGCGCAAAGCGCTGAAACTCGCCGGCATCCGGCTCGCCCTGATCACCGGCGCCGATGCGCACGTCGCGCCGGATCTCGCCAACGGCCTGCGCGAGGGGCGGGTGCTGGCGCTGAACGGCTCGCGCTATGTGCTGTTGGAGCCGCCGCACCACGTGCCCCCGCCGCGGCTGGCCGACTACGTCTTCAGTCTGCATTCCGCCGGCTACGTCGCCGTGCTTACGCATCCGGAGCGTCTGTCCTGGATCGAGAGCCATTACCGGCTGGTCAAGCAGCTCGCGCGCAACGGCGTGCTGATGCAGATCACCGCGGGTTCGTTGACCGGACGGTTCGGCCCGCGGGCGCGTTATTGGGCCGAGCGCATGCTCGCTGAAGGCCATTGCCATGTGCTTGCGACCGACGCCCACGATCTCGAGCGGCGGCCGCCATGCCTGTCGGAAGGCCGCGATGCCGCGGCGCGTGCGGTCGGCGAGCAAGAGGCGATCCATCTGGTGTCGACGCGCCCGCGCGCCATCATCGACGATGTCAGCCCCGCGCAGATGCCCGTGCCGAGCCAGGTCGACACGAGCGGTAACGCAATATTTCTCCGGATAGAACGCAAGCAACGCAAAAGGGAACCATTATGCCCCTAACCATCACCGTATCGGTTGAGTAACCGCCATGGCACGAGAAAGCGCAGTCGACCCAACTGATCATTATGTCGGTAAGCGAATCCGGATGCGACGCCTGATGCTCTCGATCACTCAGGCAGGACTTGCGAAGGCTCTTGGCCTATCGTTTCAACAAATCCAAAAATATGAAAACGGCAGAAACAGAGTCGGCGCCAGTCGGCTGCTTGAAATCGCACGAATATTGGATGCGCCGGTTTCCTTCTTCTTTGATGGCGGCGTCAGCCTGAGGGATTTTGAAGTGACTACGACTAGCCAACGGCCCTTTCCCATAAGTGACTTCCTCTCCAGCGCCGACGGTCTTGCGCTGATGAAGGCATTCATCAGCATCAAGGATCGGAAAACACAAAGGGCGATCGTAAACCTTGTTGAAGCTATGGCGGAAAGTTCGGATCGTGCGCCGCCATCAACCGGAGCTGCTGTGCTCGAATTTCACCGCCCCTAACGGGGGCTGCCCTCGCCGTGTCTCTTTAGAGATTTGTTTGTGGATATTTCCAAATCAAATCTCGACAAATGAACTAAAGTCCGCCTGCTGGTCTTACCGGCAATGGCAATGATCGTATAGTCTTGCCTGCAAGAATGATTCGCGACCTAGCCATGGTCACCGAAACAAAATCTTGTTCGGCTCCTCCGCAATGCAACGGTCGCAGATTCCAACCGCAAAATTGGAATTAGCAAAGAGCAACGCGAACCGGACCTGGGCGCTTGGTAGAATTGTGAACTCTTGGCTGCCTGCCATCCAAGCAGGGCCAATCGACGCGCCCCTCTTAGGTCGGCTACGAAGATCGGCGTTATCGACTGAGGATGAGCCATTCGATTATCGCGATCTCCTCAAAGAAGTCAGCCATGCTGAGGCAGAAGTGCAGCATGCGTCGCCGCCTCCGAATTCCGTCCATGCCATTCTGCCAAGTTCGAACCGCACCGCCGACCAGGGTAAGAGTGAAGAATGCGCGGGGTGCATTCGACTTTCTAAAGCTCAGCAAGAAACCGCAAACTCTCTCCAGGTCGCTCGCAATGTAATTGAAAGCCTCCAGAACTCTGTCAGCCTTCTTCAGGCAAGATTGGAGTTGTACGAGGGCGGCGAAAAAGTTGCAGGTGGCGTGGGGTCGCGCTCCGACGAAGAAAATCTTCGGCCCACAGTGCCAGAAATAACGATGGATAATCCCTCGTGCTCATCTGCCGCTAATCTGGACCCGCGTAAGAAGTCTAACTTGGCAGAACCGGCTGCACCATTGAGAATGAAATGGGCCGTATCCTCGGATTTGGAGGTGACTGAAAAAGGTCGCATTGCATTTGATCGCGAATGTAGCCAAGTCCGCAAAGATGCCGCTCAAACTCTTATCGCATTTGGAGGTGACATCAGAGCGCTCGCAGTCGTGATAATGGCGCAGAGCAAACAAATTGAGCATTTGAAGTCATCGAATTTGGAACTCTCCACTCGTAACAGGCGATTGGAGAGGGACTTGCAGACAGTCGAACTTGAAAAATGCTGCGCCCAAGAAGAGGTCCTCTTTCAAGCCAAGGCGATCAGATTCTTGGCGAAAGAGTTGCAAGCTGAACGTAGCACTTCACGAAATGACGCGGTCAGACTGCTTCACGCTTTGCGATATGAACGTGCGAAACCTCCCATGGCTGAGCGCGAGATCGTTTCGATTGAGAATGACTTAGCTCCGGTTTCTATCCAAGTTGGTATGGGTGTCCAACTCGACCGACCAAAGACCGTGCCTCTAGGGCCTGGAAAGCCTGGCACGCCTGACAAATAAGTGCGTCGGCCAGCCGGCAACACTGCTCCGGGGCCGCTCCGACAACCGGCCGGCTCCCTAACCGGCAGCCTCCCCCACAACCTCATTGTACCGCGAACTGGGTCACCAGGCCCCAGTCGGCGCCGCGCGCCCCCGCCAATATTTGGCAATATGAAATGTATATTCCTCCCTGAGAAAGTCTCTTGACTCTTGCTGCCCCGGCCTTTTCCCTTCGCCTCCAGGGAGAAACGAAAACCATGGAAGCAACAATACTGCCGCCCACGCATGAGGGCCGGCGTGCCCCGGCGCGTCCCGCCGGCGACCGCCACAGCATCCAGTCCGTCGACCGGGCGCTCTATCTCTTGGAAACCATCGCGGAGGCCGGCGGCGAGGCGACCCTCACCGATCTGGCCAACCGCACCGGCCTCAACATCTCGACCTGCCATCACCTGCTGGCGACGCTCATCAAACGCGGTTTCGCCACCAAAGTGACCGGCCGGCGGCTCTACGCGCTCGGCACCAGGCTCATGGACCTGGGCCACGCCTGCCTCCAGGTCGATCTGCCGCGGCGCGCGCAGCCATACATCGAGGCGGTGAACCGGACGACCGGCGAAACCGTGCACCTGTGCGCCCTGCAGGGCGACACGGTGATGACGCTCGCCGTGCGCGAGGCGCGCCACGCGGTGCGGGTTGAGACCAGCAAGGTCGGCAAGATGGAGTCGCCGCACGCGACCTCCGTCGGCAAGGCGATCCTGGCCTGGCTGCCGCAGGAGGAACTGCACCGCATCCTCGGCTTCGGCATGAAGCGCTGCACCGACAAGACCATCACCGAGATCCCGGCGCTGGTGGAGTCGCTGCGCACCGTGCAGCGCGACGGCTACGCCATCGATCACGAGGAGTTCCTGCCGGGGGTGATCTGCGTCGGCGCCGCCGTGCGCGATCAGACCGGCGCCGTGATCGGGGCCTTGAGCGCCTCGACCCCGACCATGCGCGCGACAGACGAGCACATCGCGCTCATCCGCGACGAGATCGTTGCCGCGGCCCGCGGGCTGTCGACCGAATTCGGCGCGCCCAACGGTGCCTCCCTCGGCGACCGCAGCCAGGCCGTCGCCAACTGACGGCGGCGGCCCGGACGATCCCTTGAGCGGAGACGACAATGTACGCACCCGAGGGCGTGAAGACGAACCATAACGCCTATCCCATACCCGACACTATGCGGGCATGGGTGCTTGGCGGCCCCGGCGAGCTCGGCATGACCGAGAAGCCGACGCCGGTCCCGAAGAAGGCGGAGGTGCTGGTGCGTATCGACGCGGTGGCGATCTGCGCCACCGACCTCGAGATCATCTATCACGGCCCGCCGGCCATGATCGAAGGCGGGCTGCCATTCAACAAGAACTTCACCCCCGGCCATGAATACATGGGCACGGTGGTGGCGCTCGGCCCCGGCGTCGACGAATACGCCGTCGGCCAGCGCGTCTCGGTGGAGATTCACGCCGGCTGCGGCCAATGCAAGCGCTGCCGCGAGGGCATGTACACCGCGTGCCACAACTACGGCCTCAACTACGGCGACGTCGACAAGGGCCACCGCGCCAACGGCTTCACCACCGACGGCGGCTTCTGCGAATACCAGGTCAACAACATCAACACGCTGGTAGCTATTCCCGACGACATGACGGACGAGGAGGGCACCCTCGTCGTCACCGCCGGCACTGCGATGTATGCGTTGACCGAACTCGGCGGCCTGGTCGCCGGCGAAAGCGTCTGCGTCACCGGCCCGGGCCCGATCGGCCTTATGGCGGTGGCGGTGGCGAAAGCGCTCGGGGCCCAGCCGGTGATCCTCACCGGCACGCGCGACAACCGGCTCGCGATCGGCAAGGCGCTCGGCGCCGACGCGGTGATCAATGTCCGCAACACGCCGGACGTCGTCGCCGAAGTGAAGAAGCTCAACGGCGGCAAGGGCGTCGGCTACGTCGTCGAATGCTCGGCCGCCTCCCGCGCCGTCAACGACGCGGTGCACATGGTCAACCGCGGCGGCAAGGTCTGCCTCGCCGCGTTCGCGCACGAAGAGGTGCCTGTGGACGTCGCGCACATCGCCGCCAACAACATCTACCTCTACGGCATCCGCGGTGAGGGCAAGAGCGCCACGCACCGCGCCGAAGCTTACATGCGGCAGAAGCGTTTCGACGCCACCCTGATCCACACCCACACCTTTCCCCTCGATGACCTGCCGACCGCGATCCGCTATGCCAAGGATCGGGTCGAGGATGCCATCAAGGTGGTGGTGAAGAACGACGCCCGCGTCGCCGGCAAGCAGGCGGCGGAGTAGAGATCCGTCGTCGTGACGGCAGGCCGTGGCGCGGCCAGCCCCATAATGCCCGGCCTCGTGCCGGGCATTCGCGTTTCTCGGCTCACGCGACACAGAAGATGCGGATGGCCGGGTCGAGCGCCGCAATTGCCCCGCGCGGAACATCCTGCCGGTTCCGTGCGTTTCCTCCTTTGCAGCAATTGATCCGGCGGCTTGGGGCATGCCCGACCGCGAAAGAGGAGGGGCGAGCCATGAGCGCGACCGACGAAGACGCCAAGCGTAAGGAAGCCGAGCGCGAGCGTATCGAGCGCAAGGAAGACGAGGTCACGATCGATTCCGACGAGAGTTTCCCGGCGAGCGATCCGCCGTCGTTCAACCCCGGCATCACGGGGGCGAGCGACGTGGAGCAGGATAAGAAAAAGAAGCGATAGCGACGCTTAACCGACGGCGACCATCTCGCTGTTGCGCGCCGATGCCGCAATGGCTTCCGTCGCCGCCACGACATTGACGATCGTTTCCGGCGCGATCACGAAATTCTCGCCGCCCGCGACCGCATCCGCAAAATGCTCCAGTTCGGCCCGTTCCTTGTCGACCGGGTCAAATCGCAGGCAATCGGTCAGGCCGTTCAGATCGAAGACGTTGAGTTCGGTCTCGCCACGCATTTCGAGCGCGCCCTGCGAGCCGAACACGTGCAGCCGATAGACGGTGCTGGCCGCGTGCAGCGTCACGAGCGCGCCGGTGGCGCCGCCCGTAAAGCGCAGGGCGCTCACGGTGGTGTCGTCCACGTCGATCGTGTGCTGGAGCCGCTCGCTGAAGGCGAAGGCGCTCACCACCGGGCCGCACAGGTTCACCATGCTGTCGAGCACATGCACACCGCGCGCGGTCATGCTGCCGCCGGGGCTCTCGACCTGGTTGGAGCGCCAGTTGTCCGGCTCGGTCTGGTAGCTCACCGGCCCCGAAAAATTTCCCTCGACGTGGCGCAACGTGCCGATGGCGCCGGCTGCGATGCGCCGCGCCATCTCGACATAGGCCGGCGCGTAGCGGCGATTGAAACCCACGTGCAGCGTTACGCCGGCGGCGCGGCAGGCGTCTATGGCGCGTTCGGCGGCGGCGCGTGTCAGCGTGAACGGCTTTTCCACGAACACGTGCTTGCCGGTCCGCGCCGCCGCCACGATCTCGTCGGCGTGTTGCGAATGCGGCGTCGCCAGCACCACGGCGTCGATCGCCGGGTCGGCCAGCACGGCGGCGTAGTTGTCGGTGAGGGCGAGGCCGAACTGGTCGGCGAGCGGCCGACGTCCGGCCGGATCGCGCGTCACCGCCGCCACGAAGACGATCTTATCGCTTTTGCCGGTTTGGCCCTGCACCGACGCGATCAGCCGCTGGCCCCAATGGCCGGCGCCGACTATAGCCACCCGCAACATACCGTTCTCCGCCTTCACCGCCGTGCCCCAGGCCACGGTAGCACTTATCTGAACGTCCGCTTCAGCAGCTTCTCGGCGTTGCCGCGCATCACTTTGCGGTGGTCATCCGCCGTCAGGTTCAGGGCCTCCACCGTTTTGATGGTCGGCGCGATGGGCCCGAGCGGCGCGTCGGTGGCAAACACCACGTGGTCGGCACCGAAGAATTCCAGCCCGCAGCGCGTGGCATGCACCCCGCCGCCGAACATGGCGGTATCGCCGTAAAAGTCGTGCAGGTAGTCCATGTGCGGCCGTTTCAGCGATGTGAGCACCTGCGAGTAGTCCTCATCCGAGGTGCGCGCGCCCAGCACCTTGAGGCCGGGCCCGATGCGGCCATCGTAATAGGGGATCATGCCGCCGAGATGGTGGGTGATGATCTTGAGGTTCGGGTAGCGGTCGAACAGGCCACAGAACACCATGCGGATCATCGCCACCGAGGTGTCATATGGCCAGCCGAGGCACCACCACATCTCGTAGCGCGACTTCTTTTCGGATTTGTAGTCGGTCATCATTGCCGTGCGCGCCGGGTGCAGCCAGATCGGCGCATCGAGCTCGGCCATGGTGGCGAAGAACGGATCGAACTTGTCGAGGTCCAGTGGCTCGCCGGCGATGTCGGTATAAACAAGCGCGCCGGCGGCACCGAGCGCGTGGACGGCGCGACGCGCTTCGTGGATCGAGCCCTCGACATCGGTCAGGCACAGCGCCGCGGCGAAGGTGGGAAAGCGGTCCGGGTATTTGTGGCAGAGCTCCGCCATCTCGTCGTTGGCAATGCGGGCAAGCGCTGTGCCTTGTTCGGGACTGGCGATGGCTTCGATCGGCGGATTGGGCAGCGAGACGATCTGCCGGTAGTCGCCGAAGGTGTCCATTTCGCGGAACCGCGCGTCGAGGTCGAATAGCTTCGCGATGCTGCGCAGGCGCGGGCCGATGTCTTTCAGCGCCGGCGCGGCCTTCATCATCTCCTGGTAATAGCGGTCCGGGAAAATGTGGGTGTAGATATCGACGATCGCGCTCATGATTTCGCTCCTTCCGTCTTCCCCAGCACCAGCCGCCGCTGCAGCGGCAGCGCCTGCCAGCCCAGCCGCTCCGCGATCAGGCCCCACAGGCCCTGCGGCGCGAACAGCATCACGACTATGGCCACGCTGCCCATGATCAGCAGGTAGATCGAGCCGAGATCGGCGAGCGTCTGGCGCATGACGAAGAAGATTATCGTGCCGACGATCGGCCCCTCTATGCGTCCGATCCCGCCGATCACGGTGATGAAGATGACGAAGGCGGTCCAGTCGTTGACGCTGAAAGCGGTGTCCGGCGAGATGCGCAGTTTCATCAGGAAGATCAATCCGCCGATCAGCCCGGTGCCGCAGGCGGTCAGCACGTAGACCGCGAATTTCAGCCGCGCGACGTCGACGCCATTGCTCTGCGCCGCCTGTTCGTTGTCGCGGATGGCGGTGAGCGCCAGCCCGTGACGCGAACGCAGCAACGCCACGATGGCCCCCAGCACGACGACCGTCAGCACCAGCGCCAGCCAGTAGATCTCGTGCTCGCGCGCGGTGCGGCTTGGCGCCATGGCGATGATGATCTGCGCCGGCAGGCTGACGCCGGAGCCGCCGCCCATCACCGAGATTTGCGAGGCGATCAGCCGAAACACTTCCGCCACGACCCAGGTGCCGATGGCGAAATAGGCGCCGCGCAGGCGGAAGATCAGCATGGCCACGGGGATCGCCACCAGCGCCGACACCGGCCCGGCGATCAAGATGGCGACGATCGGGTGCACGCCGGCAAGCATGGCGAGCGCGAACACGAGATACCCGCCCAAGCCTACATAGGCCTGCTGGCCGACCGAGACGAGGCCGGCGTAGCCGGCGAGCAGGTTCCACAGGCTTGCGAGCGCGACATAGGTGAAGAGTTCGGCCAGGAGCCGAAGCGTCTCGCGATCGCCCCAATAGGGTGCCGCCGTCAGCACGATAAGCCCGACGGCGATGATGACGACGCCGACGCGGCTCGACGGCGTGGCGTGCTCGACCTTGACGAAGTCAGTCTGGCTCATCCCGACACCTTCGGAAAAAGACCTTGCGGCCGGAATGCCAGGATGGCGAGGAACACGACGTGGCCGGCGAGCACCTGCCAGCCAGGATTGATCTGCGCGCCGATCGCCTGCGACACGCCGAGCACGATGCCGCCGACAAGCGTGCCCCACATGCTGCCGAGGCCGCCGATGATCACCGCCTCGAAACCGAAAATCAGTCGCGCCGGCCCGATCGAGGGATCGAAGTTGGCGCGCACCGCCAGGAACACGCCGGCGATCGCGATCACGGCAAGCGACAGCGCCATCGCCATGCCGAACACGTGGCGGGTGTCGAGGCCCATCAACTGTGCCACGGCCTGGTCGTCGGAGGTGGCACGGAAGGCGCGGCCGAGCGCGGTCTTGTAAAACAGGGTTTGCAGGCCCCAGATCACAGCCACGGCGACGGCGAACTGGATCAACGGCAACAGCCCGATCCACACCCCGTGCACGGCCTGGAAGGTCTGCACCTCGATTGCCCCGGCGTTGAGCTTGCGGCTGTCGGCAGTGAAGAACTCGAGCAGGCCGTTCTGGATGATGATCGAGAGCCCGAAGGTGACGAGCAGCGGCGGCAGCAGGTCGTCGCCGAGCGTGAAGTTGAGCAGGCCGCGTTGGAGCGCGTAACCGATCAGCGACATGATCGGCACCACCAGCAGGAGCGAGGTGAGGGGGTCGATGCCGAAGCCCTGCACCACCATCAGCGCGACGTAGGCCGCGAGCACGATGAGGTCACCGTGCGCGATGTTGACCAGCCGCATGACGCCGAAGATGAGCGACAGGCCGGCGGCGAACATGGCGTAGAGCCCGCCGATCAGCACGCCCTGGATGATGACGTTGAGCCACTGCGTCATGGTTACACCCCGAAATACGCCGCCGAGATTTGCTCGCGCGTCAGCGATCCGGCTTCGCCTTCAAGCGCGATGCGGCCTTCCTGCAGGCAGTAGACGCGGCTCGCGGCTTTGAGCGCCTGAACAATATCTTGCTCGACAATGATGAGCGACTGGCCTTCCGCCACGATCGCCGGCAGTTGCGCGTAGATGTCGCGCACGATAATGGGCGCGAGCCCCAGGCTGATCTCATCGCACAAGAGAAGCCGCGGGTTCGACATGAGCGCGCGTGCGATCGCCGCCATTTGCTGCTGGCCGCCGGAGAGCGTCGGAGCCGGCTGATGCCGCCGCTCGGCCAGGATCGGAAAAATCTCGTAGATGCGGGCGAGGTTCCAGGGACCCGGCCGTTTCGATTGCCCGCCGATCAGCAGGTTTTCCTCAACCGAGAGCGAGGGAAACAGCCGGCGCCCTTCCGGCACCATGGCGATGCCGCGCCGGACGATGGCGTGAGCGCGCGTCGCGTCGATCGGCTTGCCGTCGAACACTATCCCGCCGCGGCGCGGATGCATCAGGCCGGAGATGCAGCGCAGCAGCGTGCTCTTACCCGCGCCGTTGGCGCCGATCACGGCCACGACTTGCCCGGGTTGCACGTCGAGCGACACACCGAACAGCGCCTGGAAGTCGCCGTAGTAGGCGTCGATGCCGTCGATGCGGAGCAGGGGCTCAGGCATGGCGATCACTTTCCATCGTCATTCCGGGACGCGCCGCAGGCGCGGGCCCGGAATGACAGAGTGTTGACCTCACGCATCGGCCTCGATCCCCATATAGATCTCACTCACTGCCGCGCTCTTGATCACCACGTGGGGATCGCCCTCGGCGATGAAGCGGCCGCCGTGCAGCACGGCAAGACGGTCGACGGTAGCGAGCAGTGCGTGCACCACATGCTCGATCCACACAATCGACACGCCGCCGGCGCGCACGTCCTTGATGAGCGACACCAGCGCGCCGCATTCGTGCTCGGTGAGGCCGCCGGCGACCTCGTCGAGCAGCAGCACGCGCGGCTTGGTCGCCAGCGCACGCGCCAGTTCCAATCTCTTCCGATCCAGCAGCGTCAGCCCGCCGGCGCGCCGGTTGGCCTTGTCGGCAAGTGCGCAGCGCGCCAGCAGATCGGCGCAGCGTTCGTACACCGCGGCTTCGCGCTCGCCGCCGCCGAAGGCCGCGGCCACCACCACGTTCTCGAACACGGTCATGCCGGAAAACGGCTGCGGAATCTGAAATGAGCGCGCAAGCCCCTTGCGGCAGCGCTTCTCCGGCGGGAGCTGCGTGATGTCCTCGCCGGCGTAGACGACGCGCCCGCGGTCCGGCTTCACCGTGCCGGTGGCGATGCCGAACAAGGTGGTCTTGCCGGCGCCGTTTGGCCCGATGATGCCGAGCGCCTCGCCGTCCTGCAGCACGAGATCGACGCCATCGGCGACCACCACGGCGCCAAAGCGTTTGTCGATCTTCTCGAGCGCGAGGATAGGGGGCATGCGGTGCCGTTCGGTTCGCCGTCATGCCCGGCCGGGTGCCGGGCATCCACATCTTGCAGCTACGCAAAGATTAAAGACGTGGATGGCCGGGACGAGCCCGGCCATGACGCCGGAGTGCGTAGAAGCCGCCGATCAGGAGAGCGGCTTCAGCTTGCCGCCGACCGGAATCATCGGCGCCGACTTGTTCTCGGTGATGACCAGATCGAACGCGCCGTCTTTCTGCCGCTGCCATTGTCCGGCGACCAGCGGCGTCTTCGAGACGTTCTTTACCGGCTTGCCGGTCCAGTGCACCGGGCCGACCATCGAGTGGTAGTCGGTCGCCTTGATCGAGGCCAAGACCGCTTTGGGATCGTGCGGGTTCTTGGCGCGCTTCAAGACATCGATCGCCACCTCGAACAGCGCGTGCTGATAGCCGATGGGCTGCGTCCACGGCCGCTTGGTCGCCTTCATATAGGCGTCGGTGAGCTGCTTCGCTGTCTGTCCGGTGAGGCCGGACTTGAACGGGAAGGACGGCGTCCACCAGATTTCGCTCGACAGCCCGTCGCCGCGCGCGCCCAGCGACTTCACTACCGACGGGAACAGCAGCGCCTTGCCGATGGTGACGATCTTGGGGTGGAAGCCCTGCTGCGCCGCCTGCGACCAGAAGGTGGCGAAGTCCGGCGGGATCATGTTGCCGACCACCATCTGCGCGCCGGCTTCCTTGAAAGCCGAGATCTGCGAGGTGAAGTCGTTGTTCATCACCTGATAGCGTCCGGGATCGTGCAGCTTGTAGCCGGCCGTCTTCAGCGCCGGCGGCAGGCCGTGCTGGGGGTCGCCCCAGGCGTTCCCGTCGGCATCGTTCGGGAACAGGCCGCCGACCACCTTGTTGGTCTTCAGCGAATCCCACATCGGCAGATAGGAAGCGATGACGTCTTCGAGGCCCCAGAAGAAATGATAGGTCCAGGTGAAGCCCTTGGCGGGGTCGCCTTTGCGGCCGAAGAAATAGGGCTGCCACGGGCAGTTGGTGGTGACGCAAGGGGTCTCGTTGACTTCCGCCTGATCGGCCACCGGGTTGGTGGTGTCGGGCGCGGCCGAGGCGAGAATGAGATCGACCTTGTCGCCGAGGATCAGATCGGACGCGACCTCCGAGGCGCGGCTCGCGCTAGACTGCGAGTCCTTGGAGATGATCTCGACGTGGTAGGTCTTGCCGCCGACATTCAGGCCTTTCTTCAGGATGCCGCGCACCTGGTCGAGGATAAAACCATCGGCCTCGCCGAAGCCCGCGAGTGGGCCGGTCTTGGGGCTGACGTGGCCGACCTTGATGGTGTCGGACGCCGCCAGCGCCGGGTTGATCTTGAGCACCGCCGGCGCCGCCATCGCGCCGAGGCCGGCCTTGACCATCGTGCGGCGTGAGATCGTGAGCTTTTTGTCGATCATTTTTTCCTCCCGTTCGTGTTCACGAAGTCTTCCTTCGCTCAGTCGGTCATCGCTTGGCCTCTTCTTCCCGGGCCTTCTTGAGATGCTGTACGAGTTTCGCGCGCAACTCGGCCTGTTGCGCCGGCGTCCACTTGCGGAAGCCTTCGCCGGACTTGAAGCCGAGCTTGCCCTCGGCGACCAGCTTCTCGAGATAAGGTGACGGGCCCGGACGGCTGTCGATCGCCGGCAAAACTATTTTGTGGACCGCGAGTGCGAGGTCGGTGCCGACCATGTCGGCGTTCTCGAGCGGGCCGAGCACCGCGAGGCGGCGGCCGAACGAGGCCTTGATGACGTTGTCGACGGTCTCGGCGTCGCAGATGCCGTTTTCGACGAGCGCGACCGCCTCGCGCCACAGCGCGTGCTGCAATCGATTGCCGATGAAGCCGGCCACGTCCTTCTTCACGTGCGCCGGTTGCTTGCCGGCGTCGGCGTGCAGCTTCATGGCGAAGGCGACCGTCTCGGGCGCCGTCCATTGCGTCTCGATCACCTCGACCAGCGGCACCAGGAAGGGCGGGTTCCACCAATGCGTGCCGAGCGCGCGTTCGCGATGCTTGAGCCCGCCCATGATGTCGGTGATCGGGATCACCGAGGTGTTGCTGGCGAGGATGGTATCCGGCCGCACTTGGGCTTCGATCTCGCCGAACAATTTCTGCTTGAGCGGCAGATCTTCCAGCACCGCCTCGACGACGTAGTCGGCGTCGCGCACGGCCTGGGCGAGATCGCCGTTGGGCGTCACGCGCGCCACCGCGTTTTCGTCGTCGCCGAGGTCCTTGAGGTTGACGCGGATGCGGTCCTTGACCGTGTCGAGGCTCGCCTTGGCCGCGTCATAGATCGTGACGTCATGGCCGGCGAGCGCGAACACTTGCGCGATGCCGTGCCCCATCAGCCCGGCGCCGACGACGGTGATGCGTGGTTTGCTCATGGACTCATCCCGCCGTATAGCCGCCGTCGGCATAGAGGATATGGCCGGTGTAGAAGTCCGAGGCCTTAGACGCCAGGAACAGAAGCGGCCCCGCCAAATCCTCCGGCTCGCCCAGGCGGCCCTTGGGCACGCGCGCCAGGAAGCCCGCGCGCACGGTCTTGGCTTGGTCGGTGTCGGCGTACATCCACGCCGTCAGCGGCGAGCGGAAGACGGTCGGGCCGAGCGCGTTCACCGTGATGCCGGTCACGCCCCATTCGCACCCGAGCGCCTTGGTGATGCCGTCAACCGCGGACTTCGAGGCGCAATAGGCGGTGTAGCCGGCCGGATGCCCGAGCAGCCCGCGCGCGGACGAGGTCAGGATCACCTTGCCGCCCTTGCCCTGTTTGAGCATCTGCGCGCCGGCGGCGCGCGCCATCAGCCAGGACTGATTGACGTTGGCGTCCATGACGTCGAGGAAGTCGTCGTATTTCTGGTCGACGATCTTCGCCACCTTGTTGAGGCCGCCGGCGACCACCAGGATATCGACGCCGCCGAACGTATCGACCGCGGCTGCGACGATCCTGCTGCAGTTTTCTTCCGACGACGGGCGCAATGCGACGCCCGCGGTCTTGGCACCGAGCGCCGCGCATTCGGCGGCCATCTTGTCGAGTTCGTCCTGCTTGCTCGCGGCCAGCACCACGTTGGCGCCGGCGCCGGCGAGTGTCTTCGCCGCGAGCGCCCCGAACGCACCGGAGGCGCCGGTGACGATCGCCGTTTTGCCTTTGATATCGAACAGCGACGCGGGATTTTTCAGAAATTCGTCGGCCATGAAATGCCTCCCCAATTTTTCTTGTCGCCTCTTCCCGCCAGCGGGGAGAGGGCACGTGCCTCACGCCTTCGGCGGGACCATCGCCACCAGGATCGTGCACACGTCGTTGCCGCGGTTGATGATCTCGCGGCTTTCGTTGGGCTCGATCACGCAGGAATCATGCTTCTTCAGCACGGTTTCCTTGCCGCCGACGATGACGGTCAATTCACCTTCCAGCACGAAATAGACTTTCTCGGGCGGTGAGGCGTCGGGTCCGGCGCCGCCGCCCGGCAGGAAGTGCGAATAGCCGACGATGAGCCCTTGCGTGCCGCCGGCTTCCGCCCCGAACAGACGCAGCGACGCGCAGCCGCGATGGTTGGGCGCCTCGTAGGGCTTGGCGTCCGTGAACCGTTTGACATGCATGAAGAGTCCCTTTCTTGAACCGTTACCGTCCCTGAGATTTTTTCTTGGTATTGCGCGGACGCGGCCCTAAAGGCCGCGCCGCGTTTCGTGCGTAGTCGGCGTTAGAACGCCTCGCCCTTTTCGATGCGATAGGCGCCCTTGGGGTCGGTGATCGCCACCAGGCGGATGATGCAGCCGTCGCCACGGTCCCAGTTCCAGGGGAAGAACGCGAAGGTGCAGCGCTTGCCGGTAACGGCATCGATATCGCCGCCCACGTTCTCGATGCCGAGGATGCCGTTGGTGAACAGGATGCGATGCACCGGCTCCCATTCCGGGAAGTCGTCCTTCCAGTCGCGGCCGCCCGACCATTCCTTGTACTCTTCCGCCAGATGCGGATGCAGCGGACCATTGCGCTGCGGGCCGATGGCGGTGGCGAGCGGATGGTCGTTGGCCTGCGTGTCGTGGCCGACCACCTTCACCTTCTTCTCGACGAACCAGTGTCCCGCCGACGACACGAAGCCGGGCGCGCGGCAGAAATAGTCTTCCGAGTCCTCGTAGAGCTTGTGCCAGCCGGTATTGACGATCACCACGTCGTGCGGGCGCACGATCTTGCCGGCGGCCTTCTCCAGATCGTCGTAAGTGATCTGCTCCCACTTCTTCTTGGGGATCGAGACCACGATGCCCGAGCCGAAGAAGTGGGGGAGCGGCACCTCGTCGATGAAGGGCGTGCCCTGCACCACGTGCGCCGGCGCGTCGATATGGGTGGTGTTGTGCATGGACGTCGTGATGCGCTGCGACAGCACGCCCGACTTCGCCATGTAGTGGATGCGCTCGATTTTGACGTCTTCGAAGTACGGCCAGTTCGGCGACTGATAGCCGAAGCGATGGGACAAATTATAGAAATTCAGTCCCATGTCGTTGTTGAGATTTTCTTCGAACGTCACGCCGCGGATCGTCTGGGTCACGGCCATCCTCCCTCGTTGAAGTTTATGATTGCGCGTAGCGCGCTGGACGGTGCTTGAGAAAACGTGCCGCCTCAGGCTGCGGCGGTACTCATGTTGCTCTCCATGGCGCGCTTGGTGGCGAGCAGGCGCTCGGCGATGGTGGCCTGATTGTCGGCGAAGCGCTGCGTCGGCACCGGCACCGAGATGGCGACCGAATTGCCGAGCGGATCGCGTAGGCTCACGCCAGCCGCGCAGATGCCGAGCGTGTGTTCCTCGCGGTCGAAGGCGACGCCGTTGTTGGCGCGCACCTTGGCGAGTTCTTCCATCAGCGCCTCGATGCGCATGATCGTGCGCGGCGTGCGCGGTTCGTAGACGCGGCCGATCAGCTTCTCGACCGCCGCTTCCGAAAGCTGTGCCAGATAGGCCTTGCCGTTGGCGGTGCAGTGGAGCGGGAAGGTCTCGCCCACCGCCGAGACCGTGCGCAGACGTTGCGGCGCGATCACCTGGTCGATGAACACCAGGTGATCCTTTTTCACCAGCGAGAGATCCACGGTCTCTTGTAATTCAGCCGACAGCCGTTCCAGGAAAGGCCGCGCCGCCGCGATGAAGTCGCTGCGCACGGAAGCCGCCAGCCGCAGGATGGCGGGCCCGAGCCGCACGCGCCCGTTGGGCGTCGCCGCGATCACCAGGCTTTCGGTTTCGAGCGCGGCGACGATGCGCTGGACGGTCGAGCGCGCGAGCTTCACTCGCTGCGCGATCTGCCCGAGGCTGAGCCCCGCGTTTTCGTCTTCCAGCGCCCGCAGGATGGTGGCCGCGCGCGCGATCACCTGCACTTGGCTCTTGTCGCTCTTCGCGCTGACGAGAGGATGATCCATACGCGTGCACCCGTAACTCTTGGGACAAACCGGCGCGGCTGCTTGCCGCCTTGAATGGTGGTACAGTTTAGCCCAAAGTACGGTACGCATGGCAAGGGGCGATCTTGCCGCGGCGGAAATCGTGAACGCCTGAAGCGCCCGGGGGAGGGTTAATGGTCAAGAAAATCGCCTTGGAGGAGCATTTCCTCTCGCCGGGTCTCGTCGACATCTGGCGCCCGACTATGTCCGACGTGCCCGCGCTGCTGACCGAGAGGCTGTTCGCGCAGCTCACCGATTTCGGCGATAAGCGTCTGGAAAGCATGGACAAAGCCGGCATCGAAAAGGCCGTGCTGTCGATCTCCGGCCCCGGCGTGCAGGCGGTGCGCGATCCGTCGGCCGCGACGCGGCTGGCGCGCGAGGCCAACGATTTCCTGGCTGAACAGGTCGCCAGGAAGCCGGAGCGCTATGCGGGCTTTGCCCACATCGCGGTGCAGGATCCCCGTGCCGCCGCCGACGAACTCGAGCGTTGCATGCGCGAACTCAAGTTCTGCGGCGCCATGATCAACGGCCACACCCACGGTCTCTATCTCGACGACCGCTCGCTCGATCCGTTCTGGGAGCGGGCGCAAGCGCTCGGCGCCGTCATCTACATCCACCCCACCGATCCGGTGCAGCCGATGCCAACGCTCGAGGGCGTGCCCGCTCTGCGCCGCGCTACCTGGGAATGGGGCGTCGAGACGGGCACGCACGCGCTCCGTCTCGTGTTCTCCGGATTGTTCGACCGTTTCCCCAAGGCGCGCGTCGCACTCGGCCACATGGGCGAGACGCTGCCCTATCTGCTGTGGCGTTTCGACAGCCGCGCCAAGCTCTACAACGTCAAGCTCGGCAGGGAACCGTCCGCATACATCCAGGACAATATCGTTGTGACGATCTCGGGCGTGTTGGCGCACGCGCCGCTGCGCTGCGCGCTCGACGCGCTCGGGCCGGACAAAGTGATGTTCGCGGCCGACCATCCGTTCGAGGACATGATGGAGGCCGGCCATTTCATGGATACGGTCCCGCTCAGCGACTCCGAACGCGCCGCCGTCGCCTACGACAACGCGGCGCACTTACTCGGGCTTTAGCCCCGCATTGAGACGGGACCGCCTTGCGGCGGCCCCGATCCCAAATTGCGATGCCGATTATTTGACCTTGAGATTGGTACCTGTGCCGACACCGGCGCTGCCCTGGGTGGTGGTGCCGCCGTCGGCATTCAGGTTGGCGCCACCATTGACCGATGAGCCGGTGGTCGCGTGGCCCGGTGCGTAACCCGAGGCGCCGGTCGTCCCGCTTGCCGAGCCGTTCGTCTGCATCTTGTGCCCCGGCGTATACCCGGATGCACCGGCGCTGCCGTTCACCGAGCCGTTCTCCTGCATCTGCACGCCGGGCGACGACGATGATGGCTGCGCCAGCGCGCCTGTGCTTGCGCCGGCCACGAGTCCGAAGGCCGCGGCGAGGGCCAGAAGTTGCTTCGTCATCAGAGTCCTCCTTTTGGGTCTCGAGTTGGCGGGTGGCAACGCGAGGCCGCGTCCGAGGTTTCGTCTTAACCGACTGGGAACTCGGGAGTTTTAAGGGCGATGTTGCGGCTACGCGTTGTCGCCGCGTCCCTTGCAAGATCATCGGGCAACTGCTCTCGCGCATTTCTTGCGGCGCGCGCGCAGCTTGTGCCGAGCGTCCGCCGTTCTATTCTGTGCCGAGATCAAAGTTCGGAACGGCCGGGACGAACTCGGTCATGGCGGCGGCGCGCATGCCGCGCGAAAGGCGATCGCTCCATGAAACTCAAACTGCATCACGTCAATTTCGCCACCACCGACGTGCCCGCGATGGATGCATTCTATCGCGACGTGCTCGACATGCAGACGATGCCCGGCATGGGCCGTAATCGCGTGCGCGACCAGGGCTATCCGGGCGACGTGGCCTTCGTCACCGACGGGGCGATGCAGATGCACATCGCCGAGAAGGACATGAACATCGGGTTTCGCACCGGCAAGGTGGTCAATCCGGTGCAGCGTGGCCATATCGCTTTCCGCACCGATGATCTCGCCGCGTTCAAGCAGCGGCTTGATGACATGGGAATTCCGTATTCCGACTACGGCGACTGGGCGATGACCGGCTGGATGCAGATATTCTTCTATGACCCGGACGGCAATGTGGTGGAAGTGCACCAGGCCCCGCCGGACGAGTAAGGCCTGCGCGTCATCCGCGGCCCGCGCCATCAGCGCCTTTGCGCGCGTCTTGTCGGCGTGGTGCGCGTGAGCCCGGAATTCAGAGCAACGCTCTCATGTTTCGCCCATGGTTTGCGGGTTCGCGGCCTGACGGCCGCGCCCCGGAATGACCAGCAAAAAAAATCTCGCCAACTTATCCCCGCTCCCCAAACCGCCCTTATCATCGTCAGCGTCCGGCTCGACTGAGGGGCGTCGTCGCGAGACGTCACGATGATGGAGCTGGATGCGGCGCCCGCGGGTGGGATTCGTAACCCCATCCCCGGGAGGCCCTGGGTAGCCGTCCGACCCCACTACGAGGGTCTGTCTTGAATGGCTGGACGCGGCGCGGACGAAGGGCGGCGAAAGCTGCCCGGATCGGGGGCCCGGCTCGGGCTCCGTCTGCGCCTGGAAGCACGGCCCCGGGAACAGAAAAGCCGCGTGTGGCGCGCCGAGAGGCGCCACGCCTTCGATCAGAAGGCGTGACCATAAGACTGGCTGCGCCGATCGGCGCGCCATCCCCTCTCATGTTCGAGAGGGGGACGAGAGAAGGGGACTACGGGCGAACCCGGCGCCCGCCAAAGAATACGGGCGGCGGAGCTGTGCGCGTGACCCCGAAAAGTGGGAACCGGTTTTCGGAAAAGGGGCACGCGTAAAGATGGCTTCTCTGTCATTCCGGGGCGCGAGCAAAGCGAGCGAGCCCGGACTCCAGGGATGCATGCTCAGCGTTCGCCGCTCTGGATTCCGGGCCCGGCGCTAAAGCGCCGTCCCGGAATGACGCGGGTGGGCTGTTTGACAGTTAAATCAAGTGGAGGAGCGATGCGGCGGTTTGCTCACTGCCCCCTTGCCGTAAAAGCGAAGAGGGAAATGGGGACTGCGGCTGTGCAACGTCCTCACTACTTCCCCTGCAACATCTTGAGCGCCTGCTGGTGTACGCGCGCGTCGCCGGCGACCACGATGCGGCCGCCCTGTTGCGCCGGCTCGTTCTCCCAGGTGGTCATGATACCGCCGGCGCCGGCGATGATGGGGATCAGCGCCACGATGTCATAAGGGTTGATCTCGGTCTCGACGATGAGGTCGATCTGACCCGCCGCCAGCATGCAGTAGGCGTAGCAGTCGCCACCGTAACGCGAGAGCTTGGCCGCGTTCTCGACCTTGCGGAAGATGGCGCGGTCGTCCTCCTTCATCAGCAGCGGGCTGGTGGTGTAGAGCAGCGCGTCGCTCAAGCTCTCGCATTCGCGCACCCTGAGGTCGCGGTCGCCGGTCGGCCCCCGGTAATGCGCCGCGCCGCCGTCGCCGGTGAAGCGCTCGCGGATGAAGGGCTGATGCATCATCCCGAACACCGGTTCCCCGAAGCGCATCAGCCCGATCAGCGTGCCCCAGGCCGGCATACCGGAAATGAACGACTTGGTGCCGTCGATCGGGTCAAGCACCCAGACATATTCGGCGTCGGTGCGCTCGGAACCGTATTCCTCGCCCAGGATGCCGTGGTCGGGGAACGTGCGGCGGATGAGGGCGCGCATGGCCTGTTCGGCGGCGCGGTCCGCGGCGGTCACGGGGTCGAAGCCGCCGGCCTTCTTGTTTTCGACGGCGAGGGCAGTGCGGAAGAACGGGAGGATCGTGTGGCCGGAAACGTTGGCGAGCTCGTCGACGAAGTTGGCAAAATCGATGACTGTCATTGCGGGCTCGCTGTTATTCCCTGTCCGTAATGGAGAGTGCAGGCGGCGGCAATCGGGGTTTCACGCCACCCACAGGCCAGACCCCGGGATGCAAATCTTGCAGAACTCCGCGAGTCGCTGCGGCAATTCGCCCACGTTTTGTGCCAATTTGGCAACGTTTCGAGCGGAAATGTGCGGCTCCCCGTCCCGAATACAGTATCCACCCATGCATTAATGCATGGGATTTCGTGTGTTCGGCCTTGATTTTTGTGCGTCGCGGTGTAGATTATTGCAATGCGGTAGCGAGAGCTACCGTTGCCCTCCTTGGGCGTTTCCTCCCTAGACTTGGGCCGCTTGCACACGCGAGCGGCCCTTTTTTTGTGGTCTGGATCAGGGTCTGGGAAACGGCCTATTCGGCCGCGGCGGCGCGGAAGGGGCGCAGATCCTCGAGCGGAATTTCGCCCAACCGGCGCGCCAGCGTTTCCAAATCGGCCGCCAGGTGCGCGAAATTAGCCGAGCGCTCGTAGCGGCGCTCATCCATGTAGAGCGCACGATTGATCTCGATCTGCAGAGCGTGCAGGCCGGCGGCCGGGTTGCCGTAGTGCTCGGTGATGAAGCCGCCGGCGTAGGGCTTGTTGCGGCTCACGCTGTAACCGAGGCTGCGCAAAGTGCTCTCGACGGTTTCCGCCACGATCGGCACGCAACTGGTGCCGTAGCGGTCGCCCAGCACGAATTCCGGCCGCGGGCGGTCATCGCGTTGTCCGGCGGTCGACGGCATGGAGTGGCAGTCAAGCAGCACGGCCGCGCCGAAGTCGCGGTGCACCCGCGAAAACAGCCGCCGCAGCGCGCGGTGATAGGGTTTGTAGAGGCTCTCGATGCGCTGCAGCGCTTCATCGACCGGGATGCGCCGGTCGTAGATTTCCTGGGCGTCGCCGACCACACGCGCGACCGTGCCGAGGCCGCCGGCGACCCGCATCGAGCGTGTGTTGGCGAACGAGGGCAGCCGGCCCTCGAACATACGGGGATCGAGCTCGTAGGGTTCCCGGTTCACGTCGACGAAACAGCGCGGGAAATGGGCGTGCATCAGGGGATAGCCCTGGCGCACCACGCCGGCCATCAACTCGTCGACGAAGCTGTCCTCGGAGCGGCGCAGGGTCGCGATGTCGAGCCGGGACGCGGCCAGGAAGTCGTGCGGATAGACCGACCCGCTGTGGGGCGAGTTGAACAGCACCGGTCCGGCGCAAGCCTCGGGCTCCAGAATCTCGAAGGACGGGTCCAGTTCGTCGCGGCGGTGGTCCATGGGCGCGGTACTCGCTTGGCGTGGCAGTCTCGGCGAAAGGCCGCTAGTCTCCCGGTTGGGTGGCCTGGGCACCCGCTTCAGGGGCTATTGTCCATTTCCCTTAGGGCAAAGCCAAGCAGTGCTTTCGGGTTCACCCGTTATTTACCCGGGCTGGGGCTTTATGGGGCTCGCGTGACCCGCCTTTTTCGGGCGGTCGGGACGGGACGTTGGGGAAGAATGACAAAAATCCTCCTGGCTGAAGACGACACGGATATGCGGCGCTTTTTGGTCAAGGCGCTGCAGAATGCCGGATTCGAGGTGACTTCCTTCGATAACGGCATGTCGGCCTACCACCGGCTGCGGGAGGAGCCCTATGAGATGCTCCTGACCGACATCGTCATGCCGGAGATGGACGGCATCGAGCTCGCCCGGCGGGCGGCGGAACTCGACCCCGACATCAAGATCATGTTCATCACGGGCTTTGCCGCGGTGGCGCTGAACGCCGATTCGAGCGCGCCCAAGCAGGCCAAGGTGCTGTCCAAGCCCATCCATCTGCGCGAGCTGGTCACCGAAGTTCAGAAGATGCTGACGGCCGCCTGAGACGGCGCGCCGCGACGGGGCGGAAAAGGCATCTTGCCTCGCCCCGTCCGAGCCGATAGATCATCCCGGTCCGGCGCGTGACCCCCGCAACGGGGCCCGGTTTTCGGACCGGATCACGCAAGGCCAGGCCGATGAGGCCAATAGGGCGCGTAGCTCAGCGGAAGAGCACTACCTTGACATGGTAGGGGTCACAGGTTCGATCCCTGTCGCGCCCACCACTTTCAGCTTAAAATACAGAGGGTTAGTTTTGGTCTGGAATGCCCGTAGCCACTGAGCGACGGTGTCGGAAGCATATCGGAAGC
>CAVZAO010000018.1:0-315720 GCA_963773225.1 uncultured Pseudomonadota bacterium
CAGACCAGGCGATCACCTCGATTTTCACCAGGGTGTCGTCACTGCAGCGCAGAGACGAGTAGCCATGCGCCCCAGACCATCAAGCCAGCGCCCGCGCCACGGGTGATCACGCGGCCTAGAGGAAGTACCTTTTCCAACAGTACAAAAATCGTCAGGCCCGCAATCCAGATAATGTTCATAACCCCGCCGACGAACAGCAAGGCCATTAACGCCCAGCAGCAACCAATACAAAAGAGACCGTGGTGAAATCCCACGGTGAGCGAGCCCAAGGAATCGCGGCGGAAGCCGCCATGTTGCTGAATGAAGCTGAGCGGCGCCTGACAGTGCTTCAAACAGGCGTCTTTGGCAGGTGTCCACTGGAACAAGCCAGCGGCGATCAGAACCAATCCGCCGAGAATGTCGTTGGCGGTCGCCATCATTGGCGTCAGCAGCGCGGCCCGCTCCAGCAAAAATTGGCCGAAGGTCGCGGCAAGTGAAAACACGGTCCAGGCGAGCAGATAACCGCCGGCGAAGAAGCCCGTTGCCGCGAGCGGCTTGCCTTGCAGCGCGGCTTTGCGGCCGACGCGCGCATAGATCAGGATCATAGGCGCGGCCGACGGGATCATCATGCCGACCATCATCACCGTCCACATCATGGACATGACAATGAAATCGGTTAGGGTCCACGCTTTGAGGGCAGGCGCCAGCATGGCGCCCATTGCCTGTGCAGGGCCCATGGGCATGCCGCCCATGTGCATCGTCTGGGCGAGCCATATTGTATAGCCCCACGCCAGAGCTGTGATCGTCACCAAGGCGGCGATGACGACATACCGGTCGCGCCTTAGCGCGCGCTCGATTGCAGCCTCATTCATGGCGTCAGTGGATGATGCCGCTCGAAGAAAGGTGCAGATAAGAAAACTGGCCGTAGGAGTCCGTCAGTTCCATTTGCACCGGACCACCTGAAGCCTTACTCCAGCCGCGGCCGCATTCCGTGGTCTCGTATTCGAAGCCATGGGGGATATTGATGCGGACGCGATGTTCCTGTCCCGTCACCGGGTTTAGAATTGGCTCGCCGCGACCTTCGCTGATGCCACGGACCACTACGTGTGCGCGACGCGCATCGACATCAACATCGAAATCGATCCGCGCAAAGATTGGATCATGAAGTGTTTCGAAGGTTGTTGAAAAGACCTGAAAGATGGTGGCACCTGGCTCGCTATCTTTGCCGCTGGCAATAGTCAGAATAGCTTCGCGCTGTTCAGGCGTTGCACGTTCATCGACAACGATGGCCGCCTCACCCCCACCTTCGTGGATTGGGCCGGGCCACCGTCCAAAGAGCACGAAGCTCAGACCGTCGAGACGGACCTTGCCATGGTGTCCCTCATCGATATGCATGGCGGCGACTGCTTGACAATTGCCATGGGTCGGCAGCGCATTGAATTGGCAAGGACAACCGTATGCGCAATTACAATTGACGAATTCGCGGCCTTTGAATTCCCACTTGTTATCAGCCATTTGTCGCTCCCCGATTGTGAGTTTTCGAAAGGAACGGTTGAACAGTCTACAACTTTTCGGACGGCGGCGGAAGTTCGGTTCGATCATTAGCGGACAAACAAGATCCGGCTGAGCGCCGCCTCTGTCTGCCCTGGGGTCACGGGCGGAGGGCTATTCCCGAACCGGCCGCTTCTCACCAGAAGCCCGACCTACCTTCGGCACGGCCGGCACTTCGCAGATGGGCCAAGAACGGCTGTTGGTCATGTTCAATCGGTCCTGATGTCGATCGTCCGCCAGGACCATAGCCTCCCATTCGGTTCACTTGACCAATTGAGGGTTCGACGCGGAAAATAGTCGAGCCATTAGACGATGGAGACCTGCCATGCGAATTGCGCTCGTTGCACGGATTGTGGTGATATTTATTTTGCTTCCAGCGACCGCCGAAGCGGCAAGGGTCAACATCGTCGCCCTCGGCGCTTCTAACACCTATGGCCATGGCCAGGGTCGTCATCCTGGTGGCGTGTCGCCGTCACGTGCATGGCCCGCTCAGCTGCAAACCATGCTGCGCGCTAGGGGCATCGATGCTTATGTGCGAAATGAAGGAATTCCTGGTGACACCACTGGCGGGATGCTGGCCCGGCTTGATAGGGCGGTCTTGCGCGGCACTCAAATTGTCATTCTCCAACCGGGCGGCAATGATTGGCGACACGGCACTGGAGCCGAACGTGCGGGAAACATCGCTGCAATCAAGCAGCGGCTTCATGCAAGGCACGTCAAGGTAATCATGATCGGCAAAATTAACCGGATTGCGCCGCCCAGCACGCACGACCCAGATGGTGAGCATTTCAATGTGAACGGCCACAGAGCCATCGCAAGATCGCTTGTGCCGCGAGTGATTGCTGTCCTGAAGTGAAAGGCGGCGGCCTCTTTTGTCTAGCGCTGCGACCCCGTCGTGCACTCAGCTTGGTGTCCTCGGAACTGGCAGGCCAATGTCGGGTCACTGAATAAGCCGACTGAGAATAGATGCGCATCCATTTCTATTTGTGAGATCGGCCTGCCAATTTGCGAGGGCCGAATTACCGCGAACTGGCGTGATGCCGATATGGGGCACTGCCGACACAAGTTCTCGGTAACCGACCGAAACCGATTGACGTGGGCGTCAGCGAAGAAAGGAGCGGGATGCGCTCGCTTAATTAGACAAAAATAATATGTGAAAATGCTGCGAGAAAGGTTCTGCATTTTGGCAGAACGAACCCATTGGCTCCACGCGGCGCCGCCAGCCGGAGAAAGCCTTCAGGCAGCCAACGCCGTCGCCGAGGCGCAGGTAGACATCATGCGGGTCCGCCGTGCCAGCTTGGCTCTATAGGGCGGTATCGGATCGACGGCCGTCGGCGCCGATGCGGGCACGAAGCAGGGTACTTCGGTCGACCCACCAGGCTCGGCCATGGACGACCTGGATGAGTTGGCCAAGATCGACCGCTACCTGCGGCGCGCGATGTCGAGGCGCAAATCTGCGATCCGCCGCCCGATCGGGCGCGCATCAATCGGCGCGCTGCTGGAGGAGGCTGCTTCTGGCGGTTGAGCAATTTTTCATAGTCGGCGACCGTGCCGCTATTTTTAGCGCCGCCAAATCAAGATTATGGGCCGCCGGATCCTTGTCCTATCGCCAGAGGCGCCTATGGCCCGACCGGCTCATGGTGTTAGGTTGCCGTTAGACACACTCGTTTTGAGCGCTGTAACAGATGCCTTCGAAGAAGACGCTGAACGTGGAAAATCTCGAGGCGATGGGAACGCGGCGCCTGGCTGAGCTTCTCATCGAGATCAGCGAAAGTGATGTGGCGATCAAGCGCCGAGTCAAGTTGGCGCTAACGGCCCATGTAGCGCCGGAAGCGATGGCGGCGGTGGTGCGCAAGAGGCTCACGCAGATCGGTGACGCCCGCGCGTTCGTGGATTGGCACAAGGTGCGTGAACTCGCGGCCGATCTCGATCAACAACGGTGTGCCATCATCGATCAGGTCGCCAAAACAGATCCGGCGGAGGCACTCGATCTGATGTGGCGATTGCTGGGCTTGGCCGGCTCCGTCTATGATCGCTGCGACGACAGCTACGGGGTCGTCGGCGATGTATTCTGCCAAGCGTGCAGCGATCTCGGTCCTCTTGCACAAGTGGCTAAGGCGGATCCAGTCGATCTAGCCGATCGCGTTTTCGACGCGCTCACGGCCAACGACTACGGGCAATATGATGATCTCATCACAATTCTCGGTGCGTCGCTCAAAGCGGTCGGTCTCAATCATCTGAAGCAACGGATTATCGCGCTTTCCAAGACCCCCGTCGAACGGCCAGACAAACGCAAGGTCATCGGGTGGGGCACGGGCGGGCCGATCTATGAGGATGAGATGAAGGCGCGAAGCCGTGATAGCGTCGTTCGCCTCGCTTTGCAGGCACTCGCAGATGCTCAGGGCGACGTCGATGCCTTCATCGCCCAGTACGACGAGAAGGCGAAGAAGGCGCCGCGCATCGCGGCCGAAATTGGGCGTCGCCTGCTGGCTGCCGGCCGCACGGACTCCGCTTTGGCGGCGATCGACGCCGCCGAGCACAGGCGAAACGGTTGGCCGGATTTCGAGTGGGAGGACGTCCGCATCGATGTGCTCGAAGCGCTCGACCGGCATGACGATGCACAGGCCGCCCGCTGGTCCTGCTTCGAGCGCGCCCTCAGCGCCAGCCATCTGCGCGCCTTTCTCAAGCGGCTGCCCGATTTCGACGATGTTGAGGCGGAAGAGCGGGCGCTTCAGCATGCGGAGCGCTACCCCGAACCGCTTGGGGCGCTCCTGTTCCTGGTGTCATGGCCTGCCTTGGAGCGCGCCGCTCGTCTCATCACCAAGCGAGCGGCGGATCTTAATGGCGACAACTACGAAATCCTGGCGCCGGCCGCGGATGCGCTCGCGGCCAAGTACCCCCTCGCAGCCACGTTATTGTTGCGCGCGATGATTGGCTTCACCCTGACGAAGGCGCGCTCGAGCCGCTATCGCCATGCCGCGCGCCACTTCCTGGAATGCGAAAGCCTCGCTTCTACCGTTTCTGATTTCGGCGCCTTTGAAACGCACGCAACCTTCAAGGCCCGCCTAAAGGCCGAGCACGGCCGCAAGAGCGGGTTTTGGAAGTTGCTAGGCTGACGTGGGCGGTATCCGGTCGGCAGAATGTGTTATTTCTTGAATGGAGCTATCGACGCCCACAAAGCCTCAGCTGATGATGCCAAAGCTAAGCGCATCAACACCGTATAACAGGCCCGGTGCCCCTTGGGAGTTTAATCTGCGCGGGAGCGCTAGTGCTCTTGCGTCCGCGCGCGCAGGCGGCTTCCGCCCGCGCGCGCCGCCGGATCGAGCGCAGCCTCGGCACGGTGCTGATGGGCATCGGCGCCCCCATCCTGGTGGCGGCGCGGATCTGAGCCGCGCTCACGGAAAATAGATGGCGCTTTCCAGCCAATAGCTAAGCGACGTGGTAGTGCCGAGCACCACCATCCGGATTTACGAGGGCAGCATGGTCTGTCCGCGCTCGTGCCAGCGCCTGCCGCGCGCCTATAGCATGGTGCCGCCGAGCAGCACGACGATGGCGACGTCGATATAGATCCAGGCGCCCACGTGGATGCCGCGCCGGTAGGTGACGGCGCTCCTCACGAGGTCGATCGCCATCAGCGCCAGCACCGCGCCATAGAAATGTCGCCAAGGCGCTCGTGAGGATTAGGTCGAAACGCGCCAGAGAGGGCAAGGAATTCCGTGTCAAATGACCTGGCGATCGCATCGCCATTTCGGTGCAGCAGGGGTGACGAGCGGCGGTGATATGTGGCAGTCCTATAATAGGTATTGATCCTAGAGACATGAGCTGATGACCCATTGAACTGGAAGAAGGGGGATTGTCTTCGGGATGATCGGCTTAGCGGCGGGTCGACAAGATCGGGAATCTAGTCGCAAATAGGACCAGAAGCACGGTGTATCGATACCGCCATATGTAGATCTTGGTCGGCTATTATCCGAAGATTATGTTTGGGTATGGAGTATTGCGTATGCTTACCCGCATAAAGCTTTGCGCTCAGGTTCCGATAGCTTTGAGCGTCGGTCTTTTGCTGCTCTCGTCACCGCATCTTATCGGCGCTGCCCAGGCGAAAAGGTTGATCACCTGCAGCGTCAAATCAGGCTGTTCTGATTGGCGCCAGGCAAGGCAAGGACGAGAAAAGATCACCGGCCGGAGTCACGGCCGGCGTCTTATTTCCCTGCAGACCATCGATCCCGACGGCAATGCGGTCCGTCGAGTGATCGGCCACCGGCCTGTAGGTTGTCCGCATGCTTATTGTGGCTGTGGACTAGCGCACTATCTGGGATTGCACGATAAGCGGCTTTGGAAGGCTTGGAATTGGGCTCGCCTGTTTCCGCGTACTTCACCGCATTCCGGAGCGGCAGCTGTGCGTTACCATCATGTGATGCTGCTGGTGCGTCACATCAGAGGCGATCGATGGCTTGTCCGTTCTTATAACGGCGGACGTCACCTTTCATGGCTGTATGTTCGCAGCGTGCGTGGCTACGTGTTCGTCAACCCAAACGCGTCCATTCGCTTGGCCAGCGGAAAGTGATCGGTCAAGCATCCTTCCGTCTGGAAGCTTGCTGCAAAAAAAATGTTGCCTTGGCGCCGACGGGCAACGCTTGCCGTGCTGCGCCGGGCCTTCGAGGCCGCCGGCGTCAATTTCATCGAGGAAAATGATCGGGGCGTCGGCGTGAGGTTTCGCCGACGTTCACCGCGCAAGAAGCGCGAATAGCCCCACCGTCGTCTTTCGGGTTCGCCCGGGGTAGACTTTTGACAAAGCGAACCCAATTTTCGCAATCAGTCTGGATGCGCAACGGATGCCGGTGCTCCAGGCTGAAACAAGATCAAACTGACCTGTTTGCCGCAAAGACGCCGCTGTGCCTTTGACTAACAAATCACGCTGATGCGATTTTCCCGCAGTGCCTCTCAGGCGTGGAGTGAGGGGATATGTCGAGTTCAGTTGGAGGTGCACTGTCCCAAAACGCGGCTTTCGGCGCGGCTGCTGCAAAGCGCGATGAACCGCTTCATCTTGATGAAGGCTTGTTCGAGCCTTAATCGCCGTGCTGGGCTTTGCCTGCTGGAGCGCCCGAGGTCACCCATCATCCATGATAAAGCGACGTTCGAGGCGCTTACGAATCGCAATGTCCGTCTGGAAGCTGACAACAGCCGTAAGGGCGGCTTTCGTAAGATATTGTCCTGACGCCGGTCGTGCCGAGACGCATGCCAAAATGCGGCGCCGATGACGAGCGCGACGATTTGAGCTGTCGTAACGTTTCGACTTCGCAAAGCCTCGTGTTAACGCGCCACACAAAGCGGCGGAGCAAATCGCCCGGGCAACCATTTATTGAGCAACCAAACTAAGGGACCAGTAAGCCTGCTGAGGCGTAATAAAGGTGATTTTCATGATATAAGTTCACGTGATTTTATATGCTGGATGCAAGCATCGACCCCACTGTAAATCGCATTCGGGGGGCTTTTCGATGCGCAATACAGTTGGCGTTTGCAAGACGCGCACGGGCGCAAGGAGTGCGCGGAAGGAGAGAAGCCGCCGTGTTTTTCGCTTCTCTATATTGATCGCAGGTTTGTCGTTCGCCGGCGGGAGCCTTCATGCGAGGCCGCTCGAATTCGTGCACTACATGCGGTCACAGGATTGGGTGGATTTATCCTTAAAAGAGTCCTCCGCGATCGCGGTTATAGGGTCCTCGAATGAATTTCCGGATCGTTACCGCGTTGGCTCGAATTCGATCGAAATTCCGTTGCCGCCGAATAGGCCGGCCCGGGAGCACGTCAACTTGATTGCGGCACTACAGACGCATGCGGGGTGCTGGACCGGCGCCCTATTCGATGCCTGCCCGGGCTTTCTCGATCTGCTTGAGGCGAGGCACTCGGCGTGGCCGCAGTTTGGCGACGATGCCCTGTCGAGCGAGACCAAACCCGGGCCCATCGAGGCGCTGCCTCACATCGCCAGCAATGACGCAGCCAGCAATCAGCTGACCCAGGCGAGCGATATCGATACCCATGAGGCAGTCGACAGAGTCTCGCTTCGGAGCGGTGCAGCGATCTTGGGGGCGGCATCGATGTACAATCCCTACGATGGAAATGACGTCGATGCTGGCGGGCTTGAGACCGCGTCGGGCGAACTCTACAGCCCGATCGCCTGGACCGCGGCGATCCAAATCGACCTACGCGACAAGTTCGCAGGTGTTCAGTACGGACGCCTTTATAGTGCCCGCTTTGCGTTGGTGGAACTTGACGGTCGCCGTGCTATCATCAAAATCAACGATGTCGGGCCGCTGCGGCCAGGTCGTGTGATCGATCTGAGCGTGCAAGCGATGCATTACTTCGACCCATCCTTGCGCAAGGGCGTGCTTGGCGGCGTGCTGGTGACGCCGCTCGTCGGCGACAATTGGACGCCGGGACCGCTGGGGCCTGCGCCGGTCCGCACCGTAGCGATGGCGAGCAATTAGGGCGCATCAAGTGAAGCGCTCGAACACGCCGATCGTGCAAAGGGGCGTCGCCCTGCCGCAGCCGTCCGGGCCGCGAAAGACCGCGAGATCCCCTCGGGGGATCCCGGATGACAGATTATCAAGGGTCGTGAATGGCCGGTGGCCGCGGCGCGGGGGGGTAACGCCTGAAATCGAGCGCAAAATATCGTCAAAAAACGTATCTTAAGACGGGTCGATGTCAGATAAGATGTGTTAGCGGCGCCGATACGCAATTTAGACTGCATTCCAGGCGATAGTGCGCTACCGGTTCGCCGAGTCCGTGTGGTGAAATGTGCCGCTTCAGCGGCCGCTAGTTGGATCACGGCCTGGGAAAGCACTCATGTTGCCCGGATGAACGTAATCGGCATCACGGATCGTCGGGCCGATCCGACCGCGGAATCGCCTGCCGGGATTTCGTGCTGTTTCCGCAGCGCATCGTGCTCGGCAATATTTTCTTCCGATCTCGAAATGATGCGCCGCGTCCGCAAAATCCGCATTCATGCCGATGCATGAGCCACATCGAGTGGCTCATTGACGGCAGGGAAAGTCAGTAAGGCACGCTTGCCCGTCATCGCTGAGGCGGCCTTCTGGCCGAAACCAGGAGGGATCGAGACGCAGCGTACGCGCTTCGCTTGGCAGGGTACCGCGAGCCTCCATCCACCGCGTTAATGTTTCGGGAGGACGAAGATCTGACCTGGGTAAATCAAGTTCGGATTACGGATATGGCCTCGGTTCGCGTCGAAAATGACATGATACCGGTTCCCATTTCCGTAGGTGGAGCGGCTGATCCGCCAGAGGCTATCTCCGCGCTTGACCGAGGCGGTTATGGGCGTCCTGGCAGCAAATCCGGAAGCGACTTCCGCCTTACGGGGAGTAGCATGTGCGACGGGCGGCAGATTGCGTGGCTTGTCGGTGGCGAGATCAAGCGAATTTGGGGCAGGGACGACCTTCGCTTCGGTTGATCGGGGTGTTGTACTCTGCTGCGGAGTTGCCATTGCAGCCAAAGTGGAGGTCGGCTGAGGCGCTGGGCTGGAGACGTGATCCAAGGAAACCGCGACCGTCTGAGTTGAGAAAGCTTGCTTTTTATCCGTGTCAGTCGAACGCAAGGAGAGCTTATAATTACCCGGCGAAAGCCGGGACGGAGACATCACGAAGTCTCCAGACCGTCCGGCCATTGAGCGACCTTGCACTTTGCCGTCGCCCAACAGTTCTACCGTTGAGCCCGGAGCGGCGCGGCCAGCGATCACTGCCTCTCCGCTCGGTCCAATATCGACGATATCGAACGTGGGCCGAAGCTCCTTCGGCTTGGCAACCGGCGCCTTTTTATCGGCCCGTAAGGAGGCGAGATTGGGTATGGCAATTGACGCTACAGAATTAGGGCGCGCGGTGATCGGACTGTGGTCGTGCCTTACGGCTTCACCGCGCCGCCCATACGCAACGTAAACCAGCCCCACACAGGCGATGGCGCCTGAGATCGAGATTGGCACAAGAAGGCGCCGCATCGAATTAGGAAGCATCACGCCCGTGCACGGTTAAACCAAAGGAATACTACTGCTAAACTCTACCCCGGGGTGCAGGAGAAATAAACAGATCTTTGCGGGTAGTACATTTGCCCTCCTTGCCGGCGGAGCCCGCGACCCGGGACCAAATTCGAACGAATCTGCCAGAGGGATAAAAAGGGCCGCGGGGATTTGTGCGTCAATGCGCCCCACCGTAGCGGGCCACGAAACAAATCCTGAGGGAATAACCTCAGGTTTTGGCGTCTAGGAAAAAGAGCCTGTTTGAGCGGCGTGCCGACGAGTTCGAATAAGGCGGGCCCGTAGTGGCGGGCGCGCTGGATGCGTGCAGGAGGAAGCCCGGCCATTTCCTAGCGCCTTGACGGCTGCTTGTTCAGGAGGTGATGAGGTATCGGCTAGGGCGTGGACGTATCAACGCACAGCCATAGCCGGATGGAGGCAAGCCGGCTCGTCAGGCCATAGGTATCGACCAACGCAAGAAATTCTTGCTTGCTGCTTCCGGCTGAAGCCGCCCAAGATTGCGGAATGATGTTGCCCGCCATTCCGGGATGATCTCGCCGGGTGACCGGGTGCTTCTGCCGGCCCGATTAAGGTCCGTTTCCTTGGATTTTGGAGGTGAGGGACGGGATGCCAGCAGAGAGGGTGATGATGCGTCAGGTGCGCGGAATTCTTCGTTTGAAACTGGCCGGCGGGTCGGGGGTGGCAGCCTCGACGGTGCTATCGACCGCCAACCGCGATCAGGCTTCCTGGCTGAATTGGCCGCTACCTGACGAACTGACCTATGCGGTCCCGGAAGCCACGCTGTTCGGCGAGGTGGGGAATAGGTGGGGCCATCGGCGCCAGGAGGCGCCCGACTGAGTTGACGTCAATCGCAAACCCCGAATGCGAGCATGTCACGCTATCGATCCACTGGGACGAATAAATCGAGGCCAACCCGGAAGTTCACCGCTACGCCCGAATGGGAGTCCCACCCAATAGCCTCATTTAATGGCTACGCACTCGACCAATTCGATGCTTCCTTTACCCTTCAGGTCAAACGCGCCACAGGCTTTCGCTTGGCAGCGCGAGCGGATCCGCATCCACTCTAAGCTCGACATGAAGACCGAGTTCACGCCCGCGCAAGAGCCGATTCGAGCTGCCATATTCACCGTGTCGCCCCACAAATCGAAGAGGAATTGGCGCTTCCCGACGATGCCGGCGACGACCGGCCCGTGGTGGACTCCGACGCGAATGCCCCAATGCGGGCTGACGCGTCGCGTACCCGCCACAAGCTCGAGTCCACATCGCACCGCCGAAACCAAGGGTTCGTCGACAGGCTGTAGCAGACCTGCGGTGGCCATAAGCGCGTCACCAATTGTCTTGATCTTCTCCAAGCCGTGGACGGCTAAGATACGTTCGAATTCCTCAATCAGCGTCTGTAGTTCCGCCACGACCTGCTCTGGCGGGTTGCGATCACAATAAGAGGTGAACTCGACGATATCGCAAAATATGACCGCCACGTCCTCATAGCGGCGCGGCCGCACTTCGTTTGTGGCCTTCAATTCACGAATGGCGCCTGGCGGGAGTACCGCGTGCAACAAGTCGTCGGACCGGCGTTTCTCGATTTCGATCTGGCGGAGATAAGCGTCTTCCTGAAAGCGCAGACGGCGCTTTTCGAGTGAGGCGCCTATGCGCGCCTTCAGGAGGGTGGCGTTGAAGGGTTTTGGCAGGTAGTCCTCGGCACCAAGTTCGATGCAGCGCACCACGCTGTCGAGGGCATCGAGCGCGGAAATCATGATGACAGGTATATCCCGCAACATCATATCGGATTTGATGTGACGCAAAACCTCGTATCCGTCCATCTCCGGCATCATTACATCTAGCAGTACGAGGTCAAACGGCCGGTCACGCAGGAGCGCCAGCGCTGCCCGACCATCGACTGCCTCGGTGAGATTTGTGAAATTCTCGCGCCGTAAGCGGCCCGCGAGAGTATAGCGGTTGCCTTCGTCGTCATCGACGATAAGAATTGCGGGTGTATCCCCAGCCATCAACTTTGCTCGCTGAGTGCCGCCTGAATCTTCTGCAGCAGTCGCGGAAACTCTACGGGTTTGGTATCGTAGTCGTCGCAACCAGCTGCTAGTGCCCGGTCGCGATCGCCTGACATGGCATGGGCCGACAGAGCTATGATTGGAATGTGTTGCGTTTCCGGCGCTGATTTCAAGCGGCGCGCCGACTCCCATCCGTCCATGATCGGCAGATTGAGGTCCATGATAATCAGAGCCGGCCTTTCGCGTTGCGCCATGTCGAATCCTTCTTCACCATCTCGCGCGATTAAGATCTGATGACCGCGCCGCCCGAGCCGGTTGCTCAAAATATAGATGTTATCTTCATTGTCTTCGACATAAAGAATCTTGGCCATAACTATCTGCCTGTCCCAGTCAGTTTGCTAGTCTCGGTATGATCCGCTACCAGTCGGCGAATTTTCCCAAGCAACTCATCGCGCTCGTAGGCGTCCTTTTCTAGTATGTGGCTTACGCTGCCGCTAAGACGGCGACGGTCCTCCATACTCAGATCGGCGGCCGTGACGATTATCACTGCGGTTTCCTCGTGTTCAGAATCGCGACGCAAACGTGCGAGGAATTCGAAGCCGTCCATCTCCGGCATCATCAGGTCGAGCAGAATGAGATCGGCCGATATGTCTTGAATCCGTTCCAATCCAACCTTGCCGTTCGTCGCCTCGACGACCTCCCAGCCTTCGCCTTTTAGCGCGCGTACCAGCATCAAGCGCGTGGATTCGTCATCTTCAACGACCAGCGCACGCGGCGTTTTGTTCTCGAACTTGAAGGCTTTGAGCATGGCGGTGAGTGCGGGCCGGTCGATCGGCTTACTAAGGTACCCCGAAGCCCCGAGTGCAATTCCTCGTTGCTGCTCGTCGAGAATCGAAATCATGATGATGGGTATGGCGGTGAGACTAGGATCGGCCTTCAGTTCCTTTAGCACCGACCAACCGCCCATGCCGGGCATCAAAATGTCGAGAGTGATTACGGACGGCATTAGCTCTCGGGCGAGTTCGATGCCTTCATGCCCATCCTGCGCGGTCACAACATCGAAACCCTCACGGCTCAAATAACGACGCATGATGTCACGCACAGTCTCATCGTCGTCGATCACCAGCACTCGGTCAGTTCGGCGTGTCGTAGCGGCGATTGTTTGAACATTCTTTCGGCTGCTTGGTAACGCTGCCAAAGGCTCAGCGCCTTGTCGTGCCGGCAGTACCACTACGAACGTCGTGCCTTTTCCCGGCTCGCTCGCTGCCGTGATGCTGCCGCCCATCATCCTACAGAGCCGGTCCGTAATGGCTAGACCAAGCCCGGTCCCTCCGTATTTGCGTGTAGTTGAGCTGTCTGCTTGACTGAATTCCTGGAACAATTTGCCGACTTGTTCCTGTGTCATGCCGATGCCGGTGTCAGTAACCCTAAATTCGACGTGTTCGCCAGAATTGATCTGTTTTACCGAGAGCAAAACCGTGCCCTTCTCGGTGAATTTGCACGCATTACTCAACAGATTGAAAATGATTTGACGTAGCCGCATCGGATCGGCCCGTATCGGCCCTATGTCTGCAGCGCCGATTACGACGAGATGATTGCCGTTCGTTGCAGCAAGCGTCTGCGCCGTGGCGACTAAATCGCCAACTAATGTCGCGATATCGACGTCTTCATCGTTAAGCTCAAGCTTGCCTGCTTCGATCTTCGACAGGTCAAGGACTTCGTTGATCAACTGAAGAAGATGTTTGCCGGCACGCGAAATACGGTTGAGTGGCTCGATCAATGTGTCCTGGCCAAATTCCTCTGCGTCTTCGAGAAGCATCTCGGTGATGCCAATTACGGCGTTCAAGGGTGTGCGCAACTCGTGGCTCATGTTGGCGAGAAATCGGCTTTTCGCCACGGTCGCCTGCGTTGCCTGATCGCGTGCGTCTGCAAGACGGTCGACGAGGTCCGCCAGTTCACGCTCGCGCGCCTTGGAGCTTGTGATATCCATATAAACGCCCGCGATGGAGCCATCGCTCGCGCGCGTCTCGCTGATCTTGAGCCAACGCCCATCCGAATTCTGATGTTCGAAGGGTGCACTGCACGCACGGTGGCTGGCTATACGGTTCTCGACCCAATGTTCCATGCCGTTTGGAGGCAAGGGAATGTTGCCAGACCGCGCCAGCGAATGAACGACTTCTTCAAAGCTCACCCCTTGCGTTATCTCGATATCAAGCTTGCCGAACATATCACGCAGCCGGTCGTTGCAAACAATGAGACGATCTTGAGCGTCCCATAGTGCAAAACCCTCGTCGATGGAGACGATCGCCTCTTGGAGCTGGAGCCGGGCGATTGATGCCGTGGCCTCCGCATCGGCACGAGCGCGCTCGAGAGAGTCTCGGTCAAGCAAACTCAACCGGAACTGTTCTAGTGCTCGCGTTATTGCGCTTATCTCGTCGTTGCCCGTGGCCGTCAAGGGTTGATCAAGATCTCCACGCGAGATCGAGGCCAGCGAACGCTCAAGCCGCTGAAGCGGTTTAACGATGGAGTGCAAGATGAGTATGAGTAGCAAGATGGCGGAAAGGATTGCGGCAAGCCCTGCAACGACGGCAATTTTTACCGCAGCGCGCGCGCTCTCGCGGGCGGCGTCCCGGACTGCTACTGCGCGCCGTTCCAGCTTGTCGACGATCGACGATAAATCCTGATCTACTTTGCGGACATGGTCGCGCGAGTGCGCCATGAGTGCATTGCCGGTATCGCGCTGGTTGTTGCTGTAGGATTCGGTGGCGTCCATCGAGAAGCGCTGGAGTTCGGCCAGCTGTGATCTAATACGGGCAACGCTGGTGGCATCGATGCTTTTTAGGGCCTTAAGATCATCCTCGAATGCCCGCTGGGCAGTCGCAGCCCGCTCTTGCGAGTCGTCCAAAAGACTTACGGCATACTCCTCTAGCCAATACTTGAAATCGCCAAAATGCCGCTCCGCCTGACCGGCAATCTTGAGTTGCTCGGCAACACCTGCTTGCGTTTCCAGCGCCGCCGAGTCGCTTACTAGCTTTGCGGTCAAATAGGCGACCGTGAGCATCAGAATGATCAGAAGCGAAACCGCGAGTAGGACAAGCCGCCCGCGAATCGATAAGTGAGATATGCCCAGCCACATTTTCATCCATCCAGCGTTTCTTGGTTGCCAGCGCTACCGGCCTGATTAAATTATCATCATTGCGATCGCCTGGCGACGCCCTTCTAACTGCGGCATTGCCTAGGTCTTAGCGTCGTCGCGCCTTCCACGGCTTGCTTGCGTGGTGCGCTCGCGAGTTGCTCGGTGGCAACAGACGGAAGCACGAAGGTCCGGTTCGACCTGCGAGCGGCAATGGACGCGGAGCCTAATTGCCGAGCGGTGCTGGACGAGCTTAGCGCTCATAATCCTCAGGTTTTCGCATTCCCGACGCACAACGGTTAAACTGCGACCGGGTCTCAAAGAGAGATGAGAGGCCGCGCCGCTTATATGTGGTGAGAATATCCGCCCGTACACTGCAGAGTGAAGCCCGTGCAGGTTTTCGTCGGCGGCGACGCCCGATAGACAAATCCGGCGGAGTCGCGATCATGTCCGTGGCCGATACGGATAGCGCGCCGCCGATCGCGAAAGGCCAGTTGCATAATCTCTATCGACCCACTTCGGCCGAGGTGGCTTTGGTGATAGGGATCGCTCGCGGCGGGGAGTGGCCTGCACAATACTGTCCAGGACCACGGGCCTCGCTGCTGGTGGTGTAGGAAGCTGCAGTTAAAGCTGTTCGGCCGTTGTCACCTTCGGTATCGATCGGGTCGGAGTCGTTGCCGGGCCGGGAGCTACCGTCAAATTTCGGTGTACTCAATCACCATCAATACGGATTGCGTTATTCCAAGTCCAGATTGTCGAATGCGAAACTTCTTTCCACATGCGATGAGCGGCTGTTCCCGATGCTGGGCTTCCTAGTGGCATTGACCGTCGGTCTGGTAACAATTTCAACGGCTCGGGCGGGTGGGTGGCGCACTGTTCATAAGTACGTCAAAAGATCTGGCAAAGATGCCGTCCGTGATGTGGTTGGAATTGGGCGTGGCGCAATCTCCGGCATTACGAGGGTAGCGAGTTAGGCGGCGAGGTCAATTGGGTGGTCGATGGGCGCTGTGGCGAGTGTCTGCCAGCCGTCGACAATCTGCGGTTTCGTGCTAATGCTCTTCATGGCGTGGTCTCCAGTTCGGCGCTTCAACGCCGGATGATTCGAGGTTGATCACCCCGGAGACTACGCCACCCTCATTTCCAACCAACCCCGCGACGGGACCCTGGCAAATGTGCCGGTCAGGAAGTGCTGGCGAGCTAATATTCGTCAGGTCGGCGAACTTCAATCGGCGAGCGCTTCGACGCAAACGGTAGCACTGACGCGTCAAGGGCTTTGCCGATCAGCAAAAATCCGACTGTTCGAAATTCGCACAATGGCCCTTCGATAAATGTTCGAATTAACGATCGAGGACCATGCGGTATCGCATCCCGCGAAGGTGCGCGGTTCGATCTTGCGCGTGGCGCGGCTCGCCGGCTCGGCATGACAAGCGCGCAATATGTTTGCGTCGATTGAAGCAGGAGTGTTGTCGAAGCATGGACGCAACCTAGTCCCCGCGGTGCGAGGGGCTAATCATAGCGTTGTGCCGGTAGGTTTGTTTCGGTCCGTTTGATATAAGAGTTGACATGAAATAAGACGCAAATTGAGGCGCCTTTGCTCGTCGATCAAACGGCGAATGTTACTTCAGCGCGGTAGAGACGCTGGTGAAGTCCGCATTCAATTTCGTACCAATCGAGCCTACCGCTGCGACGATCGCTATCGATATTCCAGCGGCAATAAGACCGTATTCGATAGCGGTCGCGCCAAATTCGTTCTTTAAGAATTGGACAATCGCGCGCATGGGCCCACTCCATTGTGCCTCTCGTCAAATTCCTACAGCGCGTCTGCAAATAATGTGTTTAGCAAATGCCTAAAAGGCATGACAACCAAATCCACCAAACGGGACCGGTCCGATTCCAAGAGGGATTGCCAAGGATTGAAGGTGGTCAGTGCCAGCGAAACTCGCGCTCCCAGAGAAGGATCGTGCTAAGCGGACGCGCCATTTGAAGGCATAGGAACATTCCTTGGCACAAATGCCCGGGCGTGAATTGTTGTCTGCCGTGACTTTCGGCTAAATTGATACAAACTCAACCAGGTCGCATTAACTTTCAAAGTAGACCGCGAGCGGTCGAAGCAGGCGAGTACCCGGGCGTCGGGGTGAACGAACCCAGAGACGTCTCGATGCCCCACTCAAGTAGATTGTCGCCGACGTTTCGGGTCGCCCCGTCCTTATAAGCGATATCCCAAACGTCGCATCTATCGTCCATCATGTCTGATGCCGGACACGCCCCTCTCGTTGTGGAACAGAGAGCGCGCAAATAAAAGCTTTCAGCACCGCGCCCCAGCCGAGGAATGCAATTTCTAGGCTAATTCTGCAACCGGTATATCCGGATGAAATTTGTGGTAGGTGCAGCGCTCCCTCGACTGAGCTCTCCCGCCGGCGGTAGCGCTCGATAATGGCCGTCTCGAAGGTCTGGCGTCGCAGCTTCGGGATCTTGAGTTTGACGTCGCCCGCCTTGGTGTGCAGCCTCCGCTCATAGCTGCCCGTCCGGGTGTCCTGCCGGGCCTCGCTGCGCTCATAGCGGCCGGCGCCGCAAGGCCGGTCCCCTCGGCGTCCAGCATGGCGTTGAGAGTCTCTTCGACCGTCCCGCGGACCATCTCACCCAGGTGGTCCCGGATACGGGCCTCGTCGATCTGGATGACCTGGCCCATTGGCTTCTCGTCACTCATCAGTTGCTCCTTCATTCTAGAAGAAGCTGCCAATCCTGAAAGTGCGGAAGACTCTGTACGTTATCGCGAAATTTCCAGTAGACGAGGCGAAGGAATCTAAGCGCGTCGCAAGTTGGCGAGCATTGCAGTGGTGGCGCTCATTCAGGGACTGAGTAAGGTGACAGGATAGACTAGGCTGCCCGCCTCAATCAGTCGCCAATCTTCAGATTGATCACGCGAAAAAGACCATCGTGCGGCCGTGAGGCATATTCACCATATCCGGACATCTGAAGTCGTTCCTTCGCGAGGTTCGAATTCCCGTGTGATGCGGGAAAATGGAGAATGTGTAGACTTATCGCTAGAACGAGGGCGGTGGAAAGGGCAAGGGCCAATATGTCGAAAAACTTCTGATGTCGGCGTCGCCTGGAAATGCGCGGCGTTGATTTCGGCATGATGTTGTTCCTCGGTCGAATCAGATGACATCACGTCGCTTTCAGTGTCTGTACCAATTGAGGTGCATTTGCGACAAGGCGCGAAGGCGCTCGGAGGTGGAAGTATACCTTGCTGCGGCGCAGCAGTGTTTCCGCATCTGCACTGCGCAATTCTGCTGGATGCGCCGAGTAGAGAACGGGTATCGTTGCAATGAGAGTCAGCGCACCGCAATGCGAAGTGAGCCCGCGCGTTTTGATTCTAAATCCCGATGAAGACGAAGGGGCACTAAGTATGACGCGCCGAGACGGCTCAAGCGGCGATGGCATATTATGAAGTGCCCGTACGATCCCATGCATTGGGCAATTGTTAATATGTAGTTTGTTGATGCGGGGCAGGCGAAATCAAAGCAGCGCGGACTTATGCGGGGCGAGAGTAGCCGCGTTGGACAGGGGGGATCCGGCGATCCAGCTGCAGTGGTAAATCCACGCCCCTTGATCGCGCTATGCTTTTGTTCGCGTCGCCAAAGGTATTTATTCTATCGTCATTTTCGCTGGAGGCGAAGAAAGGCCTGCCGACGTTCTCGTCCATCGTCGGGACGTAGCACTTGATATCGTTTGCGATGAGATGTTTGCGGATACTGGCGATGCAGGAACTTGCCGAGGGATTGCCCGGGACCCGACGCCCAGGCCTGCCGCGTAGGTTTGCGAATTACACTAGCCGCCGACTTGCTTCGATGGTCAGCCCGGAGATGATAAAACGACCGATTTAAGCAATGCTGTTTCATTCAGTCCGACTTTTGCGTCCGTCGCCGGCGCCTCGTAACCTTCCCTGGCTCGGTTTGGTCGGCCGATGCCGAGTGCTTGCCGAACGCTTGCTCCTCTGCTTCTCGATATAGAAGTCGTTAACCAGAATCGATGTTTCTTCGGTTCTAGTGGCCGAGTGCCCCGGTCGGAACCTGTGTCCGGCGCCTTATTATCCGACCGGGGATGGCTCCTCGTTTCCAGCTTCTTTTCTCCTGCTTTCCGCCGCCAAAAAAATACTGCTTGCTTTTCGCTGTCCGCAACGTGGATGGGCGAGCAGGCTTGCCGCCATATTATTGGAGGCGGAGGGGCTGCCGCCGTTGAGTGCTATGGTTGCGAATTCTGCGATCTTGAAAGCAGGTTCGGATGCTACCCACGTCTGCCGAAGATGATATGGATCCGGAAGAGTTGCTTTCGCGGTCCACTCGGTTACAGCCTCCTGCGCGACCAACCTTGCGCCGCTGACACGAACCGTCGGTGGTCGTTCGTCGCTGAGCTTGGGCCTGGAGCACCCGTTACGGCGCGTAGGCAGTGGGCGGTGGAGCAGGTTGGTGCGTACTCCGCGTCGACGCATGCGGTGATTTATGGTCGTTCGCGAAGGAGTCGCGGCGCAAATTAGCCATTTCAGCGTTTTAAACGCTTTTTAAGAGGTAAATTCGTCTAGATGGACGCCGGACCGTCGAATTTCGTGTAGGCTCTATTTCCTACAACCTCCAAGCTCGTTGTTAAGGATCAGATTGCTTCACAAACAAGAACAAACTCACGAGCTCAGGCGAACGGCCTCCCTAAGAAGGTGGCTTGTCGTTTCGATGATCGTGACCGCTCTGGTTATCGTGGCTTACGAATGGCTGGATCTGTCGATCGCCACGTGGGTTCATCGACATCCGCTGCCGGTCCTGGTGTCGGCGCCGCTCTTTCCTCTCACGCAGGTATATGACCCGTTAGTTCTGTTGGCTTACGCGGGCCTCTGCGTGCTCGGGCTGAATTATCTTTCGAAGATGGCCTTTACGCGGCCGCCTGCGGTTGCGCTTGCTGCGGTGCTAGGCATCATCATTACGGATGCCGGCAAGGTTTTGCTGAAGTCCATATTCGGGCGATCACCGCCGGCAGTATTTTTCAGCATCCATCATCCTGGGCAAGTTGCGTATGGCTTCAATTGGTTCTACGCCGGGGCTAGTTCTTTTCCATCCGGTCATATGGCGGCAGCCTGCGCGTTGTTTATCGTCTTGTGGCGCTGTTACCCGCGAGGACGGGCTTTCTATGTTCTCGGCGCGGCCTCGGTTGCAGCAACGCTGATCCTTCTTAGCTTTCACTTTCTCAGCGACATCATCGCGGGCGCATTCTTGGGGGGGTCGGTCGGGTGGTGGATGACGCAAGTGGTCGATAGACAATTCGGCATTTGTCCCCGGTGAACTTCAAAGCCGGAGTTGGCCGCACCACAATTGATGAATTCGGGACGCAGCGTCTTGCGGTCGATGGTTCTGCGAGAGCAGACCTGGACTTTCATTTGCCATCGCTTGCGGTATTTGCACTCGAATGTCGGAGGCACGTTACCACGGGTGCCCCAAAAAGGCAGAAGCGATCCGTCGAGCTAAGAGAAATAGTCACGTGAGGCTGAGGGCGCTGCCGAGGCGCCGTGGGGGCAATCCCAAGATCGTCATTAAATGGGGTAAGCGGGGCGTCGTCGCCGATTTGGAGGCTGGCCCAGGGAGCCGAAGGCCACATCCGTGTCGGTGGCGGACAAGGCAACCGCGGGCTTTAAGGTTACCACGCGTTGGCAGGCGACATGCACACGGAGTAGTAGTAATTACTGCTTCAATGAAAAACCTCCAACGACAAATGGCTTTTATTGAGGGGCATATCGACGCTGCGCTCGCTCAATTGCGCCGTCAGCAGTCATGTATGAAGCTTGCACGATCGCAAGAAGATCGTCGGCTTCTCGGCAGGCTCGTGTCTTGCTTCTTGATGGAAATGACCCGCATGGAGGAGTGGCATGCGGCGATCGAAGATCGCATTTTTGACGACCTTCAACGCCATCTTTGGGGAGTGAAGAGCCGAGCCAGTCATAACCGTTATTGGAAGCACCGGCTTTGCGCTCAAGATAGCCTGCGGACAGGCGCGGTCGTTCACAAGTAGTGTAGGTCCGAAACGGAGAGGACGCCCGTTTGAACCGGTCGCTGCACCACTGTGCCGATATTGCATTTTATGATAACATGTTTGCTCATTGAGAAGGAAGACATGCGGTCGCCCTCGGTGGGAAAGGGAAGGTTCGTCCTCGTTGGAAGAAAATATTCGATTATACGTGATCGGAGACATCCATGGCCGGCTTGATCTACTAAATCGCTTAATTGCCGCGATTTGGGATGACGCCGCGCGAGCGCAAGGCGAAAATCTGACGATTACGTTGGGTGATTACATCGATCGCGGGCCCGATTCGAAGGGCGTCCTTGAGCGGCTGTCCTGTAATCCGTTCCCCGATCAGTACATTGCGTTGAAGGGCAATCACGAAGATATTCTTCTGCGCACGCTTTCCGACCCGGATGCGCTGTCGTCGTGGCGTCGCCTTGGCGGGCTGGAAACACTGCATTCCTTCAGAATTCCGCTCGACGACGTCATGCGCGGCAAAGGGTATGGCGCTGTCGCTGACGAGTTGAATTCCGCGCTATCCAAGAATCATCGAGATTTCCTCGCTTCGCTACGACCCTCTCTCACGGTCGGTCGCTATTTTTTTTGTCATGCCGGGGTACGCCCCGGCGTGCCGCTTTCCGCTCAGACCGAAGCGGATCTGCTTTGGATACGAGAGGAGTTTTTGAATTGGCGACGCGGCTTTGAAAAGATCATCGTTCATGGTCACACGCCGATACCTGAGCCAGAGGTGCTGAGTAACCGCATTAATATCGACACGGGAGCGTTCGTTACTGGTCGGTTGACCTGTATGGTACTCGAAGCGGGGACTTACCGGTTCTTGACGACTTGAAACTTGGATTTGGCTTCTGGGGCTAGAGGTGCGTCTGCGTCGTCCCACGTGCTGAAGGCGTCAAGCGATGGCCGACAATATCAATAAAAAGTCCCCCCGCACACGTCGTTAGACATTGTGATCAACGGGAAAAGTGCCTGAACTAGGCGGCCGGCTACTTCATCGGTCTGACGTCAAAAATGTTTCCGACAACTTCGAGCGTATCGCTCCAAGTCCAGTCGACGGGATGGGCGCCGCCCGCGAAGAAAAATCCAGAGTCTTTCTGCGTTACTGCGGAGGTGACATCCTGATGTGACCATCGAACGAGATCACCTTCATAAATATTCCGCCCATTCTTGTCTTGAATGCCGGTGAATTGCCCCACGCTTTTAGCCAAGACTTGAACCCACGAATGGGGGACATTGCATTCACCGTCATCCTCAATGATGAAGTACTTGGTCTGCCCCGTTTGTTCTCGGGATATGACTAAAAACCCATGGACGAACGTACTCGTCAGCACGTTTTTGGCGCGAAACCTGATTTCGCGGCCGCGCCCTGTTAGTGGCGGCGCAGGAGTCGTGTCCCCGCTGTCCGCGGCACCTCGTTTAAGCAATTCTCGTTCGAGTGCGCTGAGATGTTTCGAGTTCATGGCTCGCCGATGCGGTGCACGGAAGTTGTCTGCGGCCCTGGCAGCGATAGACGACCCAAACGCTGCGCGCATCTACTCGTACGGATCAAATCAGACGTGGCACGAATCACCTGCTAACATTCTAAATTACGCTAACATGATCTGGGGCGCGAACAGGGAGGAGGGGACGCCCACAGATAAAAAGTAGCTCTTCGCGAGCTACCCCCTAAGTATGGTCGCTATGCCCATGCGCCGGAGCATATCCACGATCCGCAGTTGCAGCTCGCCCGCTCTCCTCGGAAAATTGATTCGGCATCCGATTGGCCAACTCTCTCGGCGCGGATGGGTTCGTCGCGGGTCCTCAAAAAGGCAACATGTTGCCAATTTTGGCCATGGTATGCCGATCATCTCGGCAACTGGCGATCATGGGATTTTCAACGCCTCCCACGCTTCGCGTGCCGCATTTTGGCTATTGCTCACTCTCTAAGACGCGCAATGAACCAAGTGGAAGTTCAATGTCGTCGTCATCCAGAACCGCGCGTACGCGGATAAGGCCGCCTTCCCTGAGTTGCATGGGCTCGAAGATCAGGCTTGCGGCAGCTACGATGTAGCGGGGAACGCCCGGATTCCCTTTGAGTTCTGCCGCGATTTTCAATTGCTCTTCGCGCGGCGGGGCATCGATTGGCTCTTCGGCAATCGGCTCATCTTGGCCCGGCCCATAACATCTTGCGACGATGGAAGAAAAGGGTTGGTTCGCCGGTGACAGGATATGCAGATGGACGCAAAGCTTGGGAAGGATCAGGGGAAAGGCATCGGAAACGAACATCACGCCATTATAGCAGCCTATGAAGCTCAATTTCCCGCTGGCCTCCGCTCGGATGTCGTCGCAAAAGATCGAATAGCCGTAGCGCTGCATCAGCTTAGCTTATCTTGTTCGAGCGTGGTGCTACGCGGGTTTGCGCGGGATACGGCAGGGTGGAGCTACCCGGTTTTCGACCGCCGACGATCTTGATCTGGTCCGCAAGTGGCGTCGTCGTTCCCCGACCGGAATTTTGGCCCGATGCTTTGGCGCGGCGTGTGAGCCCGAAAGTGATGTCCCGGTCGAGCGCCCAGGCTAGATCCGCAAGCGCCCGCAGGGTCAGCCCGGTGCCACCTTCGAGTTGCCGGTTCAGCACGGAGCGCGGCACATTCAGCTTACGGGCCAGATCATCAACCGTGACATTGGTCGTGCGCATCTCTTCGGTAATCGCTTCCAGCAATTCCTTGCGGACACGGCCGATGAAGCGTCCGGCTTTCCGACCCCGCGGCCCGATATCAAACTGATAGTACGTCACTTGGCGCCGTCCCCTCTACGCACAGTCCGTCGACCAGCCCCAGTTCGCGCCGGAAACGTCGGATTGCTATCCGGTAGCCGCGGTAAAGATCGTGATCCTTGACGTTGTTGGCCCAGTTTCCGAATGCGGCAATGAAACAGTCTTTCATCGCGAACCAGCCGAAGATACGAATATCAGGCGTCTTCAACTCCCATACGGGATTTATTTCCTCGCGAACCACTCTGAACTGCCTCAAACGGATGAGCGGCCGTCCGCTGAGAAACGTGTAAAATAGGTCGTCCACTTGTTCAGCGGCAGTGGCTTCCCCGAGCCGTTCTGTGTCCGCATCGCCAGGTTGGATCAAAGTCCTCAGCCACTGCACAAACTCCGGCGTGCCGTAGAGTATACGCATCGGTTGCTCGCGTGATCCGAGCGCCACGTCGATCTTTATAATTACACCAGCGTCTACGAGTGTGGCGATGTTAGTCGTTGAAGTCAACGTGGCTCACCATCACGCCTTTCCGTTCAGTTGATGGCTAATCATTGACCGGCGGCCTTACGGCAGCAAGGGGCCGCCGTGGAAATTAGAAAACCTGAATATTGTCAATAAGTAAGTCGCATTGGGGGCGCGGCGTGCAAAAAAGGGAACACGTTATAGGGTCGCAAATAAATGCTAGGGCGACGTTAAAAATTAACATAAAATTAGCAATCTTACTTGCCAGGCGCCCTTAACGATGCGTTAATGGAATTGTTGAGGGCGGCGATGGTCGCCTGCCCCGCATTGGGAAGACAGGGAAACGTCATGAAAATCGTTCTGAAGTCGTTAACAGCTTTAGGCGTCATTCTCGCTGCGACCTCGTTCGCAGCTGCGCAGGAATATGGCCCGAAGGGTCCCCAGCATGACGGTAACGGCGTTGCGAACGAGTCCTTCATCGTCCAGACCGGCTACGGGAACATCGGTCTTGCCTATCAGGCTCACATCGACGGTGCCAAGGGCTTGAACCGTGCTGCGACCATTCAGGACGGCGATCGTCACGACGGTAATTTCTCCGCCACGGCTCAAGTGATCGCTAATCCGTTTTCTCACGACGGGAACTCCGGTCCTAACACCTTCAGCAAGCCCAACGGCGGTTCCGAAGGACAGGGCAGCCAGGCGCAGAACAACTCTTTGGTTCTGCAGGATGGGAGCGACAACGGCGCCGTCGTTCTCCAGGGCGCTATCGGCGGTGGCGTGAACAATCAGCTGACTTGGCAGAATGGTGACCACAACTTTGCGTTCACTGCGCAGATCAGCAACAGCCAGATCTCGAACTCGTCGTTCACCGGACAGTTTGGTAGCCACAACGTGGCCGCCACCTTCCAGCACTAATAAACGACGCGGGCGGCGGGCGAATGCCTGCCGCCCCCTTCATGCGGGATCTCGTCTGCCGGCGAGCGGCTATGCTTTCGCATGCCCACAAGGGTCTCGAATTTCCATGGCTGAGACATCTGGCATGTCTCTGCATGGGAGCGGTAGTGGGTACGTTTGGTAGCTTCAGCACTCCTGCTTCGACGAGAGAGTTATCAACGATCAACGCGACGGGAATCCACTGTCAAATTCGTGTCGAACCTGAACGCCACTTCTTGCGCCTCGAGGCGATCGTGCGGCTCGGACAATCCGGTGCAGGCAATTACCGGTTTTTCGTCGCAAAAAAGTCGCCCTCGGGAACCAGCGACAATCTCCAAAGCGGCACTTTCGCCTTGGACGGTCCTGGAGAGCGGGTTCTTACGACGGTGATCCTAGACGGGTCCGCCGTCGGTCAATTCAGAGCCTACCTGTCGGTTGAGTCAGACCTGGGGAAAGTATCATGCAGTTCGCCCTGAACGGTCATTCACAGCGCAACGCTCCTCGCTCTTTACTCGCGGCCTCCTCGTTGCTTGCAGCTTCGGTGGTGCTGGCAGCTATTATCGGCATGGCTTCCACGGCGAGGGCGGATGAAATAGCCTTCGTCGATCAGATTTCTGGTGGGCGTGCGGCTTCGAGAACCATTTCGTACAACAACGCTGTCCCGCTACATATCTTCATCCCCAGTACCAATCCGTCTCCAGCTCCGCGCCAATCGCTCGCGCCGCAACTTTCAACAAGTGGCGTCCAGCGCAATGTCGCTCAGACCCTGGAAATCGGGAACTATAATAGCGTGTTGCAGGTACAACTCGGCTTCAATGATTACTCGGCGGTCGGGATTCTGGGGGGCAACCACAATAATGTTGGCGTGTTGCAGGCCGGCAACAACCTTCGATCGAACGTTCTTCTCTTAAATACAGAGGGTTATTCGGTGGGCGTGTTTCAGGGGCAGGGAGCCGCTCCTGTCAATATGCTGATTGCCCGTTTGCCGAATGGAGCATTGTTGATTAAGCGTTGATAGAGTAGCAGGGTGCTAATGTTAGCATCGCTGAAGGGGAACTTCCTCTCGTGAGTTCCCTCTCAGGTTGTCCAGTCAGGAGTAGTGGTGATGGCAAAGGCGAACCTTCCAGTGCTGTCCATCGGGGGCGCGATCTGTCTGATGCTTTGCGGCGCAGCATCCGCCTCTCAACTGGTCTATCAGCCCGTTAGTCCCTCCTTTGGCGGAAATCCGTTCAACGGCACCTACGTCTTGCAACAAGCTCAGGCGCAGGGCGCCGGTGCAAGCGGCGGCCAGCAATCTCCGAACCTCTCGGGGCTGGCAAATTCGTTAAGCAATATTGGCGGTTCGTCTACGCCGGGCTCGGTAATTGTGATAAATCCAACGAGCACGACGGGCACGACCGGCTCTACCACCATTCCGTAGGTCTCGGCTCAAGCGAGCCGCTCGTGAATCAATCGTAAATGTCGCTGGGGAGGCGTTAATGCGCTGGGGGCCCTTAGGTGCGTCGAGCGCCGTGTTGGCCGCACTCATGTTGGGTGGTTGTGCCACCAGCGGCAGCGTCTCAGATCCGTTGGCGCAACCCGCGACACTTGTGCAGCCCACCAAAACCGGGGTTGTTCTCGATGATCTGCCGCCGGCGGCGAGGCCGCTCGACGTCGCTGTTTATAACTTCCCCGATCTTACGGGCCAGAATAAGTCAAATAGCGGCTTCGCCGAATTTTCTCGCGCGGTTACTCAAGGCGGTGCGTCGATCCTCATCGACGTGTTGACGAAGGCCGGCCACGGCAAGTGGTTCAATGTTGTCGAGCGTAACGACCTCAAATCGTTATTGGCGGAACGTCAAATTATCCAGACGACCAGGAAGGCGCTCGAGGGCAACAAAGCACGCGGTCTACCGCCACTCCGTTTCTCCGGCGTTATTCTGGACGGTGGCATCGTCGGGTACGACACCGACGAAACGACCGGCGGTCTAGGCGCGACGTATCTGGGGATCGGCGGGGACACCCAGTATCGACAGGATATCGTCACCGTCGCGTTACGGGCTGTCAGCGTGCAAACAGGACGCGTTCTAGCATCCGTCACCACGACCAAGACCATTTATTCAGTCATGGTTCACGGTTCGGGCTTCCAATTCGTCGCGGTTGATCGGCTGCTGCAGGCGGAAGCCGGCTTCACCAAAAATGCGCCGACTACGCTTGCGGTGCGCGAAGGCATCCAACTTGCGGTCTATTCGCTCATTTTTGAAGGCGTAAAGAACGGCCTATGGCAATTCCAGAACCCCGCGGCCGGCGCGGGTTTCATGCGCTCGTTGGATAAGTATCGGAAGGCGACGCAGTATACGATCTCTTCAATCTCGCCGAAAGCACCTTCCGTCGTAGATGAGGCGGCGGACCAAGCGGTGGCTGGTCCTACACAAACGGCGGAGGCGGCACCGACAGCAACTGAGAAAAACGGCCCGGTGCGCGTTGCGAAGGCGAAGCCGGTTGATCGGGCTGAAGCCAGTGCGATCCGGACTGCCAAGCGCTTGCCGCCGCCGACCACGAAGGTCGGCCTCGTACGGGCCGCGAAGGCGAAACCGGCAAAGAAAGAGGCCGCGACTCGGACTGCTAAAGGGACACTGGCGCCGACCGCGAAGAGGGCGCCTGTCAGAGCCGCAAAGGCAAGGCCGGCACACAAACGGGCCGTGATCCGAACCGCCAAGCTCGCGCCGATCCGCGCCGCCAACAAGAAGGCCGTAATCCAAACGGTAAACGCCACATCGACATCAGAGACCGATAAAGTCGTCCCGGCAACTCTTACGCTGGCCCAACCTGATTTCGAAATGAAGAGCGGGCTTTACTGACCCTTCGCATGCGTCGCCATGGCAGAACCCTTGGACCGTAGCATCGCGGTCCCGCGGGTGTCGTTGCACAATGATCATTGCGCAGTTGCCCCGCTCACGAAGGGCAAGCTCAAGGTAAGATCGACCGAAGTGGTGTCGCTGGCGCAATTGCGCAAAGCTCCGCTTTTGCACCTCCTTGCTGCGCCTCTCTGTCTAATCGTTGTCGCGGTTTAGCGGACCGAAGGAGCAGGCCTACGGGTGACTGCTTGACACTCGGGCGTAGAGGCATTCTCGGGCGTACACGTCACAGGCGCGTTCAACTCCGGGATGGCCCCGTTCCTTTTCCCGTTGAGCAGCTTCCCTTTGATTTGCGGGCGGTGTGGCTTGCTGAGCGGCAATTCTTTGCCGGTGACTTTGCCTTTCGCCTGAGGGACGTGGACCTCAGAGCTGGACTTCTTCCGATATGATGATTGAAGTCTTTTTTCGGCTGAGCTCAATGACGGCGTCATCGTCATGACGACAAGCAACAAGTACATGACCCCGCGCGTCGATTTTTTCATAACCGCACTCCTGGGCTGTTGTCCGGCACAAGTCGGATCGTGCGAAACCGCCGCTGTCGCGGCTCCCCGCATTGCGAGTAAAAGCCAACCTTTGAAGAAAGATAAGTATCGGACGGGTACCAACAAAGGCCAACGCGCAAATCATGAGTAGGTATAAAATCTTACCAGAACGGCTCTTGCGAATCCGAAGGTCGCCCGGAGGTCGGCACGCGCAGTCAGTGTAATGCCGCTATGATCACTAAGTAGCGCTCTGTGCCAGGCTGAGGCGGGGCGTGGTCTATCGAAAGACTCTCGTGAAGTATCGGTGATGAAAGCCATCATCACGGTCATTGCGCCGCGCAAAACATCACATCCGTGTCATCGGCTTTGCGGATGGAAGGCCATGCGGCAAATGTATGGTGACGGATGGACGTGGAAACTCACGACCCTGCCACGGGCAGAAGCCGTCAAAGCACTTCGGGCAAGCAGCCGAGGAAATAGTTGAAGAAAGGGCGAAGCCGCGGGGAATGCGGAAGGCCGAAAAATGTGCCGGGCTCGCCACCGAATGATTGAATGTGGGTCGTCTGTGGCTCAAGGAAGAGTGTCCGCAGCTCAGGAGACGCGGGCTGCTCCAAATGCGAGCGAATCATTCAGTCGATTCGATCGGTAGTCTTGCTTCGCTTAAGCCGTCGCTCTTCGACGAGAACAGCTCTTGGGGAAGGCGTGCCGCGATCAAGAATTTTTTCGCATGAGCTCTTCAGTCAAGTTCAACTTGACATCAGCGGGTCGATTGAAAAACGCTCGCCGCGTTTCCGTTTCCGATCTGAAAGACGACGGCGCTGTTTCCGCGCCCGTATTGCGCGATCGCAGACAGGTTATGATTTCCTTGCTGATATGTGACGGCATAATTGCCGTACTGGGCACTGGCCGGGCTATTGAGTGTCTGCGGCATCGACGATGAAGTCGGGGACGAGATCGGATTGCTGATTTTTTCCAGCTGGGCAATCTGGCTGATCTGAGCTGTTAGGGACGCATTCACTTGGGTTATCGTCGCCTCACCGGCACATGCCGGAACGCAAGTCCCAAACACCATAAGTGCGGCGACCGCTAAATTTGTGCGCTTGATCATTCCGCTCTCTCTCTGAATCGAAATGAAGGTTAGTCGGGATTGCTTAACGCAACGTTAGTGGCGCAATTAACGCGCGCCCCGCGTACGCTAACCCACGAAACCAACTGCGCGATCTCGCTCGCATAAGCCTAAAAAGTGCGACGAACAGGTCTGCCGGCGCAACTCGTCATAGGTTACTCGTGTTCATCGACAACAGTCCAGCCGCGGCGGCCGTGCGCGACAAAATGCTTGGAGCGCGAGAGCAGCACGCTGAGGGTGTTCCGCGGTTGACTCCCGCCAAACTTGATTCCTTGCTCTTCTAGAAAGTGCAGCAGCGTTGCCGTCGGAACCGGCTCTGTTTGGTGTTTCAGATACTGTGCGATGGCTTGTGTGGCCAACAACTGGCGAGGCGGAAGAGGGGGGCCCTCTGACGGGCCAAACTGATCCGGTTTAGCGGAATATTCCCGCCTCAGTTCCTCCAGGACTGCGAGTTTTTGGCGTGCGCGCTCGATGCTTTCTCGCGCCACGACGATCTGGTCATCGATGAAGCTCACGAAATCACCCTCCCTGTCCTGGTAAGAGCGAAGGGTTTTCTTCGGCTTCCTGTTGCCCCTTGCGTTCATCCTCGACCCTCACCCCACCAGCCGCCCCGAATTATTCTTGTGTATGAACGGTAGCCGTCAATTCGCTATGTGGAACTTCGATTTTATTGTTCATTTTGGCTCGCTTTTGCATAGGGGCGCGGCCCGTCCGCCTTAACCGCGAAGCGAAAGCTATAGGGGCAAATAGGGCAAAACTGAGCCAGTGTAAAGAAAGCGACAGTTGTACTTCTGTTCAGTACAGGGCCGCCTCTTACTATAGTAGAGCATGTAGTCGCGGTATTATGGCGATCATTGTATTTGAATAATACTTGAGGAAACGGGTGTGTCCCGGTATCTGTGAACTTCGGGGAAACCGCGTATCTTGCGGCGATCGTCAGGCGACCCGAATTTGGCCGTCAATCCATAGCGTCGCGTTCAAGAAGTCCGCGAGCTGTCGTCCCCCTCCGCGATCTGGTTGTGACCCGACACGGGCGACCAATGATGTTCCAAATAGTCTTCATAAGCTTGGGAAAGCCCTTCATTCAAAGAGATCTTAGGTCGCCAGCCGAGTGCCGTGAGGCGGGTCACATCGAGCAACTTTTGCGGCGGCCCGTCTGGGCGAGACCGATCGAATTCAATGTTTCCTTCGAAGCCAACGATTGAAGCAACCTTTCGTGCAAATTCCGCAATCGAGGTATCCCGGCCGACACCGACATTCAAAAAACCTGTATCCGAGTAGTTCTTGATGACAAACACACAGGCGTCAGCGAGGTCGTCGGCAGCGAGAAATTCGCGTCTAGGCGTTCCGGTGCCCCAAACCGTCACCGTCGAACTGCCGGCGATCTTTGCTTCATGAAACCGCCTGATGAGGGCGGCCGGGACGTGGCTGTTTCGGCTGTCGTAATTGTCGCCGACACCGTATAAATTGGTGGGCATCACGGAAATGAAATCGGCACCGTACTGCCTGCGAAAGGCCTCGCACAGCTTAATCGCGGCAATCTTGGCGACGGCGTACCACTCGTTTGTTGGTTCGAGCGGCCCGGTCAACATGTCGTCCTCCGACATCGGCTGTGGCGCCATCCTGGGGTAAATGCACGAGGAGCCCAGGTTCAGAAGCTTGGACACGCCAATCTCGAACGACGAGCGAATGACATTAAGCCCGATCGCGAGATTGTCCGTAATGAAGTCTGCTGGATAGGTGTCGTTGGCGAAAATGCCGCCTACACGGGCCGCAGCCAGGAAAACGACCTCGGGGCGGTTTCGCTCGAGCCATCGACGGGTGGCACTCTGGTCCGTGAGATCGAGTACGCTGTGATCAGCCGTCACGATCTCGCAGTCTTCTCCCTGCAAGCGCCGCAAAATCGCGGAGCCCACCATTCCGCGATGGCCTGCGACCCAGACCCGCCGGCCTCGCAACGAAAAGGGCAAACTATTCGGCTGCACGACGCTCGCGTCCTTGCGCGATGCTGCTCAGATCTTCTTGAATCATCTCGGAAAGGAGCCGGTCGAAACTGATTTCATGTTTCCAGCCGAGCCGAGTGCGCGCCTTTGCGGGGTCGCCGATCAGCAAGTCCACCTCGGTCGGACGAAAATAACGCGGATCGACTTCGACTAGCACCCGTCCCGTCGCCTGATCGATACCCCGTTCGTCGAGACCGCTTCCCGACCAGACAAGCTGGGTGCCGACCTTGGCAAACGCACGCTCGACAAAGTCCCGGACGGAGTGCATTTCTCCGGTAGCCAATACGTAATCGTCGGGCTCGGGTTGTTGCAACATCAGCCACATGCCGCGAACGTAATCCTTGGCATGCCCCCAATCGCGCTTGGCGTCCAAATTTCCGAGATAGATCTTATCCTGAAGTCCGCAGTGGATCGCTGCCACCGCCCGTGTGATCTTGCGCGTGACGAAAGTCTCGCCGCGGATCGGGCTTTCGTGATTGAACAGAATTCCGTTCGAGGCATGAATCCCGTAAGCTTCCCGATAGTTCACGACGATCCAATAAGCGTAGAGTTTGGCTGCCGCGTAAGGGCTGCGCGGATAGAATGGAGTCCCCTCGTTTTGAGGAACGGCCTGGACCTTCCCATAGAGTTCGGATGTGGACGCTTGATAAAATCGCGTCTTTTGAGACAAGCCGAGCAGGCGGATGGCTTCTAATAGCCGCAGCGGGCCCAATGCGTCAGCATTGGCCGTGTATTCCGCAGTTTCGAAGCTCACCTGGACATGCGACTGAGCTGCGAGGTTGTAAATCTCGTCAGGCTTTGTCTGCTGAACGATACGAATGAGGTTCGTAGCGTCGGTCATGTCCCCGTAATGCAGGACGAAATTGGGGTCTTCTTCGTGCGGATCCTGATAAAGATGCTCAATTCGTCCTGTGTTGAAAGACGACGAACGCCGTTTAAGGCCGTGAACAACGTATCCTTTGGAAAGCAACAGTTCCGCCAGATAGGCGCCATCCTGCCCCGTCGCTCCGGTGATCAACGCGACTTTCCGGTCCTGAACTTTTGCCATAATGGTTTGTTCCTCTGGCGTCGAATAAGTATCCATTTTGCATAGTTCACGTCGTGAATTCTAGGGCGCAAGCGGGGGCCGCATTGCAGTTAGTTGCAAAGTCGCTTTGATAAAAAGGATTACTTCGCTATGTTTACCATTCTCAATTCGCGAAGAGTTGAGCTGGATCGGTGGGTGGCGGCCAAGCGATAACCCAATCGCCTACGGCGCTCCCTGGCTCGATGAAAGGTGGCGGTGCATTGGACTATCGGGCTCACCGGCCGGCGGCGTCCGATGGTCGCGAATCCGGAATGTCCAAGCTGTGACCCCGTTCAGCGTTATGCCGTCATTAACGAAATAGCTCCAGCGTCCAGCAAGGAGCGGTTGCCCAGATGCTGATAGACTTCGCATTCAGCGCTCTTGCCGGGGTTGCAGTCGGGCTACGCTTCCCGGTACTGGCGCTCGTTCCGACTGCGGCAGCGGTCGGTATCGTCGCGGCGAGTGTCGCAGGCGCGGAGGGGGATGCCGTCTCGGTCATGGCGGAGGCCGCGATCCTGGGTATCCTGGGCTTACAGGCCGGTTACGTGCTCGCCACACTCGGGCTGTGCTTGGTTCGGGGGGCATCCCCAGAGACGGCGCTGAAAACGGCAGATACGCGCGCGGGGCGATCGGCCAATGCGGGTTCGGATGCAGGGCGCATCTTGCCTCGCAAGCGGACCCGATAGGGCCTGGCGAGGACTGGGATATTAACAGTAAGTCCTGGGGCTAACGTCGGCGCGCCGTCAGCCGGAAGCCTAATACTTTAGAGCGCACGGCCGCCGAAAGCCAATCGTTCGCGTAAGTATTGCGGGTCTATCCGAAATAATTGAGGCAGAAGATTCGAAAAATAAATAATAAAAGCAGTAGGAAGTAAAGTGTTTTATACAAATCGGCCCATATAATTGGTATATCAGACGTCATATTCTGCTCGAAATGCGCGAAAATACTGCAATGCGTGAAAAAATACATAAATTAAACGCTATTATACATTAGATTTTCCGTTGTGGTAACGCCCTTTCCCGATGGCGGCGCAATTGCCACCTAGCCGTAAGATACATTGTGCGGCACACCGGGCCTCCAATATATTAACTACATCGAATGCCTCCGCTAACGTGATGGTATTTCCGGATGTCGCGGCGATCTGATTACCGGTACCAGGCGACAACCACGGCCGATGTAGCGGCGCTGGCCGATCTCGCGCGGCCGTCGGCCCTGGGTGGCTTGCTTCAATGGTTGCCATTCGATCTGGTGCAGCCGTTATCGGTCTTGGCCGATCTCGCGATCATTTCTCTCATCAGTTTGGCAACCGGTGCTGGTTACCAATTGTTGGTGCTGCACGAGACTCTGAATATTAGAATTCCTTTGGCGCTCGCGGTCCCGGTTGCTGCAAATTTTTACACCTTCATGGCGACGCAACACAATTACACGCCGCTTAATCTGAGCAACTTTGGCAGACAAGCTCGCTATGTAACGCTCAACTGGCTCATTATCGTCGCCTTGCTCACATTGGTTGCTTTCGCGCTTAAAATCGCGGACACCTTCTCGCGCGGCGAAGTCTTATCGTTCTTCTTTCTCGGATGGCTGAGCCTGATCGCGTTTCGAGCGGTGTTGGCGGATGCGCTCACAAAGGCTCTAAATAGCGGAGCATTTTCACAGCAGAATTACATCTTGATTTCGGAAGTCGGCCAAGTGCTCGATATTCCGGCACTCTCTGAACTGCATCAATGCGGTTATAGGCCGGCCAAGATGCTCGAAGTGGATAAAGACGATCTGGCGTCCGACGAAGCTTGCGATGCTATCGCTCAGCAGGTTGTCGATCTGGTGAGTGACCGCGCCACCTCGCCGGTCGATGACGTGTACTTGGTCATGAATTGGGAGCGCACGCAGAACATTGAAAGGATGTTGAAGGCATTGCGGGCGCTACCGGTCCAAGTCTATCTGCTCCCCGATAAAGCGATCAGCCGATTTTTAGTCGGGAAGATAGATCGGCTGGGCCCGGCGCTATCGATCGAACTGCAAAGATCCCCGCTTACGCGAATTGAACGCATCATAAAACGGGCCATCGATATAGTCGTTGCATTGACGATGATTGTTCTGCTCTCGCCAATTTTGGCGCTGACGGCAATTCTTATCAAACTCGATTCGAGCGGTCCTGTCTTGTTCAAGCAACGACGTAACGGCTTTTGCGGTAATCTATTCTATATCTATAAATTCCGTTCAATGTGCGTTCTGCAGGACGGCGCTCAGATTCCGCAGGCCACCCGCAACGATCCGAGAGTGACCCGCATCGGACGTTGGCTACGACAAACCAGCATCGACGAATTGCCGCAACTATTCAATGTCCTCAAAGGGGACATGTCGTTGGTAGGGCCGAGGCCGCATGCCGTTGCCCATAACGACAAATATCGGACAATGGTGGCCAATTACGCGTCACGCCACCATGTCAAGCCCGGGATCACGGGATGGGCGCAGGTGAACGGGCATCGCGGCGAGACGCCGACAGTCGATAGCATGGCCAAGCGCGTTGAATGTGATTTGTGGTACGTCGATCATTGGAGCATCTGGCTCGATATCAAAATTTTGCTGAAGACGATTCTGCTGGCCTACCGTCAACCGAACGCTTATTGAGACCAGAGTTAAATGAACCTCCGCGTGATCAAGTCCGCGAGGCTCGGTAGCATCCGTTGACCATGAACCGACGAGGTTTCTAGGTGATGCCGCGCCAAGCCTCAGCCGCACGTTGCTGTTGACCGAAAAGCGGGCAGGGCAATGCGGATGACTACGGCGATCGCGTTTGCGAGCATGATCGGTGCGCTGCTCGGTATGAGTGGGACCGCACTGATACTCTTCGCCGCTGTCCTCATTGCCTCCATTGGATGCGAATTGGAGGGGAGCAGTGACGGTTATACAAGGAAGCCGGCGCCCATCCATGAGTTCGGGTTCGTCAGCGCGCTTCGCACCGACTTCGTTCTCGGCTCAGTGCTGCGAGCAATAATCTAGCGGCAATGGTTGCAGGAGTGCCGACCTGCCGAGGCCGGCGGAGCCAGAAGCGGCCTCGCGCAGCCGACGTCGATGTTTTGATGAGCTGGATCTCAACAGAACCGGGTCCCTCGAACTGCATGCTGGCATCGGCGTCGGTGTGATCGGGCCGAATTGCAGAGCCCGAGCAGCGTAAGGATGCCTACGCAATGCACGGCTTGTGCGACTGAGGCGCGCCACGTCAATTTGGCGTGCTAATCAGGCTTCATAGGATTGATGAAATCGCTCTGAACGGGAAGCGGTAAGTCCTTTGATAAACACTCCCTCCAGTGCGTCGGATTCAAGCCATGTAATTGTTGATTTGTCTCTACACTCAGCCAGCCCGTCAGCACACGGCGGCACGGGTAGATGATGGCCGGTACACCCTCGATATAAACAGCCAATGCCAATGCGCGGTCGAATGGCGCACTCGAAACCGAGTGCCACTCCTTATTCAGGTCGTTTGGAAAGTTGCGCAACCGTGCCGGCCTCAAGGCGTTCCCCGAGAAAGCAATAGAGGAAGTTCGGCAAAATTTACAATAGTCTTCGTGTAGCCTGAATAAGTATGCCGGCAGATCCGGGCAAAACTGCGGCTCGGGTTTGTTGTACGTAGAAACCGTAGGTAGCCAGATGTCGACTCAGCCGGAATGTATCAAAATTGCTTGGATCAGCTTATCAGTAAGCGAAACGTGCGCCATTATTGGGCGCTTCCCCGTCTTATTACGTCGGTAAATTGGCGAGACCAGGTGTGCTTGTGCCTAAGCACGAACGGGGAGACTGTGCGTGAGAAAGGCGCTGCCGATGGAGTACCACCAAAGTGGTAGTTCGGCCCTCGCGTCGCCTCGTCACGAGACGTAATGGTCGGATGGCAGAACTTGCACCGAGGTAGCTACGTCCGGTCGTTAGCCGCGCTGGATCGCTGGTCGAGGCGATAATCGTGTGGCCCGTCAATCTCTGCCGTGGCCATCTCCGCCCGGACCGTTAGTGGCCCTGCGCAGGCTGGGCATGAAGGGCGATAGGATCGGGCGATCCTGCGGTCACGAGCCATGAGTGAGAAATCGCCGGTACTCCCGTCAATCTGAAGGAATGGACCGTCGGTTCCGTCGCGCCCTTGAGTCCGTCTACCGGAGGGCGCGGCAGGAACGCCACGCCGCTTCGCTTGTTGTTGCCCCTCGACTAGTGGCCTCTATGATTCTGAATCTAGCCGGCAAAAGGGCTATTGACACATAGTAGCGTCGGATTATTCAGCTCGGAGTCATTGTATTGCAGATTTGCGTATTTCCCGAGCGCGCCCGCATTGATATTATTCAGACAATTGCCAATCTCATCGGGGTCGAGTTCTGATGCTGAACCGTCGGGCTATGATCGTTTGCGCTGGCGCTGTCGGCGCAACGCTGGCGATCTCCAAATCGGATTTGAGCAGTGCCGCGGCGGGAGAAGGAAGCCGTGGTCTCATGTTCTCTGTCCCGAAAGGATCTTGCGATGCGCATGTCCACGTCATTGGAAATCCGAAAAAGTTTCCGATGTCGGCCCAGCGGGACTATACGCCACCTCCGGCGACGGCGGACCAGCTCGTGACTGCATTGCGCAATATACATTGCGAGCGAGTCGTGATCGTGACGCCGACTGTATACGGGGCAGATAATTCAGCAACTTTGGCCGCCATTGAGACGATAGGAAGAAGCCGAGCGCGCGGAATCGCTTTGGTCGAGCGGAATATCCCGTCACGCGCGCTCAAAGCCATGACAGGCGCCGGTATTGCCGGCGTCCGCCTTTTGCTGGGCGACAATGATGCCGTCGATCGCACGGGCGCTGAACGCAAGCTGGCCGAATTTTTCGGCATTACGGAGCGCAGTCAATGCCATATAGATATTTCTGCGCCGCCGGACGTGACAGCGACTCTTTCGAGGCGGCTCAAGGAGTCTCCCGTGCCGCTTGTCTTCGATTATTTCGGCTGGCTCGCGGGTGGCGTCGAGCAGCGTGGCTTCGACGCGATAGCGTCGCTGATGAGTTCGGGTCTCGCTTACGTAAAGCTCTCGGAACCCTACCGTCTATCCAAGGACCCACCTAATTACGACGATCTTGTTCCCGTCGTCCATGCACTTGTTGCAGCCAATCCTGATCGAGTTTTGTGGGGATCGGGGTGGCCCCATGTCGACTCGTCGGCTGGGCGCCATGGACTAGCTCGGAACTTGCGGATCAGCGACAAACATTTGCTGAATTTGTTCGCCCGATGGGTGCCGGATCCGGCAATGCGGACAAAAATTCTGGTCGAAAATCCGGCGCGTCTTTATGGGTTTCCGTCTTGACGCGTGTCGCAATTGCGCAGCTAGAATCGACTTGAGCGCCCTCTGTCGCGCAGCTGAGCCCGCCCTCCACAAGAACGGCGGAGTGCGTTTGCCGACCGCTCAGAGAGTTCCTTCGGGCTGCAGTAGTATTCATACGTCGAAAAGTCGACACAGCGTCAGATGACCTTATTTGGGTGCTTTTGCCACCGACTCCGCTGGCGGAAACGGAGGTGGGTCCATGGATAAAGAAGTTGGGTTTGCAGGCGCTCACCGTCGGCGCCAGCGCACGTGGGTTCATGCGGACAATTTGAGGTCCGGCGTGTCTAGTGGCCAATCCTCCAGGCGGTCTGTTCCCCGCGGCAGATGCCGCGTTTGAGGAGTAGTTGCGAATACAACGAATGCGAACCGACAGGTAGGCCGGCCAATCCCGGTGACATAAAATTGATACCGACTTCTGAGATTTAACTGTACGATGATTAAACTTGCCCCGATGATGTAAAAAGTTGTAACCCTCGCGCATTATCATAGTACCGGTGAGGATTGTGTTCTGATGGGACAGAGCAGCCCCGTTTCTCTATTCGCCTGCCAGGCGACGATCGACCGACTAAGAAGGAATTTAGGGGGCTTGCGAAGCGAGCAAGAGCGATGCGAAGTATTGAACCGATTGCATGAGGCCGAAATAGCGCGCATTCGCACGGTATCAGCTTTAAATCTGCAATACTTGCGTCGCAGCTTGGCCGTCGAAACGTTCGCAGACAAACGGGAAAATTTGCTCACTCTGATTGCCGAGGAGGAGGCGCGCCTTTCGGCGTTCGGCGATGACCGCCATTTAGGCGAGATGCCTTGAGCGATGTCATAACGGGCGCCATCGGACTGGAATAGGCATCTGGACCAAGTCTGCTTGCGTTGATGCAGATTGCGGTGTGTGTGCGTCTGCGACTGTGGCTGCAATTCGCCGGGAATGAAATCGGACGGCGCGGGTAAGTGCGAAATGGGACCGTGCGCGCGCTGACTCTGAAGCGGGATTTCTGGGCCGGACGGTTGTCAGTCCAAACGGAGAGCTTCACGGGCAGGCTGTGCCGCGAGTGGACGCCATCCGAAGACGGGGAGAAGCTCTGGCGTGCGATTGATGCGGGCTGCGGGACGATCCTAGAAATCCGATTAAACCAGTTCTCTTGCGATTTGCTCCCGCGCATTGTCGACGGCTAGGGGGCACATCGTTCGACCCTGGCGGGCGTCGCCGGTCTAGGCTGAATCTTAGAAATTCGTCCTGGCCGGAAAGTGAGCGGCGTCGTCGGCCAACTCCACATTAAGACCGGGCTCAACGCCCGCGCGTCTGGACGAAGGCATTGGATGGTCTTAAGCGCCGCCCTCCAATGCCCTTGCATCGACTTCGCCGGCAGCCAAATGGCATCGTTTTACTGCTCCAGAGAAGGACTTGAACGTGGCTGGCTTCTAACACGGTGGAAGCGACGCATTGGCGATGCGCTCGACTTGCGCGGCATCATGTCGTCGCGGCTGAGCAAGACCACCCGTCTTCGAACGTGCGGGCACGCTCGTGAGCGCTTCGCGAAACGGTCGATGCTGTGAATTACTTACCAGTGGTAACTTAACACGCCGAAACCGGTATAGGTCTGCGAGTGTTGGCCGAATTCGCCGGCGAACCTGGCCCCCAAAGACACCCCGTCGGCGAGGTACAACTTGGCTCCTGCCGAAAGCAGCGCGGAGTCGCGAGACGGGGTTGCCCCATTCACGATGAAGCTGGCGCCAGGCAACGCTTGAAAGCTCGCGGTAACCGACGGGTCAGTGTACCAGGAATGAGCCCATGCTGCACCGAACCGCATTTCCAAAATCTTCGAGTTGTCGAGGACGAATCGTCGGCTGATCCTTGCGCCCAACTTGCTGCGCGTTTCGGTTGCCGTCCTGGAGCCGTAGCTTAACCCGAAGCCGCCTCCGGTGACGTCGGTCTCGTTGTAGCCCGGAATGTGGAGGCTCTCCACTTGAAGCGCCGCGTACGGCGTTATCGATACCCCGCTGATTGTGCCGAGACGATATCCGCCTTCGGCGCGCCCTCCCAGGGCATAAGCATCAAGGTTCGCGGTCAGATGATCTCCAAGCGCATATCGGTCTGTCGAAGCCCAGTGACCACCGAACGAGAGTGCACCCTTGACGTATGCGCGACCGAAAAGTTGCTCGCCATAAACACCCGCCAGGAAGTCGTCACTGCTCCCTCCGCCGAGACCGTCGTGAAGACCCCAGTTCGTCCCACCCCCGGCAAGAGCAAATCCGATGATCGCCTCGGGGGATAGGCGGTAGTTCAGTCCGGCTGCGCCGCCGTAGTTTCGTGCGTCAATCTGATGACTTCCCGTCGAGGCATTTCCTTCGGCCGTGTAATATCCACCGAAGGGAGTCGCCCAAACACTCCAGCCGGTCGACCGTGACATCTTGGAATGCTTCGGCAGTATGGCCGCGTAAGCGTTTGCAATCGCGGGAGGCAGGGCGGGCGTCCGCGTGCTCGCGAATGCGCTGACCGGAGTGCTCTCGCTCACGTTTGCGGCCGTCCCGTATTCGTCGAGATCACCGCCAGGCGCATCGGTCAACAGCCCCAAGAAGTCGTTCATCATCTGGAACGCGCCGACCTGCAATTCAGCAGCCGGTTCTCCGGATAGCTGAGAGAGGGCCGTGGCGAGATTGTCGCCGGTCAAATTGTACAAAGACGCGAAATTCGCCGGCAACGAATTTCCCGCATTGAAATATCCATTGATCGCATTGGAGACGTTTTGCTGGTTGGTGGACAGTAGCGATTGGTTAGCGGCCAGCGCCGCGGTGAGGTTTAGCAGAACGTCGTTGGCGGTATAACTCAGCGTCGTATGCAAGTTGGGATTGCTGCTGGTGACCGAATTGAATGTGGTTCCGCCGAGGCCTCCGGTCGCCGAGAGGATCGTATAGCTGCGGCTCAAATAACTGCCGCTCTGGAAAATGGCATTTACGTTGCCGGCGAGGCTTGCAGTTCCGCTGACGTTCGTGCGCGACGAATTGGACGGAGTAAGATGAATGGCGTAGGTGGAACCTGAATTGAAGGTGAGGTTTCCGTTGACTGTAAGCGTCCCGACAGAATTTCCGCCCGCTACCAGCGTGCCGCCCGTCGCGACGATCGTGGTCGGCAGGGTGCCGGTCCCTCCGGCGCTACCGCCGGAGTTGATCGTTAAAAAACTCGATGACGCGATCGAGCCATCCACCAGGAGGGTGCCAGCATCGACGACAGTGGGGCCCGTGTAGGTATTGGTGCCTGCCAAAGTCAGCGTTCCGGTTCCCGATTTCGTCAGCGACCCGCCTGTTCCGCCTCCTGTACCGCCGTCTTGCAGTACACCGGTGAAGGTGGTCGACAGGTTGTCGCCGCCGACGACGAGCGTCTTTGAGCCGAGCCGAACGCGGCCGCTTCCCTCGATCGAGCCGGCGGTGGTGGACGCACTCGTAATCTGTGAAATGTCGAGGATACCTGTCCCGTTAATGATGAACCGTGCGGTCCCGCCGCTGGCCGTCGCGAGGATTGATGTCAGCCCGCCGGCGTTGGTTGTGACCGTTGCGGCACCGGCAGTGCTGCTGTTATTGAAGTTCAGCAATCCGCCGCTGTTGACGGCAATGTTGGCGCTTCCGGCAGTACTGCTGTTGTAAAAATCGACTTGGCCGCCGTTATTGATGGCGATCGTCGACGTGCCCGCAGTACTCGTTCCGTTGAAGTTCATGAACGCAGCGGCGTTGTTAGTGATGTTCGCGCTGCCGGCCGAGCTCGTATCGTTGAAATTGACGAGCCCGGTGTTGATGATCGTCGCATTGCCGGCGGTGCTCGAGTTTTTGAACGCCACCTGATCGCCGCCGCCGCCGACGTTGGTGATTGTCGCGCTCCCGGCCGTGCTGGTGTCGTTGAAGAATAGGAGGCCGCCTGAGTTGTTCGTTATAGCCGCATTCCCGGCGGTGCTGCTGTTGCGAAAATCGACTTCCCCGCCGTTGTTGATGGCGATCGTCGATGTGCCCGCAGTACTCGTTCCGTTGAAATTCACGAAAGCAGCGGCGTTATTAGTAATGTTCGCGCTGCCGGCCGAGCTGGTATCGTTGAAATTGACGAGCCCGGTGTTGATGATCGTCGCATTGCCGGCGGTGCTCGAGTTTTTGAACGCCACCTGATCGCCGCCGCCGCCGACGTTGGTGATTGTCGCGCTCCCGGCCGTGCTGGTGTCGTTGAAGAACAGGAGGCCGCCCGAGTTGTTCGTTATATTCGCATTCGCGGCGGAACTGCTGTTGCGGAAATCGACTTCCCCGCCGTTGTTGATGGTGAGCGTCGCAGTACCGGCGTTACTCGTGGCGTTGAAGTTCAGGAACCCTCCCGCATTCGTCGTGATACTGGCGCCTCCGGCGGTGCTGGAATTGTTGAAATCGATCAGGCCCGCGTTCGCAATGGTCGCGCTGCCGCCAATGATATCGATGCCCGCGCCGTTAAACTGCAGGTGGTGGCCGGTCAGTGTAAAAGTGTAAGCTGCGGCGCCTGCGTTGAATGTCCACCCATCGACAGCGGAATCCCCCGAGAACGTCACGCCGGGGGTCGTCGTCGCTCCAAAAAAAGCCGTGCCGGTTGGAACGGTGGCTGGCGTCCAGTTCGCCGCAGTATTGTAATCGCTCGTCCCCGGTGCCGTTGACCAGGTAGCGTTCTGGGCGATTGCAATCTCTGGTAGAGAAATGAACGTGACGGCTACGGCACCGGCGGTCAGCCAAATCGCAGCTTTTCTGGTTGCCCGGCCGTCAAAAGAGAATTTCGACGCCGTGCCCAGATTCCGTGCCCCAGATCCCATGCCGTCCCACCGCTTCTGAAGAACTCTTGATTCTGCTACTCATCATTGCGAGTGTGACATGTTCTTTGCGATCAGAGCGCAGCCGTCCACCGAGATTTGCTTGTTCCCGCAGCGAAAGGGCCGTGGCGTGGTAAATCTACAACAGTTGGCTGGCGGCAAAATCTTTCATTGCTCAGCATCATTCGGATAAGTTCCACGCATGAACCGCGCTAACGTCCTCTCCTGGCTTTTGCCCGTGATCCTGTCTTTGCCGAGCAGTGCGCTGGCGCAATCTCCGCAGCGCACCACTGCCACCTATGGCGACTGGATTCTGCGCTGCGAACTCGGACCGTCGGGCAAGGTATGCGGGATTGCTCAGTCGGTGCAACTCAAAGGTAATTCGCAGCCGCTAACACAAATAGAGATTGCTCGGCCTGGAAAGAGCGGGGCGGCTACGGTTGCCATCCAGGTCCCTATCGACGTCTGGCTCAATTCCGGCGTGGCGTTGGTGACAGCGGACGGCCATTCGCTGGTCACGGCCCAGTTCAACCGTTGCGTCCCTGCGGGATGCATTGCGGAGGCGGAAGTGAGCCATGAGGCCATCGAAAAGCTCGGCGGCTTGAAGAAAAACGGTAAGCTGAGCTTTGAGAGCGCGTCGAAGAAAAGCATCGCAATCCCGGTATCGTTCAAAGGTTTCAAAGATGCCTATGCGGCTCTGATGCGATGAAATCCGTCGGGTTCTCGCTCTGAGCGCCGGCGCGAAAACCGGGGCTCGGGCGCGACACGGTCGACGGTAGTCCATGGCCGTGATCCTCGCCATTCGACGTCTTCTTTGCAAAAACGCTACTGCTGGCGATCTGAGGAGCCGGTAGCTACGACGGTGACATCGGTCACGTAAAGGAGTTTGATCTGCGGGCGATTTTTGTTGCCAGGTGGAGCAGGACCGGACGGCCATGACCAAACAAGACACGTTTGTGTCGAGGGTGACGAAATCTGATCCGAGTTTGGTGGATCGCGCCGTCGGTGATGACGGGCGAGGGCATGCCACACATGCCGCTATCTACACTCCGAAGCCTATGTGGAGAACACAACCAATTCTCAGGAATTTTGTCATTTGCGCATTTTTTTTCGCCCTCTCGGTGCTGCTTGCCGAGCATCCCGAGTTCGTCGATCGCGCACTTGCTGTAGCAATAAATAAATTTGCAATGAGGTACGCTCGCGTCGACTTGTTGTCTTACTGGCTCGCGTATCCGAGCTTTCAGGGCATACTAATCGTGTCGTCTATCTATTACGCTTGGTTTGCGTGCGACGATCAGCGGCGCGCGCATTTGATCCTCGGCGTCACTGGGGCCGTTGTCGCTGGTGTCCTCGCGAACGTTCTTCAGCATGTCATCGTGTCCTCTCCCAAGCCTTTATTCGATCCAATCCTCGGACTTCATGCTCCTGCGATCTTGGATCTCTTCAACACGGGGGGCGGGCCAGGGCTTAACTTGCATACCTTTCCAAGTCCGCGAGCGACCTTGTATTCAGGAATTGCAATCGCCGTTTTGCTGGTCAGGCCGAAATTCGGCGTCGTTGTGCTTGCCTGCACGGCCGTCCCCGAACTCGCCCGCGTCTTCTTGGGCTTGCACTATCCCAATGACATCGTCGGGAGCTTTCTTTTGGCCGCCGCTTTTGTCTGGTTTGCACAGCTTCCGGCTTTACACGCTGTCGGAAGCTGGGCCGTGAATTGGTCGATCCGATTTCCGGCGAGTTTTTATTTTCTCTTCTACGTGGCATGCTTCGAGATCAGCAGCACATTCGAGGAAATGCGACTGATCGCGCAACATGTTTTCGCGCGATGAATTTGAGCGTAGATTGCCGGTATGGAATCTGCGGCGGCAAGCAATGAGCCGAGATGAATGGCCGAAATGACGGCATCGATCATCTTGCTGGGCAGCGCGCGTAAAGACGTTATTTAGCTTGCGCGCCGTGTCGGTCCGTATTCCCCCTGTTTCAGCCTCTCGGCTTTCGGTAACGGTATCGTGGTTGCAAGACGACGATAGTTGATTGCGACGCGGAAATCGTGCGCGCCATCATGAAAGCGGTCGCAACGTTTGCCGACGATCGCGGACATCAAAACGACGACGCCGCTGAGCGCCCCCTTTGCGAAGCGAGAGCCCTGCCGGCGGACTTGCCGCGGGGAGCCGGCGACGACCGAATTCGGCGACCTTGATCGATGACTATCGGATGCAACTGCGGCACTCCTCGGTGGCCGCCGTGATGAACTGCGAGCGTCGCGCGCGCGCAAAGACCGTTCTGACCGGGAGCATCGAACCGTGAGGCCGGACACGCGCAGGGCCTCGGTGGAGGCACCAGTCCGAGGGCTTTGTTCGGATCGTGTTGGGCGCCCTAACTCGCCGCGGGAAACCCCGTTAGCTCTGGTGCCGCCCCCACGGATGGGCATCAAAGCCGAGGCCTGGCCCGGTGAGATGGGCCCAGCGTGCCTGTAGCAAAAAAGGATTAATCCCTTGGTTAATTTGCCATCCTTATGTTAGCTGCTAACTAAATGAAAAATCAGCTGAATCTGCTTTCTATCGCATCGAGGGGCCTGCCACCTGCGGTGTTTGGCCGTGAAAATCGGTGATATGCAGCGATTAAATTAGTGGTATGTTAATAACAAGGCGCCGGTCTGTTAGTGATTTGGAGTACGGCTAATGTACAAACAGCGAACTGTCGGCGGTTCGGTCACCGTTCGTGGCGAACGACGGTCGGAAGCCGTTGATCCGGCACCGGCTGGCAATAGGGGACAGTTCGACTCCGTCGGAATGTCTCTCGGAAACAATCTGCCGATATTTGTCATTGAATCCAATGCGCTTCTCCGGGAGGGGTTATCGAGCCTTTTCGGCCAATCCAAATTCACGGTAATAGGTTCGGGTGCGACGCTGGATGTCATTCATTCGTCTATCAAAGAAACTCCCGAGATCATCATTATCGGCGCGGACAACGCGGCGGGTATTGCAAACATTCTTGATCAATGCAGGGCACGGTATCCTAAGGCTCGTCGTATCGTGCTGCATGAGTGCTCGGGCGACAATTTAGTCCAAATATTGAAGGCTGGCGCGCACGCCTGCCTCGGTCAGTCGGCGACATCGGACGCCCTCCTTATGACGCTCGATCTGGCCATGCAGGGTGTCACGGTCGTCTCCAGCCCCTTGGGCCTGATCGGCAGCGAGCAGGCCTCTATGCCCAAGGAACCGGAAGCCGATGAGCAGAATGGTCAGTCCCATCCCGCAGCCGTGGAGGCATCTCACAAGCTTTCGATGCGGGAGATCGCCATACTCGGTTGCCTTGTGCACGGGGACTCGAACAAGCTCATAGCGCGCAAGTTCCAGATCGCCGAAGCGACGGTCAAAGTCCACGTCAAGGCGATCTTGCGTAAAATCCGCGCGGCGAACCGGACGCAAGCTGCAATTTGGGCGATCCACAATCTGTCGACCGCGCAGTCGCACGCAAACATGTAAAGACGCGGATGAGCCGCTAATAAGACAAAAAAGGCTGAGACGTATGATCGTGGGCTACTGCAGCATCTTCGCGTTCGAGCCAGCCGCTAGGCTCAGCACGCAAGAGCGGGAACTCGCGCGCTTCGGCGCCGAGAAGGTGTATTGCGAGCGACTTGGCGGCTTTGGGAAACTCAAGGAATTGGAAAGCGCCATCGACGCTGCCCGGAAGGGCGATTTGCTGATCGTCACAAGACCTTATCGGATCGCAAGCTCCACGCGCGACGTGGTGAACTTGATCGAACGATTGAATCGAAAAGGTGTCGGGCTTCGCATCCTGGATACCCCAATCGATACCAGCACAACGACGGGACGGATGATACTCGGGTCTGCGCCTCTCTGGTCGCTCGGAATATCTCCATTGCGCGCGATGCTGTGGGATGCGTTCGTCGGGTGGTGGTGGCCGGCCCAAAAGCAACGCGTTGCCCGGCCGACCTGAAGGCGAGACTAATTGCGGACGAAGGCCGTTAACCTTCGACAGCCCTCGCGTTGGGCCTTTAGGGTTTGTAATAGGGTGGCCGTCTCAAAGTCTCCGCCTACGGCGCGGCCCTGGCCCTTGTTGACGCTCAACTTTTGGCCTCTGAAAGTATAGACCGGCAAGAGATCGGGAAACTACGCCCCTAAGCCGCGAATTGCGGACTAATCCCTCTGATCAACGACGGTCGCGTCGTTTTCTTGATATATATTTTAGAATCTAAGCATTCCCCGTCGGAGCGTCTGAGAAATGTACAACCCTGACTGGCTGCGATACTGCAAGCGGGTGGTGCGAGCCGGACTTGGTATCGACCACCTGTTGTCGTCCGAGCTGAAAATCAAAACTACGCGTCTAGGCTCATCATATGGCGGTTGGATCGTTGCCACCGAACCCTTGCGCGACCGGACGTCGCCAATAGTCTTATCGTTCGGACTAGGAGACGACATTTCATTCGATGAGGCGGTCTGCCGAAATTTCGGAGCAGTCGTTTACGGTTTCGACCCCACTCCGGCGAGTCTCGAATGCCTCGAGCGAAAAGGCATTCCGCCGAATATGCAGGTCATTCCGGTCGGAATCTCCAGTTTCGACGGTGTGCAGGAGTTTTGCCTGCCGGAAGGCGAAATGCGTGGAAATTTCTCATCGAAGGCAATAAAGGGCAAAATGACGCCCTGCCGGGTCATGCGATACGATACCCTGTTGGATACGCTGAGTATAAAGCAAATCGATATTCTCAAGCTGGATGTGGAAGGGGCGGAGTATGAGGTCATCCCGCAAATATTGTCCTCCAGCATACTGCCCCGGCAGTTGCTGATCGAATTTCACCATCGGCTACACGGCATCCATGTTCGCGAAACGCGCGGCGCGGTTGAAATGGTCAAGCAGGCTGGTTTTTCGCTTTTTGCCGTCTCACCGGCAGGGCAGGAGCTATCCTTCATCAGGCATTGTTCAACCTCGTAGATAGCCCCTGGCATGGGTTCGAATTTGCCTCAGGACGCCGCTTTTCCCTTTCGTTTGTTGCCATGATCCGCAAGGGGTGCCTCCGAAGTTCTGGCGCGGAACACGTTCGCTCACCGACGGGATTGCCGTTTCAATGGTAATGTTCTGTCCCGACGGGTCGGCATCACTCGGAATGCAACTGGGCTGATAGCTTTTTCAGCCGGGCATTGACGGCAGAGGTAGCTCATGAAGGACAAAGCCTCGCTACTGTGCGCGTGGACTTATCGACTTTTCGCGATCGTCTCGGCGGTAGCCGGTTTCTGCACGCTCCCGACGATGGCGATGGCACAGTATAAGCTGCAACCGGGCGACGTTCTCGAATTGTCAATCTCCGGTGTGCCCGACTCAAGGACGCGCCTTCCACTCGAAATGAGCGGCACCGTCGCTGTGCCGTTGGTCGGCCAATTGAAGATAGGGGGCCTAAGTCTGGCCGATGCGAGAAACTCCATTAAAAAGGCGCTTTCGAACAAAGTGTATGTTCAAGTAACCAACAATGGCGGTGACATAAAGCGCCTCATCCTTCCGAACGACGTTATGGTTACTGTGGCGGACTATCGCCCTATCTACGTTAGCGGTCACGTTGCTAAGCCTGGTGCCTATCCGTACCGAGTGGAAATGACGGTACGGCAAGCGGTCGCCGTGGCGGGAGGGACCAACCTGCTCGGTGCGCAGCCGGGCAATCCGGCTTTTCAAGAATCGGATCTAAGGGCCGAAGTGACTTCTTTGTCGGCCCAACTCGCCGTCGAACAGGACCGCATACATCAACTCCAGGGGGAACTCGGGTTGGACGCTGGATCGGACCAAGCGATGACAGCCGCAGCAGTTCCTTCCAGCCTCCGGCAGCAGTTCGAAGCAATCGCCGTCGCCTACCGTCAGGCGCGAAAATCAGGACGCAAGCGCGAGGAAGATATACTGAAAGGCGCTATCGCAAAAGCCGACCAGCAATTGTCCGTTTTGGCACAGAAGAAGCAAAACGATCAGGAGGCCAACCACGCCGACTTGTCGGACTACAAAAATGTCCGGGACTTGTTCAAGAAAGGCATCACGGCGAATGCACGCTTGTCGGAAGCACGACGCGCGGAATTCCTTTCCGCGGATCAGCTGCTTCAAACCATTGTTCAAATGTCTAACGTCCAACAGCAACGCGGCGAGTTAGAGCGTCAGTTGAGCAGGATCGGCAATCAAGCGCTCGCCGACGAGTGGCGAGAGCTACAGCAGGCCAAGTTGCAAGCAGTTCAACTCACCGCACGACTGCGAAGCGCTAACGAAAAGTTGGCCGTCGCTGGGGTCGCCCGGGCCAAGCCACGGCAGGAGGACCAGACGCAAATCGAAGTAACGGTCTATAGAGGCGCTGGCAAGAACGCCCAACGCATTTCAGTCGACGAAAACTACATGCTCGCGCCCGGAGACACCGTCGAGGTTGAGGTGGGCGCGCATGACGAATCCGGCAGTCTCAAAGCAGCTCCTACCGCTAAGTGATGCGCAATAAGTTCAGCACATCGAAAAATGCAAATTGGATCCGGCGTCTGGATGAATTCGAAGCGTTGTTCCGATGCGCGTCCTTTTAGTGCACAATTTTTACCAAATTCCGGGCGGCGAGGATAGCGTCGTCCGCGACGAATTGGCGATGCTGCGCGCAAACGGCGTGGAGGCTGATCTCTATTCGGTCCATAACGATGCAATTCGCGGCCTCGTGAATGCCGTCGCAACGGCGCCGCAGGTGATTTACCGCCCCTCGGCCAAGCGAGCGTTGGCCAGGAAAATCGCGGAATTCAAGCCTGATGTCGTTCATGTTCATAACTTTTTTCCGCTATTGAGTCCGTCGATCTTCGACGCATGTAGAAACGCCCGTGTGCCGGTCGTTATGACGTTGCACAACTTCAGGATTTTGTGCCCGGGAGCTCTGCTCTATCCTGACGAGACATTGAGGGAATATAGCATCTACCATCCGTGTTGGTGGACCGTCAGAAAGAGGGTCTACCGCGGGTCTGCCGCTGCGACGCTGCCGGTAGCGTTGATGGTCGAGTTTCACAAGAGAGCCGGTACGTGGACCAGGAAGGTAGATCGGTTCATTGCCCTGACGGATTGGGCGAAGGAGAAGTTCGTGGAGGGCGGATTGCCACGAAGCCGGATAGTCGTCAAACCGACGGCTGTCGCATCTCACGAAGCTGGCGGCGCCGAGCGCGTGGGCGGGCTATTCGTCGGCCGATTGGACGACCAAAAGGGTGTGAAAACGCTGATCTCTGCCTGGCAGTCGCTAGATTGCCCGCTGACGGTCATCGGTGACGGCCCCCTATCGGGGCTGCTGGGAGAATCCAGGAGCAACCGCATCACCTATTTGGGTCGGCAGCCTCGCGAGATTGTTCGGCAGGAAATGCAGAGGGCGAAATTCTTAATCGTGCCGTCGACGGGCCATGAAATGTTTCCGGTTACCATCGTAGAGGCCTTCTCAAGCAACCTGCCGGTCATCTCTTCGGATCTGGAATCATTGGCGAGCCTCGTTAGTTCGGGAAAGACCGGCCTGAGCTTTCAGGCCGGCAGCGCGCAGGACTTGGCCCGACAGGTTCGCTGGGCGACGGAAAATGAACGCGAACTGCAGAACATCGGCCGTAGAGCCTATGAGGCCTATGAGAAATTTTATACCCCTGAAGCGAACTATGCGCAGTTGAGGGATATTTATGAATCAGTTCGCCGATAGCGGAAAGCCTCTCCATCGCCATCTCTGACGATCTGCATTTCCTCACGCCTTCAGATGGTTGAGACTTGGCATCTTGATCGGCTTACTATGCGCTTGCGCCCGAGAATAGAGCCACCAAAGCTGCGGTCGCATCGGCTTTTTTTGAGACACTTGTTTGCAGCGGAGTTGTCATGGTCGTGGATAATGGGGCATCTGACAACTTGAACAGTCCTCGTCTAATCGCGGTGTCTGGACCGCCGTGCGGAGGAAAGTCCGCCATCGCACGACGGTTAACCGAGGATGCGGGCATGCACTGGCTGCAGGTGGATCGCATCCTCTCAGTGTTGCTTCCGAAATCGGACCGGAACCGCGCCGATCGGGACGTCGCCTACATGGCTATGATTTTGATGGCGAGCGAGTTGCTGAAGTGCGGACGCACGGTATTGCTCGATGCGACTTTTAGTAGGGCGGAGCAGCGGCGAGCAGTGGAAAACTGTGCTGTCGCCCATCGTGCGCCCCTCTATTTAATTCAGTGTCGGATTTCTCCTCAGGCCGCAGCCGTGCGCTTCACGCGCCGGACCGATCACCCTGCAACAGACTTGAGCGAGGAGCGGGTACGTCGGCTTGCGTCGACGTTCAGGTATGTCGACGCCGGATTGTGCCTGATGGAGGTTGATGTTGCAGCAGGGGTGATTGCTGCGAGATCGTACCTAGCGGAAGGCAAGCCGATCCCTGTCGATGGATTTTGGTCGGCGGCGGCATCGGGCTTCATTTCCGGTTGATACCGCAACGGTGCTTCAGTCGTCGTGCCGACGGTGGATGAAGCGCGCCGGCGATTCGATGTCCTCCGAGCCTGTATTCAGTCCGAGCCGAGCGCGACCGTTGATTGCGAGAAGATAACCATATATCAAGCCGATACCGACCGCTTGTGCTGGGCTCTCCAGCGCAGGATTGACGAAGCAGGCCATGAACATGATCACGAACGAGACGGCCGCGTGACGTTTCGTGTTCCTCGGCAGCCTACGGCTCGGGAAGGCAGCAAGAAACGCGAGTACGAGCAGTGAGAATCCGCACACGCCACTTCGTAGAAGCGCTTGAACGAAGGAATTATGGACGCCCGTTGATAGCGCTTCGAGCATTCGTCCATACGACATGTGCTGCGCGTTCGGCAAAAACTGAAAGGTCGGGAGTCCGGGAAAATGGTATGCCCACCTGACGGATTCTGTTCCGTAGCCAATGCCAATGCCGTGGGTATCCATCACCGATTTGAGGGCGTCCCTGATAAAGGCCAATCTGATGCCGGAATCCGGGCTCGCGCGCATCATCTCCGGTACGTAGTTGAGGCCAATCGCGTAGGTGACGACAAAGACCGACATGATGCCCATGGCGACCCATCGAGCCGGGACACCCATAAGCACCGCAAATACGACTAATGCGAAGATTCTAAATTGAAGAAACGGTGTCGTCGCCACAATGAGCATGAAAACGAGCAGAGCGGCGTAGCGGCGCCAATCTTTGGTCAGGAATATGCGGCTCAGCAGGAAAAAGTTCGCGATTATAACATTGTTGATGAATGCGCCGTACAGCGCGACCATCGCGCGAAGGGGGCCGTCGCCCTGATATCGCAGGCCTTGCTGGAGCATCACGAGCGGCGCGATCACCATGGTCAGAAAGAGTACAACCGTCGTCCCAAAGAACGGCTCGCCGCTCGATATCTGTCGCCAAAAGTATGATTTCGATGCCCACGCCACCGCCCAGAATCCGACGATCGGTACGAGTTGTCGCAATACCGCTTCGGGTATGAAGTAAAGTTGCCAAGATCGCGGCATGACGCGCAGTAGCGACAAGGCTGCGATAAAAATGCAGAACGCTATGAATATGCTGAGCAGCCGAGGTGGCACCGTAAGGCGGAGGCTTGCATAAGCGAGGCACGACAGCAGCGGGACGACAATGAAGAAGGGGCCGATAATCCGGAGCGATAGGCCCAGCGCACAGGCGATCATTATCGAAGGGAAGAAGAGCCAGTGATCCAAAAGATCATGCGCGGCGACCCGCGCGCGTACACCCGGACGCCGTGAAACCAAGGTAGGGTCGATTGCCAGGTTTGATGCGGTCACGTCTTACCCTACTCTTGCCGTCCTCGCGGTGGCTCTGGACGCCTTATTGACGATCAGCGCGGTCACCGCGGTCCTCGGCACCACTCGCATGGATTCGCGGAGTGCGTCGATGGCCGGGTGAGGTTCGGTCACCAATACGATATCGTCCAGAATTCCGATGCTTCCTGCGAGGTCTGCGGTTTCTGCTATCGAGCTGAAATCCACGAAAATGTAATCATAGAGACCCTCAGCTCGTCGGGAGCGGAGTGCTTCCAGGATGGAAAAGGTCGCATTGGTTGCTCGCAATTCGGTCAATTCACGCAGCACCGATACGTCTAAAACATGCGAACTGAGTTGTACTTTCGTGGATTCGTTCGTGAGTCCATGAACAGATCCTTGCCCCTGCGTTTTGGACTGCCCCCTTTTCTTTTTCCAATTCGCGTCGATCAAGAGTGTTTTGAAGCCGTTGGTCGTCAAGATTCTCGCAAGGTGCGCGGCAATCAAAGAGGCGCCGGCGCCCGGCGTGGTTGCTGCTACTCCGACGATGCGGGCGCCTTCTTCGGCACCATTATCGGTCAACCGCACGACGATTTTCGCGAGCCAATCCTCTAAGTGCGGCGACCGTACTCTGTAGCTTCTCTGAAGCGGGCTCGAACCGCCAGTCTCGGTCACCCAACGCGATATATTCGGCGCATCGTAGACAAAGCCGAGCTGGGTCAATCGTCTCACGTCATCGACAGAGTAAAGGGTGCGGTCGGTGGCCTGTCGAATTAGTGCATGTCCGGACCCGATGAGTCCGCCTGCACCCGCCGCGGCGATCAGGACCAGAAAGGCTCGCGGCCAATGCTTTCGTAGCGGAGGTTCCGCGGCGGAAATAATGCGGGCATCGGCCGAAACGACTTGCTGGCCGGCATTCATGTATTGTCGCTTTGCCGCGTTGTACAATGCTCTATAGATTTCGGCGTCGTCTTGGAGTTCTTTGAAATGCGCCGCGGCGGCCATGTCGGTTGCCTCGCCCGCCGCCTGTGCCTCTACCTCTTGGGCCGAGAAGGCCTTCTTGCGGAGTTCGTCGAGGCGCACTCGCAAACGTTTGGTCTCCATTTCGGCGTTTTGACGCTTTCTTTCGAGTTGGCTGTTGATGTAGCTCTCCGCGATGGCATTTGCGATGGCTGCGGCCTTGATCGGACTTCGAGAGGTGATGCCGATCTGTATGGCGTTGGACATGGACAATTGCTGTATCGACAGGGCGCGCTTGAGCCGAATCATTGTCAAATGATCCTGCGTGGGGGCTGGAGGGGCCTTGTTGCCCTCCATTACGCGCACGTAGGCGAGCAGGGACCGAGCGAGTTGGACAATGTGGCCAGTTATACCGTCTTCTACGCCGCCGAATTCGGGGTCATCCACCAAATGCTGTGATCGAATGACGGGAACAAGGACTTCGTTCGATTGCAGTACCTGAATTTGGCTATAGATGTATGTGGCCGGATTTGCCGCGTCAGCCTGTATTGCGGCCGCACCGGCAGGCCTCAAGGCGGCGTCGCTTATCAATACCGTGGTGTACGCGGCGTAGTAGGACGGCGAAAAAATGAAAAAGACAATGCCGCAACATAGGCCGATGGCTATCCAGGCGGCGACCAACGACCACCGTCGCTTGACGAACTGAAATAGCGCCTGGAGATCGAGCGTTTCCTGGTCGTTCAGCGGTTCATCTTCCTGAGGCCGCGGAAAGCTTTGGTTGGCCGAGAACAGCATGATCTGTTCCTTTTTTCAAGAAGTCGCGGTCGGCTGAGACGCCGTCATAGAGTCCTCGGGCAGGCTCTCGGACGCGCGGTGAGAATGGCATTTCGTTTCGGCTGGCGTACTCTGCGTGTTTTGCTTCAGGTAGCCGAACCGGAGGAAGAAGGCGGCTGAGACGAAGAGCACCAGCAATTCGCGGGCGATGACCGCAACAGCGACCGAAGTGGAAGCTGCGCCGGTCAAAAAGGCGAGCCCGTAGGCGACACCGACGAAGGTGAGCAGCCCGCAGACGCTGAGATAGGCCCAAGCGCGTTCGTGGCCGAACGCGAACATGTATAGGTTCGAGGTCGAAACATTGATGTTTGCGATAAGCGGTACGACGGCGAGAATCCGGACGATCGGGATCGCGCCGGCGAATTGGCTCCCGAAGAAGGTCAGGATGATGGGTGGGGCGAGAAAATACAGCGCAAGGCTGATGGCTGCGCCGCCCACGGCGCTGAACATGGAGTTGCGAATGAGTGCAACGCCTCCAGCTGGATCGTGCCGGGCATAATATGCGACCCTCGGCAAGAATGTTTCGGAAAGGATTCTGAAAAAGGGGCGTGTTGCACTTACGAATTTCCCAGCGACCGAATATTGGCCGGCTGCGACGTAGCCCGACAACTGAGCGACGATCGGCACGGGCAGCGTCAGAATAGCGGTTTCGATAAGGGTGAACAGGAATCCGCGCCAGCCCTCTCTCAGCTGTTCAATGATCTTTCGGGCCGTTACCTTGCGGAACCCACGGAAGCCTATGGCGGCCACGAACGGGAATGCGACGGCTGCGGAAACGAGCGGGATCGATGTCTGAATCGCGACGGCGAGCAGTACCTTGTCGGGTGACGTCACTAAAAGCAAGAATGCGCCCAGGGCTATCACGCGGGCCGTAATGACGGCCAGTGCGACTGGCCCTGCACGCTCGAGAGCAATCAGCAGCCAGGCCGGGAACAGAAGGTCGCCGGCGGGTGTGAGGAGGGCGCACAAGAATAGCGGCGTACTTATTCCGAGCAATGGTCGGCAGATCAATAGCCCCACGATGACGACGAGGGCAAAAAGTGCCGCCTTCGTAGTTATAACCGCGGCGAATAGATCGGCGACGCTCGTCGGCTCGTTGCGGACTGATGCAACCGCCCGCTGACCTGTCCAATGGAAGCCGTAACCGACGAGGGTGGCGGCGATTTGGCTTATGCTCAGGACGAGTGCGAATTCGCCAAAACGAACCGGCTCGAGCATTCGGGCTGCGAACGGTAGTATAATTAGCGGCTGCAGCACGTCCGCTGCATGCATGAAGGTCAAGCTGGTCGCGTGTTTTCTGAGACTCATCAGACGTCGAACCCGTCAGCCTGATCGAATTGACGGGCGTAGTGCGATGAAGGTGCCGCTGGCGTCTGACCCGATCCGGAGTTCCGGGACCGCTGGGCCGGCGTCTGGCAAAGTCGAGCTGCGTACCAATCTGAATTCGAGAGAAAGCAGACGTTACGCTGGCGCAGCGAGGTTAATAGGCGATCCAGTTCCCCCCAAAGGTCGTGTTCGTCGAGTTCCCAGGAGTGCCCCCATAAGTGAAAATGTCCGCCAAGTCGCGCGCAGGCATCCGCTGCACCCGCGCACCGGTCGGTGAGATTGGACGAGTTGATGACGCGCGATAGGACTGCGGCACGCTGAAGCGTCGTGCCGCCGCTTAGGTAGTTCCGAAAGGAGGTCGCGATTGTGTGCGCAAAGAACTGCGTTGTTGTCGGTATCCGGAAAGGATCGATACCGGGATGGCTCGAAAAGTTCTTGACGGTCCTCGCGAACCGGAAGCCGGCCGCCTTGACCAACTCGATGACATTCTGGTCATAGCGGCCGCGGACATAGGCGAAGATACGAAGCTCCCGTCCGGTAATGTCTTCTATGGACTCCTTGTTGTTCAATATTTGTGCGCGCGTTTGGCCCGGTGGAAGACCGGTCAGAACGACGTGGTCCATGGTATGACCGCCGATCTCGAAGCGCTCGCTCACGTGCCGAATTTCCGCGCTGCTCAATACCGGTCGGCCTTCGGAGTTGCGGTTCGGGACATAAAATGTGCCGTGTGCACCATGCTTATGCAGCAAGTCGGCGAGGCGGAGGTCGGAGGGGTGTCCGTCGTCCCACGACGTCGTTACGTATAGCGGCTCGTCCGTTCCGATGCGTCCCATGCCGTCTTTCTCCGCCATCATCATCGTGTTTCCGGGCGGCATGTTAATTGGTGCGCGCGCGACGAGTGCGGCTGCGAGGTCCCTCGATCAAGGCGGCTAAGACGAAAAGAGTGTTGCCGACCAGGTAGCGTTTCGCCAGACGGCGGGGATTTTGCGATAGACGGTGCAGCCACTCCAGCCCCAGGCGTTGCATCCAGCGGGGCGCGCGGGCAACCAGACCAGCATGAAAATCGAATGCTGCACCGACGCCGACCATTACGGCTTGTATGCGGCCGCGTTGGGCGAACATCCAGGCTTCTTGCTTCGGGCAGCCGAGGCCGACCCATACGAGTTGGGCGCCGGAGTCGTTAATCAAGCGCACCACCGCTTCGTCTTCTTGGTCGCTGAGCATTCGGAACGGAGGTGAGAACGTGCCGACGATTCGGATGCCGGGAAATTGAATTCGTAAGGCGGTTTTGAGGCGACGGATGACGCGAGGCGTGGAGCCATAGAGAAAGATCGTCGTGCCGCTTTGCGCCGCCCGTCGGCAGCAATGCCACATGAGATCGGGGCCGCTTATGCGAGGCTGACGGAAGTGCCCCTGTTTGCGTAGCATCCAGGCAACTGGTGCGCCGTCAGCGGTTACCATGTCGGACGCCGAGATGGCATCGATGTGTTCCGGATGAGAGCGCGCCGTGATGATGCTATGAACGTTGCATATGCACACGGTGCGGCTCTCGCGCGCGTCGGCCCAATCGAAAATGCGTTCGATTGCAGCGTCCCACGATATCACGTCGATGGGGACACCAAGGACAGTATCGACTTGTCGATCACGCAGAAGTTGATGGCTCGGCATCGAAAGGCCGGATGTTTGAATGACCCTGGATAAAGCCCAGTAGTCACCGATCGGCCTTCGCCTTCAATTGCCATTCGGCATAACGGGAGCGTGGAGAAGCTCCCTCGGGAGTACTCACAAAGCGCACGCGCAGACACAGGGATTAAAGCGGGGCCGCGCGCAGGGCGGTAGCGTGCAACGTGTGATTAAGAGCGATCCGTCCGCCACTGAAAGTCTAGTCGGAGCGGGGGGCGCGGTGTGAAGTCGAGTTCGGTAAACGACCAGCCCGGCTGCACAGCCGTCAATTTCCAAACCAGGTTGTGGGGGTTCGCCAAGGACGCGTAATGACAGCCGATGATGCGGTGCCGAGATGCACTGGGAGAGATGCGAGTGTAGATCGCCAACCCGTTGGAAGATGGAGCAGCCCGCCCATCGCGCGGCCCGTTGTAGCTGTCCCGTGTTCGGCAGCGCACAAAGGAGCATCCGCCCGACGGCAACGATCCCTGCGGAACGGCTGCGAACGCTCCGTTTCCCTGATGTATTGCATCGACGTCCGCGACGATGCAGTCGAGACTGCCTTCGAGCATGACGCCGTCGCCGGTCGGGCTGTTATTGTATGCCACAAGGCCCCGACGCACGATGCATCGGTCGGATGCGAATATCGAAATATTGTCCTCTGTCCAGGACGACGGGCCGTTCTCGGCAGAAAACTCTTCCAAGACCGAAAACGGCGAATGATCGAATTGAACGTTTTGTCCGCGCGGGGTGGGGCCACGTGCGTCGTGAAGTTCTACACGTTTGACGTGTAGCCCCCCGCATGCATGAGCGTAAATGTTCGCCGATCCGCGCGATGCCTTGATCCCTGTTACGGTTGCGGTCGGGCATTCGTCCAGGTGGATGTTGTCGCGTTCGGGTGCAGGGCCCGGACCGTGATTTGCCGCCCCTACATGGTCTATTTCCAGTTCCCGCAGGGTTAATCCTGGAGCTCCGGTCGCCAAAATGCCATGTCCGCCGGCATGCCGTATGCGGCAATGGCGTACCGTCACGCCACGGTGCTGCACTGTAATAGCGCTGCCGCTCATGGCCGTTATGTCCAGATTTTCGATGATTTGGTCGTCGGCCTGCGAGGTCACCGGACCGTGCGATACCAGCGGATGGTTCGGCGTCTGCGCAACGGTGAGGGGGTCGTGCGGCTCTCGATCGTTGCCCCGCGCATCCATATTTGCGCGGCTGGCTTCAACAGGATGCGACAGCGCGGTGGGTATCAGCAGCAAGCCGGCGACAAAGTCGCGACGGTCCATTCGAGACCTCTCAATTCGAACTCCGTGAGGACGCGGCCGGGAGCCGGTTTCCGGCCGCGGGCTGCATCCTCGGCAGTAAGCCGGGATCCGTGCGCCGTGGCCGGCCTCTGGTCAAGCCCAAATCCATCGGGCGGCGCTCGTTCCGAGCCACGGTACGCTCCGAAGGGGTAGCACCATCGGGCCCGTGACGAACGGGTGCGCCACTGACATTCTGGCGCAATTAATAACCCGGAGCCCACGTCAATGTCTCGCGACCACCGCGACGCCGATCATTTCGATTATGTTATCGTCGGGGCCGGCGCGGCCGGATGTATCGTTGCAAATCGTCTCGCAAGCGACGGCCGCTATACCGTTTGCTTACTGGAAGCCGGTCCTAACGACAACAATATCTTTCTGCGCATTCCTGCCGGGGTGTACAAGGTCTCGTCGGATCCGCGCTATGCGTGGCAGTTCGAGACCGAACCGAGCGTGGGCAGCGGCGGGCGCCCGATCCCTATGCCGCAGGGGAAAACGCTCGGTGGCTCCACGGCAATCAACGGAATGAACTACAACCGTGGATCTGCCGATGACTTCGACGAGTGGGCGCGGCTTGGGAGCAGGGGGTGGGGATATTCTGACATCCTCCCATATTTCAAACGTACCGAGCGTCGTTTGGGTCCGCACGATCCCCGCTACAGGGGAAGCAGCGGCGAACTGGCCATCTCGGATTCGCAATGGAAACATCCGCTCTGTGACGCATTCATCGAAGGCGCCATAAACCTGGGGCTGCCACGCAACCCGGACTATAATGGAGAGAGTCAAGCCGGCGTCGGCTACTATCAAAGTTACATCGACCGTGGTTGGCGTCAGAGCGCGGCTGCAGCGTTCCTGCGCCCAATCGCGAAACGGTCGAATCTGGACGTCCGCACCCAGGCCCAAGCCGCTAGAATTCTGGTAGAACAGAATAAAGCCGTGGGGGTGGAATACTGCCGCGAGGGAGCCCTTCATGCGGTGAGGGCCAGACGCGAGGTGATCGTCTGCGCTGGCGCGGCGAATACGCCGAAGCTGCTACAATTGTCGGGCATTGGACCGTCGGGGCTGCTCAAAAGGCTGGGCCTCGAAGTCGTTCACGAACTGCAAGGCGTTGGCGAAAGCCTCCAAGATCATTACATGATCCATGTCGTGCTGCGCGTGAAGAATACCGAAACCGTCAGCGGGCATGGCATATCTTTGATCAAAGAAGCCGGGAAATGGCTCCTCGGGCGGCCTAGCGTGCTCAGCATCAGTCCGTCTCTTGTCTACGGTTTCGCCAATTCGCGCGATCTCGGCTCGCCGCCCGACATGCAACTTGATTTCGCACTTGGGAACTACTCGGACAGCCCGGGAAGACGTTTCCCGGTGATCAAACTCGGATTTTACCAATTGCGGCCTGAAAGCCGTGGCTACGTGCGGGCTCGGTCTGCCGAATTGTCGGACCCGCCGATCATCCAGCCGAACTACCTGAACAGCGAAGGTGATCGACGGGTTGCAATTGATGGAACGAGAATGATGCGTCGGGTGCTGGGCTCGCCAGAGCTCCAGCCATACTTCGGGGACGAAGTGTTGCCCGGCGAGACGATGGTGACGGACGACGAACTCCTCGACTTTGCGCAGCGCGAGGGTCTTACCGCTTATCACCTGTGCGGCACGTGCCGAATGGGCCCGGACGACGACCGCACTGCCGTGGTCGACGATCGCTTGCGGGTCCGTGGTCTGGAGGGACTTCGGGTCGTTGATGCCTCTATCATGCCGAACGTGCCGTCCGCGAATACGTCCGCCGCCGTCTTCATGATAGCGGAAAAGGCCTCGGACATGATCTTGGATCGGGACGCGGTGCCGGATCGAGCCGTTGCGCCGGACAGTGTGCCTTCTGTTCCTTTGAATCACCAGGACCTAGCACCGCACGAGGCCTGATGCGACTGGCCGATCCGAGTTCAGAAAAGGCGAAGAAGGTTGTGAGAAAGCGGGTATTGATAGCCTCGGAGTTTAATGCTCGTGATCGGGCGCATTTCGCCTTGAACGCGGAATTCTGCCGCATCATCATGGAGTGTGACGACGCTGATTTGGCCGCTCCCGGCATATCGCAGTACCTCGAACGGTATTTGGGGTCGTTTTTGCCCGCGCATGACGACCACAACGTCCAGCGCGATTTCAACCGCTTGGTGAACGGCGTTCGTAAAAGCATCGGCCTGCGGAATGCGGCGACGGTCGAGCGAGTGAACCTGGAAGCCGATTACGATCTGTTCTTCTTCATCGCCTGGAGCCCGCAAAGCCTCGTCGAACTGTCGCGTATACCGGAATGGCGCAGTCGCTCGAAGGTGCGCGTGCTTTACATGTTCGAGCTGTGGACCAGCACGCTCGAGCAAGATCGAAAGTATCTGGAACTGTTGGATCAGTTCGACCACGTTTTTATGCTGCATAGCGCCTGCCTGCCGCTCCTTTCGAGATATACTAAGACCCCTTGCTCGTTTCTTCCGACCGGCGTGGATGGAGAGATTTGCGCGCCTCATCCGATCCGCCCGGGCCGCGCGATCGATGTCTATTCGATCGGCAATCGGGCCGAGAATGTGCACGACCAACTTGTCGCTCTGAGCCAAGAGCAGAACTTTTTCTATGTCTACGATTCACTTTCGAGCACCGATTCTCGGGTGAAGAACTGGCGCGAACACCGCCTACTTTTGGCAAATATGATCAAGCGTACCCGTTATTTCATCGCCTTCAATCCCGCCAGCTTGGCAAATCCAAAAGCGAGCAAGATCGCGGGAGAGCAGGTTCTTCCTTCCCGCTTGTTCGAAGGGGCCGCGGGAGGGGCGGTCATGATCGGCTCAGCCCCGCAGTGCCCGGAGTTCGAAGAGTACTTCGACTGGCCGGATGCGGTGATCGATCTCGATCCAAATGAGCGCGACGTCGCTGGCTTCCTTCACGATCTGGACGAGCAGACCGAACGTATCAGGTCCGTGCGCCAAAACAACATCATCAATACGTTGCGGCGGCATGATTGGGCCCATCGATGGGAAGGAATCCTTAATTCGATTGGCATGGAGCCGTTGCCGCAGCTTGAGCAGCGAAAGAGCCGGCTCGGCGATCTCGCCTCGGCAGTCGGCGCGCCATCGTCCGTGTATGAAAGCGAAGCGGTTTAGCGGCAGGCAATTTCGACCCGACGGTTTTTGGTCGGGACGGCCGTAACGCAATATCTGTGCGGTGTCCTGACGCCAGCCGCGAAGTGCGTCAGTAGGCGATCGGCGACGATAACGCCTTGTTCGCGTTCCGGCTGCGAGCATTGCCGCAATGGCGCCGCGCCACCTGGAAATCTATTGATCCGAAGAGCTGCGAGTCTGTTCCGCGCCGAGACGACGTACGAATGCCTTTGAAGCGTAGGGGAACTCGACAGACCTCAAGAGGAGCAGGGGCTTACCCCCAAAGAGCCGATGTTTTCCGATCGCTTTGATGTTCTATTACAGAGCAAGCCTGGTAGCCAAGTGGTTGCGCGGAGGCTCTGATGCACAGCCAGAAGAGTGCGATCGATATGCCCTCAATAGTGTCAGATTTCGGTGAAGAGACCACTGCCGTTACGGGCCGGTTCACTGGCGCGACGGCGCAGCGTGAAGCCGCTCCCGAAATCAGCGCGCACCTCGGTGAGGTGTCCGGCGCACTTTCCCGGGTGCCGACTGAGGCGATCAATCAAGTCGTCGACATCATCAGGAATTGTCGCGACCGCGGAGCCTTTGTTTATATCGCCGGAAACGGCGGGAGCGCCTCAACAGCGTCGCATTGGGTCAACGACCTGGGTAAGGCGACAAAGCGCTCGGGCCGGGATCCGATAAAGGCGATGTGCCTTTCAGACAATACCTCATGGTTCTCGGCTTTATCGAACGACGAGGGCTACGAGCGATCATTCTCCGGTCAACTGGAGAATTTCGCGAGGCCTGGCGATGCGCTGATTTGCATCTCTGCAAGCGGTAATTCGGCGAACTTGCTCAAGGCGGTTTCCTTGGCCCGATCGAAGAGCGTGACTACAATCGGCTTACTCGGTTTCGATGGGGGAGCTCTAAAGGACCAGGTGGACTGCGTCGTCTGCGTGACCTCGCCGAAAGGGGCATACGAACTCGTCGAGGATTTGCATTCCGTCATTTGTCACGCGGTCACGAGGTCGTTGATAGCGGATCGCAAGGACGGACATACATGACGGATCGGGCGGTCACGTGGACTTCGGCGCGGATCGAGGGGCGTACCTACGTTAGGCCCCGGCAGGCCGTCATTCTCGCCGGCGGGCGGGGGACTCGGATGCGTCCGCTGACGGACACTCTACCCAAGCCCATGGTTCCCATCCTCGGGCGTCCGTTCCTCGAATATCAAATCGAGCAACTCCGGGACCAAGGATTTACGCGGATTCTACTTCTGCTCGGCTATCTTCCTCACGTGGTCCAGGACTATTTTGGCGATGGGAGCAAATGGGGCGTTCAAATCGAATATTCGGTGACCGAACCCGACCAGCTTACCGGTAGCCGAGTTTCGACGGCGCGGCATCTGATTGACCCCTGTTTCCTGCTGCTATACTGCGACAATTATTGGCCGTTTCAGTTCGACCGATTATGGGCTCGGTTCTGCGAGGCCGGCCGCCCCGCGCTCATCACGACCTACGCCAATGAGGACAATTATTCACGCGGCTGCGTGTCCCTCGATTCGGACGGTAACGTGGAGGTTTTCGATCGCTTGCGGCAGGCGCCTAACTTGAAAGAAGTCGAGATCAGCTACGCCATCATCACTGATCTCGCTCTCGAATTATTGCCGGCGGACGACATGTTGTTTGAGGAGGCGATCTATACGCCCTTGGCGCGGCAGCATCGGCTGGCGGCTTATGTCACCAATCATCGATACTATAGCGTCGGATCTCTGGATCGAATTCCAACGACGGAGGCCTTTTTTCGACGTTCTAAGACGCTTCTGCTGGATCGCGATGGGGTCCTCAATCGCAAGCCGGATCAGGGATGCTACGTCAGGAACTGGAGCGAATGGAGTTGGCGCGAGGGCGCTTTGAGGGCTCTACGCGAGCTCAAGAAAGCGGGTTACCAAACCATCATCATCTCGAACCAGGCTGGTGTAGGTCGGGGTGTAATGACGGCGAGCGATCTTGAAGGCGTTCACCAGCGCATGATGTGCGACGTGGTCGAGGCGGGCGGAAAGATCGACGCGATCTATTGCTGCCCGCATCACTGGGAGGAAAATTGCGAGTGTAGGAAGCCGAAACCCGGTCTGTTTTATCGGGCGCAGCGCGATTTTCATCTCGACCTAACCCGATGTGCGTATGTGGGCGATGATGAACGAGACGCCGCTGCCGCGGCGGCCGCCGGCTGCCCATTCCATCTTGTTACGCCGAACCGCTCGTTGCTCGACGTTGTCGAGCAGACGACAAAAGAGGACCTATACGAACATGTCTGACATTAAGCGCGTACTTCTGACCGGCAGCAACGGCTACATCGGCTGCGTGATGGGGCCGTTGCTACAGGATATGGGCTATGATGTGGTCGGATTGGACGTCGGCTACTTCGATCCCTGCACGCTATTTGCCCGCCGTGACAGCATTCCCGTCATTGAGAAGGATATCCGAGATATCGAGCCGGCGGATCTCGCCGGATACGACGCGGTCGTTCATCTCGCGGCATTGAGCAACGATCCGATCGGCAATCTCAATGAAGCCTGGACTCGCGAAATAAATGGGGACGGGACAATCCGGTTGGCCGAGTGCGCCAAGGCGGCGGGGGTTAAGCGCTTCCTCTTCTCGTCGTCGTGCATCATGTATGGGATGTCGAGTGTGTCTGTCGTCAACGAGGAGTCGCCGCTGGCGCCTCAGACCCAATATGCGCGATCCAAGGTCGATGCTGAAACGAAGCTCCGCGAAATGGCCGATGAAGGGTTCTCGCCAGTTTATTGCAGAAACGGAACGATCTACGGTTTGTCGGCGTGCATGCGGTTCGACACCGTGCTGAACAATTTGATGGGCAGCGCATGCGTTACGGGGCGTGTCGTGATACACAGCGACGGAACACCATGGCGGCCTGTGGTTCATGTTCAGGATGTCGCCCGGGCTTTTGAACAGATGTTGCGGGCCCCGGTTGATCTGATCCATAATCAAGCCTTCAATATCGGTGCCAATCACCTGAATCACCAGATCCGGGAACTCGGCGAGATCGTGGAAAGGACGGTACCGAATTGCGAGCTTTCGTTCGTGCGGCAAGCCGGTGCCGATCAGCGCACCTACAAGGCCGATTTCGGCAAATTCGAGAAGGCGTTTCCCGATTTCGAGTTTCTGTGGAATGCCGAAAAGGGCGCCCAGGAACTGTTCAAGGCGTTCAGACAGGTCAACCTGACCGCCGATGATTTCACCGGCAAACGCTTCACACGACTGAAATGGCTGCAGGACTTGCTCGACGAGGGCATGCTCGACGACGACCTGCGCTGGTCGGAAAAGTCCGACACGGTCCCGCCGAATCCGGTGGAAGCACAGAGAGAACCGGCCCGGAGTGTGGTGTAATGACAAGCCTTACCGCGGATATCGGGTCGGCCGCTTCTGAGCGACCTCTGGCGAGGCCTCACGTCCAAAATCAGCCGCCTGAACTGGTGATGACTCGCACGCCTTTGCGCATCAGCTTCGCGGGAGGCGGAACCGATCTTCCCGAATTCTACAATCGGGAAAGGGGCGCGGTACTGAGCGCCGCGATCGATAAGTATGTTTATGTGACGGTTAAGCGCCACAGCGACATATTCAACGAGCCGATCCGACTCAATTATTCCAAAACTGAACAAGTCAACTCGGTCAAGGAGATCGAGAATAACATAGCCCGGGAATGCCTGAAATTTCTTCAAATCGATCCGCCGATTTTCATTAGTACGGTCGCGGATGTACCAGCCTCGACCGGGCTTGGAGGATCCAGCGCGTTCACCGTCGGTCTCCTACATGCGCTTCACGCATTCCGCGGGGAGCGGGTGACGGCGGGCCAGCTTGCGGAAGAGGCCTGTCATATCGAGATTGACATTCTCGGTGAGCCTATCGGCAAGCAAGATCAGTATGCGGCGGCCTTTGGCGGGCTGAATCTGCTGCGCTTCGCCCGCGGTGGTCGGGTCACGGTAGAACCGCAGACGGTCGTCAGCGGGTCGGTCGCGTACCTTTTCAGCAACATAATGGCTTTCTGGACGGGTCATCAGCGGCCTGCGGCGTCCGTCCTGGGCGAGCAAAGGAAGAATACGGCTCGAAACGTCGATGTCTTGATTCAGATGAGGGACGATGCAATCGGCATGCGGGCTTTGTGCAGTGGGCCCGATATCGATCTGGAGGCCGTCGGCAAGGTCCTTCACCGGGGGTGGACCCTGAAGAGGGGGCTCGCCTCTAATATCACGAATACCGAAATCGACGGGCATTACGCGCGCGCCATCAAGGCCGGCGCCGAAGGTGGCAAGCTGTGTGGCGCTGGGGGAGGCGGCTTCATTATTTTCATTGTGAAGCCGGAAATGCGCGAGCGGGTTCGGCAGAAGCTCTCCCATTTGAACCTTGTGCCGATCGGATATGAGGTTCACGGTTCCAGACTCCTCTTTCCCTCGTTGTAGAGCGTGTAACGCAATGCTTTTCACCCCGACTGAAATACCGGACGCTTATCTTGTCGACCTCGAGAGGCGCGTAGATGAGCGTGGCTTCTTCGCGCGAGGCTGGTGCGCACGGGAGTTCGAAGAACACGGAATCTCGGGCGATGCCGTGCAGATGAATATTTCCTACAACAAGTACAAGCACACGTTGCGGGGCTTCCATTACCAGGTCCGCCCGCATCAAGAGCAAAAGTTGCTACGGTGCATTCGGGGCGCCATCTACGACGTGCTTCTTGATCTACGTCCGAATTCGCCCTCCTTCATGAAGCACATCGCGGTCGGACTCAGCGCGGAAAATCAGCAGATGCTGGTCGTACCGAAAGGCTGTGCGAATGCGTTCCTGACGCTGAAAGACGAGACTGAGGTGACCTACCTGGTTTCGGAATTTTACAGCCCCGATTCGGAACGCGGGGTGCGTTGGGACGATCCGAGCTTCGGCGTCCAATGGCCGATCGAACCGGCAGTGATTTCCGAAAAGGACGCGAATTGGCAGGACTTCACCGTCCAGAGGGCCAACGAAAAACTGGCTTTCGCTTAAGGAACGGGCACCATGTTCATCGTCGATCAAGCGTTGGACCGCCGCGAAAACGCTAAGAATCCGATCCGAGTGGGGATGGTCGGAGCAGGCTTTATGGCGGCCGGTATCGCGCGCCAGATGTTGATGTACACCAAAGGTATGGAGCTGGTTGCGATTGCCAACAGGAATCCGGCTACGGCGGCGAAGGTTTACGCCGATAGCGGAGAACTGAACGCCAAATACGTGAACAAACTGGCTGATCTGAATGCAAAAATCGCGAAAGGCGAGCGTTCGGTCACGGATGACCCGATGCTGTTGTGTGAGGCGGACGGCATCGACGCGATTCTGGAGGTCACGGGGGCGATCGAGTTCGGGGCTGCCGTTGCGATGAGGGCGATCTCTCGGGGTAAGCACATCATCGTGATGAACGCGGAGCTCGACGGTACGCTGGGTCCGATTCTCAAGACTTATGCTGATCGCGCAGGGGTGGTCTTCACGAATACCGAGGGTGATCAGCCTGGCGTCATCATGAATTTGTACCGTTGGGTGAAGGGGTTGGGTGTTCGACCCGTACTGTGCGGCAACATCAAAGGGCTGCACGATCCCTATCGGAATCCGGCGACGCAAGAGGGTTTTGCCAAGAAGTGGGGCATGAAGGCCCCGATGGTAACGTCGTTCGCCGACGGAACGAAGATCTCATTCGAAAATGCGATCGTGGCCAATGCCACCGGTATGTCCGTTGCAAAGCGCGGCATGCACGGCCCTGTCGTGGCGCCGGGTACGCCAATCCAGGAGTCCGTCGGCTGGTATCCGTTAGACGAATTGCTCGCAGGGCAGGGGATTGTTGACTACTGCGTAGGCGCGATGCCGAACCCGGGTGTATTCGTCTTAGGCACCACCGATGACAGCGTCGAGAAGCATTACTTGTCGCTTTATAAGCTAGGTGACGGTCCGCTCTACTGCTTCTATTGGCCATATCACCTTTGCCATTTCGAAGTGCCGTTCACGGTAGCGCGAGCTGTATTATTCGATGACGCTGCAATCGCACCGCTTGCAGGACCGTGCGTCGACGTTATTGCTGCAGCGAAGAAGGATTTGCGTGAAGGGGAGGTGTTGGACGGCCTCGGGCATTTCATGACATATGGTTTATGCGAAAAATCGGACTTGGTGCATCGAGAAGGGCTATTGCCGATTGGATTGGCAGAAGGCTGCCGGCTTCGCCGGAACGTGTCGAAGGATGAAGTGCTGAGCTATGATGACGTTGAAATTCCGCCGGGCCGGCTCTGTGATGAACTTCGTAGTGAGCAAAATATTCGGTTCTTCGGAGAAGATATTCGGCGGACGATAAGGGGAGAGCCGGCCTGCGCTGCAGAGTAACCGAAGCATAGGTAGATCGGACGGAGCCAGAGTCAAAGCTATCGGCTGGCCATTGCGTAGCGAATGCGGCAGCGGGTTTTGGCACAAGGTCGGTTGCGCAAAACGATTGTATTCGCCCGTCGATCGCAGAGAGTTTCTTATTCCGCCTGGTTGGCTAGACGCAAGGCGGTGCGCTTATCAGAGAAAGTTTTGTTGCAGGCAATGGCGAGCGCAGCTCGACGTCAACAATCACTGCAAATCGTCATGGCCCGCTTCACCTGCTCTCTTCGCTCGCGATTGAGTTTTTGTTGTCGCGCCCACGCTGGAGTTCCGGCTTTCGGCAACGGGCTTAGGTCGATCTGTTTCGAGAATAAAGAAGGATTCAGTTTGACGAACTCTGATCCTTCGTAGGCTTCGCCGTGGTGAGTCCGAATAAAAGTCGCTGAAACGGGTTTCGACGAAATTGCCGGTTCTCGGCTCGGAGTGGCCATCGTCAGGCGGTCGTTCTGCGGCGCTGATGTTATACCGTGCCTCGTAGGTGCCGGTTGAGTATCGGCGAGAATCGAGTGGCTGATTCCGATGGAACTGCATCCCGCTAGAGAGATTGTTGCCAGGAGGACAATGCCTCGCGTGGTACAGTTGCGCCTGATCGATAAATGCAGATCAAGTGGCGCGCGTTGGCACTTTTTTTTGTTCCGTATTCGCGACGAGAATGCCATCCAGCTCCCCCACATGCTATCTGGGAAGAATACCACAAATGCAGTGAATGCCGCTATATACCTCTTCGGGATGGCCGCGTTGAGCCACCGCGGAATGGAAGTTATCCAAAGGAGATGCGTTGGTGGGTCGTCCTTGACGGCCCAGTGTAGGACATCGGGAGGTGGTTCACCGATCTGTTTCGTTTGTAACTCAGCTACGTAGATTGGATTGCGAATGCCGATCGTCCCGTTTCTGCGGGCAAAGCCGTTCGATGGGGTTCAGACAATGTTTAATGGGACCCTGCTAAGGTAGGTGGCATCGATTATGCGATTGAGGCGCGCTGTCAGGTTAATGTCAGTAGCCTCATGTGTAACCGGGCGGTTTATTGCTCACCCGGCGAGCGAAATTTAGCCCTTGTGATACCGCCTCGTCCCTCGTAGCACCCGGTGCGTGCGATCGATTTGTGACGGTAGGCCTGAATGCCGGAAATGCGCGTGTTAGATGTACCTCGAAGTGGCTTTGCCACCGAACAAGTCATGTACGACGGATGAAGAGGTTCGTAGAGTGGCGTTCGAAAGAACTGGCGGTCACGTCGTGCAGTGAGCTCGCCGGTTGATATGACTTGCATAAGCTGCCGCCAATTTCCTCTATCGGTGCCGTCCCGTAGCGTGCGGCAACACGCCCATTTAAGGCGTCGACGCGGGACAGAGTCCATCTCAACGTTGAGGCGGGAGCAGCGGGGAAGCGAGAGAGCGGCCTCATCAAGCCGCCGCCGTTGACGGAACTTCGCCGGCTCCATCGCATTCCGTCCCGTCAGTGGTGCAGCCAAGCTTCAACCGACATCGCGGACCCGAGGCTGGGGGCCAGTTCTTTATGACGCAAAGGGGGCAGTTCCGGATGGCGTTTGACAGACAGGTGGTCGTGCGAGATCGACCGGTAGCCGCGGATTTGAACGACAGGCCCAGTCGAGAGCCTGGACGCCGGCAATATATTACAGTTGTGGTACAATAATTTACTTGCAAAAAGGCGAAGCGGGGCGTGCTTTATATTGTCGGCGGGCCCCTTGTTGTTGCTCCCGGCGCCGCCCAGGGCCCCGGCTAGACCTCCAGGCCGGGGCCTTCTTCTTTGTTAGCTCGCTTTCTCCTGGGTGTCCCGCATTCCGGGTCAGCGGAAAGCGGTCTTAGGTTAGAGCCCCGACAATTGGTCTTCGGCCGCGATCATCTGATTCAGCGGGGCCGGAGGCAGGCACAAAATCGGGTTCAGAGAGGCCTTACCTGCTCTTCTACCCGACAGCCGCAGGCGCATTCGAAGAGCAGGGTCATGGCACCAAGCGCCCTCGGGGTTTCGCACACCAAGTGCATCTTCCTTCCGCAGTCGGGACACATCACAATCGGACGCGGCCGAATGCCGACTTGCGCGACGGCTTCCATACTCATCCCGTTACCGCTCGTTACGCGTGCCCAGGCGTGCGGCGCGAGATTGCCGACAGCCCCCCTTCGAGCATACGATGATAATGCATCGATGATGGCAATACCCCAGAATCGCCGGATCAGCCGCTCGTCAGGCACCGTCCCCGCGACGTCCCTAAAGAGGCCCCCCAAATCGGTTGACCCCGCCGGATGCAAGTCAGGTGCTGGCTGATATCGGCCTCGAACTAGGCACTGGTTCAAGTCCCCGACTGGACGATGAGGTTGCTCGACGGGCCCTCGAGCTCGATTTTCCCCTCTTTCCCCACCCAACCCCGCACATCGCGAAGCGGTGCCACGCCTGGTTGGAGGGCTAAATCGAATTCATTCCAGACCCTCTCATCTTGAACGACAAGACCTGGGCCTCGATCGACATGGCCCACCGCCACGGCCGGGCACCGCGTGGGGAATGCTTGCAGGCTCGGCATTGCTACTGGCCATTGAAGACGACGACGTTTGTTGCCGGGCCCAACCCGCGAGGAATGATCGCTCCCCCCATACTGGATGGCTTTGCATTACCTCGAGGTATGCGAAACCGACATCAAACGCGTGTTGGTCGCCAGCGTGCGCTTCGGCGAAATCTTCACCATGGACCAACTGTCGACCCACAAGAGTCGAAAGTTGCGCGCGTTGGTCGAGGCTGTAGGCGCAGTCCTGCTCTATCTTCCTGCTGCCCTAAAATTCCCACTGTAATCCGGCCGATAGTGCCTTCGTCGAGTTCAAAGATCTTCTGCGAAAGGCCGCAGAACGCACCGTCGAGGGTCTTTGGGACGTCATCGGACGTCCGATCGATACCTTCACACTGCGGGATTGTGCAAACTACTTCCCCGTCGCCGGATTCGATGCAGAGTAATCGAAATCTGCTCCGAAGAGTTGTAGCGAGGTTTGTGGTCCGTAGGCGAAAGTATAGCTGATCATATCGCGCGTATTGGTGAAGAGAACCGTTTGCGGCTCATCTAAATGCTCTATCGCATTGCTTTGATCGTAGAAGGCAAAATCCAATGCAACGTGATTTAGATACGGTATCGGACGATGTGCTTTCGTTCGCTTTGCAGAGCGATTTTCATATTTCGCGCACGTGGACAAGCTTGCTTCGGAATTCGCGTGCGCTTTGTGCTCCGAGGCAATCGCCATTTTCACAGTCTCGGGCGGAGGGCCGTTGAAGATCGTCGTTCCGTAAATGAGGGCATGAACCCCATAATAGGCCGCGCCGACCACACAGAATGCACCGGAGAAGCTGCCAGGCAGCAGCCATGCATAGCGTGGCGTCGCCGACGTGCGCCTGCTGTCCGCGATAATCGCCAGTAATGCCACGACGATGAGGGAATGGCCGATAAGATCAATTTTGCCGAAATCGAAGACTGCACCGACAAACATCCCCGTGAGCAAGATAGCTCCGACGCGCCTGACCAGCGGTGTCCATAGCAGCGAGAAGGCGAGCGAAAACTCGACCCAACCGGCTGCGCGCATGAAGAAGGTCGGCGAGAACCCTCCTGACAGGCCGGGATGCTGGCCAAACAGCATATAGGTCCATTCGGGGTAGGCCCATTTCTCCATCGCGGCCCACATCAGCGTGACGCCCGCACTCCAGCGCAGAATGTCGAGCGGGCTGATGTTGAAGAAATCACGCTGAAGTCCGACGAGCGCGATGTAAGCGGCAATACCGAGGAAAATGGGATAATCGGCCATGTGGAAAATGCCATATTTCCAGATGGCTATCCCATAGAGCGCTGCAATTCCGATGCTCGATAGCGGCATGGTTCGACGCGAGATCATGCCCAACGCGATCGCAAGCTGAATGACACCCACGGTCAGCGAATGACTATGAAGCTCGGGCGTCAATATGATATTGCCGGCGCTCCAAATAGCGATGAAGAAAAAGCCGCAACCAGCGCGGAACATGAGTTCAGTGTTGCGCTCGAGGGGGCCCGTCACGCGATCTATGACCACGAGCAGTCTCTGGCCGATCGGGGACAATTCGACCAGAGCACCGATCAATAAGGCGAGGACAGAAGCGAGTGCCAAGTATCCGTAAGAGGATACAAACACATAGTGCAAGGCAATCGGCTGCTCTGCGACGTGGTAGGGCGCGAACCACTTAACGTGGGCACTAGCGCTTGAGGACGCGGCGATAACGGTACTCAGCGCAAGTGGGAACGTTGCCGCCAGCCGCCTGGTCAGCGATCGTTGCATTGCGGCACCTCGGGGGTGTTTCTGTACCACTTGAGCTGCCGTCGCCAGCCCATTCGAACAAGGAAATTTTTACCACAAATTTTAGGATCTTAGTAACGATCTATATGGGAATTTGCAGTCGTGGTTAACACGCCGCGATCGGCGGTGAAGCTGCGAGCTCGCGTGAGGTATAAAACGGCTCGTTGCCGGTATTGCTGGTGCAATTAGTCGAGGTGTTGGCGCCAAATTGCCGTGTGGCAGTGCAATCCAATCAGCTGCGGGCAGGGCCGATCTCAAATCGCGAACGTACCACTTTTAACCCGATGTCAATGACGACGCGCAAGGGTGCGTGTATGCCAAAATTGCCCCGAGCGACCATGGGTATTGCCGCCGTATTATGTTTTGGCGGTTTCATTCTGCCACTCGCAAGTGGAACCGCGGTTTTCGGCAAGGCAAAAGCCGTGCACAACCGAGCATATTGGAAAGAGAAATATCGACGGCCGTCACAAATTCCGTTCCCGAAAAGCGATCCCTATTCGGACGCCAAGGCGGACCTAGGGCGAATGCTGTTCTGGGATCCAATTCTTTCGGGTTCTCGTACGCGCTCCTGCGCGAGCTGTCACAATCCAGGGCTCTCATGGGGTGATGGCCTGCCGCGCGCCATCGGTGAGGACCAAAAGGCGCTGCCGCTACGAACCCCCACGTTGCTAAATGTCGCGTGGCTCGATCAGTTTGGTTGGACTGGTCATTTTCCAAGTCTCGAGGACGTCACCTTTGGTCCGATCACCGGTGCCGCCAATATGAACCTACCGAAGCCGATCCTGATCAAGCGGCTTTCGGCGATTCCCGGCTACGAATCGGCCTTCCAGCGTGCATTCGGCGAAGGCAAGATCACACCAGATAAGATCAAGCTGGCGCTTGCTACGTTCCAACGCACGATCGTCTCCACCGAAGCTCCGTTCGACCGTTGGATTGCCGGCAATAGAAATGCAATCAGCGAGGCCGCCAAACGTGGCTTTGATCTGTTCAATAACAAAGGTCGTTGCGCTTCATGCCACCAGGGCTGGTCGTTCACCGACGGCTCATTTCACGATGTCGGCACAGCCAGAGGAAAAGACATTGGTCGAGGCGAATTGTTTCCGACGTCGGTCAAGTTGCAATACGCATTCAAGACGCCGACTCTGCGGGACGTCGCTCGCCGTGCGCCCTATATGCACGACGGATCGGTATCGACGCTTGAGAAGGTAATCGATCTATACAACAAGGGCGGGGTTGATCGACCCAGCCGCGCCCAAGATATCCAACCACTTCACCTCACGAAGAGCGAAAAGGATGATCTTGTCGCCTTCTTGAAGACGTTGACCGGAGCTCCCCGGGACGTCACCGTGCCGGTCCTGCCGCGCTGAACAAAGAGATTTTATCGCCGCTAAAGGATAACGGTCAGCGAACAGCCTAGGAGCATGAGGCCGCTGATAAAGCATGCGCCGGCGCCGATTTCCAGGAGGTCCTTATGGCGCGCGGAACGCTCCGAGGGCATTGCACCCGACACCCCCAGCGCGACGCTGATCAGACTGATTGTGCTCACCATTGCCCACCGCCGATATGAGGGAACTTACCTCGCATGCGGTACGCCCAAATCGTTACCAAGCCCCTGCTTGGCTACCTAAATCGGATGCTCGTACGCCGCTCGGGCGCGATGCTTGACGGCACGTTAATTCTCACGCCGGTGTGCTGGCGGCTTAAGAATGCAAATAGTTGAAAAATGCGGCGAACCGGCTTTGTCGCACAGTGAATCAACACGCACCGACATCGCGTGGGTACGCCGGCGGCGGGCCGGAACGATCGGCTCGCACTATGTTATTTGACGTGAACCACCAAGAGCATTTTAGGATGAATTGCGCACCGGACGTCGAAGGTGCCTCGCACCGGGAAGGTAATATTAGTCTTGCTGCCAGGCTCTTGATCGCCTGAGTCGAAGTTCATGGTCGGCGATTTGATATAAGCGTGATGGCGGAGATCGCCGTCGTCATTAACGATTTGGATTGTCTGACCGCGCTCGATTGTAAGTTCTTGGGGGTGGAATTGGCGCCCTTTTTGCGAAACGATGTATCGAGGAGTTTGCGCGTATACGGGCGAGGCTACCGAGCAAAGGAGGCCAACGATTACGACCAGGATAAGCGCCGATGGCGGGCGGTTCATCATTGGGTTGACGGACTCATTTTTACCTCGTCCTGCGCTCCTGACCGCCGTTGCGTCGACGTGACTACCGAAGTGTCCAGCAACTCAAATTGAACGTCTGCAGTTAAGGTGGCGTTAAGAAAGAAATCCAGATTGGTCGAACCTCTGGAACGCCTTTAACCTGCTTTGTCTTATGATAAATGTGTTCAATTAAAGCCGAAATATGGCTGCCAACGAAAAGGTTGCGGTGAAAGCTGTGGTAAGCAGGCTGCGGAAAATCGGCGCACGACTGGCGGTGCTGTGCACGACAATTCGCGGTCGGATTTTGATCGCATTCCTATTTATGAGCCTAATCACGGCATCGCTCGGTGCGTATGCGACGCTGAGCATAAAGGACGACGGCGTTTTAGTTCGCAAGACCTATGACCAGTCATTGATGGCGATCAATTACGCCCGTGCCGCAGCGGCGGACTTTGCCGTCATGCGGGCGACCTTTGCGCGGCGCTGGATTGAACAAGACCCGAAGGCACGCGCAACCCTCGACGCAAAAATCCAAGACGCGGCAAAGACGCTTAAGGAGGATCTTGGAATCGCCGTGCAACGGGCCCAATCAAATCGGGCGCGGAACGCGGCGGAAAAGGTTCAACGCGCGGCCGATGATTGGATGCGTACCAGCGAGCGACTCCTCGATAGAACCAAGCTCGATGATAGCTGGGAGCTGCTCGACGACTTCGCCGAAAAGGTGGACGCGCAAATCGACCTCCTGATCAACTACACCGCCGGTGATGGCTTCCTTTACCGCGAGTCTGCGCAGCAAACCATCAAGCGGGATACGGACCTGAACATGGCCGGCACCCTTCTCGCCTTGCTGTTGTCCGGTGTTGTGGCCTGGGCGCTGGCGCGGCGGATCATCAAACCTGTTGCCGCAGCATCCGAGGTCGCGGAGTGCATGGCGAGGGGGCGGTTGGAGGTCCTCATCCCGGAAGGGAGCGCTGACGAACTCGGCGATCTCCTTTCGTCGATGAAGATCATGCGCGACAACATCAAAGCCATGATGGATTCCGAGGTCACGCAGCGCCGCTCGGCGCAAGGCCGTCTTGCGGACGCCCTTCAGGGGTCGCAGGAAGGTATTGTGGTCGTGGACGCAGAGGATTGTATCGCGGTCGCCAATGCGCAGGCGATGAATCTGCTCAAGGTAGATTCGGATACTCTGATGCCGGGCGCGCCCTTGAGCGAATTGAGGGCAGCGCTCCCGCCTTCCGCTCTGGCGGCGAAGGTTCTTGCGCGGGAACCTGTCAACCTACCTGCGACAGGTGAATTCCGGCTCGGCGACGGCCGCTGGCTGCGTTTCAGTCAGAGCACGACCGGCGATCGGGGGCTTATCGCGGTGTTCGGCGATATTACTCAGCTGAAGGAACAAGAGGCGACGTTACGAGACGCCAATCTGCGGCTCGATGCGGCTCTCGGCAACATGTCGCAAGGGCTTTGCCTGTTTGACGAAGAGGATCGGCTCGCGATCGTGAATCGCCGGTTTCTGAATATTTTCGGTCTCACACCGGAGGCTGTGGCGCCCGGGACTACATTTAGAGGCGTCCTCGCACATAGCGAAGCCCTTCTGAAGTCCGGAGGCTCAACAATCGGGGAAATGCTGGCTGATCAGAGGACCTGCCTCGGCCGCCAGGATTCGGAAACCAACTATTACGAACTTGCCGACGGGCGAGTTATCGCCGGTGTCTATAATCCCACGCCTAATGGGGGCTGGGTCGGAACTTTCGAAGATGTCACCGAGCGCCGCCGAGCGGAGGCGCAGATCATGCACATGGCGAGCCATGATGCGCTAACCGGCCTGCCGAACCGCGCCCTATTTCGCGAAAAGTTGGAGCAAAAACTGGCGCACAACGAGACATTCGCTGTCCATTTCATCGATCTGGACCGCTTCAAAACAGTCAACGACACGCTCGGCCACCCCGTCGGTGACGCACTTCTATGCGCGGTTACCGAACGTGTGCAGATGGCGGTCCGCGGCGCCGATACTGTCGCACGCCTGGGAGGAGACGAGTTCGCCGTAATTCAGAGTGGAGCCCGGCCGACGGATGCAACAGATCTGGCGGGAAGCTTGATTGAGTTGATAGCGGAACCATTCGAGGTGTTGGGGAACCAGATCGCGATTGGCGCCAGCATCGGAATCGCCATGGTGCCCGACGACGGTAGCGAGTCCGATCAGCTTTTGCGCAATGCGGACATGGCACTTTATCGCGCGAAAAGCGACGGTCGTGGCGCGTATCACTTCTTCGAGCCCGAGATGGACGCGGAAATGCAATTGCGTGGCGCCCTTGAGCTTGATCTCCGTAAAGCGCTTTCCGAGCAGCAGTTCGAGGTGCATTATCAGCCAATATTGAATATCGTTACCGGTGACGTCGTCGGCGTTGAGGCGCTGTTGCGTTGGAACCATCCGGACCGCGGGACGATCGGTCCAGATTTGTTTATCCCCATCGCGGAAGAAACCGGGCTCATCGCGCATATTGGCGATTGGGTACTCCGGCAAGCCTGTCGTGACGCGACTACATGGCCGAACCATGTCAGCGTTGCCGTCAATTTGTCGGCCGTCCAATTCCGCAACCCGACGCTCGTTTACTCAATAGCATCCGCGCTGGCCGACACGGGCCTTGCCCCGACGCGACTTGATTTGGAGATAACCGAAACCGTATTCCTGCAACAAGATCAGGTTACATTGGAAGCCCTGCGCCAAATCCGCGAGCTGGGGGTAGGCATTTCAATGGACGATTTCGGCACCGGCTATTCGTCGCTGAGCTATCTTCGCAGCTTCCCCTTCGACAAAATCAAGATCGATCGCTCGTTCACGCAGGAGCTTGGTAAGCAGGAGGACTGCCTCGCAATTATTCGGGCCGTCACGCGGCTCGGCAGTAGTCTCGGTATGATTACGCTTGCGGAGGGCGTCGAAACCCCCGAACAGTTCGAAATTTTACGCGCTGAAGGTTGCGATCAGGCTCAGGGCTTTCTATTCAGCCCACCAGTGAACGCAAAGCGGATTAACGAGCTCCTTCATGCGCGATCGGAAAGAGTTCATGCCGCTTAGCCTCTAAGGTGTGAAAAGTGCCCCCTTCGGTTGGCATGGGGCCCGATGATGTTATAGTTTCACGGAGACGACATCAGGAACCCCGTCGCCGATCGGATTAGATATCGCGCCCCGATCCACAGACTAAGCCGATTTTCGAAAGCGCGCGGGGTAGCATCTGAGCGATTGTTGCGGTTTCTGAGCCCATTTTCGACTGAAGTAGCCACTCCGTTTGCTTCCAGGCCCAGATGGAGAAGTTGCGGTGACAGCTAGTCGGACGTCAGCCAAAATGACCAAAGCGATGAAATGGCAATATCACCGCATTGGTCGGTGGGTTGTCCGTCGTATTGAGCTCGGACCCAGACCAAGTTGATTGCAATCGAATGGCAACGCGAGGGCGAAATCATGCAGGACAAGCCTCTGAAGGATGCGATCGTTGGCCTCACGGTAATCATCGTCCTCAGCATTGCGGGATCTTCGAGTGCGACGGCCGAGAGTTGGGGTTCATTCCGAAAGCAATGTGTGGGCGACGGTGTGGCGAAGTTCTCGTCAGTCCTCTATGGAATACCGTTCGGGCAATCGTGGGAGGCCGCTTGTGCGCGATCCACAGCTACTATCAACGGCCAACGTATGCGCCCGACCCGCTGTGTGAATGACCGCATCCACATGTGGGGTGAGTTCACGGTTCGCGACAATTCTTGCAATCGACCTAAGTTGACTTGGGGATCATTTAAGGACAACGGATGCGTGATTCTTGATCGAATGGCGTGGGGCATGCGCAGCTATTCGGCCGTGCTTTGGAATATTCCGCAGGGGCAGAGCTGGGAGGCGACTTGTGCGCGCACCCCTGCGAACGTGGCCGGTCGCCACTTCACTCATCCGACAGCCTGCGTAAAAACCGACGTCAAAGACGCTATGAAGATCACCAGGATAGTGGCCAAGCAGGCGCTAAAAAGGCTAGGGCGATCCGATCCACGAATAGCTCTTGCGGCGCTCGGTGTTATGTACGGCGCAAAGATAGTAGGGCGCATAAATCCCGCACTGAACATGTGGGGGATTTTCTACGTCCCGGACAATCGGTGCCCCCGATACGGATTTTGAATCGCTCTTGTATGGCTGTCGGCAGCTGTTAGTCCTCGCGCGGACGCAGCAAGTCGCGTCTCCTTTAACATCAGATCGGCTTCGCCTCCACCAGCGATACGGACGAGTTCGTGTGGATGATGCGGCGCTGGGCGAACCCTGATCGTTTCAGGAGACCGTTGAATTCATCCTCCGTACGCGCGCGCGCGCCCGAATATCGGCATCATATGCGTGTCGATGAGATAGCCGTCGGATGCCCACGCCCCGGATTAGGCTCAAGTAGCTCCTCCACTAGGATTAGGGTGGCGCTTACAATCCGGCAGCGCCGGTGCCCCGTCGGTCGGCGGGGCGTGGCAGGGGAGCGGCGCCAGCACGTCGCCGGCCTCGTCGAGGGGGGTGGCGAATGCGCGCAAAAACAAATTGGAGGCAAGCCGCCCTTCGGGCGTGGCGCGGTCGACCGACACGTCCATGGCCTGGCCGGCGGCGTCGACGATTTTTTGGAGCGCATCGGGCTGGGGGCCGCCGGCCACGGCGCGCCGGATCGTCTGCTTTTGTTGGTCCCGGCATAGATCGCCGCCGGGCTGGGCCGGCGCTTCGAGCTCGCGCGCTGGCTCTTCGCCCATCTGGGCGATTTCGGTGGCGTTGAAATGGCTAAAGCCGTCGGTGGTGGCGCGGGTAGTCTCCAGGTGCCAGAGGCACTTGTCGATCCAGCGCCGGCTCAGCGCTTCGGCCCGGTCTCTGCCGGTTGCGGCGGTGATTTGCTTCATCAGCGGCTCCATTGCCAGCCGCAGAACGCTCGCCCGGTAGAGGGCGGTCTGGTCGTGGCTCGTCCTGAGGCTTGCTTGAAGCTCACCCGAAAGTCCGCAAGCGGCAAAGGTGCTGGGCCAGCGGAAACGAAAATACCAAGTATAACCGCGCCGGCGCAGGCAGCGTCCGTGTGCCAATTCGGGCTCCGTTGTGGACCAGTTTGTGGACCACCGCGGCCGAGGCGAGGGTATGCGGGTTCTAAGCGGTTGATTTAGGCGGGGTTTTTCAGAGTCTGGCTGGGGAACTAGGATTCGAACCTAGACAAACAGAGTCAGAGTCTGTTGTGCTACCGTTACACCATTCCCCAACGAGCCTGCGCTGCGGGTCCCGCAGCGGAAGCGCCCTTGAGGGCGTCGTCGGCGCCCCTGATTTGGGACAATTCGGCCGATTTGACAAGCCCCCGAGTGGGGGTGGTGGAGTCTTCCAGACGCGACGGTTCCACGAAAACCAGCTCGAAATAGGCCGCTCTCGAGCCGAATCGCGCCGGATCGCTGCGGGACGGTCGGCGAGCTGCGCCGGGCGCCTAGGGGGTTGCCGCCTGCCGGCGCGGGCGGATTGCCACCGTCAGGATCGCGACCAGGCTGCATCCGGCGACGAGCAGGAATACCCATTGCGGGCGGCCGTGGTCCATTAGCGTGCCGAAAATCAGCGGCGCGATCACGCCGCCCAGGTTGAAACCGGTCGTCACGAAGCCGAACACCTTGCCGAAAGAGCCGGGCGGCGTCACCTCGCGCACCAGCATGTCGCGCGAAGGGGTCATGAGGCCGTAGAAGAAGCCGTTGACGGTCATTAGGGCGATCAGCGCGGCGTCGCGGAAATGGATCGCGCCCACGAGCGCGGTCAAAACGGCCGTGGCGACCAGGCTGAGGGCCGCCACCCGCCCGTGGTGGGTCACCCGTGTCACCAGCAGGCCGCCTGCCAGTACGCCGATGGCGGACAAGAACAGATAAGCGGTCAGCGCGGCATTGGCCGTGGTGATCGGCGTTGAAAAGAGCGCGCCGAAAGCCACCACCGAGTAGTTGAAGATGCCGCCGCTGATCATGGCGAGGAAGGTGAAGAAGCCAAGATTGAGCAGCACCGGGCCGGACAGCAGCAGCCGCCATCCGACGGTTTCCTGATTGCCAGGCTGCCCATCGCTCTGCGGCGCGCGCGAATCCGGCTTCGCCGTCTCACGCGCACCGTCGTCGCGTACGGCGAGCAGGATCACGGCCACCACGAGGCCGAGCACGCCTGCCCCGATGAAGGCGCCGCGCCAACCCCATAGCGTGTGCATCATCAATAAGGTCGGCGGCGCCACCGCGCTGCCCATCATGCCGGCGAAGGTATGCACCGAAAACGCCTGACCGATACGCTTACCGGAGACGCTCTGCGACAGCATCGTGTAATCGGCGGGGTGATAGACTGTGTTGCCAAGGCCGGCGACGCCGAACATGACCACCAGGATCCAGAATGAATGGACGAGGCCCGCGGCGATGAAGGCGAGGGCGCCGATCACCAGTCCCGCTATCAGGGGAATGCGTGCACCCAGTCGATCGACAAGGAAGCCTGCCGGCGTCTGCAGTGTGGCCGAGACGACGTTGAAGGCTGTAAAGGCCAGACCGATTTCGGTGTAGCTGACGCCGTAGTCGGCCCGCACGAAGGGCAAGAGCGGCGCCAACAGGATGATGTAGTAGTGCGACACGAAATGCGCCGCGCTGACTGCGCCGACGACGCGGACGTTCGGGGCGCGGCTGGCGCGCCAGATTGCAGTGGCTTGGCTCATCAAAGCGATTCCCGGCCCGCGAACTATGGCAAGCACGCCTGCTGTCGGCCAGTGCCCTGGCGGCGCGCGGGTCATGCGTTCCGGGCAGGGCGCGCGCGCCGGTCCCGGCCGCCTCAGGCCGCCGGGCCGCTGCCTTTGGCCGCCTCGATCGCCGCCCAGATGCGGGACGGCGTCATCGGCATTTCAAGGTGCCGAATGCCGAAGTCGGAAAGCGCGTCGATCACCGCGTTGGCGACCGCCGGCAGCGCCCCCGAGGTGCCCGCCTCGCCGCACCCCTTAGCGCCGAGCGGGTTCGTGCGCGCCGGCACCGGATGGGTTCCGACATTGATCATGGGCGCGTCATGGGCGCGTGGCATGGCGTAGTCCATGAACGAACCGCTCACCAGTTGTCCGTCCTCGTCGTAAACCGCCTTTTCCAGCAGCACCTGGCCAAGGCCCTGCATCACGCCGCCGTGGATCTGGCCTTCCACCAGCAGCGGGTTGATCACGGTGCCGAGATCATTGACCGCGGTGTAGCCCACGACCTGCGCCGCGCCGGTGTCGGGGTCGACCTCGACCTCGGCGATATGGCAACCGTTCGGGAAGGCGGAGGGCACCGGATCGTTGCCGATATGGTCGACGTCGAGCGAGGTCGGCGCGCCATCCGGCAGCTTGAGACCGCCGTGCAGACGTTCGGCGAGTTCCATCAGGCCGATGGAGCGGTCGGTGCCCGCGATGGTGAAGCGTCCGGCCTCGAATTCGATGTCGCCGGCGGAGGCTTCCAGCACGTGTGAGGCGATCTCCTTGCCACGCTCGATCACCAAAGCGGCACTTTCGCTCAGCGCGGTGCCGGCGAACATCACGGATTTGGAGCCGCCACTGCCGCCGCCGAAGCTCATGCGGTCGCTGTCGCCTTCCACCAGGCGAATGCGATCGAACGGCACGCCGAGCTTGTCGCTCACGATTTGCGCGTAGGTGGTGGCGTGCCCCATGCCGAAGTCCATGGTGCCGCAGATGATGGTCACCGTCCCATCCGGCTCGAAATGAATGTTGCCGGTCTCCTTGCCGCCGCCGGCGGTGACCTCGAGATAGCAGCCGATGCCGAAGCCACGCAGCTTGCCGGCCTTCTTGCTGTCGCGCTTGCGCTTCTTGAAGCCGGCGTAATCGGCGGCGTCGAGCGCCTGCTTGAGCACGCCCAGGAAGTCGCCGGAGTCGTAAGTCGAGCCGGACGCGGTCTTGAACGGCAGATCGCTCTTGCGGATCATGTTGCGCTTGCGCAAGTCGAGACGGTCGATGCCCATCTCGGCTGCGGCGATGTCGAGCGCGCGTTCCATATAGTAGTTGCCTTCCGGCCGGCCGGCGCCGCGGTAGGCCGAGACAAGCGTGGTGTTGGTGAACACGCACTTGCTCGACACTTCAATCAGCGGCGTGCGGTAGACCGAGGCAATGTTCTTGGCGATGTTCAAGGTCGGCAGCAGCGGCCCGAAGGCGGAGAGATACCCGCCCATGTCGCCGAAGCCGGTCACGCGGAGGGCTGTGATGTGCGCCGTTTCGTCGAAGGCGACCTCGACGGTCATGTCCATCGCGCGGCCGTGGTGGTCGGAGACGAAGCTACCGGAGCGCTCGTCGGTCCATTTCACTGGACGGCCCAGCACCTTGGCGCCGTGCAGAATGCAGATGTATTCGGGATAGGGCGTCGCCTTCATGCCGAAGGAGCCGCCGACCTGACCAGTCAGCACGCGCACCTTGTCTTCCGCGGCGCCGAGCACGTCGGCCAGCATGGTCTTCATGCCGTAAACGCCTTGGCTCGACGAATGCAGCGTCCATTTCTCGGAGGCCGCGTCGTATTCGCCAATCGCCGCGCGCGGCTCCATGGGCGCAACGACCAGACGCTGGTTGGATGACGTGACCGTGGTGATGTGCTTCGCCTTCGCGAAGGCGTCAGCAACCTTCTCGGCGTCGCCGAAATGATAGTCGAGGGCAACGTTGTTGGGGACGGCGTCGTACAGTTGCGGCGCGCCGGGCTTCACTGCCTCGGCGCAATCCAGCACCGGCGTCAGCGGATCGATGTCGAGCGTCACGGCCTCGGCGGCGTCCTTGGCCTGGGCCACGGTCTCTGCGATCACGCAGGCGACCGGATCGCCGACGAAGCGCACCTTGTCTGCCGCCAGTGCCGGGCGTGGCGTATAGCGGATCGCCGAGCCGTCGCGGCTCTTAAGCGGTAATCCGCATTTGAAGCCGCCGTAGTTGGCGAGCTCCGCGGCGGTGAGCACCGCCAGGACCCCCGGCATCTCCTTGGCGGCGGCAGTGTCGATTCCCTTGATGACGCCATGAGCCACCGAACTGCGCACCATCACCGCGTAGGCCTGGCCGGCGAGGCTGACGTCGTCGGCATAGGAGCCCTGACCGCGCATCAGCTTGGGGTCTTCCGAACGGCGGACTGGTTGGCCAATGCCAAATTTCGTCAGTGACAATGCTGCGTCGGTCGTCTGGTCATCCATTTCCAGCCGGCTCCCTCATGGCGTTGGCGGCATAATTCGTCGACCGCCCAGATATAGCAGGCAGGCCCCCGGCACAAGAAACGCCCGCGGGAACGAGGGTTGCGCGGCGCGGGGGCGCTGTTACAATTTTCGTGACATGACGGGAACATAGCCGCAACCGCGGTTGCGCCTGGATTGGCGCCAGGGGGCGGCAGGAAGGCTTGAGCGATGAGCGGCGAGGCCGGGGATACCCCGGGCCTTGACCCCGCGGTCGAACCGGTGCCGCACGTGCCGCACCGCAACGGTCGCCGGTCGCCTGGACGGCACAACGGCGCTCTCGGTAACGGGGAGGGCGTCGCGACTTATGCCGCGCTTGATCTCGGTACCAATAATTGCCGGCTGCTGGTGGCGCGTCCGAGCGGCAACGGCTTTCGCGTGGTCGACGCCTTTTCACGCATCATCCGGCTGGGCGAGGGCGTCTCGGTTTCCGGTCGGCTGAGCGACGCGGCGATCGCCCGCGCGCTCGACGCGCTCGCCGTCTGCCGTAACAAGATGCGCAACCGCGGTGTCACCCGCGCGCGGCTGATCGCCACCGAGGCCTGCCGGGCGGCTGCGAACGGGACCGTATTCCGCGACCGCGTCGCCGATGAGCTCGGCCTCGAGCTCGAGGTGATCGACCGCGGCACCGAAGCGGAGCTCGCCGCCGCCGGCTGTGCACCACTTGTCGATCCACAGGCGAACGGCGCCGTGCTTTTCGATATCGGCGGCGGCTCCTCCGAACTCGTGTGCCTGAGCCGTCCCCAACGGATGCGCGCCGGACCGCCGCTGCCGAAGATCAGCGGCTGGATCTCGCTGCCGCACGGCGTGGTGACGCTCGCCGAGCGTCACGGCGGCTTCACCGTCACGCGTGAAATTTACGAGCGCATGGCGTCGGAAATCTCCGAGATCGTGGCGCCGTTCGCGCGCGAGCACGGCGGTGCGGGTCTCAGCGGCATTCACATGCTCGGCACCTCCGGCACGGTGACTACCATTGCCGGCGTGCATCTCAACCTCAAGCGCTACGACCGTAACCGGGTCGATGGCTGCTGGATGAGCGAGCAGGAAATCGACAGCGTCGTCGACCGGCTCCTGGCGATGAGCTATGAGGAGCGGGCGGCTAGCCCGTGCATCGGTGCCGAACGCGCCGACCTGGTGCTGGCCGGCTGCGCCATCCTGGAAGCGATCCGCCGCGCCTTCCCATGCCCGCGGCTGCGCGTTGCCGATCGGGGCCTGCGCGAGGGCATCCTGGTGCAGATGATGCGCGAAGACGGCGCCTGGGGCGGACACCAGCAGGCCGCTTCGTGAGCGAGCAAGGTTCTTCACTCTTTAGCACAGAGTGAAGAACGGAGGGGCAAGTCCTTGACCGAGAAGAAAAAGAAGAGCGGCGCGCGCGATCTCAAGGTGCGCGTCAAGCACGCCCGCACGGTGTCCTCCAAGCGCTGGCTCGAGCGCCAGCTCAACGACCCTTACGTCGCCCGCGCCAAACGCGAAGGCTTCCGCTCGCGCGCCGCTTTCAAGCTAGTCGAGATCGACGAGAAGGCGCATTTCCTGAAGAAGGGCGCACGCGTGGTCGATCTCGGCGCCGCGCCCGGCGGCTGGAGCCAGGTGGCAGCCAAGCGCGTCGGCGCGCCCAACGACGGCAAGGTGGTCGCCATCGACCTGCTTGCGATGGAGCCGGTCGGGGGCGTCGAATTCATGCAACTCGACTTTCTCGACCGCGACGCGCCCGCCAAGCTGAAGACGCTGCTCGGCGGGCCGGCCGATGTGGTGCTTTCCGACATGGCCGCGAACGCAACCGGCCACCGCAAGACCGACCACCTCAAGATCATGGCGTTGGTGGAACTAGCTGCCGACTTCGCCCGCGAGGTGCTCGCCCCGGGCGGCAGCTTCCTCGCCAAAGTGCTTCAGGGCGGAACCGAAGCCGCGTTGCTCGCGGGCCTCAAGCGCGACTTCGAGAGCGTGAAGCACATCAAGCCGCCGGCAAGCCGCGCAGACTCTTCCGAGCTTTATTTGCTGGCCACCGGATTTCGCAAAAGCAGTGCGTAACCCCGGGAGGGCGGTAGCGGCTTCCAGATCAGACCATCCAAAAAATCAACGAAACAGGTCGTCGAAGCTTCCGCGCCGTTGCACCACGTAGCCATAGGGCGTGCGGCGCACGACGTAAGCGCCGGCGCGATAATAGCGCGTGCCGTCGCGATCGACCCAATAGCGGCGCGCACGCTCGGCGGCGTGGAATTGCCGCGCGAGTTCGGCCTGCTCGCCGCGAGCGCGTGGGGGCGGTCGGCGATAAGCGCGCCGATTCGGCGGCCGAAGTTCTGGTTGCGTGTCCCGACGCGCCTGCACGGCGTGAGGCGCGTCGTCGCCGCGCCGTACCGCGGTCTGCTCGCGCGGCGGGGGCAGCGGCACCACGTGCGCGGGCTCTGGGGTCAGAGACGCTTCCGGCGTGGGCGCGATGATCTCGCTTGCGGGTGTTTGGCGCGCGTCGCGCACCAGGGGTGCGCGGGGCCGCGCCCGAGGCAGCGGCGTGGCGACGATATCGCCGCTATTCTCGGACGCGGTTCGCGACGGGCGTGACGATGGCGGGGCGCCGGCCGCCGAAGCGGGGCCGGCGTCAGCCGTCTGCAAGGTCTCAGCGGGTTGCTTTGTGTCGCGGTCAGCGGGCGCTGCGTGCGCCTCGGCGCTGGCCGTGACGGCGCCGGCCGCCGGGGTCATTTCGCCGGCGACGGCTGGCGCGGCCGCCGCTTGACGGGCTGCTTTCGCCGCCGCAGCTTTCGCGGCTGCGGTTCGCGCCGCTCTGTCCGCGGCCAGTTCCGCGGCTTTCGCACGTGCTACGCGGTCGGTTTCCGCGGTGGTTTCGGCCTGCGCCTGGCGCTGCGCCGCCAACGTGCGGTCAAGCGCGACGCGCGCGTCCTTGAAGCGGCTGTCGTTCTTGAGCACCGCCTGGTAATCTGCGATCGCCTTGTCGAAGTCTTTGCTCTGCTCCTCGATGGTGGCGCGTGCAAAGCGCGCGCTCAGGTCGCTCGGGTGGAGTTTGAGGATCGCGTTGTAGTCCTTGAGCGCGGCGCCGACGTCGTTCTTGGCAAGGTGCACCGTTGCCCGCGCGCGCAAGCCGGCGATGTCCCTGGGTGCCCGTTTGAGACCGGCGTCGAGATTGCGCAGGGCCTGATCGTTATCGCCCTTGGTCTTGTAGAGCGCGGCGCGCTGGAAGAAGTCGCTGGCCGTGCCACCGTAGTGGATCGCCGCGGTCAGGTCGGCGAGGGCGGCATCGGTATCGCCCTTGAGCTCGTGGATCTGTGCGCGCGCGCGACAAATTGAGGCATCCTTGCTGCCGAGCCTAATGGCGCGGTTGAAGTCGGCGAGCGCCTTGTCGTCCTCGTGACGGGCGAAATAGGCTTGGCCGCGTGCGCTCAGGGCCAAAACGTTTTTGTCGTCGTTCCTAATGGCGCGGTCGAGATCGGGGAGGGCCTCGGCGTATTGCCGCTTCTCTACCAGCGCTGCGCCGCGCAAAACGTAAGCTGCGTTGTTGCCGGCGTTGAGCTTGAGTATGGCGTTGGCGTCGTGGACGGCGCCGGCGATGTCGCCGGTCTTGAGGCGCAGCGTGCCGCGCGTCTTCAGGAAGTTGGCTCGCCAGGAAAACTTGAGCGCACGGCCGATGTCGCTCAGCGCGCGCTTGTCGTCGCCCATGGCCATGTAGGTCTGCGCACGCAGCGCATAAGTGCTGGCGCGGTTCCGGTCGGCGATGAGCGCTTTGTTGTAGACCGCGATCGCCTTGTCGTAGTCCTGCTTCTTGCGCCAGACGCCGGCCTCGGCTGTCAGCGCAGTAATGAGCTTGGTGTTGATAGCCTTGGTGGACGGCGGCGGCGGGACGGCGTTCGGATCGTCGCCCGGGGTCGCGTAGGCTGGTGCGCTCTGGGGGACCTCGCGCGCGGCGAGCCGCGCCGCCCGCTGATAGTCGGCAAGCGCCTTGTCGAAACCGCCGTCGGCCTCATAGGCCCCGGCGCGCAACATGTAGTCCCGATAGTCGGGTTCATCGTGCACGGCGCGGTCGAAATCGGCAATGGCGGCGGCGTAGTTCTGCTGGCGCATGTAGAGCTGGCCACGGCTGGCATAGGCCGGCGCTTTGGCGCCGAGCGCGATCGCAGTCGCATAATCCTGGAGGGCGCCGTCGATGACGCCGAGGTCGCGCCGGACCGTGGCGCGGTTGACGTAGGCCGACGCGGCCTTTGGGTCGAGCTTGATGGCGGTGTCGTAGTCGTCGAGCGCCTCGCCGAAGTTGCCGCGCGCGTACCAGGCATTGCCGCGGTTCTGGTAGGCGGGCACGAAATCGGGTGCGAGCGCGATGGCCCGGTTGAAGTCGCCGATGGCTGCCGGCGTGTCGCCGCGGTCGAGATAGGCGAGGCCGCGCAGCGCATAGGCGACCCCGAGCGGCTCACCGCGCAGCCGGCCGGACTGGATCATGGTGCTACAGGCGGCGATGCGCTCGCTGCTTCTGCTGCTTCTGCTTTGGTTGCTGCAGGTGATGGCGTCGCTGCGGGTCAAAAAAGTCCGCGCACTGACCGCCGCCATCCCTGACAGCCCGATCCCGGCGAGAAGAACGCCGATCAGCAACCATCGGTGTGAGGCCGCACGCATGATCGAGCCTTGGGTCATGCTACCTATTAACCATATTCGGGTCGAAAGTACGCGCCGCACCAATGGCTTGTCCATGGCTGCGCGGTTTCCAGAGAGGGACGCCGGGCATTATAGTTAACAGACATGGTTAATTTGGAACTTCGGTAACGAGTGGGGGCGGTTTGGGACTTCGGCGGGCCCGTTGGGCGGCTAAATCTTCGAAGCCCGTTTGCCAGACATTTCCGCTCCCGCGTCTGCGGGCAGTCGAGCGAAGATCAGGAGGGAAAGCGCGGAAACGACCGCCACCGCCAGAAAAGCGGGCGCGAAATCCGCCGCCACTAGAGGCCCGCCACCACGGTAGTTAACCACCACCTCGACCGCTGCCGCCCCAAACGCCACACCGGCGGACAGCGCCAGTTGTCGCCCGACCGCGGTGAGCGCAGATGCCCGGCTCACCTGTGCCGGCTCGACCTCAGCGAAAGCGAGGGTGCCGATGCAGGTGAATTGGAGGGAGCGGAAAAATCCGCCGACCAGCAGAAGAAGAACCATCAGCAGCAGGGGCGTCGTCTGGGTGAAGGCGGCGCAGGCGGCGAGGAAAGCCGCGCTCACCAGGCTGTTGACGACCAGGATGGTGCGGAAGCCGAAGCGGCGCAGCAGCGCGCCCGCGGCTACCTTCATGGTCATGGCCCCGAGCGCCGAGGTGAAGGTGATGAGGCCGGAACGGAACGGCGTCATGCCGAACCCGAGCTGCAGCATCAGCGGCAGCAGAAACGGCAGCGCGCCCACGCCGATCCGGAAGACGAAGCCGCCGACCACGCTGGCGCGGAATGTGGGCAGCCGGAACAGCGTGAGGTCGATGGCCGGCGCCGCCGTGCGCCCGGCGTGCGCCACATAGGCCGCGATCAGGATCGCCCCGGCCACGATCAGCGCCACCACCGGCGGCCACGGCAAAAAGTCGAGCCCCAGCACCGACAGCCCGAAGGCGACCCCGGCGATGCCGGCGCCGGCGAGCACCATGCCGACGAGGTCGAAGCGCTCGAGCGTCTCCGCCTTGAAGTTTTCGATGTAGCGGGTGGCGAGCGCGATGCCGACGAACCCGATGGGGATGTTGATGATGAAAATCCAATGCCAGGTCGCGTAGGTGGTGATGAAGCCGCCAACCGGCGGCCCCAGCACCGGCCCGATCAGCGCCGGCATGGTCACCCAGGCCATGGCGTTGACCAGGTCGCGCTTGGGCACGCTGCGCACCAGCACGGTACGCCCGACCGGCGTCATCATGGCGCCACCCATGCCCTGCACGATGCGGGCGATGACGAAATCGGTCAGCGAGCCCGAAAGCGCGCAGCCGATGGAGCCGATCATGAACACGGCGATGGCCGCGCGGAACACGGTGCGGGCGCCGAAGCGGTCGGCGGTCCAGCCGCTCGCCGGGATGAAGACCGCAAGCGAGAGCAGATACGACGTGATGGCGAGCTTGAGCGCCAGCGGGTTGGCACCGATGTCGCGCGCAATCGCCGGCAGAGCCGTGGAGATCACGGTGGAGTCCATGTTCTCCATGAACAGCGCGACCGCGACGATCAGCGGAACGAGGCGCTCCGGCGGCAAAGGACGCAGCATCAAGCGGGGCATCGGCGGCGGGCCCGGCAGGGGGGTGGGGTACTTCTTCAACCGTAAAGCAGGGCGGGACGGAAGTCCGGGCGGGAGGTATGTACCCTCATGGCTGCTATCCCCAGGCCCGCCACGATTGCCCTAGGAATCGCCGGGGTCTCGTGCTACCGACCCACGCCAACCCAAAAGCGGGCCGACATTTCGGGCGGGGGTACATCCCCGCAACGGCCATTCTTATATCAGGCTCCCGGACGTCTCGGCCTCGAACCCCCTTTTGGCGGACCGAACCCCCCTCCGGGGACACTGGGAGTTGGCATGGCTGACCATAGTAACGCTGCCCCGCGCGAGGCTCTCACCTTCGACGACGTGCTCATCCGGCCGGGTCTGTCGGATGTGATGCCCAGCGACGTCGATATCCGCTCTTACATCACCCGCTCGATCCCGGTGAATCTGCCGATCATTGCATCCGCCATGGACACGGTGACGGAAGCCGCCATGGCGATCGCCATGGCGCAGGCCGGCGGTCTCGGCGTCATCCACCGCAACCTCGAGCCGGCCGAGCAGGCCGCCCAGGTGCGGCAGGTGAAGAAGTTCGAATCCGGCATGGTGGTCAACCCGCTCACCATCGCGCCGACCGCGACGCTGCAGGACGCGCTCGCGCTGATGAAGGAAAATCGTATCTCCGGCATCCCGGTGGTGGAAAACGCCAGTCCGAGCGGGCCCGGCAAGCTGGTCGGCATCCTGACCAACCGCGACGTGCGCTTCGCTAACGATCCGCGCCAGCGCGTCGCCGAACTGATGACGAAAGAAAAGCTCATCACGGTGCGCGAGGGCGTGAGCCAGGAGGAAGCCAAGAGGCTTCTGCATCAGCATCGTATCGAGAAGCTCCTGGTGGTCGACGACCAGTACCGCTGCGTCGGGCTGATCACCGTGAAAGATATCGAGAAGGCGGTGGCGAACCCGAACGCCTGCAAGGACGAGCAGGGCAGGCTGCGCGTCGCCGCGGCCACCACAGTGGGCGACAAGGGCTTCGCGCGCACCGAGGCGCTGGTGGCGGCCGGCGTTGACCTGGTCGTGGTCGATACCGCGCACGGCCATTCGCGCCATGTGCTCGAAGCGGTCAGCCGCATCAAGAAGCTGTCGAACACGGTGCAGGTGGTCGCAGGCAATGTCGCGACCCGGGAAGGGGCGCAGGCGCTGATCGATTCCGGCGCCGATAGCATCAAGGTCGGCATCGGCCCAGGCTCGATCTGCACCACCCGCATCGTCGCGGGCGTCGGCGTTCCGCAACTCACCGCAGTCATGGACTGCGTCGAGGCGGCGAAGGCGAGCGGGACGCCCGTCATTGCCGACGGTGGCATCAAGTTCTCGGGCGATCTCGCCAAGGCGCTCGCCGCCGGGGCCGACGTTGCCATGGTGGGTTCGCTGCTCGCCGGCACCGACGAGACGCCGGGCGAGGTGTTTCTCTATCAGGGCCGCTCTTACAAGAGTTATCGCGGCATGGGCTCGGTCGCCGCCATGGCGCGCGGCTCGGCCGACCGCTACTTCCAGCAAGACATCAAGGACGCGCTCAAGCTGGTGCCGGAAGGCGTCGAAGGCCAGGTCGGTTACAAGGGCCCGGTCGCCAACGTGCTGCATCAGCTCGCCGGCGGCTTGCGCGCCGCCATGGGCTATGCCGGCGCCAAGACTCTGGATGACTTCCATGAGAGGGCGCAGTTCGTGCGCATCTCGAACGCCGGCTTGCGCGAAAGCCACGTCCATGACGTGACCATCACGCGCGAAAGCCCGAACTATCCGGGTGGGCGGTAGCGCACGCGGCGTGGTCGAAATCGGCTATAAGCGCGGGCAGGCCCCCGCGCTTATTCGCCGGAGAGAAGTTCATGTCATTGCCGATGGTCCTGCTGCCTGTCTTCGTGCAGGTCTTCCTGACGTTCGCGGTATTGCTGTGGATGGCGCGAGCGCGCGTCGACGCCCTCAAGACCAAGCAGGTCCGGATGGCTGATATCGCGCTCGGTCAGCGGGCCTGGCCCGCCAAGGGACAGCAGATTTCGAACAGCTATCACAGCCAGCTTCAGGTACCGGTGCTGTTCTATGTGCTGGTGGTGCTGGCGATCATCACGCGGTCCGCGGATCTCTTGTTCGTCGTTCTGTCCTGGGTCTTCGTGTTGTCGCGGCTGGTGCACGCCTATATCCACACCAGCAGCAATTACGTGCCCAATCGCTTCAATGCCTTCGCCGTCGGCGTCGTCACGCTGCTGGTGATGTGGCTAATCTTCGCCGTGCGCATCCTCGTCGGCCTGCCATAAACTTCAAATAAGAGCTCCAATTCATGACCCCCTCCGCGCGGCTTGCCGCGGCCATCGAAGTCTTCGCCGCCATCGACCAGGAGCGCCGGCCCGCTGCCGACGCGCTCAAGGCGTGGGGGCTCGGCCACCGTTTTGCAGGCTCCGGCGACCGCGCGGCCATCGCCGGGCTCGTCTACGACGCGTTGCGCCGGCGGTCTTCCAGTGCCTGGCTGATGGGTGAGAGCACGCCGCGCGCCGTTCTGCTCGGCATGTTGAAGCGCGAGCGCGATCTCGGCACGGACGCCATCGCCGCGCTCGCGAGTGGCGCGCAATACGCGCCCGCGGCCTTGAGCGAAGACGAGCGCGCACGGCTCGATGGGGCCGATCTTGCCGGCGCGCCGCCGCACGTAGCCGGCGATTACCCCGATTGGCTCGACGCCCATTTTGACCGCGCCTTCGGCGGCGACCGGGCCGAGGAGGGCGCCGCGCTCGCCGCGCGCGCGCCGCTCGATCTGCGCGTCAACACGTTGAAGGCCGAGCGCGAAGCCGCCGCCGCGATGCTTGCCGACCTCAGCCCTGAGCCGACCGATTGGTCGCCATGGGGGATGCGCATCCGGCTTGCGGCCGATGCCAAGAGCCCGCCCATTCATGCCGAGCCGGCTTTCATCAAGGGTATGGTCGAGGTGCAGGATGAGGGCTCGCAGTTGGCGGCGCTGTTCAGCGGCGCCCAGCCCGGCGAGCAGGTGCTCGATCTCTGCGCCGGCGCCGGCGGCAAGACTTTGGCGCTGGCGGCAATGATGGCGAATAAGGGCCAGCTCTACGCCACCGACGACGACAAGCGCCGGCTGGCCCCCATCCATGACCGGCTCAAGCGCGCGGGCGCCCGCAACGTGCAGGTGCGGACGCCGAAGTCGGTCGGCACCGAACTCGACGATCTCGTCGGCCGGCTAGACCTGGTCGTGATCGACGCCCCCTGCACCGGAACCGGGGCCTGGCGGCGCAACCCGGATGCCAAATGGCGCATGCGCCCCGGGGCGCTGGAACAGCGCACAAAAGAGCAGGCCGATATCCTCGAGCGGGCGCTGCCGCTCATCAAGGCAGGCGGGCGTATCGCCTACATCACCTGTTCGGTACTGGACGCCGAGAATGGCGATCAGGTGCATTCGTTCGTGCGCCGTCATCCGGAGTTCGCGGTGCGGCCACCGGCCGAGGTCGCCGCCGCGCTCGGCGCGCCGGCGGAGGCCTTTATCGCCGCGGCGCGTCTTTCTGAACACGGCCTTCTGATGACGCCGCGCCTGACCGGCACCGACGGCTTCTTTATTTCGGTGTTGGCGCGCAACGGCTGACAACATAAAGCGCGCGTTAACGGGATTTCCCTTATTGCGCCCAAATCCCGGCCCAAATTCTCCCCGATGATTTCGTGACTGACGGGGCGCGGCGCCTTTGGGCCGCGTCCCGCGTCTTTAAGGACCTCTGAAATGTTGGCGGCCCGCCGCGACCCCGTCTTCGACCGTGCACCGCATGACCCGGCGGCGGCGCATGCGCCGGGCCATGGCATCGCCCCCGCCGGCGCACACGCGGTGCCGCCGCCGACCCGCTTTGCCCGCCTGATCGCGGGGTTGCAGATTCTCGGCACGGTGCTGGGGATCCCGCTCGGGCTCGCCAGCGGCTATTCGATCTATCACGCCAATTTTTCGCCAGAGGCGAAGTGCGGGTCGTTACGCGCCAACATTATCTCCATGCTGGACAAGAACGCCGACGCCACCACCCTGCGGCTCTTGGTGCACCGGGATGTCGCCACGTTCGAGCAATCCTGCAGCGCGGTCGATCCCGACGCGGTCGCCGCCTTCAAGACGCTTTTGGCCAAGCCCATGGGGGTGGCCGCGGCGCCGCGATCGGTCAAGCGGGTCGAAGAAGCCAAATCCGAGAAGCCGGCTAGGCTCGAAAGGAAGGCCGAGAAGAAGACCGAGCGAAAGGTCGAAAAGAAGGTCGCGCATGCGGCGGCGGCTGAGCCGGCCGCCCATGCTCGTCCGGACGCCGTGCGCCATGAGGCGGCTGCTGCCGTGGACGAAAAGGCCGCGCATGCCAACGCCGACGCGGATTGGCTCGCCGCCGTACGTAGCGCGCTCGTCGACCATGCGCCGGTGACGCGCGCGCAAGCCGCCGAAGCGCCGGTACCGCCCACGCCCGGGCACCTTTTAACGGCGCCGATGGCGCAGCCCATGGGCCATCCGATGATCGCACCGCCGGCGCCCGCCGCAGCGCAAGCCGCGCCGCCGTTGCCGCCGGCAACCGCCGTTGCGGACGCGCCCGCGCCCGCGCCCAAGACCGGCGACGGTCATCCGGTGCCGCCGGCGCTGATCCCCGACGCTGGCGCGCCGGCGCAGTGACGGCCTTCCAAGGCGCCCGCAGCAAGACGTAAGTCGATTGCAACGCTCGCTCTGGGTTCCCGCCGGCGGGGCAACAAGCCGCGTCCGGACCGGCGTTGAGAGAAACGTGTGCCCGGGCCGCGAGGCTTATCCCGCCGGGTCCCAGCGCGAGATGGTGTCGAGGTCGGCCTCGATCTGCCAGCGGCCGGGCTTGCCCGGCGCGGCGGTGGCCGCATCGAGCATGCCGAGGAAGGCGCGCCGCGGCATGTCGCGGAAGCCGAGCGTCTTCAACAGCGGGCCCATCAGCTTGGCGTCGTTGAAGCGATAGCCCCAGCGCGCGAGATGCCAGTTCAGCACGGCCATGCCGATTTTCGAGGTGTTCGGCTCGCGGTAGAACTGCGACTCCGAGGTGAAGGCGGCGCCGATGCCGAGCCCGTAGCCGCCCGCGACCAACTCGCCCGCTTGGTTCCAGACCTCGAAGGAATGGGCGTGGCCGGCGTCAAAGGCCTCGGCATAGACCCGCATAATCCGTGGCGTGATCCAGGTGAGGTGCCAGCGCCCCTCGCGGCGCGCGGCGCAGGCCGTAATCACCTGCTCGAAGTCGCGGTCGAAGGTGACGGTGTAGCGGCCCTGGCGCATGAGCCGGCGCTGCTTGCCGGCGATATGAACGTTGTTGAACAAGAGCACCGAGCGCGCCGGCGGTGACCACCATTTCAGCGGCGGCACATGGGCGAATGGATAAAGCCCGCGCCGGTAGGCGGCGAGCAGGGTCGGCAGGTCGAGTTGGTGCACGATGCCGGAAAGTCCCGGCGGCTTTTCGAGCGCGCGCTCGGGATCGGGCAGCGCGTAGTCCGGGCTCAACGCCTCGTCGAAGCACAGCTTCACGAGCGATGGCAGGCCGCCGATCCGGCTCGGCATCAGGCCCCAGGCAAACCCCAGCGCCCAGCGCTCGGCGATGTCGCCGAGGCTCTCGCGAAATAGTGCGGCCCGCCGCGCCGCGGGTCCCGCGGCGGCGACAGACATAGGCAGGCGCTCCGTCTCGAAGGCCATGGTACGCAAGGTCCCTGATACGCAGGTCGGCTCTAGCGCCAATTGTGTAAAAGCCGAATTTCTTGGTCTTTCTTTGGCGTTTCTAAGGGGATTCACGGCTAACATCGGGTTACCCCAAGAATGTCTTCGCGACCGTCTTGAAGACCGTCCGCGGGCTTGACCCGCCGGGCGAAGTTCCGCAAAAAGCCGCCCCGAACGGCTTGGCGCCCCGCTTTTGGCTTCGATTCGGGCAACATTCCCGCGGCCATGCACGACAAAATCCTCATCGTCGATTTCGGTTCCCAGGTCACCCAGCTCATCGCGCGCCGGGTGCGCGAGGAGAAGGTCTATTCGGAGATCGTGCCGTTCCAGAAGGCGGAGCAAGCCTTCAAGGAGATGAAGCCGAAGGCGGTGATCCTGTCGGGCGGACCGGCTTCGGTGCTCGACAAGGACGCGCCGCTGGCGCCGCAGGCGATCTACGACGCTGGCGTGCCGGTGCTTGGCATCTGCTACGGCGAGCAGGCCATGGCTCAGCAACTCGGCGGCAAGGTCGAGGCCGGCCACCACCGTGAGTTCGGTCGCGCCGAGGTCGAAGTCGTCGCCGACAGCCCGTTCTTCGAAGGCGTCTGGGAGAAGGGGCAGAAATATCCCGTGTGGATGAGCCACGGCGACCGCGTCACCGGATTGCCCAAGGGCTTCAAGGTGCTCGGCAAGGCGGCGGGATCGCCGATCTCCATCATCGGCGACGACGCGCGCAAGTTCTACGCCATGCAGTTCCACCCTGAGGTCGTGCACACGCCGCACGGCGCCGCACTCCTGCGCAACTTCGTGCGCAAGGTCGCGGGCGCGACCGGCGACTGGACCATGCGCGCCTTCAAGGAAGAGGCGATCGAGAAAATCCGCGCCCAGGTTGGCAATGGCAAGGTGATCTGCGGGCTCTCCGGCGGCGTCGACAGCGCGGTCGCCGCGGTGCTGATCCACGAAGCGATCGGCGATCAACTCACCTGCGTGCTCGTCGACCACGGCCTGATGCGGCTCGCCGAGGCGCAGAAGGTCATCACCATGTTCCGCGACAGCTACAACATTCCGCTGGTGCACGTGGACGCCTCCGAGACCTTCCTCGATGCGCTCGACGGCGTCGAAGACCCCGAGCTCAAGCGCAAGACCATCGGTAAGCTGTTCATCGACGTGTTCGAAGAGGAAGCGAGGAAGATCGGCGGCGCCCAGTTCCTCGCGCAGGGCACGCTCTATCCGGACGTGATCGAAAGCGTGTCGTTCACTGGCGGGCCCTCGGTCACCATCAAGTCGCACCACAATGTCGGCGGCCTGCCCGATCGCATGAACATGAAGCTGGTCGAGCCGTTGCGCGAATTGTTCAAGGACGAGGTGCGGGCGCTTGGCCGTGAGCTCGGCCTGCCTGAGGCCTTCGTCGGCCGCCATCCGTTCCCGGGGCCGGGGCTCGCGATCCGCGTGCCCGGCGCCATCACGCGCGAGAAGCTCGACATTCTGCGGCTGGCCGACGAAATCTACATCGAGGAAATCCGCCGTACCGGCCAATACGACGACATCTGGCAGGCCTTCGCGGTGCTGCTGCCGGTGAAAACCGTGGGCGTTATGGGAGACTTCCGCACCTACGAATACGTGGTGGGCCTGCGCGCGGTAACTTCGACCGACGGCATGACCGCCGACTTCTATCCGTTCGACATGAAGTTCTTAGGCCTGGTCGCGACGCGCATCATCAACGAGGTCAAGGGCGTCAACCGCGTGGTCTACGACGTGACGAGCAAGCCGCCGGGGACGATCGAGTGGGAATGAGGGCGAAGTACTGCGGAGTAAAATAGGATAGCGCCGGGCATTAATGGCGAGATTGTCGAGGCAATAGTAGTCGGTGGTCATTCTGCAGATCTGGCCTCCAGCGGCGCACGGCGTGAATGCCAAGTACGCAAGAAAGGTTCGGCGCCCCTCGCATCGGAAAGGAGAGCACTGTGAAATCTAAAAAGAATGGCACGCAGAAGTCTTTAAAGAGCGACGCAACGGCTGGAAAGAAGACTAAAGGATTCTCGAACGAAGAACGAGCCGCGATGGCAGAGCTGTACGACAATCTGGTCGGAAAAAGCCCACGAGATGAGGCTTTGATTCCTACACAACGTGAAACAATTTGCGTAACAGCATCCACCCGTTCACCGTTGCACATAGCGCTGACGGTCTTTTCCCGGCCTGTAAGTTTTAGATACTGTACTGGAAAGGGTAAATTATAGCCTGTTCGGAGCGGTTTTTTTACGATTGAGGCATGACCGCCGAAATCGTTCTCGGGAAAGAGTCATGCGGGGCTTCATCTCTTGAAATGGCCGGGCATTGGCCGTACATTGGCGGTAGGAGTATCGCCATGGCAAACGTAGCCTCGAAATCGGCCCGCGGCCGCACCCGCGCGCAGCGCCTTGAGACGCGGGTGACGGCGGAGCAGAAAACGCTTATCGAACATGCCGCCGCCCTCCAGGGACGGACGGTCACAGATTTCGTGCTGACCAGCGTCCAGGATGCTGCACGGCGGGCGATTGAGGAACATCAGCAGATCGAACTGTCGGTGCGCGACAGCCAGGCGTTTGTTGATGCGCTGTTGAATCCGAAGCCCGTCAATGACCGCCTGCGCGACACGGTGCGCCGCTATCGCGAAGCCACCGGCGTATAGCCGGTGCCGGGCGCTCCTGACGGATCGCTTCGGGTCGAGGCGCTTGGTCCGCAGCACGATCGCGGTTCGTTCGTCAGCGGCGCCGAAGCGCTCGATCGTTATCTACGAAGCCAGGCTGGCCAGGATGCCCGCAAGAACATGGCGGCGCCGTTCGTACTCGTGTTGCCGGACGGCGCCATCGGGGGCTATTACACTCTGTCCGCGACCGGCTTGAAACTCGCCGAGTTTCCGGCTGATATCACCCGCAAGCTGCCGCGCTATCCACTCGTCCCGGCGACGCTTTTGGGCCGGCTCGCCGTCGATCGAAACTATCAAGGGCGAGGGTACGGCCGATTTCTGTTAGCGGACGCATTGCATCGCGCGGTTCGTAGCGAGATCGCCTCGTTTGCCGTTATCGTGGATGCCAAAGATGAGGCTGCCCGTCAGTTCTATTTACGTGAGAGCTTTCTGCCACTTCCCGATCAACCGATGAAGCTCTTCCGGCCGATGGAAGACCTGGCGAAGCTCTTCTAAGGATAGCGGACGGCGATCACCTGGAGAGCCCGCTCTATGAAGACTTGGCTGAGCGGAGATGTGTCGAAACGACTGGCGCTGGGCGGTGACGCCGAGACTGCGCACGAACTTGAGCTCGAGATTAAGCAGGTTCGAGCCCGTTTAGCCGCAAATGAGGCCGAGCGGAAAGAGCTTGAGGCCGCGCTGAGGAATCTCGTGAGCCGGTGCTCGGCGGCGGCTACAGATTATTCATCACCCGCACTTGCAGATGCGCCGAGGGTCATGCCCGCGTCATCCGCAGCGGAAAAGATCGTGCTGTTTCGGCGTTTATTCGCAGGCCGCGCTGACGTATTCCCTGTCAGGTGGGAAAACCGGAAGACCACCAAGTCCGGCTATGCGCCTGCGTGCGCCAACGAGTGGGTTAAGGGGATATGCGGCAAGCCCCCGGTCAAATGCGGGGAATGCCCTCATCAAGCCTTCATCCCGGTCACCGACGACGTCATCGAGAAGCATCTGCGCGGCGGCGAGGGCGCACGCGGCTCTGGTTGAGATTTCGTGGCGGGTGTTTATCCGCTGCTTCCTGACGAGACCTGCTGGTTTCTGGCCGTCGATTTTGACGAGGAGAGCTGGGCGGCTGACGCCTTGGCCGTGCTGGAGACTTGTCAGGCCAAGGGCGTGCCCGCGGCCCTTGAGCGGTCTCGATCCGGCAATGGCGGGCATGTGTGGATTTTCTTCTCCGAGCCGGTTTCGGCGCGCACCGCTCGGCAGCTTGGCGCGGCCATGCTGACGGAGACGATGGAGCGTCGATCGGTTTGCCGCCGAGCATCTGTTCGGTGACGATGATGATCACGGCTTCACGCCGTCCAGATGGTATTAAGGAGAGGATTGAATTTGGCATTTGAGGCGATATGGCCTCTTGTTTCGCTCTGTCAGAAATGTGTCCACATTTTTGTGACAGACAAGAGTGACGGTTCTCGTCATCAAAAGATGCTGGGCGAGGCTATGGATGAAGGTCCGCGTCACAGCACCAACGCCCGCTTGAGGTCGTCGTGCTCAAAGGCGGTGGCCATGCGGCTGATCTCGGCAGGTCGGGCGCCGACCCCCTTCGCGGTCTCGCGCCACGTCGCCGTCACGACTGCGACCTCTTTGATGATGGCGCGCGCCGCCGCGAGGCCGAGGCCGAAATATTCCGAAGCGGCCTCAAGGAGATCGATCGAGCAGGTGCCTTCGTGCAGATTGATGTTCGTGGTCAGCACGCGAGCCTTGAGGTCGGTCGGCACGGGGTTGAGGTCATAGACGGGGGAGAGCGACCAGCCCGCCTTGCCGAGCCAAAGGAAGCCGTGGTTGCGGAGGTGATCGTCGACATTGGAGATCAGCACGTTGAAGACGACACGCCTGTAGAGGGCATGGGCGTCGGTCTTTCCCTGTGCGCCATGCTGCGCAAGAGCGTCGACAATCTCGGGATAGCTGCCGCGCTCGCCGTCCTTGGCGCCCATCATCGCCATGGCCGACAGAAAAGGGATGCGGGTCGCGCCGTCGCGATCGAAGCGTCGCGATAGCATTACCGCCTTGCCAGCGACTTCGATGAGTTCGTGTTGCGGGGTGGCGATGCCGGCTTGGCCGGCCAGCCGCAGCGCGATCTCCTCCCAGGTTTCCATGCTGTAGTCGTCCGTTTCCTTCGGAAACTTGGCGATGGAGAGATGGCCATGCTGATCGATCACCGACGCCTTCGGCCGCGCGCCGCCGAGGGAGGATCCAGGCGCGAAGATGAGTTGAAGATCTTCGTCCGTTTCCTCGTCCCGGAGAACGCGTTCGGTGATCTGGAGCAGCCGGCCGAGTTCGACCAGGGCGGGCACGCCGGCGCGGATCGGCGCTTGGAAGGTTTCTTCGCCGACCCAGCGGAATCGGAGTGCGCCAAGCCGCGTCTCGTCGGCGACGCCGAGCAGATAGTCGCTTTCCGCAAGCGTGCGAACGGCGCGACCTTCGCGGTCGGCGAGGCGGCGTTCGGCGCGCTGCATGAGACGGCGGCCCCACGTATCGGGCGCGGAGTCGCCGATGGAGCCGAAAGTCGCGAGGCCGGCAGGAGGAGCGAAGGTGCCGCGCGTCAGGGCGAGGGCAGGCTCAAGTGAGAACCGGTCTGGGTCACCAAGCCATGCGCCATCGTACTCGAAGAGAATGGTCTCCGAGCCGCGAACTTGATTGCTCCTGGCCAGTCCGATGCGCCGCGTGCGGCCGTCCAGATCGATATGGACCTCGAAATCAGCCATCGCGTGAGGCTCCGGTCTTGCGTTTGAGGTGGACATGCTTGGGCAGGTCGGCGCTGGCCAGCGCCTGTCCAACGCGATCGTTGCTGATGTCGGCGATCTGGCTCAGACCCTCAAGCAGGCCGAGCGCCTGAAGGACGCCGGCATAAATGCCGATGCTGACGTTAGTGTCGCCGGCCTCGACTCTTTGCAGGGTCGAGCGCGACGTGAAGGCACGCTCGGCCACGACCGCCATCGGCAGCCGCCGACGCCGACGGGCGTCGTGGATGTCGGCGCCAAGCTTGCGCAGGGTCCGGCGAACGGCGGCGGGAGGGTTGTGGGGGGTAGGCATTTGACACCTTCGCACTACAGATTTGGCGATTATGTAGCACGAAGCTCACAAAGTTTCTAGAGGAGCGTGAGGTTACAAGGTCGTAATTCTAGCCCACCAAGCCCTCTGTCCTCGATTGGCGGCGGGAGATTGGGGATAAAATCGGCGGCTCTTGACAACGAACGGCACCCTCTCCATCTTCACTGAATTCAATGAGGATGAAAAAGTGAAGTTATCGATCCTTGATCTGGCCGGTGGCCAGCCGGTGCTTAGTGGCGTGCAAGCCGGCCGTCAGCTCCTCGGAAAGCTGGTCGCCGCCGCGCGTCCGTCCGCCGAGCCGGAGCCCATCTATTTGGACTTCGATGGCGTCACCGTCGCGACCGCCTCGTTCCTGCGCGAGGGCGTGATCGCTTTCCGTGATCATGCGCGCGCCACCTTGCCGGGACTGTACCCGGTTATCGCCAATGCCACTGCGGCGGTGAGCGAAGAGTTCGAATTTTTTCTGCGGCATCGCAAGGATGCGATGTGGATCTGCCACCTGACGCCGACAGGCGAGGTGCGCGATCCCAAGATTCTGGGCGAGCTCGATGAGGCGCATCGCTCGACCTTCGATCTCGTCGCGCGCCTGGGTACGGCAAGCGCGCCGAGCCTTGCGGCGCAGAGCCAAGAGAGCTTGGCGCCGACGGCCTGGAACAACCGCCTATCCAGTTTGGCTGCGCGCGGTCTCCTGATCGAGCGCCGGTCGGGGAAAACAAAAACCTTTGCACCTGTCTTGGAGGTCGCATGATGGGAATTGAATTCATCCGCAATGCCAGCGGCAAGCCCTACGCCAAGCGTTGGGCGAGGGGCATCGACCGCATCAAGGCGCCGACCTTGATGGACGTCAGCATCTCCGAGGAGAGCCGCACGCTCACGGCGAAGCTGACGGCGAAGGGAGCGGCCTGTCAGGGTGCCACGGTGCTGATCCAGTCCAAGGGGCCGGATTTGGTCGTGTTCGACGGCCTCAGACAGGTGGCCAGCATCACCAACGCGCCGCCCTCCGTGCGGGCCGCCGTTGATGCGCGACAGGGTATGGCTCCGGCCGTGGTCGAGCGCGTCGGGATCCTCGGGGCGACTGCGGAGATCAAGCTCAAATGACCCGCCGCGCCCCGCAGGAGCCCACACGCGATTTCAAGCCGTCCCATCGGCTTCGCGACGACGCCACGCTCTATGCGCCGTCGCTTGGCTGCGGCGGCTGCCCCTCGAGACCTGCGGAGGCCTCCACACCGATGCCGGCGTGTTCGACTGCAACGATTTCTGCTCGTGCGAGGACCGCGCCGCCTGCGACTCCGTTTGCCGCAACAAACCCGACCAATTCTTCGAGCGCTATCTCGAGATCGGCGGCTTCGAGCTGGAGTCGACGCCCCGAGTTGACGCTCTTGCGACGCCGGAGCTGCCGTTCGTCATCCCGCTCATCGGGCACAAATATAGCCGCAAAGCGACACTGAACGAACCGGTTGTCGCTATTCCCTTGTACGAGCTCTTCCACATGCGAAGCGGCCAGCCGCATGTTCGCACCCGCGCCGAGCTCGCCGAGCGCTTTCGCATCTCCGAGACTGCGACAGTCGTCGCCTCGGGCGTCGATCGGGACATCAAGCTCGAGGCGTGGTGGGCGTTTCCCGACCGCGCGCTGATCGTGTCCACGCTGCGCGATCTTGAAATCGCGCTGGTGACCGTGCCGAATTTCAGCCTGTTCTTGAATGTGCCGCGGCCAGACAATTTGCACAGCATGAAGCGCATCGCGCTGAACTGGGCCGAGATGATGACGGCCGGGATTCCAGCGGCGCTGCATCTCAACGCGCGGACCGATCAGGACTATGCCCGCTGGATGCGTTTTGTGCGAGAGCGTTCTGAAGTCGAGATCGTTGCTTTCGAATTCCGTACCGGTGCCGGCGTGCCGACCCGGATCGACTGGCACGTCGATCGTCTCTGCCGGATCGCCGACGCGGCGGGACGTCCGCTCACGCTCGTGGTGCGCGGCGGCGCCCAGGTGCTCAGCCGCCTCAAGCGCCACTTCGGTCAGGTTTTGTAGGCCCGCCAATCACGCATCGTCGCCCGCACAACGCCTCACCCCTCCGCGACCTCCAACCGCTCAAGATCTGCAATCAACCCGGGCCCGGTCGGCTGCCAGCCGAGCTTCGCCCGGGTCTGCGCACTTGAAGCCGGCAATTCGGAACCGGCGAACATGGCGAGCCAACCAAAATAGTCTTTGGTCTCTTCCGGCGAGATTGCTTTGACCGGCAGTTTCAGACGCCGGCCGATGGTCTCGGCGATGTCGCGCACCGGCACGCCTTCCTCACCGACCGCATGATACTTGGCGTTCGGCTCCGCTCTCTCGATCGCCAGCCGGTAGAGGCGGGCGACGTCGAGATGGTGCGCCGCCGGCCAGCGGTTGCGGCCGTCACCGACATAAGTGCACACGCCTTTTGTGCGGAACATCGCGATCATGGGCGTGATGAGGCCTTGCCTTGCCGTGTCGTGAACCTGCGGCAACCGCACCACAGACACGTTGACGCCGTCGGCGGCAACGGCGGCGCCGGCTTCTTCGGTGGCCGCGCGGGGATGCGTGGCGGAACCGACGGTCGGGTTGTCTTCCTTGGCGGGCTCTCCGGGAACGGTGTTGGCGATGGGGGTGCCGGAGGTGATGAGCAGCGGCTGGTTCGAGCCGGCCAGCGCCTTGCCGAGCGCGGCGATCACGCGGCGATCGTCCTCGCAGTTCGCCACGAACTTCGAGAAGTCATGATTGAACGCCAAGTGAATGACGCCGTCGCATGCGGAAGCACCCGCGCGCAGGCTGTCCTCATCTTTTAGCGAACCGCGCAGAACCTCGGCGCCGGTTGCGGCAAGTGCGGCAGCTTTTTCTTCCGCGCGGCAGAGGCCGAGCACCTGATGGCCGGCTGCGAGCAAGTCCTTGACCACGGCCGAGCCGATGAAGCCGGTGGCGCCGGTGACGAATACGCGCATGAGCAAATCTCCAGTTTTCGTTGGAGACATGATGTGCGCGCACGAGCTATCGTGGTAAAGTAGTGACCTTATCATGTTATAGTAGCTAACAGGATGCGTGATCCCACCGCAGAAATGGTCCGGGCCGAGAATCGGCTCGGGGCCTACCTAAAGGACCGCCGCGCCAAGCTCGATCCTGCCGCGTTCGGGCTTACCGGCAAGCGCCGGCGCACGCCCGGTCTGCGGCGCGAAGAGGTGGCGCAGCGGGCCAATATCAGCCCGACCTGGTACACGTGGCTGGAGCAGGGGCGTGGAGGCGCGCCGTCGGCCGATGTCCTCGACCGCATCGCGGGCGCGCTCATGCTGACCGACGTCGAGCGCGAGCATCTCTTTCTGCTGGGCCTCGGCCGTCTGCCGGAAGTGCGCTACCAGAAGAACGACGGCGTGACGACGCGGCTGCAGCGCGTGCTCGATGCGCTGGAGCCGAGCCCGGCTCTGATCCGGAGCGCGACCTGGGACGTGGTCGCCTGGAACCAGGCGGCGACGGTCATGCTAACCGACTATGGCGCGCTGCCGCCGGAACAGCGCAACGTCCTGCGTCAGATATTCCTCGACCCGCGCGCCCGCGCGGCGCAGTACGACTGGGAAAGCGTGGCCCGCTTCGTGGTCGGCGCGTTCCGCGTGGACGCCGCGCGCGCCGGCGCGGAGGCTGCGGTTGCGCCGCTGGTCGACGAGCTGAGCCGGCTCAGTCCCGAGTTCAAGGCGATGTGGCGCGAGAACGACGTGCACGGCGGCCACCACGAAGCCGTGAAACAGATCCGCCACCCGGTCCTGGGCCCGCTCGCGTTCGAATTCTCGACCTTCGCGGTAGACGGGCGCACCGACCTCAGCATGGTCGTCTACAATCCGGCGACGCCGGCGGACGCCGCACGCATCAAGTCGCTGATGCCTACGAAGTCCGCCGGCGCCAAGGCCGAAACGCGATAGAGGTTGCGGCGCGGCTACTTCGCCGCCGCCACCTTGTCTTGCGTCTTGGTGTCGAAGTCGCTTGCCTCGTGCCGCTCATGCAGCTGCATCGAGGGCTCGCCGGTGATGCGGTTGACCATGCGCCCGCGCCTGACCGCAGGCCGCGCGAGCAGCATGTCGGCCCAACGGTTCACGTTCTTGTATTCATGCGTGCTCAGGAACGTGGCGGAATCGCCATACTGCCAGCCCTTCACCATGCCGCCATACCAGGGGAAGATCGCCATGTCGGCAATGGTGTAGCTGTCGCCGGCGACGTACTTGCTCTCCGCCAACTGCCGGTCGAGCACGTCGAGCTGGCGTTTGACCTCCATCGAGAAGCGGTCGATCGGATATTCCATCTTGAACGGCGCGTAGGCGTAGAAGTGCCCGAAGCCGCCGCCGAGATAGGGCGCGCTGCCCATCTGCCAGAACAGCCAAGACAGGCATTCCGCGCGCGGCGCGGGCTCGGTCGGCAGGAAGGCGCCGAATTTCTCGGCGAGGTACATCAGGATCGCGCCGGACTCGAACACGCGGATCGGCTTGGCGCCGCTGCGGTCCATGAGCGCCGGGATCTTGGAGTTGGGGTTGACCGCGACGAAGCCGCTTGAGAACTGGTCGCCTTCGCTGATCTTGATGAGCCAGGCGTCGTATTCCGCGCCCGTCTTGCCGAGGGCGAGCAGCTCCTCCAGCATGATGGTGACCTTCTGGCCATTCGGCGTCGCCAGCGAGTAAAGCTGCAAGGGGTGACGGCCGACCGGCAGGTCCTTGTCATGGGTCGCGCCGGCGATCGGACGGTTGATGTTGGCGAAGCGGCCGCCGCTTGGCTTGTTCCAGGTCCAGACCTTGGGCGGCACGTATTCTTCCACGGTATCGTTCATGTGATTTCTCCTGACAATCGACGTGATTGCGGCGGATTGGGGCCTCGTTCCGTCGCGAGGCCGCGCGATCGGGGGTGGGGTGTATAGATGGTATGGCCGATGCGGCAAGGCGAGAGCAACCCGGGTCGGCAGGGGGCAGGATTGCGCAAAATCCGGTGAAAAGGGACTTGCCCGGCCTTGCCGCACGCCGCCGCACCGCCGATGAATCAGCCGTAATCAGCGGGGACCGCATGGCCAAGACCACCACGATCTACGGCATCAAGAACTGCGACACCATGAAGAAGGCGCGTGCCTGGCTCGACAAGTACGGCGTCGACTACGCGTTCCACGACTACAAGAGCGCCGGCATCGCGAAGGAAAAGCTCGAGGCGTGGGCGAAGAAGGCGGGGTGGGAGACGGTGATCAACCGCGCCGGGCTCACCTTCAAGAAGCTGTCCGACACGGACAAGGAGGGCCTGACCGAGAAGAAGGCGATCGCGCTCATGCTCAAGCAGCCCTCCATGATCAAGCGCCCGGTGCTGGAGCTTCCCGACGGCAAGCTGCTGATCGGCTTCAAGCCGGAAGCCTATGGCGCAGCTTTCGGAAAGCGCTCCTGAAACGGCGCGAACCGGGCTGGCTGGAGCGATGGGCCGCCTGCCGCGGCGAGAACACGGTGGTGATGGTGTTCTTGCCGACAAGCGGCGGCGGGTTGGGCGAAAGCCAGATGGCACCGGCGCGCGCCGAGGCCTTCACGGGATCGGCCTTCAGCACTTTCCAGAAGTCGAGATAATGTTGCGCCGTTGCGGGGTCCGCGACCCGATGGCCGACATTGGATTGCCCGAGGAAGCCGGAGTCGGTTCAGTTGGTCGAGCCGGTCCATACCTGCGTCGGCTTGCCGCCGGATAGCCGCACCATGAACTTGTTGTGCGGAATTTGCGTGTGCGAGCGGCGGAAGGTCGTCTTCTGGTCGTTGATCGGCAGCCCCGACGCGCGCATGAAGGCGAAGCCGAGGCAGGCCCTGGCGGCGCGCTTCCTTGCAGTCGAGTGCGATGAGGATGGTGTGTGTGCCCGCAATGGCCTTGGCGGCAAAATCCGGATTGCTGCAAACACCGGTCGCGCGCATGGGCGTCCCCCCGTTTGACTCCGTCCGTTATGCGATAGCGCGGGCATTATACGACTTATGCGGGTAGCATTCCAGAAGGTTCGAATCCGATGGGCCCCGCGGGGCGGGCCGGACGAGCCGGGAGAGGAGCTAAGGATATGAAAGATTATCGGAAACGCGACTTCCCCGTCTCCGACATCCGCCGCTTCCTGGAGCCCGGGCCGATCGTGCTGGTCTCGTCCGCCCATAAGGGCGAGCGCAACATAATGACCATGGGCTGGCATACGGTGATGGAGTTCACGCCGTCGCTGATCGGCTGCGTCATCGCGGGCGTCAACCACAGCTTCGACCTCATCAGCCGCAGCCGCGAATGCGTGATCAACGTGCCGGAGGTGCATCTGGCGGCCACGGTGGCAAAGATCGGCAATTGCTCGGGCGCCGACACCGACAAGTTCGCGCGTTTCAAACTCACCGCCGCCGCGGCCGACGTCGTGAAGGCGCCGCTGATCGCCGAGTGCTACGCGAACCTCGAATGCAAGCTGGTCGACGGCCGCATGCGCGGCAAATACAATTTCTTCATCTTCGAAGTGGTGAAGGCGCACGCGCCGGAGCGGCCGAAATATCCCAAGACCATCCACTACCGCGGCGACGGCATGTTCATGGTACCGGGCGACAGCCTCAACCTGCGCCGCCATTTCCGGCCAGGCATGCTTTGACGGCTTTCAACCGGTCCGCTCAACCATTTGTTGAGGCGGATCGGCTGGGGTTGCGCCGCCATGTCGGACGTCGCGCACCCCGACCAGCCCATTCGCCTGCCGAACGTTTCCTACGGGCCGTTCCGGCTGTTGAAGGCAGTGCCGTGGCTGATGCTCGCCACGGCGCTGCGCTTCATCCGGGCGCGACTTGGGCCGCTGGGCGGTCCGCTCGCCATCGCCGCCTGGCACGCCGCGATCTTCCTCGCGTTCTTGCTGGCGGCACGGCGCATGATCGAACTGACTGACGGCCACACCGAACTCGGCGCGCTCAGCTTTCGCCAGCGGCTGGAGCTGACGCGCAAGGTGCGCGAGATCAATTGGACGAGGGGATGGGCCTCCATTGCACCACCGCGGCCTGGAACTGTGGTCGGGAGGCCCATTACCAGCCCCAGCACGAACCCACCGAGGGGCCCCGCCGCCCCTTGATCCGGCCCATATTCCCTGCCACATGCGGCCCCATGAACAAGCCGCTCGCCGCCGCCGATTCGGTGCCGCTCACCCCGCTCGCCGCGGAAGTGGAGCGCCGGCGCACGTTTGCCATCATCTCGCATCCAGACGCCGGTAAGACCACACTCACCGAGAAGCTGCTGCTGTTCGGCGGCGCCATCAATCTCGCCGGCCAGGTCAAGGCCAAGCGCGACCGGCGCGCGACCCGCTCTGACTGGATGTCGATCGAGCGCGAGCGCGGCATCTCGGTGGTCACCTCGGTGATGACCTTCGATTACGACGGCCGCGTCTTCAACCTGCTCGATACGCCAGGCCACGAGGACTTCTCGGAAGACACTTACCGCACGCTCACCGCGGTCGATAGCGCCGTGATGGTGATCGACGCGGCGAAGGGCATCGAGGCGCGCACGCGCAAGCTCTTCGAGGTCTGCCGCCTGCGCGACATCCCGATCGTCACGTTCATCAACAAGATGGATCGCGAGAGCCGCGATCCGTTCGAGATCCTCGACGAGATCGAGAAGACGCTGGCACTCGACACCACGCCCATGACCTGGCCGATCGGGCGCGGGCGCGATTTCGCCGGCACCTATGACTTGAAGACCGGCGAGATGCGCCTGATTGCCGAGGACGGCAAGACGGTCGCGCCGCAGCCGCTCGATCTCAAGAGCCTCGCCGCCAAGAACCCGATGCTCGACTCCGACGCCATCGCGGAAGAGCTGGAGCTCGTGAAGGAAGCCTGTCGGCCGTTCGATTTCACGTCGTTCCGCGAGGGCCATCTGACGCCCGTATTCTTCGGCTCGGCCTTGAAGAACTTCGGCGTCAAGGATTTGCTCGACGCGCTTGGTGCGCTGGCGCCGCCGCCGCGCGCGCAGACGTCGAACATGCGCACGGTCGACGCGCACGAAAATGCCATGACCGCCTTCGTCTTCAAGATTCAGGCCAACATGGATCCCAATCACCGCGACCGAATCGCATTCGCGCGGCTGGTCTCTGGCAAGCTCAACCGCGGCATGAAGGCGCGGCTTGCGCGTACCGGCAAGCCGATCACGCTATCGGCGCCGCAATTCTTCTTCGCGCAGGACCGCGCGCTTGCCGATGAAGCCTACGCCGGCGACGTGGTCGGCATTCCCAATCACGGCACCTTGCGCATCGGCGATACGCTCACCGAGGGCGAGAATATCAGTTTCCTGGGCGTGCCGAATTTCGCGCCGGAAATTCTGCGCCGGGTCAAACTCGGCGATCCGATGAAGGCGAAGAAGCTGAAAGAAGCGCTGCAGCAGATGGCGGAGGAGGGCGTGGTGCAGGTGTTCCGCCCGGCCGACGGCTCTCCGGCGCTGGTCGGCGTGGTGGGCTTGCTTCAGCTCGACGTGTTGAAGACGCGGCTTGCCCAGGAATACGGGCTCGACATCGGCTTCGACATGCCGGAATTTCAGCTCGCGCGGTGGATATCCTGCGCAGACCCCAAGAAGCTCGACGAGTTCGTGCAGGCGAACTATTCCAGCATCGCCGACGATCTCGATGGCGACCGCGTGTTCATGGCGCGTAGCGCCTTCATCCTCGACTACACCCGCGAGCGCGCGCCCGGCATCGAATTCACCGACATCAAGGACGTCAAGGACAAGGCGGCCTGATCGCCATCGCGCATTAATGCGGTAGGTCGTAGCCGCCCAACGAGCCGATGCCGCGTCCCTGTACCAACAGGAAGATGACGAACACCATCGTGGTTACCGCGATCCATGCCCACGTGCCCAGGATCGGAGCGGTGTTGGCCGGATCGCTCCGGGCGCGCCGCGCCGCGATCAGCAGGCCAAGTGGCGCGATGCCGAGCGTCAGGAATTTTTCCAGCGCGCTGCTGAGCGGCATCGGCTGCCACATCAGACCGGCGAGGACGGCGGACGCCGCGCCGGCGGCGTAAGCAAGCGCGACCGCGGAGGGCCTCGGTGCATCCTTTTGTCTCAGCGCGGCCGTTGTCAGCGCGATGCCGCCTGCGTAGACGGCGATGCCGAGCCCGATCGAAATGGGACGCCAGACCGCCGGCGAATGGTTGCGGCGGGCGATGATCGCCCAGTCGTCGCGGTTTATCACCGCATGATCGATCAGTTGTCCGGCGAACCAAAAGACGCTGAACGCGCCGAAAAGGACGAGGGTGAGGCGGCTGATGCGATTGGTGCGCGCCGCCGGCAACAATGCGAAAGCCGCGAGTCCGCCGACGAGGCTGGCAATCGGCTCGCCGGCGTCGGTCAGCGTGTTGCCGCCGTGGCAGCGGAACCAGATCGAGGTCAACAGCGTGATGCGTCCGCCGTCGATAACGCAGCCGAGGCCGTGCCCCCAGGGTTTCGTGACAGAGCACGGCCAGGGTTGCGGCGAGCACGCCGGCTGCAGCGACCGTAGCGGCGTCATCGGTCAATGGAGAGACGCGAATTTCATCGGCACCCACGGCATAGCCTCCGTGCGATGCATTTCCGGAACTCTAATATACCGGCTTGTTCGCGGCTTGCATTGCGCCGCACCATCGCTTTAACTGCGCCGCCATCTGCCGGGAGGGCTCAAATGGGGCTTGTGATCCTCATCGCCGGGCTGATTGTCATGCTCGGCGCTCACATCTTTGTCACGTTCCGCGAGGCGCGCGACGGCGTCATCCGCACTTTGGGCCTGAGCGGCTATCGCGCCGCGTTTTCGCTCGTGTCACTCATCGGCCTGGCGCTCATTGTTTGGGGCTACGCGGTCTATCGCGCACACGGCATGATCCCGGTTTGGTCGCCGCCGTTCTGGATGCGGCACGTCACAGTCAGCCTGATGCTGATCGCGGTGATCCTGGTCACCGCCGCCTTCATCCCGAGCCATATCAAGGCGTGGGCCAAGCATCCGATGCTGGCTGGCATCAAGGTCTGGGCATTCGCGCATCTCCTGGTGAACGGCGATCTTGGCTCCATCCTCTTGTTCGGCGGGTTTCTCGCCTGGGCGGTCTATGCGCGCATCGCCGCCAAGCGCCGCAACGATCTCGGTCCGCGGACCGCACCCGCCGGCTGGATCAACGACGGTCTCGTCGTCGTGATCGGCATCGTCGTCTATCTGCTGCTCGGGTTCTATTTCCACCCGTATGTGATCGGCGTCCGCGTGTTCGGGAGCTAAGGAGAGTCAAGTCATGTCAGTCCAGAAAGACATCCGTCGGCTCACCGCGCCCGATATCCTCGCCCGCAAGGGCGGCGAGCCGATCGTCTGCCTCACGTCGTATCACGCGCACACCGCGCGCATCGCCGATCAGCATTGCGACGTAATCCTTGTTGGGGATTCGCTTGGCATGGTGATGCACGGCATGGAATCGACCGTGCCGGTCACCCTGGACATGATGATCCTGCAGGGCCATGCGGTGATGCGCGGCTCGCAACGCGCGCTGGTCGTCATCGACATGCCGTTCGGCTCCTACGAGGCCTCCAAGGAGCAGGCCTTCATGAGCGCGGCGCGCATCCTGAAGGAGACGGGTTGCGGTGCCGTCAAGCTCGAGGGCGGCAAGCGCATGGCCGATACGATCCGTTTTCTCTCCGAGCGCGGCGTGCCGGTGATGGCCCATGTCGGGCTCACCCCGCAGGCGATCAATGTGCTGGGCTCGTTCCGCGCGCAGGGACGCGAGGAGGCGGACTGGGGCCGCATCGAGGCCGATACGCTGGCGGTGGCGGAAGCGGGTGCCTTCTCGGTGGTGATCGAGGCGGTGGCCGAGCCCCTGGCGCGCAAGCTGACCGGGGCAGTGCCGATACCGACCATCGGCATCGGCGCCAGCGCCGCCTGCGACGGCCAGGTCCTGGTCATGGAGGACATGCTGGGCTTGAGCCCCTGGGTGCCCAAGTTCGTCAAGCGCTTCGGCGATCTCGGCCCGGGCATCGAAAAGGCCATCGGCGACTACGCGGCGGAAGTGCGCGCGCGCAGCTTCCCCGGGCCTGAGCACGTCTATGCCATGAAGGGAAAAAAGGGCTAAATCCCTGAAAATTAACGCTGCTTGGCCTTTGCCTTGTGTCCGCCACATGGGTAGGTTAGCGGCCAATTGGCGTGCCCGCTCGGGGAGCGGGCGCGGGGGGGTCATGTTGGCGCCATTGCCCGGGGGCAGGGCGGCCAGGAGCGGGGTCGGGAGCGGTGCGTGGCTGATATCTTCAACGAGGTCGACGAGGAAGTCCGCCGCGAACGGCTCAAGCAGCTGTGGGACCGCTACGGCTTGTTCGTGATCGCGCTCGCCGTCCTGATGGTCATCGGCATCGGGGCCTGGCGCGGCTACGAATGGTGGCAGGCCAAACAGGCCGCCGCCGCCGGCGCTCAGTTCGAGCAGGCGGTGAGCCTGAGTGACGCGGGCAAGCAGAAGGAGGCCGAGGCCGCCTTCGAGAAGATCGCTAAGGAAGCCCCTTCCGGCTACCGGACGCTGGCGCGCTTCCGCGCCGCCGCCGGGCTGGTGAAGACGCAGCCGGCCGAGGCGGCCAAGGCCTACGATAAGCTCGCCACCGATCCCACCATCAGCCCGACCTTGCAGGACCTCGCGACCGTGCGGGCAGGAATGTTGCAGGTCGACACCGCGTCGTTCGGCGATCTGGAGCGCAAGCTCACGCCGGTCGCCGGGGGCGATCATCCGTTCCGCGCCAATGCGCTCGAATTGTTGGCGCTGTCGGCTTGGGACCACCACGATTACAAGCAGGCGCGCCATTACATCGACCTGCTGATGGGCGACCCGGAGACCTCCCCGGCAATGCGCGGCCGAATCCAGATCCTGGCGGCGCTGGTTGCCGGCGCTGAAGAACCCAAGCCCGCTGCGAAGCCGGCGGCCGCAGGCGCCAAAGCCGGCGATAAGCCTGCCAGCGCGCCCCCTGACAAGCCCGCCGTCAAGTCCGACGGCAAGAGCTGAGCAAGTGCTGAGGACCACCCTGATGTTTCGCCTGCCTCGTGTCGCGTTGATGCTGGTCGCGCTTGTCGCGGTGGGTCCGGTGCTCGCCGGCTGTTCGAGTTTCGACCCCGACCAACTCGATTTCCTGCATCTAGGCGACAAGAAGCCGCTGCCGGGCAAGCGCGAGCTGCTGTTCCCCAATGGCGTCCCCGGCGTAACGCAGGGCATTCCTCCGCAATACGAGAAGGGCTACCAGGCCCCGGCGATCGCCGGCTTGCCGCCAGGCGATACCGACGCGACGCCGGCCGCCGGCCGCACCGCAGCCGCGGCGCCGACCAAGCCGGTGCAGGAGTCGGGCCTCTCGCGGCCCAAGACGGTGCACAGGCCCGCGGCCAAGGCGAGGCATCGGCACGTCGTCAAGCGCCGGGTGAAGCCGAAGGCGACCGCCACGGCCGCCAAGCCGGCGCCTGCGCCGACCGGGGCTACGGCGCCGTGGCCGTCGACCCCAAGCCAGACCGCGGCGCAGCCCTCCGGTGCTCAGGCGCCATGGCCCTCGACCCCGGCAGCGCCCTCGCAGGCCAACCAGGCCGGCTGGCCGAGTACGCAGGACAAGAACAACGCCGACCAGAAGCTCGCCCCCTGGCCGTCGGCGCCGCCGTCGGGCTCGTTCTCCAAGCAGTGAGCCTTCGTCCCTTTCCCCCTTTGGGACGAGCGTGGCGACGCGTGAACGAAAGTGAGCGCGAGCCTGGACGGGTCGGCTTTCCCTGTTCGATGTTTGGCCATATTGCTGGAGGGGATGACTCCTTCCCGGTCATCATCGCTTCGCTCCGACGACCGCCCTTGCCCGGCCGAAGTCGGGTATATCCGACTCCGGCCAATCAAAAGTGCCGAACTCGGATGGATCCGAGTTCGGGGGAAGAGGTGAAAGAAAAGACGGATGAGCTTCACTCTCGCCATTGTCGGCCGCCCTAATGTAGGCAAGTCGACGCTGTTCAACCGGCTGGTCGGCCGCCGCCTGGCGCTGGTCGACGACCGGCCGGGTGTTACCCGCGACCGCCGCGAGGGTGAGGGGCGGCTGGGCGATCTCGACTTCACTGTCATCGACACCGCCGGCCTGGAAGAAGCCGCGCCCGAAAGCCTTTCTGGCCGTATGCGTGCGCAGACAGATACGGCGATCGCGCAAGCCGACGCCATTCTCTTCATGATCGACGCCCGCGCCGGGCTGACACCAGTTGACCGTGCCTTCGCCGACCTCGTACGCCGATCCGGCAAGCCGATCGTGATCGTCGCCAACAAGAGCGAAGGCACAGCCGGCGAGACTGGCCGGCTTGAAGCCTATGCGCTCGGTCTCGGTGAACCCGTGCCGCTGTCGGCCGAGCACAACGAGGGCATGAGCGATCTCTATGACGCGGTCCGCGACGCGCTGCCGGAGCAGACCGCCGCCCAGGCCGAGGCGGCGGAAGCCGGCGAAGCCCGCCCGATCCGCGTCGCCATTGTGGGCCGCCCTAACGCCGGCAAGTCGACTTTGATCAACCGCCTGCTCGGTGAAGAGCGCTTGCTCACCGGCCCGGAAGCCGGCATCACGCGCGACGCCATCGCCGTGGACTACGAATGGCAGGGCCACAGCTTCCAGATCTACGACACCGCCGGCCTGCGCCGACGCTCGCGCATCGACGAGAAGCTGGAAAAGTTGTCGGTCGCGGACGCGCTCAACGCGGTGCGCTTTGCCGAGGTGGTGGTGGTGCTCGTCGACAGCGAGCATCCGTTCGAGGAGCAGGACCAGCGCATCGCCGATTTGATCGAGCGGGAGGGGCGAGCCGTTGTGCTCGCCGTCAGCAAGTGGGATCTGCACGAAAAGAAGGCCGGCGCCATCAAGAAGCTGCGCGACGAGGCCGAAAAGAAGCTGATGCAGTTGAAGGGCGTGCCCCTGGTGGCGGTGTCTGCGCTGACTGGCGAGGGACTCGACCGGCTGATGCAGGCGATTATGGACGCTTACGAGGTCTGGAACCGGCGGGTGCCGACGTCGGCCCTAAACCGCTGGTTTGAGGAGGCGCTCAGTGCCCATCCGCCGCCGGCGGTCTCGGGGCGCCGGCTCAAGCTCAACTACATCACCCAGGCGAAGGCGCGCCCGCCGAGCTTTGTGCTGTTCTGCACCCGCGCCGACGCCGTTCCCGACGCCTACAAGCGTTATCTCGTGAATTCTTTGCGCGAGACTTTCGATCTGCCGGGCACGCCGATCCGGCTGGCGTTGCGTGAGAAGGACAACCCGTTCAAGGGCCGTGCGCGCAAGCGGCGCTGAAGTGCCAGGCGAGACCCGATCGGGTGGATATTTTGGCGTGTCGCGCCGAAGCGATTTGGTTCCAGGAAATTTTGCAGGAACACGATAGTTTCCGATGACGTTGTTGACGGGGCGGCGGCGTGCCTTCGCGCGTGCGCCCGGGTCCACGGATAAACAGCGCGGAAGGGGATTTTCATGGACAAGAAACTTGCTGCATTGCTCGGTGCCGCGGCGGCCGTTGCGACGGTCGGCGGCGCGCAGGCCGCGACCCATCCGAACCCGACGTCGTCCGAGGCGTTGCAGGCCTCATCGTATGCCGACCTGCTGATGCCTGTGCCTGACGCGGTTTCCGCGCTCAAGGCCGACAATGCCGCGCAAGCGGCGAACGCGGATATGAATGGGGCGCAGGTGGCGCAGTACTATTATCATCATCATCACCATCATCATCATCACTATCGCCGCCATCATCACCACCATTCGTATTGGTGGTATCGGCACCACCGGCGCCACCACCACCATCATCACCATCACCATCACAGTACCTTCTTTGGCATTCCGGGCTTTGGTGGAGTCGTGGTGCGCGATCATTAGGGCTGTGAAGCCAGCATATCGTGCATCGGCTTTCGATCTACGAGCCGGTTAGGCAAAAGCGCGGAACTCGAGCCTCGACCATGTTCGCCGCTTTCGCAAAGCGGCGAACATGCCGATGCGCGGCCTGCACGAACGTCGTCTGCACCTCCGCAACAACCCTAATTCATGCGCGCCGCACGCGTCGCGATCGTGCGCGGTACGGCTAATTTACGGAACGCAGCCGTAGAGTGAGGCGTTGGCGTCGGTGAACCGTGCGATGCCGATTGGGGCCACGGATAATTGTGCAGAGGTAACGACCATGGACAAGAGAATTGCAGCATTGCTCGGTGCCGCGGCGGCCGTCGCCACGGTCGGTGGCGCGCAGGCCGCCACCCAGCCGAATTCACCCGAGGCGTTGCACGCCTCGTCCTACGGCGACTTGCTCGCGCCAGTTCCGAACGCCATGCAGGAGCTGAAGGCCGACAACGCCACGCGCGCCCAGATGCCGGCAGAGGAGGGCGTGAAACTCGCCCAGGCTCACCACCACCATCATCACCATACGGTGGTCATCAAGCATTCCCGCGATAACCACCATCATCATCACCATCATCACCACGGCGCCTTCATCGGCATTCCAGGGGTGGCGGGTGTGACGGTTGGCAACGGCGACAATCATCACCACCACCATCATCATCACGATGAGAGCCACGACTGATCCGCACCGCGGTTTCGGCGGCTGAAGGCAGACGCTTCAGCCGCCGCTACGCGCTTTCTCCTTGGCGGCGCGCAGGATGTAGCGGTAGGTGCCGTCGAAAACGGTGTTGGTCGATGAGGTCCATTCGCTCTCCTTCGAGAGCGTCTCGCGGCTGGCGTGGATGCGCCGGCCGCGCATTTCGCGCTCGGCAGCCTCCTCTTCGTTCATGGGCACGAGTTCGAATTCCGGATCGGCCGGAACGAACAAGAGCTGCATGAACGGCTCGCCGTGACGGAACACGTGAGTGCGGCCTTCCGGCGGCGCCTTGAATACCACGAACGAGATCATGGGCCACCAGCTCGTGCGCAAGAGCGCCGGCACCGCCAACGGCGTCTCGTCGTTGGGGTCGGCGTAATAGCGCGGGTGTGGCTCGGTGCGAACCGCCATGGTGTCGGGCACCTGCAGGTCGATGAGACTTTGATAGGTGTAATAACCCTCGCCGAAGGTGCGGAACGGCGGCCAGTTCACCCCGGTGGCGGGGTTGGGCCCGAAATCGCCGTCGAGCACCACCTTGCCGTCCTTGCGCGTTACCCGCAGTTCGTTCTCGTACGGGTAGAACAGCTCGATCCCGTACTGCGCGCCCTCGGTGAAGGGCATGCAGTGCCAGACCTGCTCGTGCGAACCGTCGCGGCGCGGCTGCGGCGTGCCGCCCCAGCCTGGCATTTCGAGCTTGGTGCGGCGCGGCGACAAGCGCGGGTCATACAGGCGGTACTTGATCGTCAGCATCGGTTTCCTCGTTGACGCTTACCCCCGCCGCAGTATCGCAATTTCCTCGCGGCGGCCCAAGCGGTGGCCTAGAGGGCGCCGCCCGAAAGCCGCGCCGTCCACGCCAAGCCACAGCCCGGCGCGGCGGTTCCCAATCGCCTCGGAAAAGTTTGAAAACGCCTCAGGACGGCGGGTTGAAGGCGAGGAATTTGCCCTGGCGGTAATCGTATAACTTTCCGCTTTCGGCGCAGTCCGCCGCGCACAGCGGCAGGATCGCCTTGGAAACCTCAGCCGCCGTCGGCAGCGTGTCGGGGTCGATCCCGGGGAAGGCGCTGGCGTACATGCGCGTGCGCGTCGGCCCGGGGCTGAACAGATTGGCCCGCACGTTGGTGATCTCGGTCTCCGCCGCGTAGGTGCGCACCAGCACTTCGAGCGCCGCCTTGGAAGCGGCGTAGGGGCCCCAGTAGGCGCGGCCGCGGTGCGCGACGCCCGAGGTGAGGAAGACCGCGCGGCCGGCCTCGGCGCGCACCAGCAGCGCGTTCATGCAGCGGATGAATTGCCAGTTGGCGGTGACGTTGACCGCCATCACGTCGTCCCAGGCCTTCGGCTCGACGTGGTCGAGCGGTGACAGCGGCCCCAGCAGGCCGGCATTGCCGATCAGCACGTCGAGGCGGCCGTAGCGATCGTTGAGCGCCAGCGCGAGGCGCGCGATGCCGTCGGAGTCGCGCACGTCGAGCGGCACCAGCGTGGCGGTGCCGCCGGCTTCCTGGATCTTGTCGTCGAGTTCTTCCAGGCCGCCTTCGGTGCGCGCCACCGCCACAACGTGCGCGCCGGCTTCGGCAAGGTGGACGGCGAGCGCCGCCCCGAGACCGCGCGAGGCGCCGGTGACGAGAGCGATCTTGTCGGCGAGGGGCTTGCGGTTATCACTCATACATTGAACCTCATCCTGAGGAGGCCGGCTTTGCCCTCCGTCTCGAAGGATGAGGCCTCGTCACTGATCTCGAGCTGAGCCGAGATCAGATCGATTTTTGCGCAGCGACGCTGCTCAAGGAGATGACTAGCTCGCTTCCGACAACAGCGACAATTGCCGCGGTGACGCCTCCTGGCCCTCCACGTCGGCGAGCCCGGTCGGGTAGTCGCCGGTGAAGCAGTGGTCGGTGAACTGCGGGCGCGCATTGTCGCGGCCTTCGAAGCCCATGGCGCGGTAGATACCGTCGACCGAGAGGAAGGCCAGCGAGTCGGCGCCGATGAATTCGCGCATGCCTTCGAGGTCGTGGGTGGCGGCGAGCAGCTTCTCGCGCTCCGGCGTATCGATGCCGTAGTAGTCGGGATGCGTGATCGGCGGCGAGGAGATGCGGAAGTGGACCTCCTTGGCGCCGGCGTCGCGCATCATCTGCACGATCTTGCGCGAGGTGGTGCCGCGCACGATGGAGTCGTCCACCAGCACGATGCGTTTTCCGGTGACCACAGCGCGGTTGGCGGAGTGCTTCATGCGCACGCCCTGATCGCGGATCGCCTGCGTCGGCTGGATGAAGGTGCGGCCGACATAGTGGTTGCGGATGATGCCGAGTTCGTAGGGCAGGCCGCATTGTTGTGCGAAGCCGAGCGCCGCCGGCACGCCTGAATCCGGCACCGGGACGACCACGTCCGCGGGTGGCATCGATTCACGCGCCAGCTCCGCGCCCATGGCCTTGCGCACGTCGTAGACGGGGCGGCCGCCGACGATCGAATCCGGCCGCGAGAAATAGATGTACTCGAAGATGCAGGGCCGCGCCTGCTGCGGCGGGAACGGCTTGTGCGACTGCATGCCGTCCTCGTCGAAGATGACGACTTCGCCGTTCTCGACGTCGCGCACATAGGTGGCGCCGATGATGTCGAGGGCGCAGGTCTCCGAAGCCAGGATCGGAGAGCCGTCGAGCTTGCCGATGACCAGCGGGCGGATGCCGAGCGGGTCGCGCGCGCCCACGAGCTTCTTGTTGGTCAGGCCGACGAAGGCATAGGCGCCCTCGAGTTGGCGCAGGCCCTCGATGAAGCGGTCGACGAAGCGGTTGCGCTTGGCGCGCGCCACCAGGTGCAGGATCACCTCGGTGTCGCTGGTCGACTGCATCATGGCGCCTTCGCGCACCAACGCCTTACGCAACGCCAGACCATTGGTGAGGTTGCCGTTGTGGCCGACGGCGAAGCCGCCGCCTTCGAGCTCGGCGAACAGCGGCTGCACGTTGCGCAGGATGGTCTCGCCGGTGGTCGAGTAGCGGGTGTGGCCGATGGCCGCCATGCCGGGCAGGCGGTCGATCACTTCACGGCGGGAGAAGGTGTCGCCGACAAGGCCGAGGCGGCGCTCGGAATGGAAGATCTGGCCGTCGAAGGAGACGATGCCGGCGGCTTCCTGGCCGCGGTGCTGCAAGGCATGCAGGCCGAGCGCGGTGATGGCGGCGGCGTCGGGGTGGTTGAAGATGCCGAAGACGCCGCATTCCTCGCGCAGCCGGTCAGCATCCAAATCAAGCTCGGCGGTGTCGGCGGCGTCGTCCTGGCTCAGATTCTGCATTGTTCCCGCGCTCTTTCCGCGTTGCCGCTGTTCAAATGGGTCTGGGCGCGCGGGGCCACAGCCCGGCACGCGCGATACGCACTCTATCCTCCCGGTATATAGGGCGGCGCAGCTCGGAATGCTGGTCGCTTTGGGGCGGATTTTGCTCATCCAGCCCTGGCTGCTTCAGTTTCTGCAAGATGTCCCGTTCGGGGTGTTCCGGCAAGAGAGAGCGCAGCCAATCCCCGGTTCCTTCCAGCACGACCCGGGACTTGGCGTTCTGGACCCAGGCAGGGCGGGCTTTCGGCGGCACCAGCCAGGCGAAGAAGATGAAGGCCACCACCACGATGATGAGGCCGCGGCCGAGCCCGAACACGAAGCCGAGGGTGCGGTCGAGCGCGCCCACGCGGCTGTCCAGCACCATGTCGGACACCTTCACGGTGGCGATCGAGACTACGAGCAAGGTCAGCAGGAACACCGCGCCGACGGTGATCGCGATCGAGACCATCTTGCTGTTGAAGTAGTGGTGCACCAGCGGCGACAGCCGCGGATAGGCCCACAGCGTCACGATGGCAGCGATCAGCCAGGCGGCTATCGAGAGCACCTCGCGCATGAACCCGCGGATCATCGCCAGCAGCCCCGAGATCAGCATGACTACCAGCAGGATGAGATCGAGCAGGGTAATCGGCATCGGGACTCAGACGCTCCTCGGCGTCGTGCGGCGGCGGGGCACAATGGGACGGCCCACGGCCGGGGTCCGGCGCGGGCGATTCCGGGCGCCAAGGGCTCCGGAACAGGGCGGCAGTTTCAACCCCAAGTCCTTAATTTTCGGCCCATTTCAGCTTGCTGTCGCGCCCGCTTTGGCGGTCCGCGGTATGACCCTGCGCCCCCGTTGTATAGCGGGGGCTCTAAGGGCCGTCACCCATCTTGTCCACCGCTTTTCGCCGCCGGACGGCGGTTTCCCCGCGCCGCGATGTCGGCCACCAGGCTGGCCAGGCTGCCGGCCTCGCTGAGCTTGAGGCCGGGCTCGCCGGCCTCGCCGCGCGCGGCTTCGGGCAAAACGGCGCGGGTGAAGCCGAGCTTCGCGGCTTCCTTGAGACGGGCCGGCGTCTGCGCCACCGGGCGGATGGCGCCGGAGAGCGACACCTCGCCGAAATAGACCGCGTCGGCCGGCAGTGGCGCGCGGGCCAGCGACGACACCAGCGCCGCCGCGGCGGCGAGATCGGCTGCCGGCTCGTTGATGCGCAAGCCGCCGGCGACGTTGAGATAGACGTCGTGGCCGCCGAGCTTGACCCCGCAATGCGCTTCCAGCACCGCGATCACCATGGAGAGCCGGCTCGGGTCCCAACCCACCACCGCGCGGCGCGGCGTGCCGAGCGAGGTCGGCGCGACCAGCGCTTGCATCTCGACCAGCAGCGGCCGCGTGCCCTCGATGCCGGCGAACACGGCGGTGCCGGGCGATCCCAGGTCACGCTCCGACAGGAACAGTTCGGACGGGTTCGTCACCTCGCGCAAGCCGGAGCCGGTCATCTCGAACACGCCGATCTCGTCGGTGGGGCCGAAGCGGTTCTTCACGGCGCGCAGGATTCGGAACTGATGCGAGCCTTCGCCCTCGAAGGAGAGCACGGCGTCCACCATGTGCTCGACCACGCGCGGGCCGGCGATCTGGCCGTCCTTGGTGACATGGCCAACCAGGATGATGCACGCCCCGCAGCGTTTGGCGAAGCGGATCAGCGCCTGCGCGGCGCCGCGCACCTGCGTCACCGTGCCCGGCGCCGACTCGACGGCGTCGGTCCACATGGTCTGGATGGAATCGATGATGATCAGCCGCGGCGTCTTGCCGTCGGAGAGGGTGGCGATGATGTCCTCGACCGCAGTTTCGGCGGCGAGTTCGACCGGCGCATCCGCAAGCCCCAGCCGCTCGGCGCGCAGACGTACCTGGGCGATCGCCTCTTCGCCCGAGATGTAGACCGCGCGCTCGCCGGCGCGCGCCAGCGCCGCGCTGGTCTGGATCAGCAGCGTCGACTTGCCGATGCCGGGGTCGCCGCCGAGCAGCAGCACCGAGCCCTTAACGAAGCCGCCGCCGGTGACGCGGTCGAGTTCGCCTATACCGCAAGCCACCCGCGGCGCGTCCTCGCCGCCGCCCGAGAGCGGCTCGAGCACGAAGCGGCGGCCGCGACCGGCTTTGCGCCCCGGGCCGGGCACCCGCTCGGCGCCTTCCTCGGTGAGCGTGTTCCATTCCTCGCAGGCGTCGCACTTGCCCTGCCAGCGGTTAAAGGCGGCGCCGCAGTTCTGGCAGATGAAGTTGAGGGCGCGCTTGGACATATGGCCTTGGGGCCTTTGTAGGCGGGCAGGGCGACTCGGGGCCTGGAATTGAGCCTAAACCTTATCCGAACAGTAAGAACATTACAAGAACAAACGCCACCCTTCCGGGACGGCCTGGCAGGGCCGGAACCACCTCGGGCAACGGGGAGCGGACTTCTGACCGGATTGGAGGCCAGTTCGTCATAACGCGTCGATGACGCGCATAACCGTGCTGATCGCTCGCGCCCGGAATGACCGGTCAGTTATTCGGTCCGATAAACCCGGTGATAACGCCGTCCCAGCCGAGTCAAAATCTCGTAGCCGATGGTGCCGGCAACGTTGGCGATGATGTCGACGCTGATGTCGCCACCGATCAGCGTTGCCATCTCGCCGCGGCGGGCAGCACCCTCGGGCAGGTCCGATACGTCGATGGCGGTCAGGTCCATGGAGATACGCCCGGCGATCGGACAGCGCTTGCCGGCAATGAACGCGTCTGCCCCCGGCGTCGAATCCGTGGCGCCGACGGCGCGCGGATAGCCGTCGCCGTAGCCGGCGGCCACGATAGCGATGCGGCTTGCGCGCCGCGCCGTCCAGGCGGCGTCATAACCGACGGTCTCGCCGCGCGGGACGTGGCGCACTTGCAGGATGCGCGCCTGCAAAGCCACCACCGGACGCATCGGGTTGGCGCGTCCCGGCGTCGGGCTGACGCCATAGAGCGCCACCCCGGGCCGCACCACGTCGCAGTGCGCGCCGCCGCCGAGGAAGACGCCGGACGAATTGGCAAGCGACGATGGGATGCCGCGGTAGTGCAGGCGGATTTCGCGGAAAAGGTCGATCTGCTTGCGGTTGAGCGGATGCTCGGGCGTTTGCGCGCAGGCGAGATGGCTCATCAGCAGAGCGATGCCGTGGTTCTCGGCGCGGATGCGCGGCGCCAGCGCCGCCGCCTCGTCGGGCGTGACGCCGAGCCGGTTCATGCCGGTATCCACATGCAGCGCCGCGCCGCCCTCCCAATTGCTGGCGGCGACGAACGCGTCCCATTCGGCCAGTTCCAGGAGATTGCCGATCACCGGCCGCGCGTTGATTTCAGCGAAAGCCGGGCCGGTGCTCGGCATCAGGCCGCCGAGCACGTAGATCGTCGCTTCCGGCGCAGCCGCGCGCGCGCGCCGGGCCTCGTCGAGATCGGCGACGAAGAAGGTCTTGCAGCCGGCCCGCGCCAGCGCCGTGGCGACGGGCTCGAGGCCGCAACCATAGGCGTCGGCCTTGACGACGGCCGCGCATTCGGCCGGCAGCGCCCGTTGCGCCAGCGTGCGCCAGTTCTCCGTGAGGGCGCCGAGATCGATCCTCAGCAGCCCGCCGGCCTGCGCCGCGGGTGGCCCGGCGGTGAGGGCGGCCTTGCCGGGAGCGGCTTGCGGCGCGGCGTTGTCGGGCGGGAGCGGTTCAAGCTGGGCCATGGCAAGGTGGTTTAGCCGCAAGGGCGCGGCACGTCCAATGGTCCAAGGACAGTCAACCCTTGAGGCCTTCGACCGGCGCCGGCGCGGCGCGGCCGCGGATCATGTCGGCGGCCTTGTCGGCGATCATCAGGGTTGAGGCGTTGAGATTGGCGGAGATCATGCGCGGCATGATCGAAGCGTCGATCACGCGGAGGCCCGTGAGGCCGTGCACGCGCAGTTCGTCGTCGACCACGGCATTCGGGTCGCTCGCCGGGCCCATGCGGCAAGTGCAACCGGGGTGGAACGTAGTCTGCCCGCGCCGGGTGGCGGCGTCGAGGAATTCGTCGTCGCTCTGCACGTCGGGGCCGGGGAAGTCCTCGTGGGCGTAATAGGGCGCCAACGGCTCGGCGGCGAGCAGGCGGCGCGCGAGCTTCATGCCGGCGACCACCACGCGGCGATCGAGTTCGGCGGAAAGGTAATTGGTCTGGATGATGGGCGCTTCGAACGGATTGGCAGAACGCGCGCGCACGAAGCCGCGGCTTTCCGGGCGCTGCTGCCAGGAGGCAACCGTCATGCCGGGCTCGTCCTCCAGCTTGCCTTGTTCGCCCTCCTTGTAGCTCGCCGGCGTGAAGGTGAGCTGCAGGTCGGAGCTGTCGGCGCTCTCGCCGGAATGCCAGAAGCAATAGACGAGCGTCGGGGAGAGGCCCAGGATGCCGCGACGTGCGAGCGCCCATTTGAGCACCTCGCCCGCCAGATTAAGTCCGCGCGCGCGCTCGTTGATCGACGTGGCGTTCTTCACGCGCGCTACCGAGCGCGGCGCGTAGTGGTCCTGCAGGCCTTCGCCGACGCCGGCCAGCGCGTGCTTGACTTCGATCCCGAGCGACTGCAGGAGCGGCGCCGGCCCGATGCCCGACAGTTGCAGAAGCTGCGGCGAGTTATAGGCGCCGCCCGAGAGGATCACCTCCTTGCGCGCGCGCACCTCCACGATGGCGCCGCCACGCCCGCCGCGCGCGTAGCGCACGCCGACCGCGCGCTTGCCTTCGAAGACGAGTTCGGTCGCGTGCGCGCCCGTGCGCACTGTGACGTTACCGCGCTTCATCGCGGGCTTGAGGAAGGCGGTCGCCGCGCTCACGCGCCGGCCGTTATGGATGGTGCGCTGGGCGTAGGAGACGCCCTCCTGGATGGCGCCGTTGTAGTCCGGGTTGCGCGGAATGCCGAGGCTGACGGCGCTTGCGATGAAGGCCTCGCACAGCGGATCGCTCCAGTTGATGTTGGTGACGGTGAGCGCGCCGTCGCGGCCGCGGTAGGTGGCCTCGCCCTCGCCGATGCGGCGTTCCAGCCGCTTGAAGTAGGGCAGCACGTCGGCATAGCCCCATGCGCGATTGCCGAGCTGCGCCCAGGTGTTGAAGTCGTTGCGCTGGCCGCGGTTGTAGATGTGGCCGTTGATCGAGGACGAGCCGCCGAGCGTCTTGCCGCGCGGGGCGAAGATGCGCCGGCCCGCGGTGCCTTCGGTCGGCTCTTGCGAATAGCACCAGTTGATGCGCGTGTCGTAGAAGGTCTTGATGAAGCCCGCCGGGATATGGATGTACGGGTGCCAGTCGGCGGGACCGGCTTCGAGCACGCAGACGGTCGTCGCGGGGTCCTCGCTCAAGCGGTTGGTGAGCACGCTGCCGGCGGAGCCCGCGCCGACGATGACGTAATCGAACGTGTCCATGAACGAATGTTTTGACTTCCGGCGCGTGGGCTTTGGTGCTGCGGCGCAGCAATAACGGCGCGCCGACGACACGGTCGGCGCCCCGAAATTAGAAACCGGAAAGCCGCGCGACGCAATCATTCGCGTTGCTGCAGCGCGGGCGGATCCTGGCGGCGCGGCTACCCGATCTGCTCGGGCAGATGATCCTCGCGCGCCAGCGACGAGAATTTGGTGATGGCGCCCTCGAACGCCAGCTCCACCGTGCCGGTGGGGCCGTGGCGCTGCTTGCCGATGATCACCTCGGCCTTGCCGTGCACCTTGTCGCCCTCCGCCAGCCATTCGGCGAACTTCTCGCGGTTACTCTCCAGCGGCTTGCGCATCTGGTGGTAGTATTCCTCGCGGTAGACGAACAGCACCACGTCGGCGTCCTGCTCGATCGAGCCCGATTCACGCAAATCCGAGAGCTGAGGGCGCTTGTCCTCGCGGCTTTCGACCTGGCGCGAGAGCTGCGACAGCGCCAGCACCGGCACGTTCAATTCCTTCGCCAAGGCCTTCAGCTTGGTGGTGATCTCGGTGATCTCCTGCACGCGGTTTTCTGAGCTGCGCTTGTTCGAGCCTGACAGAAGCTGCACGTAGTCGATGACGATGAGGTCGAGCCCGCGCTGGCGCTTGAGCCGTCTCGCGCGCGCGGCGAGCTGCGCGATCGACAGGCCGCCGGTCTCGTCGACATAGAGCGGCAGGTTCTGCAGTTCGATCGAGTAGTCCTTGATCTTTTCGAAGTCGCCTTCGTTGATGTTGCCGCGCCGGATCTGGTTGGACGGAATGGCGGTCTGCTCGGCGATGATACGGGTGGCGAGCTGCTCGGCCGACATTTCCAGCGAGAAGAAGCCGACGATGCCGCCGTTGACGGTGACCTGGTGGCCGTCGGCCTTGACCTCGCCGCGCCAGGCGCGCGCCACGTTGTAGGCGATGTTGGTGGCGAGCGAGGTCTTGCCCATGCCCGGGCGGCCGGCGAGGATGATCAGGTCGGAATGCTGCAGGCCGCCCATCATGCGGTCGAGATCGTCGAGCCCGGTCGACAGGCCCGACAGCTTGCCGTCGCGCTGGAAGGCGGCCGCGGCCATGTCGATGGCGGTGGTGAGCGCATTGCCGAAGCGCTGGAAGCCACCGTCGTAGCGACCGGTCTCGGCCAGCTCGAACAGCTTGCGCTCGGCGTCCTCGATCTGCTCGCGCGGCGCGAAATCGACCGGCGCGTCGTAGGCGACGTTGACCATGTCCTCGCCGACCTGGATCAGTTCGCGGCGGATGGCGAGGTCGTAGATCGTGCGCCCGTAGTCGGCGGCGTTGATGATGGTGGTGGCTTCGGCCGCGAGCCGCGCCAGGTACTGGCTGACGTTGAGGCCGCCGATGTCGATATTGGCGTCCAGGAACGTCTTCAGCGTCACCGGCGTCGCGATCTTGCCGGCGCGGATGAGATCGCGGCAGAGCTGAAAGATGGTCTGGTGGATCGGCTCGAAGAAATGCTGCGGCTCCAGGAAGTCGGAGACGCGGTAGTGCGCTTCGTTGTTGACCAGGACGGCACCGAGCAGCGCCTGCTCCGCCTCGATATTGTGCGGTGCGGTGCGGTATTCGGGCGTCGGCCCGGACGAGCCGGCGGCCGGCTTGCGTGCAACTGATTCGATGGGGGCCATGGATAGTGGTGTTGCGCCAATTTGACGAAACTGTGGTCCGGTCAAACTGTGTGGGTGACTGATGTTGACGATCAGTTAACCACTAACGCGCGCAAGCGCGACCGCGCATTTGCGCTTATCCCACTTTCCACACTACTCACCGCCGCCTGAAAATAATCGCGCGCGCCCGCAAAGCCGCTTGACCGGCGTGCGATCCGAAAGCAGGCGCGAATAAAATCGTCGCCCTTGCTTTCAGTCTGCTACTCGCCCGCCAGGCGGAACGGAGTTTGCCGCCGGGTTTCGGCGGCCTGCAACGCGCGCTCGGTATCGAGCATGTAGTTGCGCGTCATCGGCGTTACGCCCTGCTTTTTGGTGATCTGGATCTGGAAATTCATCATGTTCTGGTCGCGGAACGACATCTCGGACGCGGCCAGATAGAATTCCCACATCCGCACAAAGCGCTGGTCATAGATGCGCTCGACTTCCTCACGGTGGGCCATGAAGCGCTCGCGCCAAGCCTTCAGGGTCTCGGCGTAGTGCAGGCGCAGAATCTCGATGTCGGTGACCAGCAGGTCGTGCTTTTCGACGTAAGGCAGAACTTCCGATAGCGCCGGGATATAGCCGCCGGGGAAGATGTATTTGGCGATCCAGGGGTTGGTGACGCTGGGTCCCTCGGAACGGCCGATCGAGTGCAGCACCATGACCCCGTCATTGGCGAGCAACCTCGCGCACTGCCTGAAGAACTCGTCGTAATGGCCGACGCCCACGTGCTCGAACATGCCGACCGAGACGATGCGGTCGAACGGGCCGGGCACGTCTCGGTAGTCCTGCAATTCGAAGCGCGCGCGCTGGCTGAGGCCGCGCTCGGCCGCGCGCTCGTTGGCAACCGCGTGCTGTTCCTGCGACAGGGTCACGCCGGTAACGTCGGCGCTGGTCAAATCGGCGAGATAGAGCCCGAGCCCGCCCCAGCCGCAGCCGATGTCGAGCACGCGCTTGCCGGGGTCATCCAGCAGCAGCTTGGCGGCGATGTGGCGCTTCTTGGCGAGCTGGGCGTCGTCGAGCGAAGTGTCCGGGCTGTCGAAATAGGCGCAGCTGTACTGGCGGTCGGCGTCCAGGAAGAGGGAATAAAGGCGTCCATCGAGATCGTAGTGGTGCGCCACGTTGCGGCGCGCGCGTTTGCGCGGATTGAACTGGCCGAGGCGGCGGGCGAGATAGCGCAGCATGAACTGCGGGCGCGCCCACTGCGGCAGTTCGCTCGGCTGCCGCATGACCAGGGAGAGGAAGTCGGCAATCGACCCGCGCTCGACCACGAAGCTGCCGTCCATGAAGGCTTCTCCGAGCTTGAGCTCGGGGTCGAGGACCATACCCAGTTCGCTCTTCAAACTGGCAAAACGGACGGCCAGCGGTTTTCCGCTGCCGTCGCCACAGGTGAACGTAGTCCCCCGTGAAGTCGTAACCGTGAGCGCCCCCCGGCGGATAAAGCTCTGCAGCAGCGCTCGAAGCAACCGGTCCATCGGCCGCCTCCATCATCACGAATACAAATCGACCCGGCGCTCTCGGCGGCCCGGCATGCCCGGTAGGCCTAACGCGGCGGAACCCAAAACGTTTCAGAGTAGGTATTTAATCGCGGTTCCGGCGCCGCAGCAATGCCCCAATTGCGGCCACCGCATGCTTTTGTGGCAGGGCTGGGAGGGCCCCGGCGGGGCGCCGCGGGGTACTCAAGCCCCCTGTGGCAGAAAAACGCGGGCCGTTGGCGGAATCTGCAGCGTGCTCGGATTCAACTTGATCGGCGCCGCCTCTAGACTATCAACAGGCCCTCGAGTTGAGGGGCCCCAGGCCTCAAGGGGGGCGATCCCGCCAAGGAAAACAGGGTTGTCATCGTCATGTCCGGCTTACGGCACGCCATCATTCTGGGGATCGGGTTCTTTGCGCTGACGCGTGCGGGCGCGGCGCGGGCGCAGGATCTGTCGGCGGGCAAGACCCCCGCGGAGCTGTTCCACTATAACTGCGCCTTGTGCCACAACTCGCCGCGCGGGCTGGCTGCGGCCGGCGCCCAGAAGGGCGGAATGTCGGGGCTGGAAGGCTTCCTGGCCGAGCACTACACGTCGGACACGAAGTCGGCCGAAATCATTGCGGCCTATCTGAAGTCGGCCGGGGGCGCTGCGCCGGCGGAGCCCGCCAAGCATCACCGTGATGCCGCCAAACGCCACAAGCCGGGCAGCAAGAGCGACAGCGCCAAGAAGTCGGACAACAATAAGAAGTCCGACGCGAAACCCGACCAGAAGTCGGAGGCGAAGCCCGCCGTGACCAAGCCGGCGGCCGCCGCCAAAAAGAAGCCGGCCTCCTCGCCGACCGAAGCCAAGGACGGTAAGCCCGTGGCTGGCGACAAGAAGGCCGACTGATCGTCGTGAGCCGCCCCGGCCGGGGCGAGAAGGGGCTTTAGGCTTCCTTGCCCTCGTCGGCGCCCTCGGCTTCACCTTCTTCCTCGCCCTGCGCGCCTTCCTCGAAGAAGGATTCCGCGTTGGCGGCGGCCTCGGCGGCTTCTTCTTCGGCCTCGTCACGCGGGATCAGCACGTTCTCGCCGCGCGCAATGCGCTCGGCTTCATCGTTGCTGCGGGCGACGATGACCGTGATCGTGGTATCGACGTCGGCGTGCAGCGCCAGCGGCACTTTGTACTGGCCGATCGACTTGATCGGGTTATTGAGCTCGACCTGGGTACGGCTGATCTGCGCGCCGCCTTCCGCGTTGATCAGGCTGGCGATGTCGCGGGTCGACACCGAGCCGTAGAGCTGGCCGGTCTCGGAGGCCTGCCGCAGCACGATGACGGACTTGCCGTCGAGGCCGGCGGCGACCTTCTCGGCACCGCTCTTGGCTTCCTGGTTCTTGGCCTGCAGCTCGGCCTTCATGGCCTCGAAGCGCTGCTTGTTGTCGTCGGTGGCGCGCAGCGCCTTGCCGCGCGGCAGCAGGAAATTGCGGGCGAAGCCGTCGCGCACGCGCACCACGTCACCCATGTGGCCGAGTTTGCTGACACGCTCGAGCAGGATCACTTCCATATTTGTCGCTCCTTTATGATCTGAACTTGTTTAGGTTGAGAGGGTTGAAACGAATTCCGAAGCTTGAACCAGAACGTCAGGACGGTGTCCGTGGGCCGGCCTGGCGGCGCGCCGCCGCCCGCCCGCGCAGGTCGAAAAACATGTCGGCGAGACCGAGCAAGGCCATTGCCAGCACCGGCCAGCCGAACACCAGTACCGCCGCGTAGGTGCCGCCGAGCACGAAGCCACGCGACTGCATGGTCTCGGTAAGCGCGTGCAGCACCGCGAAGCCGAGTACGCCGAAGGCGATCAGGAGGGCCGCGGCCGCGACGCCGGCGAAGATGCCGAGGAGGCCGGGCGCGAAGCTGAGCACCACCGCGATCCCGAGCGCCGCGGTCATGGCGCGCGGGTAGGCCATGGCGGAAAGCTTGGGCCAGGGCCGGTTGAGCCGGCCGGAGAATTTGACGATGCGGCCGCCGAGCCAGAGGTTGACGAGATAGGTCAGGGTGGAGAGCACCGCTGCTGCCGGCGGCACGGCCTCGACCAGGAAATCGAGCAGGGCCTTGGGGTTGCCGATGCCCTTGGCGGCCGGCGCGCCGGTACCGCTCTCGGCACCGCTTTCCAGATGCAGCAGTTGCGCCAGCGCCTGGTGCAGATTGGCGCGTACGCTCTCGCCGTCGAGGCCGAAACTGACGACAGCGATGATGACGGTGACCGTGCCGAGCGCCGCAGCCCAGACCACCAGCCGCCCCGGCGGATACCATTCGAACTCGGGCGCGCCGCCGTTGACCGGCACGTCGCCCGCGGGGCGGGCCAATAGGGTGAGGTAGCCCAGCCACCAGGCCGGCAGCCCGGCCCCGGCCAGGAAAGCGAAGAAGAAATAGCCGCCGAACGCGAGACCGAGCATTGCCGCGCCGGCGAAGGCAGCGATCAGGCCGGCCCAGTGGCTCCAGCCGAGACCGGCCAACATCACCGGCAGCGGCGCCAGATAAAACAGGACGACCGACAACCACGCGCCAGAGACCACCGAGGCGAACAGCAAAGCCGCCGCGGCGCCGGCACCCAGTCCGATGACAACGATCTGCATCATCTCGAGCTGTCCCGCTCCATTCGAGCGGTTAGAGACGGATCCGAAAGTGCCCGCCCCAACCATCGATCCGCGGGTGTCCCCGCGGACCTCGATCTCTACACGTAATATTGCGGGATCGGCTGTTCCGGCCGTCCCGGAATGACGTTCTTACTTAATCACGTAGGGCAGCAAACCGAGGAAGCGCGAACGCTTGATCGCCTGCGCCAGTTCGCGCTGCTTCTTGGCCGACACCGCGGTGATGCGGCTCGGCACGATCTTGCCGCGCTCGGAGACGTAGCGCTGCAGGAGCTTGACGTCCTTGTAGTCGATCTTGGGCGCATTGGCGCCGGAGAACGGGCAGGTCTTGCGACGGCGGAAGAACGGGCGGCGGGCGCCGCCGGCAGGTGCCATGGCCATGGTTTAGCTCTCCCCCTGCGAGCCGCTGTCGTCGCTGGAGCCGCCGTCGCGCGGGCGACGGTCACCCCGGTCGCCGCGATCGCGATCGCGGAAGCCGCCGCCGCGCGGCCCGCGGTCGTCGCGGTCGCGGTCGGACTTGCGCATCATCGCCGAGGGGCCTTCCTCGTGCTCTTCGACGCGGATGGTCAGATAGCGCAGGACGTCTTCGTTGAGGCGTTCCTGGCGCTCGATTTCGTTCAAGGCTGCCGCCGGCGCTTCGACGTTGAGAAGCGTCATGTGCGCCTTGCGGTTCTTGCGGATGCGGTAGGTGAGGGACTTCAGGCCCCAGTATTCGTTCTTGGTGACCTTGCCCCCCATCTGCCCGATGACGCCGGACAGTTGCGTGGTCAATTCCTCGACCTGCTGCGCGCTCAAATCCTGGCGCGCGAGATACACGTGCTCGTAAAGGGGCATGAATGCCTTTCCCTTGTGTTGCGGTTCCCGATGGCTCGGGTCCCGGATCGTTTCCGCAGCGCCAGCGCTGAGCCCCTCGAGCCCTTCGGGAAAGGCTCGGAATGCTTCGAAGGCGGGAACACGGGACGCCGGACCCATCGAGGCCCTGCCGATCTATCCGAAATTGGTGGAAAATCGGCCGTCCGTTCAGCCCCCAGCCGGAGACCGCGGAAGTCGCGCGGGTTATAGGGATTTTCGCGCAAAACGCAAGCACGCCGTGGTCCCGGACGGCATTAATGCGGGCCGGGAAAAATACCTCGAAATCAATAATTTGTGGAAAATCAAGCCGCTTTGGGCCCGCCGCCGGCATCCTCGCGCTGGATGCGGTCGGCGAGCAGGACGGCGAGATCGACGCCCTCGCGCATCTGGCGGGCCACTTCCGGGTCGCGGCTGCGCTCCTGGCGCGCCTTTGTGAGTGCCGCCAACAGCTTGTCGAGGTTTTGGGCCATCAATTGCTGGCGAAACGCTGGGTCTTGGCGCGCCCGCGCGAGGTCCTCCTCGCTCACCAAGTCGTCACTCATCGGCATTCTGCCTTTCGGTCGATCCATTCAGGATTTCGGCAAAAACCCTAGCGGATGAGCGTTGTCGCTTGGTTACCGGGACTCCGGAAAGTTCCCCGGCGGCGGCGCTGCTGCAGCGCCCTCAAGGTTGACAGGCGGGCGCCCCCCGGTGTCTTTCGGCGCGATTTCATCACGGGGCGAGGACGAGGCGAGAGGCATGGCGGCCGCTTTCGTATTTCCAGGACAAGGAAGCCAGACCGTCGGCATGGGCAAGGCGCTGGCCGACACCTTCATGACCGCGCGTCAGGTGTTCGACGAAGTCGATAGCGCGCTCGGCGACAAGCTGAGCAGCATCATCTTCGAGGGGCCCTCCGACACGCTGACGCTGACCGAGAACGCGCAGCCGGCTCTAATGGCGGTGTCGCTGGCAACCATGCGGGTTCTGGAGACCGAGGCCGGCCTCGACCTCGCACGCAACGCCCAGTTCGTCGCGGGCCATTCGTTGGGCGAATATTCGGCGCTGGCCGCCGCCGGCGCCTTCACCGTCGCCGATACCGCGCGGCTTTTGCGCACGCGCGGGCTTGCGATGCAGAAGGCGGTCCCTGTCGGTGCCGGGGCCATGGCGGCGCTGATCGGCGTGGAGCTTGATGCCGCCACAGCGATCGCGCAAGAGGCCGCGCAAGGGCAGGTGTGCCAGGCCGCCAATGACAACGGAGGCGGCCAGGTGGTGCTGTCCGGCGACAAGGCCGCGGTCGAGCGCGCTGTCGAAATCGCCAAGGGCAAGGGCGTGCGCCGCGCCATGCTGCTGCCGGTCTCCGCCCCTTTCCATTGCGCTTTGATGCAACCGGCCGCCGAGGTCATGGCTGAAGCGTTGAGCAAAGTGGCAGTGCGTGCGCCGGTGGTGCCGGTGGTGGCAAACGTGCTCGCCAAGCCGATCCAGGACCCGGCGGAGATCGTTAAATCACTGGTGGCGCAGGTCACCGGTACCGTGCGCTGGCGCGAATGCGTTGCCGTCATGGCCGGCGCCGGCGTTACCACCTTTTACGAAGTCGGCGCTGGCAAGGTGCTCTCGGGCCTCATCAAGCGCATCGCCGATGGCGCGAGCGCCTCGACCATCGGTACGCCCGATGACATTGCCGCCTTCAAGGCGGCGCGCGGCTGACGGCGTTACGGCAACGCTTCACCTGATAATCGGAGACCTTAGATGTTCGACCTGACCGGCAAGACCGCGCTGGTGACCGGCGCGACCGGCGCCATCGGCGAGGCCATCGCGCGCGCGCTGCACGGGCAGGGCGCGACCGTGGCGATCTCCGGCACGCGCCGCGAGGTCCTCGACACGCTGGCGAGCGGCCTCGGCGAACGCGTGCACGTACTGCCGTGCGATCTCGCCGACGCCGCCGCCGTCGAGGCGCTGGTGCCGGCGGCTGAAAGCGCGATGGAGCGGCTCGACATCCTGGTCGCCAACGCGGGCGTCAACCGCGACAACCTGTTCGTACAGATATCGGACGCGGACTGGGACAAGGTCATTGCTGTCAATCTCACGGCCACCTTCAAGCTCGCGCGCGCCGCGGTCAAAGGTATGATGCGGCGTCGCTTCGGCCGCGTCATCGGTATCACCTCGGTGGTCGGCTTCACCGGCAATCCGGGGCAGGGCAACTATGCCGCCTCCAAGGCCGGCCTGGTTGGCATGGTCAAGTCGATCGCCTGGGAATATGCCCGCCGCAACGTGACGGCGAACTGCATCGCGCCGGGGCTCATCACCTCGGCCATGACCGACAAGCTCAACGACAAGCAGCGCGAGGCGATTCTCACCCGCATTCCGGCAGGCAAGCTCGGCGGACCAGCGGATATCGGGGCTGCAGCGGTCTATCTGGCCTCTGACGAGGCCCACTACGTTACCGGCCAGACCGTCCATGTGAACGGCGGAATGGCTATGATTTAGCGTGAAAAATCGTGGCGTTGCGGGAACTTGGGGGTTACTCTCACAGTGCTAGGCAACGGATTTGAAGTGTGGTAACCGACTGGCGGCCCGGCTGGGGCGGCCGATTGGCGGAGGTCACCAAGTCTCGACGTGACGGGGGGATGTTCCGCGAGGCGAAGTTTGTCGCGCCACATCAAGCCACGACGAGGCCGTACCGCGAAGGGCGGCGATCCTTGGTAAGAGGGTCGTTGCCTAATTTAATAAGCACGAGGTTGGAACGATGAGTGACATTGGCGAGCGGGTTAAGAAGATCGTCGTGGAGCACCTGGGGGTCGAACCCGACAAGGTGACCGACGGGGCTAGCTTCATCGACGACCTTGGCGCCGACAGTCTCGACACCGTTGAGCTCGTGATGGCTTTCGAGGAGGAGTTCGGCTGCGAAATCCCGGATGACGCCGCCGAAACCATTCTGACCGTCGGCGACGCCGTCAAGTTTCTCGAAAAGAACGCCAAGAGTTGAGCCTCGCCGGGGCCGCCGCTCGATAGCTTCCTTCGTTCAAGGCTTTAGAGCTATGCCCGGCCAAGCGGTGCGTAGAACGTCATAACTTTGCCAGCGAACAGCCCATGAAGCGCGTCGTCGTTACCGGGATGGGAATGTTGACGCCGCTCGGGTGCGGCGTCGAGCCCACGTGGACGCGTCTCGTCAACGGCGAGAGCGGCGCGCGCAAGGTCGACCGCTTCGAGGTCGACGACATCGCCTGCAAGATCGCGTGCCAGATCCCGCGTGGTGACGGCACCAACGGCACCTACAATCCGGATCAGTGGATGGAGCCGAAGGAGCAGCGCAAGGTCGACGAGTTTATTGCCTTCGCGATGTGCGCGTCGCGCCAGGCGCTCGACGACGCCGGCTGGCACCCCAAGACCTACGAGGAGCAGACCCGCAGCGGCGTGCTCATCGGCTCCGGCATCGGGGGCATCGAAGGCATCGCCGACACCGCCATCACGCTGAAGGAGCGCGGTCCGCGCCGCGTGTCGCCATTCTTCATTCCCGGCCGTATCATCAATCTCGCCGCCGGCTACGTGTCGATCGAGTTCGGGCTGAAGGGCCCTAACCACGCGGTGGTGACCGCCTGTTCGACTGGTTCGCACGCCATTGGCGACGCGGCGCGGCTGATCGCGCTCGACGATGCCGACGTCATGGTCGCGGGCGGCGCCGAGTCTCCCGTCAACCGGCTGTCGCTCGCGGGCTTCGCCGCCTCGCGCGCGCTCTGCACCGCCTTCAACGACGAGCCGACCCGCGCCTCGCGACCTTACGACAAGGACCGTGACGGCTTCGTGATGGGCGAGGGCGCCGGCATCGTGGTGCTGGAATCGCTTGAGCACGCCAAGGCGCGCGGCGCCAGAATCTATGCCGAGATCGTGGGGTATGGCCTGTCGGGCGACGCCTACCACATCACGGCGCCGGCCGAGGACGGAGACGGCGCATTCCGCTGCATGAGCGCCGCGATCAAGCGCGCGGGCATCACGCCTGGCGACATCGACTACGTCAACGCGCACGGCACCTCGACCATGGCGGACACCATCGAGCTCGCCGCAGTCGAGCGCGTGGTCGGCGACGCGGCCAGCCGGATTTCAATGTCCTCGACCAAGTCCTGCATCGGCCACCTGCTCGGGGCCGCGGGCGCAGTTGAGGCGATCTTCTCGATCCTTGCTATCCGCGACGGCGTGGCGCCGCCCACCATCAATCTCGACAATCCGTCCGTCGAGACGGCGATCGATCTGGTGCCGCACAAGGCGCGCACGCGGAAGATCGACACTGTGCTGTCGAACTCATTCGGCTTCGGCGGCACTAATGCGTCGGTGATCTTCCGTCGCTTCGCGGACTAGTTCATGATGCCGTGCGCCGGAGTCGTGGGGACGCCGGCACGGGCGGCCTCTCGCTTTTGCCATATTTCTTTCTAACCTGCGCAATCGACTAATTTTTTCGCGTTGGGCCGGCCGCTTGTGGCGGCTCTGAAATAGGAGTGCCGGGACCGAGCCGGCGTTGGCAAAGAGGCGTCGAGGGAGGGCGTCGCGATGACGGTGGCGGTGCTCACAGCGGGGACGCGTTCGTGACGAACGGGTCGCCGCCAGACGACAACGGCAAACCGCCGCTGCCGCGCCAGTCGCGCCCGGTGGCGCCGCGTAGTCCGCGCGCCGCGCTTGAGCCGGAACGGGTACCGCCGCCGGCGCGTCGCTCCGCCAGGGTGCGCCATCCGGCGGTGATTGCCGGCAACGCCTTTTTCATGCTGCTCGTGCTGCTCGCCATCGCGGCCGGCGCCGGCCTCTACGTCGGCAAGCAGCACTACGATGCGCCCGGTCCACTCAAGCAAGACAAGGTCGTCAACGTTCCGCGCGGGCTCGGCGGCCGGGCCATCGGCGGTCTCCTGGAGCGCGAGGGTGTGATTGACGAGCCGTGGGTGTTCTTCGGCGCGGTCACCTTGCGCAAGGCGCGCGCCGATCTCAAGCACGGCGAATATCGCTTCAAGGCGCACGCCAGCATCGCCGACGTGGTCAACACCATGATCGAAGGCAAAGTGGTGCAGCACGCGCTCACCATCCCCGAAGGTCTCACTTCGGAGCAGGTGGTGGCGCGGCTGCTCGATAACGATGCCCTGGCCGGACCCATCAAGCAGATTCCGCGCGAAGGCACGCTGCTGCCTGACACCTACAACTTCACCCACGGCATGACCCGCGAGGAGATGATCCGGCGCATGCAGCGCGCGGACAAGCGCGTCGTGTCCGAGGTCTGGAAGCATCGCGCGCCCGACCTGCCGTTGAAGACGCCGGAGGATCTGATAACGCTCGCCTCCATCGTCGAGAAGGAAACCGGCAAACCGGACGAGCGATCGCGCGTCGCCGCGGTCTTCATCAATCGGCTCAAGCGCAACATGCGCCTGCAGTCGGATCCGACCATCATCTACGGTCTCACCGGCGGCAAGGGTTCGCTCGGCCATCCGCTGCTGAAGAGCGAGATGGAACGGCCCAATCCCTACAACACCTACCAGATCGACGGGCTGCCGCCGGGTCCGATCGCCAATCCCGGCCGTGCAGCACTCGATGCGGTGGCGAACCCCGCGCGCACCAAAGACCTCTATTTCGTTGCCGATGGTACCGGCGGTCACGTGTTCTCCGATACCTACCAGCAGCATCTGAAAAACGTGGCGCACTTGCGCGTGCTGCAAAAGACGGAGGAGCAGGCGCAGAAGGCGGGTGACGCGCAGACCGGCAAGACAATCGATGTGCCGGCACCCGAACCGGCGCCGGCCGACGCCGAAACCACGCATAGCAAGACGAAGGCTCGCAATTCCAAGACCAAGACGCAGTAGCGGCTTGCTCTCCGCTCGGTCCCGTCGTGACGCCACGCCGGCTGCCCTTGTGAGGGCCGGCGGCCGCGGTTAATGTCCGCCCGCTTTCGGTGCGGGATCGACGCCCGATCCGGACTAGACAGACTCGAAGAGATTCACGGACAAGAAGGAGCAGCGATGGCGCTGTCGAGCATGACCGGTTTCGCGCGCGGCCAGGGCGTCGCCGGCGCCTATGCCTGGAGCTGGGAGCTGAAATCGGTCAATGCCAAGGGCCTCGACGTGCGCTTTCGTCTGCCGCCGGGCTGGGACGCGGTGGAGGTCGCCGCGCGTGCGGCCGCCAGCAAGGCGCTGGCGCGCGGCACCGTCTACTGCAATCTCACCATTGAGCGCAAAGGCACGCAGCCGACCGTCAAGGTCAACGAAGCGGTGCTCGCGGCCGTGCTGGCGGCAGCGAACGAGATCGCCGGCAAGATCGACGCGGCCGCGCCCCGGCTCGACGGCATCCTGGCGCTCAAGGGCGTGATGGAGATCACGGAAACCGACGAGAGCGAGGATGAGCGCCGCGCAGCGGAAACCGACATCATCGCCGGTTTCGCCAAGACGCTCGCCGATCTCGTCGCCATGCGGCACGCCGAGGGCGAAACGCTCAACAACCTGCTCACCGCCCGCCTCGACGAGATCGCCGCGCTCACGGCGCGCGCCGAGGCCAACCCGGGGCGCAAGCCCGAGGCGGTGAAGGCGCGGCTCGCCGAACAGGTGGCGACGCTGCTGGCGTCCTCCGAGCGCTTCGACAGCGACCGGCTGCACCAGGAGGCGATCATGATGGCGAGCAAGGCCGATATCCGCGAGGAACTCGACCGTCTGGTCTCACACGTGGCGCAGGCCAAAGGGCTCTTGGGGGAGGGCGCCGCCGTCGGCCGCCGGCTCGACTTCCTGGCGCAGGAACTGCACCGCGAATCGAATACGCTCACCGCCAAGTCCAACAATGTGGAGCTGACCAACATCGGCCTGGAGCTGAAGACCGTGGTCGAACAGTTCCGCGAGCAGGTGCAGAACCTGGAATGAGCACGCCGCCGAAAGCCGCGCCGAATAACCACGACCGGGAGATCAGCCGCCGCGGCATCATGCTGGTGGTGTCCTCGCCCTCGGGCGCCGGCAAGACCACGCTCACGCGCAACCTGCTGCGCGAGGAGGAAAACGTCACACTCTCGGTTTCGGCAACCACCCGCGCGCGGCGGCCGAGCGAGATCGACGGCGTGCACTATCAGTTCGTCAGCAAGCGTCATTTCGAGGCCATGCGCGACGGCGACGAACTGCTGGAATGGGCCGAGGTGCACGGAAACTATTACGGCACGCCGCGCGAGCCGGTGGAGCAGGCGCTTGCCGACGGCCGCGACATGCTGTTCGACATCGACTGGCAGGGCACCCGCCAGCTCTTGGAAAAGATGCGCGACGATGTGGTGACGGTGTTCGTGCTGCCGCCGACCGCCGCCGAACTGAAGGCGCGGCTCGAACGCCGCGCTGAGGACAGCGCCGACGTCATCAAACGGCGCCTGCACAACGCACTCGAGGAGATCGCGCATTGGCGCGAGTACGACTACATCCTGGTCAACCGCGATCTCGACAAGAGCTTCGCGCGCCTGCGCGCGATCCTCACCGCCGAGCGGCTGAAGCGCGTGAAGATGCTCGACATCGAGAACTTCATCGAACAGCTCCTGGGCGATCTCAGGCAGATTATTCCGTAACGGCTTGGGCGAACGTATTCGCCAGCCGCACGAAGCCTTCGATCGGGATTTCCTCCGCTCGCTGCGTCGGCACGATCTCGGCGGCTTCCAGTAACGCGAGCGCATTCACGCCTAACGACTTCAGGCTCTGGCGGAGCATCTTGCGGCGTTGGCCGAAGGCCGCCTCGGTGACGCGCTGCAGGGCGCGCGCGTCGCAGGCAAGCGGGGCGGCACGCGGCACCAGCCGCACCACCGAGGAGGTTACCTTCGGCGGCGGCACGAAGGCCGACGGCGCGACGTCGAACATCAGCCTGGTTTCGCAGCGCCAGTTCGCCAGCACCGCCAGCCGCCCGTAGCTCTTCGTACCGGGCGCGGCCACGATGCGCTCGGCGACCTCGCGCTGGAACATGAGCACTAGCGCGTCGTACCAGGGCGGCCACGGCTCGGCGGTGAGCCAGCCGATCAGCAAGGGTGTGGCAATGTTATAGGGCAGGTTGGCGATCACCCGCGCGCGCGCGCCGGCAAGCTGGGGGCGGGGATCGAATTCGAGTGCATCGCCCGGCACGATGGTGAGTTGGCCGGGATAGCGTGCGCCGATCTCTTCCAGCGCCGCGATGGCGCGGTCGTCGCGCTCAATGGCGATGACATGCGCCGCGCCTTCCGCCAGCAGTGCGCGCGTCAACCCGCCCGGCCCGGGCCCGACCTCGACCACGGTGACGCCCGCAAGCGGAGCGCCGGCGCGTGCGATGCGCGCCGTCAGGTTGAGGTCGAGCAGGAAGTTCTGGCCCAGCGACTTCTTGGCGGCGAGCCCATGCCGGCGGATCACGTCGCGCAGTGGTGGCAGGTCGTCGATGGCGGCCATTACACGTGTGCCGCTGCCGGCGCCTTCGCCGTCAGCCGTGCCGCCAGCTTGACGGCCGCCAGCAGGCTCGAGGGGTCGGCACGGCCGGATCCAGCGAGATCAAAAGCGGTGCCGTGGTCGGGTGAGGTGCGCACGAACGGCAGCCCGAGCGTCACGTTCACCCCGTGATCGAAGGCCAAAGTCTTGATCGGGATCAGCGCCTGGTCGTGGTACATGCACAACGCGACGTCATAGCTCGCACGCGCGGCGGCGTGAAACATAGTGTCGGCCGGCAGCGGCCCGCGCGTGTCTATTCCGTCTGCGCACAATTGCGTGATGGCCGGCGCGACGATTTCGATGTCCTCGCGTCCTAGCGAGCCTGCCTCGCCGGCGTGCGGGTTGAGCCCGGCGACCGCGAGCCGCGGTTTGGCAATGCCAAAACGTGTGGCGAATTCGCGCGCCACGATGCGCCCCGTTTCGACGATCAGCTCACGCGTAAGCAAGCCGAATACGTTCTTCAGCGCCACGTGGATCGTTACCGGCACCACTGCGAGCTCGGGCGACCACAGCAGCATCACCGGCATGACCCGGCGCCCGGTCAGTTCGCCGGCGAGCCGCGCCAGGTATTCGGTATGACCGGGGTCTTCGAAGCCGGCGCCGTAGAGCACGTGTTTGTTGATCGGATTGGTGACGACCGCCGACGCCTGGCCCGCCATCACGTCGGCAACCGCGCGGCGGATCGAACCGATCGCCGCCGGGGCGCTGGTCTCGTCGGGCTGTCCGGCGGATGCGGTCACGTCGAGGTCGAGCGGCACCACCGGCAGCGCGCGCGCGAAGACGTCCGCGGCCTCTTGCGGCGTCACGCGCTTGACCGGGACGTTGAGGCCGAGCGTGCGCGCGCGGTCCTTAAGGAAGTCGGGATCGCCGGCGACGTAGAACGGCGGCAGGGCGAGGGCGTTGCGTCGCTTCCAGACTGCGAGCGTGATGTCGGGCCCGATGCCTGCCGGCTCGCCGAGCGTCAGGGCGAGGGGCGGGCGGGCTCCCGGGCTCATTTCTTTGGCTGCTTGTATTCGATCCAGGCCGAGCGCCGCAGCTCATCCAGGAAACTGCGCGAGGCGGCCTCGAAGCGCTTCTGGTAAATCTCCTGGCGCACCTTCGCCTTCTCGGGCGAGTCCTGCGTGGTCTGCTTCTTCTCGCACAGCGCGAACATCTCCAGTCCCTGGCTGGTCACGTCGGGCGTGGTCAGGTGGCCGATCGGCATCTTGTCGAGCAGATCGCGAAACGGCTTCGGCAGATCGGCGGAATAGCGCGTGATCGGTTCGCGCACCGCCACATTGCCGAGGCCGCGCGCCAGCGGCAGGCCGCGCGCGCAGCTGGTGAAGCGGTTGCGCAGGTCTTCCGCCTCGCGCCGCTTCTGCGCCACCACGCCCTGGCTCGATCCCGGCGGCACCACCACGGTGACGGGATAGAGCGTGTAGGCGTAGCCGACTTCGGTCCCGCCTTCGTGGCGGGCGCGCAGCGCCTGGTCGACGTCGGCCTCGCTCACCTCCAGCGAGGCGCCGAATTTTCCGCGGATCATGTCGTTCCAAGTGATCTGCGCGCGGATGCGCTGTTTGACCGCGTAGGGGCTGACGCCGGAGTGATCCAGATACTTGGCGAACTGCTGAGGGGTCACCCCCTGGCGCCTGGCCATGCTGGCGAAGGCGGCGTCGACCTGCTTCTGGTCGACATTCAGGCCATAGGTCTTTGCCTTGGCGATCTTGAGGCGGTCGTCGATGAGCTCGTTGATGACCTCCTGGCGCGTGACGTGCTTGTGGGTCGCATTCGCGATCAGACGCTCGCGCTGCTTGATGTCGAGCTCGGTGATCGGCGAGCCGTTGGCGACGACCACTACCTGCGCGCTGGCGGCCGTCGGCACGGCAAGCGTTGGCGCGACGAGGGTAGACGCTGCCACGGCAAAGGTCAGCAGGCGGCGAACCGAGGGGAATTTCATGCACACTCCTGGCATGGCGAAATCCGTTTCGTTGGCGGCGGCGCGCTCAAGCTCCATCCGGTCCTGACGCAGGCGTCCCACCGAGGCCTAGTAGTTCGTCGAGCCGACACCATTGACCGACTGGTTCACTGCGGTCTGGCCCAGGGTCCGGAGGCTCAGGGTCAGGCCGATCGTGTGGTTCGGCGTCGCTATACCGCTCGAATAGGTATAACTTGTAGTGTAATTCAGGGCCAAGATGAGGCAGTCGTCCACGTAGCCCAGCCCGACGCTGGTCTGGCTGAATTTGCCTTCCTCGATATCGTAGAGCGCCCCGCCCGAGAGCACCCAATTGGTGGCCAGCTTGACCGAACCGGAGGTCAGGACGCCCTGGCGGCGGGACAGGAAGCCGATGTCCGGCTGGGCGGCGTAGTCGCCGTACATCACGCTCGCCGACCAGCGGTCGAAATGCGCGGCTGCCTCCAGCTCCATCCGCATGATGTCGAAGGTGTCCTTGTCGAAGCGGAACCGCGACGTGAACGTATAGATGCTGTTGGGCTCGTAGGCGACGCGCGCCACGTAGTCGGAGCGGCGGGTGGCGAGGCCGCTGTCGAGGCCGGTGTTGGTGGTATCTATCGCGGCGAAGGAGTTCGCGCCGAACAGCTGATAGGATTCGCCGAACAGCACGTTGACCGCGCCCGCCTTGTTGAACTGCGCATTGTAGCGGATGCCGTAGTTGGTGCGGCCGCCGCCCTCGACCCGGTCCCAGCCTGCGAACTTGTTCACACGGAACAGGTTGCTGTCGTCGAAGATCAGGCTCTGCGAATCCTCGTTCGGCCACCGCCCGATCTGTGTCTCGTTCGGGCGCGCGATCACTTGCACGACGGGCTCGATGGTCTGCGTGCCCCAGGATTGCGTCGAGATGAACGGGTAGCGATATTCGAGGCCGACCGTCGGCATGGCGCGCACCAGGCTGGAGTCGCCGGGCGTCAGGTAGTTGGAGACGCTCGCCTGGTCGTCGACGTGCACGGCGGCGGTGTCGACGCGCACCGAGGCGAAGGGCGTCCATACCTGGCCGAGGCTGTCGGTGATGTCCTTGCGCCACCTGGCCTTCGCGGAGAAGCGGTTGTATTCGCCGGGAAAGCCGCGCAGCACGCAGTTGCTCGAATTCTTCACCGCCGGGTCGGCGGTGTTGCAGGCGCCCGACGTGGACGCGGCCTGGGTGACGGCCTCGAAGTTCGCCTGCGCGCGCGACAGGCTGGTGAAGTTGGTGTCGAAGCTGAGCTCGCCCCCGACCACCGGATGGTCGACCGTGTAGGTGTAGTCGATCACCGGATGAACGATCGGGATCTGGTCCTGCACGTCGGAACTGGAGAAGCCGAGATAATAGATTGAGCGGGCGTCGAAGTAGCTGCGGTCGCCGCGGCCTGCAATGAAGGCTTGCGAGATGCCTTCGCTGGTGAGCGACAGGTTGTCGGGGCTGGCGGTGTAACGCGACAGGCTCGGTGCGTAGTCCTGCAGGAAGTAGCGATCGGACATCAGCAACGCGTCCCAGCCCCAGGTCCATTTCTTGTTGAGGGCGAAACGGCCGCTGCTCTCCAGGCTCCCGCGCCACTCGCGGTCGCCGAACGTGCTGCCGAAGGCGCTCGGATCCTGCTGACGGATGCCGGCGGCGCGGATCGAATAGGCGCCATTGATCAGCCGCTGGCGGAACTCGCCCTGCATCAGCAGGCCCTGTTTGGTCGTGTACTTGGGCGCGAGCGTCACGTCGTAGTTCGGCGCCAGCGCGAAATAATACGGCACCTCGATGCCGACGCCGTAGATCGAGTTCGACGACACCGTCGGCATCAGGAAGCCGGTCTTGCGCTTAACCGTCGGATCGGGCGCGGAGAAATACGGCATCCAGACCAGCGGCACGCCCCAGAATTCGAGGCGCGCGTCCTCGAAGTAGAGCATCTTCTCTTTCTGGTTATGGATGATGCGCTTGGCCTTCACCTGCCATTCCGGCGGCTTCTTCGGGTTGTCCTTGCACGGCTGGCAGGCCGTGTAGACGCCGTTATGGAAGACAGTGAAGTTGCCGGCGGTGCGTTCGGCGCGCGCGGCCGCCATGCTGGTGCGCTCCGGCGTGTTGAGCCTGAGCGCGTCGACGAAGCCGTTGCGGTAGTCGTCCGACAGGTCGATCACCGACCCGTAGGTGACCTTGCCGTCGGCGTCGGTCAGCCGCACGTTGCCCTCGGCGTGCAACCGCTTGCTCTCTTGGTCGTAAACGACGCGGTCGGCCTCGAGCGTCGAGCCCTTGTAATAGATCTGCACGTCGCCGACCGCCGAGACGCGGTGATTGGCGTAGTCGTAGTTGATCTTGTCCGCCTTCATCAGCATCTGCTTCTGACCGGCGCGCTCGATGGCGGCCTTGGTCTTGGCGGGCGGCGGCGGGATCGGCTGGAAGGTGCTTTGGGCGCTGGCGGGCGCGCAAGCGACGATGGCCGCGGCCACCGTGAGGGCGAGCGCAGCGAAGATTTGGGCAATGCGGCGGCGGGGCCGGGCCGCTGGTGGTGGAGCGCTAGGGGGCCCCGCCATCACCCGTCCTCCTGGTACAACAACGCAATGAACCCCGTCAGGCCACCGGCGAGCACAGGCAACCAAGCTGCTGTCATCGGGAGCATCAGCTCGGCCTTGCTCAAATCTTCCGTCACTTTTGAGAGCACATAAAGCAGAAAGCCGGCAGCCACGCCACTTAAAACCATCTTCTGCACACCGCCGAAGCGGAAGAAGCGTAGACTGACAGCAGCGGCGAGCATAACCATGGCCGCGAGCATGAAGGGCCGAGCAAGAAGCTTTTGGAACTGTAATCTATACCCTGCGGCGACAAGTCCTGCGTGTTCCGCGATCTTGATATACATCGGCAAGTCCCAGAACGGGACGGTCTCGGGTGTCGCAAAGCTTTCCCGTACTTGTTCCGGTGTCAGGCTGGTCTTGAGGCGAAAGACGTTCACGTTGCGCGGCCGCTGGCCCTGCCCATAAACGCGCGCGTCGAGCAGCTTCCATACGCCCGGGTCGAGAACCGCTGCGCGGGCCTCGATACGCTGCTGAAAGCTGCCGTCGGGGGTGAAGGTGAACACCGTCACGCCGGAGAGCGCGACCCCCTGATCGCGGCTCGACTTGGCGTTGATGATGGCCTGACCCTCGTTGGTCTTCTGGTTGGCCCAGAACCCGCCGCCGCCGCCGCCGGTGCCGAAGCCGTTGAGGTCGCGCCCGAATAGTTCGGCCTGCAGCTTCTTGGAGCGCTCCTGCAGCATCGCCGACACCGGGTTGTAAACCGTGGTGGCGAAGACACCGAGCAGGAAGGCGACCACCAACGCCGGGGCGATGAACTGCCAGGCCGACATGCCGGACGAGCGCGCCACCACCAGTTCCAGCCGTCGCGACAGGCTGAGGTAGCATGACATCGCGCCGATGAGGACGCAGAACGGCATCACGCGCTCGATGATCTGCGGCACCCGGAAGATCGAGGTCTCGAACACCAGGAGCGGCGACACGTTGGGGACGTCGCCCGCGCGCCGCATCAACTCGATGTAGTCGAGCAGCGCCACCAGCGCGAAGATGCTGATGAACACCAGCAGCACCGAGCTCAAAAAGCGCAGGCCGAAATAGCGCGCGAGGGTCCCGCCCAGAGCCGGCATGGCGAATCTCACGATGGCACCGCCAGGCGCTTGACGATGCGTTCGGTGATCGCGGCGAGGCCGTCGCTGATAAAGGCGGGGGGCTCTAGGATGACGCCGCGGCGGATCACGACGTAGCCGGCCGCGAGCGCGATCGCCATGGCGATGAATTGCAGCGACAGCAACGCTGGATAGCTGGCGCCGAATACGGTCGAGATGAAGCCGGTCAGGCGCAGGACCGCGACCCAGGTGACCGTGCCCACCATCGACATGGCCCGGCTTTGCCGATTGGTGCGGGGCGCGCCCAGATAGGCAAAAGCGATGACCGCGAATCCGATTGGGTAGAGCGGCGCCATCAGCCGGTCGAAGAGCTCGGCGCGGAATTCGCCCGGTTCCTTGCGGTAGGTCTTGTCGTTCGGATCCGGGAACAGGAGTTGCCAGAGATAGCGCTCGCGGATCGAATAGGTGATCGCCTGCGGGCCGCCGGCGAACTGCGAGAGGTCAAACGCGTAGCGGTCGAAGGTAACGATGGCGGGATCCCGCTGGCCCGCCTCGTGGCGTTGCAACGTGCCATTCTCCAGCACCAGGAAGGTGCCCTTCTTGTCATCGACCAGTTCGCCATTTTCGGCGATCACCGTCAGGCGCTCTTTCGGGTTGCGCTGGTCGTCGAGGAAGATGCCGGCAAGCTGGCCGCTGGCGCGGCGCTGACGCACGTGGATGGTGACGCCGTTCTCCAGCGACGTGAAGCGTCCAGGCTGCAGGATGGTGGTCACCACGTTGGCGCGCACCTCGGTGAGCCAGTCGCGCAGGGTGCGCAGGCCCTTGGGCGCGAAATAAGCGCTGATCGCGGCCACCAGCAGCGCCACCACCAGCGCCGCCGCCAGGAACGAGCGGAACAGGATCCACGGCGACATGCCCGAGGCGTTCATGACGATGATCTCGGAGTCGGTCGACATCTTGTTGAGCACGTGCGCCATCGCGATGAGGAAGGCGATCGGCGCGATCACCATCACCAGCAGCGGGATGATCATGCCGGTAATGCCGATGAATACCAGGATGGTCTGGCCCTGGCTCGTCATGATGTCGAAGTCGTGCAGGGCCTGCGTGACCCAGATCACGGCCGTCAGGCTGCCCAGCACGACCAGGAACGCGTTGAGCGTGGAGCGGAATATGTAACGGTTGATCGACCCCATCCGCCGCCAGCGTCCCCTTAAGCGCGGCACACCCCGAAAGACCGCCAACGCCCCCGCTGGCGGTCCGTGTACTGCCGTTACGACCCGGCCCGCGCCGGGATTAACCTTCATCAGCCGATAACATGGCCTTGCAAAGGCAAAGTCTTTGAATACGCATAATAAAAAGACGCTCAACATGGCCAACGAAAGGTTAATTTCCGGCCCCCGCTAGGGGTGCGCTGTGACCTCAATTCTGGCAAGGGCGGAGCGTCTTGCCATCTGGAAAAACAGCCAAAAAAGGCCCGTCCGGCTTTGCAACGGGCGGGTGGCTGCGTCATATGAGGGAGTTCACCGGCCGGGGCCAATTGGGCCCGCGTCCGCAGCCAGGGGATTTTTGCGATGTCCGACGCCCTCAAGCTCGGTTTTGGCGCCTATGGCGCCCCCAACAAGGGCGTTTTGGTCGCTTTTTGCGACGATAAGCTCAAATTCGGTCCTGCAACGTGCGAGATCCTCGGCCCAGCCGCCGCCCACGTTACGCGTGCCGCCAAGGCGGCCGGGTTCTCCGGCAAGAAGGACGCCAGCCTCGACCTGATCGCACCCGAGGGGCTGAAGGTGGACCGCATGGTGGTGCTCGGCACCGGGCCGGCGGACGGGCTGAAGCCGCAGGATTGCCTCAAGCTCGGCGGCCTTGCCATGGGCAAGGTGCCGGCGCGGGCGGCCATGGCCACAGTGGTCGCGGAACTCGGCGGCGGCGATATGACCGCCGACCAAGCCGCCCGATTGGCGCAAGGCATGCGCCTGCGCGCCTACGCCTTCGACCGCTACAAGACCAAGCGCAAGGACGAAGAGAAGGCGCCGGCGAGCCGCAGCGTCACCATCGCGGTCGGCGATGTCGCCGCGGCCCGGCGCGCCTATGCGCCGCTGTCAGGGATCGCCGACGGCGTCGAACTCGCGCGCGACCTCGTCAACGAGCCGGCCAATGTGCTCTATCCGGTCGAGTTCGCGCGCCGCGCCACGGCGCTGAAGAATGTCGGGGTCACTGTCGAGGTGCTCGATGAGCCGGCCCTCAAGAAGCTCGGCATGAACGCGCTGCTCGGCGTCGGCCAGGGCTCGGCCCATGACAGCCGGGTGGTGGTCATGCGCTGGAATGGCGGCAAGAAGGGCGACGCGCCGCTCGCCTTCATCGGCAAGGGCGTGTGCTTCGATACCGGCGGCATCTCCATCAAGCCGGCCGGCGGCATGGAGGACATGAAGGGCGACATGGGCGGCGCGGCTTGCGTCACCGGGCTCATGCACGCTCTCGCGGCGCGCAAAGCCAAGGTCAACGCGGTCGGCCTCATCGGGCTGGTCGAGAACATGCCTGGTGCGAACGCCCAGCGTCCGGGCGACATCGTCAAATCGATGTCCGGCCAGACCATCGAGATCATCAACACCGACGCCGAGGGCCGCCTCGTGCTCGCCGACGTCGTCTGGTACGCGGCGCAGCGCTTCAAGCCGAAGCTCATGGTCGACCTCGCGACCTTGACCGGGGCCATCATCGTCGCGCTTGGGCACGAGTACGCTGGCATGTTCTGCAACGACGACAAGCTCGCCGATCAACTCAACAAGGCCGGCAGCGAGACTGGGGAAGCGGTTTGGCGCATGCCGCTCGGCGCGGCGTACGACAAGATGATCGATTCCCGATTCGCCGACATGAAGAATACCGGCGGCTCGCGTTACGGCGGCGCCATCACGGCGGCGCAGTTCATCAAGCGTTTCGTCGACGACAAGATGCCGTGGGCGCATCTCGACATCGCCGGCACCGGCATGGGCTCGCCGCAAAGCGAGATCAACCATAGTTGGGGTTCCGGCTGGGGCGTGCGGCTATTGGACCGGCTGGTGGCGGATAACTACGAGAAGTGAGGGCAGGCGAGGGCGCGGATGCCGTTTCAGCGCGCCAAGGCCGAGCGGATGAGATCGACGCCTGCCGCGGCGAACAGTCCGGCGACCACGCCGTCGATCCATCGTCGCCAGCGCTTGTAGGCCGTCATCGCGCCCGGATGCGAAAACGCCATCGCGTACCCGGCGTAGTTGGCACATCCGAGCGCCATGCAGACGAGCGTTGCCGCGACCAGCGGAACGCGGCCATGGCCATCGCCGAGGCCCATGGAAAGCGCCGCCATCCAGGCCAGGACGGCTTTGGGGTTGGAAAGATTTAGCATCAAGCCGCGGGTGAACCACCGCGCGCTCATGACAGGGTCGGGTCCGTTGTCCGCTGGTTTGGCCGCCGAGCGCAGCGAGTGGACGGCGAGCCCCAAGAGGTAAAGCCCGCCGCATAGCTTCAACGCAGTCAGAACATAGAGCGAGCTTTGCAGGGCGGCGCCCAAACCGGTTGCCGCGATCATGCCCCAGAAGGCCAGCCCGAGGGACAAGCCCGCGCCGAACCGTAAACCGGCGCGGCGGCCGCTGCCTAACGCGACCGTTGAGACCGCGATGTTCGCCGGCCCCGGCGACACGGTCACGACCAGAAAAGCCAGAACAACGGATAGCAGGCCGTGCATCCCGACCATCGTGGGCTCACCCTCCATTCGGAGTGTGCAATGTGCGCGAAGCGTTGCAGGCTGTGAACACGCCTCAATCGCTCGGGGGGATCACGCCGCCACTCGAATCGCAAAGCGACGGTTGGCCATGCGGGTCAACTCGCCGGTCCCGATCCTAAAACCGGTAGCCGGCGCTGAGGGCGAGCTCGGTGTTCATCACATTGACCACGCGGGCGGTGCCACCGAGATGCGCCGTGAACAGGCCGTTAAGCGCGGTGAAGGGCTCGGACGGGCCGTTGAGTGCGGTCGAGACGAATTCGTATTCGAAGCGCGCGAACCAGCGGTCGCTGAGCTCGAACTCAGCGCCGCCGCCGACCACGAAAGCAAACGTGCCTTCGTCGAAGGTGCCGTCGAAGGCTTCTTGGTGGATGTTCTTGTAAGCGATGCCGCCCCGCGCAAACATCCGAATCGGGATCATGTCGCTCGGCATGACGTCGTTGTAGAACGGCATCCAGGTCGCGACCGGCGGTGTGAACCAGAGCACGCTGCCGGTCACGGCGAAGCTGCGCTCCTTGCTCTGGGTCGGGAAGTTTTTCTCGTCGAAGGCGGTTTCGCCGAAATAGTCGACGCTGAATTCGGCCGCCCAATCGCGGTCGAACTGCCAACCGACGAAGACCTTGCCGCCGGGCTCGTACTTCTCGACGTTGTAAACGTTGTTGGTGTTGGGGACGAAGCCGGTGTGGTGGTCCATGAACGCGCCGGCGCCCACATACCAGTCATACTGCGGCGCCAGCGGGGCCGGCGCCTTGTAGAGCGGCGCTTGCGCGGGCCTCATATCGGCGGCGCGGGCGCAGGGATCGCCCCAATATGCTACGAAGGCCCCAGCGATGAACACCGCAGCGGCACGCGCGATCCTGACGAAACCATCGCCCCCCATTTGCGGGCACCCTCGACAATCCTGAACCGGCCGACATCGCTTGCCGCCCGAAACATCGGGTCAGGGCGCCGCCCGCGCCACGCCCAAATGAACCGTAAAGGCCCACGCGCAAAAAAAAACGCTATGAATACTTCCGAACCGAGTCAACGGCGGTTGTGCCACGGGGGCGTCCAGGTGCCGTCGCTCAGCCTCCATACCGGGGCCGAAATCGCCTAGGGTTTGTTCAAATAGCTTGAGCCGGTGACCGCGGCCTATTGAAACCGGGGTTGCAACCGGCAAAACATGCGCCGAAAGCTTGCTTTTCATGGGGCCGTGCCGCTTCGGGCACACCTTCCAGCATTTTGCCGAATTTGACTTTCGCGGCCCGTATTGGCGTGTGGAAAAGCGGCGCGGCCGAAGCGGGGCCGGCCCCGTGAATGGAATCAGGATCGATGACGGAACTGCTTTTCTACCATCTGCAGGGCCAGCGCCTCGAAGGCGTGTTGCCGACGCTGCTCGAAAAGTCGCTCGAACGCGGCTGGCGCGTTGTCGTGCAGGGCACGTCGGAAGAACGCATCGACGCGCTCGATGCCCATCTGTGGACCTACCGCGACGATGGCTTCCTGCCGCACGGCACCTGGCGTGAGCCGGAGGCGCCGGCGCAGCCGGTGCTCCTGACTCTGACCGAAAGCAATCCCAACGCCGCCGACGTACGTTTCCTGATCGAGGGGGCGCCGGTGCCCCCGGATGCCGAGAGCTATCAGCGCATCGTGCTGCTGTTCGACGGCGACGACGACGACGCGGTGGCTGCCGCGCGAGCCCGCTGGAGCGAGGCCAAGGCCAAGGGCTTCGACGTCACCTACTGGCAACCGGACGACAGCGGGCGCTGGGAGAAGAAGGCGTGAGCGGCGGCCAAGGGGGTATCTGCGCCTTCCGAAGCGCGCCGGGGGCGAAAATGCCCGGTCCAAGGGCCCCGATGACCATTCGCCGGCGCCGGAATCTGCCCAATATTGCCCATGCCATTGTGATGACGCAAAATCCGGCTTAAGGGACAAGCGGATAGACAAACCGGGGGTCTTGCTTGCCGCGTTCTGTGCTCATGGCTGTGCTTTTCTGCGCTGCTGCCGCCGTCCTGGCGGGCTGCGGGCAGCCGTCGGAAATGATGACCGATATCAAGGACAACGCCTTCACCAAGCCGACCCGTTTCTTCTCGGTTCCGGGCTGGGCCAAGCCCAACGAAGCCGCCAACAATTTCGATCTGGTGCAGAAGGGCCCGGTGGTGCCCGAAAACCTGATCAGCCCGACCGGCTATTGCGCCCCGGCACCGACGCCCGCGACCCCGCAGGCGCAGAAGCCGCCGCAGGCGGCCGCGGCGGCGCAGGCCTCGGCCCCGCCGCCCGACCAGCTCGAGCCCGCCGGCTTCGGGGCCGCGCCTAATACGCCGGCACCGGTCTTCGGCGGCGTTGCCCTGGGCATGAGCGAATGCGCGGTGGCCCGCCGCCTCGGCACCCCGGGCAACATCAGCGTCAGCCGTGGCCCCAAGGGGCAGCGCCGGGTGGTGCTCACCTATAACGGCGGCGAACGGCCTGGCGTTTACAGTTTCCTGTCGGGACGCCTGATCCAGGTCGACGCCACGCCCCAACAGACTCGGAAGTACGACCGCCAGGTCAAGCCGCCGCGGCGCGGGCGCGCGCGGGGCGGCGAGCAGATGTACGTGCAGTAACGGCATTTGTCATGGCCGGGCTTGTCCCGGCCATCCACGTCTTACGATATCTGCTGGCCACAAAGGCGTGGATGCCGGCACAAGGCCGGGCATGACGGACCCAAATCAGGCCGTCTCTAGCGCCGCGCTCGCCGACAGCCATTCCTCTTCCGCCGCAGCGAGCGCATCCGCCGTGTCCGAGCGCCGCTTGGCCAACTCGGCTGCCTTGGCGGCGTCGCGCGTGAACAGATTGCCGTCGGCGAGCTTCTCGTCGAGCGCGGCGATCTCACGCGTGAGCTTCTCCATCAGCGCTTCGGCCTTCTTCACGCGCTGGCGCAAGGGCGCGGTCTCCGCGCGCTTCTCAGCGGCCGCGCGGCGCACGTCGCCGCGGCTCGGGTTGGCCGACGATTTCGCCGCGCTGGCGGTGCCACCCGAGCGTTCGCTCAGGACGGTGCGGCGATAGTCGTCGAGGTCGCCGTCGAACGGCTTCACCTTGCCGTCGGCAACGAGCCACAGGCGGTCGGCGCACGCCTCCAGGAGATAGCGGTCGTGCGACACCAGGATGACCGCGCCCGGAAAGTCGTTGATGGCTTCGATGAGGGCGCCTCGGCTGTCGATGTCGAGATGGTTGGTGGGCTCATCGAGAATCATCAGATGCGGCGCTTCGAACGTCGCGAGACCCAAGAGCAGCCGCGCCTTCTCGCCGCCGGAGAGCTTCTCGACTTTCGTATCGCCGGCGGCGCCGGAAAAGCCGATGGCTCCCACCTTGGCGCGCACCTGCGCCTCGGCGGCGTCCGGCATCAGCCGGCGCACGTGGTCGTAGGGGCTTTCCTGCGGATTGAACTCTTCCACCTGGTGCTGGGCGAAATAGCCGATCTTGAGCGTGGCGGCGCGGGTGATCGAGCCTTGCATCGGCTTAAGCCGGTCGGCGATCAGCTTGACGAAGGTGGACTTGCCGTTGCCGTTGGCGCCCAAGAGCGCAATGCGGTCGTCGTTGTCGATGCGCAGGTTCAAGCCGGACAGAATCGGCTTGCCCGGTTCGTAGCCGACCGCGACGCCCTCCGCGGCGATGATCGGCGGCGACAGCAGTTTGTCCGGCGCCGGGAAATTGATCGGCCGCACCTCGTCGGTGGTGAGCGCCGCGATCGGCTCGAGCTTTTCCAACATCTTGAGCCGCGACTGTGCCTGCCGCGCTTTCGTCGCCTTGGCGCGGAAGCGGTCCACGAAGGCCTGCAGGTGCTTGCGCTGCGCGTCCTGCTTTTTGATTAGCTTCTGGTCGAGCGCTTCGCGCTCGCTGCGTTGGCGCGCATAGCTTGAATAGCCGCCGCGCCAGAGCGTCAGCTTCTTCTGCTCCAGCGCCAGGATATGACCGATGGCGCTGTCGAGCAGGTCGCGGTCATGGCTGATGACGATGAGCGTTGCCGGGTAGCGGGCAAGATGCTCCTGCAGCCAAAGCGTGCCTTCGAGGTCGAGATAGTTCGTGGGCTCATCGAGCAGCAGAAGGTCGGGCTGCGCAAAGAGCGTGGCGGCGAGCGCCACGCGCATACGCCAGCCGCCGGAGAATTCCTGCACCCCGCGCTGCTGGTCCGCCCGCGAGAAGCCCAGGCCCGAAAGGATCGCGGCCGCGCGTGCGGGCGCGGCATGCGCCCCGATATCGGCGAGCCGGGTCTGGATCTCGGCAATCCGGTGCGGATCGGTGGCGGTGTCGGCTTCCGCGAGGAGCGCGGTGCGCTCGCTGTCGGCGCGCAGCACGATGTCGATCAGGCTGTCCGGCCCGTTTGGCGCCTCCTGGGCGAGGCGTCCGAGGCGCCAGCGCGGCGGCAGCGTGACGCTGCCGTGCTCGGCGGCATAGTCGCCGGCGATCACGTTGAACAGGGTCGATTTACCCGTGCCGTTACGGCCGACCATGCCGACGCGCGCGCCGGTCGGCACGTTGACCGAGGCGCCTTCAATCAGGGTGCGGCCCGCGATGCGGACGGTGAGGTCGTCGATGACGAGCATGGGGCCGGGTTTTGGCCGAGGCGGCGCGGGGATGCAATGCCTCTCCGGTCATTCCAGGGCCGGCCGAAGGCCGGAGCCCGTAATCCAGAGCAACACGGCAGCGCTTACGTTCTTGGTCCCTGGATTCCGGGCTCGCTCGCTTGCGCTCGCGCCCCGGAATGACAGGCAGAGGATTACCCCAGCGCGTCCGCGACCGCCTTGCCGCAGGTGACGGTATCGGCCGGCCCCTTGAGATCGCGGGTGCGCAGTTTCTCCTGCGCGAGCACGGTTTCGATCGCCTTGACGATCGCCTTGGCGGCTTCGGTCTCGCCCAGGTGTTCCAGCATCATGGCGCCGGACCAGATCTGCCCGATCGGATTGGCGATGCCCTGGCCGTAGATATCCGGCGCGGAGCCGTGCACCGGCTCGAACACCGACGGATACTTGCGCTCCGGATTGATGTTGCCCGACGGCGCGATGCCGATGGTGCCGGTGCAGGCGGGGCCGAGGTCGGAAAGGATATCGCCGAACAGGTTGGACGCGACCACCACGTTGAACCAGTCCGGGCTCATCACGAAGCGCGCCGACAGGATGTCGATGTGGAACTGGTTCCACTTCACGTCGGGATAGCTCTTGGCCATCTCCTTCACGCGCTCGTCCCAGTACGGCATGGTGATGGCGATGCCGTTCGACTTGGTCGCGGAGGTGAGGTGCTTCTTCGGCGTCGAGCGCGCGAGCTCGAAGGCGAACTTCAGGACGCGGTCGACGCCGGTCCGGCTCATGACCGTTTCCTGCACCACCACTTCGCGCTCGGTGCCGGCGAACATCTTGCCGCCGATTGCGGAATACTCGCCCTCGGTGTTCTCGCGCACCACCCAGAAGTCGATGTCGCCGGGCTTGCGGCCGGCGAGCGGCGAGGGCACGCCCGGCATCAGGCGTACGGGGCGTAAGTTTACGTACTGGTCGAACTCGCGGCGGAACAGGATGAGCGAACCCCACAGCGAGATGTGGTCGGGCAGCTTGTCGGGCATGCCGACGGCGCCGAAGTAGATGGCATCGTGGCTGCCGATCTGCTCCTTCCAGTCCTCCGGCATCATGCGGCCGTGCTTTTCGTGGTAGTCGCAGCTCGCGAAATCGAAGTCGTCGAGGCGGATTTCGAAGCCGAATTTCTTGGCCGCCGCCTCGAGCACGCGCACGCCTTCGGGCATGACCTCCTTGCCGATGCCGTCGCCGGGAATGACGGCGATGCGATGAACGCGGTTGGTGGCCATGAGTGAAACTCCCTCCCGAATGAGCGTGTGGTTTTGACGCGCTTAGTACAGAGCGGGAGGGCTCGACGCAATTAGGCTGTCATTCCGGGCTCCGGCCTTCGGCCGGGCCGGGAATGACAGTGAAGCCTCAACTCAACCCCACACCCGTCTCGCGCTGGTAGATGATCAGGTCGAAGCTCGGCGTCACGTCATTGCCGATGACGGCGGTAAGCAGGGCGTGAGCCTGTCCGCGGTGATGGGTCTGGTGGTTGAAGAAGTGGTCGAGCGCGGGCGACAGCGGTTGCTCGATGTCCTGCGGGCGCGTGACGGTGCGGTAGCGCAAGGTGCCGGCGAGATCGGCCTCGCTCAGGCCCCCGACATAACGGCTGATGCGGGCATCCTCGGCCACGCGCGCGGCGCGCAACGCGGCGAATTCGTCGTAGAGGATGGCGTCGAGGCTCGGCGGCTGCTCGCCTTCGCCGGTGAAGCGGCGCATCCAGATACGGTCCCCAACCAGCAGGTGGTTAAGGGTGCCGTGCAACGACTTGAAGAAGGCGCCGCGCTCGGCGCGGTAGTCGGCGTCGGAGAGGCTGGCGGCGGCGTCATAAAGCCGCGCATTGCACCAGGCATTGTAGCCGGCAAACATCAGATAGCGGGACCGCATTGCATGCTCCTGAAATCACGGGCCAAAAACAGCCCCCGCGGGCGCGGCATTTCGGCCCGCGACCTTGCCGCTCGCGGGCCCGCCCGGTATAAGCCGCCGCGACCAAACCTCACCAATCAAATCCATAAACGACCCCATCAATCCCAGTGAAGGATCTCTCCCGATGGCGCTCGAGCGCACCTTTTCCATCATCAAACCCGACGCCACCGAACGCAATCTGACTGGCGCCATCAACGCCATGATCGAGGCCGCCGGCCTGCGCATCGTCGGCCAGAAGCGGGTGCTCATTACCCGGGCACAAGCCGAGACGTTCTACGGCGTGCACAAGGAACGCCCCTTCTTCGGCGAACTGGTCGAGTTCATGACCTCCGGTCCGGTCGTCGTGCAGGTGCTCCAGGGCGAGGGCGCCATCGCCAAGTATCGCGATGTGATGGGTGCCACCGACCCGTCGAAGGCCGCGCCCAACACCATCCGCAAGGTGCACGCCAAGTCGATCGGCGAGAACTCGGTGCACGGCTCTGATGCCCCCGAGACCGCGGCCAAGGAGATTGCGCAGTTCTTCTCGGAAAACGAGATCGTCGGCTGAGCGCATGATCCCGAAAAAAGCCTGTCCCCGACCTGATCGGGGATGGGCACCGGTTTTCGGGAAAGACCATGCGCAAAGATGATAGCTGACCCGGACAGACGGCGCGGGTAGGGCAGGGAGCGCAGATTGCATTCGATCGCGCAGATGCTCGACCCCGCCGGCTGGTCCGCCATGCTGGCGAGCGGCTGGGACAAGCTCGATCAGGCCGAATTCTGGCTCGCCTTCCTCAAGATCGTCTGGATCAACATCCTCCTGTCCGGCGACAACGCGGTGGTGATCGCGCTCGCTTGCCGCGGCCTGCCGCCGCGCCAGCGGCTGTGGGGCATGGTCCTCGGCGCCGGCGTCGCGGTCATTCTGCGCGTCGTCTTCACCGGCGTCGTCGCCTCGCTGCTGCTGCTGCCCTATCTCAAGATCGCCGGCGGCGTCGCACTCCTCTACATCGCGGCCAAACTCTTGGTGCCCGAGGCGGCGTCGTCGCGGCCCGCGGGCCAGCACCTGTGGCACGCGGTCTATATCGTTGCCGTCGCCGATATCATCATGAGCCTCGACAACGTCATCGCCATCGCGGCGGCGGCGGAAGGCAACATGGCGCTCCTGGTGCTGGGGCTGGCGGTGAGCGTGCCGCTCATCGTCGCCGGCGCGGCGCTGATCATGGCGTTGCTCGACCGCGTCCCGCTGCTGATCTGGGGCGGGGCGGCGTTGCTCGGCTGGATCGCCGGCGAGGTGATCGTCACCGACCCGGCGGCGCGCGCCTGGCTCGTGCACGGCTTCGGCGCCTCGGCCGCCCAATCGGCGGAATACCCCGCGGCCGCCGCCGGCGCGGCGCTGGTGCTCATCGTCGGCGCGCTGTGGCGGCGGGCGCCGGATGAGGGCGGGCTGTAGCCCGTGGTCATTCCGGGGTCCCCGCAAAGCGGGCGAACCCGGAATCCAGCGCGAAGAACACAGCCATTGCGATGTGTCCCTGGATTCCGGGTTCGCTCGCGGTGCTCGCGCCCCGGAATGACGGGGGGTGGATTTTCGGCTATACTGGATCGATGAACCAGACCGTCCGAGACCCCGGCGGCAAGCGCATCGGTTATTCCGCCTGCCCGCACGACTGCCCGTCCACCTGCGCGCTCGAGGTGGAACTCCTCGACGAACGCACCATCGGCCGCGTGCGCGGTTCCAAGGACAACGATTACACAGCCGGCGTCGTCTGCGCCAAGGTCGCGCGCTACGCCGAGCGCGAGCATCACGCCGAGCGACTGCTGCATCCCATGCGCCGCATCGGGCCCAAGGGTTCCGGTGAATTCCAGCGCATCTCCTGGGACGACGCGCTCGACCTGGTGGCGGAGCAGTTCATCAAGGCCGAGCAGCGCCACGGGCCCGAGAGCGTGTGGCCGTACTACTACGCCGGCACCATGGGCCTGGTGCAGCGCGACGGCATCCACCGCCTGCGCCATGTGAAGAAATATTCCGGCTTCCATTCGACCATCTGCGTCAACCCGGCCTACGCCGGCTACACCGCGGGCGTCGGGCGCGTCGCCGGGCCCGATCCGCGCGAGATGGCCAAGTCCGATTTCGTGGTGATCTGGGGCACCAATCCGGTCAACACCCAGGTCAACGTGATGACGCACGCGACGCGTGCGCGCAAAGAGCGCGGCGCCAAGATCGCGGCGGTCGACATCTACATGAACGGCACCATGCAACAGGCCGACTTGGCCGTGCTGGTGAAGCCCGGCACCGACGGCGCGCTCGCCTGCGCGGTGATGCATTGCCTGTTCCGTGACGGCAAGGCCGATTGGGACTATCTCGAAAAATACACCGACGCGCCGCGCGAGCTCCAAGCCCATCTGAAGATGCGCGATCCGCAATGGGCCTCCGCCATCACCGGCACGTCGGTGGAAACGATCGAAGAGTTCGCCAGGCTGATCGGCGACACCAAACGAACCTTCTTCCGGCTCGGCTACGGTTTCGCGCGCTCGCGCAACGGCGCCGCCAACATGCACGCCGCGGCTTGCATCGCGGCGGTGACGGGCGCCTGGCAGTACGAGGGCGGCGGCGCCTTCCACATCAACGCCGATATCTTCAAGCTCGATATGACGCTGATCGAGGGCAAGGACGCCTGGGACCGTTCGGTGCGCATGCTCGACCAGTCGCAAATCGGCGCCATCTTGACCGGCGACCGCGAGGCGCTGTTCGGCGGTCCGCCGGTCGACGCCATGATCATCCAGAACACCAACCCGGTGTCGGTCGCGCCCGACCAGACCAAGGTCAAGGCGGGCTTCGCGCGCCACGATCTTTTCGTCTGCGTGCACGAGCAGTTCATGACGGAAACCGCGCGCATGGCCGATCTGGTGCTGCCGGCGACCACCTTCCTCGAGCACGACGACATCTATCGCGGCGGCGGCCATCAATACATCATCTTAGGCCCCAAGCTCGTGGAGCCGCCGGGCGAATGCCGCAACAATCACGAAGTCATCTCGGCGCTCGCCAAACGCCTCGGCGCCGAGCACAAGGGCTTCGCCATGAGCCCGCGGGAATTGATCGACGATCTGCTGCGCCGCTCGAACCGCGGCACGCTGGAAGGCCTCGAAGCCAACCGCTGGCTCGACTGCCAGCCGTCGTTCCGGGAGTCGCATTATCTCGACGGCTTCGCCTGGCCGGACGGCAAGTTCCGCTTCAAGCCGGATTGGGAGAACGTGCCGTTCCGCAGCCCCTACAAGGAAGGGCCGGTCAAGGATCTGCCGGCGCTGCCCGACCACTGGACCTCGATCGAGCAGGCCGATGACGTGCATCCGTTCCGGCTGGCCACGTCGCCCGCGCGCGGCTTTCTCAATTCGACCTTCAACGAGACGCCGACGTCGCTTGCCAACGAAAAGCGTCCGACGGTGATGATCCATCCCGACGATGCGGTGGGGCACGGCATCGGCGATGGCGACTACGTCGTGCTCGGCAACACGCGGGGCCAAGTGCGCCTGCACGCCAGGCTGTTCGACGGCGTGCGCCGCGGCGTGCTGATCGCGGAATCGATCTGGCCCAACGCGGCCTACGAGGACGGCTGCGGCATCAACACGCTCACAGGCGCGGACCCGATCGCGCCTTTTGGCGGCGCCGCATTCCACGACAACAAGGTTTGGGTACGCAAAGCGGGGTGACCCGCTCTCCGCTCATTCCCGCGCAAGCAGGAATCCAGCGAAAGAGGGACTGGGTCCCCGCTTTCGCGGGGACGAGCGGAGAGAAGGGAGGCAACCCGCCTAAAGCTCCTTGCCGAGCATGCGGTCGATCGAGTAGGGACCGCCGCCGCGAATGGCGATGGCGAACAATACGATCCCCAGCAGCAGGACGTATTCGTAGCCGCCGTGGGTGTAGCTGAAGCCGTGTGGCAGGTGCACCACCAGGAAAGCGATGAACATCTCGATGGCGAGCGCCGCCGCGAAGAAGCGCGTGAACAGACCGACGATGATGCAGGCCGCGCCGATCGTTTCCAGGAACATGGCGGACAGCGCAAAGGCCGCGCCCGGGTGCAGCCCCATCTTGGCCATGAAGCCGCCGACGCCGGCCAAGCCCATAGCGGTCACCTTGACCCAGCCGTGCATGAACAGATTGTAGCCGATGACGACGCGCACGGCCGTGTCGGCGATATCGCGCCACGATCCGTAAAAGGCTCCGAGCCCTGGAAACACCAGGTTCGTATCGTCCTTTGCCATTGCCATTTCATCTTCCCCTTGTGAATGACGTTATCGCCCCGGAGCTTTCTTTTGGGCGGCGCCTGTCCCAGCGCGGTAGAACTCTATCGCACGGGGAGCCGTTGCGAAATTCACGAGCGTGCGATGTTTGAGAATAAACGTTAGTGCGTTGTGCGTTGCGGGATCGGTATCAACGATTATCGTCAGGCACAATGAAAGCACCGTCGGGCGGACGCGCACCGGTGATGCGGCAGCGCCCACCCGCGCTTTCGATCCGATTCTCGGCCACGAGTTTGAGCGCCAGCGGATAGATGCGGTGCTCCACCGCCAGCACACGTGCGGCGAGTGTGGCTTCGCCGTCATCGTCGTGAACGGCCACAGCCCCTTGCGCGATAATGGGGCCGGAATCCATTTCAGGCACCACGAAGTGAACGGTTGCGCCGTGGATCTTGACGCTCGCTTCGAGCGCACGCGCGTGCGTGTCGAGACCCTTGAAGGCCGGCAGCAGGGCCGGGTGGATGTTGAGCATGCGTCCCTGCCACCGCAACACGAACTCGGCCGTGAGCAGGCGCATGAAACCGGCGAGGCACACGATGGCGATGTCGTGCCGCACCAGCACCTCATGCAGCGCGGCTTCGAAGGCGGCGCGGTCCTTGCCGTAAGCCTTGTGATCGACAACCGCGGTTGCGATGCCGGCCGCCCGCGCGGTCGCCAAGCCGCCGGCGTCGGGGCGGTTCGCCGCCACCAGCGCGATCTCGGCCGGATAGTCCGGCGCCTGCGCCGCCTCGATCAGCGCCGCCATGTTGGAGCCGCGGCCGGAGATCAGGATGGCGACACGCTTGCGGCTCATGCCCCGTTTGCCTTATGTGCCGAGATCGAGCGTGCCGGTATAGGTGACGCGCTCGTCGCCCGCCGCCGGCACGACCTCGCCCAGGATGACGGCCTGCTCGCCGGCTCGGGTGAACGCCTTTATCACCGCATCGGCGTCTTTCCGTGTGGCGATGGCGATCATGCCGATGCCGCAGTTGAAGGTGCGCAAAAGGTCATCCTGCGGAATACGGCCTTCGCGCGCCAGCCACTGGAACACGGGCAGGAGCGGCACCTTGGCGAGATCGATGCGCGCGCTCAGGGCCTTCGGCAGCACGCGCGGCACGTTCTCGGTGAAACCACCACCGGTGATGTGAGCGAGGCCCTTCAGCGCCTTGGTCATGCGCAAGGCAGCGAGGCACGCCTTCACGTAGATGCGGGTGGGGGTGAGGATCGCTTCGCCGAGCGACTGCTCGGGCTTGAACGGTGCGGGTGCCTCCCAGGCAAGCCCGGTCCTCTCCACCACCTTGCGCACCAGCGAATAGCCGTTTGAATGCACGCCCGACGAGGCGAGGCCGATGAGCACGTCGCCGGCCGCGATGTCGCCGCGCGGCAGCAATGTCCCGCGGTCGGCGGCGCCGACGGCAAAGCCGGCGAGATCGTAGTCGTCGCCGGCGTAGAGCCCCGGCATCTCGGCGGTCTCGCCCCCGATCAGCGCGCAGCCGGCCTCGCGGCAGCCGAGCGCGATGCCCGCGACCACCGCCGCGCCCATCTCCGGCGCCAGCTTGCCGCAGGCGTAGTAGTCCAGGAAGAACAGCGGCTCGGCCCCTTGCACCACCAGATCATTGACGCTCATGGCGACGAGGTCGATGCCGATGGTGTCATGCTTGCCGGTTTCGATGGCGATCTTGACCTTGGTGCCGACGCCGTCGGTCGCCGCCACCAGCACCGGGTCGGTGAACCCCGCGCGCTTGAGGTCGAACAATCCGCCGAACCCGCCGATCTCGCCGTCGGCGCCGGCCCGTGCCGTCGCCCTTACCAGCGGCTTGATCAGGTCGACCATCCGGTTGCCGGCGTCGATATCGACGCCCGCCTGCGCGTAGGTGAGCCCGCGCTCTTTTTCCGCCATTTTTGACCCCTTATTACGCCGGGGTCGTACGTTGGAATCGCAAGTCGCGCAATGGTCGGCCGGCGGTTATACTCCGTCCGCAAACGGGGCGAGACGGGCCGGGGGCGGCGGGCCGGGTCGCGAAACGCCCCGCCGGGACCACCTTTGAGCATTCCGAACCTCATCACCCTGGGCCGCATCCTGCTGGTGCCGATCGTCGTGTGGGCGATCGCCTCCGGCACCCTCTGGCTCGCCTTCCTGCTGTTCCTGGTGGCCGGGGTCAGCGACGCCGTCGACGGCTTCCTCGCCAAGCGCTTTGGCATGGCGACCGTGCTCGGCGCGTATCTTGATCCTGTCGCTGACAAGGCGTTGATCGTTTCCATATACCTGACCCTTGGGATCAACGGGGAAATCCCGCGCTGGCTGGTGATCCTGGTGGTTTCGCGTGACATCATGATCGTGGGCGGGGTGGTCCTGTCCTGGCTGGTCGGCAGCCCCCTCAAGATGCGGCCTCTGGTGGTGTCCAAACTCAATACGGTGGCGCAGATCGCCTTCGCCTGCGTGGTGCTCGGCTCGCTCGGCTTTCACGTCGTCGTGGCGCCGCTCGATACGGTCCTCATGGGGCTGGTAGCGGTCCTGACACTCCTGTCGGTGGCCGCCTATCTGATGGAATGGATCCGTCACATGAACGCGGCGATGGCCGGACAGTGAGCCCGCGAGACCTTCCTTCGGCGCCGTCCGCGGCCCCGACCGCCATGCCGTTCCAGCGCCAACTGGCGTTCTGGCTGGGCGCGCTCGTCATCTTCATCCTGTTGCTGTGGCTCCTGCGCGGCATCCTGCTGCCGTTCGTTGCGGGCCTCGCGATCGCCTATCTGCTCAACCCGCTCACCGACCGGCTGGTGAAGCTCGGGGTCAACCGCATGGCGGCGGCGCTGTCGATCATCGCAGTTTCGGTGCTCGCCTTCATCGTCATCATCCTGCTGGTGGCGCCGCTCATCGGCGGCCAGCTCGGCTCGCTCATCGACGCCATCCCCGGCTACGTCACCAAGCTGCAAACGCTGATCAACGATCAGAGCCGGCCCTGGCTGCAGAAACTGCTTGGCGCTGGCTTCAGCCCCACCAAATCTTTCGGCGAACTGGCCACCCAGGGCATGGGCTGGGTCACCGCCTTCCTGAAGTCGCTGTGGTCGGGCGGCCAGGCGCTGGTGGCGCTGTTCTCGCTGGTCGTCGTGACGCCCGTGGTGGCGTTCTATCTGATCTACGACTGGCACCGCCTGGTCGCGACCGTCGACGGCTGGATCCCGGTGCACCATCGTGGGACCGTCCACACGCTGGTGCGCGAGATCGACGCCACCATTGCCGGCTATGTGCGCGGGCAGACCATGGTGTGCGTGGCGCTCGGGCTTTTCTACGCCGTGGCGCTGACGCTCGCGGGCCTCAAGTTCGGCCTGCTCATTGGCGTGATCGCGGGCGCCATCACCTTCATCCCCTATGTCGGCTCGCTGACCGGCATGGTGCTGGCGGTGGGCGTGGCGGTGGCGCAGTTCTGGCCGCAATACGTCTCGGTCCTGGTCGTGCTCGGCATCTTCCTGGTCGGCCAGTTCCTGGAAGGCAACGTGTTGTCGCCCAAGCTCGTCGGCGAAAGCGTGGGCTTGCATCCCGTCTGGGTGATCTTTGCGCTGCTCGCCTTCGGCTATCTGTTCGGCTTCGTCGGCCTGCTGGTCGCGGTGCCGGTATCCGCGACCATCGGCGTGCTGTGCCGCTTCGCGCTCAGGCAGTACCTGGCGAGTTCGTTCTATACCGGAGAGCCGACAAGTTGAGGCCGCGTTGAGTGCCATGGTTGCGTTGTCCGCCCCGCGCCAGCTCGTGCTGGCGCTGCCCCATGCCGAGAGCTTCGCGCGCGAGGATTTCCTCGCCGGTCCCAGCAACGCGACTGCGTTGGCGCTGATCGAGCGATGGCCGGACTGGCCGGCGCCGGTGATGGCGCTCACCGGGCCGGAGGGCTCGGGCAAAAGCCATCTCGCGGCGATCTGGGCCGCGATGTCGGGCGCGCGCGTGGTGGCGGCGCGGCTGTTGGGCGAAACCGATCTGCCGGCGGCGTTCGCCACTGGCGCGCTGGTGGTCGAGGACCTCGAGCCGGGCCAGGTCGACGAGCGCGCGCTGTTTCATTTGCTCAATCTGGCGCGCGAGGAGGGGGCTAACGTGCTCATAACCGCGCGGCTTGCGCCCGCCGGCATCAAGGTCGACATCCGCGATCTGGCTTCGCGCCTGCGCAGCATTCCGGTGGTGACGCTCGACGCGCCCGACGACGATCTGCTGCGCGCCGTCATCGTCAAGCTTGCCGCCGACCGCCAGATCGCCGCCGACCGGCCGCTGGTGAATTATCTGGCTACCCGCATCGAGCGCTCATTGGCCGCCGCCCGCGCCGCGGTGACGACGCTCGACGAAGAAGCCATGCGTCAGCACCGGCCGGTGACGCGCGCGCTTGCCGCTCAGTTGTTCAACGATCCGGTCGGAACCGAGGGCACCTGAACCGGCGCCTCGAGCGGCACGATTCTCATCCCCAACTCTATGTTCACCTCGAGTGCGTGATGGCGCATCTCGACGATCACGCGCCGGCCCTCGGCGGTGGGACATTGGACGTCGCTGTAGCGCAGGCCGGCGCGGCCGAGCACCTGCGCATAGGCATGTTCGGTGTCGCTCAGCGCGCCTTGCGCCGGAAAGGGTGTCGAGATGTAGAACTTGTTGTCCGCAAACGAGGGCGCAAGGCAATACTGCCAGCGGTGCGCCATTGCACTTGCGGAGAACGTGGTCGCGGCGGTGAAGGCGATCAGAGAACTACGTGCCAATCGGCGACGTGCGCGCGTGTTCATGGACAGGCCGTGCGGGAATGCGCCCCCTGCAGGAAGCCGCAGCTTCCCTCAGGTCACCTAAATGTCCGGTAAATCCGTCGCGGGCCGGATTCGATTTACCCTGCCGCCCTGCCGGGGGTGGTGGGACGGCGGCGGATGACGGATAATTCACCGATCCATGGCAGCGTCGGCCCATACGGTCACGACCTGTCATCCAGCCGCCATCTTTGCCGGCTACGGGTCTCGTTTCAGGGCGGCCTTTCTCGATATGGCAGAAGCACGACAAGCCACTGCGGAATTTGAGGAAATCACGCCGGACGCGGCCCGCTCCGCGGCCGCCCCGGCGACCGCTGCAGCGCCTGAAACGTCCGAGGCCCCGGAAATTCCCGAAATTCCCTTGAGCGCGCGTCCCGAGCGCTTCATCAACCGCGAGCTCTCCTGGCTGCACTTCAATCGCCGGGTGCTCGAGGAAGCCGCCAACGGGCACCATCCGCTGCTCGAGCGCGTACGCTTCCTGTCGATCTCGGCCAACAACCTCGACGAGTTCTTCATGGTGCGCGTCGCCGGCCTCAAAGGCCAGGCGCGCCGCGGCATCGTCGACCGCAGCCCGGACGGCCTGACGCCGGCCGAGCAGCTCACCCGCGTGGTCGACGCCGTCGGCCGGCTCGCCAGCGACCAGCAGCAGCGCTGGATCGAGCTGCGGCCCGAACTCGCCGCCGCCGGCGTGACGCTCGTCGATGGCTCCGATCTCAAGAAGGCCGAGCGCAACTGGCTGGAGGAGTATTTCCTCGCCCGCATCTTCCCGCTTCTGACGCCGCTCGCCATCGACCCGGCGCATCCGTTCCCGTTCATTCCCAATCTCGGCTTCTCGATCACGCTGCAGCTCGCGCGCCTGCGCGACGGCAAGGCGATGAACGCGCTCATCCGCATGCCGCAGAAGATCGAGCGCTTCATTCAACTGCCGCCCGGCAAGAGCGACGGATTGCGGCTGATCGCGCTGGAAGAGGCGACCCAGCAATTCATCGGCCGCCTGTTTCCCGGCTACGCGGTGAAGGGGCAGGGCGCGTTCCGCCTCATCCGCAACTCCGAGGTGGAAATCGAGGAGGAAGCGGAAGACCTGGTGCGTCTCTATGAGACCGCACTCAAGCAGCGCCGCCGTGGCTCGGTGATCCGGCTCGAACTCGACGCCAGGATGCCGGCGGAGCTGCGCCTGTTCGTGCAGCGCGCGCTCGCCGTTGCCGATGACGAGGTGTTCCTGGTGGACGGCGTGCTGGCGTTGAATGATCTATCCCAGCTCACCCGCATCGACCGGCCCGACCTCGAATTCGTGCCCTACAATCCGCGCTACCCGGAACGCATCCGCGACTGCGGCGGCGATGCCTTCGCCGCCATCCGGCAGAAGGATCTCGTCGTCCATCACCCGTATGAATCCTTCGACGTGGTGGTGCAGTTCCTGAACCAGGCCGCGCGCGATCCCGACGTCGTCGCCATCAAGCAGACGCTCTACCGCACCAGCGCGGAATCCCCCATCGTCAAGACGCTGGTCGAGGCGGCGGAGGCCGGCAAGTCGGTGACCGCGCTGGTCGAATTGAAAGCGCGCTTCGACGAAGAGGCCAATATCCGCTGGGCGCGCGACCTGGAGCGCGCCGGCGTCCAGGTCGTCTACGGCTTCATCGAGCTCAAGACCCACGCCAAGCTATCACTGGTCGTGCGGCGCGAGGCCGGCGCTCTCGCGACCTACGTCCACGTCGGCACCGGCAACTACCACCCGGTCACCGCGCGCATTTATACCGATCTTTCGTTCTTTTCCGCCGATACGGTGATCGGCCGCGACGTCGCGCGCATCTTCAACTACATCACCGGCTATGCCGAGCCGGACGCGCTCGAGCGCATGGCGATCTCCCCGATCAACCTGCGCAGCCGCATCATGGAGCACATCGATAAGGAGATCGCCAACGCCAAGGCCGGCAAGCCGTCCGGCATATGGATGAAGATGAATTCGCTGGTCGATGCCGGCATCATCGACGCGCTCTACAAAGCCTCTCAGGCCGGCGTTCCGATCGATCTGGTGGTGCGCGGCATCTGCTGCCTCAGGCCCGAGGTGCCGGGCCTGTCGGAGAACATCCGGGTCAAGTCCATCGTCGGCCGCTTCCTGGAACACAGCCGGATCTACAGCTTCGGCAACGGCCATGCGCTGCCGCATCCCAAGGCCGCGGTATATATTGCCTCCGCGGACATGATGCCCCGCAACCTCGACCGGCGGGTCGAAGCCCTGTGCCCGATCCTCAATCCAACTGTGCATGAACAAATTCTCGACCAGATTATGGTCGCGAATCTGATGGATAATCAGCAGAGTTGGGACGTCTTGCCGGATGGCAGTTCCGTCCGTATTCAGACTGAGCCGGGCGAGGAACCTTTCAATGCCCACAAGTATTTCATGACCAATCCGAGCTTGTCGGGCCGTGGCAAATCGCTCAAAGAATCCTCACCGCGCCGCCTTATACGCCGCCTCGCCAAAGGCGCGTAAGCGCTCGGGCGTTGTTTCGGCGGCCGCCAAGGGCCGCCTCGACCACGGGCCGCCGATTGCCGTCATCGATATCGGCTCTAACTCCGTGCGTCTCGTCATCTACGAGGGGCTGACGCGCGCGCCGACCCCGATCTTCAACGAAAAGGTGCTGGCCGGTCTCGGCCGCCAGGTGCAGACCACGGGCCTGTTGGCGCCGGAGGCTATCGCCGCCGCGCTCGCATCCCTCAAGCGCTTCCGCGCGCTTTGCGACACGCTGCACGTCAAGCAGGTCCACGGCATCGCCACCGCCGCTTGCCGTGACGCCAAGAACGGTGCCGACTTCATCGCCGACGCCGAGCGTATCTGTGGCACCGAGATAGAGGTGCTGTCGGGCACGCGCGAGGCCAACCTCACCGCCCTTGGGGTCGTTTCCGGCATCCACAAACCCGACGGCATCGTCGGCGATCTCGGCGGCGGCTCGCTCGAACTGATCGACGTGCACGGCGCGCGCGTGCGCCACGGGCTGACGATGCCGCTCGGCGGCCTGGCGCTGCAGGACATCGCCGGCAAGTCAATCAAGAAAGCCGAGCGCATCGTCGCGAAAGCGTTGAAGAACGCCGACGTATTGAAGGAAGGCGAGGGCCGCACCTTCTACGCCGTCGGCGGCACCTGGCGTGCGCTCGCCCGCCTGCATATGTGGCAGACCGGCTATCCGTTCCACGTCATGCACAACTACCGTATCGAGGCGCGCGAAGCGCTCGAATTCGCGCGCCTGGTGCACCGCGTCGACACCGAGACGCTGTCGAAAATCGAGGTCGTCAACGCCGGCCGCCGGCCGCTGTTGCCCTATGCAGCGCTGGTGATGGAAGAGCTGGTGCGGCAGGCAAAGCCCAAGGAAGTGGTCATCTCGGTGCTCGGCGTGCGCGAGGGGCTGCTCTATTCGCTGCTCAAGGCCAAGGAGCGCGCCTACGATCCGCTCATCTGCGCCGCCGCCGATCTCAACGTGTTGCGCTCGCGCTCGCCGCATCACGGCGAAGAGCTGATCGGTTGGAGCGACCATTTCATGGCCTCGACGGGTATTGAAGAGACCGCCGAAGAGCGGCGCCTGCGCCACGCCGCCTGCCTGCTCGCCGACATCGGCTGGCGCGCGCATCCGGACTATCGCGGCGAGCAGTCCATGAACATCATCGCCAACGGCGCCTTCATGGCCGTCGACCATCCCGGCCGCGCCTATCTCGCGCTCTCGATCTATTTCCGCCACGCGGGCTTGAGCGAAGAGGACCTCTCGCCGCGTCTGCGCGAGCTTGCCTCCACCCGTACGCTCGACCACGCGCGCATCCTCGGCGCCGCCATGCGCGTCGCCTATATGCTGACGGCTGGCGAAGGGGGTGTGCTGCCGAAGACGCCCATGCGGGTGAAGCGCGGCAAACTGGTGCTGACGCTCAAGGGTAAGTACCGCGGTCTCGGCGGCGACCGGCTTGGCAATCGTCTTCGGCAGCTCGCGCGCCTGATCGGGCGTGAGCCGGTGCTGGAGACGTGACTAGCGCGCTCAATTCGAGGCCGCGCCGCTGCGCTTGACCTCGATGGCGACATCGTAGCCATCCTTGATGGCGTTGGACGCGGGGAACACGGCCGCCTCGAACGCGGCCTCGCGCGTGAAGTATGGGCCGCTCTTTTGCCCTGCGTGCTCGACGCAATAACCGCCATCCGCCGGTACGATGCGATAAACCGCTTCTTCTGCCATGACCTGCTACCTCCGCTGTGGAAGAACGGCCGCGGCGGCGATCCGTTCCGTGAAGGTGCTCACGCGTCCTTGGCGGTGGCGATGAAGCGGTCGACGTCGGCGGCCGTTGTCGCAAACGACGTTACGAGCCGCACGATCTGCGCGTCGGTTCCGACGTCCGTGCCGGACGGCAGGCTGTCGCTCGCCCACGGATAGAAGGCAGCGCCGGCGGCCTTGAGGCGCGCGACGACGCCGTTCGGTAAAAGGGGGAAGACCTCATTGGCTTCGACCGGCCACACCGGCTTGAAGCCGGCGCCGCTCAGCCCGGCGCCGAGGCGGTCGGCCATGGCGTTGGCGTGGCGCGCCAGCTCGAGCCAAAGGTTGCCTTCAAGATAAGCTTCGATCTGCGCCGCGATGAAGCGATGCTTCGAGATCAGGTGGCCACCGCGCTTGCGGCGCGCCGCCATGTCGGCGCCGCGCGCTGGATCGACGAAGACGATGGCTTCGGCCGCGAGCGCGCCGCCCTTGGTGGCGCCGAACGACATGACGTCGACGCCGGCCTGCCAGGTCGCTTCGTCGGCCGAGACATTCATGCGCGCGAGCGCGTTGGCAAAGCGCGCGCCGTCGACATGCACGGCAAGCCCATGGGCATGGGCAATATCGGCGAGCGCGCGGATCTCGTGCGGCCGGTAGATGGTACCGGCTTCGGTCGACTGCGACAGCGACAGCGCCGATGGCGTCACGTGATGCGGCGCGCCCCAGTGCGGCGCGTCGAGCACGCGCGTCAGCGCGTCGGGTGTGATCTTGCCGGCGACGCCGGGGATGCCGACCAGCTTGATGCCATTGCCGAAGAATTCCGGCGCGCCGCATTCGTCGGTCGCGATGTGGCTTTCCGTGTGGCAGAGCACGGCGCCCCAGGGCGGCGTCACGTGCGCGAGCGCGAGCGCGTTGGCCGCCGTGCCCGTCGGCACCAGGAAGACTGCGACCTCGCGCTTGAAGAGGGCCGCGAAGCGTTCTTCGACCCGCTTGGTGCAGGCATCGGCGCCGTAGCCGAGGGCGTAGCCCTCGTTGGCGCGGGCAAGCGCCGCCATGATTTGCGGTGCTACCCCGGCGGTGTTATCGCTGGCGAAGTTCATCGGCCGCTCAGTCCTTGTCGACGGTGACCACGCGTCCCCTTTCGATGGCGAGCGCCAGCTTGCCATGCTTGAGCGCCAGCGCCTTGTCGCCGAACAGCTCGCGGCGCCAGCCCTTCAGGGCCGGTACGTCGGCCTGGTCGTCGGCGGCGATGCGGTCGAGCTCGTCCACGGTGGCGATGACCTTGGCCGCGACGCCGTGGCGCTCGGAGGTCATGCGCAGCAAGACTTTCAGGAGTTCGACCGTGGCCGCGGCATTGGGCGCGGTGCGGTGACGCTCGAAGCGCGGCAGGGTCTTGGGATCGCGCTCGAGCCCGCGTTTGACGGCGTCGATGATCTCGTTGCCCCAGCGCGAGCGCTCGAACCCTTTCGGCAAGGAGCGCAGATGGCCGAGCCGCTCGATCGTGGTCGGCGCTTGCGTCGCGATATCGGCCACCACCTCGTCCTTGAGCACGCGCGAGCGCGGCACGTCGCGGGTCTGCGCCTCGCGCTCGCGCCAGGCGGCAACCTCCATCAGTACCGCGAGGTCCTTCGGCTTGCGCGCGCGGCTCTTCAGCCGCTCCCAGGCGCGCGTCGGGTCCATGCGGTAGGTGTCCGGCGAGGTCAGCACTTCCATCTCCGCCGAGACCCAGTTGGCGCGCCCGCGCTTTTGCAGGTCCTCGTCGAGCTTGAGATAGACTTGGCGCAGGTGGGTCACGTCCGACAGCGCGTACACGATCTGCGCGTCGGAAAGCGGACGACGCGTCCAGTCGGTGAAACGGTGCGACTTGTCGAGCGTGTCGCCGGTGATGCGGTGCACCAACTGATCGTAGGAGATCGAATTGCCGTAGCCGAGGACCATGGCGGCGACCTGGGTGTCGAAGATCGGGTGCGGGATTTTTTCGGCCAGGTTCCAGACGATTTCGATGTCCTGGCGCGCGGCGTGGAACACTTTCACCACATTTTCCGCGGTCATCAAATCGAAGAAGGGCGCGAGGTCAATGCCCTCGGCCAGTGCGTCGATCACCACCGCCTCATCGTCGGTGGCGATCTGAGCGACGCAGAGCAAGGGATAATAGGTCGTTTCACGCAAGAACTCGGTGTCGACGGTGACGAACCGATGGCTCGCCATGCGTGTACAGACAGCGCGGAGTTCGTCGGTGGTGGTGATCAGTTCCATGACGAGGGCAACTTTGAGCGGCGGTGACTTATCGCGGTCCGGAGGGGCGGTGGCAACTCATTTCGGCCCGCGCACCCGAGGCCTGAAGATGAATTCCCACGGGTTCGGCATGGGCCCGACAGGGACGTCGATGAGGGTGGGGCCGTCGCGGCGGGCAAAGCCGCGGCGCAGCGCCTGACGCAGCTCGTCAGGGCTCGAGACGCGCTCGCCGGCGGCGCCGAAGCTTTCGGCGAATTTCACGAAGTCCGGGTTGGCGAGGTCGCTGGCGATCAGCCGATTGCCGTATTGCTCCTGCTGGATGCGGCGCACGTTGCCGAAGGCGCCGTCGCTGAACACGATGGCGACCAGCGGGATCTTATGGCGCACGGCGGTCGCCATCTCGTTCGCCGTGTACATGAAGCCGCCGTCGCCGTTGATCGACACGACCGGCACATCGTGGCGCGCATCCTGGGCCCCGAGCGCGGTGGCGAAGCCCCAGCCGAGATTGTCCTGATAACCCGGCGAGAGGAACGTACGCGGGCGATAGACCGGGAAGGCGAGGCGGGCGACGAAGCCGACCTGCGTCACCTCGTCGACGAAGATGCCGTCCTCCGGCAGTTCGGCGCGGATCGCCTCGAGCCAGGCGATCTGGGGCGCCAGCTTGCCGGCGAGAAGCGCGCGCGTCTTCGCCTGCCGTTCCTGCATCTCGTCCCGCCGCGAGGGCCGCGCCGCGTTGTGAGCCGGCAGCACGTCGATGAGCCGCTGCAGGATCGGCTTGGCGTCACCGATGAGCGCGACGGCGGGCTTGGCGTTGCGCTTGGCTTCCTCGGCGTCGGCGTCGATCCGGATGATGGTGAGGTCGCGGTCGACGCCCCACATCTGCTGCGGAAAGAACAGCCGCGTGCCGATGCCGATCACCACGTCGGCCTCGGCCCACAGTTCATGACCGAGGGGCAGGTTTACGGCGAACGGGCTGCGGCTATCGAGCACGCCCTGTCCGCGACGGAAGCCGCAATAAACCGGCGCCTGCAGCATCTCGGAGAGCGCGGTCACGTCCGCCGAGGCATCCTGCGCGCCGCCGCCGACGCAGATCAGCGGGCGCTTGGCGCCGCCGAGCTTGCGGGCGGCGCGCCGCAACGCGTCTTCGTCGATGCGCGGGGGCTGTAAGGGCTTGGGCGGTGCGATGGCGGCCACCTCGCCGGGCTGGCCCCAGACGTCGATTGAGCACTCGAGCGCGGCGGGGCCGGGGCGCCCGGTGGCCATGGCGCGCATCGCCTGCGCTACCAGGCGCGGCGCCGTGGTGGCCTTGGTGAGGCGCGCGTTGAAATCGACCAGATGCGCGAGGATGTCGCTCTGGCCGCGCAGTTCGTGCAGATGGCCGATGTTGCGGCCGATGGCGGCTTGCGGGATTTCGCCGACCAGCGCCAGGACCTGTGCGTTCATGCTGTAGGCGGTCAGCAGCGCGGCGCCAGAATTCAAGAGGCCCGGACCCGGTACGACCGCGTAGGCCTGCGGCTTGCCGGTAGCGAGTTGCGCGCCGAGTGCCATGTAGGCCGCGCCTTGCTCGTGGCGGGCGTGCACCGTGCGCAGGCAGTTGGAAGCCTTGTGGAGCGCATCGAAAAGGTGGTCGTTCTGCACGCCGGGGAGCGCGTAGAGGGTGTCGAACCCATGCGCGATGAGGGTCTCGACGGCCGCCTCCGCCGTCGTCATCGTCCGGGTTTCGACTGCCGCGCGGGGTAACCTATTGTTCTTTTTGACGGAATTTTTCTTGGAAGATTTCACGCTCACATCCCAGCACTGAATCGCAAACGAACCCAGGGGGCAGCATACCTCCGAGTGGCGGGTGACCAAAGGTTTCCGGTTGAGACGCCGCATGCCCGCGGGCGCGGCTATCGGCGCCCGGCGTCGGCCGGTGTCGAAGCGGTTCTCGGGTCCAAAACCCCCGGCGAGCAGGCCCCACATAAGGCGCAGCGCCCCTTGGGGGACTGCCAGGCCCTTGCCTTGACAAAGCCACCCCCCCATGCGCTTTTCCCGCCGCCTCCGCGCAAAACCCTGAATCACCCCCGAATTGGCCGGATTTCCTCATGCATCGCTACCGTTCCCACACCTGCGGCGCGCTTCGCGAAGGCGACGTCGGGCAGACCGTGCGGCTCTCCGGCTGGTGCCATCGCATCCGCGATCACGGCGGGGTGCTGTTCATCGACCTGCGCGACCACTACGGCATCACCCAGGTTGTGGCCGATCCGGACAGCAAGGCCTTTGCGCTGGCCGAAAAGCTGCGCTCGGAGTGGGTGGTGCGCATCGACGGCAAGGTGCGCATGCGACCCGAGGGGACCCTCAACCCGGAACTTCCGACCGGCCAGGTCGAGGTCTACATCGACGAGATCGAGGTGCTTGGGCCCGCGGCCGAACTGCCGATGCCGGTGTTCGGCGACCAGGAGTACCCGGAGGAGATCCGGCTCAAGTACCGCTTCCTCGATCTGCGGCGCGAGAAGCTGCACGCCAACATCATGCTGCGCGGCCGCGTAATCGACTCGATCCGCACGCGCATGAAGAACGCCGGCTTCTTCGAATTCCAGACACCGATCCTGACCGCCTCGTCGCCTGAAGGCGCGCGCGACTTCCTGGTGCCCTCGCGCCTTCACCCCGGCAAGTTCTATGCGCTGCCGCAGGCGCCACAGCAGTTCAAGCAGTTGCTCATGGTGGCGGGCTTCGATCGTTATTTCCAGATCGCGCCCTGTTTCCGCGACGAGGACGCGCGCGCCGACCGTTCGCCCGGCGAGTTCTACCAACTCGATCTGGAGATGAGCTTCGTCACGCAGGAAGACGTGTTCGCCGCGGTCGAGCCGGTGGTCCGCGGCGTGTTCGAAGAGTTCGCTGACGGCAAGCCGGTGACGCCGAAGTTTCCGATGATCCCGTACGCGGAATCGATGGCGAAATACGGCTCCGATAAGCCCGACCTGCGCAACCCGATCGTCATGCAGGACGTCAGCGAGGCCTTCCGCGGCTCCGGCTTCAAGATCTTCGCGCGCATTCTGGAGACCGAGGGCAACGCGGTGTGGGCGATCCCCGCGCCCAAGGGTGGCAACCGAGCCTTCTGCGACCGCATGAATTCGTGGGCGCAAGGGGAGGGCCAGCCGGGCCTCGGCTACATCTTCTGGCGCGAGGGTGAGGAGAGCGGCGCCGGTCCGCTCGCCAAGAATATCGGGCTCGAGCGCACTAAGATGGTCGCCGAGCAACTGGGGTTGGGCGTCGGCGACGCGGTGTTCTTCGTCGCCGGGCGGCCGCGCGACTTCGTCAAGTTCGCCGGCGCTGCGCGCACCAGAGTGGGCGAGGAGCTGGGTCTGATCGCGCAGGACCGCTTCGAGTTCTGCTGGGTCGTCGATTATCCGATGTACGAGTGGAACGAAGAAGAGAAGAAGATCGACTTCTCCCACAACCCGTTCTCCATGCCGAACATGGCCGTTGAAGACTTCCTTGCGCTTGATCCCGCCGACCACGAGAAGCTGCTGTCGATCAAGGCGCTGCAGTACGACATCGTCTGCAACGGCATTGAGCTGTCGTCGGGCGCCATCCGGAATCATCGTCCGGAGATCATGCGCAAGGCCTTCGCCATCGCGGGCTACGGCGAGGACGTGCTGGAGGCGAAGTTCAGCGGCATGTTGCACGCGCTCTCGCTCGGCGCCCCGCCGCATGGCGGCATCGCGCCCGGCATCGACCGCATCGTCATGCTGTTGGCGGGCGAGGAGAACTTGCGCGAGGTGGTGGTATTCCCCATGAACCAGCGCGCCGAAGACCTGATGATGGGCGCGCCGTCGGAAGTCACCACCAAGCAGCTGCGCGAACTCAGCATCCGCCTCGATTTGCCGAAGAAGTAGGGCGGGATATCGCCCACCTCGTTCGCCGGACCTGGCCATCTTGTCAAAACGGCCAGGAGGGCGTATTTAAAGCGGCAACATCAAGAGTTGGGCATTGCCCGACGCCAACCTGCTTCCCGAGCAAGGTGGCGCTCCCCCGAAACGACGGGGGGAGGATGTGGCCGAACCGGCAACCAAACGGGCTCAGTCACACTCTCGGTCGCGCCCGCAACATTGCGAAGGCCGGTGTGACATGCCGATCAAGATTCCCGACAATCTGCCCGCCCGTTCCGTGCTCGAAGCCGAAGGCGTCTCGGTCATGCTCGAGACGGATGCCGTGCGCCAGGACATCCGGCCCATGCGGATCGGCCTGCTCAATCTGATGCCCAACAAGGTCAAGACCGAGACGCAGTTCGCGCGCCTGCTCGGCGCCTCGCCGCTGCAGGTCGAGATGACCTTGGTCAAGATCACCGACCATATGCCGCGCAACACGCCGGCCGAACACATCGGTTCCTTCTATCGCGACTGGGACGACGTGCGGGATGAGAAATTCGACGGCTTCATCGTCACCGGCGCGCCGATCGAGACCATGCCGTTCGAGGAAGTGACCTACTGGGGTGAGCTGCGGCGCATCTTCGACTGGACGCAGACCAACGTGCACAGCCTGATGACCATCTGTTGGGGCGCGCAGGCCGCCGTGCATCATTTCCACGGCATGAAGAAGTATCTTCTGCCGGAGAAGAAGTTCGGCGTGTTTCGGCATCGCAACTTGGCGCCGGCGTCGCCCTACCTGCGTGGCTTCTCCGATGACTTCGCGATCCCGGTGTCGCGCTGGACCGAGGTGAGGGCAAGCGAGGTCCCGCCCGGACGCGGCCTCAAGGTGCTGATGGATTCGGAGGAGGCGGGGCTTTGCCTGCTCGACGATCCGGCGCACCGCGCGCTGCACATGTTCAATCATATCGAGTACGACAGCGGCTCGCTCGCCGACGAATATTACCGTGACCTTGCGAACGATCCGACAACCCCGGTGCCGAAGAATTATTTTCCTGAAAGCGATCCGAAACGGGCGCCGCTCAATCACTGGCGTAGCCATGCTCATCTGTTGTTCGGCAACTGGATCAACCAGCTCTATCAGACGACGCCGTTCGACCTCGCCGACATAGGCTCGGTTGACGCGACCGGGGCGCGCATCGCGGCGATCGCGCCGGCGGCCGAGTAAGACCACGGTCTCACGCGCCGGTCTCGGCGCTGGCGCCGGTTTCGCGCCGGGCGTCTTCCACGCGGGCCTCGAGCGCTTTGAGGTCGGCGTCGTCGGCGATGGTACGCCGCCCGGCGTCGAGCACCAACTGCAAGTGTTTTTGCAGCGCCGGACGGTGGTCGTCGCCCGCCTGCTGCAGCAGTTGGCCTATCGCATCGGCGAGATGGATCAGCACTGCCGGTTTGTCGGCGCCGCTCTGCCTGATTTGGTTGAGGGCGGCATCGGCCACGCCCTCGAAGGTCGAGACGGGCGCGACCACCCGCGGCTTGCCGTCGGCGTCGCACCAGACGGCTTGCGGCGCGCCGCGTGCCATGATGTTGCGCATCGACGAAGAGAGCCGGTTGATCACCGCGAGCGCCGTATAGACGTCGTTGATGCCGGGAGACAGCGCTCGTAACGCAACCTCGACCAACTGCCGAATGGAATATTCCAGATCCTGCACCGTGGTGCGTTCCGCGCCGACCACCACGCTCTCGCGGATCGTCCCGCACAGCGCATCCGTCGCGCATTCGGCGGGCGCGACGGTGGCGGCAAGTGCGCCGGCGATCCGGTGCTGGCCGGCGCGCAAAACGAGGGTCACCACGGCGCCCGCCTCGGCGGCTGCGGTTGTGATGCTGTGATAGTCGATGGCCTGGACGTAGCCGCCGGCGGCGAGCAGCACGGCCTTGGACTCGCCCACCGCCGGCGGTGGCGATGTCTGCTCCGCATCCTTTTCGGGCATGAGTTGCGCGATGTTGCCGTCGAGCTCGCGCCCCACGACGTCGATGATGTTGTCGGCGACGATCGAGCGGGCGAGGTGATGCAGGAACAGCAGTAGCGTGACGACGCAGATCAGCATGAGCAGCGTGCCGCCGGTGACTGCAAGGCTCGGTACACTGTTGCGGTCGCCATAGGCGCTGCGCAACACCAGCAGCAGATAGACGACGGTGCCGATGAAAAGGCCGAGCGACGCCTGCGTGCGGCGACTGGCCATGAAGTTGCGGATCAGCCGCGGGCCGAGTTGCTGGGCGGCGAGCGTCAGCACAACCATGGTGATGGAGATCGCCAAGGTCGCCATGGTGATCATGGCGGTCATCAGGCTGGAGAGAAACTGCGGCGCCTGTTGCCCGCTGCCGCTAAACAGAAACCAGACGTGGCTGAGGTCGAGCCGCACGGTGAGGGCGGTATAAGCCAGCGCCGCCGCGACGATCACCACGGCGAGCGGCAATGCCCACAAGCTCGAGCGTACGGCGTACCAGAATGTCAGCAGGCGCGGGATCATGGTGGCCCCCCGGCGGCGCGCCGCCAAAGGGCGCAAATACTAGCGTCCGGCGCCCGCCTCAGGCCCCGTGATCCGGCAACCCGCTATGGAACCTTATTGTTCCGGCAGCGGGATGAACTCGATTTCGTCACCCGGCACCTTCTGGAAATGCCCGGCTTTCCATTCGGCTTTGGCCTGCTCGATGCGCTCTTTGCGCGAGGAGACGAAATTCCACCAGATGTGGCGCGGACCGTCCATGGGGGCGCCGCCGACGAGCACCACGTGGGCGTCGCGCACCGCCGTCACGGCGATCTTGTCGCCGGGCTTGAACACCAGCAGCCGGCCGGGCTCGAATTTGTCGCCGGCGATGTCAACGACGCCGTCGACGACGTAAAGCGCGCGCTCCTCGTGATCGGCGTCGATCGGGAGCTTGCTGCCGGCTTTGAGATAGGCGTCCCCGAAGATCGTTTCGTGCACAACAGGCACCGGCGATGACGCACCGTAGAGCGAGCCGACCACCACGCGCACGGTCTTGCCGTCGTCCGACACCATCGGGAATTCACCCGTGTCGTGATGGGCGAAGCCGGCGTCCATTTCCTCTTTGGCTTGGGGCAGGGCGACCCACATCTGCAGTCCGTGAATAGGGCTGCCGGTGGTGCGCAGCGCCGTGTCCGTTCGTTCCGAGTGCACGATGCCGCGCCCGGCGGTCATCCAGTTCACCTCGCCGGGCTTGATCGCGACTTCAGTGCCAAGGCTGTCGCGATGCATGATCTCCCCGTCGAACAGATAGCTGACGGTGGCAAGCCCGATATGCGGATGCGGGCGCACATCGAGCCCGGCGCCGGCCTTGAATTCGGCCGGACCGAAATGATCGAAGAAGATGAAGGGCCCCACCATGCGCGAGCGCGCCGAGGGCAGCGCGCGCCGCACCGAAAAACCGTCGCCGAGGTCGACCGTGCGCGGCACGATCACCTGCGCCAGCGCATCGCAACTGTAGGCGTCACCCGCCTGCGGGTCTTTGCCGGGCGCGAAACTCATGAGGGGCTTCCTTGTCGTTAGCGTTGCAATGCGCCGCCGCCCGATCAGGCGAGCGTCACGAAGCGTTGGTCCTTGACGGATTCAACGAGGCCGTTGAACACTTCGTTCACTTTGTCCCAACTCTGCCGCTTCTTCATGCGGGCGATCCAGGCTTTGACATGGGGGTAGGGCGAGAAATCGACGCCGATGACCTCGCCAAGGGCGACGAGACAGACGCCGAAATAGTCCGCAATGGTAATTTTGTTCCCGCATAGATAGGGCTTGTCGGCCGTAAGCCAATAGCCGTTGAGCAGCTTCAGCCAGCGCTTGGAATTCTCCTTGCCAAGCTCGAGGGTCGCGGCCTGGGCTTCCTCGCTGCGGCGCTTCACGTGCGGGAAGACCTGCGGGTAGCAGAGGTTGTAGCCCCAATCGCGGTAGAAGTTGGTGTTGATCCAGTCCATCACCTCGTTGACCTTGGCGCGCTGTTTGAGGTCTTTGGGGTAGGCTGGCGAGCCGATCTTGTCGGCAAGGTATTTCAGGATTGTCGAGCTCTCGATGAGTTTGAGATCACCGTCCACCAGCATCGGCACCAGGCAGTTCGGGTTGAGGTCTGAGTAGGGCGGCTGCAGGTGCGCGCCGGTCATCAGATCGACGACCTCCTCGTCCAGGGAAATGTTGTTGTCGGCTGCGAACAGCCGCACGGGACGGCTGGTCATGGAAACTGGGTGCATATAGAGCTTCATGGCTTCCTCCCGGCAAACTTGTGGCGGCGGCCGTTTCCCCATTTCTTCTGTGCCACTGCGGCAGCTTAGCGCGCCGGCATCATAGACGCACCCCAGGGCGCCCGAGCGCTTTCGGGGCCGCGAAATCGCCTCGCGCTTTCAGATTTTGCTTGATCCGTCCGTGACTTGCCCTTATGTGAACGCTGCCGCGTGCGACAATTCCGTGACGCGGCATTTTTCACTTCCGCGAGCCGGCATGCCGGTCTCTCGGGCTTCGACCTCTGGTTGGGGAGAGCGGCATGTCTCAGAACGCCCTCTTGCGATCGGGGAAGGGCTTGGGGACTCCAGGTACCACCCGAAAAGAAGAAACTGTCATCGCGGCGCCGGCCGTGGATGAGGATTTGCGCAACGATCATTTCGTTGTGCGCAACGGCGTGCGTTGCGCCGGGGCCCATCTGATCATCGACGTCTATGAAGGCAGCCGCCTGGACGATCTCGATCATATCGAGACGACTCTGCGCCGTTGCGTGGACGCCGCGGGCGCAACCTTGCTGCACATCCATCTGCATCATTTCGAGCCCAACGGCGGGGTTTCCGGCGTGGCGGTGCTGGCGGAAAGCCACATCTCCATCCATTCCTGGCCGGAGAACGGCTACGCCGCACTCGACGTTTTCATGTGCGGCGACGCAAATCCGGACGCCTGCGTGCCGGTCCTGCGCGAAGCTTTCAGCCCGAAGAAGATCGCGGTCAGCGAGCATTTGCGCGGCCAGGCCGTCGGCTGACGTCCCACCGTTGTGACGTTGTCGTGTGCGTCGGCTAGTGCGGTCGGCGTGCGCTCTGCGCACCGATATGAGCCGGCGCGATGCCCGTTTGGCCGCATGCCGAAAGACTGCGCCGAGAGGAGATGAACCCGTGGCCGAGAAACGCTGGATCGCGGAAACCCTGTTCAACGAACTCGGTTTCCATGTGAGCTACGAGGTCGAAAAGGTCCTCTACGAAGTTGCGACCGAGCATCAGCAGCTCGTGCTGTTCGAGAACAAGTTCTTCGGCAAGATGCTGGTGCTCGATGGCGCGGTGCAGATCACCAGCCGCGACGAGTACGTGTACCAGGAGATGATGAGCCACGTGCCGCTGTTCGCGCACGGCAGCGCAAAGGATGTGCTGATCATCGGCGGCGGCGACTGCGGCATCGCGGAAGAGGTGCTCAAGCACAAGTCGGTCGAGCGGTTGACCCAAGTCGAGATCGACGCCTCCGTGGTCGAATTCGCCAAGGAGCATTTCCCCGAGTTCACCAAGCCGGTGTTCGCCGACAAGCGCTTCGAGAGCGTCATCGACGACGGCATGAAATACGTGGGCGAAACCGAGCGCCGCTTCGACGTCATCATCGTCGACTCGACCGACCCGCAGGGGCCGGGCGCGGTGCTGTTCACCAAGGAATTCTATGCCCGCTGCAAGCGCTGCCTGAAGTCGAGCGGCGTGCTGGTGACGCAGAACGGTGTGCCGTTCTTCCAGCCGGCCGAGCTTGCGAGCAGCGTACGCTTCTTCCGCGAGCTGTTCGCCGAGGGCTCCTGCTACACCGCCTCGATCCCGACCTATGTCGGTGGCCACATGGCCATGGGCTTTGCCACCGACAACAAAGACCTGCGCCGCACGCCGGTGGAGACGATCGCCGCGCGCTACGCCGCAGCCGGCAGCTTCGCGACCCAATACTGGACCCCGGAATTGCAAGCCGGCGCCTTCGCGCTACCGCGCTTCATCGCGGATATCGTGGCGGGCGCTACCCCGACAGCCTGACGGGCTCGACCCGCCCGGGACGCAGCCTGCCACTTCGGCTATGAGTTTTTGCGCAACCAGACACTAGGTGGAGTGGCCATGAAGGCAGGCGTCGCGACGGAAAACGGGCTCGAGGTCCGCGACATCGCGCAACCGGTGCCGAAGCCGTTAGAGCTGCTGGTGAAGGTCAAGGCCGCCAGCCTCAACCGCGCCGACCTGTCGGCGGCGCAAGGGCACGGCGGGCATGGCGCGGTCGGCGCCCCCGTCGGCATCGATTGGGCCGGCGAGGTTGTCGAGGTCGGCGCCGAGGCCAAGGGTGGATTCAAGCCGGGCGATCGCGTCATGTGCGCGGGCGCGGGTGGCTACGCCGAATACGCCGTGTGCGATTGGGGGCGGGTGGTGCCCATCCCCGACGACATGAGCTTCGAACACGCCGCAACGCTGCCGGTGGCGCTCGGCACCATGCACGATGCCCTGGTGACCAATGGCCAACTCAAGGCCGGTGAGAGCGTGCTCATCCAGGGCGCGAGCTCCGGCGTCGGGCTGATGGCGTTGCAGATCGCCAAGCTGCTGGGCGCCAAGACCGTGATCGGCACCTCGACCAATCCTGAGCGCCGCGCGCGTCTGAAGGATTTCGGCGCCGATCTCGCCGTCGATACCGGCGACGCCGCCTGGCCGGATGCCGTGCTAAACGCGACCGACGGTCGCGGCGCCGACCTGGTCATCGACCAGGTTTCCGGCGCTCTTTTCAATGCCACCATGAAAGCGACCGCCATCCGTGGCCGCATCGTCAATGTCGGGCGTCTCGGCGGTGCCAGGGCCGAGTTTGATTTCGATCTGCACGCCAACCGCCGCATCGCTTATATCGGGGTGACGCATCGCACCCGTTCGGTGGACGAATTGCGCGAGGAAACCCGCGCGATGTGGGCCGACCTCGCCGACGCGGTGCGGGCGAAGACGCTCAGCCTTCCGATCGAAAAGACGTTTTCGCTTGGCGAGGCCAAGGCCGCTCAAGCGTTCATGCGCGCCAATAAGCACTTCGGGAAGTTGTTGTTGATTCCATAGGCGCACCGCGCCAACGCGTCAGGACCACCCGCATGCCCACGCTCGCCACCGCGCTTTTGCAAGGCCTCAAGGATCACGGCGCCCGGGAGATCTTCGGCATCCCTGGCGATTTCGTGCTGCCGCTCTACAAGGTCATCGAGGAATCCAAGATCCTGCCGAGCTACACGCTCAGCCATGAACCGGCGGTCGGCTTCGCGGCGGATGCCGCCGCGCGCTACCACCAGGGCCTCGGTATTGCGGTCGTCACCTACGGTGCCGGTGCCTTCAACCTGGTCAACGCGGTCGCCGGGGCTTACGCCGAACGCTCGCCCGTGGTCGTGATCGCCGGCGCACCCGGCGCGCAGGAGCGCACCGCCGGCTTTCTGCTGCACCATCAGGCGCGCACCATCGACACGCAAGCCGCGGTCTATCGCGAGATCACCTGCGACCAGGCCATCCTCAACGATCCGGCGACGGCACCGGCGGAAATCGCCCGCGTGCTGCGCAGTGCGCGCGAGCAGTCGCTGCCGGTCTATATCGAATTCCCGCGCGATCTGGTCGATGCCCAGACCGGGGCGGTGCCGGTGCTGCCGCGCCGCGCCGCCGAACGCGCCGCACTTGCCGAATGCGCGGACGAAATTCTCGGTCGGCTCTCAAAAGCCCGCAAGCCGGTGATGATCGTCGACGTCGAAATCCGCCGCTACCGGATCGAGCGCGAGATCGCCAAGCTCGCGCGCTCGCTCGGCTTGCCGGTGGTGACGACCTTCATGGGACGCGGCCTCATGGAAGAGGCGGGCGACGTGCTGGCCGGCACTTATATGGGCGCCGCCGGGGATCCGGCCGTTTCCAAGATGGTGGAGGAGGCCGACGCCGTGCTGTTGCTCGGGGTCATCCTCTCGGACACTAATTTCGCGCTCTCGCAGCGCCAGTTCGACGCGCGGCGCGCCATCATGGCGTTCGGCCGCCAGGTCACCATCGGCCATCACGTCTATCCGGACATGCCGATCGAGGATCTGGTGAATGCGCTCACTCGCCGCGCACCCAGGCTCAACCGCCCGCAGGTCAAGCACCGGCCGTTGCGCTATCCGCGCGGCCTCAAGCACGATGGCGGCTTGATCGCGCCCTCCGACGTCGCCACCGCCGTCAACGACCTGTTCGACCGCCACGGCAAGATGGCGATGGCTTCCGACATCGGCGACTGCCTGTTCATCGCCATGGAGATCGACAACACCAAGTTGGCAGCGCCCGGCTATTACGCCGGTATGGGGTTCGGCGTTCCCGGCGGCATCGGCGTCGCCGCCGCCACGGGCTTGCGGCCGCTGATCCTGGTCGGCGACGGCGCCTTTCAGATGACCGGCTGGGAGCTCGGCAATTGCCGCCGTTACGGGCTCGACCCCATCGTGGTGCTTCTCAACAACCAGAGCTGGGAAATGCTGCGCGTGTTCCAGCCGGAATCCAAATTCAACGATCTCGATGACTGGCATTTCGCCGACATCGCGGCCTCGATCGGTGGCGCTGGCGAGCGGGTGCGGACCCGCGGCGAGCTTGCCGATGCGCTCGAGCGCGCCGTCAACGCGCGTGGCCGGTTCTCGCTGATCGAGGTCATGCTGCCGCGCGGCAAAACCTCGGACACGCTGGCGCGCTTTGTCGCCGGCTTCAAGGCGCACCGTGCGCGCAAGGGGGCGGCCGATAGCGGCAAAGCCGCGCCCAAGACGGGGCCACGAAAATCGGACAAAACGCGCAAAAAGCCGGCCTGATCGCCGCCTCGGCGTATCAACGCCTGCGAATTTTCCGCATTTTTGTACTGTTATTTCCCAAAGACATCAGCCTTAACGTCCCCTTTACGGCGCCCGTGACTTAGTGGTCCTGCGCTGGCTGGACACAGCGCCCGCGGGGCTGGCGAGGGACAAGGGGCAATCGTGCGCGCGCTTACGCGCCGAAATATCATTGCCATAGCGGGTGGCGTGCTGGTGGCCGGCGCTCTCCTCGCGACGTTCGACGTTTGGCTCGGCGGCTTCATCGACAAGCAGGCCGAGGCTGAAATCTCGCTTGCCGGGCGGCGGGCGGTGGCGATCGCCCATCACCGCGTCGATCAGGCGCGCGCGGCGCTCGATGGGGTGGCCGAGGCGGGCGTGCGCACCTGCGACGCCGCCGCCGTGACGGCGATGCGGCAGGCTGTCTTCGACGCCGTGCCGGTCAAGGACATCCTACTGCTCGGGCCGGCCGGTCAGGCCTTGTGCTCCGGCACCGCCATGCCGTCCGGCGCCCTGCAAAAGGTATGGTCGCACCCGGTGGCCGGCGCGCATGGCCTCACGCTCGACGTCATGCGCGCGAAAAGCGGCGACGTCATGCTGCGGCTGCGCCGCCAACTCGGCGCCAGCGCCAACGAACTGGCGGCGCTGGTGCCGGCCAAGCTGCTGCTGCCGCAGGCCTCGCTCACGGACGCGCGGGAGAGCGCCTATTTCGCGCTCGTTGCGGGCGACGGCAGCGTCATTGCCACGGCAGGCGCGCGCCCCCGCGCCGGCGAACCGCGCTTCACGCAAATGGCGCGCTCCACCCGCCTGGGCCTGGCCTATGAGGTCTTGGTGCCGCGCGCACTCGTCCCGGCCACCCATGGCCACATCCGCCGCTTCGCCACGCTGGTCGCCGGCGTTGTCCTGCTCATGGTCGCCGGCATCGTGCTGCTGATGCGGTGGCGCACGCCGCCCAATCCGGTGACGGCCATGGAGCGTGCGCTCAAGGCCGGCGAGTTCGTGCCGTACTATCAGCCGATCGTCGACATCTCTTCCGGTCAGTTGCGCGGTGCCGAGGTGCTGGTGCGCTGGCGCAAGCCCGACGGCACGCTGGTATCGCCGGGCGCGTTCATTCCGCTGGCGGAATCGAGCGGGCTGATCCTGCCCATGACCCGCCATCTTATGAAGGCGGTCTGCCGCGAAGCCGGCGAAGCCATCGGCCGGCGGCCGGCGCTCAAGGTGTCTTTCAACTTTGCCGGCTATCTGTTCAGCGATCCGTCGATCGTCGACGAAGTGCGTAATGCTTTCGCCGATACCCCGATCCGCTATTCGCAGGTTGTGCTCGAGGTGACGGAACGCGATCCGATCGAGAACTTCACCGAGACGCGGCGCACCATCGCCGCGCTGCAGGGCCTCGGCGTGCGCATCGCCATCGACGACGTGGGCACCGGGCACTCGGGGCTCTCCTACATGCTCAAGCTCGGCGTCGACATCATCAAGATCGACAAGATGTTCGTGGACGCCGTCGGTACCGACCAGAACGCCACCACCATCGTCGAGACGCTGATCGATCTCGCCCGCAACATGCGCATGGACGTGATCGCGGAGGGCGTGGAGAACTTCGAACAGGTGATGCACTTGCGCCAGCGCGGAATCCGGCAGGCGCAAGGCTTCGTGTTTTCGCCGCCGCTGCCGGGCAGTTCGTTCCTGCGGCTGGTGGAGGCGCTGGATCCCGCAGCCAAGGCAGGCGGCGAACAGCCGGCAGAAAGCGCGGCCGCGACCGTGCCCATGGGTTCATCGCCGCGTCACGAGGAAGTTGCCGCCTGAGCGGCAGCGCGCGCTAACCGCTCTTGCGCTGGGTCAAATTGATCGCGGTTCCCGCGTGCCATAGATTGCCTCCGATAAAGGGCAGACGGAGGAATTCGGCATGATCCGGTTCATGACGGCGGTGGCGATGGTGGCCGTGCTGGCGGTCACGTTGGGGGCCATGGCGCCGCAGCAGGCCGCCGCGCAGAACAACGAGAATGCGATCGGTGGGGCGCTGCTGGGCGGGGCGGCGGGCGCTATCATCGGCGGCGCCGCGACCGGCCGGGCCGGGGGCGCCATCGCCGGCGGCGTGATCGGGGCGGCGGCCGGTGCCATCCTCGGCTCGCAGCTCGAGCCGCGGCCGCGCTACGGGCGCTACTACTGGTACAAGGGCCGCTGCTGGGTGCGGGCGCGCGACGGCAACTACTACCGGACCAAGCGCCGCTACTGCGACTACTGATCGCCCGGCTTGGCGCGAGGCACGAAAAAGGGCGGCCAATTGGGCCGCCCAGTTTTAACGCCACGCGGGAGGAACCTAACGGGTCGGCAACCCTAAACGGCCGGCCCGCGTGACCGAATGCGTGCAAACAATCGGCCACGGTGGCGACGATTCGTCAAGTCGCGCCTTACGGGAAATGTGACGGACAACCGCCAGGGTCGGTGGTTTTTCGCGTTATCCCCAAATTTCCAAGTGGCGGCAGGAGCCTCCACCCGAGCCCGCACCAGCGCGCCGCGGTGAGGCGCTGCAAGGAGCCGGCTTCCGCCACGATCGCCACCGGTGCATTTTTCGCGCAGGTTGAGGGCGCGTGCGCCAAGCCGGCTCCTTACATCCGCCGTGCGGCCCCTCTCCGCATGAGCGTTCGCTTCCCGCGTTAGGCGGCTTCGAAAGTGCTGACGGTCTCGAACGACGCGTCGCAATCCTCGCAATGCCAGAGATAGCGGATGCGGCTGGGCTCCGCGTATTCCGACCACTCGGGGACGTAGAGCCGCGCGCCGCACTGTTCGCATTCCACGATCGGACGCGAGCGTGCGAACATCCACTTGGCATGAGCATCGCCGAACTGCATCGCCGGTCTCCGGGCTCTTCGCTGTCGCCCGCTGCGCTGGAAGCGTCTGCGCGAGACGGTAGCGCCGCCGTTGCGCGAATGAAGCAGCAAGGCTGACGTATCTCGTGCTGTCTTTTGTCGCGCGTCGATGGCGCACCGGTATCGCCGTATGGCGATGCATGAAAAACGCGCAGCGTGCGCGGGGCCTTGCGGCCGGAGGGCAAAGGCGTTGAAAATGCGCGGCGCAACACGCTGCCGCTGCTGTGAGCCGATGAGCCCGACCGTCACCAAACCGCGCACGCGCACCAAGACCATCACGCAGCGTCCCAAGCTGTGGAAGGTGATCCTGCTGAACGACGACTACACGCCGCGCGAATTCGTCGTGCTGGTGCTGATGGCCGTGTTCCGCATGAACGAGAGCGCCGCGCATCGTGTCATGATCACCGCGCACCAGAAGGGTGCCTGCGTGATCGCGGTGTTCACCAAGGACGTCGCCGACACCAAGGCCAAGGAAGCGACCGAGTTCGGCAAGGAGAAGGGCTATCCGCTCTACTTCACCACCGAGCCGGAGGAGTAGGGGCGGCGGCGTTGGCGGGGGGCGTGCGGGCAATTTGAATTAAGGCTGCGCCAGCCTTGATTTGAAGCCTCTGTATCCGGCTAACCGGTTGGCGACGGGTGACGACCATCATGATCGTACCGTTTCGCCTCGGAGGCGTGTCATGCGCGAGTGGATCTGGCCCTTGGCCCCGGTGATCGTGGTGGCCTATTTCGTCTTCTATCCGCATCAGTTCGGCGAAGTCATGAACTGGGCCGGGACCTTCGTGCGCTAACCCCGGCCGTTCCCCTGTTTGCCCGGCTGGCCAGCGGGGCCCACGCGCGCTATGGCGGTAGGCGGACCGGCCCGCCAAGAGGCCGCCCGAGGGGGAGCCGCCGACCATGCCAGAGACCACCGCGCCGCAACGCGTCCTGATCACCGCCGGCGCCGCCGGCATCGGCCGCGAATTCGCCCGCGCGTTCGCCGCCAACGGCGCCAAGGTCTTCGCCTGCGACATCGACGACAAGGCGCTCGCCGAGCTTGCGGCGGAAATCCCGGCACTCATCACCATGCGCTGCGACATGAGCCAGCGCGGCGAGATCGAACGCATGGTGGGGGCGGCGGTGGCGGCGCTCGGCGGGCTCGACGTGCTGATCAACAATGCCGGCATCGCCGGGCTGACGCAGCCGGTCGACGAATACCCGCCCGACGACTGGGACAAGGTGGTGGCGGTCAATCTCACCGCCATGTTCGACGTCAGCCGGCTCGCCATTCCGCACCTGAAGCAGTCGAAGGCGGCGAGTATTATCAACATGGCCTCGGTCGCCGGGCGCTTCGGCTTCGCCAACCGCAGCCCCTATGCGGCGACCAAGTGGGGGGTGATCGGCTTCACCAAGACGCTGGCCCTGGAACTCGGCGCCTGGGGCATCCGCGCCAACGCCATCGCGCCCGGCGTGGTGGCGGGCGACCGCATCCAGCGCATCTTCGCCGGCCGTGCGCAGCTGAGCGGGTGGTCGCTGGCCGAGGTGGAGGCGGATGCTTTTGCCGCGCAGTCGATCAAGACCATGGTCGATCCCAAGGACATCGCGCAGCTCGCGGTGTTTCTGGCCTCCGACGCGGCCAAGGCGATCTCGGGCCAGGTGATCCCGATCGACAACGACCGCCAGAAGGCCTGACGGGCGACGCTCCCTGCATGCCTGCCGCGCGGCGCCGGCGCGGCTTGCCTCCACATTGATGCCGGAATCGCGCGGCCTGCTGAGAAGCGCAGCCGAACCGGCTGCTCTATTCGTGAGCCCGTGCCCCCCGTGTCCTCCGATTCCACGTTTTCCCGCCTTGCGCCCTATGCGCTGAGCCTGCTGCGCATCGTGACCGCGCTGTTGTTCCTGGAGCACGGGCTCGCCAAGCTCGTCGGCTTCCCGGTGGCGGCCAGCATGCCGGCCGCGTTCACGCTGCACTGGTATGCCGGTGTGCTCGAGGTTGCCGGCGGCGGCTTGCTGATCGTCGGTCTGTTCTCGCGCTTCGCCGCCTTCGTGCTGTCGGGCGAGATGGCCTTCGCCTATTTCCTCAGCCACGCGCCGCGCGGCTTCTATCCGCTGCTCAACCACGGCGAAGCCGCCATCCTGTTCTGCTTCATTTTCCTCTATGTGGCGGCTGCCGGCGCGGGACCCTTGAGCCTCGACGCGCTGATGCGCGGCGGGCGGCGCCAGGTGGCGCTGTCGCCGGCGGAGTAGGCACGGCTCCGCCGCCCGTACTCTTTGGTCGGCGCCGAGTGCGCCCTCTCGGAATTCCAGTCCGCCCCCTTCGAAATAAGAACCGAGGGCGCGCGGGACGCTGTCGGGTCCGGGCGCACTCTGGTTTACGCGAGTAGGCGCAAACTAAGAATGCTCAGACCCACGGGCCTCGACGCCTCGCGACATCGAGGCGTGTCGAAGCTGATCGTGCCGCAAGTCCGCCGGTCCCTCGGCGTCCCGCGCGCGGTCTCTATAGGTTTGCTCCGCGATGCTCCCAGGCAGCCGGGCGTTTCATGGCCCAATGGCCCCACTACCTGGCGGGGGCGGCACTGGGGTGCCCTTCGGCTTCTGACGAGCCTCAAGGACCCACGGGCCATCAGAGCCCCCGAGCGCGACGTCGACGCGCGGGGAGGTCCGCGGCTTGGACCGCCGGGCCGCTTGCGCCGCATCTCCAGCGAAGCGTCATGTCCCGGCCACCGCACCCGCCCCAGCCTGGAGACTGCAGGCCCCTCGGTACCGAGGGGGGATGCATGGGATGATAGTCACGGAATAAAAGCCGCCAATGAGAATGTCTGAAAAAATACTTATCCCCGTTTTTCTCCTTTCGGCCGAACCGACGACACCGGACAATATTTACCGCGTGAGATCGGGGAAAATTAACCAGGCCGCTTAAAGCGGCGGCAAGGCTGGGCCGGCTAGGCTGACCGGGCGCGGCGCGTGTTGCGCATGTTGCCACGTTCGCGCCGGGAGCGGCCACGTAGAGGCATTGTCATGCAGGATTTCAATTCGATCGACGGCGAGGCGAAGAGCGCCGACGCCGAGCAGTACGTCACCTTCTCGATCGGCGAGGAGCACTACGGCGTTTCCATCATGGTGGTGCAGGAGATCAACAACTGGAGCGGCGCGCGCCATCTGCCGAACCAGCCGGATTATGTGCGCGGCGTGTGCAGCGTGCGCGGCGCCTATATCCCGATCATCGACCTGCGCTGCCGCTTCGGGCAGGGGCTGACGACGCCGACGCCGCAGCACGTGTTCATCGTCGTGCAGATCGGCGCGCGCCAGATCGGCCTGCTCGCCGACGGCGTCTCCGATATCGTCACCGTCAACCGCGCCGACATCAAGCCGGTGCCGGAGGCAAGCGCCGCCACCGCGCGCGGCTTCCTGTCCGGGCTCGTGAACGTGGAAGACGCCGTGGTCGGCCTGATCGATCTCGACAGCGTGTTGGAGACGACGGCGGAAGAGGAAGCGGCGTAAGGAGAGGGCGGGGCTTCCGCGCGCTACCGGCTGTAACACATCACTTGACAGTGTCGCGCAGTAGATTACATTTGCTCAATGATCCGCAGCTTCCTGCACAAAGGGCTCAAAGAGCTCTATGAGAAGGGCAGGACGGCGCGTATCCAGCCGTCGCTGCATGCGCGGTGCCGCCGCAGGCTCGATGCGCTGGACCGCGCCGTCCCTGCGAACGATATGAACGTGCAAGGCTTCGATTTTCATGCGCTGCGCGGGAAGCCGACGCGCTACACGGTGCATGTGAATGGGCCCTGGTGCATCACCTTCGAATTCGATGATGGCGACGCCACCAGGTCGATCTGGAGCAATATCATTGAACGCGCGGCCGTTCGACAAGGTGCGGCCGCAGCCCGAGGACGACATGGCGAAGAAGAAGGAACTGCCGGCGGGCCGGCCCGACCGCGAGCGCGTGCCCACGCATCCAGGGGAGATTTTACGCGAGGACGTGCTGCCGGCGCTCGGCGAGCCGGTGATGACGGTGGCCAGGAAGCTCGGCGTCACCCGCCAGCACCTTCATCGCATTCTGGCCGAGAAGGCGCCGGTGACGCCGGAGATGGCGCTGCGGCTCGGCAAGTTCTGCGGCAACGGCGCGGGCCTGTGGTTGCGGATGCAGCAGGCCTACGATCTTTGGCACGCCGAGCGCGCGCTGAAGAAGGAGATCGCGAAGATTCCGACCGCGAAGGCGCGGGCGGCGTAGGGGGCGGGCCTGTCCGTCGTCAGATAATTTGAGACAGATGGCGGCGTGAACTACAGTATGGACCGGCTCATCTGGTTTTATTTTATGCGGCTTTCTTTTGATGCTGCAAGCGACGTTTTTTGATGGTGTTTCGTTTTATCTTTTCTCGTTCCAGCAGGATTGTTTGACCGCGACCGAAGTACACGTAGGCCGGTGTTAGATTGTCCAAGCTCTCGTGATATCGCTGGTAGTTGTAATGGTCGACGAACCGGCCGATGCTGGCTTCAAGATCGCCGGGTAGGTAGTCGTTTTCCAGCAGGATGCGGTTCTTGAGCGTCTGATGGCAGCGCTCGATCTTGCCCTGCGTTTGCGGATGGTATGGCGCGCCGCGAACGTGTCCCATGTCCTGGGCTTCGAGCCACTCCGCCAGGTCGGCCGAGACGTAGCTGGAACCGTTGTCGCTGAGCAGGCGCGGCTTATGGACAACCCGCGGCTGGTCGCAGCCTCAGGCCGCGAGCGCCATGTCCAGCGTGTCGGTCACGTCCTGCGCCTTCATCGTCGTGCAGAGCTTCCACGCGGTGATGTAGCGCGAGAAGTCATCCAGCACCGTGCTGAGATAGAGCCATCCCCAGCCGGTCACCTTGAGATAGGTGAAGTCCGTCTGCCAGAGCTGGTTGACCTCGCCATTGGTCGCGGCCCGTGCCGTGTCGCCCGCCAGACGCCGTTTGCCGGCCTCCAGGAACTCCCTTGGACCAAGCGTAATAGAGGCTCTCGGCGATGCCATCGCGACGGCACAACTCGGCGATGCTGGACTCGCCGCGCAGGCCATCCAGAACGATCCGGATCTTCTCTTCGGCCGAATGGCGCTTCCGCGTTGCCCGCCGGATGTTCTTCACGATCCGCTCGGACGACGATTCACGGTGCTCGGATTTCTGTCTCATCTCCACTCCTTGATGGTTACGATGAGCCAGAAATCCTCCCTTCCTCAAGCCGCTAAATCTGTCTCACTGGTGCTTATGCAGGACAAATAATTGATATTTTTCCAGTATTCGGATTCGCCGGCGTCGGTACACGCAATGAAAGACGGCTGCGCCGTGACCGCGCAATTCCTAATGCCCACCAATTCAACCATGTCGGACCCAGCCTTAGCCTCGTTAGCTGGCCTCGGAACCTCGAACGACACCGGCCCGCGCCTTGCGATGGGGGCCGGTCGAATTACTGGGCGAATTTTGCCCGGTTATCTGGGCGAACTTGAAGTGGGCAATCTTTCCCCGGTGCTACACCCCCCTTGAGGTCGCACGCTGTGACCTCAAAAAAAGGTGTCCGTTTGCAATTAGTCACCTGGCCGTCACCTCACTAGGTATAAATTCCACAAAATCACAGGCAAACTTTAGTAGCCGCTGCTCTGACGCCGCCCATAGCACGCCCGCAGCGCTCCCCCCAAGTCATTGATTTCATTGCAGCGACAAATCGCGGCCGGTGAAAGTTCGCCCGCGTCATGGGGCATAGTGCACCCGCTGCTGCGCGTGGTAACGTCTATCCCGCAAATGACCGACCCAATGCGCCTCGCCGACGATGGCGATCGGGGACGCCTTTCCCGCGCATCTCGACGGCCTTCTCGATCTTGCGGCCGAAGCTAGAATGCGCCCAGCTATCGGTCGCGTAGGCGCCGATGACCAGGAACCCGGTGTCGAGGGTCAGCGGCCCGCAGAGCCCGCCCTTCTCCTTCACGGCCGCCTCGCGCTCCTTCCGGGTGCCGAAACCGAAGATGCCGGCTGACCCCGGGAAGGCGATGGCCGGCGCCGGCATCACGTCGCAGGCGCCTACATGTTCAATACTGGCTGGGCGGACTGCTCTTCTTCGGCGAACTGCTCTCGCTCCGGCGCCACCATGCCGGCATCCGGTTCGCGATCGAAGTGCACGAACGTAGAACCTACCTGCCAGTTCGGTTCTTCGCGCAGCGCGATCGATACCGAGATGCCCAACGAGTTCAGAAGGCGGATTAGACGCTCGGCACTGAACCCGGTGGCACCGCCGCTGACGAGTTCAGAAACCTTCGGTTGCGGAAGGCCCATGATCTCGCCGGCCTTTACCTGAGTGAGCTTGCGGTCGGCGACGACAGCGCGAATGCGGCTGACCAATGTAGCCTTGAGCGCCCGCTCGTCGGCGTCGGCCAAACCGAAGTCGGCGAACACGTTGTCCGGCCCGAGATCTGGCGCCAGCGCTTCATGTGCCTTTCGGTTTGCGAGTGTGTTGGCCATAGCTCTTTTCCTTGTCCCGTTTCGCTGCTTCCAGCTTCCGTCCGTACTCGATCAGCAGCGCCGTGACTTCCGCTTTACCTTCCGGTGTCTCTCTGTACGCCCTCAGACCCTTCAGGCGGTCGACGATGCGTTCGATGTCGACCTTCGGAGTTGCGATGCCTTGCGTCGCCTTCTTGGCGAAGACATCAAGCACCCAGATCGCCTCCGGGAACTCGATCGTGTAGACGCCTCGGTACGTGTTTCCGTCCTTGGCGTCCTTGACGATCTTCATCACCTTGGCGAGGCGCTTGTCTTCTCCGAATGGCTTCGCCGCCGCCGACTTAACACCGAGCTTGGCGTCGTGAAGAGCTTGAGCGATGTGCTCGGCGACTTCCGTGTCCAAATCGCCCATCTTATCTTTGACCGAAGGCGGCCAGAACCTCACGCGTTTCGCCACGACGTTCATCGTGTATACCCATTTGGGGATAATCGCAACCCCCTCTGGTGATACCTTTTCAGCCAGCAAATGCGAAACCGCCGACGAGGTCGCCAGACGCCAGTACCGTTTCAAACGGCCTCGGCCCGCACCTTTCGATGCGGGCCGTCGAAACTAGCGGGCGTACTATGCCCGGTCTGGCGGGCGAACATTCGCGCCCAGCGGGCGTACTATTACCCCCGTCAGATCAGATTCATCCGGCTGCTCTTACGAGCAGCCGGTGGTGCTTCCACACGTATCGCACTTCATGCACGTGCCGTTGCGCACCAAGGTGAAGTTGCCGCATTCGCCGCAGGCTTCGCCTTCGTAGCCCTTGGCGCGGGCTTCGGCGCGGCGCTCCGAGGCCGCGTTCTTGGCGTGCGCCAGCGCGTCCGCCTCGTTGATGACCTCGAGCTGTTCGGCGGGCGAGAGCTTGGCTTCCGGCTCCGCCTTCAGCGCGGTGGCGCCGGCGGCCTCGGCGCGCGGCCCGTGGGCGGCGAGCGACGTCACCTTGCCCGAGCTGGAGGCTTGCGTGCCGGTGGCCGGCGTCGACACCACGGACAGCCGGTCCGTGCGCGAACGGGTCAGGCCCTTCGACACCAGGTGCGAGGCGGAGGTCGCCTTGCCTTCGGCTTCGCCCTTGCCGAGCGCGTCGAAGCCGGTCTCGCTCGGGTCCACGTGGGCGAGGTCAAAGCGCTCCATGTAGGAGACCGCCAGTTCGCGGAACACGTAGTCGAGGATCGAGGTGGCGTATTTGATGGTGTCGTTGCCCTGCACCGGGCCCTGCGGCTCGAAGCGGGTGAAGGTGAAGGCGTCGACGTATTCGTCGAGCGGCACGCCGTATTGCAGGCCGAGCGAAACCGCGATGGCGAAGTTGTTGAGCAAGGAGCGCAGCGCCGCGCCTTCCTTGTGCATGTCGATGAAGATCTCGCCCAGGCGGCCGTCGTCGTATTCGCCGGTCCTGAGATAGACTTTGTGCCCGCCGACCACCGCCTTCTGGGTGTAGCCCTTGCGGCGGTGCGGCAGCTTCTCGCGCTCGCGCAGCACCGTGACGCGCTCGACGATCTTCTCCACCACCTTCTCGGCGAGGCCCGAGGCGCGCGCCGCCGCCGGCTTGTCGAGGAAGGCTTCGATGGCGTCGTCCTCTTCGTCCTCGTCGCTGATGAGCTGCGAGTTGAGCGGCTGCGAGAGCTTGGAGCCGTCGCGGTAGAGCGCGTTGGCCTTGAGCGCCAGCTTCCAGGACAGGAGGTAGGCCGCCTTGCAATCCTCGACGGTGGCGTCGTTCGGCATGTTGATGGTCTTGGAGATGGCGCCGGAGATGAAGGGCTGCGCCGCCGCCAGCATGCGAATGTGGCTTTCGACCGAGAGGTAGCGCTTGCCCGTGCGCCCGCACGGGTTGGCGCAGTCGAACACCGGATAGTGCTCGGCCTTCAGGTGCGGGGCGCCTTCCACCGTCATGGCGCCGCAGACGTGGATGTTGGCGGCCTCGATCTCGCGCCTGGAGAAGCCGATGGCGGCGAGCAGGTCGAAGGTCGGCAGCGCCAGGTCTTCCGCCGGGATATTGAGGGTGTCGCGGCAGAACTCTTCACCCAACGTCCACTTGTTGAAGGCGAACTTGATGTCGAAGGCCGTCGGCAGCGCCTTTTCCACCTTGGCGATGGCTTCGTCGGTGAAGCCCTTGGCCCTGAGCGTGGTGTGGTTGATGCCGGGCGCCTGCGCCAGCGAGCCGTGGCCGACCGCGTAGACCTCGATCTCGGCGATTTGAGATTCCGAGTAGCCGAGCGTGCGCAGGGCTTCCGGCACCGCGCGGTTGATGATCTTGAAGTAGCCGCCGCCGGCGAGCTTCTTGAACTTCACCAGCGCGAAGTCGGGCTCGATGCCGGTGGTGTCGCAGTCCATGACGAGGCCGATAGTGCCGGTCGGCGCGATCACGGTTGCCTGCGCGTTGCGGTAGCCGTGCTCTTCGCCGAGCGCGAGCGCCTTGTCCCAGGCCGCCTTGGCGTGCTCGATCAGCGTCTGGTCGGGGCAGGCGGCGATCGCCAGCGGTACCGGCGGCGTCGCCACCTTCTCGTAGCCGGTGCGCTCGCCGTGGGCGGCGCGGCGGTGGTTGCGCATGACGCGCAGCATGTGCTCGCGGTTCTTCTTGTAGCCCGGGAAGGTGCCGAGCTGCGCCGCCATCTCGGCCGAGGTGGCGTAGGAGACGCCGGTCATGATGGCGGTCAGCGCGCCGGTGAGCGCGCGGCCCTCGTCGGAGTCGTAGGAGATGCCCGAGGTCATCAACAGGCCGCCGATATTGGCGTAGCCGAGGCCGAGCGTGCGGAACTCATACGAAAGCTGCGCGATCTGCTTCGATGGGAACTGTGCCATCAGCACCGAGATTTCGAGCACGACCGTCCACAGCCGCACGGCGTGCTCGTACGAGTCGACGTCGATGCGCTTGGTTGTTTCGTCGCGGAAGGTGAGCAGGTTGAGCGAGGCGAGGTTACATGCCGTGTCATCCAGGAACATGTATTCCGAGCACGGATTGGACGCGCGGATCGGGCCCGAGGCCGGGCAGGTGTGCCAGTCGTTGACGGTCGAGTGGAACTGTAGCCCCGGGTCGGCGCAGGACCAGGCGGCGTTGCCGATCTTCTCCCACAGGTCGCGGGCGCGCACGGTCTTGGTCGTCTTGCCGGTGATGCGCGCGGTCAGGTCCCAGTTGCCGTCGGCTTCGACGGCTTTGAGGAACTCGTCGGTGACGCGCACCGAGTTGTTGGAGTTCTGCCCGGAGACGGTGAGGTAGGCCTCCGAATCCCAGTCGGTGTCGTAGGTCGGGAACTGGATGTCGCTGTAGCCCTGGCGCGCGAACTGGATCACGCGCTTGATCATGTTGTCGGGCACGAAGGCGCGGCGCGCGAGACGGATCTCGCGCTTCAAGGCCGGGTTCTTCTCCGGCGAGAAGCAGTCGTCGCCCGAGCCCTGGCAGTTGACGCAGGCCTTGAGGATCGCGCGCAGATGCTTCTGGTTGATCTTGGAGCCGGTGACGAGGGCGGCGACCTTCTGCTCCTCGAGCGCCTTCCACTCGATGTAGGTCTCGATGTCGGGATGGTCGACGTCGACGATCACCATCTTGGCGGCGCGGCGCGTGGTGCCGCCCGACTTGATGGCGCCGGCGGCGCGGTCGCCGATCTTGAGGAAGCTCATCAGGCCCGACGACTTGCCGCCGCCCGAGAGCCGCTCGCCTTCGCCGCGCAGGTTGGAGAAGTTGGAGCCGGTGCCGGAGCCGTATTTGAACAGGCGCGCCTCGCGCACCCACAGGTCCATGATGCCGCCGTCGTTGACCAGGTCGTCGGTGACGCCCTGGATGAAGCAGGCGTGCGGCTGCGGGTGCTCGTAGGAGGTCTTCGACTTGGTGAGCTTGCCGGTCTGGAAGTCGACGTAATAGTGGCCCTGGCTCGGGCCGTCGATGCCGTAGGCCCAGTGCAGGCCGGTGTTGAACCACTGCGGCGAGTTGGGCGCGCACATCTGCGTCGCCAGCATGTAGCGCAGCTCGTCGAAGAAGGCGGCGGCGTCATCTTCCGAATCGAAGTAGCCGCCCTTCCAGCCCCAATAGGTCCAGGTGCCGGCGAGACGGTCGAACACCTGCTTGGCGCTATGTTCGCCGATGTAGCGCTCCTTCTCCGGCAGCGCCTGAAGCGCCTCCTCGTCGGCGACCGAGCGCCACAGGAAGGAGGGCACTGAATTCTCTTCCACCTTCTTCAGCCGCGCCGGCACGCCGGCCTTGCGGAAATACTTCTGCGCCAGCACGTCGGAGGCGACCTGCGACCACGCGTTCGGCACCTCGACATTGTCGGCCTTGAACACCACCGAGCCGTCCGGATTACGGATCTCGCTGGTGGTCAGCCGGAAGCCGATCGAGTCGTAGGCGCTCTGGCCGTCCGTGGTGTAGCGACGCTGGATCCGCATGGTTTGTCTCTAGCCCCGTAGGTGGCCGGCTTGAATTACCGGCGATTGTATCGGTGGCGGGCTCTGCTGGCTCGCCGGTTATGTTTGGCCCGGGGTCCCCTTCATGTGGACATGAGGGGCCTACTTTCGCCACCCGGAACCGGGTACTCGGAACGGACCCTGGAACGGCCCGGCACAGGCACAGAAATCCCTTCCCGCGACGCGTTTTTTCGCGCGGGCGTTTCGGATTCGAGCGGTTTTGAAGGTCCGGAGGGCATGGATACGCATGACCGCCGCCGAACGCATCGAAAGCTACGGAAACTCACCCCACGCGTCAACAACAGATAGTCACTAAATCTGAATCAAACACTAAATATTGTGGTCGGGCAGCAGAAACTGGGGACAACGGCCGAAGGACCGGGGCGCAGTATCGGTCGCACGGGGGGCGGCGGAAAGGGCTTTTCGTCGGTGCCGGGGTTAGGCTTTTATGCCCCCGCCCGTGACAGAAAAACGACCGATAAATCGGAATTCCGAGTAGCCCACAACCAAATACCGGTGTTTTTTCCGCCGGGGACAAAGGCGGGATAACGGCGGCAAAGCGCGCCGGCCGCGCGCTGATTCTCAAAACCGGGCCATGCACTTAGCCGCCAAGACGACGGCTTGCCGGTGGGGTGTAGCGTTTTGCGCGGCTGTGAATCGCGGAAACTGATGGCGCGCTGGCACTATGTTGCCGATTCCCGATGGCCGCGACGGCAGAAGCGAGGCGGCGTGCGGCTTGGTTCACGGGCCGCGCAAGGGCGCCGGAACGCGAGGCCCCGCAAACGGAAAAGGCGGGCCCGTTTAGGGGACCCGCCTTTAGCCCGGCACTGTCATTCGCTTGTCGCTGCTGGCGTCTCGCTATTCGGCGCCGACTCGGGCGCGAGGGCGATTGCCAATTTCTTGAGCACCATTAGCCAGCTTGTGGCGGAAAAAGCAACAGGGAAGGGGGTGCCCTCTCTCATGCTCAAGCGCGGATTAGCGCGGGGGGCCGCAAGGCTCTCACCGTTACGGCGTGAGCCGCCCTAAGGTTTTTCCTGTTCGCGCTGTTGGCGGATCGCGGCCTCGACGGCGCGCGAGCGCTTCACGTCCAGGCCACCGTCGCGGCCGAGATAGAGCGTCTGCGAGGGGAAGGCGAAGCCGGTGCCGCTCTCGGCGACGATGTCCATGCAGCGCAGCAGCAGCGCTTCCTGCACTTCCAGGAAGCCGTTGTAATCCCAGGCGATGATGTAGGCGAAGATCTCGATGTCGAGCGAATGGGCGCCGAGCGAAATGAAGCGCACGCGCGCCGTCGCCGAATCGACGCGCTGGTGCTCGGTGAGCATGGTGCGCAGCGCCTGCAGGATGTGGCGGATCTGGTCGGGATTGGTTTCGTAACGCAGGTTCAGGATCGGGTGAAACCAGTAGCGGTCGCGCTGGGTGTAGTTCTCGATGGTCTCGGCGGAGAGCTGCCCGTTGGGGATGGTCAGCAAGGTCCGGTCGAGGGTGCGCACCCGGGTGGAGCGGATGCCGATCTCTTCCACCGTCCCGAGCGTGGTGCCGAACCGGCCGAAATCGCCGATGCGGATCGGCCGGTCGGCGATCAGCGTCAGGCTGCCGATCATGTTCTCGAACAGCTTCTGCGCGCCGAGCGCGATGGCGAGGCCGCCGACGCCGAGGGCGGCGAGGCCAGCCGTGACGTTGACGCCGAAGGCGCGCAGCAGCGCCGCGATCAGCAGGGCGATCAGCAGCACCTTGAAGGCGCGGTTGAGGAAGCTGACAGCGGAATAGGCCGACAACTGGCCGCGCCGCGACATCTGCCCCAGCACGACTTCGCCGGCGGCGTCCGCCCAGCGCCACATCAGCCAGACCACCGCGAGCCAGCCGATCATCTGCACGACGAAGAGCGCGCGGTAGCGGGCGATCACCGTGACGCCGAGCGCCTGCATCAGGAGGCCGAAGATGATGAGCGCGATCAGGATGCGCACCGGTCCGGCGGAGGCCTCGATGAAGCGCGACAATCGGGTTTCCGCGCCGCCGCGCCGGATCAGGCGCTCGATCGGTCCGCGCGACGCGGTCAGCAGCCAAGCGACGGCGAAGCTGAGGGCGGCGGCGATCAGCAGCGCCAGCCAGTTCGAGACCGGCGCGCCGCCGATCACGGGGCCTTCCGGCAACAGGTCGAGCCAGGGCGTCGCCGACGCCCCGTCGGCGATGCGTAAATAGAGCGACGGGATTTCGCGCAACGTCGTCTCGGAGACGAGCCACAGGAGCTGACCGTTGCGCTCGACGCGCTTGGCGAGGAGCGGGACCTCGCCGGCCGATGTCTTGATGACGCCGAATCGCTCGAGGTCCTGCGCCAGCCCGTCCTTGACGTCGCCGGCGGGATCGTCGCTGAGCTGCGCCGGTGTGGTCACGGTGCCGGAACGGTCGAGCACCGCCTGGAAGCGGCGCGCGAGCTCCTTGCCGGAGAGGCTCGACCAGTTGGTGGGGCCGGGCACGATGTCGACCTGGAAGAACTGCATGGCGCGCGCATAGTCGGCGGCGCCAAGCGCGCTCATCAGGCCCGACACCATGCCCTGCGGGGTTTCGCGGCCGAACGGATCCTTCTCGGGCTTGGCGGGTGCCGCCGGCGCCGCGGCGCCGTTGCCGGCCGGCACCGGCGCGGGCTGCGCGCAGAGGGGCGTCGCGGCCAGCGTCAGCAGCAGGAGCAACGCGGAAAGAATCGTGCGGACCGGTGATCTCGGTGTCATCGGGCTCGAAGTGTCCTTGTCGTCAGGCTGGACGCGCCCTCAACGCGAAGGCCGCCGCAAGCGGCGTGGTCCGACGGCATCAACAATGACTTGAACAATCACGCGCGGCCAATACGCGGTAACCCGTGGCGGCGCAATGTGGCCGGGCCGTGGCGGCTCCGGCGGCCGATTCCGGGCCGGCGCGCGCTCAGTTCTGGGGCGCGGCGCGGCCGGTGTTGCCGCTGCGCCGGGCGCGGGCTTTGGCCTTGCCGTTATCGCCGGCGTCGCCATCGGCGCGCCAGCGCTGCACGGCCTCCGGCGGGCCGATGTCGACGTCCGATCGCCGGCGCGGCAGCGCTTCCGGGTGCTCCTGCTGCAGGAACGCGATTATCTTCTCGCGCACCTCGCAGCGCAGATCCCAGGCTTGGCCGGAGGAGTTCGCGCTCATGATCGCGCGCACCTCCATGGTGGCCTCGCGGGTGTCGGTGACGACCAGCGACGCGGTCTGGCCGTTCCAGTCCTTGGAATGGTCGACGATGTCCTTGAGCTTGGCGCGCATGGCTTCGATCGGCGCGCGGTAATCGAGATAGAAGAACACCGTGCCGATGAGCGCGGTCGAATCACGCGTCCAGTTCTGGAACGGCTTCTCGATGAAATAGGTCAAAGGCACGATCAGCCGGCGCAGGTCCCAGATGCGCACCACGACGTAGGTCGCGGTGATCTCCTCGATCGTCCCCCACTCGTTTTCCACGATGACGGTGTCGTTGATGCGGATCGGCTGCGTCATCGCCAGTTGCACGCCGGCGAACAGGTTGGACAGCACCGGGCGCGCGGCCAAGCCGACGACGATGCCGGCGACGCCGGCGGAGGCGAACAGGCTGTAGCCGTATTGCCGCACGGCCTCGAACGTCATCAGCGCGCTGGCAAGCGTGAGCACGACGATGAGCACGTCGCCGGCGCGCAGCAGCACCTGCACCTGGGTCAGGTGTTTGCGGGCGAGGAAGTTTTCCTCCGAGTCCCGGGCGTATTGGTGCAGGTAGATGTCGGCGGCGATGTGCAGGCCGGTGAGGGCGGTCCAGCCGACCAGCCCGATCACCAGCATCAGCAGCAGGCGCGCGATCCAGTGCGCGGTCTCGTAGCCGACGGGGGCCACCGGGACGGCGATCACCAGGGCGACGATCAGGATCGCCAGCCGTGTGACACCGCGCATCTGGGTGAAGATCGAAAACAGGAACGGGTAGCGCGTGGCGAGCAGGCGGCGGATCAGGTGGCGCACCCAGCGGTGCAGGGCAAAGGCGATGACGAGCGCGAGCGCGATGATGATCAGCGCCACCACCGGATCGGGCAGCCAGACGAGACCGTCGCGGAGCGTGACCAGGGCCGAGCGCAGAGAATCCATATCGCCTCACCTTAACAATCGCTCTCCGGCCCGCGAACCGGGCGGGGGGAGGAGGCCGCGGGCGCGCTTGCCAGGGGGGCGGGGAGGTGGCAGAAACCGGCTCATCTGGGCCGTTTCCGAGCCCCGCTCCAGCTCAACTCAGGCACCACGGCGCGGTTGCGATGAAAAACTTCCTGCTGAAGACCTTCACCTGGTGGAACTCGCAGACCTTCGGGACGCAGTTCTGGACCTGGATGTATGGGGAGAAGGTGGGCGAAGATGAGTTCGGCAACCGTTATTACCGCACCCGCGGCGGCAAAGTTGATCCCACGCTCGGCTTCCAGCGGCGCTGGGTGATCTACAGCGGCTATGCGGAGGCGACCATGGTGCCGCCGTCCTGGCACGGCTGGCTGCACCACACCGTGGACACGCCTCCGACCGAGGCCGCCTACAAGGTGCGCGATTGGGAAAAGCCGCACCGGCCGAACCTGACCGGCACGCCCGGCGCCTACCGGCCGCCGGGCTCGACGCTGGCGCTGGGGCGCCGCCCCAAGGCCACCGGCGACTACAAAGCCTGGGCGCCCGGCGAGTAGGCCGCCGCCCTTCCGCCGCCCTAATTGCCGTGTTAACCGGGCCTTGCGCAGGGGCAAAGCGGGCTCGAATCCGCTAATGCCGGCGCCAAGCGGATGCGAAAAACCGGCTCTGATGGTGCGGCAGGCAATAGCGACAATCGGGCTCGTGGTGCTGGCGGCGCTGTCGCTGCCGGCGGCGACGCCCGCATGGGCGCAGTTCAGCAACATCTTCGGCAATAGCGATCAGCCGCCGCGGCCGCCGGCCGACGTGCCGCCCCCGCCGCAACAGCAGCAGCGGTATTACCCGAGCCAGCAGCAATACCAGCCGCGCTATCAGCCCGATCCGAGCCAGGGCCGCAATCCGGACGCGCGCGACTATCCCGCCGTGCAGACTCAAGCGCCGCAGGCCCCGCAGCCGCTGCAGCCGTCTGCCGAGGGCGATCAGCCGCCGGCGCAGCCGATGCCGGCGCCCATGAGCCTGCCGCCGGCGGCGCGCCCTGGCGGCGGCACCATCGAATCGCAGCCGCTCGCCCCGCCGCCCGGCACCGCGCCGAGCCAGCAGGCGAATACGCCCAATCCGAATGCGCCGGCGCCGCAACAACAGCAGCAGCAGAAGCCGCAACAGCCGCAGACGCAGCAGGCGAGCCGGCCGCCGGCCGCTCAGCCGCAACAACAGCCGCAGCCGGGCGCGCCGCAAGCGCCGGCGGCGGGCGAGACCCCGCCCAGCCACGAGGTCGTGGTGCGGCCGCCGCCACAGCGTATCACCAACCCGACCGCGGTGTTCGACGGGCTCGACAAGATCACCGGGCGCGTCACCGAGTTCAAAGTCGCCATCAACGAGACCGTGCAGTTCGGCGCGCTGCAGGTCACGCCCAAGGCGTGCTATTCGCGCCCGCCCACCGAGACGCCGCAGACCGATGCCTTCGTCGACGTCGACGAGGTCACGCTCCAGGGCGGCATTCGCCGCATCTTCACCGGCTGGATGTTCAAATCGAGCCCGGGGCTGAACGCGGTCGAGCACCCGATCTACGACGTGTGGCTGATCAATTGCACGGGCGGCAAGGAGCCGGACGTGGCGGATGCCTCCGACAATAGCGACGGCGGCGATCAGGCCGCGCCCGCGGCGCAAGCCGCCAAGCCGGCCGCCAGACCCGCGCGCAAGCCGGTGCCGCGGCATCGGCCGTCGGCGCAGTCGCGGCAGTTCCTGCCGGCGATCCGGTGACGCGAACCGCTGATAGCGAATAGACGAAACGCCGTCGCGCTATTCACCGGCCGCCGCGCGCCACTCGCTTTCTTCCAATACCTTCAACGCCTCGGCGCCGGAGACCGGCCGGTTGGTCGGCAGCGCGGCAAAATCGCCGTCGCCGAGCAGCGCGTCTTCCAGCAAGAGATGGTACTGCCGCTTGGGTACTTCGCAGGCGCCGAAGGTCTTGAGGTGGTCGGTGACGAATTGCGTATCGAGCAGGCTGTAGCCGCCGGCCTTGAGCCGCGCCACCAGATGCACGAGCGCGATCTTGGACGCATCGCGCGCGCGGTGGAACATGCTCTCGCCGAAGAAGGCGCGGCCAAGCGAGACGCCGTAAAGGCCGCCGACGAGCAGGCGGTCGTCATAGACCTCGACGGTGTGGCAATGACCTTCGGCGTAGAGCGCGCGGTAGATCTTGCGGATGCGGGAATTGATCCAGGTGCGGGTGCGCCCGACACCCGGTTCCGCGCAACCGTCGATGACCTGGTCGAAGGCGCGATCGACCAGAACCGTGAAGCGCGTGTTGCGCACGGTGCGTGCCAGCCGCGCCGGCACGTGGAAGGTGTCGAGCGGGATGATGCCGCGCTGGTCGGGCTCGATCCAATAGAGCGCGGGGTCTTCGGCGCTCTCGGCCATGGGGAAGATGCCGCAGGCATAAGCCTTGAGCAGCACCTCGGGCGTGATCTCGATAAAATTGTTGCCGCGACTGGCCATGGGTCGAAATGAACTGGCGCGAAACGGTTGATCGACGCGAAGCAGTCTAGGCCAACCGCGCCGATTTGAATACCGGGCGCGCGCGTGTCCGGCGCGGGCCGGCGGGGGCACGATACCGCAACGGCACACATGTGCGTGACCGCGTGAGAGTGACCGCGTCGCTCCGCCGCGCCGTTCGTGCGCGCGCCGTCATTGGCGCGGGCGCAAGCGATGCGGTAACAAGTGCCCGCTCTCCTTAGGCTGTGCGGGCGTCAGAACGGCAGGCTCAACGATGTCGGACCGGAAGTGGCGGCGCGGCGCTTTGTGCCTCTGGAACGGCGGCTCATCACGCGCGTGCCGCCACCTCGTCGCCGTGATCATGATCGCCCTGTTGCCGGGGCTCGCCGTCGGCGCGGCACCGGCGGCAACGCTCACCTATCAGGAACTGCTCGCGTGCAAGCCGCCCGAGGCGACCGCGCGCCTGCAATACGGCAGCGACAAGCGGCAGATCGGCGATCTCTATCTGCCGAAGGGCAAAGGCCGTCATCGCGTGGTGGTGCTGATCCACGGCGGCTGCTGGCTGGCGCAACTGCCCGGCCTGCAATTGATGGCCTACATGGCCGGCGATCTCAGCCGTCATGGCTTCGCCGTCTGGAACATCGAGTACCGGCGCCTGGGCGAGCCGGGCGGCGGCTATCCCGGCACCTTCCGCGACGTCGCCGACGCCATCGACTCGCTGCGGCTGCTGGCCAAGCGCTATCCGCTCGATCTGCATCACGTCCTCGCGGTCGGGCATTCGGCCGGCGGCCAGTTGGCGCTGTGGGCGGCAGCGCGCGCGCGGCTGCCCAAGACCAGCGCGATCTATCGTGCCGACCCGCTGCCGATCGCGCGGGTGGTGAGTCTTGCCGGCATCGACGATCTCAAGGCCTATCGCAATCTCGGGCCCGACGCCTGCGGCGGCCCGCGGGTCATCGACGCGCTCGTCGGTTACGGCCATCGCGATCCGTTCGACATCTACACCGATACGTCGGCGGCGCGGCTGCTGCCGCTCGGTGTGCCGCAGACCATCATCTCCGGCGCCAAGGATCCGATCGTGCCGCCGGCATTCGGCGACGCCTATGCGGCCAAGGCCAAGGCGGCCGGCGACCGTGTCAAGGCGATCACCATCGCCGGCGCCGGGCACTTCGAGCTGATCGATCCGCAAAGCGCGGCCTACAAGCAGGTGAGGGCGGCGGTGGAGCGGTTCTGAAGCCGCATAAGCCTTTTTGCCCTGTTCGGCGGGGCTTGCGACTTGGCTTGACTGCAATCATGAAGTGTATTTGAATTTCCGCGTCGCCGGCACGGGGTTCAAGTCGCCGGGGTTTCTTGGCGGTCACGATCCGGGCCAGCGCAGGAGGTTCACCGTATCACGCAAGCGGTGACTGTATCTCGGTGATTGTCTTATCGCGCTTCCGGACGGTGAATGGTTTCCCCTTCGCTTGGAAGCGCAATCGAACAGCTCGCGTCGGCGGGCGTACGCTCGATTGGGCCGGCCGCCACGTCCAGCAAGGAGAGAGACCAAGACCGTAGAAGTGACGTGCAATTGGCTCTTTCCAAGGAGGCGCCATGGAACACGTAAACGACGTCACGACTCTGCTGTGGGACTACGGACCTTACGCGGTGTTGGCATTGTTCGCGCTGTGGCTCGCGCCAAGGCGGACCCAGGTTTTTATGGCTTGCAGCGATGCGCCGGCCGCCAAACTGAAGCTGAGGGTTTGCGCCAGCATCGCCTTGACCTGCTGGGCCGTCGTCGGCGTGATGGTCTGGTGCATCTATTCAAACTGGTCGCCGAGCCGGACGTTTGTCGGGACCCTCGGGGTATTCGGACAGAATGCCGAATTCATACCGACCGACGGCGACATCTACATTTCGGTCGACGGCAATCGGGACCAGGGGCTTGCCAATCTGATTTGGAAATACGCCGTCGTCGTCGATCGCTCCGCCAAGAATCTCGGCGATAAGCAGTTCCTGTTCAGATATTACTGGAAGCCTCATTCGCCTGAGAACAATCTGTATGCCTTGAAGCTGTCGCAGCTCGAGCAGCGCTCCGTCAATTTCAAGGCCGACAAGAACGACCCCAGCAAGCTGCTCTGGGATGACGACGGCGATCCCAAGACGCTGCCCGTGCCCTATCCGGTGGTCGCTTCGACGCAAGCCGGCACGTCGCACTTCGCGGACGGATTGTTCATCTCAACGGCCCATGCCGAGGAGCGCATGCTCGACGCGGCGCGCGCCCAAACGCTCCTCAATGCTCTGGATTCGAGCAACCGGTTCTTTCAAGCCCAGGCGCAGGACCGATTGCGGACCCTATCACCGACCGACTTGCAGCGATTGCTGAGCGAGCCGGCCCTGACATCGGGCGCGCGTCAGCAGATCGATCACGAACTGCAAAAGCGATAACGGGCCTTCGCCGGGGTTCAGGACGGCGTCGCCGGCGTCGGTTGGCACCAACTCGCGACGAGGCCGGCGGGTGCGTTGAGCAGGTGGGCCAGCATGGCGTAGCCCGGCGTGATGACGCTGAGCGCGACCGACAGGAGCGCGGTCGCGATCAACAGCGCGACGCGCAGGTCGCCGGCGCGCGCAGCGGGGCGGTGTTCGGCTGCGATCTCGAGCGCCCGCAGGCGCAGCGACAGGCCCGACACCACGATCATGTTGACGGCATAGAGCCAGACCGCCGGCGGCAGATTGCCGTGCAGGCCGACGACGCTCGAGGAAAACGGAATGCTGGTGACGAAGAACAGATAGAGCATCCACCAGCGTAAGCCCTCGCACGAGACCGCCTCCACCCGCCGCATGTCGACCGTCCCACGCCAGAGCGCGGCGAGCACGAAGAAGCTGATGATGTAGGCGATATATTTCGGCCACAGATCGGCGAGCTCAGCGATCAGCGCGGCGCCGTCTTTGACCGGCAGGTCGGGCAGCCGCAGTTCGAGCGCCAGCAGCGTCATCGCGAAGGCGAAGATGCCATCGGTGAGCGCATCGACACGCGATCTCGGAAAGCTTGTCATCACAATCGGGCCCCCCCGCGAAATATAAGGCCTGAGCGAGTTATCGGGGAAGTGTTTGAGCTAGGTCAATGAAGGGCGGGAGAGCGGTGCCATAGTTCTTTTTGAACAAAGAGGCGGTGGCCATGTCCAACCTGCACATCGAACAAGGCGAATCGGCCCGGCGCTCGCCGGTGGCGGTTCTGGCGGACTGGTGGCGTGATTGGATGCGCGGCGGCTCGGGCGATTTCGCCGAATGCTCGCCGAGTGACATGGAGCGGATCGCGCACGATCTCGGCCTGTCGGCCAGCGAACTCGAGCAACTTGCACGCCATGAAAAAGACGACGCGGAGCTGATGTTCCGGCGGATGGCAGCGCTTCACCTCGATCCCGACGAGGTCGGCAAAGTGGACCGTGCGGCGCTGCTCGATCTCGAGCGCGTGTGCACCGTGTGCGGCCAGAAAGGACGCTGCAAGCGCGACCTGGGCAACCGACCGGACGACGCGCGCTGGGAAGACTACTGCCCCAATGCGGCGACGCTGAAGATGCTGGATGCGTTGCTCAAGTCATCAGAGTCAAATGCGGCGCGTAAGGTAGGGGACGCGCCGTAGACGGCGGGCTGCCGCGTGCTTCGGGCGAAGCGCGGCGGCCCGCCTACTATTTCGCGCGGTCATTCAGCCGGGCACGTTCACCGTTTCACGGAAGCGGTGAACCTGTCGGAGTTTTGACCTTATCGCTTTTCGCGGATCAGTTCGCCTGGCGGCGCGCTAGGCGGCCGTGCGTGGCGCCGGCTGCGGGTGTTCCAGCGGAAACGACACCGCGATGCGCGCGCCCGGCGATTTGGTCGCGGTCTCGACCTGCGCATTCAGCTTGTCGGCCATGGCGCGAATGATGCGCCGGCCGAGGCCCGTCGATTTCGGCGTGGCTTGCGGCGCGAAGCCGACACCGTCGTCCTCGACGCTGAGCACGGCCGGGCCGCTGCCGGCGGTGTTGAGGGCGACGCGGATCGGGCCGCTGCCGTCGGGATAGGCGTATTTGAGCGCGTTCACTACCAACTCGTTGACGATGACGCCGATGGCGACCGCACGATCGGGATCGATCCGGATCGGGTCGCAGCGCAACGTGAGCTGGGCGAGTTCGTTGGTCTCGGACGAGCGCCGCAAGTCCTCGACCATGGCCTCGAGATACTGGTCCATGGCCACCGACTGCACGTCCTCGGATGTGTAGAGGCGGCGGTGGACCTGCGCGACGGCGAGCACGCGTCCGGTGGCGATGCTCAAAGCATCCGACACCTCGGGGAGGTCGGCGCCGTTGCCCTGCAAGGTGAGCATCGAGGCGATCAGCTGCAGGCTGTTGCCGACGCGGTGGTTGACCTCGCGCATGAGCAGCGCGCGTTCGGCGGCCAGCGCCTCGAAGCGGTCGCGTGCCTCGCGCACCTGCGCTTCCGCGGCTTCCTTGGCGCGCCGCAGCCGCATCGCGTCCACCGCGCTGCTGAGCGCGTTCTTCAGGAGGAAGATGAACTCGCCCTGGACGTCCTTGACGACGTAGTCGAAGGCGCCGGCCTTGAGCGCGGCGACCGCCATGCGGCTGTCCTGCGCGCCGGTGACCACGATCACGGGCGGATGGTTGGGCATCGCGTTGATGCGCTCGATGGTCTCGATGCCAGACAGGCCCGGCATGTAGAGGTCGGCCGCGACCACGTCGATGTCGTCGTTGGTCGCAAGCGCGGCCAGGCCGCTTTCGCCGTCGGGCGCGCCGACGACGGTGATGCCCTGGCGGCCCAGGCCCCGTTCGACCAGGCGGCGCAGACCCTGGTCGTCGTCGATGTAGAGGACTTTACGCGGCATGGATCAAACGGGTGCGGGGACCTGGATGACCGAGAAGAACAGGCCGAGCTGTCGGATGGCGTTGGCGAAGTTCTCGTAGTTGACCGGCTTGGTGACGTAGACGTTGCAGCCGAGGTCGTAGCAGCGCTGGATCTCGGTGGCGTCGTCGGTGGTCGTCAGCACCACCACCGGCACGCGCTTGAGGTGCTCGTTGGTCTTGACCCGCTGCAGGATGTCGACGCCGGTCATGTCCGGCAGGTTGAGGTCGAGCAGGATCAAGAGCGGCCTGTCCTTGTTCGCGGCGCCCGAGCCGTCGGCGCCGAACAGGAACCGCACGGCGTCGCCGCCGTTGGAAAATGGCGCGATCGGGTTGTTGACCCCCGCGCGGCGGATGTTCTTCTCGATCAGCCGGGCATGACCCTCGTCGTCCTCGATCATCACGATCTGGACCGGCTGTGCTCCCGTCGTATTCACGCTATCCCCCTCATGCTGCTCTCCTGGTGTTCGGCGACCATTGCCGCGGCAGCACCACCGTGAAGACGCTGCCCTGACCCAACTCCGAGCTCAGACGCATATTGCCGCCGATCCGCCGCACCAAGGCCCGGACATGCGCAAGACCTATGCCTTCCCCGGGCTGGTCCTGCTGTCCCGCCCTGCGGAACAGCTCGAAAACCCGCTGATGGTCGCGCGCGTCGATGCCGCGGCCGTTGTCCTTGACCTCGTAAATCGCCTGGGTGGCGGTGATGTGTCCGCTGATCTCGACCTGGAGCGGGACCTCCGGGCGCCGATATTTGAGAGCATTATCAATGAGATTTGTGAAGATCTGTTGCAGGGCGAGGGCGTCGCTTTGAACATCGGGTAAGTCGGTAACGCTTATCGTGGCTTCAAGTTCCGCCGCCCGGTGCGCGGCGGTGTCCACCAGGGCGCCGACCAGGGCGTTGACATCCACAGGCTCCGGATGGAATTCGCGCCGGCCCTCGCGGGAGAGCTTCAGCACCGCGTTGATGAGGCGGTCCATGGTGGCGGTGGAGCTCTTGATGAAGCCGAGGGCCTCGTCGAAATCGGCGCCGAGCTGCGCGATCGCCACCTCCTCGGCGGCCCCCTCAGCGCCTTCGGCTTCGCTCGACTTCTCTTTCAGCGTTTCGAGCTCGGCGGCGAGCTTCTCGACCTGCTCGAACACGTCCTTGCGCAGTTCGGCGAGCTCGGACGTGAAACCCATGATGTTGACGAGCGGCGAACGCAAGTCGTGGCTCACGATATAGGCGAAGCGCTGGATTTCTTCGTTGGCCTCGGTGAGGTCCTCGGTGCGGTGTTCGACGATGCGCTCGAGGTTGGCGTTGGTGACGGCGAGCTCGGTGCGCGCGGCTTCGGTCGCGCGCGCATTGCGCTGCACCAGCCGGACCGAGGCGGCGCCGATCAGGACGATGAGGCCGGCGCCGACGAGGCTCACGATCAGCAGCCACCGGCTGCTGGCGCGGGTCTGCGTGCTGTGTTCGGCGGCGAGCGTGCGCTCCTGCGCGATGGCGCCGGTGATCAGTTGCTGCAACTCGGCCATCAGACGGCGGCCCTTGCCGCCCAGCACCACGGCGCGGGCGGCGCCGTGTTGGCCTTTCTCGTGCAGCAGGATGCTGTCGGCCATCTCGGAGAATTTGGCGTCGACCAGCGGCTTGATGCGCTTCAGGCTCGCCTGCAGCGCCGGATTGTGTTCGGCGTGACCGTCCAACTCGCTGAACAGTTTCTCGACCTGCGGGTGGGCGGCGCGGAAGTCGTCCAGATAATTGGGATTGCCGGTGTAGAGATAGCCGCGCTGGCTGCTCTCGGCGCGCCTGACGCCGAGCAGGACGTCGGAGAGCTGGTCCTGCACCGCCAGCGTTTCCGCCAGCCGGCGGGAGTCGGTTGCGGCACGATCGACCAGCAGCGCGGTCGCCACGCTGATGGCGATCAGCAAGGCAAAGCCGACGCCCAGGAGCACCGGCTGTAAACGCAAGAAGGAGCGGTGATTCACGGCGGCGTCCGGCAGTGCTCAAGCCCCTTCCATGCCGCCCCGGGCCAGGAACTGCTCCAGCCAGTGGATATGGTAGTTGCCGTCGATGATGTCCTTCTCGCCGACCAGCGCGCGGAACAAAGGCAGCGTGGTGTCGATGCCGTCGACCACCAACTCGTCGAGCGCGCGCTTCAACCGCATCAGGCATTCGGTGCGCGTCTTACCGTGCACGATCAGTTTGCCGACCAGCGAGTCGTAATAGGGCGGGATGGTGTAGCCCTCGTAGACCGCGCTATCGACGCGCACGCCCAGGCCCCCCGGCGGGTGGAAGTGCAGGATCCTGCCCGGCGAGGGCCGGAACGATACCGGGTTCTCAGCATTGATGCGGCACTCGATGGCGTGGCCGCGGAATTCGACGTCGTTCTGCTTCAACGTGAGCTCGGCGCCGGTGGCAACGCGGATCTGCTCGAAGATCAGGTCGATCCCGGTGATCATCTCGGTCACCGGGTGCTCGACCTGGATGCGCGTGTTCATCTCGATGAAATAGAACTCGCCGTCTTCGTACAGGAACTCGACGGTGCCGACGCCGAGATAGTTGATCTCGCGCATGGCCTTGGCGACCGTCTCACCGATGGCCTCGCGCGCCGAAGCGTTCAGCGCAGGCGAGGGGCTTTCCTCCCAGACCTTCTGGTGGCGGCGCTGCAAAGAGCAGTCGCGCTCGCCGAGATGAATGGCGTTGCCCTGGCCGTCACCCAGCACCTGGATTTCGATGTGGCGCGGCTTGCCGAGATACTTCTCGATATAGACGGCGTCGTCGCCGAAGGCGGCCTTGGCTTCGCTGCGTGCGGTCGACAAGGCATTGGACAGCTCGCCCGCCGCGCGCGCGACCTTCATGCCGCGGCCGCCGCCGCCGGCCGCCGCCTTGATCAGCACCGGAAAGCCGATCTCTTCGGCGACGCGGGCAGCCTCGACGTCGGAGGTGATGCCGCCTTCCGAGCCCGGCACCACCGGAATGCCGAGGCGCTTGGCGGTGCGCTTGGCCTCGATCTTGTCGCCCATGATGCGGATGTGCTCGGGCTTCGGCCCGATGAACTCGACGTTGTGCTCGGCCAGAATCTCGGCAAAGCGCGCGTTCTCGGACAGGAACCCGTAGCCGGGGTGCACGGCGTCGGCGCCGGTGATCTCGCAGGCCGCGAGAATGGCCGGGATGTTGAGATAGCTGTCCTTCGCGGCGGGCGGGCCAATGCAAACGCTCTCGTCGGCGAAGCGCACGTGCATGGCGTCGGCGTCGGCGGTGGAATGCACGGCGACCGTCGGGATGCCGAGCTCCTTGCAGGCGCGCAAGACGCGCAGCGCGATCTCGCCGCGGTTCGCGATGAGGATCTTATCGAACATGTTGCTTCCGCCAGCAGCAGGGCGCCGCGACGTGCTGCGACGCCGTCATGGCCGGGCTCGTCCCGGCCATCCACGTCTTGGCCGGGAAGAAAGACGTGGATGCCCGGCACAAGGCCGGGCATGACGATGGAGAGGTCATTGCTCCCCTCACTCGACAATCACCAGCGGCTCGCCGAATTCCACCGGCTGGCCGTCCTCGAACAGGATCTGCGTCACCGTGCCGGCGCGCGGCGCCGGAATCTGGTTCATGGTCTTCATCGCTTCGACGATGAGCAGCGTGTCGCCGACCTTCACCTTGCTGCCGATCTCGATGAACGGCTTGGCGCCAGGCTCCGGCGCGCCGTAGGCGGTGCCGACCATGGGCGAGGTGACGAGACCGGGGTGCTTCGAGGCGTCGGCCGGCAACGGTCCGGCGTCGGACATCTGCGCCAGCGGCTCGCCGCCACGCGGGGCGACCGGCGGCGGGGGCGCCGCCATCACGGCGGACGCGCCGACGAGATTGCGCGCGACGCGGATGCGCTTGCCGTCCTGCTCGATCTCGATCTCGCTCAGGCCCGTTTCGTCGAGCAGTTCGCTCAACTCGCGGATGAGGTCGCGGTCGACCAGACTAGATTTCGGCGGTTTTGCCATTGCACCGTCCCGGCTGAGGCTTCGAGCCCTGGCCTTTACTTGATTAGTTTACTTGGATTGGTCCTTGGCGCCGACGAAGCTGGCGACGCCGGTGATCGCAAGCGCGTAGCCCTGGATGCCGAAGCCGGCAATCACGGATTTCGCCGCCTTCGACACGTAGGAGCCCTGGCGAAAGCTTTCACGGGCATGGATGTTGGTGATGTGGATTTCGACCACCGGCGCGGTCATCATCAGGAGCGCATCGAGGATGGCGATCGACGTGGTGGTGTAGCCGGCCGGGTTGATGATGAGGCCGGCCGCGTTCTTCAGTTTTGCCTCCTGGATCCAATCCACGATCTGGCCCTCGTGGTTGGACTGGCGGAACTCGATCGCCATCCCGAAGCGGGCGGCGGTATCGCGGCACAGCTTCTCGACATCTGCCAGCGTGTTATGGCCGTATTTCTCCGGCTCGCGGGTGCCGAGCAGGTTCAGATTGGGGCCGTTGAGGACGTAAATGGTCTGGGTCATGGCCTAGGGTTGTGCCTGCGGTCGCGGCCTGAGGGGTACCGGTCCGCCGGGGCGTCAGTCGCATCATTTCCCGGCGGCCAAAAAAGTCCGGGCGTTATAGGCGGCCCCGGCGGCGAGGGCAAATTCCGTCGTGGATTCAGGCCCGAGGCCGGGAACGGGGGCGCTAATGAAGCGGCCGCCGGGCGGAACCCGGCGGCCATGCTGTTTCAGGTCAGCGGCGGGGTGAAAAACTCCGCTCAGCAGGCATCCTTGCCGCAGCGGGCCTGGGAGATCTTCTGCTTGAGCTCGGCGAGCCCGACCGCGCCGACCACAACGTTGTCGCCGATGACGTAGCTCGGCGTGCCGTTCAGGCCCAGCGCCTGGCCGACGGCGTAGTCGGTGTTGATCATCTTCTTGGCGTCGGCGCTGTTCATGTCCTTGCGGATGCGGGCCATGTCGAGCCCCATGGACTTGGCGACGGCGAGCGCGCGCGCCTCGTCGGCATGGCCGCGTCCGCCCAGCAGCTTGGTGTGGAACTCGAGGTAGCGCTTGGGCGCCTGCATGCGCACGGCGACCGCTACCTTTGCGGCTTCAACCGAGCCCTGGCCGAGCACCGGATATTCCTTCAGCAGCACCTTCAAATTGGGATCGGTCTTCATCAAGGTGAGCATGTCGCTCATGGCGTGCTTGCAGTAGCCGCAGTTGTAGTCGAAGAACTCGACGAAGGTGACGTTGCCCTTCGGGTTGCCGAGCACGACGTGGTCGGGCGCGGCGAACACCTCCTTGGCGTGGGCCTCGACGGCGGCCCGCTGCTGGGCGTCGGCGGCGGCCTGCTGGCGCTGCTGCAGCGTCTTGATCGCCTCTTCGATCACCTCCGGGTGCTGCACCAGATAGTCATGCACGATCTCCTCGATCGCGCTGGTCTGCGGCTTGGAGAATTCGGCCGCATGCGTGGCCGGCGCGACGGTGAAAGCCATGAGCGCGGCGGCGAGCGCACCGGCGGCGGCCATGAGGGTGGGGCGGAAAGGCATGGGCTATAGGGTCCTCTGTCAGGGACGATGGTGATTTGGCACGCTGGCATTCACGATGTCGTCGGCGCGCACCCAGGCCGGCGACCCGACCTTGAGCCGGGTCTTGGCGCGTGAGGCAAGCATGCGCGCGGTCTTGATGTCGCCGCGGTTGAAGGCGGCGTTGGCGGAAGCGAGATCGGCATGGGCGTAGTCGCCCTCGCGGCCATAGGCCATGGCGAGCTGCTCGTAGGCGGTCGCCATGTCGGGCTCGTGGCGCACTGCCGATTGCAGGAGCCGCGCCGCTTCGCCCGCGTAGCGCTTGTCGTTGGTGGCGACTAGGGCCTGTCCGAGCAGGATCTCGATCAGCGGCGCGTGGTGCGACAACGCCACGGCGCGGCGCAGCGGCGCCACCGCTTCGCGCGGACGGCCGCCCTCGAGCAGCGCCTGGCCCTTGAGCTCATAGAAATAGGGGTCGTCCGGCTTGGCCCGAATGAGCCCGTCGATGTCGCCGATGGCGCGCGACAGGCCGCCGTTGCGGTAGGCTGAGATGGCGCGCGCGTAACGCGCCGGCAGGCTGTGATCGCTCAGGGGATAGCGCCGCAGCACCGTGCTCGGGCTTTCCAGGAAGCCGGACAGCTTGGCCCGCATCAGATCGTGGCGCAGTTGCAGCGCCGGCGGATCCTTCTTGTTCCAGTAGGGGCTCGCCTTGGCGATCTCCTCGAGCGCGGCGACGCGGGCGGCCGGCAGCGGATGGTTCTGCATGTACGGATCGATATAGCGCGTATCGTACAGCATTTCGTTGCTGAGCCGCTTGAACACGTCGACCATGCCCTTGGCGGACTGGTGCGTGGCGGTGAGGAACCTGACCGCGGCGTGGTCGGCCTGGTCTTCCTGGCCGCGCGAGTAGGAGAGCATCAAGTTGCCGATCGCCGACTGCGGCGCCATGATGGCCGCGGCCCCGAGATTGGCGCCGCTGGCGCCGCCATAGGTCGCGCCGGCGACCGCCGCGCCGATGCCGGCCATGAGACCGATGATCGACAGCGTCTGCGCCTGGGCGAGCTTTTCGCGCATGCGCATGAGGTGGCCGTCGGCCAAGTGGCCGGTCTCGTGCGCCAGGATGCCGATCAGCTCGTTCGGCGTCTTGGTCTGGAACAGGGCGCCGGCGTTCACGAAGATATGGCGCCCGTCCATGACGAAGGCGTTGAAGGCCTGGCTGTTGACGATGACCACCTTGATGTGGTGGTCGCCGAGGCCGGCGACCTTGAGGATCGGGCGCGCGTAGTCGCGCAGCAAATTCTCGATCTCGGTGTCGCGGATAATGGGGATGCGATGAGCGCCCTGCGCGGCCGCCGGCGTCGCCAGCGGGCCGAACCCGGTGACGGCTACGGCCGCAGCGGTCGCAATCGCCAAAGCGCGGCGGGCGCGGGCGGCTGGCGTCGTCCGCCTCGCCCTGATAGGGGTTTCGCTTTGGGTCATGCCGATCTTTGCCACCGGATGGGACGAACCTAGTGACGCCTCTCCAGGCGGTCAACGCGGGGCACGGGGTCGCACCGGACGGACTGTGACAACGCATCCGCAGGCAAACCGGGGATTGCGGCAACAGCGGGGCGGTAACGGCCCCCGGAGGGCGCGGGAATTTCATGCTGGATGCGGCAAAACGACTTCTGACCCCTTCCAAGCGCAGCGATGTGCCGCCTTTCATCGTCATGGACGTGATGGTTGCGGCCGCCGCCGCGGAAGCGCAAGGGCGCCGCGTGGTGCACATGGAGGTGGGCCAGCCGGCGGCGCCCGCGCCGCGCCCGGCGCTCGAGGCCGCCAAGGCCGCGCTCGATCGCCGCATCGCCTATACCGAGTCGCTCGGCATCGCGACGTTGCGGGCGCGAATCGCGCGCCACTATGGCGAGGCCTACGGTCTCGACCTCGACCCCGCGCGCGTGGCGGTGACCACCGGTTCCTCCGGCGCCTTCATCCTGGCGTTCCTGTCGCTTTTCGAGCCGGGCGACCGGGTCGCGCTCGCCAATCCCGGCTATCCGCCGTACCGGCATATCCTGGCCGCGCTCGGCTGCGAGCCGGTGCTGATCGACACCACCGCGAAGACGCGCTGGGCGCTGACCGGGGAGGCGATCCTCGCCGCGCATCGCCGCAAACCGCTTGCCGGCGTCATCGTCGCGAGCCCCGCTAATCCGACCGGCACCATGATGAGTGCGGACGCCTTGGGTGAACTCATCGCCTTGTGCGAAGGCGAGGGCATCAAGGTCATCTCCGACGAGATCTACCACGGGCTCGACTATGCCTTTGCCGCCGAGACCGCGGCCAAGCTCTCGCCCCATGCGCTGGTGATCAACTCGTTCTCCAAATACTTCTGCATGACCGGCTGGCGCATCGGCTGGATGGTGCTGCCGGAGAATCTCGTGCGAACCGTTGACCGACTGCACGGCAATCTCGCCATTTCAGTGCCGACCTTGGCGCAGATCGCCGCGGAAGCCGCCTTCGAGGGCCGCGCGGAGATGGAGGCGGTCAAGCACGGCTACGAGGAGAACCGCCGCATCCTGGTGGAGGGCCTGCCCAAGGCCGGGCTCGACAAATTTTTTCCGGTCGACGGCGCCTTCTATCTCTACGCCGACATCACGCGCTTCTCCGACGACAGCCTGGCGTTCGCGAAACAGATGCTGGACGAGGCGGGCGTGGCAGCGACGCCGGGGATCGATTTCGATCCGCGCCACGGGCACCAGTACTTACGTTTCTGTTACGCTGGCTCCGCCCCCGAGATGCACGAGGCGGTGGAACGGATTGGGGACTGGCTGAAGCGGCGCTGAGCGCGCGTGGGGAGGGGGCGGCATCATGGACGTACTGGCGCCGCCGCGCTCCAGCCCGCTCGATGTATTCGGCGTGACGCTGCGGCTGGGGCTGACCTCGTTCGGCGGGCCGGTCGCCCATCTCGGCTATTACCGTGAGGAATACGTCAAGCGCCGCCAATGGCTCGACGAAGCGACCTTCGCCGACCTCGTAGCGCTCTGCCAGTTTCTGCCCGGTCCCACGAGTACGCAGGTGACCATGGCGGTGGGGCTGATGCGCGCCGGCTGGCTCGGCATGTTGGCCGCGTGGTTCGGCTTTGCGATGCCTTCGGCTCTGCTCATGGTCGCGTTCGCCTATGGCGTCGAAGAGGTCGGCGGCGCGCTTCATAGCGGCTGGCTGCACGGGCTCAAGGTGGTGGCGGTCGCGGTGGTGGCGCAGGCCGTGCTCGGCATGATGCGCACGCTCGCGCCCGACCGCGGACGCGCGACGCTCGCCGTCGTCGCCGCCGCGATCGTGCTGTGGTTTCCGACCGCGCTCGGGCAGATCGGCGCCATCCTGCTCGGCGGCGTGGTCGGCGCCTTGCTGCTGAAGGAGGCCAACGCCAACAACAATCCGGCGCGGCTGCCGATCGAGGTGAGCCGCTGGACCGGCGCGGCCTTGCTGGTGGCGTTTGTTGTTCTGCTGATCGGGCTGCCGTTTGCCGCGGCGGCGCTTTCCGATCAGGGCCTCAACCTCTTTGCCGCGTTCTATCGCGCCGGCTCGCTGGTGTTCGGCGGCGGGCACGTCGTGCTGCCGCTGTTGCAGGCCTCGGTGGTGCCGCCGGGCTGGGTGAGCAACGAAGCCTTCCTCGCCGGCTACGGCGCGGCGCAGGCACTGCCGGGGCCGCTCTTCACCTTTGCCGCCTATCTCGGCGCAATCATGGGGCCTGAGCCGAACGGCTGGCTCGGCGGCGTCATCTGCCTCGTCGCGATCTTCCTGCCGTCGTTCCTGCTGATCGCCGGCATGCTGCCGTTCTGGGATAGCCTGCGGCGGCTGACGCTGGCGCAGTCGGCTTTGCGCGGCGTCAACGCGGCGGTGGTCGGGCTGTTGCTCGCCGCGCTCTATCGGCCGGTGTGGACCTCGGCGATCCTGAGCCCTTACGACTTCGCGCTGGCGGCGGCCGGCTTCCTGCTGCTGTTCATGTGGAAGGTGCCGCCTTGGCTGGTGGTGCTTTTGAGCGCCCTCGGGGGCTTCTTGATCGCGGCTTAGAATTCCACGTCGAGTTCGACCACTTCATCGGGCTCGGCCTGCGCATCCGCGAGCCATTCCTGCATTGCCGGCATGTTCATCACCGCCTCGCAATAGGCTTTGCAGTCGGAGTCGAGCTTGACGTCGTAGGTGCGGAAGCGAGTCACCACCGGCGCGAACATGGCGTCGGCCATGCACGGATGCTCGCCGAACAGGAACGGCCCCGAATTGGACGCGAGACATTCGCGCCAGATGCTGACGATGCGGCTGATGTCGGCCTCGGCGCCGGCCCAGACCTTGAAGCCGGGATGATGCGCCTTCAGGTTCATCGGCAGCGCCGAGCGCAAGTTGGAAAAGCCGGAATGCATCTCGCCCGAGATCGAACGGCAGTGCGCGCGCGCGGCCAAGGTGTGCGGCAAGAGGCCGGCGCCGGGCAGGATCTCGTTGAGATACTCGGCGATGGCGAGCGTGTCCCAGACCTTGATGCCGTTATGGGTGAGGCACGGCACCAGGAACGATGGCGACAGCAGCAACAATTCGGCGCGGGTCGAGGGATCGTCGGAGGCGACAAGCTCCGCCTCGAAGTCGAGGCCCGACAGCTTGCACAAGAGCCAGCCGCGCAGCGACCAGGAGCCGTAATTGCGGCTGGCGATGGTGAGGATAGCCTCGGCCATGGGGCGTCAAAGTCCCTGTTCGTCTTAGGCCCGGCAACAGCGAGCTTAGACGAATGTCATGAAAGTTCAATAGCTTCCCGTGACGCAAAATGCCGCCGAGGGGGGCGGCCCGGACCGCCCACAGGTTGCCGGGGGCGGCAATTTTCTCTCGCACTGCAACATGAAATGCTCTAGCCTTTCCGGGCGGTCCGCCGGGACCGCCGGGGAATGAATGCTTTATCAGGCTTATCAGGCGCACGCCGACATGATGGCGCCGGTGCGCGCCTTTGCCGGGCTGGCGGCGACATCCTTGGGCGAGCGGCTCAACGGGGCCGCGCGGCCGTCGGCGCTGAGCAATATGACCGCGGCCTACGAGCTGATCGCGCGCGCGGGTCTCACCCACACGCGCCCGCCTTACGGCATCGACAGCGTCACCGCCGGTAACGAGATCATGCCCGTGACGGAGGAAGCGGCCGACGTCACGCCTTTCGGGACGCTGCTGCACTTCAAGAAAGACGTCGCGCAGGCGCAGCCGCGCGTGCTGGTGGTGGCGCCGCTCTCAGGCCATTTCGCCACCCTGCTGCGCGCCACCGCGCGCACGCTCCTGGCCGAGCACGACGTCTACATCACCGACTGGCACAACGCGCGCGACGTCCCCGTCGAGGCCGGCGCCTTCGGCTTCGACGACTACGTCACCCATCTGATCCGCTGGATGGAGAAGATCGGCCCCGGCGCGCACATGGTGGCCGTGTGCCAGCCTTGCGTGGCCGGCCTGGTCGCGGCCGCCGTGATGGCGCAAGGCCAGAACCCGGCACAGCCTTTGTCGCTCACGCTGATGGCGGGGCCGATCGATACGCGCATCAACCCGACCAAGGTGAACGAGCTCGCCAAGGGGCACGACATCGGGTGGTTCGAGCGCAATCTCATCGGCACGGTGCCGCACCGCTATCCCGGCGGCGGGCGCAAGGTTTATCCCGGCTTCGTGCAGCTTACGGCCTTTATGAGCATGAACATCGATCGCCATCTCAAGGCGCACCGCGAGCTCTACGAGAACCTCGCCAAGGGCGACACCGCCAAGGCGGCGATGACCAAGGCGTTCTACAACGAATATTTTGCGGTGCTCGACCTTACCGCCGAGTTTTATCTGGAAACCGTGCAATGGGTGTTCCAGGACCATAAGCTGGCGCTCGGCGAACTGGCGTACCAGGGCCAAAAGGTGGAGCCGGCGGCCCTCAAGCGCACGACGCTGCTCACCGTCGAAGGCGAGAAGGACGACATCTGCGCGGTCGGGCAGACGCTGGCCGCACACGATCTGTGCACGTCATTGCGGCCCTATCGCAAGCGCCACCACATGCAGGCCGGCGTCGGTCATTACGGCGTGTTCTCCGGCAAGGCCTGGCAGAACCAGATCTATCCGATCGTCAAGAACGTCATCCTGCAGAGCGACTGACGGCGGCGACGCGAGAGAGGCCGTTGTCTGACGCGTGAACTTGGCGGCTGCAACTCATCAACATCCGCGATCGGTCAGTCAATTTACGTGAATGCCATTTGTGCGCTGCATTACGCATGCGCTGTCGCCGCCAAGTCATCGAAAGCCAAGTCGTTGCAAAAAAATTCGAATTGAAAGATTGCAAGGTCGTCACCTCGATACCGCCATCGTAGCGTGGCGAGCTTGATGACAGCCGCTTGCAACGGCAACGCACGCGATAGACGCGCAGTCTCCTTGACTTCGAAATCCGCGCCATCCCATACTTCAAGCCACAGCGTTCATCGTTGGGGTAAGGGGGCACCCGCAAACGCGCGACACGTCACGTGGGCGCGTCTGGTGGTGTTTTGAGTCCTTAGTCTGTTGCAAGGAGGAAGCTTTGAAACGCGTTTCGCTTACAGCCCTTATCGCCCCGTTGATGGCCGGCCTCGCGCTGTCGTTCGGCGCGCCGGCCATGGCCGCGTCGAGCGGTCCCATTCTCATCGGCGCCGACACCACCTTCCCGCCGTTCGAGACCGAGAAGAACGGCAAGGTGACCGGCTTCGACATCGACATGATGCGAGACATCGCAAAGGCCGAAAACCTCAAGATCCAGTTCAAGACGCTGCCCTTCAACGGCATCATCCCGAGCCTGCAGGCGGGCTCGCTGAGCGCGGCGGTCGCCGGCATCACCATCAAGAAAGGCCGGATGAAGAACGTCGACTTCAGCGACGCCTATTACAAGTCTGGCCTGTCCATTCTGGTGATGAAGGATTCGAAGATCAAAGGCTTCGACGATCTCAAGGGGCACGTGGTGGCGACCAAGAAGGCGACCTCGTCGGTCGACTATCTGACCCAGCACAATTTCCCGAACGACCACATCAAGCAGTTCCAGAACATCGATTCCGCCTATCAGGCGCTCGAGACCGGCGGGGCTGACGCGGTCATCTTCGACAACCCGGTCAACGTCAACTTCAAGACCGCCCACAAAAACGTGAAAACCGTGGGGCCGCTGCTGACCGGCGAGTACTACGGCATCGCCGTCAGCAAACACAATTCCGAGCTGGTCAAGAAGATCAACGACGGACTCGCCAAGATCAGAAAGAACGGCGAATACAAGGAGCTGTTCAACAAGTATTTCGGCGGCGACACGAGCGGCGCGGTAATGAGCGTGAAGAAGCCAGCGGCGGTCGCGGTGACGGACTGACGGCTGTCTGCGGTGCCCTCGCGGGTGCCCGGGTGGTCCCGTTGCGGTTTTCGCAACGATAGAGAAGGGCGCGCGGCGTTCGGTTTGCGGCGCCGCGCGCCTTCTTCGTGTGCCCGCGCTGGGGGCGGGCCGGTCATTTGAGGATGTTTTATGGATACCATCTGGCAGAATTTGCCGGTCATCCTGACGGGGCTGGGCCTGACGATCGAATACTCGATCGTCGCGATCATCCTGATGGTGGTGATCGGTTTGATCGCCGCGCTCATGCGCTTGTCCACCGTCGCGCCGCTGCGCTGGCTGGCTACGGCTTACGTCGAGGCGTTCCGCTCAACGCCGCTCCTGGTGCAACTCTTCTTCGTCGTGCTCGGCCTGCCGGCGATCCTGCCGGTCAACCGCTGGTTCGGGCAACTGTTCTACCCGATCCTGGCGGCAGCGATCACGCTCAGCCTCAATGAGGGCGCCTACGTCACCGAGATCATCCGCGCAGGCATCCTCGGCGTCGATCGCGGGCAGAAGGAAGCGGCGCAGAGCATCGGCATGACCGGCATGCAGACGATGCGTTACATCGTGCTGCCGCAGGCCTTCAAGCGCATGATCCCGCCGCTGGTCAACCAGGCGGCGCAGACGATCAAGGACACCTCGCTGCTGGCGCCGGTGGGCGTCGCCGAGCTGGTCTACCAGGGCGAGATCGTGATCGCGGCGACGTTTGCCTCCTTCACCATCTGGGGATTCATCGCCGCGCTTTATTTCGTCGTCATCTTCTCGGTTTCGAAGTGCGCGGCGTATCTCGAGAGGAGGTTCCAAGTTGATAAGCGTTAAGGACCTCCACAAGTCGTTCGGCCATCATGAAATCCTCAAGGGCATCACCACCCATGTGGACGAGAAGGAGGTGGTGGTCGTCATCGGCCCGTCGGGCAGCGGCAAGAGCACTTTCCTGCGCTGCCTTAACGGGCTCGAGAGCGCGACCCGCGGCGAGATCGAAATCGCCGGCATGGTGCTGACCGACCCGAAGACCAACATCAACAAGCTGCGCCAGCACGTCGGCATGGTGTTCCAGCAGTTCAACCTGTTCAAGCACCTGACCATCCTGCAGAACATCACCATCGGGCCGCGCAAGGTGAAAAAGATCGCGCCGGAGGAGGCCAACCGGGTGGCGCGCGAACTGCTGGCCAAGGTCGGGCTCAAGGGCAAGGAAGAGAGCTATCCCGACGAGCTTTCCGGCGGTCAGCAGCAGCGCGTCGCCATCGCCCGCGCGCTGGCGATGGGGCCGAACGTCATGCTGTTCGACGAGCCGACGTCGGCGCTCGATCCCGAGATGGTCGGGGAGGTGCTCCAGGTCATGCGCGACCTCGCGCACGAGGGCATGACCATGGTGGTCGTCACCCATGAGATGGGTTTTGCCCGCGAGGTCGGGCACCGCGTGCTGTTCATGGATGAGGGCATGATCGTGGAGGAGGCGGAGCCGAAGGCGCTGTTTTCCAATCCGCAGACGGACCGCGCCAAGAGCTTCCTCGCCAAGGTGCTGTGAGGGCCGGCGCCGTCAGATCGGCTGAGTGAACCAGCCGACGGCGCGGCCGATCCAGGCGCGCCAAGCGCTCGGCTTTCCACGTTGCACGGCGGCGTCATTGCTGGCTCCATTGCCGGCGTCGCCGGTCATGTCGTCGCCGACGCACAGTCCATGGAAATAGCGCAGGAAGCTCATGTCGTTCGGATAGGTCACCGTGAACGCGCGCCCGCCTACATGCACGGTGTAATCGATCGGATGGCCGGTGGGAACGGAACAGGATGGTCAGGCGCATGGCGTGCGAGGCGTCCTTGGCGATCACGAAGCCGGATGGGTCGATGCCGCGCTCGATCATGGCCTTTTCGAGCAGCGGCAATTGCTTGAGAAAATCCGGATGGAAATCGCCGCACGAGCTTTGCAGCGTGATGTGCGCGGTCTGGTCCATGTGAGAGGCGCCCCAAGGTCTTCCGCGCGCCTCAATACGCGCGCAGCAGCCGCTGGAACAGCGTGCCGCCGAGATAGCGGCGGAAGACCGCGAAGTAGAGGATGATCACCGCAAACAGCAGCAGCGCCGGGTTGCCGGCGACATTGAATCCGCTGCCGGTGAGGCCGCCGCTGAAATAGCCGATGGTCAGGCCCGCGGCGGCGGCGAACACCTTGTGCGTGGTGCCGGCTCGCTTGCGGGGCGGCGTTGCAGCGACGTCGCAGGCGCTGGCGTCGGAGATCGGCTGCTCGGTCATCAGGGAGCCGGACATGGTGGGTTCGGACCTGGTTGACTCGGGCATGGAGGGGGCCTTTCGCGCTGGCGGAATGATCGGTGGGGCGCAAGGGATTGCTGCCCCTCCACCTTGGTGCGTCCGTCGCGCGGAAAGGTTCAAAGGATCGGAGAATTCGTGCGCCGCCCGGCGGGCGGTTCAATAGGCGCCCAGCAGGCGTTGAAACAGCGTGCCACCGAGATAGCGCCGGCCGACGATGAAATAGAGCACGATCAGCGCGAACAGAAGGAAGGCCGGGCCGCCGGTGAGCGCGAAGCCGCCTTGGGTGAGGCCGCCGCTGGCATAGCCGATGAGGTAGCCGCCGCCCCAGAAGATGAAAAGAAAATCGAGAATGGCCGCGATCACCTTGCGCCAGGTGCCGGCGGGTTTGCGCGGTGATGCCGGGGCGGGTTCGGGCACGCGATCGCTCTCGCTATTGGTTCGGCCAATCAGCCCGTCAATCCGGGGCGCGCCGAAGGCGCGAGCCGGTGCTCGCGGCGCGCTCCCGGAATGACCGCGTGAATTGATGGGCGAGACGCCATTTCATTTCTTGCCCGCTGCCTTGTCGTCGACCGGCTTGACGTGGATGTTGAGCTTGATCGGCTTCCACTCGCCTTCGGAGGGGATGAAGTCGAGCTCGTAGAGCAGCCGTGACGGCGTCGTGTCGAAATAGCCGCGCAGCACGAGCGCGCCGCGCGCGTCGATCTTGGTCTTTTCGGTCTCGACCGGCGTCTTGGCGGCGATGATGCCGAAGTCGATGTTCTTGTCGTGGAAGGATTCGAAGATATTCTTCAGGCGTGCGGCGTCGAACTGTTCGCGGAACGGCTTGGCGAGCCGCGCGTGCAGCACGGCATCGTTTCCGGTGATGTTGGCGTCGTTGAGGGTGAGGAGGTGGGTCTTGATCATCACCTCCTGGACGAGGGCACTCGGCACCTTGCTTTCGACGCGCGCGGCGCCCCACGCCGGCCGGACGAGCAGCATGATCGCGGCCAGGGCGGCGAACGTGCACCATCGACGTCGCATGGGCGATCCCCGTTGATTCTGTTTTTAATTATAGTGCCGCCAGCGCACTGTGCTGCCTTGCGGTGGGTCAATTCGAAGCCCTAACCCGGTGCGGCGGGGGCGGCGGCATAGCCGACATGCCGGGCGGGGGGCAGACGCGGGCGGCGCAAGCTGGCATCAAGGTCGTATAGTAGCGTCGCCCGGGGCCCGCCCAAGGCCGAACCTCACCGCCAGTCCGACGGTCTGACCTTGTTCAATTTCATTCGCCGGCTCGGTGGCGGTTTCCACCGATGGCTCTGCGTCCAGCCGACCGCCACCCAGTGGGCGGTGCTGCTGGCGCTGTCGGTCGTGTTCGCGGCCGTGCTGGAGGGCTTGCGACTGCCGGCGGCCCTGCTGCTCGGGCCGATGATGGCGGCCATCCTGTTGGCGGCTGCCGAAGCCCGCACCCGGGTGCGGGACCTGCCGTTCTTCGCGGCCCAGTCGATCATCGGCTGCATGGTGGCGCGGGGACTGCCGGCCTCGGTGCTGGTCGATCTGCAGAAAGACTGGTTGCTGTTCGTTGGTGTGATCCTGCTGGTGGTGGCGGTGAGCACGTCGCTCGGCTACCTGCTGGCGCGCTGGCAGGTGCTGCCCGGCACCACCGCGATCTGGGGCGCCTCGCCCGGCGGGGCGACGGCCATGATCCTGATGGCGGACGCCTATGGCGCCGACATGCGCCTGGTCGCCTTCATGCAGTACCAGCGCCTGGTTTTCGTCGCCACCATGGCGTCGATCGTGTCGGCGGTCTGGACCGCCGGTGAGGGCGGGGCGCCGGCCATGGTCTGGTTTCCGGCGGTCAACTGGCCGGCATTCGGGGAGACGCTTGCGGTTGCCGCCGTTGGCGCGGCGGCGGCGCGGCGGCTGCGCGTTCCTGCCGGCGCACTGCTCGGCCCGATGGTGCTCGGCGTGGTGTTGCAGGACACCGGGCTCCTGACCATCGAACTACCGCCCTGGTTCCTCGCGGTGAGCTACCTGCTGATCGGCTGGACCATCGGCCTGCGCTTCACGCGCCCGATCCTGGCGCACGCCGCGCGCGCCATGCCGCTGCTGGCCGCCGCGGTCGCGGTGCTGATCCTGCTATGCGGCGGGCTCGCCGTCGTGCTGGTGCTGGCGACCGGCGTCGATCCGATGACGGCCTATCTCGCCACCGCGCCCGGCGGCATGGATTCGGTGGCGATCATCGCCGCCTCGAGCAACGTCAACGTGCCCTTCGTCATGGCGATGCAGGCCTGCCGTCTGATCGTGGTGCTGGCGACCGGGCCGGCGCTGACGCGTTTCCTCGCCGGCCGCATCGAGGCCATGCAGGCGGAAGAGGCCTGATCAGCCCGCGCCTTTCGCCTTGAGCGAGCCGTAGAGCTCGAAGGCCTGCTTCGGCGTCATGTTCTCGTGCACCACCGCGTTGACGGCGGCGAGCATGGCGTGCGGCGCGTCCGACTGGAAGATGTTGCGGCCCATGTCGACGCCGGCGGCGCCCTGCTGCACGGCGTTGTAGGCCATGGTGAGCGCGTCGAGTTCGGGCAGCTTCTTGCCGCCGGCCATCACGATCGGCACCGGGCACGACGAGGTCACGGTCTCGAAGCCCTCTTCGACGTAGTACGTCTTGACGTATTGCGCGCCCAGCTCGGCGATGATGCGGCAGGCGAGGCGGAAGTACTGCGCGTCGCGCTTCATGTCCTTGCCGACCGCGGTGATGCCCATGACCGGGATGCCGAGCTTGAGGCCGGCATCGACCAGCCGCGTCATGTTGTGCACGGTCTGGGTCTCGAACTCGGAGCCGATATAGACCTGCACGCCGACGCCGGCGGCGTTGAGGCGGGCGGCGTCCTCCATGTCCATGGCAATCTGCTCGTTGGCGAGATCGCGCAGGATCGAGGCGCCGCCGCTCGCGCGCAGCACCATCGGCTTGTCGGACTCGGCCGGCACCACCGAGCGCAGGATGCCGCGCGTGCAGAACAGCGCGTCGCACTGCGGCAAGAGCGGCACGATGGAGAGGTCGATGCGCTCGAGACCGGTGGTGGGCCCCTGGATGTAGCCGTGATCCACCGCGAGCATCACCGTGCGCCCGCTCTTCGGATTGAAGGTGCGCGCGAGCCGGTTCTTCATGCCCCAGTCGAGCTGATGCGAGCCCTTGAGAAAGAAGCCGGGTGCGGCTTGCGGTTTGTCGGTGTGGTAACGCTTACCTTCCTGGTCTGCTTCGGGCATCAAGTCCTCACAAATACGGCTTACGGAATTTCAACGCAGCGGACGCCGGCCGCGCTCATTGCGGTTTGGCCATCGGCTTGGCCGCCGGCTTCTTCATCGCGTGCTTGACTGGCTTCTTCATGCCGCGCCGGATAGCCGGTTCGTAGTTGCCCTTGCCCATGCAGCGCTTGATGAAGGCGGCGCGCTTGGCCCCGGTGTATTTCAGGTCGCGGGCGCCGTCCTTGCAGGTTTCCATCTTGGCCTTGGCGGAGAGGCGGTGCGGCGGCGGCGTCAGCGGCGCGCCCTTGGCCATGCAGTGCTTGATGAAGGCGGTGCGCTTGGCGCCGGTGAGCTTCTGCGACTTGGCGCCGAAACGGCAGGTTTCCATTTTCTGCTTGCTAGAGAGCGCGGAAGCCGGCGTCGCCAGGAACATCAAGGGCAGGGCCAGGGCTATCGTCAGGACGCCGAGAGTCCGGCAAAGAGTGCGCAGCATGGTCGTTGCTCCGTCGAGGTGTCGGTGAATCACGATAGCATGCCTGCTATCAAAAAAGGGGGCACTAACGTAGCGCGGCGGCGATATTGCCGCCGTCGACGGTGGTCACGTCCGCCGTGGTTTTGAGCGCCAGGGCCTGCGCCAGGAAGGCCTGCGCCACATCGTCGGCGGTGACCTCGCGGCCGAGCAGGTTACCGCTCATGTAGTCCTTTTCGCTGACGCCGCGCGCCTTGGCGCGTTCCTTGATGAAGTCGTCGGTGAGCAGCCCCGAGCGGATGCGGTCGGCGTTGATCGCGTCGGCGCGGATACCGTCGGAGCCGTAGTCGAGGGCGTACTGGCGCACCAGGAACAGGGTCGCGGCCTTGGGCAGGCCGTAAGGGCCGAAATTGGGGCCCGGGTTCACCGCCTGTTTCGAGACGTTGAAGAGCAGGCAGCCGCCGGTGCCCTGCTTGAGCATGATCTTGACGGCGGCCTGGGCCACTTTCTGGTGCGCGAAGAAGTTGAGCTCGAAGCTCTGGCGCAAGGTTGCCTCATCGACCTCGCCGATCTTGCCCTGCCAGGCCGCGCCCGCGTTGGAAATCAGGATATCGACGCCGCCGAAGTGTTGCGTGACGGCCTCGAACGCCGTCGCCACGGAACCGGCATCGGTAACGTCGCAGGCGACCGCCAGCGCATCCGGACCGATGGCCGCGGCCTTGCCGCGCGCGGCGGCTTCGTCGCGGTCGAGGAGAGCGACTTCGGCGCCGGCTTGGACGAAGGCACGGGCGCAGGCGGTGCCGATCGCGCCGCCGCCGCCGGTGATGACCGCCACTTGGCCGGCAAGCGGCTTGACCTTGCGTGCGCCGAGCTTGGCCATCTCGGGCGGCCAGTACTCGCAGTCGAACATGTCTTGGGCGCTGAGCGAGGCGTAACGGCCGATCCGCTCGGCGCCCGCGATGCATTGCACGGCGGCTTCCATGAGGTCGGCGGCGATGGCCGCGTCCTTGGCACTCTCGCCCATGCCGAATAGGCCGAGCCCCGGCACCAGCGCCACGCGCGGGGCCGGATCGTGCATGGCGGCGCCCGGCGAGCGCGCCTTGTGGGCCTCGAAATAGGCGGTGTAGTCGGCGACGAAGGCTTGTGCTGCGTCGCGCGCCGCTTGCGTGAAGGCGGCGAGATCGGCGGCATCCGGCGCCGGCACGATCAACGGCCAAGGCTTCATGCGGATGACGTGATCGGGCGTGACGGTGCCGGCGCGGGCGACGCGCTTGAGATCCGCGCCGTCAACGAAGGCGCGGATGGCCTCACCGGTGCGGAAGGCAAGGACCGGGCGCTTGGGGGCGCCTTCGCCATAGTAGTCGGGAAGCGCGCAGGCGCCGCGCAGGATCGGCGCGACATCCGTTACCGCCGCGATGGTCGCGGGCAGCGCCGCGGCGGCGAAGGTCTTGCGGCCTTGCGACAGGTGTTGCTCGGCGAGCGTGACGCACGCGATCATGCGCTCGTAGGATTCGCGCGCCGTGTCGCCGAAGGTGAAGATGCCGTGGTTGTCGAGGATGAGACCCTCGACCGTGGGGCTCTTGTCGAAGGCGAGGGCGGCAAGATGGGCGAGCCCGAAGCCGGGGCGCGAATAGGGCACGAAGCCGAGCCGGCCCTTGAACACGTCGGCGCACAGTGCCTCGCCGCCGGGCTGGTCGACGATGCTCAAGACCGCGGTGGCGTGGGTGTGGTCGACGTAAGGCGCCGGCATGAAGGCATGCAGCAGCATCTCCACCGAGGGCACCGGCGCCAGCGGATCGAGCCTGAAGCCATGCTGCACGCGCACGAAGTCGTCGTCGCTCAAGGTCTCGCGCGTGCGCAATGTTTGTAGCGGTTCAAGCCGCACGGCCGGAAAGCCGGCGGGCTCCATGGTCGCCATGTTGGAGCCGGAGCCCTTGACGTAGAGCACGTCGATCTCTGCGCCGGTCAGGTCGCGCGCGCGCGCCTTCAACGACGTGTTGCCGCCGCCGTGCAGCACGAGCGCCGGATCGCGGCCGAGCAGGCGCGTGGAATAGGCGCGCAAGGCCAGCGCCGGCGAAACGCCGGCGCCTTCATAGTCAGCGATGAAAGCTTGCGCGTCGCGCTCGACCCAGGCGGATTTCATCCTAGTGTCCCGAATCCGAAGTTCGTCAAACTGCTCAGCTTGCTCCTTACGAACTTCGGATTCGAAAAGGACACTAGTCGATATAGGACTCTAGTGTGGCTTTGGATTTGAAGTCCGCTTGAAAGGTTGCTTCAAATGATGTGGCGGACTTCAAATCTGCCACACGAGCTGCTCCGAGTCGCGCTTTTAGCCTCTGCGGCCCGGTGCCGCCAACCCGCACTGTCTCATACCGCGGCGTCAGCCCTTGTCGCCCAGAAGGCGCTTGCCCCACCAGCCGCGCTTGGGCTGGGACGGTTCCTCGCTCGACGACACCGAGATGACCGGCGCGGGCGGCGGCGGCAGGGTGGGCGAGGGCATCGGCGCTTCGCCTTCGATCGGGATGGGCGCACGTTCCCGCACGGTGGAGCGCCGGCGTTCCCGCGCCTGGGCGTCCTCGTGCGCGGCTTCGGCTTCTTCCGCGGCTTCCGCTTCTGCTTCCGCCGCGATCGCCGCCGGTGCGTCGTGGCCGACCGGCGCCGGGAATTCCGCTTCGGCGGTCGGCACGCTCATCGGCTCTTCAGGGCGCTCGGCTGCGCGTGGCTCGTCGCCTTCGCCCCAAACGGCGGGCCGATCCATGTCTTCGACCGCGTGCTGCAGGTCCGGTTCGGCTTCGTCCTGGCCGTTCTCGTAAGGGCCTTCCTCACCGTTGCGGCCGCGCCGGTTGCGGCGTCCGCCGCGGCGTCCGCGCCGGCGGCGGCGGCGCCCGTCGCGATCGCCGTTCTCGGCGTCGGCCGCGGCTTCCTCGCCCGGCTCGCCGTCTTCGCCGTGAGCGCCTTCCTCGCCGGCGAATTCCTCCGGCGCGCCGTCGTCGTGATCCTCATGGGCGACCGCATGCTCGCCGCCACCCTCGTGCGCGAACGCTTCGGCGCCTTCTTCGCCCGCCTCCTGGCCATTGTCGTCGCGCGCTTCCGCACCGCGGCCGCCGCGTCCCCGGCCGCGCCGGCGCCGCCGGCGGCGGCCGCCCTCGCGCTCGCCTTCACGCTCCCCGCTGGCTTGTGTCTCTTCCGTCTCCGCCTCCGCCTCGGCGTCGCTCTCGGCTTCCGCTTCGTACTCTTCGTCTTCTTCGACGACGGGCGCGGCGGCCTTGGCGGCGGCGGCGAGATTGCGCGCGGCCTCGGCGGTGTGCACCTGCTCGCCGCGGTCGATGATGTACGACTGCTGGCCGGTGACGGTCTCGTCGGCCGAGACCGTGATGGTCACCCGGAAGCGCTCTTCAAGCTCGCGCAGGTGCGCGCGCTTGTGGTTGAGCATGTAGAGCGCGACCTCGGAGCGGGTGCGCACCATCAGGTTATGCATGGCGCCCTTGATCAGCGTCTCTTCGACGGCGCGCAGCGCCTGCAGCGCCACCGACGACACCGAGCGCACGTGGCCGGAGCCACCGCACACCGGGCACTTCTCGGTCGAGCTTTCGAGCACGGACGCGCGGATGCGCTGGCGCGACATTTCCAAGAGGCCGAAATGCGAGATGCGGCCGACCTGGATGCGGGCGCGGTCGTGCTTGAGCGCTTCCTTCAGCTTGCGCTCGACCTGGCGGTTGTTGCGGCCTTCGTCCATGTCGATGAAGTCGATGACGATGAGGCCGGCGAGGTCGCGCAGGCGCAGCTGACGGGCGACCTCTTCGGCCGCCTCGACGTTGGTCTTGACCGCCGTGTCCTCGATGTGGTGCTCGCGGGTGGCGCGGCCCGAGTTGACGTCGATCGCCACCAGCGCCTCGGTCTGGTTGAGCACGATGTAGCCGCCGGAGCGCAGTTGCACCACCGGCGAGAACATGGCGTCGAGCTGGCTCTCGATGCCGTAGCGCGTGAACAGCGGCAGGCCGTCCTTGTACGGCTTCACGTGCTTCACGTGGCTCGGCATCAGCATGCGCATGAAGTCGCGCGCTTCCTTGAAGCCTTCGTCGCCGGCCACCACGATCTCGTCGATGTCCTTGGTGTAGAGATCGCGGATCGATCGCTTGACCAGCGAGCCTTCCTCGTAGACGAGCGTCGGGGCGGTGGAGTTGAGCGTCAGGTCGCGCACCGTCTCCCACAGCCGCAGCAGGTATTCGAAGTCGCGCTTGACCTCGGTCTTGGTGCGGGCCGCGCCGGCGGTGCGCAGGATGACGCCCATGCCCTCCGGCACCTCCAGCTCGCCAGCGATTTCCTTCAGCCGCGAGCGGTCTTCCGAATTGGTGATCTTGCGCGAGATGCCGCCGCCGCGCGCGGTGTTGGGCATCAGCACCGAATAGCGGCCGGCGAGCGAGAGATAGGTCGTCAGCGCCGCGCCCTTGGTGCCGCGTTCTTCCTTGACCACCTGCACCAGCATGACCTGGCGGCGCTTGATGACTTCCTGGATCTTGTAGTTGCGGCGGAAGCGCGGGGCGCGCTCCTGCGCCTCCTCGAGCGCATCGGCGCCGCCGACGGACTCGACCGTCTCTTCCTCGTGCTCTTCGCCGTCGCCGTTGTGGCCGTTGCCGTCGGGCTCGCCGGCAGGCGCGGCTTCGGCGTGCGGCTCTTCGTCTTCGCCGTCGTCGCCCTCGTCGTCGCCTTCGTCGTCCTCGTCATCCTCGGCGTCGTCGCCGTGATGATCGTCTTCATCTTCGTCGTGTTCGTCGTCGGCATGCTCGTCGTGGTGCTCGTCGTCGTGCGCTTCGAGCGCCTCGGCGGCGGCTTCGACGGGGGCGGGCGCCGGCTCGGCCGGCAGGCCGCTTTCGGCGACCGGGGCGGGTTCTTCGGCCGGCGCGGCTGCGATGCCCTCGCCCTCGGGCGGGAAGTCGGCCTCGTGGACGGCATCTTCGACGCTCAGCGCGGGCGCACCCATCGGCGCCTCGAGGCCTTCCGCCGCCGCGATGACGGCGGGTGTCTCTTCGTCGGCCGGGAAGGCGGCGCCCTCGGTCGGCTGTTCGTCGCTCGCAACCTTGTCGCTGCGCTTGACGTCGCGGCGGCGGTTGGCGCCGCGCCGGCGATGGCGGCCGCCGCGCCGGTTGGAGCGGTTGTCGGCCTCGTCGTCCGCGTCGCGTTGCGCGCGCGCTTCCTCGGCGAGGAGCGCCTGCCGGTCGGCGACCGGGATCTGGTAGTAGTCGGGGTGGATTTCGGAGAACGCCAGGAAGCCGTGGCGATTGCCGCCGTAGTCGACGAAGGCCGCCTGCAGCGACGGTTCGACCCGGGTGACCTTGGCGAGGTAGATGTTACCGCGTAGCTGCTTGCGGTGCGCGCTTTCGAAGTCGAATTCCTCGACGCGGTTGCCGCGCAGGACGACCACCCGGGTCTCTTCCGGATGGGTCGCGTCGATGAGCATTTTGTCGGCCATTGGTAAGTCTCTCGGGGCCAGGGCTCATGGTGCGCTGGGCGTGCTCGCGCGGATCAGACGGCGCGAGACGCAACGTGGGGGAGCCGGCCATAGGGGTGTGGAAGGAAGGGGGGCGCGCGTTTTCACGGGAAAGCGCGGCAAGGTCAAAGCGTTCGCCCGAGCGGAAACGCGCCGTCGCGCGCGTCACGCCAAAGCGGAGGACCTCAAATGGCTTTTGCTGCATCACTGGCAGCATGAAAAAGCGACCCGTAGCGATCGGCTGCGCCAGTCAAGCCATGGGCGCGAGCCGGGATTAGTCGGCACTGAAGGTCGGAAACGGCGGCAAATCATGGCCGCGCGCCAATCCGGCTGTCCTTGACCTAGGGTTTCGGCTCGTTTCGCTTCGTCCATCCGCCGACCTCCTTCGGGGGGCGGTCCTGGACTTTTCAGCGCGCCGGGGCCCGAACGCGGCACAACCGGGACTTATGACCGTCAGCAGTCTGTTACATACGGCCGGATTCTGGCGATGGCAAGCGGGGTATGATGGACCGGCCGGGGGCGCCGCCGCAGCCCCGCCACCGTCTTGCGACAAAGGCGCCCATCCACAGCCCCTGCGCGGCGAAAGCCCGCGCCAGTTAAGTTCCGTTAACCAGAGCGGCGGCTAATGCGCTAAAAGGGCGCGAAAGGGTCAGGATTCGTGACGTTCCGCCGGTTCACCACCAGCGTCAACGCCTTCTTGGAGGCGGCAAGGGACGCGCTCGCGCGCACCGCCGGACGTGCGGGCCTGCTGGCGGCTGCGGTGGTCCTGTCGGCGCCGGCCTTTATGCCGGCGGCGGCGAAGGATGGTGGCTACCCGGTTGCCTCCGCCGTGCGCGTCGGGGGCAGCCAGCACGATACCCGCTTTGTGCTCGATCTCTCCCGCAAGGTCGACATCGCCGTGTTCTCGCTCGCCGACCCGTACCGGGTGGTGGTCGATCTGCCGCAGGTCACCTTCAAGCTGCCGCGCCATGCCGGCGAGCACGGCCGGGGCCTCGTCACCGCCTTCCGTTACGGCCTGGTCATGCGCGGTGGCTCGCGAATCGTGCTCGACACCGACAAGCCGGTGAGCGTGAAGAAAGCCTTCGTGCTGCCTTCCGCCGGCGGTCAGCCGGCGCGGCTTGTGCTCGACCTCACCGCCACCGACCGCGCCAGCTACATGCGCAGCATCGCGTTGCAGAACCGCGACGAGCAGGCCAAGCGGCCGCCGCGCGTGGCGGCGGCGCCCTCCCGCAGCAACGATCCGCGGCCGCTGATCGTGCTCGATCCCGGCCATGGCGGCATCGACAATGGCACCCATTGGAAGAGCATCGACGAGAAGGACATCGTGCTCGCCTTCGCGCGCGAGTTGCGCGCCAAGCTGCTCAAATTGGGCAAGTTCCGGGTGATGATGACGCGCGGCGACGACACCTACATTCCGCTGCACGACCGGGTGCGCTTCGCGCGCGAGCATCACGCCTCGTTGTTCATCTCGCTGCACGCGGATTCGCTGCCGGCCAAAGAAGGCCACGCCGAGGGCGCCACGGTCTATACGCTGTCGGAAAAGGCTTCCGACGCCCAGGCCGCCGAATTGGCCAACAGTGAAAACGCCTCCGACGTGCTCGCGGGCGTGGATCTGTCCAACGAGCCGAGCGATGTCGCCAGCATCCTGTTCGACCTGGCGCAGCGCGAGACCAAGACTTTCTCGGTGCAGTTCGCCCGCGACGTGGTCGGGCAATTGCGCGACACCGCGCGGCTTTACAAGCACCCGGTGAAGTCGGCCGGGTTCGTGGTTCTGAAGGACCCGGACGTGCCGTCGGTGCTGATCGAGCTCGGCTATCTATCCTCGGCCGCCGACCGCAAGAATCTGGTTTCGGCGGCCTGGCGGGCGAAGACGGCGGGCGCGCTCGCCGATGCCGTCGATCAATTCTTTGCCCCGCGGCTCGCCACCTCCGGGGGCACCCGTTGAAGGCACGGCAAGCGACCGGCGGCCGTTGGGGGCGCATCCGCGCCCGTGCGCGCGACGTGTTGCAGACATGCCGCGTGAACGCGGAAATCGGCCATTGCCGGCCCGGAAATCCGGCCTATCGGCCTCAGTTTCAACATAAAACCACGCGAGCAAAAAGCCGCGCCGCTATCTTGAGGGACTGTTGGCGAGCCGCCGGCCGGTATCCGGCCGCGGCGGCGAGGGCGCGTCCGGTGGGACCGAAGCCGATCTTCGGCGCGGGATGTGCGGGGAGGGCGACGGGCGGCACGGGCCGTTCCCGGATGACAAGCGGGACCATGACCGAATGAAAGGCTTGCTGCGCTTCCTCGGCTTCCTGTTCGCGGCCGGCACCATCCTGTTCGTGGTGGGCGTGGCGGGCGTTGCCGGCGTGATGTGGCATTTCTCCAAGGACCTGCCGGACTACTCGCAGCTGAAAGACTACGAGCCGCCGGTGATGACGCGCGTGCACGCCGCCGACGGTTCGCTGCTCGCCGAATACGCTAAGGAGCGCCGGCTCTATATTCCGATCCAGGCGGTGCCGAACCTCGTGAAACACGCCTTCATGGCGGCTGAGGACAAGGACTTCTACAAACACGGCGGCCTCGATTTTCCGGGCATCGCCCGCGCCGCGCTCTATTACATCGAGCACTACGGCTCCGGCCGCCACCCGCAGGGCGCCTCCACTATCACCCAGCAGGTCGCCAAGAACTTCCTGCTGACCAACAAGGTGACTTTCACGCGCAAGATCCGCGAGGCGCTGCTGGCGCTCAAGATCGAGCGCGCCTATTCCAAGGACAAGATCCTGGAGCTCTATCTCAACGAGATCTATCTCGGCATGGGCTCCTACGGCATCGCCGCCGCCGCGCTCACTTATTTCGACAAGAGCGTCAACGAGCTCACCATCGCGCAGGCGGCCTATCTCGCCGCGCTGCCGAAGGGGCCGAACAACTACCAGCCGTTCCGCCATCCCAAGCGCGCGCTCGAGCGCCGCAACTGGGTGATCGACCAGATGGCGCAGGACGGCTTCATCAAGAAGGCCGACGCCGTCAAAGCGATGAAGGATCCGCTCGGGGTGGTGACCAATTCGGTCGGCCCGCGCCGCTTCTCGGCCGAGTATTTCGCCGAAGAGGTGCGCCGCGAACTCGCCCAGCGCTACGGCGAGAAGAAGCTTTACGAGGGCGGGCTGTCGGTGCGCACCACGCTCGATCCCAAACTGCAGGTGATGGCGCGCAAGACGCTGAGCCAGGGTCTCGTCGACTATGACGAGCACCACGCCGGCTGGCGCGGGCCGGTCACCCATATCGATGTCTCGAACGGCGATTGGGGCGTCGAGCTCGCCAAGGCGTCCTCGCTCGACGACGTCGCGCCCTGGCGCCTGGCGGTGGTCCTGAACGTGACGCACAAATCGGCGCGCGTCGGCCTCAAGCCCGGCCGCACGCCGAGCGGGGCGGTCAGCAAGGAACGCGACATCGCCGACGTGCCGCTCGCCGGCATGCAATGGGTCAAGGTCAAGAACCGCACCGTGCGCAACGTCGAAGACGTGCTCAAGCCCGGCGATGTGATCTACGTCGAGCCGGCCAAGGACGCCTCCGACTACCAGGACGAGATCAAGAAAAAGAAGATCGCCGACGACCAGTGGGTGCTGCGGCAGGTGCCGAAGGTCTCCGGCGCCATGGTGGTTGAGGACCCATGGACCGGGCGCGTGCTCGCCATGGCCGGCGGCTTCTCCTACGACCAGAGCCAGTTCAACCGCGCCACGCAGGCGCTGCGCCAGCCCGGTTCCTCGTTCAAGCCGATCGTCTACGCCGCCGCGCTCGATAATGGCTATACGCCGTCCTCGCTCATCCTCGATGCGCCGATCGAGATCGACCAGGGACCCGGCCTCGGCGTGTGGAAGCCGGAGAACTACGAGCACGATTTCTTTGGGCCCTCGACGCTGCGCTTCGGCCTCGAGCATTCGCGCAATGTGATGACGGTGCGGCTTGCCCAGGACATCGGCATGCCGCTGATTGCGCAGTACGCCAAGAATTTCGGCGTCTACGACAACCTGCCGCCCTATCTCTCGTTCGCGCTCGGCGCCGGCGAGACCACGCTGCTGCGCATGGTCACCGCCTACGCCATGATCGACAACGGCGGGCGCAAGGTGACGCCGACGTTGATCGACCGCATCCAGGACCGCTACGGCCACACCGTCTACAAGCACGACAAGCGCGAGTGCATCGGCTGCGACGCCAAGAGCTGGCACGACCAGCCCGAGCCGGTGCTGATCGACCGGCGCGAGCAGGTGCTCGATCCGATGACGGCCTATCAGATGACCTCGCTGATGGAAGGCGTGGTGCGCTTCGGCACCGGCACGGCGCTGCGTTCGCTCGACCGGCCGGTTGCCGGCAAGACCGGCACCACCAGCGACTACAAGGACGCCTGGTTCATCGGCTTTACGCCCAACCTCGTGGTCGGCGTCTATATCGGCTACGACACGCCGAAGACGCTGGGCCGCGGCATGACCGGCGGCCGCGTGGCGGCGCCGGTGGTGCGCGATTTCATGAAGGAAGCGCTCAAGGGCAAGCCGGCGGTGCCGTTCCGCGTGCCGCCCGGCATCAAGCTGGTGCGCGTCGATGCCCGCACCGGCGTGCGCGCGGGCCCCGAGACCAAGAAGGTCATCCTGGAGGCGTTCAAGCCCGGCACCGCGCCGCCCGACAGCCACAACATCGTTGGCTACAGCGACTATGGCAATGGCGACGGCCGCGGCGTTCCCGCCAACCAGGCGCCATCGTTCAGCGGGGTTTCGCCCGACGCTGACCGCGCGGTGCGCACCGGCGGCGGGCTCTACTAGCGCGGGGGCACCGGGCGGTTGCGCCGCCGGCTTCGCGAGGCTAAATCCCCGGACGGCCTTTGAATCGGAACGCCGCCCCGGCGGCCACGAAAGACGGACGAAATGCGCGCCGAAACCCAGACCCTTCTCGAAGAGATCAAGCAGTCGCTCGCACTGCTGAGGAGGCATCTTTGACGTCGAGACCGCGCAACGGCGTCTCGCCGAACTGAACAAAGAAGCCGAAGATCCCGAACTCTGGAACGACCAGGGGCGCGCGCAGCGCGTGATGCGCGAGCGCGACGCGCTCGACGACCAGCTCAACGCTATCGGCCATATCGAGCGCGAGCTCGACGACCAGATGACCATGATTGAACTCGGCGAAGACGAGGGGGATCAGGCGACGGTGATGGAAGCCGAGGCCGCGCTCAAGCGTCTGAGGGCCGAGGTCGGCCGCCGCGAGATGGAGGCGCTGCTCTCGGGCGAAGCCAACTCGAACGACTGCTATCTCGAAGTCCACGCCGGCGCCGGCGGCACCGAGAGCCAGGATTGGGCCGGCATGCTGATGCGCATGTACGTGCGCTGGGCGGAAGCCCACGACTACAAGGTCGAGTGGGTGGAAGAGACCGAAGGCGAGGGCGCGGGCTTGAAGTCGGCGACCGTGCAGATCAAGGGCCACAACGCCTACGGCTGGCTGAAGACCGAGTACGGCGTGCACCGGCTGGTGCGCATCTCGCCGTTCGACGCCAATGCGCGCCGCCACACCTCATTCGCCAGCGTCAACGTGTTCCCGGTGCTCGACGACTCCATCAAGGTCGAGATCGACGAGAAGGACGTGCGTGTCGACGTCATGCGCGCAGGCGGCGCCGGCGGCCAGCACGTCAACAAGACCGAATCCGCGGTGCGGCTCACGCACATCCCGACCAACATCGTGGTGAAGTGCCAGAACGACCGCTCGCAGCACCGCAACCGCGCGCAGGCCTGGGACATGCTGCGCGCCAAGTTGTTCGAGCTCGAGGTGCACAAGCGCGAGGAGAAGGCCGCCGCCGACCAGGCCGCCAAGACCGACATCGGCTGGGGCCACCAGATTCGCTCCTACGTCCTGCAGCCCTACCAGATGGTCAAGGATCTGCGTACGGGCGTATCGACCTCCAACACCAGCGGCGTGCTCGACGGCGATCTCGACGAGTTCATGCAGGCGACGTTGGCGCAACGCGCCTTCGGCGGCGCGCCCGTCGAAATCGAGGATGTGGACTAGCGCGCGCGTTCAGCGCGCCATGTTCAGTCTTCGTCTTGCGCCGGTGCGCTGGCTGCCGCGATGGAAATCTGGCCCGCGGCCTTGGCGCGCCAGTCGACGCTTTTTTCCGGTTTGATGTAGCGGCGCGGCCGGCGCGGTAGCTTGCTGGCGCCGGCCGATAGAAACGGCGCGTCGGCTGCGGACGCCTTGGGCCGCTCGTCGGTATCCGCCGGTCCTTTGGACATGTTCGTAACCCCAACCCCTCGTTCTTGCTGACGCCAAGTCTCGGCCGGCAGGCCCGATGGCGGCTGTGACCGCCATCACATAACGGATGATTTGCCGTCCATCTTACGCCGAAAAACACCGGAAAACAGACGGTTCTCGCACCGGTCGCGGCGGCGGCCGCAATCGCCGTTTTTGTGATGGCGATCACAGGCAGCCGCGGCGCCGCGCCTTAAGGTCACGCTCAACAAACGGCTCCGCATCGCGCAGCCGAGATCACAGGATCAGGAGAGCGTGTCATGTTCGGTTTCAAGTTCAGTCATTGTGTCGTCGTTGCCGCCGCCATCGCCGGCGTGGTCACCGTGCTGACCGGCTCCAGCACCCGGCTCGACGCCGGCCCGCTGGCCGAGCCGGCGCGCAGCGAACTGCATGCCTGCACCCAGCGGCCCTGGCCCTACCTCAATTGCGTCGGCACGCCGTTCGGCGACCCCCGCATTCGGCTCGTCACCACCGAGCATCTGTCGCAGTAGGCCCCGCGTGGGAGATCAGGGCGCGCTCGGCCCCAGCGCTGCAACCAGCTGGCCGAGCCACGGCTCGTAGGCGCGCCAACGGCCGATCGAACGGTTGTAGATCGGCTGGCGGACCTGGCTGGCGCTGGCGGTGTGGACCGGATAGCGCCTACCGATTGCGCGGATCGTTTTAGCGTCGAGGTCGCGGACGCATTGCGGGTAGGGGCTCGGTTTGCCGGAGGTTTCGATCGCATCGTGCAGAATGTCGTCGAACGCGGTCAGTTCACCGGTGCCGTGCACTGCCGGATGGTTGGATAATATCTGTTCGATGAGCGTGATTCCGGAGCGCGGCATGCCGACGATGAAGATCGGCACCGTCGAGGGATCGCCGTTGCCGCGTTTTTCATCGAACAAGGCGGACGTCAAGACTTGCTCGAAGGCTGCGAACTTGGCGTCTATGGCGTCGGCGTCGTAGTCGATCTGCCGGCGCTTGCGCGCGTTGCCGCTGAGCCAATGCGCGAAGGCACGTCCGGGCGCGCCGATGTCGGCGTAGGCCTTGCCGAGCGCAAATTCGGCACACATGCGCTCCGTCGGCGGCGTAGAGATAGGCGTACGATCCGCTGGTGGGCGCCAGCGCGATCGCCTGGCGATAGGCTTCTCGCGCATCCTCCAGCCGTCCCATGTCGCGCAGCGTATTGGCGACGCCACAATAGGCCTTGGCAAGATCGGGGGTGATAGCGAGTGCCTGGCGGAGGGCGGCAAAGGCGTCGTCGGACCGGTCGAGTGCGGCGAGCGCCGTGCCGCGGCCGACCCAGGCTTCCGTCAGGCGCGGATTGAGCGCCAGCGCCTTATCGCAGGCGGCGAGCGCGTCGTCATAGTGTTGCAGTCCAGCGAAGGCGCGGCCCTTGTTGGCGTGGGCCGCGGCGTTCTTGGGATCGAGCGCGATGGCGCGATCGAAGTCCGCGAGCGCGTCTTTGAAGCGAGTGAGATCGTTGAGCGCCGCGCCGCGGTTGTTCCAGGTGTCGGCGACGCCCTGGTTGAGGCGCAGCGCCTGCGTGAACTGCGCCACTGCCTCCTTATGCCGGCCGAGATGCTTGAGGATGAGGCCATGATTGTAGAGCGAGACGCCCGAGCTCTGATCGAGCTTGAGCGCGCGCGCGATGACCGGCTCGGCGTCGGCGTAGCGTTCCATGCTCATGAGCGTAATGGTGAGCAGGTTGAGCGCACCGACGTGACTGGGCTGGTCCTTGAGGAAGCGGCGGAATTGAGTTTCGGAGTCCGCGAACCGTCGCCCGTTCAGTGCCGTAAGCGCCGCCCGGTATCAGTCTTCAATTTTGCTCACGGCAACTCCGCAACCGGCAGGAGTGGGCGAGATGCTTTCACGTCTGCAAAAGACGAGGGAGCACGGCGTAAAGGATGCTTTATACGGGCAAAAATCGCGCAACGCGACGCAAAAATTTCAGGCGCCACCAAAAGAGGGAACTTGAAGGCGGGTTCGGAGCGCGCAAAAAATCACGCCGAACTGGTTGCCGTTTATTCGCGGTGGCCTTTGAAACGCGTGATGAGCAGAGGGTCACCGGCGGCCTCGCCGATCTCGAATATCTTGTTACCGCTTCCTCCACCGAGCGCTGAGGAGGCGATCGAGACGCTGTTGCAAGCTGGCGGAGTGCGCGTCGAGCGCATCGTCTCCCATGGCCAGGCTTCGCCGGAGGGGTTTTGGTACGACCAGGACGAAGCTGAGTGGGTGCTGGTGCTGAGCGGACGCGCCAGGCTTCAGATCGAAGGTGAAGCCCAAGAGCGCGCGCTCGGGCCCGAGGACAGCATGTTGCTGCGGGCCCATTGCCGTCATCGCGTGGCCTGGACCGAACCCGGCGTGGCGACGGTGTGGCTGACGATTTTTATCGCTGAGGCGCTGGCGCCGCGATCCGTCTGATCAGCGCTCCAGCCTCTGGCCGGTGTCCGCCTGCCAGTCGCTGAGCCATTGCCGGAAGCGCTTGCCGCCGTCGCCGCCGGTGCCGCCGTGCAGCGCCGCGAACACCGGTCCTTCGGCGGACACCATCAGCACCGCGTCGAGGCCTTGCGAGCGGCGCAGCGTCTGGACGGCTTGCGCCGGCGTCTGCGCGATCGGACCGGCGACATTGAACGAAGTGTTGACCGCGACCTCGACGCCGATGCGCCGCCCGAGCGCCTTGAGATAGGCGTAGGTGAGGGGATCGCTTTCCGCGCGCACGATCTGCAGCCGGCCGGTGCCGTCGGCGTGCACGACGGAAGGGATGCGTTCGTGCGCCTCCGGCTTCGCATGCGCAGTCAGCACCATGTAGTTGTAGGCGTTGTAGTCGTTATCCGAGGCGCCGTCGGACAATTCGAAGAATTGCTTGGCGGCCTCCAGCGTCGTCATCGGCGCCAGCGGGCGGATGGCCTCGCGGAATTTCACCCGCGCGTTCAGGTTGGCGCGCGTTTCAGGATTGCGCGGATTGGCCAGGATCGAGCGATGGCCGAGTGCGCGCGGGCCGGTCTCCGCCGCGCCCTGGTAGAGCGCGAAAATGGCGTCGTGCGCCGTCATATAGGCCATGAAGTCGGCGTAGACCTCGCGCGTGGCGTCGCCATAGGCGGCGAGTTCGATCCATTGAACGTCATCGGCTTGCGTCAGTGCGGCGCGGATCGCGGCTTCAGGCAGCGGCGCGCCGCAGTAGAAGGCGTGTGTCGCCGCGGGGCCGATGCCGTAGCCAGCGAGATAGGCGCCCATGTAAGCGGCGCCGATCGGAATGCCGGAATCGTTCGGCGTCGGCGGCACCCATAGATGCAGGCGGCCCGCACGCCCGTGCTCGCGGCGGAAATAGTCCGCGTCGAAGTGCTCCAGCAGCCGCATGTTGGCGAGCGCGTTCAGGCCGACGCCACCGGTGAGCACCAGCCGTTCGCTGCCGGTCGCACGGATGAAATGATCGACAATGTGGAAGATGGCGTCCTCGAACACCATCTGGCAGGCGGCGGCCTTGTCGAGCCGCGCCTTCGTCGCCTCCGGGTGCTGGATATCCTCGATCTTGAGCACTGCGTCCGGGTTCCACATCTTGTCGGCCGGGATCGGCGGGCCGAGGATGTCGGTGAGCGCCTGCGTGTAGGGCTCGCGCACGATGCTGCGCGGCCAATTGGCGAGATCGCGGTTGAGGGCGACGCGGCCGTCATCCTGCAGCACGAAGATGTCTTTGAGGCCGGCGTAGTACGGATTGGTGTTGCGGTCGTTGTCGCCGTAGGCGGTGGCGCCCATGTAGCGGCCTTCGCTCGAAAGCCAGGTCCAGCCGCCCTGGGTCGAGGAAATCACCGCGTAATAGAGGCCGAGCGAGTCGAAGACGCTGTCGTTGCCGTAGGCCTGCGTCATGCGGCCGTCTTCGCACACATAGAGCGAAATCGAGCCGGCGTCGCCGAGCCCATCGATCACGGCGAGCATGGTCGGGCCCTTTGCGCGCGCGAAGGGCGAGGCGGCGAACGAGAACCAGGCGTGACTGTCGTGGTGTGGGACGCCGATCAGGAGCGGCGGCGCCGCCATGCCGAGGTCTCTTCCGATATGGCGCGCCGAACGGATGCCGCTGTCGATGGCGCGCATGTTGAAGAGGCCGGTGGGTTCGCCGGCGAGCATGCGCAGGGTCTGCGGCGCTTCTTCGAGCGCCGCGCGGATCAGGGTGGCGCTGAGCGCGGCGTGGTCCCAGCCGCTGAACCAGCCGTCGATGGCGCGGATGTCGAGACCGATGTGCGCCATGTCGTCGCGCAGGGCTTCGAGCGACTGAGTCGGAAACTTGTTGGTGTGCTTGACCGCGGAGAAGCGCTCTTCCTCATTGTTGAACAGGAGCCGTGGGCCCTCGCGGGTGACTTCAACGAGCGCGACGCCGGTGTTGTGCGCGCCGGAAGCGGAGACGCCGGCGAGGTAAGCCGTTTCGCCGCGCACGATCTTGTCGCGGATGGCGGCGATGCGCGCGCGCGCCGGGGCGCTGTCGGCCCGCACGATGTTGCGGCTGCGGCAGGCGCGGTCGACGAAGGCAAGCGCGGCCCGATAGCCGATGGCGCCGAGCCAGGGATGACGTGGTCCGATCCGCACCTGACGCGGGGCCCCCAAGTGGTAATCCAATTCGGCGGGATTAATGGCGGAGGCGCGCGCGAAGGGCAACCGGGGCCGGAGAGCGGTCCCTAAAGGCTGCCGAGACGGACGCCGGCGTGCAGGAACTTCTCGGGATTGACCGCCTTGCCGTCAACTCGCACTTCGTAATGCAGGTGCGGACCGGTAGAGCGGCCGGTCGAGCCCATCAGGCCGACGACCTCGCCGCGATGCACGTGCTGCCCGGCCTTGACCAGGATCTTGGAGAGGTGGCCGAAGCGCGTGATAATGTCGTGGCCGTTGTTGATCTCGACCAGGTTGCCGTAGCCGCCGTCCCAGCCGGCGCGTTCGACCGTGCCGTCGGCGGTGGCGTGCACCTTGGTGCCGATCTCGCCGGCAAGATCGAGGCCGGGATGGAACGCCGGCGTGCCCAGGAACGGATCGGGGCGGGCGCCGAAGGGCGAGGTGACGTCGAGTTGGCCAGCGAGCGGCTTGCGCACCGGGACCGAGCGCAAAGTGTACTTGTACTGCGTGATCTTCGCGCGCGCCAAGCTGACGCGGTACAGCTGCTTTTCGAAATCGCTGGCGTTGCTGTGCGGGCGCTTGAGCGGAATAAAGGGGCCGCCTTCGGCCGGCGGGCGGCCCGGTTTGACGCCCAGATCGCTCAGCACGCCATACATGCGCTGGGCCTCGCCGCTGAAGCGGTGTTCCATGCCGTCGACCAGCCGCGTCTGCTGTTCGGCCACGCGATCGAGCGAGTGGGAGACGCGCACCAACGTGCCGCCGATGCCGGACTGCTTTTCGTCCGCCTCCAGATAGAACGAGGGGCGCAAGCCGGGCACTGAGAGCCGCGCGTCCTTGTCGCGCTTGCCGCGCGGCAGCGAGCCGGTGATGAGGCCGTCGTCGGCGAGCGCACTGGTACGCCGCTCCAACAGCTTCTGCTGCTTGACCAGGGCATTGAGCCGGCGCTCGAACTGATCCTGATCGAGCAACTGCCGGCTGGTGATGCGGTCGACCTCGCCGCGCAGCTCGGCGATGCGATCCTCGTAGGCGATCTGCATGCGCGCATGACGGCTGATCAGGCCGCTCAGGACGTCCTGGCGAAACGCGAAATAGGTGCCGGTGCCGATCGACCACACGCCCATGATGACGAGCGTGCCGACCACGATCCAGAAGGCCACCGGGCCGATGCGCACCTGGCGTCCGCCGTGTACCAGCGTGTAGTCGCCCACGGTGGCATGCGCGCGGCTGACGTGCTGGGAGACGGCGGCGGCCGAATGCGCACGCCGCCGGCCATGGCGCGCCGCGTGGTCATCGTGGCGCTCATGCGGGTGAGAATAAGACGAATGTGACATCGGGACCCCGGTCCGGCCGAAAAAGCGGGGTTCGGCCGGCAAAATACTACGGGTCGATATCGCTCCGACATGGTTAATAAAGCGGTAAGCGCCGATGATTAGCATGCCATTTCACGCACCAACTAGTGGATCGCCCCATGCGGCAAATGGACCGGAGCACCCGCCGACCGGCCCCCGCCTCGGATGGCCGCCCGGCGTCTGCACAGGCCTCAGCGCGCGAGCGCGCGCGCGGCTTCCAGCACCTCTTCGGCGTGGCCGGCGACTTTGACCTTGGGCCAGATGCGCGCGATGCGGCCTTCGCCGTCGATCAAGAAGGTCTTCCGGAAAACGCCTGTGAATTTGCGCCCGTACAGCGATTTCGCGCCCCACGCACCATAGGCTGCCAGCATAGGACCGGTCTCGTCGGAGGCGAGCCCGATGGTCAGCTTGTGTTTGGTCTTGAACTTGTCTTGCGCGGGCAGCGGATCGGCGGAAACCCCGAGAATATCGGTCCCAGCCTTGGCGAAAGCGGCCTTCAGGCCCGAAAACGCAATCGCTTCCTGGGTGCAACCGGGTGTGTTGGCCTTGGGGTAGAAGTACAGGACCAGGTTGCGGCCCTTGAAGTCTTTGAGCGAGACGCGGGTTCCGTCCTCCCGGGGCAGGGTGAACGCGGGCGCCTTGGCACCCGCGGCAAGCTCGCGCGCCATATGCCTTCCTTTCGTCGCTTTCAACGCTTCAATGTCGCAAATGCCAGTTGCGTCGGGCGGGCGCAACAGGCCTCACCAACAGGGCCAAAGGCCGCGGCAGAATCGGTCCGTCGGGCGGCCGCAATAGCGCGCGTGGCGCGTCGGACGAGGGGCGCCCTCACGGCATGACGGGCAGCGATCATAGAAAGGGTGGCGACCACAAGCGCAACCCGAGGCCACATCCCAAAAAGGGTGCGGCACATGGTGGCGCGCATCATCCGCAGGCCCATGCCGGCAACCACGCGCATCAGCATCAGCATCCGTCCGCCCATCCGCACGCGGCTCACGCGCCGCAATACGCCACCACCCATCTCCCCGAGCCGCCCGCGCCGAAGCTGAGCGTTCGCGCCCGCCGCACGCTCGATCAAGGCCTCGGCCGCGTCGCCGCGGCGCTGCGGATGGCCCACGCATGGTTTGCCCTGCACGGCGGCCGCGCCGGCCGCAGCGCCATGGCCGTGCTGCGCCGGCGCTGGGTGCGGCGGCTCATCCTGGGCGCGGCCACCGCGGCGGTGCTGGCGCTCATCGGCGCCGCCGGCCTGTGGTGGCGGCTGGCGCAGGGGCCGATCGAAGTCGACATGGCGACGCCGTGGCTGAAGGCTGCGATCGAGCAGAATTTCGGCCGCGGCCATACGGTCCAGGTCGGCGGCACTCAGATCGAGCGCGATGAAAAAGGGCGGCCGACCTTGCGGCTGCGTGACATCGTGGTGCGCGACGCCGACGGCACGGTGGTGGCGAGCGCGCCCAAGGCCGAGGTCGGCATGTCGGGCAGCAGCTTGCTGAGCGGTGAACTGCGCGCCGAGAGCCTCAACCTTGTCGGCGCCAAGATGGCGGTGCGCATCGAGCGCGACGGTCAGGTCACCGTCTTCGCCGGCGCCGACAAACGGCCGATCGCGACCGCGCCGCCCCATGCGGCAAGCGACGCCGCGCCGGTGCGCGCCGTGCCGCGCGGCAAGCTGCGCACGGGCGTGCAGGAGGTGGCAGGCGTGTTGGCCTGGATCGACACGGTCGGCACGTCCGGCCTCGACGGCCATGACCTGGAAGAACTCGGCCTCAAGAACGGCCAACTGACCGTCGACGATCAGCGCAACGGCAAGCGTTGGACCTTCGATCATATCAACGCCAGCCTGCGGCGGCCCGCCCAGGGCGGCGTGATCTTTCAACTGGCGTCCGACACCAAGCAGCGGCCCTGGATGATCAGCGCGGCCATGCGTCCGCTCGACGGCGGCGTGCGCGCGGTCGGCATCGAGGCGCGCCAGGTTTCCATGCGCGACATCATGTTGGCGCTGCGCGTGAAGGACGGACCGATCAACGCCGATCTGCCGGTGTCGGCCTCGATCCGCGCCGACATCGCCGCCGACGGCACGCCGCAGCAGGTGCAGGGCGAGATCGTCGCGGGCGCCGGCACCGTCACCGATCATGACGGACCCGATCTCATCAATATCGGCGTCGAGCGCGCCGATGTCCGGTTCCGTTGGAACGTACACCAGCACACATTGGTGATGCCGTTCCAGGTGCAGGCCGGTGGCAATCAGTTCACGCTGCGCGCCGAGGTGACCGCGCCCCAGGACGGCACCGGCGTATGGAATTTTGCCATCACCCGCGGCAGCCCGGTGGTCGACCCGATCATTCTGGCGCCGGTATCGATCGGCGACAAGGAAGGCTTTGCCCTCAACCGCGTCAACGTGCGCGGGCGCATCGACACCAAGAACCACCGCATCGAACTCGACCAGGGCGACGTCAGCCGCAGCGATCCGCGGCCGCTCTATAACGTCGGCGCCGCCGTCACCGGCAGCTTCGACTATTCGTTGTCCAAGCCGCACATCGCGTTCGGCGTCGCCGGCACGCGCATGCCGGTGTCGGTGATGAAGCGGCTGTGGCCGGTATTCATCGCGCATTCGGTGCGCGAGTGGGTGGAGAAGCACATCAGCGCCGGCATCGTCGAGCACCTGGTGATCGCTGGCAATGCGCCGATGGGGGACTTCAAGTCCGGCGGCCCGCCGACGCCCGAAGACGGCCTGTCGGTCGACATGGAGACCAGCGCCACGACGGTGCGGCCGATCCCCGACCTGCCGCCGATCGAGGACGCCGACCTGACGGTGCACGTCACCGGCGCCACCGCCACCGTCCATCTCGGCCGCGGCGTGGTGAACGTGGCGCCCAGGCGCAGCCTCAACATCGCCGACGGCGTGTTCTCGGTGCCCGACACGCACGCGAAGCCGTCGCCCGCGATTGCGACCTTCCGCATCGACGGCAGCGTGCCGGTGGCAGCCATGCTGCTGCAGAACAAGGTGCTCAGCCACAACGTCGATTTCAAGCTCGACCCCGGCAACAGCCGCGGCACCGTCGCTGCCAACGTCTCGGTCAACATGGTGCTTGCAAATCCGCAGCCCAAGAACGCCATGCACTATGGTGTCAGTGCGGTGCTCTCGAGCTTCGGGGCCGACAAGGTGCTGCTCGGCCAGAAGCTCGAAGCCTCGTCGCTCCAGGTGACGGCATCGAGCGGTGGCGGCTATCAGATCAAGGGCAACGTCAAGATCAACGGCCTGCCGGCGGCGATCGACCTCCAGAAGAACCCCGGTGACGCGGCCGCCGACGTCCAGCTTACGGCCAAGCTCGACCGCTCCGCGCGCCGCAAGCTCGGCCTCGAGCTCGGCGACGGTCTGCACGGCACCGTGCCGATCAAGCTAACCGGCAAGCTCGACCCGGGCGGGGGCAACAAGGACGCCGCCTTCGATCTCGACGCCGATCTCACACCGGCCAAGATCGACGGTCTGCTGCCCGGCTGGGTCAAGCCGGCCGGCGCCCCCGCGCATGTCACCGCCAAGCTGATCGATGGCCCAAAGGGCAAGCGCTTCGACAATCTCGTCATCAGCGGGTCGGGCGTCAACGTGACGGGTTCGCTCGATCTCGACAAGCACGGCGATCTGGCGTCGGCAGACTTTCCGGTCTTCAGCGTGTCGGAGGGCGACAAAGCCGCGCTTAAGGTCACGCGCGAAAACAACGGCGTGCTGCACGTGAGCCTGCGCGGCGACGTCTATGATGGCCGCGCCTTCGTCAAGACCTCGCTGCTCGGCAGCAGCCCGCCAAAGCGCGGGCAGCAGCCGCCGTCACCGGACGTCGATCTCAACGTCAAGATCGGCACCGTCGTCGGCCACAACGGCGAGACGTTGCGCGGGCTCGACCTCAAGCTGTCCCGCCGCAACGGCGACATCCGTAATTTCGTCATGCACGCCAAGATCGGGCGCGACGCGACGCTGCTCGGCGACCTGCGCATGCGCCAGCGCGACCACCACCACGTCATCTATCTCGAAAGCGGCGACGCCGGCGCGCTGTTCCGTTTCGTCGACATGTACTCGCGCGTTTACGGCGGCAAGATGTGGGTCGCTTTCGATCCGCCGCGGCCCGACAATTCGGCGCAGATCGGCTTCCTGTCGATTCGCGATTTCTCGGTGCGCGGCGAGAAGGGGCTCGAGCGGATCGTCGCGGGTGCACCGGGTGAAAATCACAACAGCGTGCCGTTCTCAGAACTACACGCTCAGTTCACCCGCTATGCCGGCAAGATGGCGGTGCACGACGGCGTCGTGCGCGGGCCGTTGGTGGGTGCGACCATTTCCGGCCAGATCAACTACATCAACGACGTGGTGCATTTGCGCGGCACCTTCGTGCCGTTCTACGGCCTCAACAACATGTTCGGGCAGATCCCGATCGTCGGGCTGGTGCTGGGCGGCGGCAGCAACGAGGGCTTGGTCGGCATCACCTACGAGGCCGTGGGCCCGATCGCGTCGCCGCGCATCCTGGTCAATCCGGTGACGGCAATCGCGCCGGGGCTGCTGCGCAAGTTCATCCCGTCGCCCGGCGACTTCGATCCTGATTTCCAGCCGCCGTCGCGGTAGGGGCTTACGGCCGCGCGGGCCGCTTACGCCGGCAGCCCGAGGATGGCCTCGAAGCGAGTGCGGTAGGCCGGCCATGCCTGCGGGTTGACCAGCCGCGGCGGCCGCTCTCCCTTGAGCAAGCCGACGACTTGTTCAGTCGCCTGGGCCGCCATGTTGCGGCGCGCTTCCACCGTCACGCCGGCGGTGTGGTAGGTCGCGATCACGTTATCGAGCGTCAGCAGCGGATGCTGCAGCGGCGGCGGCTCCTGATCCCATACGTCGACGCCGGCGCCGCTCAAGTGCCCGGACTCGAACGCCGCAAACAAGGCCGCCTCGTCGACGATGCCGCCGCGCGCGGTGGTGACGAGCATGGCGCCGCTTTTCATGCGGCTCAGGGCGCCCGCGTCGATCATGCCCAGCGTCTCTGTGTTGCGCGGACAATGCAGGGAGACGATATCCGACTGCGCGAGCAGCGCGTCGAGCGTCGCCGGGCGCGCGCCACGGCGGACGACCTCCTCGGAATCGACGTATGGATCGTAGGCCAGCACGGTCATGCCGAAGGCGTTTGCCAATTGGGCGACGCGCGTGCCGATGTGACCGATGCCGACGATACCGAGCACCTTGCCCGAAATGTCGCGTCCCATCAGGTCTTCGCGCGAATAGCCGCGCTCGCGCCGCAAACGGCGGTCGGATTCCGCGATGCGCTTGGAGAGCGACAGCATCAAGCCGAGCGTATGCTCCGCCACTGCGCCCGCATTCGCGCCGGTCTGATTGACCACGATGACGCCGGCCTTGGTGCAGGCGTCGACATCGACCGTGTCGTAGCCCGCGCCGCTGGTGGATACGCACAGGAGTTTGGGGCAGCGCGCGATCAGCTCCGTGGTCGCGAACCATTGCCGCGGCAGTTCGTCCTTGGCGGATGAGATCATGTAGACGTGCGCGTCGGCGAGTTCCGCCCACGTCTTGTCTTCGCCCGCCGCGCGGACGCTGGTCCGCAGCGCGATGTCGGCCTCGCGGGCGAAGCGCTCGTCCATGACCGGGTCGTAAGGAAAATCGAATCGGACGACGATTTTTGGATTTGCGGCCATGGTATTCCCGAATGACACCGGCCAGGGCGACCGGTCGCGTCGGACGCCAGAGCGTCCTTACACCGGCTTCAACAGTACGTGACGCTTCTTGCCGAGCGACAGCTTGATGACGCCGTCGCTGGTCAGATCCTTCGTCGACAACGTCATCTTGTCGTCGCTGACGGTCTGATCGTTCACCTTCAGCGCGCCGCCCTTGATCTGCCGGCGGGCGTCACCGTTGGAGGTCACGAGCTTGGCCTTCTCGGCAAAGGCCATCAGCACGCCGAGCCCGGCGTCGAGGTCGGCGCAGGCGATCTCGATGGTCGGCAGGTTCTCGGCAAACGCGCCTTCCTCGAAGGTGCGGCGCGCGGTTTCGGCGGCCTCGTCGGCGGCTTCGCGCCCGTGCACCATGGCGGTTGCTTCGGTCGCCAGCACCTTTTTGGCCTCGTTCAGCTCCGCGCCTTTAAGCGCCGAGAGCTTGGCGATCTCGGCCAGGGGGAGGGTGGTGAACAGCTTGAGGAAGCGGGTGACGTCACCATCTTCGGTGTTGCGCCAGTACTGCCAGTAGTCGTAGGGGCTCACGAGATCGGCGTTGAGCCACACCGCGCCGGCGGCGGTCTTGCCCATCTTGGCGCCGGAGGCGGTGGTGACCAGTGGCGAGGTGAGGGCGAACAGCTGCGCGTTGTTCATGCGGCGGCCGAGATCGATGCCGGAGACGATGTTGCCCCACTGGTCCGAGCCGCCCATCTGCAGGATGCAGCCGGTGCGCTTGTTCAGTTCGACGAAGTCGTAGGCCTGCAGCACCATGTAGTTGAATTCGAGGAACGACAGCTCCTGCTGGCGGTCGAGGCGCAGCTTCACCGAGTCGAACGACAGCATGCGGTTGACCGAAAAGTGCCGGCCGACGTCGCGCAGGAAGTCGATGTAGTTGAGCGTGTTCAGCCAGTCGGCGTTGTTGGCCATGATGGCCGAGCCGCCGTGCTCTTCGAACTTGAGGAACTTGGCGAAGATGGCGCGGATGCTGGCGAGGTTCTCGTTGATCTGCGCATCGGTAAGGATGCGGCGGCTCTCATCCTTGCCGCTGGGGTCGCCGACGCGGGTGGTGCCGCCGCCCATGAGCGCGATCGGCCGGTGACCGGTCTGCTGCATCCAATACAGCATCATGATCGGCAAGAGCGAGCCGACGTGCAGCGAGGCTGCCGTGCAGTCGAAGCCGATATAGGCGGTGATCGGGCCGGCCTTGGCGCGCGCGTCGAGGTCCTCCGGTTCGGAGACCTGGTGGATGAAGCCGCGTTCGGCGAGAATGTTAAGAAATTCGGACTTATAGGCACTCATCGGGCGTCACTCTGGGCCGCGGCAAGGTCGCCGCGGCGGCGCCGGTGGTGTAACAGGTCCGGGCCGGGATTCAACCAACCGCGCCACAGGCGGGTCAACGGGGCAGGGCGTGCGGGCGATCGGATTGATGAGCGGGACCTCGCTCGACGGGGTCGACGTGGCGCTGCTCGAGACCGACGGCGACGCCGTTTCCGCCTTCGGGCCCACTGGCTACCGGGCCTATACCGACGACGAGCGCGACCTCATGCGGCGGGCGCTGGCGGCCGGTGCGGGCCTGAGCGAGCGCACCGCGCGGCCCGGCGTGCTGGCCGAGGCCGAGGATTTCGTGACCCGCGCGCAGGCGGAGACCGTCGAGGCCTTTCTGGCGAAGGAGCGCATCGAGCGCGCCGGCATCGACGTGGTCGGCTTCCACGGTCAGACCGTGCTGCACAAGCCGGCCGAACGTCTCACGGTGCAGATCGGCGACGGGCAGGCGCTCGCCGACCGGCTCGGGCTGCCGGTGGTCTACGATTTCCGCGCGGCCGACGTCGCCGTCGGCGGGCAGGGCGCGCCGCTCGTGCCGGCTTATCATCAGGCGCTGGCGCGCGGGCTGGATCGGCCGCATCCGATTGCCGTGCTCAATGTCGGGGGCGTTGCCAACGTGACTTACGTGGACGGCGGGGATCCGGTCGCCGGCGACACCGGCCCGGGCAACGCGCTCATCGACGATTTCATGCGCGCGCGTACCGGCGCGCCGCTCGACCGTGACGGCGATCAGGCGGCCCGCGGTCGCGTACATGACGCGGTGGTCGCGCGGGTGCTGGCCGATCCGTTCTTCGCGCTGCCGTGCCCGAAATCGCTCGACCGCAATGCCTTCGCCTATGCCAATCTGGCGGTGCCGGAGCTCTCGGTGGCCGACGGCGCCGCCACCCTGTCGGCGCTGACGGCGGCGGCGGTGGCGCGAATCGTGCCGCACCTGCCGGCGCCTCCCAAGACGTGGATTATAGCCGGCGGCGGCACGCACAATCCGACCCTCATGCGCATGCTGGCGGCACGGCTAACCCCCGCGACGGTTGAAACCGCCGACGCCGTGGGATGGTCGGCGGACGCCCTGGAAGCGCAGGCTTTCGCCTATCTGGCGGTCCGCTCGCTGCGCCGGCTGCCGCTGACGTTCCCCAAGACCACCGGCGTGCCGGAACCGATGCGGGGCGGCGTGGTCGCCAAACCGGCACGCATTTGACCGGAAGGCGGCTCTGGTGCACGTTCTGCCCGCGATCGCCGGGGCGGCCGTCGCGAGCGCACAAAGACACTCAAACTACTCATGAAAATCAACGATATAGCCAAAGCTCTTGAAGCCCGGTTTGAGGGTGACGGCGGCCTGCAAATCGATCGTTTGGTGTTCCCGGCCGAGGCGAGCCGCGGCACTGATCTGGCGCTCGCTATGAGCAAGGACGCCGTTGCGGCGCTGGCGCAGGGTAAGGCACAGGCGGCCGTGGTCGCGGCCAAGAATCCGGCGCCTGCCGGCACCTTCAAGGCGCTCATCACGGTCGACAATTCGCGGCTGGCACTGGCGCGGCTGACGGCGCTCTTCGATCCTGGGCCCGCGCATAATCCCGGCATCCATCCGAGCGCGGTGATCGCCTCTGACGCCGAACTCGGCGAGGGCGTCAGCGTCGGTCCCTTCGTGGTGGTCGGTCCGCGCAGCCGCATCGGCGCCGGCAGCGTGATCCTGCCGCATGTGACTGTCGGCGCCGACGTCACGATCGGCGCGCGCTGTCTGTTCCACGCGGGCGTGCGCATCGGCGACCGGGTGCGTGTCGGCAATGGGGTCATCATTCACGCCAACGCGGTGATCGGCGCCGACGGCTTCAGCTATGCGCCGGATCTGGCGTCGCCGACCGCCTTCGTGCCCGGCATGGTGGTGACGCGGGTGCATTCGCTGGGCACGGTCGAGCTTGCCGACGAGGTGGAAATTGGCGCCGGCACCACCATCGATCGTTCGACCATCGAAGTGACGCGCATCGGGCGCGCGACCAAAATCGACAACCACGTCCACATCGGCCACAATGTGACGATTGGGGAAAGCTGCATGATCTGCGGGATGGTGGGCATCTCCGGTAGCGTGCGCATCGGCGATCGCGTTCGGCTCGGTGGCGGCGCGGGCGTTGCCGATCATGTTACGATTGGGGATCAGGCGGTGGTCGCCGCCGGGTCTGGCGTCGCCGGCAACGTCGCGGCGGGCACCCTGGTGTCCGGTTCTCCGGCGCAGTCGCACCAGCGCACGACGGAGCAATTCTACTACGCCACCCGGCAAAAACGGCTGCATGGAAAGGTCGACGAGATCAGCGCGCGGCTCGAGGTGGTGGAACGGTCAGTCAATAGTGGGGATCAAACGCGATGACCGATGTTGCCAAGGACGTGATTGATATTATTGCCAAGAAGAAGCGGGTCGATAAGCCGACGGTGGAAGCGACCGACCGCCTCGAGGACCTGGGCCTCGAGTCGCTCGATGCCGTGGAGATGATCTTCGACCTCGAAGAGAAGTTCGACATCTCGATCCCCTACAACGCCAACACTAACAACCCGCGCACCGAATTCGATACCGTTGGCGATGTCGTCAAGGCGATCGAAAAGCTGGTGGCTGAAAAGAAATCGTGACCGACGTGAATCGTGTCGTTGTTACCGGCCTCGGGGCCGTCACGCCGCTGGGTCTCACTAATGACTCCTATTGGGCCGGCCTGAAGGCGGGTGTCAGCGGCATTGCGCCGATCGTCAATGTCGCCGATGCAGACAAACTGAGCCAGAAGGTCGCTGCCGAGGTGCGCGGTTTCAACCCGCTCCAGCATTTCGAGGAGCGCGAACTATCGACGCTCGACCGTGTCTCTCAGTTCGCGGTGGTGGCCGCGCGCGAGGCGATTGCGAATGCGGGTATTGAATTCGACATGGCGCTGTCGCTGCGCACGGCGGCCATCGTCGGCACCGGCGCGGGCGGGCAGGGCACCCTCGACGAGAATTACCGACGTATCTACATCGAGAACAAGACGCGGGTGTTTCCGCTCACCGTGCCCAAGCTGATGGTCAACGCCTCGGCGAGCCAGGTGTCGATGCAGTGCGGCCTGCGTGGGCCGGCCTTCGTGATCGCCAGCGCCTGCGCCTCGGCCACCCACGCCATCGGGCTCTCGTTCCAGATGGTGCGCTCCGGCATGGTCGACTGCGCCGTCACCGGCGGCACCGAGGCCTGTCTCACCTTCGGCACCGTGCGCGGCTGGGAAGCCATGCGCGTGATGGCGCCCGACACGTGCCGGCCGTTCTCGAAGGACCGCAAGGGCCTGGTGCTGGGTGAGGGCGCAGCCATGATGGTCCTGGAGCCGTTGGAGCGCGCGCAGGCGCGCGGCGCCAATATCCTGTGCGAGGTCGTCGGGTTCGGCATGACGGCGGACGCCGCCGATCTGACGGCGCCCGATCTCGGCGGCATGACGCGCGCCATTCAGCAGGCGCTCGACGCGGGCGGTCTGGCGCCGGAAGATATTCAATACGTCAACGCGCACGGCACCGGCACGGCCATCAACGACGAGATCGAGACCCGCGCGATCCGCCAGATCTTCGGTGCGCACGCCGACAAGCTGGCCGTGTCGTCGACCAAGTCGATGGTCGGACACGCGCTGGGCGCCGCCGGTGCGCTCGAGATGGCGGCGATGGTGATGGCGGTGCGCGAGGATATGGTGCCGCCGACCATCAACTACACCGAAGCGGATCCGGCTTGCGATCTCGACTATGTGCCGAACACGGGCCGCGCCATGCCGGTCAACGCCGCCATGTCGAACTCGTTTGCGTTCGGCGGCCTTAACGCCGTGCTAGCGGTGAAGAAGTTTTCGTAATCAGCCTGCGGCGGCTCGTCAGCTGCGCGCGCGCGCCAGATGGCGGGCAAGAAAGGCGCGGGTGGCCTCGCCCGCGCGTCTGCCGCGCTCGACCGGCGGCAGATGCGCATTGGCGCGGCAAGGTGCCTCGACGCCGATTGGGGCATCCGCCGGCATGGCATCGAGGAAATCGTCGAGCGGCAACGCACCTTCCCCGGGATAGAGACGGCCGAGGCGCGCTTCGTCGCGCAAGCCGTCGGGCGGCGGCGGATTCAGCGGGGCATCGCAGAGATGGACATAGCCAACGGTGGCTGAGCCCATCTTCGGCAGGGCCCGCATATCGGCCCCCGAGCGGCTGACGTGAAGGGCATCGATCAAGAGCCGCAGGTTAGGGGCAGCGAGTTGTTCTTTGAGTCGCAACGCTTGTTCTAGGCTGCGGACCTCGGTAAACGGCATGAACTCGAAGGCGATCTCCAGTCCGTACGTCTTCGCGATGCTTGCCAGGCGGCCCAGATTGTCGACGAGCCGGCTTTCATCCGCGTCATTGCCGGCGACGAGCACAAACCGCGCGCCAAGCTCGGCACCCGTTGCCACGGCCGGCTCGAGCGCTCGCGCATCGCTCGCTCCATCAAGCCAGATGGACTCAACAAGTCCGACCCGGACGCCGGTTGCCGTCATGCGCGCCTTGAGCGCGCCGAGAACCTCGGGCTTTCCAATAACCGGAAATGCTTCCTTGGCGGCAAGCGGTGTCACGATCCGCAGCCCCACGGCATCGAATCCGCCGGCTGCAGCCGCGTCGATCAGTTCAAGAGGTGTCGCGTCGATGACGGTGAGATGGTCGAGCGACAGCGGCGGCAAGGCTAGGCCGCCGCGGTTGGCTTGCGCTCGATCTTCAGGCGCTTGTCGAGATAGACGCCGATCTGGTCGAGCAACGTGTCGACCTTGCCGTCGAAGAAGTGGTTGGCGCCGGGCACGACCTTCTGCTCGATCACGATGCCCTTCTGGGTCTTCAGCTTCTCGACCAAGGTGGTGACGTCCTTGTGCGGAACCACCGCGTCCTTGTCGCCGTGGATGATGAGGCCCGAGGAGGGGCACGGCGCCAGGAACGAGAAGTCGTAAAGGTTGGCCGGCGGGCAGATCGAGATGAAGCCCTCGATCTCCGGGCGACGCATCAGGAGTTGCATGCCGATCCAGGAGCCGAACGAGAAGCCAGCGATCCAGCAGCTCTTGGCCTCCGGGTTGATGGTCTGCGCCCAGTCGAGCGCGGCGGCGGCGTCCGAAAGTTCCCCGGTGCCGTGGTCGAACGAGCCCTGACTGCGGCCGACGCCGCGGAAGTTGAAGCGCAGCGCCGAGAACCCGCGATGCACGAAGGCGTAGTACATCTGGTAGATGATCTGGTGGTTCATCGTGCCGCCGAACTGCGGGTGCGGATGCAGCACGATGGCGATCGGCGCATTCTTCTGCCGCGCCGGATGGTAACGGCCTTCGATGCGTCCGGCGGGACCCGTGAAGATAACCTCAGGCATTCTGATCGACCTCGAACCAGCTTGGCGCGCCGTGAATGGCGCGTTCCGGACGGGCGCATTCGGCCGCAAAACGGCAACTCGGCACCCAGTTTAGAACTATTCTAATTATATGATTTCCGCTGTTCACAAGCGCGACACAGGCTATAAGTGGGCCTGCATGGGTCCGGCTTCTAGCATGACCCCTGGGGCAAAAAGCAAGCTTTTTGCGTGGTCTAGCGGATGCCGGTATTCAGGCACCTCAGTTGGCAGCAGCGATCTAAGCGGCAATGACCGAACGGGCGTATTTCGATTGGAACGCGACGGCTCCCCTTCGGGAGGAGGCTCGGGACGCCTTAATGGAGGTCCTGGCCGACGCCGGCAATGCGTCATCGGTTCATGCCGAGGGCCGAGCCGCCCGCCGCCGGGTCGAGGACGCGCGCGCTGAGGTTGCCTCCCTGGTCGCGGCCGAGGCCAAGGATGTCACCTTCACGTCTGGCGCGACGGAAGCGAACATGACGGCCCTGACCCCGGCGCTCGAGGTTGGGTCCGACAAGGCCCCGCGCGATCGGCTGTTTGTTTCGGCCGTGGAACATCCGTCGGTGCTAAGCGGTGGGCGTTTTGCGCCGGGCCAGGTGACGGAACTTGCCGTCCATAGCAAGGGAATCGTGGACCTTGCGGCGTTGGAACAGGCGCTGTGCCAGGCCGAGCGCCCGCTGGTGTCGGTGATGCTTGCCAACAACGAGACCGGCGTGATCCAGCCCATTTCCGAGATTGCCGAGATCGTCCATCAAGCCAACGGGCTTCTGCACGTGGACGCGGTGCAGGCGCCGGGCCGGATTCCGGTCGCCATGGCGGCGCTCGGCGCCGACCTCATAAGCCTCTCGGCCCACAAAATCGGCGGCCCGCAAGGGGTGGGCGCGCTGGTCAAGCGGGCTGACATCCGCATCTCGGAGCCGCTGGTGCGAGGCGGCGGCCAGGAGCGCGCTCAACGCGCCGGCACGGAGAACGTGGCGGGTATTGCCGGCTTCGGTGCGGCCGCCGCGGCGGCCCAGGCAACGGCTGAGACGGACGCTCACCGCATGGCCGCTTTGCGCGATCGGCTGGAGGCGGGCCTCAAGGCAGCGACCCCTGAAATCGTCATTTTCGGTGAAAGTGCTGCACGCCTGCCCAATACGACGCTCTTCGCGGTGCCCGGCCTGAAGGCGGAAACCGCGCTAATCGGCTTCGATCTCAACGGCATAGCGCTTTCGTCGGGTTCAGCCTGCTCGTCGGGCAAGGTGGCGGCCTCGCACGTCCTCGCGGCCATGGGCGCGGCGCCCGATCTGGCGCGCGGGGCGCTGCGCGTGAGCCTGGGGCGGACCACCACCGAAGCCCAGGTGGAACAGCTCTTGGGAACCTGGATTATGCTGGCAGGATCATTACTTAAGGAGAGACGCGAACTGGCGGCGTGACGCGGCCGCAGACGGTGCCGAAGTGAGCGCGAATTTGACCGCGAACAACGAGGTGCCGGCCAAGACGGATCAAAGAGAGATCAACCAAACAGGGACGCTAAGCGACACGAAGCGCTGAGCCACCATAACCGACAAATCCAACCCGCGGTCCTTGCAACCGTGAGCGGAGGGAAGAATGCCGGCCGTACAAGAGACCGTCGAGCAGGTCAAAAGCATCGACGTTGACCAGTATAAGTATGGATTCGAGACGGCAATCGAATCCGAGAAGGCCGAAAAGGGCCTCAACGAAGACACGATCCGATTCATTTCGGCGAAGAAGAACGAGCCCGCGTGGATGCTCGAGTGGCGGCTCGGCGCCTATAAGCGCTGGCTGACCATGCAGGAGCCGAGCTGGGCCCGCGTCAGCTATCCCAAGATCAACTACCAGGACATCTACTACTACTCGGCCCCGAAGGCGTTCAAAGCGCCGAAGTCGCTGGCCGACGTCGATCCGGAAATCCTCAGGACCTACGAGAAGCTCGGCATTCCGCTGAAAGAGCAGGAGATCCTGGCCGGTGTGCGCAAGCAGGGCGAGCCGAGCGATCTCGACGACGAGATGACCGGCGGCGAACAGCGTTCCTCCGGCCGGGTCGCGGTCGATGCCGTGTTCGATTCGGTGTCGGTCGCCACCACCTTCAAGGAAGAGCTGAAGAAGGCCGGCGTGATCTTCATGCCGATCTCCGAAGCCATTCGTGAGCATCCCGATCTGGTGAAAAAGTATTTGGGCTCGGTGGTGCCGACCTCGGACAACTTCTTCGCAACCCTCAATTCGGCGGTATTCTCCGACGGTTCCTTCGTCTACGTGCCCGAGGGCGTGCGCTGTCCGATGGAGCTCTCCACCTATTTCCGCATCAACGAGGCCAACACCGGCCAGTTCGAACGCACGCTGATCATCGCCGACAAGGGCGCTTACGTCTCATATCTCGAAGGCTGCACCGCACCGATGCGCGACGAGAACCAACTGCATGCCGCGGTGGTGGAACTGGTCGCGCTCGACGACGCCGAGATCAAGTACTCGACGGTGCAGAACTGGTATCCCGGCGACGCCGAGGGCCGAGGCGGTATCTTCAACTTCGTCACCAAGCGCGGCGACTGCCGCGGCAAGAACTCCAAGATCTCGTGGACCCAGGTCGAGACCGGTTCGGCCATTACCTGGAAATATCCGAGCTGCATTCTGCGCGGCGACAATTCGCGCGGCGAGTTCTACTCGATCGCGATATCGAACGGCCACCAGCAGGTCGACAGCGGCACCAAGATGATCCACCTCGGCAAGAACACGATCAGCCGGATCATCTCCAAGGGCATTTCGGCCGGCAAGTCCAACAACACCTATCGTGGGCTGGTGTCGGCGCATCGCAAGGCGACCAACGCGCGCAATTTCACCAACTGCGATTCGCTCCTGATCGGCGACAAGTGCGGCGCGCATACGGTGCCCTACATCGAAGCCAAGAACTCCTCGGCCGTATTCGAGCACGAGGCGACGACCTCGAAGATCTCCGAGGACATGCTGTTCTACTGCCAGAGCCGCGGCATGTCGGCGGAGGAGGCGACAGCGCTCGTCGTCAACGGCTTCGTCAAGGACGTGCTGCAGCAACTGCCGATGGAGTTCGCGGTCGAGGCGCAGAAGCTGATCTCGATCTCGCTCGAAGGCAGCGTGGGCTAGTGGGGCGCAGTCGGAGAACGACGCCATGACCCAATACTGGTTCAGACAGAAGCGCTACGGCTACGGCGCGACGCCCACCACCTGGCAAGGCTGGGCGCTGACGCTCGGCGCCGCGGCCGCGATGGCGGCGGTGTCGGTGGGGCTGCGCGTGACGGAGAGAAACGACTGGGGGCTCGCCGCGCTGATCGTGTTCGATATCGCCGCGCTGACGACTTTGTTCGCCGTCTGCCGCCGCAAGACCGAAGGTGGCTTGCATTGGCGTTGGGGCAACAGGAAGGTTTGAAAGGTCGATTGATGTCATTGCTTGAAATCAAGAACCTGCACGTCGAGATCGACGGCAAGAAGATCCTGAAAGGCCTCGATCTCACGATCGAGAAGGGCCAGGTCGCGGCCATCATGGGCCCGAATGGCTCCGGCAAGTCGACGCTCGCCTATGTGCTGGCCGGCAAGGAGGACTACGAGGTCACCGAGGGCGAGGTGCTGCTCAACGGTGAAAGCATCCTGGACATGGCGCCGGACGAGCGCGCCGCCAAGGGCGTTTTCTTGGCCTTCCAGTACCCGGTCGAGGTGCCGGGCGTTGCCACCATGACGTTCCTGCGCACGGCGCTCAATGCCCAGCGCAAGGCGCGCGGAGAGGGCGAGGTGTCCACGCCCGAATTTATGAAGCTGGTGCGCGACACCGCCAAGCATCTCGGCATCAGCCAGGATATGCTGCGGCGCGCGGTCAATGTCGGCTTTTCCGGCGGCGAGAAGAAGCGGCAGGAAATCCTGCAGATGTCGATCCTGCAGCCGCGCATCGCCGTGCTCGACGAGACCGATTCCGGTCTCGACATCGACGCGCTCAAGATCGTCGCCGACGGCGTCAACCGGCTACGCTCGCCGGAACGCTCGATGATCGTCATCACACACTATCAGCGTTTGCTCGATTACATCGTGCCTGATGTCGTGCATGTGATGGCCATGGGCAAGGTGGTGAAGACCGGCGGCAAGGAGCTGGCGCTCGAGCTCGAGGCCAAGGGTTATGCCGATTACGTCGGTGAGGAGGCCGCGTAAGCGATGGCTGACGTCACTCCCATGAAGACACCCGCCGAGCAAGCGTTGGCGCAGGCTTACGAAGCCGCGCGCGGCGCGCTACCGGGCAAAGGCGGCATCGCGGCGCTGCGCGACGGCGCTTTCCAGCAGTTCGAAGCGCGCGGCCTGCCGCACCGGCGCGTCGAGGAGTGGAAATACACCGACCTGCGTGCGCTGATGCGCGAGGCCAATCCGCTCGCGCCCGCGCCGGACGCGAAGGCGAAGGCGCGTGCCAAGGATGCGGGCAAAATTCTGGCTGGCGTTGAGACGCGCAAGCTGGTGTTCGTCGACGGCGTGTTCGCCCCCGAGATGTCCGACCTGACGCCGGAAAACGGCCTCACGATTCGCTCGCTCGCCGACGCGCTGGCGAAGGGTGACAAGCTGGTTGCCGAGCAGGTGGGCAAGACCTTTGCCACCGACGACGTGGCGGTGGCTCTCAACACCGCGCTTATGGGCGACGGCGCCGTCATCGAGATCGCCAAGGGCGCAGATCTCAAGCGCCCGATCCATCTCGTCTTCGCCGCCGGCACCGATATGCCGAGCGCCATCTTCGTGCGCTCGCTGATGGTGGTGGGCGAGGGGGCGAAAGTCACCCTTATCGAGGAGCACGACACCGGCGACACCCAAAACGCGCAAGTCAACGCCGCCACGGAGCTCAAGATCGGCGACGAAGCGCAGGTCGATTATTTCAAGGTGACCAAGGCGCGCGGGCTGCATGTCGCGAGCCTTTTGGCCGAGGTCGGCGCCAAGGCCACATTCACGACCTTCGCCTACACGGCGGACTCGAAGTTGGTGCGCAACCAGAATTTCCTGCGCTTCGCCGGCGAACGCAGCCATGGCGGCATTCGTGGCGTCAGCCTCGAGCGCGGCAAGGAGCACGTCGACACGACGCTCTTGATCGAGCACGCGGCGGCGAACTGTGACAGCCGCGAGCAGTTCAAGGCAGTGCTGGACGACGAGAGCCACGGTGTGTTCCAGGGCAAGATCATCGTCAAGCCGGGCGCCCAGAAGACCGACGCCAAGATGATGACGCGCGCCCTGCTGCTCACCGACGAGGCGGAAGCCGACGCCAAGCCCGAACTGGAAATTTTCGCCGACGACGTGGTCTGTGGCCATGGTGCCACCACCTCGGCGCCGGACAAGGGCCTCAAGTTCTACCTGATGTCGCGCGGCATCACGGAGCCGGAGGCGGAAGCCTTGCTGATCCAGGCTTTCATCGGCGAGGTGGTGGAGGAGATCGGCAACGAGGCGATCCGCGAGGCGTTGATGAGCGCAGCGATCGAATGGATGAAGTCAAGAGAGTGACAATGCACCCGGCAGCGACCAATGGCGCCCTCGACATCGACCGCATCCGCGCGGACTTCCCCGCGCTGGCGATGGAGGTCTATGGCAAGCCGCTGGTCTATCTCGACAACGCGGCGTCTGCCCAGAAGCCGCAGGCCGTACTCGACCGCATCAATAAGGCATACACGGCGGAATACGCCAATGTGCACCGCGGGCTGCATTACCTCGCCAACGAGGCAACCGAGGCCTACGAGGGTGCGCGCGAGACCGTCCGCAAGTTCCTCAACGCCGGGCGCAAGGAAGAAATCATCTTCACCCGCAACGTTACCGAGGCCATCAATCTGGTCGCCTATACGTTCGGGCGTGAGCGCATCCAGGCCGGCGACGAGATCGTGCTCTCGATCATGGAGCACCATTCCAACATCGTGCCCTGGCATTTCCTGCGCGAGCGCCAGGGAGCGGTGCTGAAATGGGCGCCGGTCGACGAGGATGGAAATTTCCTCATTGACGAATTCGAGAAACTGCTCGGCCCTCGCACCAGGCTCGTCGCCATCACCCAGATGTCGAATGCGCTCGGCACCATCGTGCCGATCAAGGAAGTTGTGAAGCTGGCGCACGCGCGCGGCATTCCGGTACTGATCGACGGCGCGCAAGGGGCGGTGCATCTTGATATCGACGTGCGCGACCTCGATTGTGATTTCTACGCCTTTACCGGCCACAAGCTCTACGGCCCGACCGGCATCGGCGTGCTTTACGGAAAATACGAGCATCTCAACGCCATGCCGCCGTTCAATGGCGGCGGTGAGATGATCGAAGAAGTGTCCATGGACCGCGTCACCTATGGCGAGCCGCCCTACAAGTTCGAGGCCGGCACCCCGCCGATCGTGCAGGCGATCGGGCTCGGAGCGGCTATCGATTATGTGAATGCCATCGGCAAGGACCGGATTCGCGCGCACGAGACAGAACTCGTCAAATACGCCCACGAGCGGCTCGGCGCCATCAACTCGCTGCGCATCATCGGCAACGCCAAAGACAAGGGGCCGGTGGTTTCGTTCGAGATCAAGGGCGCTCACCCGCACGACGTGGCGACCATCATCGACCGCTCGGGCGTCGCGGTTCGCGCCGGCACGCATTGCGTGATGCCGCTGCTCGCGCGCTATGGCGTGACCGCCACCTGCCGGGCTTCGTTTGCCATGTACAACACCAAGGCGGAGGTGGACGTGCTCGCTGCCTCGCTGATGAAGGCGCAGGAATTTTTCGCATGACCGAGGACACCCCTGTGACCACCCAGGCCACCGACGCCGCGGCGCCCGTCGAGGAACGTGCGCCGGAGAATGCGGCTATTACGACATCGTCGGCGCTGCCAGCGGACGAGCTCGCGCGCATGACCGACGACATTATCGGCGCGCTCAAGACCGTGTACGATCCGGAAATACCGGCCGACATCTACGAGCTCGGGCTCATCTACAAGGTGGACATCGCCGACGACCGCACCGTCAGCGTCGACATGTCGCTGACCTCGCCGAATTGTCCCGCCGCCCAGGATCTGCCGATCATGGTCGAGAACGCGGTCGCGAGCGTTCCGGGGGTGAAGGAAAGCAAGGTGGCGGTGGTGTGGGACCCGCCGTGGGACCCGAGCCGCATGTCGGACGAAGCCCGACTCGTGCTCAATATGTGGTGAACACCGGCTGCGAATCGCGACCCGAGACGCCAGATTAGAGATCGAATGAGGACCGCCATGGCGACAGTTCAACCCCGACGACCCCGCCCGCAGGTGATGCGCCTGACCGACGCCGCCGCGACCCGCATTAAGGACGTGATGGCGCGTGCCGAGACGCCGTCAGTGGGCATCCGCGTTGGCGTCAAGAACGGCGGCTGCGCCGGCATGGAATACACCATGGAGTACGCCGCGGCCGCCAACCCCACCGACGAGGTGGTGGAGGACAAGGGCGTCAAGATCCTGATCGACCCCAAGGCGGTGCTGTTCCTGCTCGGCACCGAAATGGACTTCAAGACCGAGAAACTCTCGGCGCAGTTCGTGTTCAACAACCCGAACCAGACCAGCGCCTGCGGCTGCGGCGAGTCGGTACAATTGACGCCGGCCAAACTCGACGCGGAATAAATTTCTGCGATAGCGGCACGCCTGACGAACCCATATTGTCATTCCGGGGCGCGCACTACGTGCGCGGAGCCGGAATCGAGGGCGGCCTGGCAAAGCGTTCGCTCTTGGGTCTGGATTCCGCGCGCGCTTGCTTGCGCGAGCGTCCCGAAATGACGGCGGGTGCGAGGCGCCCCTTGGACCCCGACTTCATCCAGGAACTGTTCGCCGCCTTTGGCCCGGTGTCGGTACGTCGGCTGTTCGGCGGCGCTGGAATTTACGCCGATGGCGTGCTGATTGGTGCCGTCTTCCGCGATGAGGTGTATCTCAAGGCCGATGCCGAAACCGCGCCGCGCTTCGAAGCCGAGGGCTGCGGGACGTTCGAATATGCGACCAGGACCGGCACCCGCGCCATAACGTCGTTCCGCAAGCTGCCCGAGCGGCTCTATGACGATGCCGATGAACTGGCCGACTGGGCGCGGCAAGCCTTGGGCGTCGTCCGGCGTAAAGCTGCCGCCAAGCAAAAGCGCACGGCTGCGAAAGCCGGAGCGACCTCGAAAGCCCGATCCGCCAAGAAGGCAAAGATCCGGAAACGAACCGCCAAGGCGCCGCGCCGCCGCCGTCCGTCTTGACGGCGGCTTCAGCCTTCCGCCCAATAGGTCGACGGGGCAGGGGGACGACCGGTGCGGCGTGGCGGTTTCGAGCGTTGGCGCGCGGCGCTGGGCGTGGCATTGATCGCCGCTGTTTGCGTTCTGCCGGGCGCGGCGGTGGCCAAGTCCGGAAAGTCGGCCAAGAAAAAGGGCGGTAGCGACAACCCTTGCGTCGACAGCGACGACGATCCCGACTTCCCCTGGCAGCGTTTCAAGGTGGGCGACACTTGCGTGGAATTCACCAACACGCTGACGGGCGTCTACCAGCACGTCATCAGCACCAGCGGCAGCCCGCCGAAACGGGCACGGCGGGGCAACGCCTCGACTGACAACCCGGATGTCGGGACCTTCACCTACAAACCGAGCCTTGCTACCACCATCCCGACGAGTCTCGGCGATCTCAAAACGACCTTTGGGCTTTCGATCCAATACGCCAGCGACGACGGCAATCTCGTCACCACCCTGTCGGAGGGAACGGTCGCGCTTGCGGGCATCACCGCCGGCTACACCGACAGCGTGATGAACTTCTGGGACGGCGACTTCCAGTTCAGCGCTACAGCACCCTCACGCACGGTGGGGGTGGCCCGCTACGAGCACGAAATCTTTGAGAACTCGAAGCTTGGCCTGTCGCTCGAAAGCGGCGTGCCGACCTCGAACGCCGGGTCGATCGAGTTTGCGCCGATCTACACCGGGGATCCGGTACTGGCGGCGCGCTGGCTCTACGAGACCGATCCGCTGACGCTCGATCTCGCCGGTATGGTGCACCGGCTGCATTACGGCAGCGACAGCGGTTCGATTCTGCCGGCGCTCGCCAACCGCTCGGGCAGCGTGCTCGGCTGGGCGGTGACTGCCGGTGCGACCGTGCCGCTGCCGGCCCTTGGCGACGACGACAACGTGAGCGCGCAGGCGACCTATGCGGTGAACGCTTCGCCCTATCTCGGCACCAGCTCCGACCTGTCGACGCTCGCGAGCGTGATCCCGTTCAAGGTGGACACGCGCGGCTGGAGCGCCGTCGCCTCCTACCACCGCGCCTGGACCGACGAATGGGAAACCAATGTCTTCGTCAGCTATCTCGCGCTCGATATCGATCTGCCGGGTGCCAGCCCGGCGCTGCGGACCGTGCGACTTGCCGGCAACGTGAAATGGTCGCCGCTCGACTATGTCAGCGTGGGGGCGGAGCTGGGTTATCTCCACGTCCAGGCCGATGCCAACGGCAGCGTCGGAATCGTCTCGGGGGCCAGCGGCGAGCAGGTCACCGGCTATCTTTTCGCGGAGCTGGATTTCTAAAGGGGGAGGCGGCGCTCACGCCACCTGGTTTTGCGCCGGCCGGCCGGTGACTTCCGGATCCGTTTCGCTCATGACGCGGTTGCGGCCATTGCGCTTGGCGGCATAGAGGCAAGCGTCGCTGCGCTCGATAAGCGTCTGCATGGTGTCGCCCGCGCGCAAGGCGGCCACACCGACGGAGATCGTCACGCGCCCCAGGTGTTCGCCGGTCGAGCGCTTCATCAACTCCTTGGCCATCACCGCGCGGCGGATATGGTCGGCTACCGTGATCGCGGAGCGCAGGAAGGTGTTGGGCAGGATGACGGCGAATTCCTCGCCGCCATAGCGCGCTGCAATATCCTGGCCCTTGACGTTCTGCTTCACCGACATCGCCACCAGCCGCAGCACCTGATCGCCGGTGAGATGGCCGAAGCTGTCGTTGAATTTCTTGAAGTAGTCGATGTCGGTCATCAGCAGCGACATCGGCTCGTTCCGTTCGCGCGCGGTGGCGATCGCCGCCTCCAGCGAGGCGTCGAAGAGCTTCCGGTTGGAGAGCTGCGTCAGCGGATCGGTCAGGCTTTCGTTGCGCACGGCCTCCAGGTTTTCGTGGAGTTGGTCGATCTCCTGCTTGGATGCGCTGAGCCGCGCCTCCAGCCTCTGGTTTGACGCCTCCATTTCCTTGGTGGTCTGCACCAGGCTCTCGACAATGGCGCGCACGCTTTCGCGGTCATTGGAGTCGCCCAGCTTCTCGCTCATGTCGGCGAGGCTTTCGGTATAGCTCGAGGCAGAGCCGGCGGCGGCGTCGATCATCGCCATCACCTGCTCGATTTCGCCCTTGACCATGTTGCCGACGTCGTCGATGCGCTGGGACAGGCGCGTGGGCGAGAGGAACGTGGCGTAGATCTCTTCGAGATCGGCGTCAGACAGCTTGCCCCTTTCCTTCAGCGTTTCGTTGATCTTCTGGTTCAGCGAAGGATGGAGGCCGGACGCGTAGGCGTACCAGATCTCGTAATTGCGGGGAGTCGCCGCCTGACGCAGCGCCTTGATCTGTCCGAGAGCGATGTCTGCGAACGCCAAACTGCGTTCGTGCTCCTCGGCATGCACGTTCATAAGACCCCCCATCTGGCGGCAGGCAGCCGGAAACGGCGACGCGGCTAGGTGGCAGCACCGCGATTCCGTTGTCGCAACCTATGCGAGGGATATAAATCACCGGTAAATGGGGGCCGGAAACACGCGCAAAGCCGCGTAAAATATACTTCCCGCGACCAAACGCTGGCCCGTCAGCTACGTTGCAAGAGTCGCCGATCCGGTTGTATCGGTTGTATTCAGACCTTGATCGGCACCGGCCGCAACAGGAAAGCGGGCAGGTGGCTGTGGTCGGCCTCGTCGGACGCGGACTGTCGCGAGGGACGCGGGCGCGGGCGGTCGCCAGCGCGCACCGGTTGCGGCTCCTCGCGCGCGGGAGCGCTGCGGGGTGCGGGCTGATGGCCCGCCGGTTGACCACCTTGCCGTCGTTGGCCACCGCGGTCACGACCGCGGCCGCGGCCGTTGCGCCGGCCGCGTTCGCCGTTCTCGGCGGTCACGGAGTCATCGGTCGTCTCGACCGCCGGCGCGCCCATCCAGGGGATGTCCTGCCCGATCAGCTTTTCGATTAAGGCCACCGATTTCTTGTCGATCGGCGCCACGATCGAGATGGCGGTACCGGCACGGCCGGCACGGCCGGTGCGGCCGACGCGGTGGACGTAGTCGTCGGAATGATGCGGCACGTCGAAATTGAAGACGTGGCTCACTTCCGGAATGTCGAGGCCGCGCGCGGCGACGTCGGAAGCGATCAGCAGCTTGGCCTCGCCCTTGCGGAACGCGTCGAGCGCGGCTGTGCGCGCCGACTGATCCATATCGCCATGCAGCGCGACCGCGTTGAACTTGTGGCGCACCAGCGAACGGTGCAGTTGCGCGACCTCGCGCTTGCGGTTGCAGAAGATGATGGCGTTCTGCAGGTTCACTGCCGAACGGATCAGGTTGCGCAGCACCTCACGCTTCTCGTGGGGCTCGTTGCTGCTCGCCACCAGCATCTGGTTGATCGTGGTCGCGGTGCTGGCCGGCTTCGACACTTCGACGCGCACCGGATTGTGCAGGAAGGTGTCGGCGATGCGCTGGATTTCCGGCGGCATGGTGGCCGTGAAGAACAGCGTCTGGCGCGTGAAGGGCACCAACTTGCCGATGCGCTCGATGTCGGGAATGAAACCCATGTCGAGCATTCGGTCGGCTTCGTCGATGATCAGCAGTTCACAGCCCGATAGCAAAAGGCGCCCGCGCTCGGAATGATCGAGCAGGCGCCCGGGCGTGGCGATCAGGACGTCGACGCCGCGCAAGAGCTTGGCGTCCTGGTTGTCGAACGAGACGCCGCCGATAATCAGCGCTACGTTGAGCTTGTGGTTCTTGCCGTATTTCTCGAAGCTTTCCGCGACCTGCGCCGCGAGTTCGCGCGTCGGCTCGAGGATGAGCGTGCGCGGCATACGCGCCCGCGCGCGGCCCTTTTCCAGCATGGTCAGCATCGGCAGCACGAAGGCGGCGGTCTTGCCGGTGCCGGTCTGCGCGATGCCCAGCACGTCGCGATGTGCGAGCACGTGTGGAATGGCCTGTTCCTGGATCGGGGTGGGAGTTTTGTAGCCAGCCGCGTCGATGGCGGCGAGAACCTTGTCGGATAAGCCGAGATGAGAGAAGGACATATAACCTCAGAGAGTCCTGGGCCCGCGCCGGACGAAAATTCGGGGTTGCGTTGCGCGGGGGAACGGTTCGAATCCTGTTGCGGCGAACCGGCTGCCCGGAACATAGGGAGGACAGCCGTAATGTCAATGGTTGAGCCTCCTAACGCGCATTAATTCTTAACGTTTTAGCGGTTTTGCGGGGTTTTCCGGCCGCCGCCGGTTCCGTTTTCGGGCCGGGCGGAGCGAACTTGGGAGGTCGAAATGGCGTCGTCATTGCCGCTCGTTCTGGTGCCGGGGCTGCTTTGCAGCGCCCGGCTTTTCGGGCCTCAGATCGAAGCGTTGTGGCCGTTTGCGGCCATTACTATTGCCGAGCACAAGCGCGATGACACCATCGGCGCGGCTGCCGCGCGCATCCTGGCCGAGGCGCCGCCGCGCTTTGCGCTCGCGGGCCTTTCCTACGGCGGCTATCTCGCTTTCGAACTCATGCGCCAGGCGCCCGAGCGCATCGGCCGTCTCGCGCTGCTCGACACCTCGGCGCGTCCCGACACGCCGGAACAGACGGCGGCGCGCTACGCGTTTATCGAGATGGCGGAGGGTGGTCGCTTTTCCGAAGTGGTCGAGACATTGACGCCGCGCTTCCTGCAAGCAAGCCGCCGGGAGGAGCCGGCCCTGAAGGCGACCTTACGCGCCATGGCCGCCGACACCGGTGCGGAAGCCTTCGTGCGGCAGGAGAAGGGCATCATCTCGCGGCCCGACTCGCGGCCGTACTTGTCGCAGATCGAATGCCCGACCCTGGTATTGACCGGCGACAACGACGACCTCACGACACCGGAGATGGCGCGCGAGATTGCCGGCGGCATCGCAGGCGCGCGTCTCACGATCGTGCCGGATTGCGGGCATCTGTCTACGCTCGAACAACCCGCGGCGGTGAACGCGGCGCTGATCGACTGGCTGACGGGCTGAGCCGGGCGCCGGCGAAAAGGTTCAAGGCAATCCGGGCTTCGTCCCTTTGGCGGCCCGGAGCGGGCCTCTATAAGCCGGCGCAAGCAAGAAGAGAAACGAGGGAGATATTTGCATGCGCACACAGGTCGGCATCATCGGAGCGGGCCCTGCCGGCCTGATGCTAGCGCGGCTCCTGCATCTGCAGGGCATCGAGTCGGTCGTCATCGAGAACCGCAGCGAAGAATACATCTACAACCGCATCCGCGCCGGTCTGATGGAGCACTGGGCGACCGACCTCATGACCGAGGTCGGCGTCGGCGAACGCCTCAAGCGTGAGGGCCTCGTGCACTGGGGCAACCAGATCGGCATCAACGGCGAGATCCATCGGCTCGACTTCAAGAAGCTGGTGAACAAGCACATCACAATCTATGGCCAGCAGGAGGTGGTGCGGGACCTGGTTGCGCAGCGGCGTGCCGATGGCGGCCCGCTGCTGTTCGAGGTCGACGGCGTCACCGTGCATGAGCTGACGTCCGAGCGTCCGAAAATCCGCTTCACGCACGAGGGCCATGCACACGAGCTCGATTGCGACTTCATCGCCGGCTGCGACGGCTTTCACGGCATCTGCCGTCCCAGCATCCCCGATGGCGTGCTCAGCGTGTTCGAGCGTGACTACCCGTTCGGCTGGCTCGGCATCCTGTCGGAAAGCCCGCCGCCCGACGAGGAACTGATCTATTCCTACACCGACCGCGGCTTCGCGCTTTACACCATGCGCTCGCCAACGTTGGCGCGGCTCTATCTCCAGGTCGACCACGACGAGGACATCGAGAACTGGTCCGAGGCGCGCATCTGGGACGAACTGCATAAACGGCTCGGCGGCTCGCGCACCTTGCAGGAAGGCAAGATGCTGCAGAAGAGCATCACGCCCATGCGCAGCTTCGTGGTCGAGCCGATGCAGCACGGACGACTGTTCCTGGCCGGCGACAGCGCCCATATCGTACCGCCGACCGGTGCCAAGGGCATGAACCTGGCGTTCGCCGACGTGGTCTATCTCTCTCGCGCGCTGGAGCACTTCTACAAGGCGAAGAGCACGGCGGGGCTCGACGGCTATTCGGCCAAGGCCCAACGCCGCGTCTGGTACGCGCAGCGCTTCTCCTGGTGGATGACCCAGATCATGCACCGCTTCCCCAACGAAACCGCCTTCGACCGCCGCCGCCAACTCTCCGACCTCGACTACCTGACCTCTTCCGAAGCCGCCTCCCGCTCGCTCGCCGAGCAGTATGTGGGTCTGCCGCTCGACTGATCCCGGCCTTTCGGTCCCCCTGATCTCGGTCAATGCAAGCCTTTGGATGACTCGCAGTCTGCCGATTGATAACGGCTTGCGGGTTGTTATGCTCGCACAGTTGGATTCCGAAGACGGGCAGGGTTTCATGCGTGCGATCGCGGTGGCGGCGTTCTGGATGGCGATGACGCTTGCCGCGGCAGCGAAACCGGCGCCCCCCGTGGCCCCGGCGGACGTGTTCCGCGCGTTGGGCCTGTTCGGAACCTGGGCGGTCGATTGCGGCCGGCCGGCCTCGCCACAGAACGCCTATGTGAGCGATTTTGTCGATGCCAACGGGACGGTCGTCGAGGACCATCATCTCGGCGCCAAATACGCCGTAAATCATTACCGTGTGCTCTCGGCGATCCGGCTTTCGTCCACCAAAGTGTCACTGGACGTGATGTTCCGGCCGGGAGACGAATCCGGTGAGCGCCAGAAACTGGTCATGCGTGTGACCGACGGCCACCGCCGCACTCTGTTCAATCAGCCGGCGGGCGGCGAAGTGCGGGTCAAGAACGGCATGGTGCTGGGCGCGGGCATTGCGACCCCGACGCTGGTGAAGTGCGAGTAGGGGGGCCTGCGCGCTAAACGTCCAGCAGTTCCTCGTTCGCGAACTCGGCGCGCTCCTGGATGAAGGCGAAGCGCGTCTCAGCTTTAGTGCCCATCAACTGTTCGACGATCTTGGCGGTCGGCTTCACGTCGTCGTCGAGCAGCTTCACCCGCAGCAGCGTTCGCTTTGACGGGTCCATGGTGGTCTCTTTCAGCTGCGCGGCCATCATCTCACCCAGGCCTTTGAAGCGCGAAACTTCAACCTTGGCATTGGCGTGGAACTCGCTCTTCATGAGCGCGTCCTTGTGCTTGTCGTCGCGCGCGTAGGCGATCTTGCCGCCGTGCTGAAGACGATAAAGCGGCGGAACCGCAAGATAGAGCCGGCCGGCCTCGATCAGCTTCGGCATGGTGCGGAAGAAGAACGTGATCAGGAGCGAAGCGATGTGCGCGCCGTCGACGTCGGCGTCGGTCATGATGATGACCTTCTCGTAGCGCAGGTCCTTCTCCTGATAGTGCGCGCCGGTGCCGCAGCCGAGCGCCTGCATGAGGTCTGCGAGCTGGGCGTTCTGGGCGAGCTTGTCCTTGCCGGCACTGGCGACGTTGAGGATCTTGCCGCGCAGCGGCAGCACGGCTTGCGTGCGCCGGTCGCGCGCCTGCTTGGCGGAGCCGCCGGCCGAGTCGCCCTCGACGATGAAAATCTCCGAACCGTCGGAGGCTGAATTGGTGCAGTCGGCGAGCTTGCCGGGCAGGCGTAGCTTGCGCACCGCGCTTTTGCGCGCGATGTCCTTTTCCTGGCGCCGCCGCAGGCGTTCTTCCGCGCGCTCGGCGACGAAATCCAGCAGCTTGTTGGCCTGCGTCGGATTGGCGGCGAGCCAGTGGTCGAAGGGATCCTTGATCGCCTGCTCGACGATGCGCTGGGCTTCCGCGGTCGCGAGCCTGTCCTTGGTCTGCCCCTGGAACTCGGGCTCGCGCACGAATACCGACAACATGCAGGCCGCGCCCGTCATGATGTCGTCGCTGTTGATGGCTGCGGCGCGCTTTTCTTGGCCGACGCGGGCGGCATGATCCTTCAAACCGCGCAAGAGGGCGCTACGCAGGCCGGACTCATGGGTGCCGCCGTCGGGGGTCGGGATGGTGTTGCAGTAGGACTGCACGTAGCCGTCCTGATCGGCGGTCCAGGCGATCGCCCATTCGGCGGTGCCGTGGCGGCCGGTCTTGCCGGACGTTCCGGTGAAGATGTCCGGATGCACCAAGGTCGCACCGTTGAGGTTCGCCGCGACATAATCCTTGAGGCCCTCGGCGAAGTGGAATGTCGCCTTTTCCGGAACGTCCTCGATGCCCTTCAACTGCTCGGGGGCGCAATGCCAGCGGATCTCGACGCCGCCGAACAGATAGGCCTTCGAGCGCGCCATCCTGAACAGGCGCTCGGGCTTGAAAGCGGCCTTGGCCCCGAAGATCTGCGCGTCGGGATGGAAACGCACCTTGGTACCGCGCCGGTTGGGTGCGCGGCCGAGTTTCTGCAGCTTGCCCTTCGGCTTGCCGCGCTCGAACGTCATGCCATAGAGCTGCTGGCCGCGTGCAACTTCGACTTCGAGCCGATCGGAGAGGGCGTTGACCACCGACACGCCGACGCCGTGCAGGCCTCCGCTCGTCTCATAGACTTTGGAGTCGAACTTGCCGCCGGCGTGCAGCGTGCACATGATCACTTCCAACGCCGACTTGTTCTTGAACTTGGGATGGGGATCGACCGGCATGCCGCGGCCGTTGTCGGTGACCGAAACGAAGCCGTCCTTGTCGAATTCGACCTCGATCCAGTCGGCGTGACCGGCGAGCGCCTCGTCCATCGAGTTGTCGATGACTTCCGCGAACAGGTGATGCAGCGCCTTCTCGTCGGTGCCGCCGACATACATGCCGGGGCGGCGGCGCACGGGCTCCAGGCCCTCCAGCACCTCGATGTGCTTGGCGCTGTAGCCGGAGTCGCCGGCGCTCGCACCGCGTGCGGCTTTGGCGGGCTTCTCGCGCTGCGGCTTGCCGCGCGCTGGCGCCGAGCGCGCCGGCGCAGCAAACAGGTCGGGTTCGGACGATTTCTTCTTGGTTGCGGTCTTGGCCATTCGGATACGGTCGGTTTCGCTCTTTCAGATGGGGGCGGGCCGAATCATTTACCAGCCACTATGCCACGAACGGTGGCGGTGCCAGGGCCTCCGAGACGGCAAAAATCCGGGGCAAACAGGCTCGATAGGGGGCGTTTCAGCGCGATATCGCGATATCCTATGTGCGCAACCATTTGGAACTTGGATCGTTATCCGGTCCATGGACGCCCGCAATGCGCAATCGGGGCCCCCGCCGGCCGAGAGTGAGGCGAGGCTGCAACTCAACCTGGCTGCAGAACGGCCTTTACCGTTGCCGGCCACGCCTGAATTGCGGCATGCCGCGGCTCAGTACGCCGTCCTCGGCATCTTCCTGATCCTGCTGATTGCCTCGCTGAGCCTGGCGCGCGCCGTGCTACTGCCGGTGGCCGCGGCGTTCGTGGTGACCATGATGCTCGGGCCTTTGTCGCTCCGGGCCGATCGCCACGGGGTACCCAAGCCCGTCACCGCAATCGTCTTGTGGCTGCTGGTCGCCGGCGTGTTCTATGGCTTGGTCATGCTGCTGTCGTCGCCGGTCGTTGACTGGATCAACAAGGCGCCGCAGATCGCGCGCAGCATCCACGACAAACTGGACATGCTCGACCGCCCACTGGCGGAGTTGCGCGACCTGCGTAACGCCTTGCTGCCCGGGCAGGCCGGCAAGGGTATCAACTTCGACATCATGGCGGTGGTGCAGCCGGCCGTGTCGATCGTGACGCCGGCGATCGGCCAGATCATCATCTTCCTGGGTGCGCTCTTCTTCATGCTGCTCGGGCGCACGCGCATACGCCACGAGGCCGTCGCCCTGATGCGTACCCGGGACGGCCGGCTACGGGTGCTGCGTATCCTCAACGACATCGAGCGCAAGCTCACGGGCTATCTGACCGTGGTCGCGGCGATCAACTTGACCATGGGCCTGATCGGCGGAGCGATTGCGTGGGCGCTCGGCCTGCCGGACCCGCTGGCCTGGGGCGTGTTGGCGTTCGTGCTCAATTTCGTGCCTTATCTCGGCTCGCTGCTCGTGGAGGCGGCGATGTTCATGGTGGGGCTCGTGAGCTTCCCGACGCTGACGCACGCGCTGATCCCGCCGCTGCTCTATCTCGCCGCTGCCACGCTCGAGGGCGAGATCGTCACGCCGAGTGCTGTCGGCCGCAAGTTCACCCTCAACCCGCTCATGGTCTTCCTGTCGCTCGTGTTCTGGACCTGGCTCTGGGGGCCGGTCGGGGCCTTCCTGGCAGCACCCTTATTGATCATGGGTTTGGCTGCCTTTGTGCATCTTTTCCCGAAGAATGAGCCGGAGCTGCCGGAGTGAGCGTATGATCCCGAAAAGCGGGAGCCGGTTTTCGGAAATGATCATGCGCAAACAAATTATTGCGACCACAAGCGGGTGTGACGTGAGCGCTATCGCGCGTGCGGCCGCGGGCCCGCTGGCGCGCGGGTCCGAGCTCGGCTAGAGAACGGCGCCTCGCCCCCGATGAGACGGGCCGCCGGATCCGCCGTATGGCTTTCGATGCTTATGTCCACGACGTCGTCGCCTTCGTGCGCGACCATGCAGCCTGGGCGCCGCCGATCGTGTTCGGCCTGGCGTTCGGGGAATCGCTCGCCTTCATCTCGCTGCTGATCCCGGCCTGGGCGGCGCTGGTCGCCATGGGCGCGCTCATCAAGAGCGGGGGCCTGAGCTTCTGGCCGGTCTTGGTGGCGGGCGCGCTCGGCGCGGCCTGCGGCGATTGGCTGTCCTACTGGGTCGGCCTCAAGCTCGAATATTCGGTGCAGCACATCTGGCCGCTGTCGCGCCATCCCGACCTGATCCCGCGCGGCGAACGCTTCGTGAAACGCTGGGGCATCCTCGGCATCTTCATCGGTCGCTTCTTCGGACCGTTGCGCGCCTCGGTACCGCTGGTCGCCGGCATCTTCGAGATGCCGTATTGGCGCTTCCAGGCCGCCAACTTCACCTCCGCCTTCGTATGGGCGGCCGTGCTGCTGACGCTCGGCGACGGCCTCTCGTTGCTGGTGAAATGGCTGTGGCCGTAAGGGCCCAAGAAAAAGGCCGCCGGAGCCTCGCCCCGGCGGCCTGTCCCATTGCGGGATGATCTTAGAAGCTGCGGGTGTCGCCCGGCTTCATGACGATCAGCTTCTTGTCGAGCCCGCGCTTCTTGAGCGCCGCGCGGAATTCCGCCGGCGTGCCGGCGAGCAGTCCGAAGGTGCCGAAGTGCATCGGAATGACGTGATCCGGCTTCACGAACTGCACCGCGAGCGCTGCGCCTTGCGGATCCATCGTGAAATAGCCGCCGATGCAGGCCAGCATGATATCGATGTGGTGGAACATCGGGATCAGCTTCATGTCCTCGGTCACGGCGGTATCGCCGGTGTGGTAAATCGTCGGCCCGTCCTTGACCATGATGACGTAGCCGACCGGATTGCCGCTGGTGAGCGCGGCCGGTTGGCCCGGTCCGGCCTTATATTGCGGCGCGGTCAGCTCCGAGCCGTGGATCGCGTTGACGATCATGACTTTGGCGCCGGCCTTGGGCAGGTCGATGGTGCCGCCGACGTTGCCGCCGGTCATGACCTGGTCCTTGGGAAAGCCGATTGACGAGACCATGTTCATCGCAAGCGCGTAGGGCGCAAGCAGTTTGGCACCGGTCTTCTTGGCGATCTCGACCGCGTCGCCGACATGATCGCGATGGCCATGCGTGATCAGGATGTAGTCGACGCGCCCGAGCTCCTTGATGGAGTTCTTGTCGGGATTGGTCGGCACCGTGAGCCATGGATCGACCAGGATGACGCCGCCCGAAGGCGTGGTGATCTTCCAGGCGGCCTGGCCGTACCAGTGCAGCGTGGTCTTGCCGGCAGCGAGTGCCGGGCTCGCCAGCGTCGCCGCCAGCAAGAGCGCGCCGGCAGCGCGTAGAATCGTCCGCAGCATCGTTCCCTCCCATCGATTTATTGATCTGGCGACCCAGCGGCCGCGACGACCTTTTGACGATGCCGAGCTTAGCGAAGCGGTGGGACGTCGCCTATATGGGGTGGTGCCCAATTGCGCGCGATCCGCGCTGATTTGCGCATTTAATTGCGGGACGCGGGCTAAAGCTTTCACCCATTCGAAATTCTGCCGCTATTGATGAGGACGGTTGCAGCTTGCGGCTCCGTGGCCCGCATGTCGCGCGAGGCGTTAAAGGAAGACGCCATTCGTATCGGGAATGGTCGGCATCATCGCGGTTTATGGGTGTGCAGATGATCGCCCGACTTACGCCCGTGCGAGGCGTGTCGAATCCTGATCCGGACAGCAGCCGCGGGCGACTGAGGCGATGCTCACTCGACAGGTTCGGCCACGGCGGTGCTGCCGGCGGCCGCTTGACCGCCCACCCACGGGCCCTTATATCGCGCGGCCATGAAGACGACCATGACAGCGCAATTCCGCCGCCGCCGTGCCACTTCGGCACGGGCCTGGCATTAGCTGGCCGTTACCCGTGCTGCCGGACGAACGCCGCGGCACGATTTTCTAGAAAATCTTCCGCAAGCGGCCTTCTTCCGGTAGTCCGTTAAGACACTGGATGAGGATCATTGCCATGGCTCAAAAAGCGAAAATCGGCGTTCTAGGCGCGTCCGGCTATACCGGGGCCGAGCTGGTGCGGCTGCTGCTGCGCCATCCGCGCGCCGAGCTGGCGCTGCTCACCGCCGACCGGCGCGCCGGCCAGGAGATGCGCAGCGTCTTCCAGCATTTCTCGCCGCATGCGCTGCCGCAGCTCGTCTCGATCGAGAGCGTCGACTGGGCCACCGCCGGCCTCGACGTCGTGTTCTGCGCGCTGCCGCACGCCACCACGCAGAAGGTGCTGAAGGAGCTGTTGGCGAAGGCGCCCTCGACCCAGGTGGTCGATCTGTCGGCCGACTTCCGGCTCTCCGATACCGCGGCTTACGCCAAGTGGTACGGCCACGAGCACCATGCGCCCGAGCTGCAAGGCGAGGCCGTCTATGGCCTGTGCGAGATCCACCGGCGCGAGATCAAGAACGCGCGGCTGGTCGCCAACCCCGGCTGCTACACCACCTGCGCGCAGCTTCCCTTGGTGCCGCTGATCAAGGCCAAGGCCATCGACCTCGACGAGATCGTGATCGACGCCAAGTCCGGCATGACCGGGGCGGGGCGGGCGGCCAAGGAGTCGATGCTGTTCTCGGAAGTGTCGGAAGGCTTCAATGCCTACGGCGTCGGCGGTCACCGGCACATGGCCGAGCTCGACCAGGAGTTTTCGGCGGCCGCCGGCCGCGAGGTGGTGGTTAGCTTCACGCCGCATCTGGTGCCCATGAACCGCGGCATCCTCTCGACCATCTATGTGCGGGGAAGACGCGGCCGCACGGCCGAGGATCTTCATGCGATACTTTTAAAGGTCTACGCCAAGGAGCCATTCGTGCACGTGCTGCCGTTCGGCGAGACGCCGCAGACCCGGCACGTACGCGGCTCCAACATGACCTTCATCGGGGTCGCCAAGGACCGCCAGGAAGGCCGCGCCATCATCGTCTCGGCGCTCGACAACCTGGTGAAGGGCGCCTCCGGCCAGGCCATCCAGAACATGAACCTGGTCATGGGGTATCCCGAGACCATGGGCCTGGAGCAGGTCGCGCTGTTTCCGTGACGTCCGTCATTCCGGGCCGGCGCGTAAGCGCCGGGCCCGGAATCCAGCTACAATCTCCCGAGTCCGCTTCTGGATTCCGGGTTCGCTCGCCATGGCGCGTTGAAGGCGCGCTTGAACGCGCTTATGGCTCGCGCCTCGGAATGACGACGGAGAGACAGAACGATGTTCGATGTCGCCAACCAGCCGCCGCCGCTCGAGCCCTATAACGTCTTCGCCAGCGACGTGGTCTTGCGTGAGGCGGTCGCGCGCGAGCAGGCCGATTGGGCGCAAGACGGCCTGACGGGGCTGGGTGCGACGCTCGGTAAGCCGGAGACGGCCAAGCTCGGCTTCGACGCCAACAAATATACGCCGACGCTGCGCACCCTCGACCGCTACGGTCACCGCCTCGACGAGGTCGAGTTTCATCCGGCCTGGCACGAGCTGCTGGCGCTCGCGTTGCGGGCGGGGCTGCATTCTAGTCCCTGGGCCGAGCCGAAGCCGGGCGCACACGTCGCGCGCGCCGCCGGCTTCTACCTGATGATGCAGATCGAAAGCGGCTGTTGCTGCCCGCTCGCCATGACTTATGGCTCAGTGCCCACTTTACGGCAGGCGCCGGAGATCGCCGCATCGTGGCTGCCCAAAATCTATGGCCGCCAGTACGACCCGCGCTTCCGGCCCGCCGGCGACAAGACCGCCGCGCTCCTCGGCATGGGCATGACCGAGAACCAGGGCGGCTCCGATCTGCGCACCAACCTCACCCGCGCCGAGCCGGCCGGCGACGGCAGCTTCCGGCTCCATGGCCACAAGTGGTTCATGTCGGCGCCCATGTGCGACGCCTTCCTCGTGTTGGCGCAATCGCCGAAGGGCTTGAGCTGCTTCCTGCTGCCGCGCTGGACGCCGGACGGTGAGCGCAACGCTGTGCACATCCTTCGCCTCAAGGACAAGCTCGGCAACCGCTCCAACGCCTCCAGTGAGGTCGAGTTCGACGGCGCTTATGCCGAGCTCATCGGCGAGGAGGGGCGTGGCATTCCGACCATTATCGAGATGGGCAATTATACGAGGCTGGACTGCGCCGTCGGCTCCTCCGGCCTGATGCGGCAGGCGCTCGCCCAGGCGCTGCACCATGCGCGCCACCGCACCGTGTTTCAGAAGAAGCTGATCGACCAGCCGCTGATGGAAAACGTGCTCGCCGATCTGGCCGTGGAGAGCGAGGCCGCCACGGTGCTGAGCATGCGGCTCGCGCGCGCCTATGATGAGGATGACGCGCTCTCGCTCGCCTACCGCCGCGTGGTGACGCCGGCGGCGAAGTTCTGGATCTGCAAGCGCACCCCCTACGCGGCCTTCGAAGCGATGGAGGTGCTGGGCGGCTCGGGTTACATCGAGGAATGCGTAATGCCGCGGCTCTACCGCGAGGCGCCCGTCAACTCGATCTGGGAGGGCTCCGGCAACGTCATGTGCCTGGACGTGCTGCGGGCGCTGGCGCGCACGCCCAACGCCGCCGAAATGCTGGCGGCCGAACTCGACGGTGGCGGGGATCGGCGCCTCGGCGCCTTCGTGCAGTGCTTCCAGGAGCGCCTGCAGGGCATTGACCGAAATGACGAATCTCAGGCGCGAAAGCTGGTGCGCGAGCTCGTGCTGGCGCTGCAGGCGGCGCTGCTGATCCGGCACGCGCCGGGAGCGGTGGCGGACGCCTTCTGCGCCTCGCGGCTCGACAGCGATGGCGGGTCCGCCTTCGGCATGCTGCCGCGCGGGCTGGATGTGCGAGCGATTATCGAGCGGGCGCTTCCAGCCGCGTGAGGCTCGGCCGGACCTCTCCGCAGCCATGCCCGGGCTTGTGCCGGGCATCCATGCCTTCTTTGTCGCAAGACGTGGGTGGCCGGGACGAGCCCGGCCATGACGAGTCGATGGATGGGTCGCTCACAACTTCCCGAATACCGCCAGCACCAGCATCACCTGCGCCAGGAAGCCGAGCGAGAACGAGAGCGTGCGCGCCACCGGAATGCCGGCCCAGTAGACGAGCGCATGCACGAGCCTTGCCCAGAAGTAGAGCGCGCAGGCGATGACCGTGCTCTCGGTCGAATGTTTCATCACCTGAAGTGTCAGCACCAGCGCGGCGAAGATCACGAGGTTTTCGACCGCGTTGTAGTGCGCCTTTTGCAGCCGCTGCGCCCAAGGCGACTGAGGTGTGTCGTCGGGCGAGGGGTTCGCCATCGCGCCCATCAGCCCCCGCACCATGATGCGGTCCAGGATGTACGGCACCCATAGCAGCCCGGTCAGAATGACCGTCAGCGTCAACCAATAGAGTTCTCTTGGCATTACCATCCCCCGGCGGTTGGCGCGCATGAACGGGCGGACGAGCGTTTGCCGATGCCGAAATTGTGGCCCGGAAGACGGCTCTCCGGCGGTCACACGCGAGAACAAACGGCGGCGGGAACTGTAGCCCGAGTTGGGACCCGGCCGCGCCCCGTTCGGCTCACGAGTGCGTTATCCCTGAGCAGGACCCCGGGGGCTTGCCTCAGGGGGCCGGCCCGTTAGAACCTCTGCTGAAGAAATCGGGCAAATCGAGCGATGAACGTGAGCGAGAAGACCAACGCCATTGATTTAAAGCTGTTTCGCCGCGTTATGGGACGCTTCGCCACCGGCGTGACCATCATCACGGCTGAAACGGAGGGCGGCGTGCGCGGCATGACCGCCAACGCCTTTATGTCGGGTTCGCTCACGCCGCCTCTGTGCATCGTGTCGGTGGCGACCAAAGCACGCCTGCATCAGCCGCTGATCGATATCGGCCATTTCGGCGTGAGCATTCTGGCGCAGGGCCAGGAGTTGATCAGCCAGCACTTCGCCGGGCAGGGGCTCGAGCGACCGGAACTGCTGTTCGAGCACATGCACGGCGTGCCGGTGCTGGCGAATGTGTGCGCGGCGGTCGCGGCGCGGATCGTGGCGCACCACGACTGCGGCGATCACAGCCTGTTCATCGGAGAGGTCCTCGGCCTGCGCGACGACGAGCGTCCGCCCCTCGTGTACCACGGCGGCAAATACGCCACCGTGCACTATCGCAAGGAATCGCCGGCCAATCAGACGGTCGACTTCTGGGAACTAGAACCAGAGTGAGCGGGCGATCACGTAGAGGCCGACCGCGATCACGACGCCCGCGAAGGTCAGCGTCAACGCGTGCTTGTGGCCAGCCAAGCGATGCGCGAGCTTGATGCCGGCAAGGCCGCCAACGGCGCCGCCGGCGATGAACAACCCCGCCAGCTGCCAGTCGACGAAACCGGACCATGCGTAGCTCGCCGCGGTGGTGAGCCCGAAGGCGGTAACCGACACAAGTGACGAGCCGATGGCGTTGATCAGCGGCATGGCGGTGGCGGCCATCAGTCCGGGTACGATCAGGAAGCCGCCGCCGATGCCGAAGAAGCCGGAGAGCGCCCCGACCAGGAAGCCGGTGCCGATCAGGAACGGCAGCAGACGGCCCGCGCTCATGGCGTTGAGCCTGACGTCCGGATTGCCGCCCGACTTGCGCGGGCGCAGCATGAGCGCGCCGATGATGACCATGAGCGCGCCGAACAGGAGCAGCAGCCGGTGCCCGTCCACGGCCTTGCCGAGGTGAGCGCCGGCGGCCGCGCCGGCGATGCCGGCGACCGCGAAGGTAATGGCGCAGGGCCACTTCACCGTACGATTGCGGGCATGGCCGGCAAGATTGACCGCGGCGCTGGCGGCGACGGCGAGCGCACTGGTGCCGATGGCGATGTGCGTGCCCGGCACCCCCACGACGTAGATCAGCAGCGGCACCGCGAGGATCGAGCCGCCGCCGCCGATCAGGCCGAGGGTGAAACCGACCATGCCGCCGGACAGAACGGAAAGCAGGTCGTGCAGCAGCATGGCCGGTTCTTCCTGGTGCCTTAGCGGAACAGGTTCGAGAGCTTGTTCAGGATGCCGCTGTCATTGCTGTTGGCGGCTGCGCCCGCCGGTTGCCGCGAGGTCGGCAGGCCTGCACGCTTCCAGGCCTCGATGCCGCCGCCAAGCAGGTAAACGTGGCAATCACCCGATACGGCGGCGAGCTTGCCCGCGTTCATGTTGGTGCGGCCGCCCGATTTGCAGTGATAGATCAGCACCGTGTCGCCGTCCTGGACCGGATGGCCGCGGTTGATCTGCGACAGCGCGTAGTGGCGTGCGCCTGGGATGTTTTCGGCCTGGTGCTCGTGCGCCTCGCGGATATCGATGAGCACGGCGCCGTCATCGATCAGCTTCTTGGCGCGCTCGGGGGTGATGTTTTCGACTTTGCTCATGGGGGTCTTCTCGTCCGTGCTTCGGGGGTGGTGGGGATCAGGGGCAGTAGATGTCGCGCAGCAGCGCCAAGAGGCGCGCCGCGTTAGCGTCGGCGAGCCGGTAGTAGACGGTCTGTGCTTCGCGCCGGGTGCCGAGCAGGCCGTCCTCGCGCATGCGCGCGAGGTGCTGCGAGAGCGCCGACTGGCTCAGGCCGACGGCGTCGGCGAGGCCGTTCACCGACATTTCGCGGGTCGCCGCCAGCCGGCAGAGAATGAGCAGCCGGTACTCGTTGGCGAGCAGCTTCAGCAGGCGTGCGGCGTCGGCCGCCTTACGTTCGAACTCGTCGTTTCCGGCGCCGGGACCGGCCGGTCCGCAACGGGCACTTTCAACGGGCATGGATTTCGCTCCCTAAGATTAGGTATTGCTAAATTAGTGCATTCTAATATATAGTCAAGCGCATATGAGAGAAGGGAGCGCAAAAATGCCTGCAAAGCCCGAAATTCGCGCCTTTTTCGACGAGCCAACCAACACGGTCAGCTATCTGGTCTGGGATCCGGCCACTTTGGCGGGCGCCGTGATCGATCCTGTCCTCGATTTCGACCACCGTAGCGGGGAGGCGACGGTTCGGTCCGCCGACGCCATCCTGGCCTCGGCTGCCGCGCTCGGCGTGAAGATCGGCCTGGTGCTCGAAACCCATGCGCACGCCGACCATCTGTCGGGCGCGCCCTATATCAAGCTCAAGACCGGCGCCAAGGTCGGCATCGGCGAGCACATCCGCGAGGTGCAGAAGATATTCCGCCCGGTGTTCAACGCCTTGGACGTGTCCGGCGATGGCTCCGAGTTCGACTATCTCTACAAGGACGGCGATCGCTTCAACATCGGCGCTCTCGAAGCCGAGGTGATCCACACCCCTGGCCACACGCCAGCCTGCGTTTCGTACAAGATCGGCGACGCGGTGTTCGTCGGCGATACGCTGTTCATGCCGGATTTCGGCACCGCACGGGCGGATTTCCCCGGCGGCGACGCGCACGAACTCTACCGCTCGATCCACCGGCTGCTGTCGTTGCCGCCGGAGACGCGGCTGTTCATCTGCCACGACTACAAGGCGCCGGGCCGCGACCAATACGCCTGGGAGACCACGGTCGGCGAGGAGCGGGCGCGCAACGTCCACGTCCGTGACGGCGTGAGCGAGGACGATTTCGTCGCCATGCGCACCAAGCGCGACGCGACGCTGGCCGCGCCACTGCTGCTGCTGCCGTCGATCCAGGTGAATATGCGCGCCGGAAAATTACCGCCGGCGGACTCCAACGGCGTGCACTACCTGAAGGTGCCGGTAAAGCTGGTGGCGTGAGGGCCTGCCGTCGCGCCGAGAAGGACGGGAGCCCGGCCCATTCGGCCTCCATCCGTGGGGCCGTTTGAGCAGGATCAACGAGGCGCGTCGCAAATGGGGGCAAAAGGATTTCCATGCGCGCTTTGCTGGTCCACGCGGCGTGGCTCTGCCGGGTAGCGGTGCTCTTGCTGCTGCTCGGCGGCACGGCGCAAGCCGATGGCCGCGCGCTTTTCGGCCTCGGGACGGTCCCGGCGAAGGGGCCGCTTGCTGTGACGTGGGCCAGGTTGCAGGCGCAAATGAAGCTGGAGCGACCGCTCATCGCGCGCTGCCGCGCCGCGCCGTCGACGTGCGGGTCGGCCCCGGCGCTGCAATTCATTGCCATGGTTGGCGCGGCGAACGGCTTTGCAGGGCTCGCGCGCATCGGCCGTATCAACCGCGCGGTGAATTTCGCCATTCGAGCGGTGCAGCCGGGCTTGCCGGATGCGGCGCAGGACAAATGGACCTCACCGTTGCAGACCCTTGCGCTGGGGGTGGGTGATTACAAGCAATATGCAGTTCTCAAATATGCGGCGTTGCAAACCGTCGGCTTTGCTGCGGATGATCTGCGAATTGCTATTCTTGCGCGGCGAGCGGACTCGGCAGTTCACGCGGTGGCTGCCGTGCGCTTTGCCGGACGTTGGCTGATTCTCGACAATCGGATTTTGACGATCATCGATAGCCGCGAGTTGTTGGACCGTTATCGCCCGCTCTTTACGCTCGGCCCTAAGGGATTACGTGAATTTGTGCCGCAGCCGCCGCGGACCGTGCAGGCGCGCGGCGCGGCCTGCGCCGGCTAGTCCCAGCTCTTCACCTTCACATAGGAGCCGGGCGCGTCCTCGATCGGCTGCAACTTGCCGCCGCCGATCTCGCGCGCCGGCACGGTCTCGCTGCCGTGGCTCTTCAGCCATTCCAGCCAGTGCGGCCACCACGAGCCTGGATGCTCTGTCGCCGTCGTCAGCCATTTGTCGACGTCGGAGCCGGACGGTTCGTCGCCGGTCCAGTATTGATACTTCGGCTTGCCGGGCGGGTTGATGACGCCGGCGATGTGGCCGGAACCCGCGAGCACGAAGGTCACGGGCCCCCCGAAATACTGCGATCCGAACAGGACCGATTTCGCCGGCGCGATGTGGTCCTCGCGGGTGGCCAGATTATAGACCGGCACCTTGACCTTGCGCAGGTCGAGCGTGGTGCCCGCGATCTCCATCTCGCCGCGCGCCAGCTTGTTGGTGAGATAGCAGTTGCGCAGATAGAACGAATGATTGGCCGCCGGCATGCGGGTGGCGTCCGAATTCCAGAACAGCAGGTCGAACGGCAAGGGTGTCTTGCCGCGCAGGTAGTTGTTGACGACGTAGGGCCAGATCAAATCGTTGGAGCGCAACAGGTTGAAGGCGGTCGCCATGCGGGAGGCGTCGAGATAGCCCTGTTCCTTCATGCGCGCTTCGAGCTGCTTGATGCGCTCCTCGTCGACGAACACCAGCAGGTCGCCGGCATAGGTGAAGTCGACCTGCGCGGCGAAGAGGGTGGCCGACACCACGCGATTCTTGCGCTTGGCCGCGAGCCAGGCGAGCGTGATCGCGAGCAGCGTGCCGCCGACGCAGTAGCCGATGGTGTGGACCTTCTTCTCGCCGGTGATCTCCTCGACCTTGTCCATCGCCGTGATGACGCCTTCGCGCATGTACTGCTCGAAGCTCTTCTTCGCGAGCTTGGCGTCCGGGTTGACCCACGAGATCACAAACACAGAGATGCCTTGTTCGACGCACCACCTGATGAAGGATTTCTCCGGCTTGAGATCGAGAATATAGAACTTGTTGATCCACGGCGGCACGATCAGCAGCGGCGTCTTCAGCACCGTGTCGGTCTTGGCTTCGTATTGGATGAGCTGCATCAGCTCGTTCTGGAACACGACCTTGCCGGGGGTCAGAGCCAGGTTGCCGCCGACATCGAAGGTCGAACTGTCCGACTGGCGGATGCGCAGGGAGCCGCGCCCGGCCTCGATATCCTCGGATAGATTGCGCATGCCGCGCACCAGGTTCTCCGCGTTCGACGACAGGGTCTCGCGCAGGAGCTCAGGGTTGGTCAGCACGAAATTCGAGGGTGAGATCGCATTGGTGATCTGCTTCACGTAGAACTCGGCCTTGGCGCGTGTGTGCGCGTCGATGCCGTCCGCGCCCTTGACCAAGTGCTCGGCCCAGTTGGTCGTGAGCAGATAGGCCTGCTTCAGGAAGTCGTAGAACTGGTTTTGCGACCACTCCGGATTGGCGAAGCGCTTGTCCTTGGGGTCGGCGGAGACCACCGGCGGCACGGTCTCGCCGCTCAGCCGCCGGGCGGCGGCGGCCCACAGATCGAGGAACGCGGCGCCCAGCCCGGCCTGCAATTCGGCGGTGCGCTGCGGATCGGCGAGCCAGTATTCGAGCACCTGGGCGAGGGTGCGGACGATATCGACCAGGTCTTCGTTGACGCCGTCGTTCACCTGACCCTGCTCGCGCGGTTTCATGTAGGCGGCGAGCGTCTTGCCGCCTTCCTCGATCAGGCGGGCGAAGTTGCGCGACAGGGCCTCGATGTCGACGGGCGGAACGGCCGGCATAGCGGGCGCATTCGGCGCAATCGGCTTGTGCGGCGGCGCGGCCACGGGCTCGCCCGGCGCGCGGGCCGGCGGCTCCTTGTACGGCCGTCCGGCCGTTTCGTTGGGCTTGTCCATGCGCATCTCGTCGATCCCCACCCACAAATCGCGCGGACGACGGACCGGTGCAAGGGGTGCAGGGTGCGCGATCGCCGCAGGCGCATTGCGAAGCATGAACCGTACCGGATCCTCCCATCGGCCCGGCGCCGCTCCTTGCTGCGGCCATATTAGCTGAGTACGCGACTTAAGCTATAATTCATTGAGTCTTCGTAACTTTCTCAATCGGTTGGGGCGGAGTGACGCGATGGCGAGAGCCGGTGGAAGCCTGTGTCTGGCGCTCCTGGGCGGGGCCCTGGCGCTCGGCGGCTGTTCCTCCGCTGCGTTGATGGAACAGGCGCCCGCCGCCATGGGGGGCCTGCCGGCCGGAACGCCCGCGGCACCGGCCGCGGCGTACCGCTATCCCGCCGTGCACGACTTGCCGCCGCCGCGCGCGGACACCCCGCTGACCGACGAACAGCAGCTTAAGCTGGAAAAGCAGCTGCAAAGCGCCCGCAAGAAGCAGGAAGGCGAGGCCGAGAGCATGCAGAAGAACCCGCTCGACGCCGATGACGGCTCGAAACAGTCCCAATGAGTGACAAAGCTGGCGCTGCCCGCAAGCCGTGATAAAAGCCAGCCGGGGTCCAGGCTGGTCCGGAGAGGGTCACGGAAGGCCGACGTGAAGGTCCGAACCAATGGAAGAATTCTACCGAATCCGCCGCTTGCCGCCTTACGTGTTCGAAGAGGTGAACCGGGCCAAAGCCAAGGCCCGCAACGCCGGGGCGGACATCATCGATCTGGGCATGGGCAATCCGGACCTGCCGGCCCCCGCCCATGTGATCGAGAAGCTGAAGGAAACCCTCGGCCGGCCGCGGACCGACCGCTACTCGGCCTCGCGCGGCATTGCGGGCCTGCGCCGGGCGCAGGCCGCCTACTACGAGCGCCGCTTCGGCGTGAAGCTCAACCCGGAAACCCAGGTCGTCGCCACGCTGGGTTCGAAAGAGGGCTTCGCCAACGTTGCGCAGGCGATCACCGCGCCGGGCGACATCATCCTGGTGCCGAACCCGAGCTACCCGATCCACGCCTTCGGCTTCCTGATGGCGGGCGCTGCCATCCGCTCAATGCCGTCGGAGCCGACGCCGAGCTTCTTCCACACCCTCGAGCGCGCGGTGCTTCATTCGATTCCGAAGCCGACGGTGCTGGTGGTCTGCTATCCCGCCAACCCGACCGCCTATGTGGCGAGCCTCGATTTCTACAAGGATCTGGTCGCGTTCGCGAAGAAGCACGAGCTGCTGCTCTTGTCGGATCTCGCTTATGCCGAGGTCTATTTCGACGACGACCCGCCGCCGTCGCTGCTGCAGGTGCCGGGTGCGATGGACGTCACGGTCGAATTCACCTCGATGTCGAAGACCTTTTCGATGCCGGGCTGGCGCATCGGCTTCGCGGTCGGCAACGAGCGCGTGATCGCGGCGCTCGCGCGCGTGAAGTCCTATCTCGACTACGGCGCCTTTACGCCGGTGCAGGTGGCCGCGACGGCGGCCCTCAATGGCCCCGACGACTGCATCAAGGAAATGCGCGAGGTCTACAAGCGCCGCCGTGACGTGATGGTCGAAAGCTTCGGCCGCGCCGGCTGGCACGTGCCGAGCCCGCGCGCCTCCATGTTCGCCTGGGCGCAGATTCCCGAGCCGTTCCGCGAGCTCGGCAGCGTCGAATTCTCCAAGCTGCTGGTCGAGAAGGCCGACGTTGCGGTGTCGCCGGGCATCGGCTTCGGCGAATACGGCGAGGGCCACGTGCGTATCGCACTGGTCGAAAACGAGCAGCGCATTCGCCAGGCCGCGCGCAACGTGCGGCGCTTCCTTGAAAACGCGCCCGAGCAACTGCACAACGTGGTCCCGCTCGCCAACCGGCGCTAACGATCTCCAGGTTCAAGCACCTTTCATGTCCGCTCCCCTGAAAGTAGGCGTCGCCGGTTTGGGCACGGTCGGCGCGGCCCTGGTCGCCCAGGTGGCGCGCCGGCGCGAGGCCATCACCGCCCGCTGCGGCCGGCACGTCGAGGTCGTCGCGGTGTGCGCGCGCTCGCGCAACAAGGATCGCGGCGTCGATCTCAAGAAGATGCAGTGGTTCACCGATCCGGTCGAACTCGCCAAGTCGCCCGACATCGACGTCTTCGTCGAACTGATGGGCGGCGCCGGCAACCCGGCCAAGGCGGCAGTCGAAACCGCGCTGAAAAGCGGCAAGGCGGTGGTCACCGCCAACAAGGCGCTGCTCGCCAAGCACGGCGTGGCGCTCGCGAGCCTTGCCGAGAAGCAGGGCGCCGCGCTCAACTACGAAGCGGCGGCCGCCGCCGCCATTCCGGTGGTGAAGGCGCTGCGCGAAGGGCTCGCCGGCAGCGCCATTCATCGCCTCTACGGCATCCTCAACGGCACCTGCAATTACATCCTCTCGCGTATGGAGCGGGAGAACCTGTCGTTTGCGGACTGCCTCGCCGACGCTCAGCGGCTCGGCTACGCGGAGGCCGACCCGACCTTCGACGTCGAGGGCCACGACACCGCGCAGAAGCTCGCGATCCTGGCGAGCCTCGCCTTCGGTACCAAGGTCGATGAGAGCGCGATCTATGTCGAGGGCATCTCCTCGATCACGCCGGCGGATCTCGCGGCTGCCGATGAGCTCGGCTATCGCGTCAAGCTGCTCGGCGTCGCGGTGCGCACGCCCAAGGGCATCGAACAGCGCGTCCACCCCACCATGGTGCGCAAGGACTCTCCCATCGCCCAGGTGATGGGCGTGACCAACGCGGTCACCATCGACACCGACGGGCTCGATCCGCTCACCTTCATCGGCCCCGGGGCCGGGGGCCTGGCGACCGCTACGGCGGTGCTGTCCGATCTTGCCGACATCGCCTGCGGTGTGCGCCCGATTCCATTCGGCCGGCCGGCCGGCCGGCTCGCCAGCGTCGAAAAGGCGCCGATGCAGCGCCACGAGGGCGGCTACTACATCCGGCTGATGGCGCGCGACAAGCCGGGCACGGCAGCGACCATCGCCCAGCGCCTGGCCGACCAGGAGATTTCGCTCGAGTTGATCGTGCAGCGCCATCATCAGTCGCAGCCCACGAGCGACGGCAAGGGCCGTTCGGTCCCGGTGATCCTGGTGACCTACGCGACCACCGAGGATGCGGTGCGCAAGGCCCTTGCGGCGGTGGGCAGAGATAGGGTGATCTCGGGCCGCCCGCAGGTGATCCGGATCGAGAAGAACTGATCGCGGTGGGCAGAGGGCTGCCGCCGTGGCGAAATCGAAAGACGGGAATGGGGCCGGGCCGCGCCGCGGCCACGCGTCCGCCTTGTGAGGGGAGCAAGTCAAATGGCGTCGATCACCGTCCAGCCGGAATTGCTGCTGGAGCGTATTCTGACCCTGGAGATCGTGCGCGTGACCGAGCGCGCGGCGGTCTCGGCCGCCCGCCTGCGCGGGCGCGGGCAGGAGAAGGCCTCCGACCAGGCTGCGGTCGACGCCATGCGGCGCGAGCTCAATAGGCTGCCGATCGACGGCACCGTGGTGATCGGCGAGGGCGAGATCGACGAGGCGCCGATGCTCTATATCGGCGAGCTGGTCGGCAACAAGACCGGCCCCAAGGTCGACATCGCGGTCGATCCGCTCGAAGGCACCACACTCTGCGCCAAGAATATGCCGGGTGCGATTGCCACCATCGCCATGGCCGACGGCGGCACGCTGCTGCACGCGCCCGACTGCTACATGGACAAGATCGCCATCGGGCCCGGCTATCCCAAGGGCACCGTCGATCTCGACGCCTCGGTCGAAGACAACATCATCAGCCTCGCCAACGCCAAGGGCGTGAAGCCCTCGGAGATCACGGCGATCCTGCTCGACCGCCCGCGCCATGCCGACATGATCGCGGCGATCCGCAAGCTCGGTGCGGCCGTGTCGCTGATCACCGACGGCGACGTCGCTGGCGTGATCCATTGCGCCGAGTTGGCTAAGACCGGCATCGACATCTATCTCGGCATTGGCGGCGCCCCGGAAGGCGTGCTGTCGGCGGCGGCGCTGCGCTGTATCGGCGGCCAGATGCAGACCCGGCTCATCATCGACACCGACGAATTGCGCGTGCGCACCGAGAAGATGGGCATCAAGGATCCCAAGAAGAAATACGAGATCGAGGACATGGTGAAGGGCGACTGCCTGTTCTCCGCCACTGGCGTCACCACCGGTCCGATGCTGCAAGGGGTCAAGTATCGGGGCGACACCATCGAGACCGAGACGGTGGTCATGCGCTCGACCACCGGCACCGTGCGCCGCGTCGTCGCCGAGCACCGACAGCTCGACAAGTTCTATTTGGATTGACGCCACGGTCCCCGGCGGCGGCAGCGCTGAAAGCGTAATACCGGCGGGACGGGCTCGGCGAAGGCGCGCATACGGACCGAGGCGACAAAGCGCGCGGCGAACGAAGGCCTGGGCCTATTCAGGGCGTGACGGAACCCGCCGTCCATTCCGAATGACGCTATTTCTCCGCGAAGGCGATCAGGCCCTCGTTGGGTAGGCGCACGTCGTCGTCCTTGAAGTCGTCGCGCAGCTGCTGCACCAGCGTGTCCTGAACGCGCTGCGTCTTCTCCGGGCCGAGCGCATCGAAGATGAAGGAAAGGCCGGGTGAGATTCCCGGAAAGTTCTCCGCCAACCATGTTGCCGAGGGCAAGCGCCATTCGCGCGTCACCGCCTCGATCCGGACATGGTGGAAATTGGCGCGTTCCAGGTGCTGCTTGAGCACGCTCGCTTCGCTTAGACGCAGCCACACCGGGGGCTTTGCAGGTGGGACGTAGTCCGGCACCGCGGCCTTTACCGCCCGCATGAGGGCGCGCAAGAACATGACGCGGTCCGGCAGGCTCCAGGCGGATACCGCAATCCTGCCGCCGGGCCTGAGGACGCGGTGCATTTCCGCGAGGCCGCGCTCGATGACGGGGAAGAAGATGACGGCAAAGTTCGATAAGGCCATGTCGAAGCTGCCGTCCGGCACCGCGAGATCCTGCCCATCCATGACGTACGCGCGTGCATTTCCGATGCCAGCTTCGCGCAGCCGGCGCTGGAGGCGCGCGACCATGTTGGGCGAGAAATCGATGCCCAATACGTCGGCGCCGGAGGATGCCGCGAGCATGGTCAGAATCCCGGGACCCGCGCCGACATCGATGACACGGTGTCCAGGGCCAGGGTTCACCCGCGCCAGCATCTCTTGGGCGAACAGGCCGGCATAGGATTCGAACGCCTCTTCATAGCCGACCGCAACCGCGTCCCAGCCCTGAGGCTTTTGATCGAGCGACAAGTCTGACATGCTGCGTAACCGGCTGATGAAGTGGACGGCCTCGGCGGCCGCCGAGCCGGTGGTGCCGGGAGCCTATCGCATCGGTCCCGGCCGTCTTGGAAAAGACTGCGTGGATTGGCTTTTCCACGGCCTTGCTGGCGCGCCCGCGCGGCCTCCTTCAATATGCCGGCCTTCTTTGAGAGCCTGGACCGAGGTGATTCGCGGGACGCAGTGCGCGTCGAACTTCGTAGGCGTGGGGACCAATGGCGGCTTTGCCGGCAACCGCATTGAAAACGGATGAGCGCGGGTTCCTCGGTGTCGAACGCTCGGCGACCGGGCGGCTTTGGCGCGACCGGCTCGATGCCCGCGGCCAGGCCAATGCGCTCGCCATCGCGCAGCACCATGGGCTGCCCGAGCTGCTTGCCAGAGTGCTTGCGGGCCGGGACGTAACCCTCAGCGATGTCGAGGCTTTCCTCGATCCGTCCATCCGCCGGCTGATGCCCGATCCGCATCAGCTCACCGACATGGAAGCCGCCGCTGCCCGATTGGCCGACGCGGTGGAGAAGGGCGAGGCGGTCGCGGTCTTCGGCGACTACGACGTGGACGGCGCCACGGCCGCCGCGCTGCTCACCCGTTACCTGCGCGACTGCGGGCTCGACCCGATCGTCCACATTCCTGACCGTATCTTTGAAGGTTATGGCCCAAACGTCGATGCCATCAGGTCATTCGCCGACCGGAAAACGCGACTGCTGGTCACCGTCGACTGCGGCACCACCAGTCAGGAGACGCTCGCCGAAGCCAACCGGCTCGGCATGGATGTCGTGGTGATCGACCATCATCAGGCCGACGAGGAACTTCCTGCCGCGGTCGCCATCGTCAACCCGAACCGCGCCGACGACCTCTCCGGGCTCGGGCATCTGGCGGCGGTCGGGCTCGTGTTCATGACGCTGGTGGCGGTGACCCGCACGCTGCGCCAGCGTGGCTTCTGGAGCGGTTCGCGCGCCGAGCCGGACCTGCTGTCGCTGCTGCACCTGGTCGCGCTCGGCACCGTCGCCGACGTGGTGCCGCTCACCGGCCTGAACCGCGCATTCGTCGCCAAGGGCCTGATCGCCCTGCGCCGACGCGAGCATCTCGGTCTCACCGCGCTGATGGACGTGGCGCGGCTGTCGGGGCCGCCGGAGCCCTGGCATCTCGGCTTTCTGTTGGGCCCGCGCATCAATGCCGGCGGCCGCATCGGCCGCGCCGATCTCGGCGTGCAACTGCTGCTGGAAGAGGATGTGTCGGAATGCGCCCGCATCGCCGGCGAGCTCGACCGGCTCAACCAGGAGCGCCGCGCCATCGAGCAGGCGACGCTGGAACAGGCCGAAGCCGAAGCATTGGCCGCGCTCGGCCTGGAAGAAAAAGGCGCGGTGGTGGTGACCGCGGCCGAAGGCTGGCACGCCGGCGTCGTCGGTCTCGTCGCTGCGCGGCTGAAGGAGCGCTACGGCCGTCCGGCCTTCGCGATCGCGCTCGGGCCCGGCGGCATCGGTACCGGCTCGGGCCGCTCGATCGCCGGTGTGGATCTCGGCCGCGCGGTGCGGCGCGCGGTGGCCGAGGGCCTGCTGGTCAAGGGCGGCGGCCACGCCATGGCGGCGGGCGTGACGCTGAAGAAGGATCGGCTCGGCGCCTTCCGCGCCTTTCTCGAAGACGCGCTCGCTACCAGCGTAGAGGCAGCGCGCCGCGAGCGCGCCCTGCTGATCGACGGCGCGATCAGTGCCGGCGGCGCCAACCGCGAACTGGTCGAGTTGTTGGCGCGCGCCGGTCCGTATGGCGCCGGAAATCCGGAACCCTTGCTGGCGCTGCCGTCGCACACGCTGGCCTATGTCGATCCGGTCGGCGAAAACCATCTGCGCATCAGGCTGCGCTCGGGCGAGGGCAAGATGATCAACGGCATCGCGTTTCGCGCGGCCGGACAACCGCTCGGCAAGGCGTTGCTGGAGAACCGCGGTCGGCCGGTGCACGCGGCCGGTCATCTCGTGCTCGACCGCTGGCAGGGCGAGGCGCGGGTGCAGCTGCGCGTGAGCGACGTCGCGCCGGCGTGAGCTCCGCGCGGCCCGTGTCACGACTGATTCTGTGATCCACGCATATCGATGCTAGAACTCGATGCAAGAACGGCGTCGCACGTTGCGTGCGTTTTCCACCGGAGCAACTGGTGGATAAGTATAATCAAACCACCGCCCTTACTTGCAATGTGGCGACCGTGTTGATGCATTGTGACAGCGGCATTTGTATCGTCGTGTGGCACATTACCTATGTCGAAACTGGCGGATATCTTTCGGCCGAGACCTCTTGAGAGCGCGCAAGAAGCCGCTGCGGCCTTCGAACACGCGCTTGCCAGCGATGGGGTTGTGGTGCCGATGCCGCTGCCGGCCGCCCGCGCCAACGGAGCCGGGCCCGCTGTGGCCGCGGCCGTTGCGGCAAGACTCGATCGCGATGAATGGCTCGATCGCGATGAATGGCTCGACCGCGGCGAGTTGCCGGCCGAACCTTCGATGCCGCGCGAGATCGATGGCCACGCGACACGCGGCGAGGGCGCAGCGCTCGATCTGCGCCGCAGCGACGAAAGCGAAGCGCTGCATCGGCTGCTCGTCAACACCCGCCGCAAGTTCGACGATCTCGATGCGCTGAAGGGCACGCTCGACGAAATGGTGCTGCCGTTCCGCGGCGCCATGCGCGCGCTCGACGAGGAGCGGGCGTTGTCGGCGCGGCTCCAGCGGCAAATCGACGAGCGCGCGGCGGCCTTCGAAAAGCTGGGTGACGATCTCGAGGACGCCGAGAGCCGCGGGCGGCGGCTGGCCGCCGAAACGGACAATCTGCGCAGCGCGCTCGAACGCGCGCGCGCCACCAACCAGGCGGCGGAAGACGCGCGCGCGCTGCTCAGCGAAGAGATCAAGCGGCGCGACGCCACCATCGCGGCACTCGAGCGCCGGCTGGAAGAGGAAGCCTTGCAGCGCCACGCCTTCGTCGACAATTGCCGGGTGCTGCAGGACCAGGCCTTGCAGGCCGAACGGCGCGTGAGCGAGGTGCGCGGCGCGCTGACCGAAGTCGAGCGCCGCTGCGAGGCACTCAAGGAAGACAAGCGCACGCTGTGGCGCGCAGCCGAGCAGGCGCGCGAGGACGGCGAGCGTCTGAAGCGGCGGCTGGTCGAAGGCGAGGCCGAGCTGAGCGCGGCCAGAACCGAGATCATCAAGCTCGAGGCGCGCCGCGCCGAGGCCTGTGCCGAGCGAAACCGGCTCGCCGACGGTATCGATCAGCTGCGCGCGCAGCAACGCGGTGAGCAGGAGGCCGCCGACGAACGCGCGGCGGCGCTGCAGGCACGGATCGCCGCCGCCGAGCGCCAGCTGACCGAAATGCGCCGGCGACTGATCGAGCGCACCGAAGAGGCGCGGGCGTTTGTCTGCAAGGCGGCGGAAGCCACCATGGCGCGTGCGGCCGCGGAGCGGCGGCTCTCCTCGCTGCAGGTCGCGCACGGCATCGGCGGCCGCGGGGATGAGGATCCGACCGAGACGCGCACCGCGCTGTCGGAGTATCTGCGGGCGCTCAATCTGAAATCGCGCGAGATGGCGCTGGCGAGCGCCGCCGAGAAGATGGCGCTATTGGGCGAACGCAAAGGTCATGAGGCGGGGCAGCACCGAGGCGTGCGCGGCACGGGCGGCAATCAGGTGCAGAATCTGGTGGCCGCGTTTCAGGATGAGGAGGCTCAGCCGCGCGCGATCGAGAATGCCCTCGACGCCGCCCGCCGGGCCGGGGCGCGTCTGTCGCGCGAGATGGCCGATCTGCGCGGCGACCTCGAACGCGGCGCGGCCGCCCGGATGCGGCATGGCGTGACGCCGACGGCCAATTCAGCCGTCGAGCGGCGCGGCAGCGGCCACGCACCGGCGCCGCGCGGCAGCCTCGGCCACAAAGCGGGCTTGGTCGCCCGGCTGCGCGGCTGGGCCGACGAAGACGACGGCGGGCGTTCGATCCCCTGAGGCCGGGCCCAAGAAAATGGCCGGGTGTCCCCGGCCATTGATCGTTCTTCGATAAGACGCCGCTAACGCCTTAACGCTTGCGCTGTGGCTTGCGGCAGAACACGTCGTAGACCGCGCCGATGACGACGCGCGCTTCCTCGCTTGCGAGGCTGTAGTTGATCACTTTGCCGTCGCGCCGGGTGGAAACCAGCCCATCGGCGCGCAGGCGTGCGAGCTGCTGCGAGACGGTCGGCTGCCGCAGACCCAACTCCTGCTCGAGTTCGCTCACCGATTTCTCGCCGTCGGCGAGAATGCACAGGATCATCAGCCGGCTCTCGTGGGCGAGGGCCTTGAGAAATGCGCTGGCGCGCTTGGCGTTGCCGGCCATGCGCTCAAGCTCGTTCGGTTGACCGCGCGCCTCGGGACGAGGCAAGTTCAATTCCATTGGGGCACCAGATGTTGCGTTGCGCCGTAACCGACATATAAACGATCGTCCCGCCGGACGCATGGCTTTTTCTGCATTTTTCGGCGTGTTCCCCACGCGTTCCGGAGCGCCGAATGCCTGAAACTGGCGGGCTTCCCGCCCTGGGTGGCGCAATATATCACGAAAACAGAATGTATCGACCGCGCCGAGGTGGCGAGCCAGTGCGGTGCCGAGAGCGATTCTGGTGCGCCACGACGGACCATTGTCCTTTGCCAGGCTGCGGGCATTCTCCTATGACGGTCGCGCAAATTGAAGGAACCGGAACGCTCCATGGCCAAACTCAACCTCTCGCTTGCCGTCGGCCCCTACGACCGCACGCGCGCCCTCATCGACGGCACCGTGCAGATCGACGGCGTCAACGCCATCGGCATGACCCTCTCGCCGGAAGAGATCTTCTTCCGCGCGCTGCGCCACGCCGAGTTCGACATCTGCGAGCTCTCGCTGTCGAGCTTCACGGTGAAGACTGCGCAGGGCGGGGGGCCGTACGTGGGCGTGCCGGCCTTCGTGTCGCGCGCCTTCCGCCACACCTCGATCTATGTGCGCACCGACCGCATCAAGAAGCCGGAGGATTTGAAGGGCAAGAAAGTCGGGCTGCCTGAATATCAGCTCACTGCCAATGTGTGGGCGCGCGCCATCCTCGAAGACGACTACGGCGTGAAGCCTTCGGACATCCATTGGATTCGCGGCGGCATCGAAGACGCGGACCGGCCCGAGAAGATTTCGATCACGCTGCCGAAGGACGTGAAACTGGAAAACGGCCCGCCGGGCAAATCGATCTCGCGGCTGCTCGCCGACGGCGATATCGACGGCTTCATCGCGCCGCGCCCGCCGTCGCTGCCGAAGAACACGCCCAACATCGGCTGGCTGTTTCCCGATCCGGCCAAGGCGGCGCAGGACTATTTCAAGCGCACCGGCATCTTCCCGATCATGCATCTCGTTGGCGTGCGCCGCACGCTCGCGGAGCAGCATCCGTGGCTGCCGGGCGCGGTGTTCAAGGCGTTCAATCAGGCCAAGACCGTGGCGCTCGATTTCCTGAGCGACACCTCCGCCACCAAGGTGACGTTGCCGTTCGTGGAAGAGCGCCTGGCGGAAGCGCGTGCGCTCATGGGTGAGGACTTCTGGGCCTACGGCCTGGAAGAAAGCCGCAAGACGCTCACGAACTTCCTCGACCACCATCACCGCCAGGGGCTGTCGTCGCGGCTGGTGAAACCGGAAGAACTCTTCCACCCCGGCACGCTGGAGAGCTTCAAGCTGTAGGGTGGCGTCGTCGTTGATTGAACAGCGCGCGGCAGGCACGGCGCGCTCCCTCTCCGCTTGGGAGGAGAGGTGAAGAGTGGGTGCTGCGATTCCGGACAAACCGGAACTGCTGTCAGTTGCTCACGACCCCTGCCGCAGGCGCGCCAGCACCTTGAGCCCGATATAACCGTCGGCCGGATGCATGCCGACCTTGCGCTCGAAGGCGAGCACCGCCTTGACGGTCTGGCTGCCGGTGCGCCCGTCGATGCCGCCGGTGTCGAAGCCGCGCGCGGTCAGGCGGCGTTGGATCTCTTTGACTTCCGCGACCGTCGGGATGCGCTCGCCGCCGGGGAACTGCTTGTGGAAGGGCGGGTCGCCGCGAATGAGGTCGGCCAGATGCACCAGCGCCAGGCTGTAGCTCATGGACGGGTTATAGGCATGCACGGCGTAGAAATTGCGCCCGAGCAGGAACGCCGGCCCGCCGCGCACCGGCACCCAGAGCCGCACCCGGTCGTGCGGACGCGGGAAGGGCTTGCCGTCGGCGCGGCGTACGCCCTCGGCGTGCCATTGCGCGTAGGAATGCCAGCCGCCGCGCACGCGCAGATGCGCCGGGAGCGTAACCTCGTAGCCCCAGCGCTCGCCGCGCCGGTAATGCCCGCGCTCGACCAGGTAGCGCGCGGTGCCGGCAAGCGCATCATCGGGCTTGCCGAAGGGCGAGACATGGCCGTCGTGGTCGAAGTCGACGCCCACCTTCAGCCAGACCTCCGGCATCCATTGGGTATGCCCCATGGCGCCGGCCCAGGAGCCGATCATCTGCGACGGCTTGGCCCAGCCGCGTTGCACGATCTCCAGCGCATGCACCAGCTCCGCTTCCCAGTAGCGGCGCCGGCGCGGGTCGCGCCAGGCCAGTGCCGCCAATGCCGGGATCACGGGGCGCATGTATTTCAGGTTGGTAACGACGTCGCCAAACGACGACTCCATGCCCCACAGGGCGAGCAGGATGTAGCGGTTGACGCCGTAGTCGCGCTCGATGCGCCCGAGCAGCTTGGCGTATTCGTGCGCGCGTTCCTTGCCGGTGATCACGCGCCAGTCCGAGCAGCGCCGGTTGACGTACTGCCATAGCTGTTCGGTGAACTCCGGCTGCTTGTGCAGCGCTTCGAACACGCTCATGTCCGGCGAGACCGACCGCATCACCCGGTCGTAGGTGGCGCCCGTCACGCCGCGTTTGAGCGCGTAGGGGCGAAAGCGCGTGACCCAGTGCTCGAAGGCGGCCGACGGTTTTGCGAATGCGACGTTGCCGAGCGCGAGCGCCGCGGCGCCGCCGGCCGCGACGCCCAGCATGGCACGCCGGCTCAAGCGGATGGCCGGCGCGGCTGGATCGGTGCTGAGAGGGAGTCGCGTCATGGCCGAATTGTATCGGGGGCAATGCGGCAGACAATTGGCTGTGCCGGCCGGTCGGGCTTCATGGTGAACGGCGCGGCGGTTTTGCCGCGCGGCCAAAGGACGCGATGATCTCGCTTACTCGCGGCCGAGGCGGCGCATCTTGCGCCGATGGTGCCCGCGCCTGCGGGTGAGCGCCTTGCGTTTGGCCTGCCTGTGGGCCTGCCGCAGGTGCGGCCTGGGCTTCGGCAGTTCGACCAAGGCATTGGCAGCCGCCGGGCGCCGCGGCGGCAGCGCGGCCGGGGTTCCGGCGCTATCGCCCTTGCCGTCGGCGTCGGACGCCTGGCCACCGCCCGGCGGCGCCGCGGCGTCATCGTCCGGATGCGCCACGACCGGCGGCACCGCCGCGATCGCCGGCGCCGGATCGCCCGGCTTGATCTCGCGGCCTTGCGCACCGATCAGGTGCTCGTAGGCGGCGACCAAAGTCATGTACGGATTGACCAGCGACCAGCCGACCCGGGTCGGCACCTGCAAATCGAAATGCAGGTGATAGGTCGTGCCGCCGGCGAAGTCGTTGTAGTTGCCGACCTGGCCGATGTCGTCGCCGCGTTTGACCCGCTTGCCGCTCAAGAGGCCGGCGGCATCCATGCGCTGCGGGCTCATGTGCATGTAGCGCACGCGCAAGTGCATGTCGGCCGTATTGATGAACATGAGCAGCGCTTCGAGCTTGCGCGAGCGCAGGATCATGGCGTCGTCGACCGCGACCACGTCGTGCTGATAGGGCAGGCAGCGGTCGGCGCCCGTATTGAACATCTTGCAAGAACTCGGGCGGATGTCCTGGCCCTGATGGCCTTGGCCGCCCGGGCACTGGCCGGCGAAGAAATAGCGGTGCTCGCAGAAGTTATCGCGCCAGGGGTATGAGTAATTGCGCCCCGCCGATTCATCGAAGACGAGCGTGCGGCCGTTGACTTTGCAGGTGTAGTGCATGCCCTTGCGGCCGAGATGGCGCGGGAAGCGGCCGGTGGTGTCGCAGTTGCCCCAGTCGTTGAACGACTGCGAGTTGGCGAAGTCGGGCGCGGTCTTGAGCGGAAAGCGCAGATTTCCGTAGACGGTGTAGTCGGCGCGCCCGCCGAGCGCGGGCGTGAGCCCCGTGCCGGGGATGAGAAAGCCGGGGCTGTAATAGGTGAAGGCGGGCGCTGACGTTTGCGGCCGCGCGATCGGCGGCGGCGCGATCGTGGGGCGTGCCGGCGCGGGCGTACCGCCGGCAAGATGCAGCGCCTTGAGGAAGCGCGTGATGATGCGGTCGCCCTGGCGGCAGGTGAGATAGCGCGCGCGCGGCGGCCGATCCTGGCAGTAGGTCGCCACCGCGTAGGTGAGGCCGTAGCGCTGGAAGACGTAGCGCACGTAGGACTCGAAAAAATAGCGGCGGATACCGGGGAACTGGTCTTGCAGGTCGTCGACCAGATCGCCTTCCGGCAGCGGCGGGCCGCCGAGGTCGTAGAGCATGGAAAAGCCGGAGATCAGCAGATGTACCGGCTTGCGGTAGTCGATGTCGGAGAGATCAGGCACGTCGGCGGCGCGCAGCGAGAAGGCGGCGTCATAGCCGGCCGGCCCGGCCAAGAAGAACTTGGAGGCGTGGAAGCCCGCGAGGACGAAAGCGTCGGCGCTCGGCGGCGCGCCGGGGTGCGCCGCCAGCGCCGACGCATAGCCGGCGGCATCGAAGGGCAGCAGCACCGGCACGGGGCTTTCGCCGATGCCGAGAAAGCGCGCCTCGGCCGCGGCGTTGAGCGGGGCGAAAGCCGCTGCCGCGGTCGCGCCGGGCCGGACGGCCTCAGCCGCCGCCGGCCAGTCGGCGTGCAATGCCGTGATCAGCGGCTCGGCCATGCCGCCTTGCGGCGGCGCGTCGGCGGCCGCCGGGTGGGCGACGGCGATGCCCGCCAGCAACGCCGCAAGCGTCGCGAGAATGGCACGTTTCAAGACCGCATCCTTGCCTTCTGGCCCGCCGGCCCCGGTCCATCATGGCCGGAACCCGGAACTAAAAGGCATCGGCGTGCGGCGGACAAGACCGGGCGCGGGGGCCGGGCGATGCGCGGGCGCGTTCAGCCGGGTGGGGCCGCCGTCAGTCCTTGGCGCGCTCGACGTAAGAGCCGTCGACGGTGTTGACGACGATGCGCGTACCGATGGTGATGTGGGTGGGCACCGCGGTGCGCACGCCGTTCGACAACACCGCCGGCTTGAACGAGCCGGATGCGGTCTGGCCCTTCACCACCGGCTCGGTGTCGACCACTTCCAGCGTCGCCTTCTGCGGGATCTCCATCGACACCGGTACGCCCTCGTGGATGGCGAGGCTCACCACCATGCCTTCCTGCAGGTACTTGTCGGCGTCCCCGACCACGTCGGCCGGCACCTGCACCTGGTCGTAGGTCTCCTGGTTCATGAAGTGGAAGCCGTCGGCGTCCTGGTAGAGGTAGCTGAAATCGTGATCCTCGACGTGAGCGCGCTCGAGCGGGTCGGTGGTCTTGTAGCGCTGCGACACCTTCACGCCGTCCGAAATCCGGCGCATGTCGATCTGCGTGGTGGGCGTGCCCTTGCCGGGATGAAAGCTTTCCGCGGTGAGCACGACGTAAAGCTTGCCGTCGACGTCGACGATATTGCCCTTGCGGATTTGGCTGGCGATGACCTTCACGGGGGTAAGTCCTTGGATGGAGAGCGGGCTTGCGGCAGCCGGCGGGATGCGCTGGAAAGGCGCCCCGAGCCGCGGATTCGGGGGGCAACATACTCATCCTGGCGGTGGATACCAGCCCACGCTGGCACGGGTAGCGAGGTAAATGTGGCCGAAAACGTGCCTTTCTGGCTGCCCGGGGTACACGGCGGGCGTCGGCCCTATCTTCTGGCGCGCGGCCGCATCGCTGCCGCCGTGCGGGCCTGGTTCGCCGGACGGGGCTTCCTCGAGGTTGAAACCGCCACTTTGCAGGTTTCGCCCGGCAACGAGACCCATCTGCACGCCTTTGCCACCGACCTGATCGGCCCGGGCGGGGAGCGGCGAGGGCTGTACCTGCGCACCTCGCCGGAATTCGCCTGCAAGAAGCTGCTCGCCGCCGGCGAGAGCCAAATTTTCGATTTCGCGCGCGTGTTCCGCAACCGCGAGCGCGGCGCGCTGCACCATCCCGAGTTCACGCTGCTGGAGTGGTACCGGGCAGGCGCGCCTTACGAGACGCTGATGGACGACTGCGCCGCGCTCCTGCGCGAAGCTGCGACCGCGGCGGGCAGCAAGCAGTTCGGCTTTCGCGGCAAGACCATCGATCCCTTCGCCGAACCGGAGCGCGTGACGGTGGCGGACGCCTTCGCCCGCCATGCCGGCGTCGATCTCCTGGCGAGCCTCACGCAAGGCGGCGAGGGCGACCGCGCGCGGCTGGCCGCCGAGGCTGAGAAGGCCGGCGTGGCGTTCGCCGCCGACGACACCTGGGGCGATATCTTCAGCCGCATCCTGGTCGAGCGCGTGGATCCGCATCTCGGGGTCGGGCGGGCGACCATCCTGTGCGAATACCCGATGCCGCACGCCGCGCTCGCGCGCGCGAAGGCGGGCGACCGCCGCGTGGCCGAACGCTTCGAGCTCTATGCCTGCGGGGTCGAACTCGCCAACGCCTTTGGCGAACTGACCGACGCCGCCGAGCAGCGCGCACGCTTCAACGAGGCCATGGACGAGAAACAACGGATCCACGGCGAGCGTTATCCGATCGACGAGGATTTCCTCACCGCGCTCGAGCATATGCCGGCGGCGTCGGGCATTGCGCTCGGGTTCGACCGGCTGGTCATGCTGGCGGCCGGCGCCAGCCGCATCGACCAGGTCATCTGGACGCCGGTGGTGGAAACGGATTCCGTGTAAGCGAGCAACGTGATGACATCACAGACCCTGCGCACCCTCGATCAACTTGCCGAGCACGGCCTGCTCGCGCCCGAGGCAAACGAGGCCCTGGAAGAAGTTGCCACGTGCTACGCGGTGGCGGTGCCGCCGGCGCTGGCCGCGCTCATCGACCGCAACGATCCCAACGATCCGATCGGGCGCCAGTTCATTCCCAGCGCCGCCGAATTGGATCGTCGTCCTGACGAAGACGCCGATCCCATCGGCGATCATGCGCACAGCCCGGTCGAGGGCATCGTGCACCGCTACCCCGACCGGGTGCTGCTCAAGCTGACGCCGGTCTGCGCCGTCTACTGCCGCTTCTGCTTCCGGCGCGAGATGGTCGGCCCCGGCAAGCCGGGGGCGCTGTCGCCGGCGGCGATCGCGCGCGCACTCGACTACATCCGCGCGCGCCCCGACATCTGGGAGGTGATCCTCACGGGCGGCGATCCGTTGGTCCTGTCGGCGCGGCGGCTGCGCGCGGTGATGAAGACGTTGAGCGCCATCGCGCACGTCAACGTCGTGCGCATCCACACACGCGTGCCGGTCGCCGATCCCGCGCGCATCACGCCCGAGCTGGTGCGGGCGTTGAAGGCGAGCGGCCGTGCGGTCTACGTCGCCGTGCACGTCAATCATCCGCGCGAGCTGGCGGCGGAGGCGAGGGCCGCATTGTCGCGCATGGCCGACGCCGGGCTGGTGCTGCTCGGCCAGTCGGTGCTGCTGAAGGGCGTCAATGACGATGCGGAAGTGCTGGCCGACTTGATGCGGGGCTTGGTCGCCTGCCGGGTGAAGCCGTACTATCTGCACCACGGCGATCTCGCGCCCGGCACCGCGCATCTGCGCACGAGCATCGAAACCGGACAGGCACTGATGCGGCAGTTGCGCGGGCGGCTGTCGGGGCTGTGCCAGCCGACCTATATGCTCGATATCCCCGGCGGCCACGGCAAATCGCCGCTCGGCCCGAGCTATGCCGAGCGTGTCGGGGTCAATGGCGGCAGCCACTGGATGGTCGACGATTTCACCGGGCACCGGCACCGCTACGCGCCGGCGACGGGCGATGTGCCGCTAGCTGTGGATCGACAACAGGTCGAGCAGCGCCGCGGCCACCGCCAGGCTGGCGAAGCCGATGAACATCACGGCGATGACGGCGTGCCAGATGAAGGACACGTCGCGCCGTAGTGCAGCCACCACACTTTTGTTCTTGAACATGCCCTGACGCTCCTCTCAGGAGCTGACAGCGGAACCCGGCTATCGGGGCCGGCCCCCGGACTCGAACGAGCCGTATCATTTATACGCCGGAACGCCGGGGAAATGCGGCACGATTTCGCACGCCTGCCATACCGGGGCTTTTGCGGCGCGGCATGATGGCGCGCCTCGCCGCCGCCCGGTCAAGAAGGCCGGCCGGAACCGTCTTTGCCGGCAAAACTGGAGACAAACCAGCGCGCCGGAAAAGCTGGCGACGGTAACCGATGGTGGCCGTGGCGTCCGCGGCGCTTGGACCTTTGCCGGCAGCGGCAGCGAGGAAGCCCATCGAACGCGGCGCCTACCGGGCTCATGGATTGAACCCGCAAACGATCAAGCCTAAGTTTGACTCGTCGAAAAGGACCAGAGCGGCATCGGTAAGCCCGCTCCCTCTCATCTTGAGAGGCTCCGTGTCGCCCTCGGGCGAACCCGCGGCAAGCAACGGCGAGTTGGCCGGGCTTGGTGCGTGTCTCAAGGTCCAGACGACGTCTCAAGTCCCGGCAGCTCGCGCTTCAAAGCGGAGAACCGAGCATGCCTTTCATTCGCGCCAATACCCCGATCGTGACGCAGATCAACGTCTTTACCGTACCTCCCGGTCAGCAGCAGCCGCTCATCGATTATCTCGCGAAGGCGGCCAGGGTGGCACGTGAGGTCGATGGTTGGATCTCCGCCATCCTTCACCGCAGCCTCGACGGCACAAGGGTCGTCAACTACGCCCAGAGCGCGGACGAAGACGCGGCGCAGCGCGTTCTCAAGCATCTGATGGCGAGGGGAATGATCGAAGGGAACAAAGCCTTCGGCCAAGCGTATCCTGGACTTTACGAAGTCGGCTTCACGCTCGAGCGGTAACGCCGGGCTGCACAGAGGCGGCGGCCGCTCCCGGCCGTCGCAGGCCATCCCGCCCACATCAGGGGCGCGAGAGGACGCAGGCTCCTACGCGGAAATGGCGCGCCCTACGGGATTCGAACCCGTGTCGCCGCCGTGAAAGGGCGGTGTCCTAGGCCTCTAGACGAAGGGCGCCTGGTCGAGCGGCCGGCCGAGCCGGCCGCGACGGCGGCGAGGTATAGAGTGGTTCGCCGCCAGCGGCAAGTTCACCAGTGGCCCGTATTGGGCATGGATTTCCAGGGCTCCTGCGGGGGCTTGGCCTGGCCGGTCTGCAAAAGTTCGATGGAGTGGTTATCCGGGGAGCGCACGAAGGCCATCATCCCGTCCCGCGGCGGGCGGTTGATGGTTACCCCCGCCTTCATCAGCCGGTCGCAGGTGGCGTAGATGTCGTCCACCTCGTAGGCGAGGTGGCCGAAATAGCGCGCCTCGCCGTAGTCCTCGTCGCCGTCCCAGTTGTAGGTGAGCTCGACCTCGAGCCCCGGGCGGCCTTCCTTCTTGGTCTCCTCGACCCGTTTCTCGTCGCCGGGGGCAGCCAGGAATACCAGGGTGTAGCGTCCCTTATCGTCCACGCGCCGGCGCGTCTCTTTCAGCCCGAGCTTGTTGCAATAGAAATCAAGCGCGGCGTCCAGATTGCGCACGCGCAGCATGGTGTGCAGATATCGCATGGAAAAAACCTCATTGCTTTGGCGAGGACAATATAGGGATTGCGCGCGATGATTGCTCCCGATCTTGATGCCGCCGTCAACCGCCTGAGCGATTTGATCGCGGGGGCGGCGCGCATCGTGCCGTTCACCGGCGCCGGCATTTCGACCGAGTGCGGCATTCCCGATTTCCGGTCGCCCGGGGGGTTCTGGACCCGGAACAAGCCGATCCAGTTCGAGGACTTTCTTTCAAGTCGTGACATGCGCGACGAGTCATGGCGCCGGCGTTTCGCCATGGCGGACAGTTTCGGCGATGCCCAACCCGGACGCGGCCATTTGGCGCTTGTCAGCCTCTACCGTGCCGGCAAGGTGCCTGGCGTGGTGACGCAGAATATCGACAATTTGCACCAGGCATCGGGCGTCGCAGCGCGGGATGTCGTCGAGTTGCACGGCAATACCACCTACGCGCTCTGCCTCGACTGCGCGAAGCACTACGAAATCGCCTGGGTGCGCGAGAGGTTCGAGGCGGACGGCGGGCATGCGCCCAATTGCGCCTGCGGCGGTTACATCAAGACCGCCACGGTCTCGTTCGGCCAAGCGATGCCCGCTGATGCGATGCAGCGTGCCGAAGAATTGGCCGCCGCCTGCGATATCTTGCTCGCCATCGGCTCGTCGCTCGTCGTCTGGCCGGCGGCCGGATTTCCGTTGCTCGCCAAGCGCAACGGCGCCGCGCTCGTGATTATCAACCGCGAACCGACCGAGTTCGACGAAATCGCCGATTTGGTGGTCCGTGACGACATCGGCGACGTGCTCGGACCCTTCATCGGCCCTTGATTCGCAAGGCTTCTGCGGCTGTGTACAGGCTGTGTGCAAGCACATTTTGCACTTTGCCGTTCGGTTGCCGGTGTTATCTTCGATTCAGGTCAATAGATTCGTGGAAGCGCCCTTGAAGAGGCGCCTGATCAAGAAGCGGCGTACGGGCTCATGGCGTCGGACGGGACAGAGTTGAAAATGACGGGGGCAGATCTTCGGACCGGCGTGTACGGCGACGTCGGCGACGAAACGCCGACCAATCTCATTGAGGTCGCGGGCGTCATCAAGTGGTTCGACGTCGCTAAGGGCTTCGGCTTCATCGTGCCCGACAACGGCATGGCCGATATCCTGTTGCACGTCACGTGCCTGCGCCGCGACGGCTATCAGACCGCCTACGAGGGCGCGCGCATCGTCTGCGAAGTGCTGCAACGGCCGAAGGGCCTGCAGGCCTTCCGCGTGCTGTCGATGGACGAGAGCACGGCCGTGCACCCGGCGCAGATGCCGCCGCCGCGCACCCACGTCACGGTGACGCCGACCAGCAGTCTCGAGCGGGCCCAGGTCAAGTGGTTCAACCGGCTGCGCGGGTTCGGCTTCCTGACCCGGGGCGAAGGCACCCCGGATATCTTCGTGCACATGGAGACCCTGCGCCGCTACGGTATCGCCGAGCTGCGGCCGGGGCAGACCGTGCTGGTGCGCTTCGGCGACGGGCCCAAGGGCTTGATGGCGGCCGAGGTGCGGCCGGACGGCGGCGGGCTCGGGCCGGCCTCGCACTGATACCCGATGGCCGCCGCCGGCGGCATTATCTTCACACCGATTTTCGTTGCGGGGGCGCGGTTGGCCGCGTAAATCCCCTCGCATGTGCATTGCCCGCTTCGCCGCCAGCCTGATTGTCACATTGCTGATGGTCGCCGCCCCGGTCAGGGCGGCGCATTTCAAGTCGCTGGAGATCGTCAGCAAGAACGGCGTGCACGTGTTCTCGATCACCGTGGCCAAGACTCCGGCCGAGCGCGAACGAGGACTTATGTTCGTCAAGCACCTGCCCGACGGCGAAGGGATGCTGTTCGACTTCAAGAGCGAACAGGACATCTCCATGTGGATGAAGAACACTTATATACCGCTCGATATGCTCTTCATCCGCGGCGATGGCCGTATCGCTCGCATCGCGGAGAATACGACTCCGATGTCGACCGACATCATCCCGTCGGTGGTGCCGGTGCGAGCGGTACTGGAGATCGCCGGCGGCGTCTGTGCCCGGCTCGGGATCAGGGCGGGCGACCGTGTCGCCTTTCCGATCTTCAACGCCCACTGAGGCTCGGTTGCCGGTCCGGCCGCGAGCGTGTACCAACGCGTTGCGTTGTCGTTACCGGTTCCGGTCTCGATTGGAACCGTATCGCCACGGGCAGCGGCCAAGTCGCCATGCGGACGGACCGCTCCCCGTGCGTGCAGAGGCGACGGAGTCTTCTAGTCTTGGCGGGGCATAGCGCAGTCTGGTAGCGCGTCTGGTTTGGGAGCCCGCCGAGAGCGGTCTGTTCCATTAATAGAGTCAATAGCTTAGGCTATGACCGCTGGCCAGTGCGGGACTTTTTGCGGGACCTTTTGCAGCGTTTTTGTCGCCGACAACGGGCAATAATCACCCTTATCGCGCGGTTGGCAGCTCGCTTTTACTAGGCCACCTCAAGAAGGCAGAGAGCCGTTCGGAGGAGGGCTCCACGGCCGCAATGCTTCCGATTACGATTTAGCCCTTTGTTTCGCAGACGCGCCACGTGCCGGCGCTTGGACTTTCTATGTGTCCGCGCATTTTCATTCGGTGGACGTAGGAGCGAAACGTGCTTTCGCGTAGGGTAGGGACGACAAAGCGTGCGGCGGCGTAGAGTTTCTTCACGTCGGCCGGCCCCTTTGTGCGTTCTATAGCTTGCAAAATCGCACCCTCGACAAGAATGCGATTCACACTGTTTTTGCGGGTCACGTCCGTTCGCCTAACGAGGTCGGATTGTTCGCGTGACCGCCGCAGAGCTCGCTCAAGAGCCTCCTTTTCTTCCACCAGCTCTCGGATGCGCCGTGTCCTATCTGCAATTTCGAGCAGGATGGTATCCTCAAGCTGCTTCCTCGCTTTAGATTCACTCGGGTCAGTCATGTTGCAGATTCCTTTTTTGCAACAAGTTGCGCAACGCAAAATACTTAATTCAGAAACTTCTATAATAACAATGATTTGATATTTTATTGACATTTGAATTTTGTCGTGATAAAAGCGCAACTAGTTGCGCTTTTATCACGACCGAGTTCTCCTATACCGGCTTGGAGTTGCTTTTTTCTGCATAGTGGATAACATGGACCTCAGCGGGCCAGGGGGTAGTTTACTTCGCATTAGGCTCGAGGTAAAGAAAAAGCCGCCTCCGGGAAATCCTGGAAGCGGCTTTCTGTCTTTGAGGGTCCCTGCGCTGGGGCCGTAGAAGCCCACAACGGCGACGGAGCCTCGCACTTGGCAGTTCGGGATACTCCGAGAAAGCTTAGACTGCAACCCCGCCCCAAGGAGTATCTCCCATGTCGGGATTTACTGTCCGCGTCGAACTTCACGACGCGAATTGGAAAGACTACGAAAAACTGCACGCCGAAATGAGCCGCCAGGGCTTTTCCCAGAACATCACTGGCAGCAACGGTGTTACCTATGCGTTGCCGCCGGCTGAGTACCGCTTCGATGGTGCGCTTACGAAGTGGGACGTGTTGGAGCGTGCCAAGGCCGCGGCTGCCCGGGTCAAGACCTCGTATGCTGTCTTGGTGAGTCAGGCGGTGGAAACCGCCTGGTTCGGCCTGCCCCCTGCCGCGCGTGCGGTTGCGTAAGTTCGATCAAACGATCGCGGAAGAGGATGGCCGGGCTACGCCTGGCCATCTTCGTTTTTGGCCTTCGCCGACTGACCCTGAATACGCCAATTGTGGCGCTGGCTCCTTTATCGGCTTGTCGGCGTCGCATGCCCGGCAAACGGCAATGAATGGAACTTGTGCGCATCTGGTGCCGGCATAAAAGGGCGAACCAAGAAAAAGCGAGCGATATCAATGCGGTTTTCAGGCGACGGAAATGCGTCACAAGTTCCGCCGTGCGGGACTTTTGCGGGACTTCGATGCCTCAAGAGTCCCGTATATGCCCCTACATGCCGCTATTCGAGGTCGCGCAGTCGTGCTAAAAGATGACCTAAGCGTTGGAATTACAATGCTTTTTCTGGTGGCGGGGCATAGCGCAGTCTGGTAGCGCGTCTGGTTTGGGACCAGAAGGTCGCAGGTTCAAATCCTGCTGCCCCGACCAGTTTTAGCCCCGCAATACTGAATAGAGCCTCCCATCGGCAAGTATTGGCGTTGTATTGCGGTGCACCCCGGCCGGGGTGTTGTGGCGGTTTCAATTTAGTCCCAATCAACTTCTGATCCGAACGGATCCGTGCGGCCCTCCGGACCGCGGCCAGAGGACACCGCCCTGTATCTCCGTAACGCATTGATAAGACGCCGATAAATGGCTGCGGAATCAGAACAACATATTACGTGTTCATAAGATCATAATTGATGATTTATTTTTGCCTTGGTCCCGCCAATACGCAACTATTGATGAGACGTTTACGCGCACATCAGGAAATTATACGCACAACTATATGTTGTGTTAGGCAGGGCCGGGGAAGGATGTGGTGGGGTATCAGTAGGCGTCGGTCGGCGACTAGTCATGCCAACCATCGCGATGTCAGCTCAATTCGTCCGGCAGGCGGCGTGCGTGCCGGGGCGCAAGAAGACCGATTATTTCGATCTCGGTCAGCGCGGCTTTTTGCTCGAAGTGCGCTGTTCCGGCGGCAAGACGTACTATCAGCGTTACACCGATGACCGCGGGCGCGAGCGCCAGTACAAGATCGGCGCGGCCGACGTGCTCAGCCTGGAGCAGGCCCGCCGCAAGGCCCGGCAGGTCGTGGCCGAAGCGCTGATGGGCGCGGATCCCCAGCAGAAGCGGCGCGAGATGCGGGCGGTGCCGCTGCTCCGGGATTTCGTGGCCGAGCGCTACTTGCCCTATGTGCGCACCTACAAGACAAGCTGGCAGACCGACGAGACGGTGCTGCGCATCCACATCTTGCCCAAGCTCGGCGCGCTCGCGTTGGACGTGGTCAAGACCGACGCCATTTCGGCGATGATCAACGATATGCGCCAGGACGGCTACGCTGCCGGCACCATGAACCGGGTGATCGTGATCCTGCGCTACATCTACAATCTCGGCCGCAAGTGGAAGGTGCCGGGCGTCGTCGACAATCCGGCGGCCGGCTTGACCGCGGGGCCGGACGTGCAGCGCAACCGCTTCCTCTCCGAACCGGAAGTGGAGGCGCTGGTGCGTTCCCTGCACGTCGACGAGAACCAGACCGCCGCTCGCGCCATCCTGCTGCTGCTGCTCACCGGCGCGCGCCGCAACGAAGTCACGCCCGCCAAGTTGGATTACGTCGACTGGAAGAACAAGACGCTGCTGGTGCCGAAGTCGAAGTCGGGGCGGGCCCGCGCCATCGCGCTCAACCAGTAGGCCCTGGCGCTGCTCGCCGCCATGCCGCGCCTTGAGGGCAACCCCTACATCTTTCCGTCGTCGGTCACCGGCCGCCCGCCGGCCTCGCTGTTCTTTCCGTGGGACCGCATCCGCGACTGCGCCGGTTTGGCCGACGTGCGGCTGCACGACCTGCGCCACTCCTTCGCCAGCTTCCTGGTCAATCGCGGCGTCTCGCTCTACGTGGTGCAGGGCCTGCTCGGCCATCTGCACGCCCCGCACCACCCAGCGCTACGCCCATCTGACCCGCGAGACGCTGAGCGACGCCGCCGACCTGATCCAAGAAGTCGTGCCGATGCCGACCTTCGGCGTGGCGGTTGCCGCCGAGCGCGAGGAGCCGGCGCCGGCCGTGCTGCCGTCGAGCTGATCATCTCCTGTCGTTGATTGCCGAGCGCTGATGCGGCGCGTGAGCCGCGTCCATCGCGCGCGCCGTGAGCCGCGCCTTTACCGAAAATCAATCCCTTGCCGTCGATGCTGGGTGCCGCTTTCGGCGCGCTTTGCATGCGCGTTGTGTACGTCGCGTTGCTGTCTTTAAAGGGTGTCCCAGGCTATACCGAGATCGCCACCCCGGTGGGGCGGCGCGACTTCCTGTGATCCGGATGCGACCGCAAGGGGTTGACCTTTTGCCCGACCCAGGCGGGCCCGAGTGGGCGAGGGCAGGGTGTCGCCGGACGTCCGGCGCGGGTCCGACGCGCGCCATGCGCCGCTATTGGCGTTGTCCCGCGCACTGAAGACAAACTCCTCCAGTACGTGAAGATTTGCAGCCTTTATGGTGCCGGGTTCTACTACATCCCGGGTACCGATACCTGCTTGAAGATCGGCGGCATGGTCCGCGCGGAAGTGAACGTCAATGCGGGCGGTTCGTTCAGCCCGATGTTCGCCAACCACGACGATCGTAGCTACGACGCTCAGCACTGGCGTACCCGCGCTGCGATTACGCTCGATGCCCGCTCGCAGACGGCCTACGGCACCCTGCGTTCGTTCGCCTATATCTCGGCGACCGACGACTACAGCGGGTCCAATACGGGCGGCAATACTGGAACTCTCAACAACGGCGGCGCCTCGGGCTACATCCGTCTCTATGCGCCGACGGCTTTCATCCAGTGGGCCGGCTTCACCGCTGGTAAGACGAGTTCGTTCTTCGACTTCGACGAGGATAGCTATTCGAACCAGTCGAACTTCTGGGGTTCGGCCCAGGGCGGCAACGGCATCGAAGTGTTTGCCTATACCGCGCAGTTCGGCAACGGTCTGTCGGCCACTCTTTCGGTCGAAAACAACGCGGGCCGTCGTTTGGGAACGGCAACCGGCGCCGCTGCCTTCGAGGGTGCCACCGGCGAGACGATGCCTGACATCGTCGGCAACCTGCGCATCGATCAGGCTTGGGGCAGCGCGCAGATCATGGCTGCGGTGCACCAGGTCAACTACAGCAACGCGACGGATCCGAGCGACAAGACCGGCTTCGCTGTCGGCGGCGGCTTGAAGTTCAACCTGCCGATGCTGGGTCACGGCGATAACGTGATTGGCCAGTTCACCTACGCCAAGGGCGCGATGGACTATGTTGCCAGCGGCGCGACCCAGACCAACACCACCGTCGAAGGCGGCATCACGTCGTATTCTCCGGCTGTTGATTCGGTTATCACCGCTGTTGGCCAGGCCGATCTGACTTCGGGCTGGAGCATCACCGGTGGTTATGAACACCACTGGGATCCGATGTGGAAGACGTCGCTGTATGGCGCTTACGGCGAGATGAGCTACAGCGATGCCGCCAGCGCAGTGTTGCTGCCTTCCGGCGCCACGGCTGGTTCGTCGGCCGACTGGAACTACTTCCAGGTTGGCTCGCGCACCGTGTGGACGCCGGTTGAGAACCTCGATTTCAGCCTCGAGGTTATGTACAACAGCCAGCAGACGGCGTTCTCGGGCGCCAACATTGGCAACAACGACTGGGTGTCGGGCATCTTCCGCGTCCAGAGGAACTTCTGATCGGCTGAGCTGATCAGGCTTGACGTTCAGGGCCCCCGGCGGGAAACCGCCGGGGGTCTTGTTTTTGGCGCATCCTTTTGGCCGTCAGGGTCCGGCCCTTCAGGCTCTCCCGGGGGGCGCGCGCCGCAGCTGGCCGCGGCGCATTGCCAGGCCGATCCTGCCGCCGTATACCGGCCTTATCCACCGCGCGAGGTTCCGCCACCCATGACCGCTCGTATCTACAAGCCCTCCAAGACCGCCATGCAGTCCGGCCTCGCCAACACGAAGGCCTGGGTACTCGACTACGCGCCCGAGCAGCCGCGCCAGGTTGAGCCGCTGATGGGGTGGACCTCCTCCGGCGACATGCGCCAGCAGCTCCGCCTGCGCTTTGCCAGCAAGGAAGAGGCGGTGGCTTATTGCGAGCGCGAGGGTATCCCGTACCAGGTGTTCGAGGCCAAGCCGGCCGCGCGCCGCACCATTTCCTATTCCGACAATTTCGCCTTCAAGCGTCGCGACGCGTGGACGCATTGAGCGTCCGGCCGCACCGGACAATCGACGGCTGGCGACCCCGGCAGGATTCGAACCTGCGACCCTC